>NZ_RCZP01000024.1 GCF_006438825.1 Muricoccus nepalensis
AATCGCAAGAATGCGCTGTTCGCGGGCAGCGATGGCGGGGCGCGGCACTGGGCTATCGCGATGACCCTCATCCAGACCGCCAAGCTGAACGGCGTCGACCCTCAGGCCTGGCTCACGGATGTGCTGGAGCGCGTCGTCTCCGGGCGGACCAAGACCGCCGAGTTGGACACCTTGCTGCCGTGGAACTGGAAGCACAGCAGCCCCGCCACGGCACCCGCCATCGCGGCGTAGCGCGCCGGAACTCAGCCAGCGCCCACCGTCAATACAATTCCGCCCCTGTCGCCGCCGCGACGCTTACAAGGAACGTCGGGGGACTGCTAACTGCTCTCTCACCCGGCTGTCGGCTCGGTGAGAGCCAGAGGCGAAGATGCCCTTCCTCGATGTCCTTCTGCTCGTGGCGTTGCCTTGCATTCTGGGTGCTTGGCTCGGCTCCCGTGGAGCACACGGCGGAAAGCTGGCGGGGGCGGCAGTGGGCCTCTTCGCTGCTTTCGGCACTCTGCTGATCAGCGCCCTCATCCTTGGTCTGCGGCGGCGCGGCTGGATCTGACGTTTGGACGCAAAAAGGCCGGCAGGGGGGCGCCCCGCCGGCCTATCTGCTTCCTTGGGTGCGGAGAGCGGCCGCATCCTGAGAAGTCCGAGGGGGGCTGCTGCTGCAAGCTTTTGCCGCTGCACCAGCCCAGGCCTTTGAGCGATCACACCACACTGAAGGAGGCTAGTTTTGGCCCTCTCGGTAGCCTCATCGAAGCATCCCAAAGGTTAACGAGCCCCTAACTCCCGGCGCCCTTCTTAAGGAAGACGAGGGGGTGTGTTGGATGGGTCGTCCGAGGCGTGGCCCCAGTGTTACTGGGTTGCCGACCTTGCCTCTCGGTCCGCCCTTTGGCTGGCCCATATAGGACGCAAGAAGCAAGGGGAGCGGAGCGTGGAAGATCATCTACTGGCAGGCGTGAAGGCGCTCCTGGAGCGCGGCAGGCATCGTGGGTTCGTCACCTATGACGAGCTGAACCTGGCTATGCCGCAGGAACACTTCACCGCCGAGCAGATCGAAGACACCATGGCTAGCCTGTGGGAGATGGGCATCCACGTCGTTGAGGGCGGAGGGGGTGACGATGACGATCCGGTCGGCACGCCGCCTTACGGCCCGCAAGGTCCCCCGCCTCTTAGGGGTGAGGCCGAGCCCGAAAGACCGCTTGAGAGCACCAAGGCCACTGGCAGCTCGCTAGGAGTGCTGGGCCCAACAAGGCGCATGGGTTAGCCACGAGTGATCGGATGCGCCACTGGCAGCGTCAACAGATAGACAGCTAGAACCCGCCGAACCGCACGATCGACGCGAGGGTAACGACGAGCGCGCCCGCGATGATGAAGCCCGCCGCAAGCCGCTGAATGCCGCGAGGGCGGTCGGGGTCAGGCACTAGGGGCATACCGATCAGCGAGCCGCCTGACCGCCTCCTCCTCGTCTGGACATATCGGTCTTGAGCCCTCCGGGGCGTTGTAGCGCACAGGGCAGATCTGCTGGACCATGAAGTGCATGCCATGCTTGCTGCTTGGTGCCTGCGTCCACTGCATGCTCCCGTCCGGCCGGCGGATGATCTTCGTGACGTCGAAGATTGCGCCACACCGGCCGCATACTGCCTCAACCAAGGAAGTCTCCTGCTTACGCATCGATGAGGCGTAGGAAGCCGGCAGTCGGCCGATGTTAGCGTATCTGCTGTCCATGGCGCCTTCCGGCGCAGCCGGAATGTTCTTGGTCCGCGCCAATATCGAGCAGCACAGATGTCGATTTTACTAGCTCCTCCACCCTGACCTTCTCTATCACGGAACCGTGATCGCTTGATAAGGCGAAGCGGTCGGTGGAGAGGTGTCAGTCCGATGTTTGAAGCGATGTGCGCACTCGGTGCCTTCGGAGCGGTCCTGATGACCCTCATCGGAGGGGGGCTGTGGATGGAACTGACCCGCCGCCGTACCTCCGAGGCTGCCCGCCGCAGATTTGCTCTGTAGTCGCGGAGAAACCGTGGCCAAGCCGCTGCTTTAAGCACGCGCGAGCGCTCAACCTCGCAACGCCCCGAGGCGAGCCCATCCCGGCCGCTGGTTGCGCAACATTCAGAACAGCCCGTGGCCACTTATTGGTCGCGGTTAGAGCGTCGGAAGGTGACCGTTGGACAGAGGTTTATCGCCAAACCTGCGCTCCCCTGTGGTTGGAGTACCAGGAGCCGTTGAGGGCCTCTACAAGCCATGGCCGAAGGTGGTCTGGCTGGTGAGCAACACCATCAACATGGACGACGACACCAACGCCCGTTACTGGGCTCGAGTGTTCCAACTAAGCGATCTCGACTTGGCGACAGCGGTGATGATCGTCGGCTCAGATGCTCGAGCGGTGGCTCGGTTCCTCGGTGATGCTAGCGGGCCCCATTAGACCGCAGGGGATCACGGCCACCTACTTGGCGGTGTGTGGACGGCGCGCCTCTGATTGCGGCGAGACCAGCCCCAGTCCGTCAGGCGTGAGGTCTCTACGGGCCACCGACACGCGAGGACCACGCGACTTGGAAGGTTGCGGCAGCACACGCCCGAGTGGAACCGAGCATCAAGTTCTCTGCGATCGATCCCCGCGAGGTCTTTGCACTCGAGACCGGCGTCACACGCCCGCCGGTGGACGAGGGTCTACACACTCCTCGCTAGCTGCGAGTTGGTGGGGGCTGTTGCGTTCTCCTGCGGTGTGGCGGCGTCGGCCATCGCCGCACTGATCTCCCGCAGCAGGGCGGCGCCTCGCTTGGTGCGCTGTGCAAGGACCGACCGCCGGTCAGCCGGATCGATCTTGCGCTGAACGAGGTCAAACTCCCCCAGGCGGTCCAAGCCGCGAGTGATGGCGGGCTTGGAGACGTTGAGGGACGCGGCGAGGCCGCGCACGGTGTGCGGGCCCGGGCCGAGGTAGACGGTCAGGAAGACACCGAGCTGCCGCGCCGAGAGGTCCGGTCCGTCACGCCGCACCAGGGACACCACGGTCTCACGCAGAATGGTGACCAGTTCGTCCGGTGTGCCTTGCACGCGCATGCGTTGATCCCGTTATTTGCCTGGAAAGAAGGTCAGATGTCTGAGCACTAGCTGGTCCTCAGACCTTCTAGCGCCGCCGTGTTGTAGCTTCAGATGGTTCCGCCAGCCCTGCAGCCACGGACCACGCCAAAGCTGAGCGGGTCAGTGATCAGATGAGGCTTGAGGTTCATCTCACCACCCAAGCGCTGGTGTGGTGACGTTGTGAAAGCGACATGCGTGCCACCTCATCAAACGCAACGAAATCAAGGAGCCTTCGGCTTTTCTTGATCCGCTTCCAAAATAAATGTAAGTTCTGCCGACACACTGCCTGGATCGGGAGGTGCAAAGCAGCAGGGTGCTCGCCCGCCTTTGAGCCAACCAGAAGTTCGCGTCATGTTCTTTTCTGCGTTACCCTCCTGCCAGCGCGCAGGAGGCCTCATGCTGCCCCTTCTCCCCACCCCGCCCGAGCCCATCAGGGCCGCGCCGGGCCGTGCCGAGATCGCCCGGATTTGGGACAGCCTCGACCGTGAGGGTCGGCGCCTGCTGCTGGCCCAGGCGCGCGCTGGTGCCGAGGTGACGGGGCGAGTGCCGCAGGGAGACAGTGCCCATTCCTGAGCGACGCAGGAGGGTACCTACATGACCACTGACTTGCCCGAGCCGGTGCGCCGCGGGCAGGAAGCCATGGGGCGGCCGGTGGGCGACTTCGCCGCTCCAGCTGGCCAGTGGGCGCTCTTCCTGCAGTGCGCCGGATCCTGCCGGGTGCAGAGGCGCCTGGTGGCCGATCTCGTTCCCCTCATCCCTCCGGATCTGACGTGGGCGGAGGTCGTGCCGAAACTGCGGTGCAGCCAATGCGGTGCTTCGGCTTCGATCGTTGGGTTGAGCGGCCCCCCGAGGCAGCCAGGGCTTGGCAGCACCTGGCTGCTGCTCCAGTGGGGCAAAGGAGCGTGGCGGAACTGAGGGTGATCCGACGGAGAGGCAGCGGGCTGGGTCGTAAGATCGCGTCCCTATGAAAACCCGCCTCCGAATTTCGCTCCCGCACAGCCTACTCGCAACAGTTCTGAAACGCGCCAGCAACCTTCTTGGCTGATGATGACTTGGCCAGGGGCAGTTTCCTGCCGGCGGCGCCCCTGGCTTTCCCTCTGTCAGGGGTGAAAGCGGGGGCAGGATGGCGCTGCACGAGCCGTCCTGCCCCTTAGCGGGCTGCCAGGATTGAAGAGCTACGGGAGAAGCGCGCCAAGGCGCCCGAGCCATGGTTCACGAGGGCGTGCTGCAGCGCAGCATCGGCTTGTCCTCTGCTCAACAGCCATGCAGAGTGCGAGGCGCAGCAACCGGGGGTTGCCCGGCTGCTGCTTTCTTGGACGTTTCCTCCCTAAACTCGGCGGCGGCTTCGGCTGCCGTCTTTTTTTTGGTCCAGGAGGCGGGCGGAGAATGCCCGAGGGCTTGGAGGGCCGCAAGGAATTGTAGCTCGGGTGCGGCATGAGTTAGGTCACAAAGCAGCACCCCTGGGCTCTGGATTGTCGAGCCCTCCTCTATGAGCCGTAGAGGTGGTCTCCCTTGTACGTCCTTGCTGCATCGCCGAGGAACTTGGCCACCTCTTTGGCGTCTGCCCCCACCAGCATGACCGCCGTTGCCAGATCAAGCTCGCTGACCTGGAACACGCCGGTCCAAAAGCGCGCGTTGGCGTCGTCATCGATATCGATGACGTCGCGGACTAGCCAGCGGCTCCTTTTGCGATCAGCCATCCCATCCCCATGCCTCGATAATGGTGTGTCGTAATTAATCTGCGTTAAGGACGACCTGCGTATGCAGCAGTGCGGTGTGGAGAACGTCACGAGTTCCAGAGGGTTCGGTGGCTCGCTCTATTTACAACTCGCCAACCATGGTTGACCTCCTTATGGAGGCCGAACGCCAATCCGTGCACCTAGCGCAGATCGCGCAGCGCACCCGCGATCTTATTGCCCAAAGCCAACAGCTACTCGCCGCACAGCAACTCGAACGCGACGCGGCCAGTGAGCGCGTGGCGACAAGGTCCGACTAGCATATTAATCCTAGGGGTGGCCAGGGTTCGGCTGCGCTCTTCACCCATGACGGTGCGCCGCGTGCGCGACGTCGGCACAGTCGCGCATGACAGCAACCACCATTCACGACCTTGCCGAATGGCGCAGCCGCTTGGCCTATGCTCTTCGCGTGGCCTTCCAGGCTGACGATGCGGGGTTGCCGGCAGCCAGGATCGCGGCGCTGCAAGAGCGTGTTCGCGCGCTGGAGCACGAAGGCCGGCGGCGCGGTTTCCTGCCGGTCGATGGCGCGCGCGGCTGAGCCAGGCAGGCGGCACCGAACGGATGGCGGAGGTGACCAGGGTCTGGCCGTGCTCCTTCGTCGATGGTGCGAGGCTCTTAAGATGTGGTCAGACTGCGCCCATGGCCGTGATCACGCCTCACGACTTCGATGAATGGCGAGGCCGCGTGGCGGACGCCTTACGAGCCTTCCTTGCGGCCATGGATGCGCGAAGGCCGGCGGCCGAGATCGCCCTGCACGAGCGCATCCGCGCGCTGGAACATGAGGGTCAAGAGCGGGGGCTGCTGCCACCGGCGGACCCGCACCGCTAGACGATCAAAGCCTTCGGCGACCAGCTAGACCGAAGAGGCGAGGGGTACGACGGTGGCGCGCCGCCGGTGATCACGCCGTTGTAATAACCAACGCCCGCTACGGATCACAGCTCAAGGTTGCAAAAAACGAACGCTCTTTCTACCGTCTCTTTCCGTAACGTTCGTGCCAGAAGGGGACGATTAGAGATGATCGACATAGCTTCTGAATGGCGGAACCGTCTGAGCGCCGCGCAACACGCCCTCGCTGCCGCCGAAAATCATTGCCCACTAGAAAGGGAAGTTGAGGTGTTGAAGGGGCGGGTGGAGGAGCTGAAGGAGGAAGGTGAGCGCCTGAAGTTCACGTCGGCCACCTCACTCCACCACTAGCGCGCGGAACTGGTGCTCTCGACCACACCAAGTCGACGACTGCTGCCTTGATCAAGCCGAGGGGGGCTGGCGCGACCGCTTTTTGCGACCACACCAGCCCAGGCCACTATCATCATAAGGATCAACAGCGGAGCTAGAGTTAGAAAAGCTAGTTTTTGGCCCTCTCGTTAAGCCTATAGAAGCATCCGAAAGGTTAACGAGCTACTAAGGGCTTGCAGCTTTCTTATAGAAGAACACGGTGGCGTGTGGGCCGGGTCGCAGAAGGAGCGAACGCGAGCATCAGCTTATCGAGCTCGCCTCCTGGTCCAGGCTTGCCTTGCCGATCAGACTTCCTTCCCGTCCAGCTCAATGGCCTCCATCCGGCTGAACTCGGCATCGAACAGGGCTGCCATTCGCGTGCGAAGGGCGATGGCCTTCACGGGATCGCCCGTGACCGGCGCCTCGGCGAGAACCCTCTCCATCTGCGAGCGGAGGGTGCGGATCAAAGGCAGCCGGCCACTCTCCGTGTTGCGTCGGAGCATGGCCTCCAGGGCCCCTTGCAGTGACGCGGCCACCATCCGGGCGAGGTCTTCGCCAGACTGCGTGTCAGAGCGCTCTGTCATGCCCCACCTCCCACAGTCGGCAAGCTCATCCGCCATGTGGGATGAAATCCATTGCGTATGTTGCGAACTGCTGCGCATCTTCCATCTGTTAGCTTAAGTAATAGTTGCGGTTTCGTCACGGATCACCAAGATTGTCCTGCCTGGAGCGCTACATGGCTGAAGAGTACGAAAGTGGAACCCTGCCCACGGTGTCGTGGCAACTTGAGACTGCTTACAAGGCGGTAGCCGCTCTGGCCGAGTATGCTCGGTCGGCAAACCTCGAAAAAGCGGATGAGCTACTCGCTGACGTTATCGCCTTGATGGTAACTCGCGGCTCGGCCACGAGCGAAGCTGAGTGACACCGGCATTATGCCCCTTTGAAGATCCGCCTGCGCTTGTCAGGGTCGCCCCGCAACCTAAGCGCTGTCTCTGTTAGGTGTCGCGAAATCGGAGCAGGTCTGCGGTCCTGAAGCTACTATTTCTAGCGAAGAAGGACGTTTGATCTGTCTTGCTGAGCAGGCAATCGGAGCCAAACGCACGAATTGCTATCTGCTGGGTTGCCGCTACGTCACAGCGAGTTCGTGACGATCTGACAGGCTTTCTGATAGCGCGCTTCGTTCCATCGAGCGCTGCCCATAGACAGGCCTTCATCCCAATGCGCCGTCCCACGCAGGCGCGTAGCGATGTCGTGCAACGTTCTTGATTGCCGGTGAGCCGGGCAGACCCGTTCAGCGGTCGTCAGGAGGGGTCCAACTGGCTTCAGTTCGGCGGCAAACAAGTCGTGCTCCTGCCCAAGATAGGCAACGACGGTAGCCAAACCGAAGAGGCCGGCAGTCAGCTTCAGCTTCACAAAACGCCTTCCTGAAATGACTTGATGCGAGTGCCCGTGAGGCATGCCCCGCAACCTGTGCAGCGGCATACCGGCTGGAGATGCTTGCGGAAAGGGCGGCTGCTGAGACAATTGTGCGTTCGCTCAAGGAGAACGATCTTATCGTTTTGCCAAGCGTAACCTCCTTACGAACGCCGATTGTCACACATCGGCCCGCCAGGAAATCAGCCGGGCGAACCCCCTCTAAGTTCCGGCATCTGCCAGAAGTCGCCTTCGGCGTGGCTCAGTGGTGGTGGGAGAAGCGGCGAACTGGCCACGTCAGCTTTCGCGCGCAAGCTGCGTGGGCGGCCAGGTGGCCCAAGTGCGGGCGCCTTAGCGGGCGGTTCGGCAGCCCAGATGTCGCCCACCTCAGGCTGCAGTGTCTCGAGCCCATCAGCTCGCCCAGTGATCTGCCTCATCGTGGACAGGTTGGACGGTAGCGATGACGACGTGGACGCCCCTCCATATGGAGCGCCGCAACCTGCCACCAGCAGCAGGCCAAAGGTTGAGATCTGTCGCAGCGCTTTACTCATGCCTGATCACTCAATGCGCTCGGTCTCCCAAGGCCTAGCTACGCTCTCAAAGGCTCTGGCCGAGCTGGCATCTCCAACCTTGCCCGATGCACCTCGTCAATCGAGAGCAAAGCATAAAGCACCCCCCGATGACCCCCTGATGCCCCCCCGATGCCTCAAAAATGGAACGTCTGGCACCCGTCAGAACAGCAAGAGGAAACAGAAACTTACAAGGCACCCCCCTGATGACCCCCGATGACCCCCGATGCCTTCTTACCCTTACGGGTGTGAGGAAAGTGTATGTGTATAGGGCGCATGCAGCGCATCCCCTGGTGGGGGTAGCGCCGTCGCATTGTGGGGTAAATTGTGGGGTTCCGGCAGGCTGCGTCGCAAAAACGCTGACGCCATCACGCAAGGTGGCGTCCCCAAGGGGATTCGAACCCCTGTTACCGCCGTGAGAGGGCGTAGACATTGGGCTCTCGTATCGGCTATACCGTTCCAGAGAGACATCAAAATCAGCGATTTAGCGTCTCTCTGTCTCATGGCTGGCAGGCTTGGCGTTGCTGGCAAGTTGGGACGTAAGTTGGGACGGGATCGGGTAGGATGGCAAAGGCAGCGGCAGCGGTGGTGACCACAAGCAAGGCCCCGGCGAGCGGGCCCGGGCGCCGGACGGCCGGGATAGACACCCCGGCGAAGCGGGGGCGGCTTGCTGTCCACCGGAACCCCTACTGGCAGGCGTGCGGCGCGGGGCGCGGCGGGGTGAGCCTTGGCTACCGCAAGCCGACCGCCGGGGCCGGGACATGGATCGCGCGCCTGATCCGGGACGGCCACCGGGCCGAGCATCGGCTAGGACAGGCGGACGACGCAGGGGCCGCCCCCGGCGCCCTGCCCTACGGCGCGGCCCTCACAGAAGCCCTGGCATGGGCCGCGCGGCGCGCTGGCGCCAACTCCGAGCGCGCAGACCGCGCCACGGAGCCGCTCACGGTCCGAACGGCCGTTGCCGCCTACGTGGCCGACCGCAAGGCTCGCAACCCCGAGAACGGGCGCGACGCCGAAACGCGGCTCACGAAGCACTTGCTGGCGGCAAAGATTGCGGACCGGCCACTGGCGGACCTGACGGACGCCGACATGGCGGGTTGGGTGCGCGCGCTGGATGGTATCGCGCCCGCCACGGTCGCGCGGCTGCTGAACGACACGAAAGCGGCCCTGCACCAAGCGGCCGAAACCCACCACCGCCTCTTGCCGGCCGGCTGGCGGGACATGCTGGCGCGTGGGTTGCGCCGCGGAGCCGCAGCGCACGCCAAAGCGCAGCCGCCCGCCGCAGCCCACCAGCGGCCGTTCCTGTCCCTGGCGGACGTGCGGGCCCTCGTCGCGGCGGCGGGCGAGCAGGATGAGGACGGGGACTTCTCCCGGCTTGTCGCGGTGCTGGCACAGACGGGCGCCCGCTTCTCGCAGGTTGTGCGGTTGACGGTGGCGGACGTGACCGAGGATCGGGGGAACCCAGCGCGCGTGCGCCTGATGATGCCGAGTAGCCGCAAGGGCCGGCCGGGGAACAGCAAGGCGACGCACTACCCTGTAGCCATCGGTGCCGACCTGTTGACGCTGCTGCGGCCTGCTATGGCGGGCCGCGGGGGGCACGAGCCACTGTTGACCCGCTGGCACCACCGGCAACACGCAGGGGACAAGGAGACAGGGCGCGCGCCGCGCTGGGTGAAGGACCGTCGCGAGCCCTGGCACAAGGCGGCCGACATGGCCCGCCCGTGGGCCCGGGCCGTTGCCGCCGCAGGGCTGCCCCCGAGCGTCACGCCCTACCGGCTGCGGGACGCGAGCATCATTCGCGCCCTGACGGACGGGCGGCTATCAGTGCAGCACGTCGCCAAGCTTCACGACACATCGGCCGCCATGATCGAGCGGCACTACGCCAGCCACATCGCGGACGCGATGACAGACGCAGCGCACAGCGCTGTCGTGTCTATCGTGAGCGCGCCGGCCGTGACGCTGCGCGCAGTGGGCTGACGATCGACGACCCGGCACCGAAGAAAAACGTATGGCTGGCCAACTTTTTTCACCGCTCCCGTCCACGGAAGGGAGGGGCCGAACCGGCAGCCGCACCCATGCAAACAGGGCAATAGCCGCAGCTCGACCTCGATCTTAATGCCCCGATGCCCCTCTTGCTCGGTATACATCACACCCTTAACTCTCACTTGCGTGATGGAGCCGCTAAACCGGACCGCTTGGCGCCGGTTGCTTCGATCAAACACGGCGCACGCTGCCCCGGCGGAGGGCAGCGAACGGAGCAGTCAACGGCCGGACTGCTGCGGCGGCCACGAGCGACCCGAACCACCCTCGCCCCGTCAAGGGGCCGGCCCTGTGGCAGCGCGGAGGGGCGCGGCCGACGCTTTCACGAGGCTCACATGAGGCCGCAGAACCCAATCGCGACGCTCCCTTGGCGGGAGTGCGCCAACGTCCCTATCGCGACGGCCGCGCAGATCATCGGGTGCAGCCCCGGGCGCATCTACGCCCTCGCTACCGAGGGCTGCATGGACTTGGTGAAGCTGGCAGGGCGGACGCTTGTGCCGGTGGAGAGCCTAACCCGCTTCCTTGATGCGGCCGAGCCCTACCGTCCTGACGGTAGCCGGCCGCGTGGTGCGTCGCTCACGCGCGCCCGGGCGCGTGCTGCACGGCCGGCCGACGCCTGAGCCGCAGCGGCCACCGCCGGCCATGCGCGGCCGGCGCGGGGCGCGTCAGGGCGGCGCGTGACGCGGCTATGGTCGCCGCTCGGCGTGCAGCTCGACCAGCCATTCGGAGAGGCCAATTTGCCCTGCCAGGTAAGCCGCATAGGCGAGCGCCACGCGCTCCCGTGCGACTTCGCCCGCCACGCCCGCGAGGAACGGCGCCAGCGCGTTGGCATGGGCCGCCAATGCAGCCCGGCCGGGCGCACGAAGCCCGTTCAACAATTCCGCCATGGAGGGCGGCCCCTTGGCGCCCGACGCCGAACCCGCGCGTCCGGGGCGCTGCCACGCCCCCGTCGCATATCCTGTGTCCCGCTGGCGGCGCCGGGAGTTCGACGCCGGCTGCCCGGCCACGTAGAGCGCCGTGTCCCCATCCATGTCCCGCGGCGCCCATCCGGCCGGCGGCGGCTCGCATGCACGCACGCGCTCCCGCAGCCCGGCCAGCGCGGCCGTCCAGATCGTCGGGTGCGGCTTCCCGTCCATCCAGGCGCGGCGCCACCGCCATCGCAGCCAGTCCAGCACGGAGGGCGGCAGCCATTCTGGCGGCTGCCCGGCGCGCTCTATCTCGACCCGCATGGCCTCGTTCTGCACGGCCGACAGCGCCAGCGTCGCGCCGTGGGCCCAGGGATCGCGCTTCCAGGCCCGCCGCTGCGCGTTGGCGGCGGCACGGGCACGAGAGGGCGGCTTAGCGAGGGCACGGCCCGAGTGCCGCCGGCAGCGCCCTGTAGCCGTGGTGGCCGGGGCGCGGCAGGGCTGCCCGTTCTTGCGCGTCGCGCCACACCGGGAGCACCCGGGGGCGCCGAAGCGGGTGGACATGCCGGCGGCGGTCAATGAAGCTCGGTGGGCCGCGTTAGCGAAGCCCCGAAGCAGGTATTGCGCGTTCGCGGTCATGGCATGGAAGTGGGGTGGGGATGCGAGCGGTGCCATGCATGGGCGCGAAGCGCATGGCGGCCGGTTGGTGGCCCTGGCCGGCCGGGCAGAACACGCCACACGCTGCGACGTTGGCCACTCATCCCGGCCGCAGAAAGGGTCGCCGGCGGATCATCCTGGCCGCGCACCCCAGATGACAACTGGCAAGCAGCTCCGCGAGATCGGGCGTGAGCCCTACCCGCCGGCGACTCCGGGCCGCGTGTGGATCGTGGAGCTGACCTACTCGGCTGGGGGGCCGCCCACCGGGGAGTTGCGCACCGGCACGTGCAGCTCGGCCGAGCGCTTGGCGCGCGACATGCTGAACCCGTCACGGCCCCTGCCGCCGGGCTTCCCGCGCCCCATCAGGGCTGTCGTTCGGCGTGGCAGCGGCAGCACTGATCCCGGCCGCACCTTCCTGCCGGGGCAGCAGAGGCCCATGGATACCTCTGGGCCGGCCCAAGGCCCACTCGCTCCGCCCGGCCGCTTAGCGAGTGTCTGGCGCGCCTTGCGAGACTTCTAGCCCCCTTTTGCCGCGCATGACCGGGTCAGGGCATCAGCCGCCTTCCTGATGCGGGCGCCAGACAGTTTCCAGAAATGACGCTTGTTCCGGCACACGCCTCCGAGGCGGCGCCCGTTCCTACGACCTGAAAACCCCGCGGCGACCCGACTGACCGGAAGCTGTCTCGGGCGGGTGCCGCCCGCGCCGCAGGCGAGGGCGGGGGCCCCACCGAGAGAGGGCCCGCGACGCCGCAAGCCGGGCGCCAAAATCGTCTAATCGAACTTTCTCACCTACTACCCTCTGGGTTTCCCCTAGCCCTGCGGTCTAGGGGAACGCAGAAGCTAGTGGGCTAGAGTGGTATGTCTTATCGGCCTTATTCCCTACGGGTATTAGGGGCGCCGTTTGTTGCGCTGTCAATAGAAATTGAACAGTCTCGCGCGACAAACTTCTTCGAAGTTGCGCGATCGACACGGCCATGGCTCGAATCCAGCGTGTCGTTTATGCCCTGACGACGGCGGGGCACATGGTCCAGCCCGCCTCCAAACGATTGATCGTTTCACCCAATACTGAACCATGCCCGACCCGAAGTTGGGAGCGGCGAAAGTTTATGAGCCTTTATGGGAGGCCAACGGGCCGGCGCGGCGGGCTACCCTCCGGGGGGGCGGGGGGGGCGGCCGTGGCTCGGCCACAGAGGGCGCCGCACCGTATGGCGCCTGCTCTCCCAAGGCGCGCTTATACCAACCGCCTTGGTGGATGACCGGTTTGGGTGGGAAGCGGCTGTAGAAGACCGTGGCCCGAATGTCCGCTTTACCCTCCTGAACGGAAGGGGGACTAGGCCGCATCGTCTGGTGCCTAACAGCATGGTCTGGCCGGAAGCGGACAGTCCGCTTCGAAACGCGCAGGCTGTCGGAGCGGCAGTATCCCTTGCCAGCCGCTCTCGCCCCAAGGCGAATCCCAAATAAGTGCTTGGGCTCGGGCTGCCGGACGCTCCGTCGCCGTATAACCCCGTTACCGCACCGGCTAGGCCACATGGCCGAGCACCCACAACGCGCGCCCTCCTCTGCATAGCTTGATCGATTTGAATATGCCGTCAAACAGGTAGGGGATACCGGTGCGCGCCAACACCAAAGCGATCGGCCGGCGAGGCGGGCGGTAAAAGCGCCGCCCACCGGGCGAAAAGAGCGCCGGTCGCGGCGGTGCCACGGCCAGCAGACATGACGGTGCGCGGAAGGGGACGCCGCCCCGTCATCCCGACCAGGCGCATGCTGCCCATCTGCCGGCCGCCCCTCGGCGATCACGGGGCGCGCCCCATGCGGATCGTTGGATGCTGTGCGCATCGTTGAGCTATGCGTTAAGTAGGTTCATCCGCGCCCGCGCATCGTCGCAGGCCGAGCTAGAGAGGCAGACGCCCGAATGGCGACCCGCGAGGAACTTCGGAAGCTCTATAAGGACCTTCGGCCTGACGTTCCGCTGGAACCCGGCAGCGAATTCTACGAGCCGATCTACACCGAGCACCCCGAGCTCGGCCTCGAGGATCCGGTAAGCCGGATGGCGACCCTGGTCGAGTTCGACGGGATCGAGAGCGTGCGGCTCTTCTCGGGTTTCCGCGGCTCCGGCAAGACGACCGAGTTGAAGCGGCTGAAGCGCGATCTGGAGGCGGATGGCTATGTCGTGCTCTACGCGGATGCCCTGGACTATGTAAACGCGGTCGAACCGATCGACATCGCGGAATTGCTGCTCGCCCTAGCCGGGGCGTTCGGCGAGGCGGTCGAGCGGGAGTTCGGGAAGGACATCCACCGGGAGAGCATCTGGGACCGCACCCTTCGATTCCTCCGCACAGACGTTGCGGCCACGGAAGTGGCGCTGAAGGCGGAGGTCGGCGTCCCTGGTGCCCTCAAGGTCGGGGCCGATCTGAAATTCGCTCTGCGCGCGGCGTCGAGCTTCAAGCTGAAGCTGCAACAGCTTCTCGCGTCACGGCTGCGGGAGCTAAAGGAGGATGTGGACGCATTCTTCGAGGAGGGCGTGAAAGCGATCCGCGCCAGCCGCGGACGAGACGTCCGCATCGTGTTCATTTTCGACTCGCTCGAGCAACTGCGCGGCACCTTGCAGAACGAGCAGGCGGTGATCCAGAGCGTCGAGCGTGTGTTCGCCAGCCATTTCGATACCCTGCGCTTTCCCTACATCCACACCGTCTACACGGTTCCGCCCTGGCTGAAATTCGTCCTGCCCAACACGGTGCAGATCACGCTGCTGTCCACCGTGCATCTCTGGAACAACGACGAGGCACGGTCGCATTGCAAGCCGGCCTGGGACGCCTTCCGCTCCGCGGTGCGGCGCCGGTTCGGGGACGCCGGCGCGGCGGTGCTGTTCGGCGACGATCATGCGCAGCAGATCGACCGTCTGATCGGGTGCTGCGGCGGACACTTCCGCGACCTATTGCGCCTGCTCCAGGACACCGTTGTCCGGGCGACCTCCTCGCTGGCCGGGGACCCGGCCGCGCGGGTCACCGAGGCGATCAACGCCGCGCGGCGCGACTTCCTGCCGGTCGCGGTCGAGGACGCGCGGTGGCTGGCGCGCATCGGCGAGCATCGGGAGACCCTGCTGCCCGACACCGACGCCGAAACCGTGAACCGCCTGACGCGATTTCTCGACTGCCATGCCGTGCTCTACTTCGTGAACGGCGATGAATGGTACGACACACATCCGCTAATCCGACAGGAGGTCGCCGATGTCGTCGCGAAGAACCCCGTGCAGCGAGACTGACCCTCGATGAGCGGCGGTATGGCGGCGCGGATGGGGGCGATTGCGTCCCGCTACGGAGCCGCCGCGGGCGCCGAGTGGGAGCGGCTGGTCGGCCATCTCCGCCTCTCCGACGCCTTCGTGCTGATCGTCTTGGTGGTCCCGGACCGCGACGCCGCCCGTCTCTGCCGCGAGGAGGTCGGCCGCCTGCTGCACGAGGACGGTGCAGTGCTGCTGCGCTTCGAGCCGGGCGAGCCGGAGGACCTGCGCGAGGAGGTCGAGAAGTTGGTCCTTCTGAAGCCGGACGGGCAGCGCACCGCCGTCTGGTTGGCCGGTGTGGTGCCCGAATCGGACCCTTCAGCGGAACGCTGGCGCCACTGGTGGAGGCTTGCGCTCGAAGGCCTGAACAGGCGGCGGAACAGCCTGACCGCGCGGCTGAGCGGACCTTTGATCATCGTGTCTGCCCCCTGGCTGGTGCCGCTGTTCCGGGAGGCCGCGCCCGATCTCTGGTCCATCCGCACACTCGTCCTGCGCATCGAGGCCGCCGCGCAGCGTGACGGCTGGAGCGAGGAGGACGCGCGGACCCGGGACCGCAGCGCGAACCGGGACATGACCGGCCTTGCGTCACCCGACCCCGAGTTGGCTTTGGAGAGCGCGGCGCTTCTCGAAGGGGTCCCCGAGCAGGGTGCCGCGCGGGCGAACCTCCTCGTCCGCGCGGCCCAAGGCCTGCTGGCCCGGGGCGATGCTCGGCACGCCGAACTCCTGGTGCAGGAGGCCCTCCCGCTTCTACCGCCGGGTGACACGGTTATGCACGGCGTCACGACATACGAACTCGGCCGCGCGCTGCTGGACCAGGGCCGGCCGGCGGAGGCGGAGGCGGCGTTCCGCCGCGCCTTCACCCTCGCCGAGGAGGGCGGCGAGGCCGCGATCTCGCGCGGTGTCACAATGAACATGCTCGGCCGCGCGCTGTTGGACCAGGGCCGGCAGGCGGAGGCGGAGGCGGCGTTCCGTCGCGCCCTCACCCTCGCCGAGGAGGGCGGCGCCACCGCGACCTCGCGCGGCATCACGATGGACGCGCTCGGCCGCGCGCTGCGGGACCAGGGCCGGAAGGCGGAGGCGGAGGCGGCGTTCCGCCGCGCCCTCACCCTAAAGGAGGAGGGCGGCGCCACCGCGACCTCGCGCGGTATCACGACACACGAACTCGGCCGCGCGCTGCGGGACCAGGGCCGGCCGGTGGAGGCGGAGGCGGCGCTCCGCCGCGCCCTCACCCTCAAAGAGGAAGGCGGCGACACCGCGACCTCGCGTGGCATCACAATGGACATGCTCGGCCGCGCGCTGTTGGACCAGGGCCGGCAGGCAGAGGCAGAGGCGGCGTTCCGCCGCGCTCTCACCCTCGCCGAGGAGGGCGGCGCCACCGCGATCTCGCGTGGCATCACAATGGACATGCTCGGCCGCGCGCTGCTGGATCAGGGCCGGCAGGCGGAGGCGGAGGCGGCGTTCCGCCGCGCTCTCACCCTCAAAGAGGAAGGCGGCGCCACCGCGACCTCGCGTGGCATCACAATGAACATGTTCGGCCGCGCGCTGCGGGACCAGGGCCGGGCGGTGGAGGCGGAGGCGGCGTTCCACCGCGCTCTCACCGTCAAGGAGGAAGGCGGCGACACCGCGACCTCGCGCGGTGTCACGACACACGAACTCGGCCGCGCGCTGTTGGACCAGGGCCGGCAGGCGGAGGCGGAGGCGGCGTTCCGCCGCGCCCTCACCCTCGCCGAGGAGGGCGGCGCCACCGCGACCTCGCGCGGCATCACGATGGACATGCTCGGCCGCGCGCTGCGGGACCAGGGCCGGCCGGTGGAGGCGGAGGCGGCGCTCCGCCGCGCCCTCACCCTCAAGGAGGAGGGCGGCGACACCGCGACCTCGCGTGGCATCACAATGGACATGCTCGGCCGCGCGCTGCTGGATCAGGGCCGGCAGGCGGAGGCGGAGGCGGCGTTCCGCCGCGCTCTCACCCTCGCCGAGGAGGGCGGCGACACCGCGATCTCGCGCGGCATCACAATGGACATGCTCGGCCGCGCGCTGTTGGACCAGGGCCGGCAGGCGGAGGCGGAGGCGGCGTTCCGCCGCGCTCTCACCCTCAAAGAGGAAGGCGGCGCCACCGCGATCTCGCGCAGCATCACAATGAACATGCTCGGCCGCGCGCTGCGGGACCAAGGCCAGCAGGCGGAGGCGGAGGCGGCGTTCCGCCGCGCTCTCACCCTCAAAGAGGAAGGCGGCGCCACCGCGACCTCGCGCGGCCTCACGATGGACATGCTCGGCCGCGCGCTGCGGGACCAGGGCCGGGCGGTGGAGGCGGAGGCGGCGTTCCACCGCGCTCTCACCGTCAAGGAGGAAGGCGGCGACACCGCGACCTCGCGCGGTGTCACGACACACGAACTCGGCCGCGCGCTGCTGGACCAGGGCCGGCCGGTGGAGGCGGAGGCGGCGTTCCGCCGCGCCCTCACCCTCGCCGAGGAGGGCGGCGCCACCGCGACCTCGCGCGGCATCACAATGGACATGCTCGGCCGCGCGCTGCTGGACCAGGGCCGGCAGGCAGAGGCGGAGGCGGCGTTCCGCCGCGCCCTCACCTTCAAGGAGGAGGGCGGCGCCACCGCGACGTCGCGTGGCATCACAAAGGACATGCTCGGCCGCGCGCTGCGGGCGATGGACGGCCGTACCTAGTCTCCCGGCCGCGACGGGCGCCTAAAGACTTTTGCGTAGCGCGAGGCGGGGCTCATGCTTGTCTAACCCTGAAACGCTTTAGCCACCGAGCTGACCGCAGACGCCGCGGCATGGGCCCTAGCCGCCTAGCACGCGGCGGCCCTGCTAGCAGCCGTGGACGCCGCCGCACTGCCCGGCGGCCCTGCGCTGCCCAGCCTGCCGGCGCACGCCACGGAAGCCCTCACAGGGCCGCTCAGGAGGTCTGGGCCATGGCGGCCCACCCAGCCGACGGCTCTGCGGGGGTGGGCTGAGGATCGGAAGGAGGGGCCGGGCGGAACCAGGGCTGTTCCTCGGCTGAGTTGCTTCGCCCAGCTCGGCGCGTGGGCCCCTGCGGCCCGCGCCCAGGCCGGGAGCGGCTCCATTCCTCACGTCGACGTAAGCAAGCCTCCGCGCCATCCCTTTTTCGGGGCGCAGCCCAGGCGTGCCAACGAGGCGAGGGCGAACCCACCCCGCGCGAAAATCAACAAGTTGGGATGATAACTTGGGATGAGCGCCACAGACGCTCTAAGCCCTTCAAAAGGCTGGCGTCCCCAAGGGGATTCGAACCCCTGTTACCGCCGTGAGAGGGCGGTGTCCTAGGCCTCTAGACGATGGGGACGTGGCCTGCGGGAGCGGCCTTCTATCCGCGTTCCCGGGGGGGATCAACCCGGGGTCCGCGCTTTTTCGGCACTCTTTTTCGCGGCCCCCGCTTTCCCGCCCCCGGCCAGGGGGTGCCGCCCCTCCCGGCAGGCGTCCGAGCAGAAGCGGACGGCCTCCCAGTCCCGCGCCCACTTCTTCCGCCAGGCAAAGGGCCGCCCGCAGGCCGCGCAGTCCTTCACGGGCAGGTTCGGCTTGCGATGGGCCAAGCCCCTACTCCCCCACCCGGACCTCGCCGAGCGCCTGGCCGCTCCGCGTGTCGAGGAGCACGACCCGGTCGCCGTCCGGCCGCTGCACCCAGACGGCCACGCGCCCCTCCCCCCCGGGCGCGATCCCGCCAATCCGCGTGCCCGCCGGCTGGCCGAGCGTGAGCCCGGCCGGCAGCGGCGCCCCCGCGGGCACCACCGCGGCGGGGGCCGCCACAGGCACCGCCGTCGGCGCGGCCTTGCCCGCGCGCTGAATGATCAGCACAACCAGGGTCACGGTGCCGACGACGATCAGCACCCCCATGCCCACGACGAGAACCTTGAGCGCGCGCACCGACCCCTCCCCCGCACCGGCCGAGCCCCTCGCCTTCACCGCCACCGCCGCGCAGGCGGGCGAGCGGCTGGACCGGGCCTTCGCCGGCATGGGCGGTCTGTCGCGCTCCCGCGTCAAGGCGCTGGTCGAGGCCGGCCACGCGGCCCGCGACGGCACCCCCACGACCGACCCCTCCGAATCGCTTCGCCCCGGCGCCCGCTACACCCTCGCCGTCCCGCCGCCCGAGCCCGCGACGCCGCAGCCCCAGGCCATGGACCTCGCCATCCTCTACGAGGACCGCGACCTCATCGTCCTCGACAAGCCCGCGGGACTCGTCGTCCACCCCGCCCCCGGCCACCTCGACGGCACGCTGGTGAACGCCATCCTCGCCCATGCGGGGGAGGAGCTCTCGGGAATCGGGGGCGAGAAGCGCCCGGGCATCGTCCACCGCCTCGACAAGGAGACGAGCGGCGTGATGGTCGTGGCCAAGACCGAGGCCGCCCACCACGCCCTCTCCACCGCCTTCGCCGAGCGCGACCTCGACCGCAGCTACCTCGCCCTTGCCTGGGGCACCCCCTCGCCCGTCTCGGGCAGCGTGGAGGCCCCGGTGGGCCGCCACCCCGCCGACCGCAAGCGCATGGCCGTGGTCCCCCGCGGCAAGCCCGCCCTCACCCACTACGCGACCGAGCGCGCCTGGGGCGCCGCCTGCTCCCTCCTCCGCTGCCGCCTCGCCACCGGCCGCACCCACCAGATCCGGGTCCACATGGCCCATCTCGGCCACCCCCTGGTGGGCGACCCCGTCTACCTCCGCCGCACGCCGGCGGGCGCGAAGCTCCTCCCCGAACCGGCGCGGGACGCCCTGCTCTCCTTTCCCCGCCAGGCGCTGCACGCCCAGTCCCTCGGCTTCAACCACCCCGTGACCGGCAAGCCCCTGCACTTCGCGACACCCATCCCGCCGGACATGGCCGCCCTGATCGCCGCGCTGGACGCTCCGGAAGCCCCGTAACCGCCCGCAGAACAGGCCCGGAACAGGGCGCTGTAACAAGACTGTTTCAGTCGGGTTTCGCTTGCCTTTTCCGCGGGCTTAGATTACAAGCACGACAGCTTCCGCAGCGGGGTGCCTCGAAAGGGGCCCGTCCGAAACAACCACCATCTTCCTTCGCGAATGCGAAAACCTCGGCGATGGCGGGCGTTCTTGATGGGCTCAGGGCCCAGCGCGCGAAGGCATGGTCCGGATATCCCGGGCCGCTGCTCAGCCGTTCGCGCGCCCGCCACTCCCGGGGGCAGCCCGGCTGAATCAGGAGGCAGACGCTTTTATGGCTTCCACTTCGATGATCCCGATCGCCCCCGAGGGCAACCTCTCCCGCTACCTGCAGGAGATTCGCAAGTTTCCGATGCTGGCGCCGGAGGAGGAGCTGAACCTCGCCAAGCGCTGGCGCGACGACCAGGACGAGGGCGCCGCCCACAAGCTCGTCACCTCGCATCTCCGCCTCGTCGCGAAGATCGCCATGGGCTACCGCGGCTACGGCCTGCCCGTCGGCGAGCTCATCTCGGAGGGCAACGTCGGGATGATGCAGGCGGTCAAGCGCTTCGACCCCGACCGCGGCTTCCGTCTGGCCACCTACGCCATGTGGTGGATCCGCGCGGCCATCCAGGAGTACATCCTGCACTCCTGGTCGCTTGTGAAGATGGGCACCACCGCCGCCCAGAAGAAGCTCTTCTTCAACCTGCGCCGGTTGAAGGGCCAGATGGCCGCGCTCGAGGAGGGCGACCTCAAGCCCGAGCAGGTCGAGAAGATCGCCCGCGTGCTGCAGGTGCCCGAGCAGGACGTGGTGTCGATGAACCGGCGCCTCGCCAGCCCGGACAACAGCCTCAACGCTCCCATCCGCGCCGACAGCGAGGGCGAGTGGCAGGACTGGCTGGTGGACGAGGGCGAGAGCCAGGAGAGCGAGCTGGCCGAGCGCGAGGACATGTCCAACCGCCGCGACCTGCTCAACGGCGCCCTCGGCACGCTGAACGACCGCGAGCGCCACATCCTCATCGAGCGCCGTCTCAAGGACGAGCCCACCACGCTCGAGGAGCTGTCCCAGCAGTACAACATCTCGCGCGAGCGGGTGCGGCAGATCGAGGTGCGCGCCTTCGAGAAGCTGCAGAAGAACATGAAGACCCAGATCGTCGAGCGCCGCCTCGCGGTGACCTGACGACCGGCTTCGATCAGGCGAGGAAGGGGCGGCGGAGCGATCCGCCGCCCCTTCTCTTTTGGCCAGGCCGGCAGTCCCGCCTCGGTCTGCCACGCCGGAAAGCGTCCGCTTGGCAAAGGCTAGGACGGATCGGCACCGCCAAGCTGCGCCAGCGCGTTCCTCAGCGGCAGCTCGGAAAGCCGGAGAAGACCCTCGAAATGGCTGTCCATTTCCAGGATCAGGAACACGGCCCCGCCGATGGCGAGCGATGTCATCAGGAAGGCGCCGACGACGGTGGCGTTCCGTGGCGCGTTCAGGCCGAAGCTGACGAAGATCGCGAAGGTCCAGGTGATCAGCACGGCCAGGATCGTCGGCTGGACATTCGGCCCCTCCTGCTCGATGAGCAGCCACCGCTGCCGCACGAGCGACGAGCTTTGCTGAAGCGCCCCCTGCTGAAGCCAGGTCTGCTGGGGTCCCGCCGGATGCAGAGCATCGATGGCTCCCTGCACCCCGGCCAACAGGTCAGCCGCTGACGGATCGTCGATCCCGACGAAGTTCTCTCCCGGCCTTGGCCAGAGGTCGTGGAGGGTGCGCTCGGTGGTCCGACGCAGCAACATGCGCGCCTCCGCCGCGTCCGCCCCATAGCCCCGCAGCGTGCGGTCGAGCAGGATCGTATCGGCGGCATAGGCGCGCATGTCGTGAGCGGCCGAGTCCGCGCCCGACTTGGCCGTGGCGATCAGGAGCCCGAAGACGAGGGACGCCAGCACGGACACCATGCCCGTCCCGAGCCGGATGACATCCAGCGTCTCCTTGGCGAGGTGATGGGGCGGCAGCACGCGGTGTAGATGCAAGCCCACCACGCCCCCGCTGAAGACGCAGCCGGCGACGATGAGGCTAAGGGCAAGGTCGCTCATGGCCCCTGCCCGAAGTGCCGATCCGCCGAGAACGGGACATTTCGCTCGTCCCGGGCGCCAGTGAGCCCGCTTGACGCCGCCGATCGCGGCGACAACCGCCGGAATGGTCCGACCTGGGGGTCAAGACCCGTGCGACGAGCCGATCGTCGGACAAAGCCTTTCTCCCCTCCCCGGCGACGCCCCGGAGAGGTAACACGCCTTCTTTCCTCGGAGCAGCGTCAGTCCACGACCGCCGGAACCGGGCACGTGCTGTGCCCCGGCCCCCCGTGTCCGCGACGGCGCGGCATGCCGGAGCATGCCGAACGACCTCCCGCCCTGGCCTGCATCCACGACCAAGCCCGACGCCGGCGCGGGGCGGACCGTGCCGGAACCACCTCGGGCGGGCACAGGCGGACGGAGGGCTCCAGGCGACACCCGGCGGCCGACACCTTCGGCCACCTCGGTGCCTCACCCCTCCGACGGATCGGGCCCGCGCGTCGGCCCGGGCGGCCTCGGCAGCTCGAGCGGCCGACCCTCGGCCGCGGCCTGGTAGATCGCCGCCATCAGCTTCTGGTCCTGAAGTCCCTCCTCGCCCGGCGTGTGCGGTCGGCGGTCCGCGAGGATGCAGTCGGAGAAGTGGTCGATCTCCGTCGCGAACTGGTTCTTGTGCTCCATCTTGCGCTGCGTGCGCGCCGTCGCCTCGCCCGCGCGCTGCGAGACGTACATCTGCTGCCCGTTATAGGCGTAGGCGTCGGGCATCTCGACCGTGCCCCGCTCGAAATGCAGCGTCATCGACTTGTCGTTGAACGCGTCGTACTGCGTCAGGCACTGCGCGATCACGCCGGAGGGGAAGCGCAGCGTGAAGGACACGCTCTCCTCGATCCCCGACCAGCGGGGATCGCCGGGCGGCGAGTAGGTGCGCGCGAAGACGTCCACCGGCTCCTCCCCCGTCAGGTAGCGCGTGGCGTTGAGGCAGTAGAGCCCGATATCCGGCAGCGCACCGCCGCCCGCCAGGCGGTGGTTGAAGCGCCACTGCGCCACCTGCCCCTGGGACTGCGTGTTCACCGCCTGGATGGAGCGCAGCTTCCCCAGCTCCCCGCTCCGCACGATCCGGATCGCCTCGCGGTTGTAGGGCTCGTACTGGCAGCGATAGGCGATCATCAGCTTCACCCGCGCCCGCTCGCAGGCGGCCACCATCTCGGCCGCCTCCTCGGGCGTCGTCGCCATCGGCTTCTCGCACAGCACGTGCTTGCCAATGGCCGCGGACCGCACGGTGAACTCGCGGTGCATCGCGTTGGGCAGGCCGATATAGACCGCCCGCACCGCCGGGTTGTCGCGAAGCTTCTCCATCTCCTCGTAGGAATGGACGGCGCTCTCGGGGATGCCGTAGCGCCGCGCCACCTCCCGCGCCTTCTCCGGGCTGCCGCTCACCAGCGCGACGGGCCGGGACTTCTTCGCCTCCCCGAAGGCCGGCAGCGCCTCCTCCACGCTGATGCGCCCGAGGCCGATCAGGGCGTAGCCCACGCGCTCGCCGGGCGGCAGCGGGTTGGCGGTCGGGCCCGAGGGCGTGTCCGCCTCCCCCCGCCAGTTCGGGAAGCGGATCCGCCCCTCCGCGACCCCACCCAGGTCCGTCTCGGTCGGCGCGGGGTAGCCCGGCGCGCCCGCGCCGCCCAGCGCCAGCACGGCGGCGGTCAGCCCGCCCGCCCGCAGCAGCCCGCGTCGGCTCGCCCCATCGGTGTCCTGGGCCATGTCGTTCTCCGGTGTGAAAAGGGGAGCCCGGAGAACGCCCGCCGCCAGGGGCCGTTGCCGCGACCGCCCGGCCCGATACGCCGCGTCCATGCCGCCCATTCCCTACCGCGATTGGCCGCCGGCCCTCCGAAGGGCCAGCTTCACGGCAGAGGAGCCCTCCCATGCCCGACACCCACCCCGCGCCCGCCCCCCGGCGCACCGTCGCCCCCGCCGGCCTGACCATCGGCCACACCCACCTCAAGGTCTCGGACCTCGACCGCGCCCTCGGCTTCTGGCGCGACGTGATCGGGCTGGAGGAGACCGCCCGCTACCCCGGCGCCGCCTTCCTCTCGGCCGGTGGCTACCACCACCACATCGCCCTCAACACTTGGGAGAGCGCGGGCGGCCCGCCCCCGGCGCCGGGCACCACGGGCCTCTACCACGTCGCCCTGCTCTACCCGGACCGCGCCTCCCTCGCCCGCGCGCTCCGCGCCGTGCTCGAGGCCGGCCTCCGCCTCGACGGCGCCTCCGACCACGGCGTGTCGGAAGCCCTCTACCTCCACGACCCCGACGGCAACGGCGTGGAGCTCTACCGCGACCGCCCGCGCGAGGAGTGGCCCCGCAACCCCGACGGGTCCCTCGGCATGTTCACCCGCCGCCTCGACGTGGCGGCGCTCCTCGCCGAGGCCGCGGACTAGAGCGGTCCCGCGAAGCCGGCCGCGGCCCCTTCACGGACGGGCGCGGCGGGCCGGCGCGAGGGTTGGGCGTGCTGGCCGCGACGCTCACCACCAAGGCCTGATCACCACGGCACCCGCCGGAGCCACGGCGCCCCCGTCTCAGTGCGGCGGACGGGTGATCCCCAGGAAGGCGACCACGAAGACGCTCGCCGCCGAATTGCCGAGCGACGGTCCCAGCCCCACGAGAAGGTCGCCCATCGGGGTCAGCGTCACCAGGGATTTCGAACCGAAGACGGACAGCTGCATGACGTGCGGGCTGGCCCCGAGCGAGATCGTGACGCCGAGCTTCTCCGTCGCGTTCGCGTTGAACGGCTGCCGCGGCCCTCGCCCGAAGGTGCCGGGGGCGGGAGGCGGATCGATCGCCAGCCTCCGGTCGCTGAAGAACATGTCGAAGGGCTGGCCCGGGTCGGATTCCAGCCGTGCCGGGTGGAAGCGCGGCCCACCGAAGATGACGCCGCCCGTGGCCTTGTGGAAGACAAGGCTGCCGACGGCGTAGCTCGCGATCCCATTGTCCTGGTTCGACACCATCGACACGTTGATGGTGTCCCCGTCGCCGACCTGGGCGAGTATCTGGTCGAGACTTTGTCCCATCGCGCATGACCTTTTCCAGGCCATCGCTCAACCCGCACCATCGCGGATCGGGCAAACGGCTTACGTCTTGTGAGCCATCCCCGGAATATCCACCCTGCGCCGGGCGGTTCCAACAGAATTCGTCCGCGGGCCCGACGGGCCGCGAAGGCCGACCGCGCGTCAGCCCCGCGCCCGCACGTCCAGCACCGCCCGGGCGAATTCCTCCGGCTTCTCCTGCGGCAGGTTATGCCCGCCCCCGCGCACCACCCGGTGCTCGTGCGGCCCCGTGAAGTGCCGCGCGTGCCCCGCCGTGCCGCGGCCCGCCAGCACGCCGTCGGCGTCCCCGTCCAGCGTCACCGTAGGCACGGGGATGGGCGGCTGGGCCGCCAGGCGGCGCTCGACCGCCGCCACCGCCGGATCGCCCGGCACCAGCCCGAAGCGGTGGCGGTAGGAATGGATCACCACCGCGACGAAGTCCGGGTTGTCGAAGCTCGCAGCCGTCCGCTCGAAGGTGGCCTCGTCGAAGGCCCACTCCGGGGACCAGAGCCGCCACAGCAGCCGGCACAGCCCGCGCCGGTCCCGCTCCAGCCCGGCCCGCCCGCGCTCCGCGTGGAACAGGTACTGGTACCAGAGCTTGCGCTCGTCCTCCGGCGCGACCGGCTCCTGCGCGCGGGCGATGTCCTGCAGGTTGTAGCCGTTCTGCGAGACCAGCCCCGCCACCCGCTCCGGCCAGAGCGCCGTGACGATGCAGGCGGCGCGCCCGCCCCAGTCGTGCCCCGCCAGCACCGCCCGCCCGATCCCCAGCGCGTCCATCAGGTCCATCAAGTCCTGCCCCAGCGCCGCCTGCTCCCCCGAGCGCGGCGTCGCCTCCGACCGGAACCGCGTCCCGCCGTAGCCCCGCAGCCAGGGCACGACCACCCGCGCCCCCGCCGCCGCCAGCACCGGCGCCACGGCGTCGTAGGCGCGGCCGTCATAGGGGAAGCCGTGCATCAGCAGCACGGGCCAGCCGCCGGGGTCCCCGCTCTCCTCGTAGGCGACGCGCAGCGCGCCCGCCTCCACCCACCGCGTCGCCATCCCGCCCCTCCGTCGCCCGGCGCAGGATGGGAAGGCGCCGCGGGGGGAGTCCAGGCCCTCAGAGCATCCGCAGCGCCCGCGGCGGCAGGTACTCGTCCGTGTAGGCGGCCTCCGGCGCCGGCCGGTTCGGCAGGCGGAAGGTGTCCACCGTCGCGTCGATCTGCCGCTTCAGCCGGTCCGCCTCGACGAAGGAGAGCCCGTGCTGGCGCACCTTGTCCGACAGCATCAGCTCGTCGAAGGAGATCTGCTGCCGCTCCGCCTCGATCGCGACATCCGTCAGCGGCTCCCGCGCCTTGAGCATGGCCACGGCCTCGGCCGGGTTTCGCCAGGCCCAGAGCATCCCCTCGGTCAGCGCCGCGACCGCCGCCCGGATCGCCTCCGGCTTCTCCCGCAGCACCGCCCGCGTCGTCACCAGCCCCGAGCCGTAGAAATCGAGCCCGTAGTCCCGGTAGTAGAAGACCCGCTGCTGCGGCCGGTCCATGCCGAGCGCCTTCAGCGACATCGCCGTCGAGGTGACGAAGCCCGTAATGCCGTCCGCCCGCTTCTGCACCAGCATCGGCTCGCGCAGTTCGGGCGAGACGCTCATCCAGTTGATCGAGGCGAGGTCGATCCCCGCCGCGCTCGCGAAGACCGGGAAGATCTGCCGCCCGCCGTCGAACTCCGGCGCCGCCAGCGTCTTGCCGTTGAGCTGCCTCGGCTCGCGGATCGGCCCGTCCATCTGCACCGTCGCCGAGAGCGGGGAGCGGTCGTAGAGGATGGCGACGCAGACCAGCCCGCGGTCCGGGTTCTCCGCCATGAAGCGGAGCTGCGAGGTCAGGTCCCCGAAGCCGAGGTCATAGGTCCCCGCCGCGACGTCCACGGGCACCCGGCCCGAGCCGTAGCCGCGGTTGATCGGCATCTCGAGGTTGTGCTTGCGGAACAGCCCGCCCCGCTCCGCCGCCACGGCGAAGGCGTAGCCGCCGTGGATCACCCAATCGAGGGTGAAGCGCAGCCGGTGCGGCGCCTGCGCCCGCGCCAGCCGCGGCGCGGCCAGCAGCCCCACCCCCATTCCCAGGCCCAGCGTCGCCCGCCGGCCGATCCCCTGCGCCATGCCCTACCCCCGTTCCCGCGGGCGGCCCTCCGCCCGTCATACCGGGATCGGCACGAGCAAGAAGCGGGCCGCCGCGCCCGGGGGCCGGGCGCGCCGCGTCAGGGGAAGGTCACGTCCGCCACGCGGCAGAGATCGATTCCCCGCCGCTCCTCCGCCGAGCGGTCGTCGTACTCCACGCGAACGTCATAGGTGCACTGCCCCGCCGGCAGCCGCACCGCGAAGGTCGCCCCCGGCCGGACCACCGCGTCGCCCAGCCGGTCGTCGCCCCAGTTGCTCTCGGAGCTCGGCGAGGCGCGCAGCACCTGGATCGTCTTGCGCGTCCGGTTCACCAGATTGAAGGACGGGTTGCCCGTCGCCCCCGCGGCGGCCGAGCCCCCCTTGCCGCTGCGGGGCGCCCCCGCCTGCTGGCCGAAGACGACCTCGCTGAGCGGGCAGGTGTCGACCGACCGCCGCTCCTCCGACTGCCCGCCGTCATAGACCACGCGGATGTCGTTCACGCACTGCCCCGCCGGCAGCCGCACGGGGAAGGAGCGCCCGTTGTCGAGCACGTTCTGCCCGAGCATGTCCGGCCCCCAGGCGTTCTGCTGCGAGGACGAGACGTAGAGCTCCTGGATGGTCCGGCCGGAGCGGTTCACGACGTTGAAGCTCGGGTCGTTGTTCGCGCCCCCACCCTGGGCCCAGGCCGGCGCGGCCGCCAGGCCCGCGAGAAGCAGCCCCACCGCCAGGAGCCCCCGGCGCAGCAACAGGATCCGCATCGCCTCTCCAACCCTTTCTCGACCAACGCGCCGATGTTGAACCGCCTGCCGGGCCCGGAACAGGCGAGGCCGCGTGATAAAGGCGTGATCCGTTCCGCGCTCGCGAAGGTCCCGCCGCGGCGCCCGGCCCTGGCACCCCGGTCCTGGCACCCCCGCCCTGGCACCCCCTGCCTCAGAGCCCCGCGCGCATCCGCCCCGGGTTCAGCCGCCCGCCCGGATCCAGCGCCGCCTTCACGCGCGCGGACAGCGCGGCCAGCGCCGGCACCTCCTCGGGGATCACGGGCACGGAGACCCGCATCGGGTCGGGCGCCCGGAACAGGGTGAAGGTCCCCCTTGCGCCGGCCGCCGCCGCCATGACCGCCGAATGCGCCTCCGCCGTCGCCGCGGCCGCCACCCAGACCAGCCCGCCGCCCCAGTCGAGCATCACCCGCGCGCCGATTCGCGCCCGCAGCGCCACCACCACCCCGGGCGCCATCGAGGGCCGCACCGAGACGCGCCACACCGCCTCGCCCGCGGCCGCCGCCAGCGGCGCCGCGTCCCGGATCGCCCGCCAGAGCGCGCGCGACTCCTCGCCCTCCACCACGCGCCCGCCCGGCAGCGCCGCGCCGAGCCGCGCCATGCGGTAGGTGACGGAGGCCTCCACGTCCTCGAGCCGCAGCAGCGCGACCGGCCCGGCGACCCCCGCGGCCGAGGCGCCCTCCGGCAGCATCGCCGCCCCCGTCACGCCGTAGGGGCTCGTCAGCCCCGATGAGAGCGCCGCCACCCCCGCCGCCTCGTCCGCCACGGGCAGCACGAGGGTCGCCGTCCGCTCCCCGGCCGGCCCCACCTTCAGCGTCACCTCGGTGAGCACGCCGAGCGTGCCGTGGCTGCCCGAGAGCAGCTTGCAGAGGTCGAGCCCCGTGACGTTCTTGTGCACCCGCCCGCCGGAGCGCAGCACCTCGCCCTCGCCGTTCACGAAGCGCACGCCCAGCACCAGGTCGCGCAGCGCGAAGCCCACCACGCGCCGCGGGCCCGAGAGGTTGCAGGCCACCGTGCCCCCCAGGCTGCCCGTCGTCGCCTCCCCGCTGCCCAGCAGGGCCCGGAGGTCCGGCGGCTCCGCCCCGATCTGCTGGTTGCGCTCGGCCAGCGCGGCCTCGATCTCGGCCAGCGGCGTGCCGGCGCGCGCGCTGATCACCATCTCCTCGGGCTTGTAGAAGGTGATGCCCGTCAGGTTGCGCAGCGACAGCGTGCGCCCCGCCTGCACCGGCCGCAGCATGGCGGCCTTCGTGCCGCGCCCCTCGAGCGCCAGCGGCACCCCCTCGGCATGGGCCGCCGCCACCGCCGCCGCCACCCCGGCCTCGTCGGCCGGCGCGATCCTGGAACCCGCCTCAGCGCTCATTCTTCGTCGCCCCCCACGCCGCTCGGGCGCGGGCGGAGGCGTCGCGCATCCCCGGGCGCTGCGCAAGCGGCTTGTTGCCGCCCGGCCTAGTGCGGCGCCGGCGCCAGCTTCCCCTCGAGCGGGAACACCTTCGCCGGGTTCAGCAGCCATTCCGGGTCGAAGGCTTCCTTCACCCGCCGCTGCTGGGCGAGCTCCGGCCGGGTGAACTGCACGGGCATGAGGTCGCGCTTCTCCACGCCCACCCCGTGCTCCCCGGTCAGGCAGCCGCCCACCTCGACGCAGAGCTTGAGGATGTCCGCCCCGAAGGTCTCGGCCTTGGCGAAGCTCGCGGGGTCGTTCGCGTCGAACATGATCAGCGGATGCAGGTTCCCGTCCCCCGCGTGGAAGACGTTCGCCACCTTCAGCCCGCAGGCCTCGCTCATCTCGCCGATGCGGCGCAGCACGTGGGGCAGCTCGCTCGTCGGGATGGTGCCGTCCATGCAGAGGTAGTCCGGGCTGATCCGCCCGACCGCCCCGAAGGCGCCCTTGCGCCCCTTCCAGATCGCCATCGACTCCTCGGCGCTCGCCGCCACCCGCATGCTGATGGGATCGAAGCGCTCGCAGATCGCGCGCAGCCGGCCGAGCAGCACGTCCTGCTCCTCGCCGCTGCCCTCGACCTCGATGATCAGCAGCGCTTCGGCATCCAACGGGTAGCCGGCATGGGCGAAGGCCTCGCAGGCGTGGATGCAGGGCTTGTCCATGAATTCCAGCGCCACGGGGATCACGCCCGAGCCCATGATCGCGTCCACCGCCGCCCCCGCGATCTCGGTCGAGCGGAAGGCTGCCAGCATCGCGCGCTGCCCCTCCGCCGCCCGCAGGATGCGCACCGTCACCTCGGTGACGATCCCGATCTGCCCCTCGCTGCCCGTGATCAGCCCGAGCCAGTCGTAGCCCGCGGCGTCGAGATGCCCGCCGCCGATCTCGATCACCTCGCCCTCGATCGTCACGAACTTCACGCCGAGCAGGTTGTTCGCGGTCACGCCGTACTTCAGGCAGTGCGCGCCGCCCGAGTTCATCATCACGTTGCCGCCGATCATGCAGGCAAGCTGGCTCGAGGGATCGGGCGCGTAGAAGAAGCCCTCGCCCTCCACGGCCTTGGTGATGCCGAGGTTGGTCACCCCCGCCTCCACCACCGCGAGCCGGTCGGGGAAGGAGACGTCGAGGATCCGGTTCATCCGCATCAGCCCGATCACCACCGCGTCCGCCAGCGGCAGCGCGCCGCCCGACAGGCTCGTGCCCGCGCCCCGCGGCACCACCCGCACGCCGTTCTCGTGGCAGAAGCGCAGCACCGCCGCGACCTGCTCGGTCGAGGTCGGCAGGGCCACCGCCAGCGGCGGCTGCCGGTAGGCCGAGAGCCCGTCGGTCTCGTAGGGCCGCAGCCGCAGCGCCTCGGTGATCACCCCGTCGCCGGGGATCAGGGCGCACAGCCCGGCCAGGATCTCGTCGCGGCGGGCCATCACGTCGGCCTTGGGCGGGGGAAGGGCGATCATGGCGTTTCCTCGGTTCTCCGGGCCGGGCCCGGCGCGCGTCCGCGGCCCCTCGCGGGCGCCGCATCCTAGCCGAGAATGGCCCCGCCCCGCGAGCCCGCAAGCGCCCCCCGGCCCCGCGCCGCCGGTGGGCCAAGCACGAAAAACCGCCGGGCGTGCCACCCGGCGGCTCCTCGCAACCCGTGAACCGCCCCCGGGCCCGAAGGCCGCGGGCGCGCCTGGCTCAGCCCTGGCGGGCCTTCAGGCGGGGGTTCTTCTTGTTGATCACGTACATGCGGCCGCGGCGGCGAACCAGCACGCAGTTCTTGTCGCGAACCTTGGCAGTCTTGAGCGAGTTGCGGATCTTCATGGTCTGACCTGGTCACGTCGAGGGGCGGGGCGACAACGCCGTCCCCTGGGAAGGCGGCGGTATATGGGCAGGACGGGCGGGGGTCAACCGCCGCCCGCCGCTTCTTTCCGCCCCTCCCGTTCAGCCTCCGGAAACCCCTTCGCCCGCAGGATCGTTCCGCCGCCGGGAGACCCGCCATGCTGGAACGACTCATCCACATCATCCGCCGCCTGCGCTACCGGCCCGAGCGCCGCTACATGCGCGGCGCCGGCCCCCGCTAGCCGCTCCCCCCCGGGAGACTCTCCGGCGGCCCTCCGGCGACCTCGCGCCCCATCAGCGCGAGCCCCTCGGCCACCGAGACGAACTCGCCGCCGCCAAAGATCCTCTCCTCGCCGAAGCGCCGCGCGAAGATCGCGCGCACCGCCGGCACGAGGGAGGTCCCCCCGGTCAGGAACACCCGGTCCACGGCCCCAGGCCCGACGCCGGCATCGGCCAGTGCCCCGTCCACCGCCGCCTCCATGCGGGCGAGGTCGGGGGCGATCCATTCCTCGAACTCCCCCCGCTCGATCGGCGCCTCCACCGCGAAGTCCTCGTGGCGGAAGCGCAGCACGGCCGTCTCCGCCGAGGAGAGCGCCGCCTTGGCCGAGGACACGGCGCGGTAGAGCGCGTAGCCCGCCTCGTCCTCGATCAGCCGGATGAGGTGGCGAAGCCGCTCGGGATGGTCCGCCGTCCGCGCGACCTCGGCGATCTCGCGCAGCGTCCGCGGCCCGCGCATCAGCGGCAGCTGGTGCCAGCGCGCGAAGCTCGTGAACCAGCCGGGCGGCACGGGCAGCGGCTTGCCCATCACCCGGTACTCGCCCCCCTTGCCCAGCCGGGGCGAGATCACGCGGTCGATGATCCGCGTGTCGAAGGCATCCCCGGCCAAGCCCACGCCCGCGTGGCCCAGCGCCGCCACCCGGCGCGGCGGGCCGGGGTCGAAGCGCAGCACCGAGAAGTCGCTCGTCCCGCCCCCGAAGTCGCCCACCAGCACCGTCTCGGGCCGCTCGATCCCGCTCGCGAAGCGCTGCCCGGCCGCGGCCGGCTCCAGCGCCACATCCACCTCGGCCAGCCCCGCCGCCGCGAAGGCGCCGCGCAGCCGCGCCTCCCCGAAATCGTCCTCCGCCCGGTCTCCGACGAAGCGCACGGGCCGCCCGACCACCACCCGCGCCCCCGCCATGGCCGCTCCGAAGGGCGCCAGCAGCTCCCGCAGGAACAGCCCGATCAGCGCCTCCAGCGTGAAGCGCCGCCCGAGGATCCGCGTCTCCGTGAAGCTCCGCTGCGCGAGGTAGCTCTTCATGGACATGACGAGCCGGCTGGCGAGCGGCTCCTCGAGATAGGCCTCGATCGCCGCCGGCCCCGCCGCGTGCCGGGCCGCGCCCCCCACCGGGTCCGCCCAGAAGCAGAGGACGGAGCGGAACACCTCCCCCGTGTCGCGCGCCAGCGTCACCGCCTCCCCGTCGGGGCTGAGGGCGGTGACGACGCTGTTGGTGGTGCCGAAGTCGATGCCGATGACAGGTCGCAAGGCCGGGGCTCCCGCCGGAAGGGCGCGGGTTCAACCCCGTCCGCGCCCCCCTGGCAAGGCCCTCAGGCCACGAGCGAGAGGATCATCCGGACCGCGGTCACGCCGAGGAACGCCGCGAAGGCCCGCTTGAGCGCGAGCGGCGGGATGGCGTGCGCGAGATGCACCCCCCAGGGCGTCGCCAGCATGGAGGTCGGCACGATCAGCAGGCAGCCGAGCAGGTTCACGTAGCCGAGGCTGAAGGGCGGCAGCACCGGGTTGCCCCATCCCGCGAGGACGAAGCCGATCGCCGCCGGGATGGAGATGACGATGCCGAAGGCCGAGGCCGTCGCCACCGCCGAGCGGATGGGGGTCCCGAAGAGGTTCAGCAGCGGCACGCCGACCGTCCCGCCCCCGATCCCCATCATCGCCGAGATCCCGCCGATGAAGAGCCCGACCCCCTGCCGCAGGATCCCCGTCGGGAAGCTCTCCCGCAGCCGGGCGTCCACCCCCGTCAGGCCCATGTTGAGCGCGACCAGCAGCGCGATCGCGGCGAAGACCGCGGTCAGCGTGGACCCCCTCACCCAGATCGCGATCACCGTGCCCACCAGCACGCCGACCACCAGCGAGGGGATCAGCGCGCGCAGCAGCGGCATGTCCATTGCGCCCTTCGCACGGTGCTTGCGCGCCGACTGGATGGAGGTCGGGATGATCGTCGCCAGCGAGGTCCCGACCGCCAGCTTCATCTGGATCGCCTCGGGAATCGCGAAGAAGGGGAAGACGTTGAACAGCACGGGCACGATGACGATGCCCCCGCCCACCCCCAGCAGCCCCGCCAGCGTGCCCGAGACCAGCCCCGTGGCCGCCATCGCCGCGGCCAGCGCCGCGATCCAGACGGGGTCGTGCATGTGCTCCATGGGGATGTCCTGGCCTGCCTCGCGCGGCCCGGGCGCCGCGCCGGGGGCCTGTAGGGCGGAACGGCGCCCCTGTCAGGGGGGGGTACTTGGCCTCGCCGCCGACAAGGGCGCATCATCCGGCCCGTGCCCCTCCTCACCGATCCCTGGTTCTACGCGCTGGCCATCCCGGGCTTCCTGCTCAACGGGATCAGCAAGGGCGGCTTCGCCTCCGGCGCGGGGAACGTGGCCGTGCCCCTCATGGCGCTGGCCGTGCCCGCCCCGCAGGCCATCGGCATCGCGCTGCCCGTCCTCTGCGTGATGGACGTCGCGGGGCTGCGCGCCTGGTGGGGCCGGTGGAGCGGGCGGGAGATGCGCGCCATCCTCCCCGCAGGGCTGCTCGGCCTCGTGCTCGGCATCCTCGCCTTCGGCCTCATCCCCGCGCGCGGGATGAGCCTCCTGCTCGGCGGCATCACCCTCGCCTTCCTCGCCCGCGGCCTCTACCAGCGCTTCCGCGGGGGCTCGCCGCCCCCCGCCCCGCCCAGCGCCGGCAAGGCCTGGTTCTGGGGCGCGACCTCCGGCTTCGCCAGCACCGTCGCCCACACCGGCGGCCCGCCGCTGGCCATCTACCTCTACCCGCTGAAGCTCGACCGCGCGGCGCTGGCCGCCACCACCACCGTCTTCTTCGGGGTGATGAACTACGCCAAGCTCCTGCCCTACTGGGGCCTCGGCCTGCTGGACACGACCAACATCCTCACCAGCCTCGTCCTCATCCCCGCCGCGCCCCTCGGCGTGAACCTCGGCATCTGGCTGCAGAGCCGCATCACCGACCGCGCCTTCTACAACGTGGTCTACGTCCTCCTCGCCCTCACCGGCGCCAAGCTCGTCTGGGACGGGCTGGCCTGACCCCCGGAAGGAAGCCCATGCCCGACCGTATCCTCGGCGTCCTCGGCGGCATGGGGCCGCTCGCCAGCGCCGAGTTCATGCGCCAGCTCACCCTCCTCACCCCCGCCGCGCGCGACCAGGACCACGTCCCCGCCGTCCTCTGGTCCGACCCCCGGGTGCCCGACCGCACGGCCGCCCGCCAGGGCACCGGTCCCGACCCCCTCCTCGCCCTCCTGCGCGGCATCCGGGGCCTGGAGGCCGCCGGCTGCGGCGCCATCGCCATCCCCTGCAACACCGCCCATGGCTGGATCGACGGCATGCGGGCCGCGACCGCCCTTCCCATTCTCCACATCGTCGACGCCGCCGCGGAGGCCCTGCGCGCGGCCGGCATCCCCCCAGGCCCCATAGGCGTGATGGGCACCGCCGCCACCCTCGCCATGGGCCTCTTCCAGGACGGCCTCCAGGCCGGCGGCTGGGAGGTCTCGGTGCCGACCGAGGCGGAGATGGCCCGCCTCGTCACCCCCGGCATCGCGCTGGTGAAGGCCAACCGCGTCGCCGAGTCCCACGCCCCGCTCGCCGAGGCCGCGCAGGCCCTCGCGGCCCGCGGCGCCCGGGCCGTCGTCCTCGGCTGCACGGAGATCCCGCTCGGCATCGCCGCCGGCCCCGCCCAGCCCTTCCCCGTCATCGACACCATCCAGGCCCTGGCGCTCGCCTCCATCCGCTGGGCCCAGGGCGAGAGGGGCTGAAACTTCGCTTGCCCGTCTATTTTATCCAATCTACGTTCCGGGCTCCGAGCAGAGGGGCCCTAAGATGGCGAAGATCGGCTGGCAGGGCGTCTTCCCCGCCGTCACCACCCAGTTCCGCGAGGACTTCAGCCTCGACCTCGCCGCCACCCACACGGTGATCGGCAACCTCGTCCGCGACGGCGTCTCCGGCCTGATCGTCTGCGGCACGGTCGGCGAGAACACCGCCCTCTCCCTCGCCGAGAAGGTGCAGGTGATGGAGGCCGCGAAGGACGCCGCCGCCGGCCGCGTCCCCGTCATCGCGGGCATCGCCGAGTTCACCACCGCCTTCGCCAAGGACACCGCGCGCGAGGCCGCCCGCATCGGCGTCAACGGCGTGATGGTGATGCCCGCCCTCGTCTACTCCGCGAAGCCCCACGAGACCGCCGCCCATTTCCGCGGCGTAGCCTCGGCCACCGACCTGCCGGTCATGGTCTACAACAACCCGCCCATCTACAAGAACGACGTCACCCCCGACATCCTGGCCATGCTCGCCGATGTCGAGACGATCGTCTGCTTCAAGGAATCCTCCGGCGACACCCGCCGCTTCACCGACCTCCGCAACCTCGTCGGCGACCGCTTCACCCTCTTCGCGGGCCTCGACGACGTTGTGGTCGAAAGCGTGCTCATGGGCGCCGAGGGCTGGGTGTCGGGCATGTCCAACGCCTTCCCGGTGGAGGGCGAGACCCTCTTCCGCCTGGCGCGCGAGGGCCGCATGGCCGAGCTCATGCCGATCTACGAGTGGTTCATGCCCCTCCTCCACCTCGACGCCCGCCCCGACCTCGTCCAGTGCATCAAGCTCTGCGAGGCCATCATGGGCCGCGGCTCCGCCATCACCCGCCCGCCCCGCCTCGCCCTGCCCGAGGCCGAGCGCGCCGCCGTGGAGGCGATGATGCGGACGGCCCTGGCGAAGCGCCCGGCCCTCCCCGATGTCGGCCTGAAGATCGCGGCCTGATCCGCGCGGCAAGAGCCCAGAGAAGCGAACACACGGCACCCCCACCCACGAGGACCAACCGATGACCCCCACCCGTCGCCACCTCCTCGCCGGGGGTGCCGCCCTGGCCGCCGGCGGCATGCCCTATGTCGGCCCCGCCCGCGCGCAGGCCGCGGCGCCGCTCCGCTTTATCCCGTCCACGCCGCTGCCCTCGCTCGACCCCATCGTCGCCACCAGCTACGTCATCCGCAACCACGGCTACCTCATCTACGACACGCTCTTCGCGACGGACGAGAACTTCGCGATCAAGCCCCAGATGGTGCAGTCCTGGGAGAGCGCGCCGGACGGCCTGAAATGGACCTTCCACCTCCGCGACGGCCTCGTCTTCCACGACAACCAGCCGGTGCGCGCGGCAGACTGCATCGCCTCCATCCGCCGCTGGTCCGCGCGCGACGCCTTCGGCCAGACCTTCGCCACCTTCGTCGACGGCTATGACGCGGTGGACGCCCGCACCTTCGCCATCCGCCTCAAGCGCCCCTTCCCGCAGATCACGGCGGCCCTCGGCAAGCTCTCCTCCAACGTGCCCTTCATCATGCCCGAGCGGGTCGCGAGCACGGACCCGTCGCGCAACATCACGGAGGCCATCGGCTCCGGCCCCTGGCGCTTCCAGGCCGCGCAATGGGTTCCCGGCCAGAACGCGGTCTACGAACGCTTCGCCGCCTACCGCCCGCGCGAGGAGGCCCCCTCCTGGGCCGCCGGCGGCAAGGTCGCGAAGATCGACCGCATCGAGTGGCTGGCGCTGACCGAGCCGGCCGCCGCCGTCGGCGCCATGATCCAGGGCGAGGTGGACTGGTACGAGCAGCCGCCCGTGGACCTGCTGCCCGTCCTCAAGCGCGACCGCAACATCGCGATCCAGAACGTGCCGCTCGGCCTCATCCTGCTGATGCGCTTCAACCACACGCAGCCGCCCTTCAACAACCCGAAGGTGCGCCAGGCCGTGCTGGCCGCGATGCGCCAGGACGACTACATGCAGGCCGTCGTCGGCAACCCCGAATACTACACGGAGGCGAAGACCTTCTTCACCGCGGGCTCGCCGATGTCGTCCGGCGCCGGCGGCGCGGAGGCCATGCCGGGCGACCTCAACCGCGCCAAGGCCCTGCTGCGCGCCTCCGGCTACGCGAACGAGAAGGTCGTGCTGCTCGCCGCCGCCGACCAGCCCATCGCCTACAACCAGTGCCTCGTCACGCAACAGCTCCTCAAGAACCTCGGCATGAACGTGGAGCTCGTCTCCACGGACTGGGCGAGCTTCATCGGCCGCCGCGCCAACCGCGGCGGCGTCGACGCCGGCGGCTGGTCGGTCTTCCACACCCTCTGGTCCGGGGCCGACACGCTGAACCCCGCGCTGCACCCGCTCATCCGCGCCAACGGCGCCACCGCCTGGTTCGGGTGGCCGGAGGACCCGGAGCTCGAATCGCTCCGCGAGGAGTGGATCGGCAGCGACGACCCGATCACCCAGAAGACCCTCGCCGCCCGCATCGAGCGCCGCGCCTTCGAGACCGTGCCCTATGCCCCCGCGGGCAAGGTCGAGCAGCCCATGGCCTACCGGAAGAACCTCGCGGGCATGGTCCTCTCGCCCGTGCAGTTCTTCTGGAACATGGAAAAGAAGTAGGACTCGCCACGAGAGAAGCGGGGCACGAGGCCCCGCTTCCCGACCCGCCGCGGCGAACGGCCCCTACTTCGCCAGGGCCGGCGCCCCCCGCTCGCTGCAGGCCCAGCCATGCGAGTGGACGAGGCCGTCGTCGTGGTCCACCGGCTCGCCCCCGATGCGCGGCGTCGGGCCGTGGTCGTCGTGGAACTGCGCCGCCTCGGTCGAGGTCTTCAGCGCCGTGGTGGAGGACTGCCCGCCGCTCGCGGCCGTCGCCACCGCGTCGAAGTAGCCCACCCCCACCTCGCGCTGGTGGCGGGTCGCCGTGTAGCCGTCCGCCTCGGAGGCGAACTCCGCCTGCTGCAGCTCGGAGTAGGCGGCCATGCCGCGCTCGCGGTAGCCCTTGGCGAGCGTGAACATCGAGTGGTTCAGGCTGTGGAAGCCGGCCAGCGTGATGAACTGGAACTTGTAGCCCATCGCCGCGATCTCGGCCTGGAACTTCGCGGCCGCCGCCTCGCCCATCTTCCGCTTCCAGTTGAAGCTCGGCGAGCAGTTGTAGGCGAGCAGCTTGCCCGGGAACTCCTTGTGAATGGCCTCCGCGAAGCGGCGCGCGTCGTCGAGGTCGGGGTCGGAGGTCTCCCACCACAGCAGGTCCGCGTAGGGCGCGTAGGCGAGGCCGCGCGCGATCGCGTAGTCCTTGCCCACCCCCGGCTTGATCCGGAAGAAGCCCTCCGGCGTGCGCTCGCCGCTGATGAAGGGCCGGTCGCGCTCGTCCACGTCGCTGGTGAGGAGCTGCGCGCTCTCGGCATCCGTCCGGCACAGCAGCACCGTCGACACGCCCTCCACGTCGGCCGCCAGCCGCGCCGCGTTCAGCGTGCGGATGTGCTGGGAGATCGGCACCAGCACCTTGCCGCCGAGATGCCCGCACTTCTTCTCGGAGGCGAGCTGGTCCTCGAAGTGCACGCCCGCCGCGCCCGCCTCGATCATCGCCCGCATCAGCTCGTAGGCGTTCAGCGGCCCGCCGAAGCCGGCCTCGGCGTCGGCGATGATCGGCGCCATCCAGTGGGTGGTGTCGCCGCCCTCCTGGGTCGCGATCTGGTCGGCCCGGCGCAGCGCCGAATTGATGCGCTTGATCACCTTCGGCACGGAGTCGACGGAGTAGAGGGACTGGTCCGGGTACATCTCGCCGTTCGAGTTGGCGTCCGCCGCCACCTGCCAGCCCGAGAGGTAGATCGCCTTCAGCCCGGCCTTCACCTGCTGCAGCGCCTGGTTGCCCGTCAGCGCGCCGAGCGTCGGCACGAAGGGCTCGCTGTGCAGCAGCCGCCAGAGCCGCTCGGCGCCCATCTCGGCCAGCGTGTGGCGGATCCGGAAGGAGCCCGAGAGGCGCTCGACATCGGCCGGGCCGTAGTCGCGGCGGATGCCGTCGAAGCGGCCCGGCGAGGCCCCGTGGCCGGTGCCGGAGCCGTCGGGGGAGAAGGTGGGAGTGGTCTGGTTGCGCATCGCTTGCTCTCCTGCAGTGGGTGAATGATTGACATTGCAGCGCGAGAAAGCGAGCCTCGGCGGCGCTTCACACCCCGTAAACCCGTGGCGTGCTTCACCCTTCCCCTCCTTTTTGCGTAAAGGCTGTAAATCTTGGCGCGTCCCATGATCGGCCGGGTGGTCCGGCGCCTGCGGCAGGAACGCGGCATCACCCAGGCGGCGCTGGCCACCCGGCTCGGCATCTCCGCGAGCTACATGAACCTCATCGAGGCCGACCAGCGCGCCATCACGGCCAGCCTCGTCTTCAAGATCGCCGACGCCCTCTCGGTCGACCTCGCCCTCCTCTCCGGCCAGGCGGAGGGCCGCATCGAGGCGGGTCTGCGCGAGGTCTTCCGCGACCCGCTCCTCGGCGCCGAAGCCGTGCCGGAGGAGCAGGCCGCCGCCCTCGCCTCCGCCGCCCCCGACGCCGCCCGCGCGGTCCTCGCCCTCTGGCGCGCCTGGCGTGTCGCGCGCGAGGACTCGGCCGGCCTCTCCCTCCCCTCCGGCCGCCGCCTGCTCCTCCCCGGCGAGGAGGCGCGCGACGCCTTCCACGACGCCGCCAACCACTTCCCCTCCCTCGAGGAAGCCGCCGAGGCCCTCCGCGCCGCCCTGGCCGAGCCCGCGCCCCAGGCGCTCGACCACGCCCTGGCCGAGCGCCTGCGCGCGCATCACGGCCTCGCCGTCACCGTCGGCGTGCTGCCGGGCGCGGCGCTCCGCCGCTACGAGGCCGCGACCGCCCAGCTCACCCTCAGCGAGACGCTGCCGCGCGAGAGCCGCTCCTTCCACCTCGCCTTCACCCTCGCCCTGCTCGAGGCGCGCGAGGCCGTGGAGCGCGTCATCGCGGCCATCGGCCCCACCACGGACGAGGCCGCGGGCATGCTCCGCATCGGGCTGCTGAACTACGTCGCGGCCGCGGTCATGCTCCCCTACGCGCCCTTCCTCGCCGCAGCCCGCGCGCTCCGCCACGACGTCACGGCCCTCTCGGCCCGCTTCGCCGCCTCCTACGAGCAGACCTGCCACCGCCTCTCGACGCTCCAGCGGGAGGGCGCGCGCGGCGTGCCCTTCTTCTTCCTCCGCGTGGACCCCGCGGGGAACGTCTCCAAGCGCTTCTCCGCCGCCGGCTTCCCCTTCGCCCGCGGCGGCGGCTCCTGCCCGCGCTGGATCCCTCACGCGGCCTTCGCCACCCCCGGCCGCATCGTCGTGCAGGTGGCCGAGTTGCCGGACGGCGCCGAGTTCCTCTGCTTCGCCCGCACGGTCGAGCACCCCGCCACCCGATGGGGCGAGCCTGCGCCGGTGCAGGTCGTCGCCATGGGCTGCGCCATCGGCCGCGCCGCGGAGGTCTGCTACGCCGACGGGCTGGACCTCGCCTCCGCCAAGGTCGGCATCGGCCTCTCCTGCCGCCTCTGCGACCGGCCGGACTGCCGCTCCCGCGCCTTCCCGCCGCTCGAGCACCGCCTGCTGCTCGACCCCGCCTCGGCCGGCGCGCCCTTCGTCTTCTCCCGCCCGGGGGCGCCGGCCTGACGCGAGGCGCCCTGGGCCGCCCGTTCAGACCGAGAGCGCGACCCGCGCCTGCACGAGCGCCGCCGCCGCGACGGCGCCCGCCGCGACCACCCGGGCCGTCCTCTGGCGCCGCCCCACCGCCCGCATGACCCGGGGATGGGAGAGGAGCGCGCCGACGACGAGGAAGAACAGGAAGGCCGTGGCCGGGACGAGCAGCGCGAGGGCCGCCCGGCCCGCGTGGTCCAGCGACCGGTGCGCGAGCATGTAGCCCGCGAAGAAGGTGGCGGTGAGCGGGTTCGTGACCCCGACGCAGAACCCGGCGCCGAGTGACGCGAGCCCGCCGGCCCGCCCGGGGGCAGCGGCGCCGGGCGGGGCCGCGCGCAGGACCGGCCGCAGGATCTGCCCGGCGACCAGCAGCAGCAGGACGCAGCCCGCCAGGTGCCCCGCCGCGGCCCAGCGGCCGGAGACGAGGACCTCCCCCGCTCCGGCCACCAGCGCCATGGCCGCGGCGAGGGTCCCCGCCCCCGCGGCGACGCCGGCGCAGACGGGGATCGCCCCGCCGAGGCCGCGGATGGCGGCGATCCCGCCGATCGCCGCCATGTTCGGGCCGGGCACCGCGAGCACGAGAAGATAGGCCGGCAGGAAGGCGGCCAGCACGTCCATCAGCGGCTCGGCCGCCTCCTCCAGCGCTTCCGGCATGGCGCCTAGCGCTTGGCGTCGGAGGCCGCGGGCGCGCTCCCGCCGCTGACGCGGTAGCCGTAGGTGTCGTGCTCCGCGTCGCCGGTTGAGGCGCCGACGAAGGCGGCCTCCCGCTCGAACTCGGGCGAGGGCGTCGCGAAGGAGGGCGCGGGGCTCAGCCCGACGTCCTTCTCGTCCGACTGGGTTTCCGGCACCGGGGCGCGCGCCGGCTCCGGCCCGGCCGCGCGGCCCGCCCCCGGCGCCGCAGCCGCGAGGGCAAGGATGAGGGCACCCCGGAAAAGGGCGCGAAGGAACGGGCGCATACGACCTCCCTGACTTTCTGTTCTGGCGAGATGTCTGGACGACCTTGGCCGCCGCGCGTCGCTTCCGGCCGGGCGCGCGGCAGGCGGTGCGCCCCGGGGCACCCGCCGCCGGCGATGCTGCGGCAGGCCCACCGCGAGCCGACAGAGAAAGATCGGTAAATCGAAAAGACGTGATCGGAAGTCAGGAGGACGCGCGCCCTCCTCCTTCATTTGAAGGAGACAAGTATTCGCTCAGTGAAACGCCGAGTCCGTCCAGGGCCATTCACCGCGCTTCTTGGGGCCCGCCGCGCCCGGCTCAGTCGCCGAGCCTCGCCGGCCTCAGTCCCCGGAGGCCAGCTTCAGCCCCACCAGCCCCGCCAGGATCAGCGCCGCCGAGGCCAGCCGCAGCGGCGTCGCCGCCTCGCCCAGCACGGCGATGCCCACCAGGAAGGCGCCGAGCGCGCCGATCCCCGTCCAGATGGCGTAGGCGGTGCCGAGCGGCAGGCTGCGCATGGCCAACCCCAGCAGCCCGACGCTGGCGGCCATGCCGAGCACGGTCACGGCGGACCATCCCGGGCGCGAGAACCCCTCCGACGCCTTCATGCCGAAGGCCCAGACGATCTCGAGAAGCCCCGCGAGGATGAGGTAGACCCAGGCCATCGGCGTGCCCCCAGGGACGGGGCCGGCCCGTCCCGGCGGAAAGGCCACGAGCCCGGGGCCGTCCCCGGGCGGGAAAACCGCGCGGCTCAGGCCGCGCCGGAAACGCTCAGTCGCACTGAACGCTCAGTCGCACTCGCAGCCGGCCGTCGGGCCGGTGTCGGCGCGCACGACGTGGTGGTCGATCCATTCCGCCACCAGCCGCCGCGCCTCGGCGATCGTCGCCTCGGGGTGGTGGATGCGGTAGAGCGACGTGCAGGCCCCGAAGGCGCTGTAGTCGTTCGTCCCGACGTCGCGCAGCTCGCGATAGGCGGTCACCACGGCGCGCTCGCAATTGCGGGCGATGTAGCTGTAGTCCTGCCCCATCGGGTCAAACCCCATCCCAGTTGCGCAGTTGTTGAGAATTACTCGCAACCGCTGGACGAGTTATAGCGACACCTGTATAGACGTTCAAGTGTGCCCTGCCCGGCGGCGGCGAAACCCCCGCCCGGCGGCCTCAGAACCCGGCCGCGACCGCCCGCCCCACCGCCGCCAGCGCCGCGTCCCGCCCCGCCGGCGCCGCCGGGGACTCGGTCAGGTAGGCCGCGACGAGCACCGGCGCCCGGCCCGGCGGCCAGACCACCGCCACGTCATTGCTCGTGCCGTGCCCGGCGGCGCCGGTCTTGTCCCCGCAGGCCCAGCCCGGGGGCAACCCCGCGCGGATTTTCGCGTCGCCCGTGCGGCTGCCGACCATCCACCCCACCAGCAAGTCCCGCATCGGGCCCGACAAGACCTCCCCCACCAGCAGCCGCTCGAGGCTCAGCAGCATGGCCGCGGGCGTCGTGGTGTCCCGCGGGTCGCCCGGCCGCCCCTCGCCGAGCGCGGTCTCCCACCGGTCCAGCCGGAACCCCTCGTCCCCCCAGCCGCGCGCGGCCCGCGTCAGCCCCTCGGGCCCGCCGACGGAGGGCAGCAGGAGGTTGGCCGCGGGGTTGTCGCTCCAGACCATCGTCGCCTCGAGAAGCTCGCGGACCGACATTCCCTCGGGCCCGACCCGGCGCCCCGTCACCGGCGCGTGGTCCACGAGGTCCGCGGCCGCGATGGGCACCCGCCGGTCCAGCCCCTCCCGCCCCGCCTCCACCCTCTGCAGCACGGCGGCCGCGAGGAGGAGCTTGAAGGTGCTCGCGACCGGGAACCGCTCCCCGCCGCGCCAGGCCGCCCGCGCGCCCGTGCCCGTGTCGAGCACGGCGACGCCGAGCCGCCCCCCGGCCTCCCGCTCGGCCGCCCGCACCGCCGCCTCGAAGCCCCCTGCCGCTCCGGGCGCCGGCCCGGCCGCGACGCCCGCCGCCGCCAGCACCGCCCCGCCGAGCAGGCCCCGCCGTTGCAGCACGGGCCGTTGCAACACGGGCCGTTGCAGGAGCGGCCGTCGCAGCCCCCGCCTCGGCGGCACCGGCACGCTCACCCCCGCGCCACCGCCTCGGCCAGCGCCTGCCCCACCTCGACCGTGCCCGCGTTCCCGCCGAGGTCGCGCGTGCGCGGCCCGCCCTCGGCCAGGAGGCTCTCGATCGCCGTGGTGATCGCCCCCGCCGCCTCGGCCTCGCCGAGGTGCTCGAGCATCAGCGCGCCCGACCAGATCTGCGCGATGGGGTTGGCGACCCCCTTGCCCGCGATGTCCGGCGCGCTGCCGTGCACCGGCTCGAACATCGAGGGGTGCGCGCGCTCGGGGTTGATGTTGGCGCTCGGCGCGATGCCGATCGAGCCCGCGACCGCCGGCCCCAGGTCCGACAGGATGTCGCCGAAGAGGTTGGACCCCACCACCACGTCGAACCAGTCCGGGTGCTGCACGAAATGCGCGCAAAGGATGTCGATGTGGAACTGGTCCGTCGCGACGCCCGGGTAGGCCTTCGCCATCTCCGCGAAGCGCTCGTCCCAGAAGGGCATGGTGAAGGTGATGCCGTTCGACTTCGTGGCCGAGGTCAGCTTCCGGCGCGGCCGCTTCATCGCCAGCTCGAAGGCGTACTTCATCACGCGGTCGCAGCCGTGGCGCGTGAAGACGCTCTCCTGGCTGACGAACTCGCGCGGCGTGCCGCGGAACATCCGCCCGCCCGAGGAGGAGTACTCCCCCTCCGTGTTCTCGCGCACGACGACGAAGTCGATGTCCTCCGGCCGCCGGTCGGCCAGCGGCGAGCGAACGCCGGGCATCAGCCGGCAGGGACGGAGCGAGATGTACTGGTCGAAGTCCCGCCGCATCGGGATCAGCAGGCCCCAGAGCGAGACGTGGTCCGGAACCCCCGGCCAGCCCACCGCGCCGAGGAAGATGCTGTCCGCCCCGCGGAGTTGGTCCAGCCCGTCCTCCGGCATCATGCGGCCGGTCTTCTGGTAGAGCTCGCAGGACCAGTCGTAATGCGTCAGCTCCAGCTCGAAGCCGAAGCGGCGCCCGGCGGCCTCCAGCACGCGCAGCCCCTCCGGCGTGGTCTCCTTGCCGATGCCGTCGCCGGGAATGACCGCGATTCGGTGCCTGCGCGCCATGGGGCTTCCTCCGTGCTTGCCCCCGTGTCCTGCCCCCGGATGGGCCGTCCGGCAAGGCCTGGAGCAAACCCCGAACCGGCCACGTCACCGGAAGGAGCATTTTGCTCGCCTAAACAATGAGCTAGAGCAGTTGAAGTGAGCCAGGGCGAACGGAAGTTGCTCTAGCGCCCGGCCAGCGACGCCTCCGGAAGCTCCACGCGCAGCGCCAGCCCCTCGGGGCGCCAGTCATGCACCATGCGCCCCCGGACCTGGCTCGCCAGGCTCCGCGCCGCGAGCGTGGTGCCGAAGCCGGTGCGCGTCGGCGGCCCCGCGACCGGCGGCCCGCCCGTCTCGGTCCAGTCCAGGCGGAACACCGCCTCCGCCCCCATCCCCTCCGTCACCGTGACGACCCGCAGCCGCCCCTCGGGCCGCGACAGCGCGCCGTACTTCACCGCGTTCGTCGCCTGCTCGTGCAGCGCGAGCGCCAGCGCGTTGGCGACGGCGTAGCCGATCGAGCGGTCCTCCCCCTCGATCGTCACGCGCCCCTTCCCGCCGTCGCCATAGGGCGCGAGCAGGGCCGAGAGCAGCCCGTGTACCGTGAGCGGCCGCGCCACCACCGGCGGCAGCGCCGGCGCGCCGCCCGCCACGGCGAGGCGCCCCCCCGCCGGCGCCCCCTCCGAATGCACCAGCGGCACGGGGCCGAGCACCGCGTCCGGCCGCGCCAAGTCGTGCGCCAGCGCCAGCGCTCGCAGCCGCGCCTGCAGGCTGGCGGCGAAGGCCTCGGCGGCCGGGTCGCCGCGCGCGGTCAGCGCGGCCAAGCCGCCCGTGACCATGAAGATGTTCTTGATGCGGTGCGACAGCTCGCGCGCCAGCAGGTCGCGCGCCTCCTCGTCCCGCCGGCGCTCGCTGATGTCGAGGATGGAGCCGACGAAGCCCGCGAAGCGCCCCGCCCCGTCCTGCCGCGGCGCCGCCGCGTCGATCATCCAGACGTAGCGCCCGTCCGCCGCGCGCAGCCGGTACTCCGTGCGGAAGGCACTGCCCGTCTCCATGGCGCGCGCCACCACCCCGGTCACCCCGGGCCGGTCCTCGGGGTGGACGGCGTCCAGCCAGCCGAAGCCGAGCCCCTCCCCCGGCGCCTGCCCCGTGAAGTCGTACCAGCGCCGGCTGAGATAGGTGCAGCGCCCGTCCGCCTCCATCACCCAGACCATGACGGGGGCGTGCTCCGCCATGGTGCGGAACATCGACTCGCTCTCCCGCAGCCGGGCCGCGGCGCGCCGCTCCTCCCTCGCCCGCAGCAGCCGCGCGACCGCGAGCGACACCTGCCCCGCCGCCAGGCCGAGATAGGTCCCGTAGTCCCCGGCGAGCGGCCGGTTCGGGTTCAGCCCCGCCACCAGCACCCCGGCCACCCGCCCGCCATCGGCCAGGGGCAGGACGAGCGCGCCCGGCACCTCCCGCGCCGCGCCCCCGCGCAGCACGGCCTCCAGCACCGCCTCCGGAACCCCGTCCCCCTCCGCGCCGTGGGAGGCCACGACGCGGGGCCCGCCCTCCTCCCGCAGGAGGACGCGCGCCCAGGGCAGGTCCCCCGGGTTCTCCGCCGCCAGGACCGCCAGCGCCGCGACGCAGGCGCCCGCCGCGCTCTCGGCGCCCGCCAGCGGCAGGGCCATGGCCCGCAGCGCGCCCAGGCGCCGCTCCGCCAGCACCCGCTCCGTCGCGTCCAGGACGACGCAGAGCACCCCGCCGGCCTCTCCCTCCTCGCGCACGGCGGAGGCGGCGATGTCGAGGACGGCCTCCGCCGGCGCGCCGTGGTGGTCGAGCAGGAGCGAAATCCTCTCGGCCGCCGCCTCCTCACCGCCGAGCACCCGCGCCGAGAGCGGGCCGAGCGCCTTCCAGAGAAGGGGCCATCCCTCCCGCGCCGGGCGCCCCGTGGCCAGCGCGTGGCCGGAGCCGATCAGCCGGGCGAGGGCGTCGTTGTGGAAGGCGACCCGCTTCTTCCCCCAGAGAAGAAGCATCGGCACCGGCGAGGCGAGGACCATGCCGAGTGCGCCGCGCAGCGCCGCCGGCCAGGCGTCGGCGGGGCCGAGCGGGCAGGCGCCGGGCGCGAGTCCCGCGACCAGCGCGCCGGCCAAGCCGCCCCCCTGCGGGAATCCGGGCACGGCGGGCGGCGGCCCCCCGGTGCTGGGAGGATGGGAATGGGTCAAGGCGCGCCGCTCGTCACTGGCTGGGAACTCCGCTCCGAGCGGGGAGCCTTCCCTCCGCCACTCACGAAATTGTGTTTAGCGGCGATGTATTGACAAGAGGTTTACGGACCAGCCTGACCTTTCCGATCGTTTTCGTTCCATTCATGCAACATAATGGTTGGTTTCAGACAAGGAACCGCGCCCGCACCGCCTCCGCCACCCGCCCGCTCTCGTCCAGCGGCGCGCGCGGCGGCGCCGCCGGGTAGCGGTCCAGCGGGACCACCTGCCCCGCCCCCTCCAGCGCGGCGAGGAGCGCCCGGTGCCGCGGCGCGCCCGGCAGTTCCCCCGCCACGAAGACCGGCGCCGCCGTCGCCAGCGCCTCCGACAGCATCGAGACCGAATCGGCCGTCACCACCACCCGGTCCGCCTGGGCCAGGAATCCGGCATAGGGGTTCGGCCCCGCCTCCCCCCAGCGGTGCAGCACGCCCGGCACGCCCGAGAGCCGCGCCGCCAGCGCCGCCCCCGCCGCCTCCCCCGTCCGGCGGCTCGTCGTCGCCAGCACGCTGCCGGCGCCGGGCAGCACGCGGTCGAGCACGGCGAGGGCCGCCGCCGGGTCCATCCCCGCCGACCGCACGGGGCCGCCGAGCAGCAGCGCGACCCGCGGCCCCGGCAGCGCGCCCAGCGACGCCCATTCCTCCCGCGCCCGCGCCAGCGCCGCCGGCGACACGCGGTGGGTGGCGCCGAGGACTGGCATCACGTTGGCCGCGGGCCGCGCGCCGTCATGCCGCCCGATCACCAGCAGGTCGAAATCCGCGGCCCCCACGCCCGGCCGCATGCAGTGCACCGTCCGAGCCCCCCGCCGCCGCAGCCAGCGCGAGACCGGCGCCGCGCGCCGCCCGGCCGAGATCACCAGCCGCGGCCAGGGCGGCGTCAGGGCCGCCCGCACCGCCGCCGAGAGCCCGGCCAGGCTCGGCCAGGCCAGCGGCAGCGCGGCCAGCGGCCCCCATTCCAGCGGCACCACCCGGAAGGGCACGTCCAGCCGCTCGGCGATGCCCTGCGCCTGCGCCGCCGTGCCCGCCCGCGGGTCCGCCAGCACCCAGACGCCGCCCGCCTCCCCCGCCCCGCTCATCCGCGCGCCGCGGCCGGCCGCGCAACGCCACCCAGCCTTGCGAAGCCGCCCCGCTTCGCGAAGCCGCATGGACGCGGCACCGCCACCCCGCTAGGGAACGGCCGCTTGGTCCCCCCCCTCCTGGTCCCCCGGGGGCCGGTGCCGCGAGGGAGAAGATCCATGGCCATCCAGCACGCCTCCGAGTGGGACCGCGACGCGGCCCTCACCACCGCCCGCATCCTGCTCGAGATCAAGGCGGTGAACTTCCGGCCGGAGGAGCCCTACACCTTCACCTCGGGTTGGAAGAGCCCCGTCTACATCGACTGCCGCCGCATCATCTACTTTCCCCGCGCCCGCAAGACCATCTGCGACCTGGCCGCCGAGAAGATCGGCCGCCACATCGGCTACGAGACGATCGAGGCGGTGGTCGGCGGCGAGACCGCGGGCATCCCCTTCGCCGCCTGGATCGCCGACCGGATGATGGCGCCCATGGCCTATGTCCGGAAGAAGCCGAAGGGCTTCGGCCGCAACGCCCAGATCGAGGGCGACGTGCCCGAGGGCAAGCGCACCCTGCTGGTCGAGGACCTGACGACCGACGGCGGCTCGAAGATCCGCTTCGCCCAGGTGCTGCGCGACGCCGGCGCGAAGTGCGACGACACCTTCGTCGTCTTCTTCTACGGCGTCTTCCCCGGCGCCTTCGACACGATGAAGGCGATGAACCTCAACCTGCTCCACCTCTGCACCTGGTGGGACGTGCTCGAGGTCTGCCGCGAGCGGCCCTACTTTGCCGAGCCCGCGCTGCGCGAGGTGCGCCGATTCCTCGAGAACCCGATGGACTGGTCGCGCTCCCACGGCGGCATCGGCAGCGCCGAGGAGGCGCTCGCCAAGGGCATCACCGCGGCCTGAGGCGAGGCCGGGCGGCGCCGACCGGTCCCCCGGCCGGCGCCCCGCCCCCTCAGCGCGCCGGGCGCGCGGCCGGTGCCCCGCCCGGGTCCCCGGCCGGCGGCTGGGTCGGCATCTGCATCTCCTGGAAGCCCGCCGGCACCCGGAACCGCGCCGGGTCCTGCGCGCCGTAGCGCACCTCCGTCGCCTCCAGCCGCGAGACCCCGCTCCCGTCCGGCAGGGGCGAGGCCGCGCGCAGCATCACCCCGTCCTCCGTCACGCAGATCGTGCTCGTCCCCTGCGGCACGGCCACGTCCCACTCGGTGCAGGACTGCCCGGCCACCTGCGCCGTGCCCTTGCGGGTGAAGCGGGCGTCGGGCGGCGCGTCCTGCGACATGGCCGCCGCCGCGTTGGCCGGCAGCGCCAGCACCACGCGCTGCGGCTCCATCACCATGACCGCCGAGTTCGCGCCGCGGTCGATCAGCATCCAGCCCATCCCGCCCGGCGGGTCCACGCGCTGCTTCCCCTCCGTCACCGACCAGGCCATCCGCATCTCCTGCGGCGGCATCGCCTGCCCGTTCGCCCCCTGGGCGGGCATCCCCACCAGCCGGTAGGTGACCGCGACGTCCTTCGTCGGCCGCAGGTTGGCGGGGGCGCCCTGGGCCAGGGCGGCGCCCGGCAGCGCGGGCAGGGCGAGGATGGAGGCGGCGAGGAGGATCTTCAGCATGGGGGCGTCCCGGATGGTTCGGCCGCATCTGCGGCCCCGCGCCGCGCCCCGCCACCCGCCCGGCCCGCACGATCGGGAGAGCCGCGCCCGACACCCCTTCTTGCGGCGCGGGAACGGCTCAGGTAACGAGGGCCAAGACCTTGAAAAACAATGTGAACCATCGACACATCGCGACCTGAACAGATGTTCATGCGTCGCCCCGGCGGCGCGAAGAAGGGATGACAATGGCGCGACACATGGGCCGCTTGCCGGAGCCGGTCCCCGCCCCGGCGGACGGAATGGCGGCCGCTCCCCCCGCCGGCCGCGGGCCGGGCGAGACGCTGAGCCTCCCCGAGGTCAACCGCAGCGTGGCCGTTCCCAACGCGGGAAGCTGGCTCCGCCGCCTCATGGCCTTCATCGGCCCCGGCTACCTCGTCGCCGTCGGCTACATGGACCCCGGCAACTGGGCCACCGCGCTCGCGGGCGGCTCGGCCTTCGGCTACACGCTGCTCGCCGTCGCGCTGCTCTCCTCCCTCATGGCCATCCTCCTCCAGGCCCTCTGCGCACGCATCGGCCTCGCCACGGGCCGCGACCTCGCCCAGCTCTGCCGCGACCGCTTCCCGCCGGCGGTCGCCTACCCCCTCTGGTTCCTCGCCGAGATCGCCATCTGCGCGACGGACCTCGCCGAGCTCATCGGCACCGCCATCGCGCTGCAGCTCCTCTTCGGCATCCCGCTCCTCCTCGGCGTGCTGCTCACCGCGCTCGACGCCTTCATCATCCTCTGGCTGCAGAACAAGGGCATGCGCTGGCTGGAGGCCTTCATCATGGGGATGATCGCCCTCATCGCCGGCTGCTTCGTCGTGCAGCTCGTGATGGCCGACCCGAACTGGGGCGAGGTGGTCCGCGGCTACCTGCCCTCGGCCTCGATCGTCACCAACCAGACGCAGCTCTACATCGCCCTCGGCATCCTCGGCGCGACGGTGATGCCCCACAACCTCTACCTGCACACCGCCGTCATCCAGTCCCGCGACATCCGGCGCGACGAGGAGGGCAAGCGCGAGGCGATCCGCTTCGCCACCATCGACAGCACCGTGGCCCTCGCGCTCGCGCTGCTGATCAACTCCTCCATCCTCATCCTCGCCGCCGCCGCCTTCCACGCGAGCGGCAACACGGAGGTCGCGGAGATCCAGGACGCGCACGAGCTCCTCGCGCCCCTCCTCGGCACGGCCGCGCCCTACCTCTTCGCCATCGCCCTCCTCGCCTGCGGCCTGAACTCGACCGTGACCGCGACGCTCGCGGGGCAGGTCGTGATGGAGGGCTTCCTCCGCTTCCGCCTCAGCCCCGTCGTGCGGCGCCTCGTGACCCGCCTCGTCGCCATCATCCCCGCGGTGGTCGTCACGGCGCTCTACGGCGAGAGCGGCACGGCCCGCATGCTCGTCCTCTCCCAGGTCGTGCTGTCGCTGCAGCTCCCCTTCGCCGTCATCCCGCTGATGCTCTTCGCCGGGGACCGCGGGCGGCTGGGCTCGCTCCGCGCGCCGGCCTGGCAACTCGCCCTCGGCTGGGCCTCGGCGGCGCTCATCGTCGTGCTGAACATGAAGCTGCTCTTCGACTTCGTCACCGGGGACTGAGGCGACCGCCGGGGGGAAGCACGACGCCGGCCGCTTACGATTGACGAGCGCACCACCGCTATTTATGCCGATATCGCAACATACCCTGAGGGCGAACCTTGCGCATCCCTCCCCGCCGGCTTCGCCCCGCCCTGGCCGCCTCGCTCGCCCTGGCCCTCGGCGCGTGCCAGGTCGAGAACCGGCGCGACGGCAGCACCGTGCTCCGCACTCCCTCGCTGGCCGACCTGGCCCGCGGGTCCTCCGCGCCGGCCGCGCCCCCGCCGGGCCGCCCGGAGGCCGCCGCCGGCGGGAACCAGACCATCGCCGGGCCGCTCCGCCTGAGCGCCGACGCGGTCATGGTCGGGCCGGCCACGGTGCTGCGGGCGCCGCCCGGCGGCTGGGACATGCCGCCGTCGGTCGCGGGCGTCTCGCCGAGCGCGGCCTTCCCCGCCGTCATCCTCCTGCTCTTCCCGGGCGGCAGCGCCTGCCCGGCGACCTACCGCCTGCTCGACGCCACCGTGTCGCCCCCCTTCGTGACCGCCGAGTTCGGCACCTGCAGCGACCTCGCCCGGCTCGCCTCGACCGAGCGCCAGGTCACGGTCACCATGCCGCTCGCCACGGGCGGCACGGGCGCGTGGCGCTACACCCTGGGCCAGGCGCCGGGGCAGCGGGGAACCCTGACGCGGCTGGGCCAGGGGCGCCCCTGATCCCGGGCGGCGGCCCGGCGCCCCGCCCTCCCTACCGGCCCGCCCCGAAGCGCGCCATCATCCCCCCATGCAGATGGCAACACCCGGCCGCCCGGCCATGGCCGCCCTGGCCCTCCTGGCCGCCCTCGCCGCGCCGGCCGCAGCGCGGTCCCAGGGCACGCCCCGCGACACCCTCACCATCGGCATCTCCCAGGCCACGGGCACCTTCCACCCGAACATCGAGAGCATGGCGGCGAAGTCCTACATCCTCGGCTTCGCCCGCCGCCCCCTCACCGGCCATGGCCCGGACTGGCTCCCCCTCTGCCTCGCCTGCGACGCCTTCCCGACCCTCGAGAACGGCGGGGTCGCCCACGACACCACGCCCGACGGCAAGCCCGGCATGCGCGTCACCTGGCGCCTGCGCGACAGCCTCCGCTGGGGCGACGGCCGCCCCGTCACCGCCGACGACCTGCGCTTCGCCTGGGAGGCCGGCCGCGCCTTCGAGACGGGCTTCGGCGGCGCCGAGTTCTACCGCTCCGCCTACGAGTTCCTCTCGGACGGCCCGCGGAGCGTCACGCTGCGCTTCGACCGCGCGACCTTCGACGCGGGCTCCGCCGACAACTTCGAGCCGCTCCCCGCCCATATCGACCGCCCGATCTGGGAGGCGGACCGCCGCAACTACCGCTCCCGCACCGCCTACGACACCGACACCACCAACCCCGCCCTCTGGAACGGCCCCTACCGCGTCACCGCCGTGCAGCCCGGCGCCGGCGTCACGCTCGAGCGCAACGAGGCCTGGGCCGGCCCCGCGCCCGCCTTCCGCCGGATCAACATCCGCGTGGTGGAGAACTCGGCGGCGCTCGAGGCCCAGCTCCTCGCGGGGCAGGTCGACATGGTCGCGGGCGAGCTCGGCTTCTCCCTCGACCAGGCCATCGCGCTCGAGCGCCGCGCCCGCAACCGCTTCCGCGTCGAGTACCGCCCCGGCCTCACCTGGGAGCACCTCGACCTCCGGCTCGACAACCCCGTCCTGGCCGACCGCCGCGTGCGCCAGGCGCTGATGATGGCGATCGATCGCCCGCGGATCATCGCCAGCCTCTTCGACAACCGTCAGCCCGTCGCCGCCACCGCCATCCACCCCGACGACCCCATGCTGGACAAGTCGCTCGCCCCCTGGCCCTTCGATCCCGCCCGCGCGGCGGCCCTGCTGGAGGAAGCCGGCTGGCGCCCCGGCCCGGACGGCATCCGCCGCAACGCCGACGGCGCGCGGCTGGCCCTCGACCTCCAGACCACGGCCGGCAACCGCTCGCGCGAGACGGTGCTGCAGGTCATCCAGGGCCAGTGGCGCGCGGCGGGGGTGGAGGCGCGCATCGCCAACCAGCCGCCGCGCGTGCTGTTCGGCGAGACCCTCTCCCAGCGCCGCTTCGGGGGCGCCGTCCTCTTCGCCTGGATCAGCAGCCCCGAGAACGTCCCCCGCTCCACCCTCCACTCCGACGAGATCCCGACCGCCGAGCGCAACTGGTCCGGCCAGAACTACCCGGGCTACCGCAACCCCGAGATGGACGCGCTGCTGGAGGCCCTGCCGCGGGAGCTCGACGCCGGGAAGCGCCGGCCGATGTGGGCGCGGCTCCAGGCCCTGACCCACCAGGACCTCCCGGCCCTGCCCCTCTGGCACCGGGCGGACGCGCATGTCTGGCCGCAATGGATCGACGGCATCCGCCCCACCGGCAACATGTCCCCCTCCTCCCTCTGGGTGACGGACTGGCGGGTGCGCTGACGTGCTGCGGATCGTCGCCGGGCGCCTGCCGCAGATCGCGGTCACCCTCGCCCTGCTCTCGCTCGCCGCCTACCTCGCCATCGGCGCCATGCCGGGCGACCCGATCTCGCTCGCCCTGATGGCCGACCCTCGCCTCGGCCCCGCGGACGTCGCCCGCATGCGCGCCCTGCACGGCCTCGACCAGCCCCTCCTCGCGCGCTGGTGGGCATGGGCCACGGGCGTGCTGCGCGGGGAATTCGGCTACTCCCGCCTCTTCGCGCGCCCCGCGGCGGAGGTGCTATGGCCGGCGCTCCGCGGCAGCCTCGTCCTGCTCGGCACCGCCCTCGCGCTGGCCGCCGCGCTGGGCGTCGCGGCCGGGATGCTGGCCGCGCTCCGCCCCCGCTGGCGCGGCGCGGTGGACGCCGTGGCCCTCCTCTCCCAGGCGCTGCCGGCCTTCTGGCTCGGCATCCTCCTGATCATCCTCTTCGCGGTCACCCTCGGCTGGCTCCCCGCCGGCGGCGCGCCGGAGGGGGAGGGGCTGGCGGAAGCCCTCCGCTTCCTCGTCCTCCCCGTCGCCACCCTCGCCATCGCCCATCTCGCGGCCTACGCCCGCCACACCGCCGCCAGCATGGCCGAGGTCCTCCAGGCCCCCTGGATCACCGCCGCCCGCGCGCGCGGCAACCCCGAATCCCGCATCGCCCTCCGCCACGCGCTTCCCAACGCGGCGGTGCCCCTCCTCTCCCTCCTCGCGCTCGACGCCGGCTCCCTCGTCTCCGGCGCGCTCATCACCGAGACCGTCTTCGCCCGCCCCGGCATGGGCAAGCTGCTGACCGACGCGGTGATGGGCAACGACCACAACCTCGCCCTGCTGGCCCTCCTCCTCGTCGCCGCCACCACCCTCCTCGCGACGCTCGCGGCCGACCTCGCCCAGCGCGCCCTCGACCCCCGGCTGGCATGACCCGCCTTCGCCTCGGCCTCGCGCTGCTCGCCCTCCTCGCGGCCGGCGCCCTCGCGGCGCCCGCGGTCGCCGCCTGGCTCGGCGTGGACCCGGAGCTGCCCGACCTCCTCGCCCTCCAGGCCGCCCCCTCCGCCGCCCATCCGCTGGGCACCGACGAGCTCGGCCGGGACATCCTCGTCCGCCTCCTGCTCGGCGCCCGCGTGTCGCTCGCGGTCGGCCTCGCCGCGGCCCTCGCCTCCACCGCCATCGGCCTCGCGGCCGGGCTTCTCGCGGCCTGGCGCGGCGGCTGGGTGGACGCGGCCCTCATGCGCCTCGCCGACGGGCTCCTCGCCCTGCCCTCCCTTCCCCTCCTGGTGCTGCTCGCGGCCATGGACCCGGCCGCCATCGGCCTGCCCCGGGGCGGCGCCGCCGCCGACGTGCTCCGGATCGTCCTCATCCTCGCGCTCTTCGGCTGGGTGGGCGTCGCCCGCCTCGCGCGCGCGGCCGCCCTCTCGGTCCTCGCGCGCGACCACGTCCGCGCCGCCCGGGCCCTCGGCGTGAGCGAGGCCCGCCTGCTGCGCCGCCACGTCGCCCCCGCGCTCGCCGCTCCCCTCACCGTCGCGGGCTCCCTCGCCGTCGCGGGCGCCATCCTGGCCGAGAGCACGCTCTCCTTCCTCGGCCTCGGCATCCAGCCGCCCGCGGCCTCCTGGGGGAACATGCTCGCCAACGCCCAGACCCTCGTCTTCAGCGCCCCCCTGGCCGCGCTCTGGCCCGGCCTCGCCATCGCCCTCGCGGTCGCCGGCGCCATGCTGGTCGCGGACGGGCTGCGCGAAGCCCAGCGCTAGCGCGCGCCGCTCACGAGAAGGTCAACACCACCAAAACGCTTCGTCGTTGCATCCCTCAAACAACAATCTCAGAAATGATCCTTCCCGGAGGAGTGGTTCAGGAATGAGACGGAGCGCCCGTTTCCCATCCTATCTTTCCGTCGCCCGCCGCCAGCGCGGCCCGGCGCCCCGGCCCACGCCGGAACCGCGGCGGGAGACCGGGCCGGAATCCGGGCAGGAGGCCGCCCTCCACGCCGGCGTGATGCAGGCGGGCCAGCTTCCCTACGAGGCCTTCAAGCTCTCCCTCCTCCTCCTCGCCGCCGGTGCCCTCGCCCACCTCGGCCCCAGCACGGCGCTGCAGGTGCTTCTCTGCGGGATCGGCCTCGCCATCGCGGTCTTCGCCACCGCCTGGCTCGGCCTCGCCCTCTGCGGCCGCGTCCGCTGGCGGGGCGAGTAGGCAAGGCCAGCTCCGCCGGACCAGCGCCGCCGCGGCCGCCCCGGGGTCGACCCGGCGGGGCGGACCGCCCCCACGCTCTCGCCAAGCCCGCCGGCCTGAAACCCATCCGTCCGGGTTCAGCCCGCGCGCATCTTCAAGCCGCCTTCACGCCGCCCTCCGGCCAGGCCGACGGCCCGCCATCGCCGCGCGACCGGGCCGCCGCCTCCTCCGCCCCCTTGCGCAGCCTCAGCACCGGCCGCTCGACAAGGTAGTACGACAGCAGCGCGGCGGCCGCGGTGCCGCCGGCCGCCCAGGCGTGCCAGGCGGGGGAGAACGGCCGGGCCACCAGGCTCGTGGCCAGCACCATCGCGGGCCAGTGGAAGAGGTAGACGGAGTAGCTCAGCTTCCCGAGCCAGACGACGAGGCCGTGCCGCAGGGCGCCCGACAGCGCGCTCGGCTGCCCCGCCACGACAAGCTGCGCCACCACCGGCATGAGGCAGAAGCCCTGCAGGGTGGTGCGGAGCACCTCCTCGCCGGCGAGGCCGCGCAGGAACAGGAACTCCAGACCGAGGGCGAGAAGGGCCGCGAAGAACGCGGCGGGATGGAAGAGGAGGCGCAGCGCCCGTGCCGTCCCGGCCCGCAGCAGGACGGCCAGCATCGCCCCGTAGAGGATGCCGTCGATCCGCGTGTCCGTCGCCTTGTAGAACCGAAGGCGGTTCGGCCAGGACGCGAGGCCGAGGTCGGGCTCCGGCAGGCTCACGCCGGTCCGGAGGATGACGACCCGCCAGGCCATCACCCCGACCGCGAGGGCGAGAAGGACGAGGGCGAGCGGCCCCTGCCGCCGGCCGAGGACGAGAAGCAGCGCCGGGAAGAAGAGGTAGTAGTGCTCCTCCACGGCGAGCGACCACAGCGCCGTGAAGGGGTTGCTCATCGGGACGGGCTGGCGAATCCCGTCGAAGTAGATCTCGTAGTAGTTCGACGCGTAGGCGAAGGACGCCACGGCATCCGCCCAGAGCCACTCGCCGCGCAGCCCGTAGACCATCAGGAGCGACGCCAGGATCATCACGGACAGGGCGGGCACGAGGCGGAACAGCCGCCGAAGGTAGAACCGCCCGACCGCGATCGTGCCCGTCTCCCGCAGCGCGTTGCTCAGGCCGCGCGTGATGATGAACCCGCTGATGAAGAAGAACAGGGTCACCCCGTCCGCGCCGGAGCCGGCGATGCCGAAATGCCCGGCGAGCACGATGCCGATGGCCAGGGCGCGAAGGCCGTCGAGCTCCGGAAGATAGGCGTAGGTGAGCGCCGCGTCCCGACTAGGCTCCAGGTGCCGCACGATTCGTTGCCTCCGCAGAGCAACCTGGATCGTCTCAATATTAACCTTTGTCCAACAATATTGATCATTGGACCGCGGAGTGAGCGCTCAACATTCCGTCATCGGAACGCCCGGCCGGGCAGCGCCCGCCCGCGCTCGATGGCACCGCGGCGCCCCCTCGGGCGGCCCGCGGCGCCCCGCGCGGCCGGCCCTCCCGGAAGTCCCCTCCCGCTCAGCCCCCGATGGCGCCGCCCCCCTTCCGCACGATGGCGATGACGGAAGGCCGCGGCGGCATCCCCTCCTCGAAGTCGGGCCAGCGGGTGGAGGGCGCGTCGTAGCGGCTCCCGCGGTCCTCCCCGGGGTGCTGGATCGCGAGGAACACGGTCCGGTCCCCCGGCCCGATCAGCGGCCCGCAGACCTCCGCCCCCTGCGGCGCCGCGTAGAAGCGCCGGGTCAGCGCCCGCCCCTCCCCCTCGGTGTCCGCGGCGTAGAGGCCGTCCGCCACGCCGGCCGCGGTCGGCGCGCCGTCGGTCGCGATCCAGATCCGCCCCTTGCTGTCGAAGGCGCAGTTGTCGGGGCAGGAGAGCCACCCCGCCTCCGGCCCCACGGCGCGGTGGTAGGAGGCGCCGGGATCGGCGCCGGGCCGTCCCGCCATCAGGAAGGGCTCCCAGCGCGCCGTCGCCGCCGCGTGGTCGACGCCGCCCTCGCCCCGCGGCGGGATGATCTCGATGACGTGGCCGTGGATGTTGTTCGCGCGCGGGTTGGCCGCGTCCGCCCGCGCCGCCGTGCGGTTGCCGTTGTTCGTCAGCAGGACGTAGACGCGCCCGTTCACCGGGTTCGCCTGCACGTCCTCCGGCCGGTCCATCGGCGTCGCCCCCAGCAGGTCCGCCGCGCGCCGCGCCTCGATCACCACGTCCCCCTGGCCGTGGAAGCCGTTCGCCTCGACCAGCGGCCCCTCCCCGTGCACCAGCGGCAGCCACGCGAGGGTGCCGTCGTCCGCGAAGCGCGCGACCGACAGCGTGCCCTCGTCCAGCAGGTCGCGGTTGCGCGCGGGGTCCCCGCGGTCGAAGGGCCGCGCGGTGACGAAGCGGTAGACGTAGTCGAAGCGCTCGTCGTCGCCCATGTAGATCACGACGCGCCCGTCGGCCGAGACCGCGTGCGTGCAGCCCTCGTGCTTGAAGCGGCCGAGCGCGCTGCGCTTCACCGGCACGCTCGTGGGGTCGTAGGGGTCGAACTCCACCACCCAGCCGAAGCGGTTCGGCTCGTTCGGCTCGCTCGCCACGTCGAAGCGCGGGACGTGCCGCCCCCAGGGGAACTGCGCCTCCGCCACCAGGCCGTAGCGCTTGTAGGCGGCCGCCTGCGCACCCGCCTCCACGCCGGGCCCGCCGAAGTAGAGGTTGAAGTTCTCCTCGGCAATCAGCACCGTCCCCCAGGGCGTGTTGCCGCCGGCGCAGTTGTTCAGCGTGCCCAGCACGCGCGTGCCCGTGGGATCGGCCGCGGTGCGCAGCCGCGCGTGGCCCGCCGCCGGGCCGCTCACGCGCATCGGCGTCTCGGCGGTGATGCGGCGGTTCAGCGCGCCGCCGGCCACCGGCGCCCAGCGCCCCTCCTCGCGGCGGATCTCCACCACGCTCGCCCCGTGCGCCATCATCTCGACGGCCACCTGCTCCGCCGAGGTCCGCCCCCGCGCCGCCCGCGCGTCGCCCAGGCCCGGGAACATCAGCTCGGGGTTCGTGTACTCGTGGTTGACGACGAGCAGCCCGTGCTCGCCTTCCCCGCCCCGCGGGAGGGGGAAGAAGTCGAGGTAGTCGTTGTTGTAGCCGAACTGCATCGCCTGCGCCGCGCCCGTCTGGCGCGCGGGGTCGAAGGGCGGCGCGCCCGGCAGCACCGGGTCGCCCCAGCGCATCACGAGCTGCACCTCGTGCCCCTCCGCCACCGCCTCCCCCGGACCGGTCCCGTGCGGCAGGCCTCGGAAGGCGAGCGTTGAGCCGAGCGTGGAGCCGGCCGTGGTGCCCTCCGGCGCCTCCGCCGCCCGTGCCGGCGCCATGCCCGCGGCAACCGCCGTCCCGAAGAGCCCCCGCAGCGCCGCCCGCCGCGCCATCCGGCGCCCGAGCACGGCGCCGATCGGGTCCGCCGGCGCCGGGTTGCTCCCGATGTCCTCGATCTCCCGCGGCAACACCGCGGCCACCGGTGCTGCCGCGCCGCGCGCTGACGCCGCGCCGTCCGAATCCCGCATCCCGAGCCCTCCTTGCGAACGGCAGGCCCCTAGCCGCGTCGCGCGAAGCCCGCGCGTCAAGCGCGTGACGCTTCCGTGACCGGCCCCGCGGCACCCGGAACCCGCCGCGACGGGGCCGCCGCTACCAGGCCCGTCCTTCCGCCCGGCCGACGCTCAGGCGGCCCCGCCCTGCGCCCGCAACCGCCCCACCAGCGCGTCGATCCCGCCCCGCAGCACCTCGCCGTGCCGCGCCAGCTCGCCGCTCGAGCGCCGCACGCCCTCGACGGCCTCCCGCGCCTCGCGCACGGAGAGGCCGACGCGCGTCACGCCCTCCTCCACGCGCCGCGTCCCCGCCGAGACCTCGCCCGCGGCCTGGCCGATCCCGCGCGTCGCCACGTCCTGCTGGCCGACGGCGGCGGCGATCGCGCCGGCGATGCCGCTCGTCCGCTCGACCGTGCCGCCGATGCCCTGCAGCACCGCGATCGTCGCCTCCGTCGCCCGCCGCATGGCCGCCACCTGCGCGCCGATCTCCTCCGTCGCCGTGGCGGTCTGCCCGGCCAGCGCCTTCACCTCGGAGGCGACGACCGCGAAGCCCTTGCCGTGCTCCCCCGCCCGCGCCGCCTCGATCGTCGCGTTGAGCGCGAGAAGGTTCGTCTGCCCCGCGATCTCCCCGATCAGCCGCACCACGTCCCCGATCCGCTCGGCGCCCTCCGTCAGCTCGCGCACCGTCGCGTCGGCCGCGCGCACCTCCTGCACGGCCTCGCCGGCGATCGCCGCGGTCTCGGCCACCCGCGCGGTGATGTCGCGCAGCGTGGCCGACATCGCCTCGGCGGCGGCGGCCACGCGGCCCACGCCCTCCCCCGCCTCCCGCGTGTCGACGGCCGCCCCCGCGGCTTGGCGCTCCACCAGCCCGATCGTGTCGCCGAGCGCGTCGGCGGACTGGCCCAACCCGGCCGAGGAGGTCGACAGAAGCCCCACGATCTCGCCCAGCGACCGCTCCATCTCGGCCGCGATCGCCACCGACGCCTCGCGGCGCCCGGCCGCGGCCCGTGCCTCCGCCGCCGCCCGCTCCTCCTCCCGCTCCCCGGCGAGCAGCGCCACCTCCGCCATGGCGCGCTCCGCCTCCTCGATCGCGGCCGCGCCGCGCGCGGTCAGCCAGGCGAGGGCCGCGGCCTCGAAGAGGAGGATGACGGCGTGGAACACCACCCGCGCGAGGTCCGCCCCGCCCGGGAAGACCGCCGCCGGCAGCGCGAAGTTGAGGACGAGGTGGTGCAGCGCGACCGCCGCCGTGCCGACGAGCACCGGCCGGTAGTCAAGCATGGCGGCGGTCACGGCCAGCGCCGCGAAGAAGTGCATGTGCGCGTCCGCCTGCCAGGGATGGCCGGCCAGCTCCTCCACCAGCAGCGCCGGCATGGCGCAGAGCACCGCCGCCAGGGTCGCGCGCGTGGCCGGCGTGCCCGGCCGGGCGGCATGCGACGCCGCGGCCGCCCCGAAGAGCACGAGCCAGAGCCCCAGCATGGCCCGGACACGGCCGTGGACGAGCCACCCCGCCGCGAGCAGCGCCGGGCCGTGCAGCGCGACGATGCCGAGGATCGCGCGCTCGGAGACGAGGCGCAGCCCCGCGAGGCGGGTGCCGACGGGGGTCGCTAGGGGCGGGGCGAGCACGGCGGGTTGTGTCTCCAGGCGAGGGTGAGGCCGAAGGCGGAGCGGATGGCGGCGCCGTCCCCCGCGAGAACCGCGAAGCCCGGCGCGGGCGTGTCGACGAGCGAGACCCCGGCGAGCGCGGGGTCGCCGAACAGCGCCTCCATTCCCCCGGCGCCCAGGCGCACCAGCACGGGCCCCTCCCCCTCCGGCCAGAGCCGGCTCCCGAGGACGGACACCGTCGCCAGCACGATCATCGCCAGGGCGGGCAACAGGTCGTGGAAGCGCATGGCCAGATGCTGGCCACCACGGGTTTTGATTCGGTTAAGCAACAAAAAGATGATCGGGGGCTCCGCCCTCGCGGGCGGCCCGGTCCGGCCCCCCCGCCGGCGGCCGCGCTCAGCCGTCGCCGGCCGGCGCCTCCCGGGCGATCGCCGGCGGCCGGTGCACCCGCACCTCCGGCAGCGGCCCCGTCCAGGCCTCCACCTGCACGAGGCAGGACTGGGCCGAGGCCCCCTGGCCGAGCGAGGAGGTGCCGACGTCCCGCGTCAGCACGTTGGCGTTCCCGTGGACGCAGAGCGGCCCGGCCTCGGTCTCCCGCGGGTCCCACCAGGCGCCGGTGGACATGGTCACCACCCCCGGCCGCAGCCCCTCCTCCAGCACGAGGCCGGCCAGCGCCGCCCCCCGGTCGTTGAAGACCCGCACCACCTGCCCGGCCGCGAGCCCGCGCGCGCCGGCGTCCGCCGGGTGCATCCGGATCGGCTCCCGCCCCTCGATCTTGCTCGCCCGCGCCGCGCGCGCGGGGTCGAGCTGCCCGTGCAGCCGCGTCGCCGGCTGGTTCGAGAGAAGGTGCAGCGGGAAGCGCGACACGTCCCCGCCGAGCCACTCCCGCGGCGCGCGCCACACGGCGTGGCCGGGCACCTCCGGGTCGCCGAAGCCCGCGATCGTCTCGGAGTAGAGCTCCACCTTGCCCGAGGGCGTCCCCAGCGGCGCGGCCGCGGGGTCGGCCACGAAGTCGGCGAACCCCACGAAGTCGCCCGCCGCGGGCGGCGCGAACTCGATGTGCCCCTCCGCCCAGAAGCGGTCGAAGTCCGGCACCGTCTCGCCCAGGGCGTCGCAGGCGCGGCGGAAGCGGTCGTAGAGGTGCCGGAGCCAGGCCCCCTCGTCGCGCCCCTCCGTGAAGCGCTCGCGGTAGCCGAGCGCCTCCGCCACGTCGGCGAAGGCGTCGTGGTCGTTGCGCGCCTGCCCCTGCGGCGGCACCGCCCGGTGCATCGCCCGCAGGAAGCGGTCGCGCGAGGCGCTCGCGATGTCGTTCCGCTCGAGCGTGGTGGTCGCGGGAAGCACGATGTCCGCGTGGCGCGCGATCGAGGTCCACCACGGCTCCGACACCACGATCGTCTCGGGCCGGGAGAAGGCGCGCGCCAGCCGGTTGAGGTCCTGGTGGTGGTGGAAGGGGTTGCCGCCCGCCCAGAACACGAGGCGGATGTCCGGCAGCACGATGTCCCGCCCGTTGTAGCGCAGCACCTCCCCCGGCCGCTCCAGCAGCTCCGTCACGCGCGCGACGGGGATCGCGGTTCGCACGGGGTTGCGCGTCGCCGGCAGGTTCACCGTCGGCAGCTCCCGCCGCGCCGTCCCCATGCCGTTGATGCTGCCGTAGCCGAAGGCGATCCCCTGGCCGGGCTTGCCGATGCCGCCCAGCGCGCTGGCCAGGGCGACGAGCGCCCACCAGGGCTGCTCCCCGTGCTCGGCGCGTTGGATGGACCAGGTGGCGGTGAGCATCGTCGGCACGCCCGCCGCCTCCAGCGCCAGCGCCCGGATCCGCTCCGCCGGCACGTCGCAGAGGGGCGCCGCCCATTCCGGCGTCTTGGGCACCCCGTCCGCCTCGCCCGTCACGTAGGCGCGCAGCCGGTCCCAGCCGGTCGTGCAGCGGGAAAGGAACTTCCGGTCCTCGAGCCCCGCGGCGACGATCGCCCCGATCATCGCCAGCACCATCGCCGCGTCGCCGCCCGGCCGGATCGGCACCCACTCGGCGCCGAGGAACCCCGCCGTGTCGTCCCGCAGCGGGCTGACGTTGACGAAGCGCAGCCCCGCCTCCACGGCCTGGCGCATCAGCGGCACGTACTCGTGCGCGCCCCCGCCGCCCGCCGTCACCAGCCCGTTCTTGAGCGGCAGCCCGCCGAAGCAGACCATCAGCCGCGCGTGGCCGACGATGCTCCGCCAGTCCGTCACCGGCCCCGTGACGACGTCGTTCGTCCCCAGCACGTGCGGCATCAGCGTCATGCCCGCGCCGTAGGAGTAGTTCGTCACCTGCGTGGTGAAGCCGCCGCCCAGGCCGAGGAGGCGCTGCAGCTGGCTCCGCGCGTGGTGGAAGCGCCCGGCCGAGGCCCAGCCGTAGGATCCGCCGAGGATCGAGGCGTCCCCGTGCTCCGCCCGCACCCGCGCGGTCTCCTCCGCCACCAGCCGCACCGCCCGGTCCCAGGGGACGGGCACGAAGCGGTCCCGCCCGCGCGCGGAGCCCCGCCGCTCCCCGCGCAGCCAGCCCTCCCGCACGTAGGGGCGGTCGATGCGGCACTCCGCGTGGACAAGGTCGGGCATGCCCTCGATCAGCGGCCCCGGGTGCGGGTCGCGCGCGAAGGGCCGGGTGCCTATCACCCGCCCCTCCTCCACGACGGCGTCGAAGTAGCCCCAATGGGCGGCGTGCGGCGTGATCAGGACCATGGCAACCGACCATCCCCCGTCGCGGCCGCGCGATCAACCGCGCGCGGCGCCGACCCGGCCGGGGGACCCGCAACCGCCGCCCGGAAGCCGGCGTTCCTCCAGGTGATACGGCGCCGCGCCGGACCGCGCGCCGCTCCCCTCTCCCGCCGCCCCGCCGCCCCCGCCCGCCGGGCGGCCTCGCCGCGCCCCATCCCCAGGAGTTCCCCGCATGGACGACAAGACGAACGACCCCGCGCCCTCGCGCCGCCAGATCGTGGGCGGCGTGACCGCCGGCGCCGCCATGGCCGCCGTCGCCGCGCCTGCGCTCGCCCAAACGCAGGGGAGCGCCCAGGGCGGATCCCAGGGCGCCGCCCTCGGCTCCGGCACCGGCACGACCCCGCCCCTGCCGCTCGCGGTGCCGCACGACCCCCGCGACGCCTACCCCCGCCCGCCCTTCAAGGTGCAGACCCAGGCCGCCCCGGGCCTCGCCGGCCGGATGGAGCCCCGCCCCGACCACGGCGAGGCGAGCTACCGCGGCACCGGGCGCCTGATGGGCCGCAAGGCCCTCATCACCGGCGGCGATTCCGGCATCGGCCGCGCCGCCGCCATCGCCTACGCGCGCGAGGGCGCGGACGTCGCCATCGGCTACCTGCCGGCGGAGCAGGAGGACGCCGACGAGGTCCTGGCCATCATCCGCGACGCCGGCCGCAAGGCGGTCGCCCTGCCCGGCGACATCCGCGACGAGGCCTTCTGCAACCGCATGGTCGAGACCGCGGTGCGCGAGATGGGCGGGCTCGACATCCTCGTGAACAACGCGGGCATGCAGCGCGCCCAGCAGTCGATCGCCGACATCACGACGGAGCAGTTCGACGCGACCTTCAAGACGAACGTCTACGCGCCCTTCTGGATCACCCGCGCGGCCCTGCCCCACCTGAAGCCGGGCGCCGCCATCATCATCACCGCCTCCGAGCAGGCCTACGACCCCTCGGCCGTCCTCTTCGACTACGCCCAGACGAAGGCCTCGAACGTCGCCTTCTCCAAGGCGCTGTCCAAGCAGCTCGCGGGGAAGGGCATCCGCGTGAACGCCGTGGCGCCGGGCCCCTACTGGACGGCGCTGCAGCCCTCCGGCGGCGCCATCCCGGCGGCGCTAGCCGAGTTCGGCGCCAAGACCTCCCTCGGCCGCCCCGGCCAGCCCGTGGAGATCGCCCCGGTCTACGTCCTGCTGGCGAGCCAGGAGTCGAGCTTCACCACCGGCCAGGTCTTCGGCGCCTCCGGCGGCGGCGGCTTCCCCTGATCGGCTCCCCCTGATCCGGGCATGAAAAAGGGCCGGGGAGTTTCCTCCCCGGCCCTCATCCCGGATGGCGCGTGGTCAGACCCCGCGGCCGCGCCCCATGAAGTTCATCACCAGCATGATGAGGAACAGCACGATGAAGATGTAGAACAGGATCTTCGCGATGCCGACGGCGGCGCCCGCGATGCCGCCGAAGCCGAGAACGCCCGCGATCAACGCGACGACAAGGGCGATGATCGCCCAGCGCAGCAGACTGCCTTCAGCCATGGTAACCCCCGGTCCGTGAACGTGACGGGATGTGAACAAGCCGGGGGCTTGCAAGTTTCAGCCTCGTCCCCTCACGGCGCCGTGCCGCGCCTCACCCCTCGATGATCCGCCGCGCCCCCTCCGCCAGCACGCGCATGCCGAGCGCCAGGTCCTCCTCCGAGGTGTCCTCCGTCCAATGGTGGCTGATGCCGTTGATGGAGGGCACGAAGAGCATCGCCGCCGGCATCACCCGCGCGAGGTACTGCGCGTCGTGCCCCGCGCCCGAGGGCATGCGCTGCCAGCGGCCGGGCGCGATCGCCTCCGCCGCCGCGGCCAGCGCGTCCTGCAGCGCGGGGTCGCTGACAGCCGGCGTGGAGAGCGACATCGCCTCCAGCACCGCCGGGCAGCGCTCCCGCCGGTTGCTCTCGGCCACGCAGCGCCGCAACACCCCCTCCAGCCGCCGCAGCACCTCGATATCCACGTCGCGGTACTGGAAGAGGATCTCGGCGCCCCCCGGGATGATCGACGGCGCGCCGGGCGAGAGCGCGATGCGCCCCGCGGTCCAGACCGTGCGCTCGCCGCAGTGGCGCGGGAACTCCTCGTCGATCATGGTCAGCAGCCGCACGGCGGTCAGCCCCGCGTCGCGCCGCTCGGCCATGGTCGTCGTGCCCGCGTGGTTCTGCTGGCCCTCGATCGTGATGCGCCACTGCCAGATGGCGACGATCCCCGTCACCACCCCGATCCCGAGCCCCTGGCCCTCGAGCTGCCGCCCCTGCTCGATGTGCATCTCGAGGAAGGCCTTGTGCCGCCCCGGCTCCGCCCGCAGCCGCGGCCGCCCCTCCAGCCCCACCTCGCGCAGCGCGTCGCGCAGCGGCTTGCCGTGGTAGCGGTTGGCGAGGCGGTCGATCTCCGCCTCCTCCAGCAGCCCCGTGAAGGAGCGGCTGCCGATGAAGCTGCCGTAATGCCCCTCCTCGTCCGAGAAGACCGCGACGTCCACGGGCAGCCCGGCGCGCGCCAGGTGCAGCGCCGCCACGCAGCCGAGCGCGCCGTCGAGCCACCCCGCCTCGTTCTGGCTCTCCAGGTGGCTGCCGGCCAGCAGATGCGGCCCCGGCTTCGGGCTGCGGCCGAGGATGTTGCCGATCCCGTCGATCTCCGCCTCCAGCCCCTCCTCCCGCAGGCGGGAGACGAACCAGTGCCGCGCCTCCATGTCCTCGGGGGAGAAGGTCGGCCGGTGAACGCCCGTCCTGAACGCCCCGAAGCGCCGCAGCGCCTGGAGGTCCGCCAGGAAACCGTCCGTGTCCACCTTCATGCCCGCGAGTCCCCGCCGTTGCCGTGGGCGGGATGCTAGAGCGGATCGCGCCCCCCGGGTATCGCCCCGCCCCCGGCTGCCCGCGTCAGAGCATCCAGCCGGCGGGCGCGGGCGCGCCGTCCACCACCACCTCGAGCGCCTCGAAGCCGGAGACCGAGAGGCCGAGCCCGTCGTCCACCCAGGCCTCGTCCTCGCCCGGCCCCGTCGCGATCCAGAGGGCGAGCGAGGCGAAGACCTTCCGCACGGCCGGGTCCTCCCAGTAGCCCGCGTCGATGGTCAGCCGCAGCGTGTCCCGGCCCGCGCCGCCGAGGGCGATGTCCGGCCGCGGCTCCCGGTCGCCGTAGGCGTGGACCACGAGGTCGTCCCCCGCCCCGCCGAGAAGGACGTCCGGGCCCATCCCGCCCTCGAGCGTGTCGGCGCCCTCCCCGCCCCGCAACACGTCCCGCCCGGCGCCGCCGAGCAGCCAGTCGTCCCCCTCCCCGCCGGCCAGGGCGTCGTCGTCGGCCCCGCCCTCCAGCGTGTCCGCCCCCGCCCCGCCTTCCAGATCGTCCTCCCCCCGCCCGCCGGCCAGGCGCAGGCCCGGCACGGGGACGGGCGCGGGCGTCGGTGACGGCGCGGCCTCGGCGGTGGGCCCGGTCGCGGGTGCGGGCGGCGCCGGCGGCGGGTCCTCCATGGGCAGGGCGGCCGGAACCACCTCGGCCACCGGCGGCGTCGCGGCGGGCGGCGCCGGCTCCGGGGGAACGGGCGCCTGCGCCACCGGCGGCGGAGGCAGCGCCGCGACCGGTTCCGCCGGCGGGGCCGGCGGGGCTATGACGGGCTCGGGCACAGGCTCGGGCACGGGGGCGGCCAGGACCGGCGCATGGGGCGGCGCCTCCGCCGGCACCGGAAAGGGGGCCGGCGCCTCCGGGGGCATCGGCGCCGGCACCTCCGAAGCGGCCGGCACCGGCGGCGCCGGCGCCACGCCCTCCGGCACGGCCGCGACCGCGCGCGGGGCTTCCATCGCCGCCAGGACCAGCGCGCCATCCGGCACGCTCGCCCCCCAGGCGAGGATGGCCTGGAGCGCCGCCTTGTGCAGGCCGCTCGCGGTGTCGGCCGGCCCCTCGGGCGACCAGGACGTCTCGGTGTTTTCCAAGATCGTTTACCATTCGCAAGGAGTTGCCTTCTTGAAACCTTCCCCGGAGGCTTTCAAGGGGGATGTTCATGGCCTATCTGCCCGCTCCCCCGCCGCGGACGGGCCGCGCGCCCCCGCCCCCTTGATCGGCCATCCCCCCTGCCCCCCGCATCCCCCCCCGCGCCGCGCCCGCTGGCCACCGCCAGCTTCGCCTTCGACCTGCCCGAGGGGCTCATCGCCCAGTCCCCGGCCCGGCCGCGCGATTCCGCGCGCCTGCTCCGCGTCGCCCCGCCCGGCGGCGAGGACCCGGCCGAGGTCGCGGACCGGGTCGTCCGCGACCTGCCGGGCCTGCTGCGCCCGGGCGACCTGATGGTGGTGAACGACACGCGCGTGATCCCCGCCCGCCTCCGCGCCCGCCGCGGCGAGGCGCGGGTCGAGATCATGCTCAACCGCGCCGAGGCCGACGGCACCTGGCACGCCCTCGTCCGCAACGCCCGCAAGCTCCGGCCCGGGGACGTGCTGGCGATCGAGGGCGCGCCCGAGCTCGCCCCGCGCGTGGTGGAACCGCCCCAGGGCGGCGCCGTCCGCCTCGACTTCGGCCCGGACCCGGCCGCGCTGGCCGCCGCGCTGGAGCGCGCGGGCGAGATCCCGCTGCCCCCCTACATCGCCCGCCCCGACGGCCCCCGCCCGGAGGACCGCGAGGACTACCAGCCGATCTTCGCCCGCACCCCCGGCGCCGTCGCCGCGCCCACCGCCAGCCTGCACTTCACGCCGGCGCTGCTCGCGGCCCTCGAGGTCCGCGGCGTCGGCCGCGCGACCCTCACGCTCCATGTCGGCGCCGGCACCTTCCTGCCGCTGCGCGAGGAGGACCCGCGCGCCGGGCGCCTGCACGCCGAATGGGGCGAGGTGACGGAGAGCGCCGCCCGCGCCATCAACGAGGCCCGCGCCCGCGGGGGCCGCGTCGTCGCCATCGGCACCACCGCGCTCCGCCTGCTCGAGACCGCGGCGCGCGAGGACGGCACCCTCGCCCCCTTCCGCGGCCTCACCGACATCTTCCTCCTGCCCGGCCACCGCTTCCGCGGCGCCGACCTGCTGCTGACCAACTTCCACCTGCCCCGGAGCACGCTCTTCATGCTCGTCTGCGCCTTCGGCGGAACCGACCGGATGCGCGCGGCCTACGCCCACGCCATCGCCGCCGGCTACCGCTTCTACTCCTACGGCGACGCCTGCCTCATCGACCGCGACGACGCGGAAGCCAGCCGGTGAACGGTCCCCTGGGCTTCACGCTGCAGGGCCGCGACGGCGCCGCCCGCGCGGGCACGCTCCACACCGCGCACGGCGAGGTCCCCACCCCCGTCTTCATGCCCGTCGGCACCGCCGGCACGGTGAAGGCGATGACGGCGGACGCGGTGCGCGCGACCGGCGCCCGCATGGTGCTCGGCAACACCTACCACCTCATGCTCCGCCCCGGCGCCGAGCGCGTCGGCCGCCTCGGCGGCCTGCACAGGCTCATGGACTGGCAGGGCCCGATCCTGACGGATTCCGGCGGCTTCCAGGTCATGTCGCTCGCGGGCCTGCGGAAGATGGACGCCGACGGCGTCACCTTCCAATCCCACATCGACGGCAGCAAGCACCGCCTGACGCCGGAGCGCTCCATCGAGATCCAGCACCTGCTGGATGCCGACGTCACCATGTGCTTCGACGAGTGCACCCCCTTCCCCGCGACCGAGGCGGCGGCGGCGAGGAGCATGCGCCTCTCCATGCGCTGGGCCGCCCGCTCCCGCGCGGCCTTCACGCCCCGCGACGGCTACGGCCTCTTTGGCATCCAGCAGGGCAGCACCTTCGAGGGGCTCCGGGCCGAGAGCGCGCGGGCGCTGACCGACATCGGCTTCGAGGGCTACGCCATCGGCGGCCTCGCGGTCGGCGAGGGGCAGGAGGCGATGTTCCGCACCCTCGATTTCTCCGTGCCCATGCTGCCCACCGAAAAGCCCCGCTACCTCATGGGCGTGGGCACGCCCGCCGACATCATCGGCGCCGTCGCCCGCGGCGTGGACATGTTCGACTGCGTCATCCCCACGCGCTCCGGCCGCACCGGCCGCGCCTACACCAGCCGCGGCGTGCTCAACATGCGCAACGCCCGCCACGCCGACGACGCCTCCGCGCTCGACCCCGAATGCGACTGCCCGGCCTGCACGCGGCATTCCCGCGCCTATATCCAGCACCTCGTCCGGGCCGAGGAGATGCTCGGCCCGATGCTGCTGACCTGGCACAACATCCGCTACTACCAGACCCTCACCGCGCGGCTCCGCGCCGCCATCCTCGAGGGCCGCTTCGAGGCCGAGGCCGCCGCCATCGCGGCGAAGTGGGAGACCCCCGCCCCGGCCGAGCCGCCGTTGAAGGAGGAGACGACCTCATGAACCACGACGTGTCCGGCCTGACCCAGCTCGGCCAGTACACCACCCAGCCGAACAGCCCGGACGAGGCGGTGCTCGAGCGCGTGCCCAACCCGCACCCCGGCACGCATTACGTCGCCCGCTTCACCGCGCCCGAGTTCACCAGCCTCTGCCCGATCACCGCGCAGCCCGACTTCGCGCACCTCGTCATCGACTACATCCCCGGCGAGTGGCTGGTGGAGAGCAAGAGCCTCAAGCTTTATCTCACCGCCTTCCGCAACCACGGCGCCTTCCACGAGGCCTGCACCATCGACATCGCCAAGCGCCTCGCGGACCTGCTCCAGCCGGTGTGGCTCCGCATCGGCGGCTACTGGTACCCGCGCGGCGGCATCCCGATCGACGTCTTCTGGCAGACCGGCGCGCCCCCCGCCGGCGCCTGGATCCCCGACCAGGGCGTGCCGCCCTACCGCGGCCGCGGGTGACGGACCCGCGCGCGCCCATCCGCGACGAGGCGCTCCGCCTCGGCTTCGACGCGGTCGGCTTCGCGCGCGCCGAGCTCGGGCCCGAGGTGCGCGACCGCCTCGCCGACTTCCTGGCCGCCGGCTTGCACGGCGAGATGGGCTGGATGGAGGGCCGCGCCGAGCAGCGCGCCCACCCGCGCGCCCTCTGGCCCGAGGCCCTGTCGGTTGTCTCCCTCGGCCTCTCCTACGCCCCGGCCGACGACCCGCTGGCGAGCCTCGCGCAGCCCGACCGCGGCACGATCAGCGTCTACGCCCGCCACCGCGACTACCATGACCTCGTGAAGTCCCGCCTGAAGGCGCTCGCCCGCTGGATGGTCGCGCGCTTCGACGCGCCCGGCGTGAAGGTCTTCGTCGACACCGCCCCGGTTTCCGAAAAGCCCCTCGCCCAGCAGGCCGGCCTCGGCTGGCAGGGCAAGCACACCAACCTCGTCTCCCGCGCCCACGGCTCCTGGCTCTTCCTCGGCGAGATCTACACGACGCTGGCCCTCGAGCCCGACGCGCCGCACGCGGACCGCTGCGGCCGCTGCACCCGCTGCCAGGTCGCCTGCCCCACCGACGCCTTCCCCGCGCCCTACCGGCTCGACGCCCGCCGCTGCGTCTCCTACCTCACCATCGAGCACCGCGGCCCCATCCCGGAGGAGCTCCGCCCCCGCCTCGGCAACCGCATCTACGGCTGCGATGACTGCCTGGCCGTCTGCCCCTGGAACCGCTTCGCGACGCCGACCGCCGTGCCCGGCCTGGTCGCGCGCGAGGACCTCGTGGCGCCCCGCCTCGCCGAGCTCGCCGCCCTCGACGACGCCGCCTTCCGCGCGCGCTTCTCGGGCTCGCCCATCAAGCGTGTCGGCCGCGGGCGCTTCGTGCGGAACGTGCTGAACGCGATCGGCAACTCGGGCGACGCCTCGCTCCTCCCCCTCGCCCGATCCCTCGCGGACGACGAGGACCCCGTCGTCGCCGACAGCGCCCGCTGGGCCGCGGCCCGCCTCGCCTCAGCCCCTCAGGTCAGCTCCACCGCGTAGCGGTGCGCGCGGGTGTCGAGGCGCGAGACCCGCATCTCCACCGGCCGCCGCGCGGCGTCGAAGGTCACGCGCTCGATCACCAGCATCGGCGTTCCCAGGGGGATGCCAAGGACCGCCGCGTCCTCCTCCGTCGCCGCGGCCGCCGAGAGCACCTCCTCGGACCGCACCACCGTGATGCCGTGCGCGCTCTGGTAGTGGACGTAGATCTCGGCCCCGAGCTGGTCCGGGGCGATCGGCAGGTTCAGCCCGGGGAAGAGGGCCGCGGGAAGGCTGATGCGCTCGGCGATCCGCGGCGCGCCGTCGAGCCGCCGGCTGCGGTCCACCCGGTACACCTCGGCGCCCGGCGGGAGGGCGAGCCGCGCGGCCTCCTCCTCCGTCGCCGGCCCGGTCGTGACCCGCGTGATGAAGGATTCCGGGTCGGCCGGCCGCCCGTCGAGCGTCCGCACCCGGAAGAACTGCCCGAGCGCCGCCCGGCTGGTGTGGCGGGCCACGTAGGTCCCGCGCCCCTGCCGCCGCTCGATCAGGTGCCGCCGCTCGAGCCCCGAGAGCGCCCGGCGCAGCGTGCCCGGGGAGACGCCGAGCTCGTGCGCCAGCTCCGGCTCGGCCGGCAGGGCCTGGCCGGAGGTCCAGGCTCCCGAGACGATCCGCTCGTTCAGGATGGCCTCGACCTGCGCGTAGAGGGGCCGCGCGTCGGGCCGGCGCAGGTCACTCAAGGGACGTTTCCGGGATTCATGCTGCCCCAATCCTATACCGCGGCCAGGGTCGAGGCGAGGCCGCCCCCGGTTGGGGGAATCGGCTTCGCCGGAGGGCGACCCATCGCTGACGAAACCGTTAGCAGTGCAGTCTTGTGTCTTATAGATGACCGTGGCAAACCCCTCCTGCCGCCGTCATAGACGGGCCGGGTTTGGGGTAGGAAACAATCGGGGACGACGCTGGTCCCGCCTTCCAGGGCCTTGGGCACAACGCCCGGAAGCCCGGCGGACCGCGTCGTCACCCACAACTCCCCCTCCTTTTCCACCGATCGCCACCGCCTCGCCACCGCCTCGCCACCGTGCCCCGCGCCGCGCGGCCCTTTCGCGCGTCCGCCGTTCGTTACTGTATTCGTCAATAGAAACTCGGGGCCGCCCCGCCCCGGCCAAGTAAAACCGGCCCCGCCAATACTTGCCGCCGCCGCCCCGGCAGAACCCCGCGCGGGCGGCCGGTCAAGGCGCCCGCGGATACCTTGCCGGAAGGCCGCCTCGTCCCGCCGCCATTCGGGATCTATCCGAAACGGCTTGCGCCACCCCTCCCGATGCTGTTACCGCTGCTTGCATGACGTCCGCGCCCCGACCGCCGGCCATCCCTGGCCGGCTGCTCAACGCGGCGTTCCCGTGCGCGATGCCGCGGAGCGCCCCTCCGACCCGAGCCGGGAGTTCGAGCCGACGATGCCAGAACGGCATCCCCCGGCTCGCGCTCGCCTCGACCCTTGTCCTCGGCCTCGGCTCCCTTGCCGCCGGCTGCGCCTCCGCCGAGGACGCGGAACCCTCCCCCGCCCTCGCCGCCGCCGAGGCGCCGGCCCTCCCCCTTCCCCCGCCGCCGCCTCCTGCCCGCCGCGCGGCGGCCGGCCCCCGCGCCGCGTGCCTGCAGGCCGCCCGCCAGGCCGAGGCCGCCCACGACATCCCCCGCGGCCTGATGGTGGCCGTCGCCCTCGCGGAATCCGGGCTGCACGCCTACGCCATGAACATCGGCGGCCAGAGCCACTTCCCCGCCAGCAACGAGGACGCGCGGCGCCTCTACAACGCCGCCGGCCGCGGCGGGAACGTCATGGCCGGCTGCGTGCAGGTGAACGCCCGCGTCCACGCCCGCGGCGCGGAATGGCCGCTCGACCCCTGGGCCGCGGCGGACTGGGGGGCGGGCTTCCTCCGCGCCCATTACGAGCGGTCCGGAAGCTGGACCGAGGCGCTGCGGCGCTGGAACGGCGGCGGCGCCTCGGGCGACCGGCTGGCCTGCCGCGTCCAGGCGAAGCTCGCCGCCGCCAACCCCGGCAGCACCCTCCTCGCCGACGCCCGCTGCGGCGGCAACGCGCGCGAGCGCCGCAACGGCGAGGCGCTGCTCGAGATCGCCGAGGCCGCCGAGTAGCCGGGAGGCCCTAGCGGCCCGCGAGCAGCGGCGCCGCGGCCCGGGCGGTCTCCCGCGCCAGGATCGCGTAGCCGCCGTCGCTCGGGTGAACGCGGTCCGCGGTGAAGATGTCGGGGTTGGTCCGGTTCGCGACGCGCGCGAATTCCGGGATGGCCGCGAAGTCCACCACCGCCTCCGCCCCCGCCGCGTTCGCGAGGACGAGGCGGTTGTAGTCCGCGAGCTCCACCCGCTTGCGGAAGGGGAAGTCCGGCCGCGCGAGCTTGGTGGAGGCGATCACCCGCCAGCGCTGCGCGTGGGCGCGGGCGACGTAGTCCACGAGCGCCCGGTGCGCCGCGGCCCCGCTCGCCCCCTGGTCGATGTCGTTGTCGCCGGCCTGGATGAAGAGCAGCCGCGGGCCCTCTTCCCCCTCGGCCAGGGGGGCGACGTTGCGGTCGTAGAGCCGCAGGCACTCGGCCATCGGGCGCCCCCAGTGCGCGGTGTTGTGGACCCGCCCCCGCCAGCCCAGCCGGGCCACGACCCCCTCCGCCAGGGCCCCGCCAGGCGTGGCCCCGCTGCCGGCCGCGATGCTGTCGCCGTCGAAGAGGAAGACCCCGCCCTCGGTGGCCGCGGCGCAGCGCGCCCCCGCCGCCGCGGCCATAACCCCCAGCAGATCGCGCCGCCGCATCGCCCCTCCTCGTGCCCGGACCCGCCGGCCGGCGAGGCTAGCACCGCCCCAGCCGGTTTCCACGCGCCGGGCGGGATGCCTTGCCGAGGCCCGGCCGGGCCGCCATCTCCCCCGGGATGCCCCACCCCGAAAGCTGGATGACGGTCACCCCCCTCGGCCTCTACTGCGAGCCCGGGGACTTCTTCATCGACCCCTCCCGCCCGGTCGACCGCGCCGTGGTCAGCCACGGCCACGCCGACCACGCCCGCCCCGGCCACAAGGCCGTGCTCGCCACCCCGGACACCCTCGCCATCATGCGCGCCCGCTTCGGCGAGGACCGCGCGGGCGACGTGCAGGAGTCGCTTCCCTATGGCGAGAGCGTCACCCGCAACGGCGTCCGCATCACCCTCCTCCCCGCCGGCCACGTCCTCGGCTCGGCCCAGGTGGCGCTGGAGTGGAAGGGGAGCCGCATCGTCGTCTCCGGCGACTACAAGCGGCGCCGCGACCCCACCTGCGCCGCCTTCGAGCCGATGGAGTGCGACGTCTTCGTCACCGAGGCCACCTTCGCCCTCCCCGTCTTCCGCCACCCGCCCGACGCCCACGAGATCCGCCGGCTGCTGGACAGCGTGGCCCTGTTTCCGGAGCGGGCGCACGTCGTCGGCGCCTACGCGCTCGGCAAGACGCAGCGGATCATCGCCCTCCTGCGGGAGGCCGGCTGGGACCGCCCCGTCTACCTCCACGGCGCCGTCGAGAAGCTCTGCACCCTCTACGAGGAGCTCGGCGTGCCGCTCGGCGACCTTCGCCCCGTGCCCAAGGGCCTCAAGCGCGGCCACCCGCCCATCCTGCCCGGCGAGATCGTCATCGCGCCCCCCTCCGCCGAGGCCACCCCCTGGGCCCGGCGCCTGGCCGACCCCGTCACCTGCGCCGCCTCCGGCTGGATGACGGTCCGCCAGCGCGCCCGGCTGCGCGGGGTGGAGCTGCCGCTGATCGTCTCGGACCACGCCGACTGGGACGAGCTGCTGCAGACGATGGAGGACGTGCGCGCGCCCGAGGTCTGGGTCACCCACGGCCGCGACGACGCCCTCGTCCACGCCCTGTCGCTGCGCGGCATCCGCGGCCGGGCGCTCCACCTCGTCGGCCGCGACGAGGAGGACGAGGGCGCCCCCGAGGCCCCGCCCACCCCCGAGGAGGCCGCGGGTGTCGCGCCCGGCGCGCCGGCGCCGCGGGGCGCGCCGGCTTGAGCGTCCAGGCCTTCGCCGACCTGCTGGAGCGGCTCGTCTTCACCCCCGGCCGCCACGCCAAGATCGCCCTTCTCCGCCGCTGGTTCGAGGACCAGCCCGACCCCGACCGCGGCGTCGGCCTCGCCGCGCTGACCGGGGAGCTCGCCTTCACCGCCGCCAAGCCGATGGTCATCCGCGAGCTCGTGGAGAGCCGGGTGGACAAGGTCCTCCTCGCCCTCTCCCACGACTACGTCGGCGACTTCGCCGAGACCGTCGCCCTCATCTGGCCGGAGCGGGAGGGGGTGAACGCCCCGCCGCCCTCCCTCTCCGAGGTGGTGGAGGGCCTGGAACTGGCCTCCCGCGCCGAGGTTCCGGCGCTGATGGAGGGCTGGCTCGACACGCTCGACGCGGCCGGCCGCCTCGCCCTCATCAAGCTCGTCACCGGCGGCCTCCGCGTCGGCGCCTCCGCCCGCCTGGCCAAGACGGCGCTGGCAGAGTGGTCGGGCCAGGAGGTCGGCGAGATCGAGGAGGTCTGGCACGGCGTCGCGCCCCCCTACCTCCCCCTGTTCCGCTGGCTGGAGGGCGAGGGTCCCCGCCCCGACGCCGCCGGCGCCCCGGTCTTCCGCCCCCTCATGCTCGCCCACCCGCTGGAGGCCCCGGCCGACGTCGCCGCCGTGGAGGCGAGCCCCGCCGACTGGCGGGCCGAGTGGAAATGGGACGGCATCCGCGTCCAGATCACCGCCGGGCCCGGCGGCCGCCGGATGTGGTCCCGCACCGGGGAGGACATCTCCGGCGCCTTCCCCGAGATCGCCGAGGCCATGGAATTCCACGCCGTCCTCGACGGCGAGCTGCTGGTGGTCCGGGACGGCGTCGTCGCCCCCTTCTCCGACCTCCAGCAGCGCCTCAACCGCAAGGTCATCGGCCCGAAGCTGATGCGCGACCACCCCGTCGCCGTCCGCCTCTACGACCTGCTGCTCGACGGCGAGGAGGACCTGCGCGCCCTCCCCTTCGACGCCCGCCGCGCCCGGTTGGAAGCCTGGTACGCCCGCCACGCTCCCGCCCGGATGGACGTCTCGGAGCTGATCCCCTTCACCGGCCTGCACGACCTCTCGGCCCTGCGGGACACCGCCCGCGCCGCCTCGATCGAGGGGCTGATGCTCAAGCGCGCCGACAGCGCCTACCTTCCCGGCCGGGTGAAGGGGCTCTGGTGGAAGTGGAAGCGGGCGCCGCTCAGCGTCGACGCCGTGCTGATGTACGCCCAGCGCGGCCACGGCAAGCGCAGCAGCTACTACTCCGACTACACCTTCGGCCTCTGGCGCAGGAACGAGGACGGCACGCGGGAGCTCGTGCCCGTCGGCAAGGCCTATTCCGGCTTCACCGACCAGGAGCTGGTGATGCTCGACCGCTGGGTCCGCAACCACACCACCGGCCGCTTCGGCCCGGTGCGGGAGGTGGAGAAGGCCTTCGTGCTGGAGGTGATCTTCGACGCCGCCCAGCTCTCCACCCGCCACCGCTCCGGCGTCGCCATGCGCTTCCCCCGGATCGCCCGCCTCCGCCCCGACAAGCCCGCGGAGGAGGCGGACGCGCTGGAGACCCTCCTGGGCATGGTGGAGAACCGCCCGGCCTGACCCGCGCGGGCCACGAGGCGGAACGGTTGCCGCCGCTTGGTAACAACTGCGCGATCACCCGGCCCAGTCGGGAACCCTCCCGCCACCACCCGCCCGGCCCGCGGGACGCACGGGATAGTGAACGAGTAATAAAATCAGCGCTTACCACCCCAGGGTTGTATAATCCTGCCGGGCAACCCCTTCCCGGACCGCTCCGCGGGCGCCCGCCGCCGCCCCCACGCTTTCCGTGACAGCCCCCCCGGCCTTCGATAGAGCGGAAATCCCCCTGGGCGGCGCGAGCGCCCCTCCGCAAAAGCGGAACCGCCCGCGTGTGCCAACCCCTCGAGGCCGCCGGCAGAGATGCACAACACCCTCCCGGTGCCGGAACGGAGCCCGCGGACCGCGAGCAAGGTGTCGCCCGCCCTCCGCTTTCGGGGCCTCCGCGTCTCCACCCGCCTCCTCCTGATCATCGGCGCCTGCCTCCTGCCCACGCTCGCCCTGCAGGCGACCGTGAGCTGGAGCCAGCTCACCGAGCGCCGCGCCCAGCTCGGCGACCTCGCCATCCACCAGGCCGAGCTGCTCGGCGGCAACGTCGAGGGGATCGCCAGCGGCGCGCGGATCCTCCTCGGCGCGGCCTCGCAGTCCAACCAGGTGCGCAGCACCGGCAGCGGCTGCGGCGCGCGCCTGGCCGGCCTGCGGGAGCAGGCGGCGGGCTACGCCTTCATCGCGCTGGTCGAGCCCGGCGGGCGCGTCGCCTGCGCCTCCGACGCCGCCCTCCTCGCGGGCGACCCGCCGGACTGGGCGCGCGCCGCCGTGGATGCCACGGGCTTCGGCGCCGGCCGCTTCACCCGCACCGCCACCCATCCCGCGGGCGTGCTGCCCTTCCACCTGCCCCTTCCCGGCGGGCGGGCGCTGGTCGCGGCCCTCGACCTCGACGGGCTCGCGGGGCAGCTCCGCACGCTCAAGCGCACCGGCTCCCCTTTCCTCGCGGGCGGCGTCCTCACCATCGCCGACGCCGGCGGCACCATCCTCGCGCGCGACGTCCGCCACGCCGAGTTCGTGGGCCGGCCCTTCCCGCCGGAGGCGATGGAGCTCGTCGGCGCCACCGCGCCCGGCCTGCTGCGCCTGCGCAGCATCGACGGCGCGCACCGGCTGGTCGGCTACACGCCGCCGACGCCGGCCAACCACGGCCTCTCCGCCCTTGCCGGCTTCTCGGAGCCGGAGCTGATGGGCGACATCGAGCACGCCCTCCTCCGCGGGGTGCTGCTGCTCGCGGGGGTGAGCGTCGTCGTCTTCCTCCTCACCCTCCTCGCCGCCCGCCGCTTCGTCACGCGCCCGACTCAGGCCCTGCTGGCCGCGGCGGAGGAGTGGCGCCTCGGCAACCTCGCGGCCCGCGCGCCCGACTGCGGCCCCGCCTCGGAGTTCGGCCAGCTCGCCCTCGCCTGGAACAGCATGGCGGCCGAGCTCCGCCAGCGCGAGGAGGAGCTGCGCGAGCACGCCGAGGCGCTCGAGCGCCGCGTCGAGAGCCGCACCCGCGAGCTGGTGGAGGCCAACGCGCGCCTCTCGGCCGAGGTCGCCGAGCGCCAGCACACCGAGGCCGCGCTGCTGCAGGCGCAGAAGGTCCAGGCGGTCGGCCAGCTCGCCGGCGGCATCGCGCACGACTTCAACAACGTGCTCCAGGCCGTGCTCGGCGGCATCAACCTCATCCGCCGCCGCGCGGGCGACCCCGCGGCCGTGCGGCGCCTCGCGGACATGGTCCAGGACGCCGCGCGTCGCGGCGAATCCGTAACCCGCCGCCTCCTCGCCTTCTCCCGGCGCGAGGAGCTGCGCGCCGACACCCTCGCGATCGGCTGCCTCCTCCGCGGGCTGCAGGAGGTGCTCTCCGCCACCCTCGGCTCGCGCATCCGGGTCGAGGTCGAGACCGCGCCGGGCCTTCCCCCCATCCTCGCCGACCGCGGGCAGCTCGAGACCGTCCTCGTCAACCTCGCGACCAACGCGCGGGACGCCATGCCCGGCGGCGGCACGCTCCGCCTGCACGCGGGCACCGCCCGCCACGACCCCGCCGCCCCGGAGGAGGGCGCCAAGGGCCTCGCCCCTGGCGACTACGTCCGCATCACCGTCACCGACACCGGCGAGGGGATGAGCCCCGCCGTGCTCGCCCGCGCGGCGGAGGCCTTCTTCACCACCAAGCCCCTCGGCCAGGGCACCGGCCTCGGCCTTGCCATGGCGCGCAGCTTCGCCCAGGGCTCGGGCGGGGCGCTGTCGATCGCGAGCGCGCCCGGCGAGGGGACGAGCGTGTCCCTCCTGCTTCCCGTCGCGGCCGCGGCGGCGGCTCCCGCCCCGCCGGGCACCGCCGCCCCCGCCCGCCGCGGCCCCGACCGGCGCCCGCGCGTGCTGCTGGTGGACGACGAGCCGATCGTGCGCGAGGTGCTCTCGGCCCAGCTCGCCGACCTCGGCTACGCCGTCACCGAGGCGGCGGACGGCAACGCCGCCCTCGCCGCGCTCGATGCCGCGGAGCCCTTCGACATCCTGGTGAGCGACCTCGCCATGCCCGGCCTCGACGGCGTCGCCCTCATCCGCGAGGCCCAGCGCTGCCAGCCCGGCCTGCCCGCCATCCTCGTCACCGGCTACGCCGGCGAGGCCGCCTCGCTCGCGGTCGGCAACGCGCTGGGGGGCACCTTCACCCTTCTCCGCAAGCCCGTCAGCGGCATCGACCTCGCCGACCGCGTCGCGACCCTGCTCGGCGAGCCCGCGCCGCGCGCGGAAGCGGGCGACTAGGCGGAACGCCATCAACTCCCCGCGCGCGGGGTCAACGGGTTCTTAAAGGAAGGCGGGGATTTTGGGCGCAACGACGTCCAGCCGGAGTCCCCCGCCCATGACACGACGCTTCGCCTCCTGGCCCATCGCGCTTCGCCTCCACCTCTGCACGCTCGTTGCCGTGCTCGGGCTGGTCGGCCTTGCCGCCTACGAGGTGAGGGGCCGCTCGGAGGAGCTGGAGCGGAACCGGATCGGCCTGCTGCGCGCCGTGGTGGACACCGCGCTCGCCACCGCGAAGCGCTTCGAGGCGGAGGAGAAGGCGGGCCGGATGGACCGCGACGCCGCCCAGGAGGCCGCCGCCGCCGCCATCCGCGCCATCCGCTACAGCGGCCAGGAGTACCTCTGGATCAACGACGCCGAGGTGCGCCCGC
>NZ_RCZP01000025.1 GCF_006438825.1 Muricoccus nepalensis
GGGGGCGCCGCAGCAGGTCGCCTCCGCCGCGGCGCCGGCGCCGGCGCGGCCGAACGCGGTGGCCAACCAGGCGCCCGTGCCGCCGGCGCGGGAGAGCAACGGGCGGCCCGGCACGGGGCAGACGCCGCCGGTCGCCAACCCGGCGGAGGGGAGCACCTCCGTGCAGAGCACGCTCGAGCGGCTGCGGGCGCAGCAGGCGGCGGCGGCCGCGGCGCGCCCCCGCCCGGCGGCGGCCGCGGCCCCCGCGCCCGGCGGCGGCGCCCCGGCGGGGACCGCGACGCTCACCGCCGGCGAGGTGCGCGGCGTCGCCGACAAGATCAGCGAGTGCTGGTCGGTCGACGCGGGCGCGCCCGGGCTCGAGAGCATCGTGGTGGAGCTTCGCGTGGAGGCGGACGCCTCGGGCGTGGTTCGCGTGGTGCGCCCGGCCGGCAGCGTGCCCTCCGAGCCGCGGGCGCGCGCCGTGTTCGAGGCCGCGCGGCGGGCGCTGATGGACCCCAAGTGCTCGCCCCTGCCGTTCCCGCGGGACAAGCTGGCGGCCATCAACACCGCCACCTTCCGCTTCAACCCGCGCGGGCTGACGCGTTGAGCGTGGCGCGCGCGATCATATCCGAGGCCCGCGGGGTCGCGGCGGGGCGGGGCGGGTTGCGCGCCGCCGCCGCTTCGGCTTCACCCGCCCTCCGCAACACCAAGGTTCTCCATCCATGATGACGACCCACCGGCGTGGCCTCATTCTGGGCGGTGCCGCCCTGCTCTCGGCGCCGGCCGCGGCGCGCGCCCAAGGGGGTGGGCAGGGTGCCGTGATCGACATCACGCGCGCGCGGACGGACCCGATCCCGATCGCGGTGCCGGCGCTGCCGGGCGGCGGCGGGCGCGGGGCGGACATCGCGCGCGTGATCCAGGCCAACCTCCGCAACTCCGGCCTCTTCCGGCCCGTGGACAACGCGGCCTTCATCCAGAGCGCCGAGGCCGCGGCGGCGACGCCGCGCTTCCAGGACTGGCGGGTGATCGGGGCCAACGCGCTGGTGACGGGCCGGGTGGAGGACCAGGGCGGGCGGCTGCGGGTCGAGTTCCGCCTCTGGGACGTGCTGCCGGAGCAGCAGATCCAGGGCACGGCCTTCACGGCGCCGGCCGCGCAGTGGCGCCGGATCGCGCACCTCATCTCGGACGTGATCTACGAGCGGCTGCTTGGCGAGAAGGGCTACTTCGACACGCGGATCGTCTACGTCGCCGAGAGCGGGCCGCGGGACCGGCGGACGCGCCGGCTCGCGATCATGGACCAGGACGGGGAGAACAACCGCTTCCTGACGGACGGGTCCTTCCAGGTTCTCTCGCCGCGCTTCCACCCGAACGCGCAGCAGATCGTGTTCATGTCCTACTTCCAGAACACGCCGCGGGTGTACCTCTTCGACCTCAACAGCGGGCGCTCGGAGGTGCTCGGGCAGTTCCCGGGGATGACGCTCTCGCCGCGCTTCAGCCCGGACGGGCGGACGGTGGTGCTGTCCTACGCGCGGAACAACGACGCGAACATCGTGGCGGTGGACGTGGCCTCGCGCGCGCAGCGGCAGCTCACCGCCGGCAACGGGCTCGACGTCTCGCCCTGCTACAACCCGGACGGCACGCAGATCGTGTTCAACTCCGACCGGGGCGGGGACCAGCAGCTCTACGTCATGGACGCGGGCGGCGGCGGCGCGCGGCGCATCTCCTTCGGGCGCGGGCGCTACGCGACGCCGGTCTGGTCGCCGCGGGGCGACCTCATTGCCTTCACGCGGATCTCGGGCGGGCAGTTCGGGATCGGGGTGATGCGGCCGGACGGCTCGGGGGAGCGCATCCTCTCCGAGGGCTGGGGGATGGAGGGGCCGACCTTCGCGCCCAACGGCCGCGTGCTCGCCTTCTACCGCGAGAGCCAGGCGCGGGGGGCGCGGGGGGAGGGGTACTCGGCCCGCCTCGCCCAGATCGACATCACCGGCTTCAACGAGCGGCAGATCCTGACCCCGACGGACGCGACCGATCCGTCGTGGTCGCCGCTGCTCGCCTGATTTCTGCCAGAACAACCGCTCAGAACACACCGATCGAAGGGGTATTGAGATGAACGCGAAGATCCTTGGGGCGCTCGGCGCGCTCGCGCTGCTGGCGGCCTGCTCGTCCGACGAGGCGACGAACGCGGCGGCGTCCGGGGCCGGCGGCGCCGGGGCCGGCGGGCTGGGCGGCGCCGGCATGGGCACGGCGCGGCCGGGCAGCCAGGAGGACCTGGTGGCCAGCGTCGGCGACCGCGTCTTCTTCGACACGGACAGCACGCAGGTGCGCGCCGACGGGCGCACGACGCTCGAGCGGCAGGCGGCCTGGCTGGCGCGCTACCCGCAGGTGGCCGTCTACATGGAGGGGCATGCCGACGAGCGCGGCACCCGCGAGTACAACCTCGCCCTCGGCCAGCGCCGGGCGAACGCGGCGCGCGACCTGCTGGTGGCGAGCGGCGTGTCCGGGCAGCGCATCCAGACCGTGTCCTACGGCAAGGACCGGCCGGCGGCGCTCGGCTCGGACGAGGCGTCCTGGGCGCAGAACCGGCGCGCGGTGACGACCGTCCGCTAGGGCGGCCCGACGGGGCGTGCGGGGCGGAGCGGCCGCCGGGCGTTGCGGCGCCGGCGCTTGCGCGGCCGGCCCCGGCGGGGCAGGGGGTGGGACGCCGGGCCGGCGTCCGCCCGCCCGGCCGATGAGGAAGGGCCCGGCGAGGCCGGGCCGCGGAGGGCACGAGGATGCAGCACGGCTTGCTTTGCTGGCGGGGAGGGCGCGTCGCGCTCCTGCTGGCCGGGGTGGCGCTGGGCGGGATGACGCCCGGCGCGGCCCGGGCGCAGGCGGAGAGCCGCGAGGGCATCTACCTCCAGAACCAGATCCTCCAGCTCCGCCAGGAGATGGAGCTGATGCGGCGCGCGGCGCCGGTCGCGCCGCCCGTGGCCGCGCCCTCCCGCGGGGGGGCGCCGGTGGCCGGGGGGGAGCTGATCGGGCCGTTGCTCGACCGCGTGAGCGCCCTCGAGGACGAGGTGCGGCGGCAGCGGGGCCTGGCCGAGCAGGCGGAGTTCCGCAACCGCACCCTCCAGCAGCAGCTCGAGAAGCTGCAGGGCGACGTGGAGTACCGGTTCAACCAGATCGAGGGCCGGGGCGGGGCCGCGCCGGCGGGGCGAGCCGGGGGCGGACAGCCGGGCGCGCTGACCCCGTCGACAACGGCCGCGCCCGCGACCCCCGCGGTGCCGGCGGCGCCCGCGGGGCAGCCCTCGGCGCCGGGGCCGCGCACGCCGGAGGTGGCGCTGCGCGAGGGGCAGGCGGCGCTCGGCCGGCGTGACTTCGCGGCCTCCGAGGCGGCGGCGCGGGAGGTGTTGGCGGCGCGCGCGCCGACGCGGGCGCAGGACGCGGGGATCCTCCTCGGCGATTCGCTGATGGGCAAGCGCGACTTCCAGAACGCCGCCCTGGCCTATGACGATGCCTACCGCCGCTCCCGCGCCTCGGGCCGGGCGCCGGAGGCGATGCTGGGGCTGGCCAACGCCTTCAACGGCTTCGGCGCCAAGCGCGAGTCCTGCCAGACGCTGGACGACCTGCGGACGCAGTTCCCGCGCCTGCCGGCGAGCCTGGCGGACCGGGTGGGCCAGGCCCGGCAGCGCGCCGGCTGCCGCTGAGCGGGGACTCGCTGGGGGCCGCCTTCGCGGCGGCCATGACGGGGCTCGGGCCCTTCGGCGCGGCGCCTTCGCTCGGGCTCGGCGTCTCGGGCGGGCCGCACAGCCTGGCGCTGGCGCTGCTGGCGCGGGACTGGGCGGCGGCGCGGGGCGGGCGGGTGCTCGGGCTGGTGGCCGACCACGGGCTGCGGGCGGGCAGCGGGGCGGAGGCCGCGGGGGTCGCGGCCCGGCTGGAGGGGCTCGGCATTCCGGCGCGGCGCCTGTCGCTGGGCCTTTCGCCGGGTCCCGGGCTGCACGAGCGGGCGCGGGCGGCGCGCTTCGCGGCGCTGGCCGGGGCCTGCGAGGCGGCGGGGATGCCCTGGCTGCTCCTCGGCCACCACCGGGCGGACCAGGCGGAGACGGTGGCCTTCCGGGCGCTGCGGGGATCGGGCGCGGCGGGGCTGGCCGGGATGGCGGCGGCGCGGCCGGCGGGCGGGGTGCTGGTGCTGCGGCCGCTGCTCGGCGCCGGGCCCGGGGCGATCGAGGATTTCCTCGCGCGCGAGGGGCTGGTGCCGCTGCGCGACCCCTCCAACGATGATCCCCGCTTCGCCCGGGCGCGGCTGCGCGCGGCGCTCGGCGACCCGGAGGGGCCGGGGGTGGCGGCGCTGGCCGCGGCGGCGGGGGCCTTCGCCGCGCGGCGGGCGGCGCGGGGCGCGGCGGTGGCCGAGCGGCTGGCCGGGGCCGCCCGATTCGAGGAGGGGGGCTGGGCGCGGCTGGACCGGGAGGCGCTGGGCCGGGACGCCGTAGCGGAGGCCGCGCTCTCGGCCCTGCTGCGGGCCGTGGGCGGGGGTATCCATCCGCCGGCGCGGGCGGCGGTGGCGGGGCTGATCGCGCGGGGCGGGGGCAGCCTGGGGGGCGCCCTGCTGCGGGGTGGGGTGCTCTGCCGGGAGCCGGCGCGCTGCGCGCCCCCCGTGCCGGCGGTGCCGGGCGCGCTCTGGGACGGGCGCTGGCGGGTGGCGGAGGCGCCGGCGGGCGCGGTCATCGGCGCCCTAGGGCCGGGAACGGCGCGGGGCGGGCTGCCGGCGGCGGTGGCGCCCGGGCTGCCCGCGATCCGGGACGCCGGGGGGCGCCTGGTGGCCACGCTGGGGCTTCCCGGAGGGGGGCGGGAGGGGGTCCGAGTCGAATTCCGGCCCATTGGGGGGTCTGTGGCGTGAAACCCGGTTCATCTGGTGGTTCCCTGTTGACCAATGCATCCCTATCTTCCTGGGCGTGCCGGTTTCGCCGGCCAAGGATCGGGACCTCCAAGTGAACAATTTCGGTCGCAACCTCGCGCTCTGGGTGATCGTGGCCCTGTTGCTCGTGGCGCTGTTCAACCTTTTCCAGCCCTCGGGCACTGCCTCCACGCGCGGGATGCAGGTGGCCTATTCCGACTTCCTGAACGAGGTGCAGCAAGGGCACGTGCGGGACGCCACCATCCAGGGGCGGATCGTGTCGGGCCAGCTCCAGGACGGGCGGACCTTCAGCACCTACACCCCCGAGGACCCGCAACTGGTCCAGCGGCTGACGGAGAAGGGCGTGCGCGTGGTCGCGCGGCCCGAGGAGAGCGACGTCAACCCGCTCTTCCAGATCCTCATCTCCTGGTTCCCGATGCTTCTCCTCATCGGCGTCTGGGTCTTCTTCATGCGCCAGATGCAGGGCGGCGGGGGAAGGGCCATGGGCTTCGGGAAGTCCAAGGCCAAGCTGCTGACCGAGAAGTCCGGCCGCGTGACCTTCGAGGACGTGGCGGGCATCGAGGAGGCCAAGGGCGAGCTCGAGGAGATCGTCGAGTTCCTCCGCGACCCCCAGAAGTACCAGCGCCTGGGCGGCAAGATCCCCAAGGGCGTGCTGCTCGTCGGCCCCCCGGGCACCGGCAAGACGCTGCTGGCGCGGTCGGTGGCGGGCGAGGCCAACGTGCCCTTCTTCACCATCTCGGGCTCCGACTTCGTGGAGATGTTCGTCGGCGTGGGCGCGAGCCGCGTGCGCGACATGTTCGAGCAGGGCAAGAAGAACGCCCCCTGCATCATCTTCATCGACGAGATCGACGCGGTCGGCCGGCACCGCGGGGCGGGGCTGGGCGGCGGCAACGACGAGCGCGAGCAGACGCTGAACCAGATGCTTGTGGAGATGGACGGCTTCGAGAGCAACGAGGGGGTCATCCTCATCGCGGCGACGAACCGGCCGGACGTGCTCGACCCCGCGCTGCTGCGCCCTGGCCGCTTCGACCGCCAGGTCGTGGTGCCGAACCCCGACGTGAACGGGCGGGAGAAGATCCTGCGGGTCCACATGCGCAAGGTGCCGCTGGCCTCCGACGTGGAGCCGAAGGTGATCGCGCGCGGCACGCCGGGCTTCTCTGGCGCGGACCTCGCCAACCTCGTGAACGAGGCGGCGCTGCTCGCGGCCCGCACCGGGCGCCGGACGGTGGGCATGCACGAGTTCGAGATGGCCAAGGACAAGGTGCTGATGGGCGCCGAGCGGCGGTCGCTGGTCATGTCCGAGGCCGAGAAGCGCATGACGGCCTATCACGAGGCCGGCCACGCGCTGATGGCGATGAGCGAGGAGGAGTGCGACCCCGTCCACAAGGCCACCATCATCCCGCGCGGCCGTGCGCTGGGCCTGGTGATGAGCCTGCCGGAGGGCGACCGCTACTCGAAGCACAAGTCGAAGATGAAGGCCGAGCTGGCCATGGCCATGGGCGGCCGGGTCGCCGAGGAGGTCATCTTCGGGCCGGACAAGGTGTCCAACGGCGCCTCGGGCGACATCAAGATGGCGACCGACTTGGCTCGCCGGATGGTCACGGAGTGGGGCATGTCCGACAAGATCGGCATGGTCGCCTACGGCTCGAACGACCAGGAGGTGTTCCTGGGCCATTCGGTGACGCAGTCGAAGAACCTCTCTGAGGCGACGGCGCAGGCGATCGACAGCGAGATCCGCTCGATCATCGACACGGCCTACCAGCGGGCGAAGAAGACGCTGACGGACCGGATCGAGGAGCTGCACCTGCTGGCCAAGGGGCTGCTGGAGTACGAGACGCTCTCGGGCGACGAGATCCGGCAGGTGCTCCGCGGCGACCCGATCGTGCGGGACCGCCCGGACGAGCCGGTGAACCAGGGGCGCGGCAGCGTGCCGACCTCCGGCCGCCCGACGCCGCGGCCCGATGCCGGTGGCATGCAGCCGGCGCCCTCGGGGGCCTGACCCCGGGGACGGGACGACCGCCCTCTTTCTCGGAGGGGCCCCTGGCGCGGGGTGCGGCGAGGCGCTTGAATGGAGCGGGGGCCCTCAGTGGCCCCCGTTTCCGTGCGTGACCCCCTGATTCGCAAGCGGTGGCGGCCGGCGGGGCCGGGGCGGGGGATGGAGGACTGGATGGCGCGCTGGGTCGAACCGATGGGGCTCCTGCACGGGCGGGGCGCCCAGGCCGCCATTGACGCCGGCACGGCCCTGCCGCTGGAGGGGGCGGGCGCGGCCTTCACCCTCGTGCGGCTGGTGGAGGACGGCAGGCCCGCCGCGCCGATCCTGGCCGTGGAGACGCCGCCCGCCTGGCAGGAGGCGGTGCTGGCCCTGACGCGGCCGGTCGCGTCCTTCGCGGGGCTGCCGGACGCGGCGAGCCTCGGGCGGCCGCTGGTGATGGGCGTGCTGAACGTGACGCCCGACAGCTTCTCCGACGGCGGGCGGCACTTCGATCCCCGGGCCGCTCTGATGGCGGCGGACGCCATGCTGCAGGCGGGGGCGGACATGATCGACGTGGGCGGCGAGAGCACGCGGCCCGGCGCGCCGCCGGTGGACGCCGAGGCGGAGATGGCGCGGGTGCTGCCGGTGATCCGCGCCATCGCGCGCGACGCCCCGGTGAGCGTGGACACGCGCCACGCGGCGACCATGCGGGCCGCGCTGGAGGCGGGGGCGGAGGTGGTGAACGATGTGACCGCGCTCCGCCACGATCCCGAGGCGATGGCGGTGGTGGCGGAGGCCGGATGCTCGGTGGTGCTGATGCACATGCCCGGCACCGAGCCCGCGACCATGCAGGATCGCGCGCATTACGGGGATGTGGTGCTGGAGGTCGCGGACTTCCTCGCGGCGCGGGTCGCGGCCTGCGAGGCGGCGGGCATCCCGCGGGCCCGGATCGCGATCGACCCCGGGATCGGCTTCGGCAAGACGATGGATCACAACCTCGACCTGCTGGACCGGCTGCCGGTGCTGCTGGGGCTCGGCTGCCCGGTGCTGGTGGGGGCCTCGCGCAAGCGCTTCATCGGCACGCTCTCGGGCGTGAAGACGCCGGGGGACCGGATGGCGGGGAGCCTCGGCGTCGCGGTGGCCGCGGCGTCGCGCGGGGCGGCGATGCTGCGGGTGCATGACGTCGCGGAGACGGTGGCGGCGCTTCGTCTCTGGCGCGCGGGCGTCGCGGGCGCGCCCCCGCCCTGAGCGGGCTGTCCGCATTTCGGGCGCAATCCGGGAGCAACGGGCGCGGCGCCGACGGGTGCCGGGCGAGGGCCGGGCGCGCGGCGCGGGGGCATGGAGGGGACCTCACCGTTCGTTGCAGAGCCGGCGCGCGGGGCATCGGTTACAGAGGGGAGGCGGGCAAGATGAGGGACGAGATGGGCAACGGGCAGAGGCGCCTCTTCGGCACGGACGGCATTCGCGGGGTCGCCAACCGCGCGCCGATGGACGCGGCCACCGCGCTGCGGCTCGGCCAGGCGGCGGGGCGGTTCTTCAACCGCGGGCAGCACCGCCACCGGGTAGTGATCGGCAAGGACACGCGGCTGTCGGGCTACATGCTCGAGCCGGCGCTGACGGCGGGCTTCGTGGGCGCGGGTATGGACGTGGTGCTGGTGGGACCGCTGCCGACGCCCGCCATCGCGCTGCTGACACGGAGCCTGCGGGCCGACCTCGGCGTGATGATCAGCGCGTCCCACAACTCCTACGAGGACAACGGGATCAAGCTCTTCGGGCCGGACGGGCTGAAGCTGTCCGACGAGCAGGAGATCGCGATCGAGGCGCTGATGGAGGGCGACCTGACCTCGGCGCTCGCGACGCCGGGCAAGCTCGGCCGGGCGTCCCGCCTGGAGGGGGCGCCCGGGCGCTACATCGAGGCGGTGAAGGCGAGCTTCCCGCGCGGGCGGAGCCTGGAGGGGCTCCGGATCGTGGTGGACTGCGCGCACGGCGCCGCCTACCGCGTGGCGCCGACGGTGCTGTGGGAGCTGGGGGCGGAGGTGGTGCCGGTCGGCGTCGCGCCCGACGGCTTCAACATCAACGACGGCTGCGGCAGCACAGCGCCGGCCCAGCTCGCGGCGCTGGTTCGCGAGCGGCGGGCGGACCTCGGTATCGCGCTCGACGGCGACGCGGACCGGGTGGTGCTGGTGGACGAGGCGGGGAAGGTGGTCGACGGCGACCAGATCCTCGCGACCGTCGCAGCCTCCTGGGCGGCCTCGGGCCGGCTGAAGGGCAAGGAGGTGGTGGCGACGGTGATGTCGAACCTCGGCCTTGAACGCTTTCTTGAGAAGAAGGGCCTTAGCCTGCACCGGACGAAGGTGGGGGACCGCTACGTGGGCGAGGCCATGCGCGAGAGGGGCTGCAACCTGGGCGGGGAGCAGTCGGGGCACCTGATCCTGTCCGACCACGGGACGACGGGGGACGGGCTGGTGGCCGCGCTGCAGGTGCTGGGCGTGCTGGTGGAGCGGCGGCGGCCGGCGAGCGAGGTGCTGCGCTGCTTCGAGCCGCTGCCGCAGAAGCTGGTGAACGTGCGCCACGCCGGGGGATCGCCGCTCGACGACGAGCGGGTGATCGACGGGGTCGCGGCGGCGGAGGCCGAGCTCGGGTCGCGCGGGCGCGTGCTCATCCGGGCGAGCGGGACCGAGCCGCTGATCCGCGTGATGGTGGAGGCGGAGGAGCAGGCGCTGGTCGATTCGCTGACGGCGCGGCTCGCCGACGTCATCCGCCAGGCCGCGGCCTCCCCCACGCGGGTCGCCGCCGAATGAGGGGACGCGTGCTGATCGTCGCCGGGTCCGATTCCGGCGGCGGCGCGGGCATCCAGGCGGACATCAAGGCGGTGACGGCGCTCGGCGCCTACGCGGCCACGGCCGTGACGGCGCTGACGGCGCAGGACACGGAGGGGGTGCGGGCGGTGCATCCCGTGCCGCTCGACTTCCTGCGGCTCCAGATCCGCATGTCGCTCGAGGATATCGGGGCGGATTGCGTGAAGACCGGGATGCTGGCGGACGCCGTGACGATCGACGCCGTCTGCGACGCGCTGGCGGGCTCGGGCCTGCCGCTGGTGGCGGACCCGGTGATGGTGGCCAAGGGCGGCGCCCGGCTACTGGACACGGGGGCGGTGGAGACGCTGAAGCGGCGGCTCATGCCGCTGGCGACGGTCCTCACGCCCAACCTGCCGGAGGCCGAGGCGCTGTCGGGCATGGCGATCCCGGACCTGGAGACGATGCAGCACGCGGCGGAGGTGCTGATGACGCTCGGCGTGCCGGCGGTGCTGCTGAAGGGCGGGCACCTCGAGGGGCCGGTGGTGCACGACGTGCTGGCGACCGAGGAGGGGGTGGAGGTCTTCGAGAGCCCCCGGATCGACACGCGGCACACGCACGGGACGGGCTGCACGCTGGCCTCCGCCATCGCGGCGGGGCTGGCGCAGGGGATGGGGCTGCGGGAGGCCGTGATCCGGGCGCGGGCCTATGTGGCGGCCGCGATCCGCTCGGCGCCGGGCTTCGGGCGCGGGCACGGGCCGCTCGACCACGGGGTGACGATGGACCCGGGGCGGGTCGCCGCGCTCTGACCCCGTCCCGGGGGCGGGTCGCTCAGGGGCGGATGAGGCCCTTGCGCGTGGTGTCGGCAGGGTCCTCGACCCAGCCCTCGACGTAGGAGACGCGGATGGCGGCGAGGGCCGCAGCCGCGATCGGCGCCGCCAGCAGGATGCCGAGGAAGCCGAGGCCCGTGCCGAAGAGGGCCTGGGCGCCGAGCAGCACGGCCGGCGGCACGTCGGAGGCCTGCTTCTGCACCATGGGCGTGAGGACGTTCCCCTCGATATTCTGGGAGGCGAAGTAGAGGGCCACGACCCAGGGCACGAGGGAGGGGTCCTGGGAGGCCGCGATGAGGATCGCGGGCACGGCGCCGAGGACGGGGCCGATATAGGGCATGAAGCCGAAGATGGCGCTCAGGATGGCCAGCAGGGCCGCCAGCGGCACGCCGAGCGCCCAGAGGCCGAGGAAGGTGAAGACCCCCGTGAAGGTCATGCCGAACATCTGGCCGAGCAGCCAGCCGCGGAGGCCGTGGGCCATGGCGTTCAGCGTGGCCTCGCCGCGCGGGCGGAGGCCGGGGGAGAGGAGGGCGAGGGCGCCGCGGCGGTAGAGCGTGGGGTCCGAGCCGATGTAGAGGCCGAGCAGCAGCACGAGCAGCACGTTGCCGAGCGCGCCGAGCGTGCCGCCGACGCCGGCGAGCGCCACGTTGGCCGCGGTCTGGGCGGAGGGCTGCATGCCTTCCGGCGAGAGGTTCCGCTTCAGCCACTCCGCGCCCGGCAGGTCCCGGAGGAGCTCGGCGAGGTCGCGGAGGACGCGCGGGGCGGCCTGGGTGAACTCGCGGGCCTGGCCGGCGAGGGTGGCGAAGCCGAACCAGAGGACGAGGCCGATGGCGACGAGCGCGAGGAGGGCCACGATCATCACCCCCCAGTGCTCCGCGAGATGGAGGCGGCGGGCGAGCGGCACGCCGGCGGCGCGGAGGGCGACGGCCAGCAGGCAGCCCGCGAAGACGATGAGGAGCACGTCGGGCGCGAGCCAGGCGACGAGGGCGACGGCGCCGAGGGCGATGAGGAGGGTGGCTTGTTCGTGGCGCATCGGGGGCGCAACGGCGCGCGGCGCGGCGGAGTTGCCGCGCCGCGCGCCGCGGGCGCTTGACCCGCGGAACGCCGGGCGGCAAGCCCTGGCCTTCGGGCGGGCTGGCCCGTGAGCGAGGGGTGAGGGCAATGGGCGGGACGATCGAGCTGGGCGGCGCGCGGCCCGCGGTGCGGCCGGCGAACCCGTGCTTCTCCTCGGGGCCCTGCGCGAAGCGGCCGGGCTGGTCGCTGGCGGCGCTGGAGGGGGCGATGCTCGGGCGCAGCCATCGCGCCAAGGGGCCGAAGGCGCGGATCGCGGAGGTGATCGCGCGGTCGAAGGCCGTCCTCGGCATGCCCGCCGACTGGCGGCTGGGGGTGGTGCCGGCCTCCGACACCGGGGCGGTGGAGATGGTGCTCTGGTCGGCGCTCGGGCTGCGGGGCGTGGACGTGCTCGTCTGGGAGTCCTTCTCCAAGGAGTGGGCGACGGACGTGGCCGCGCAGCTCCGCCTGCCCGACGTCGCCGTGCGCGAGGCCCCCTACGGGCGGCTGCCCGCGCTCGACCCCGTCTCGCCGGACCGGGACGCGGTCTTCGTCTGGAACGGGACGACGAGCGGGGTGCGGCTGCCGCACGCGGACTTCATCGCCGAGGACCGCCGCGGCCTCGCGATCTGCGACGCGACCTCGGCGGCCTTCGCCATGCGGCTTCCCTGGGCGCGGCTCGATGTCGTCACCTGGTCCTGGCAGAAGGTGCTGGGGGGCGAGGCGGCGCACGGGATGCTCGCGCTCTCGCCGCGGGCGGTCGCGCGGCTGGAGGGCTATGACCCCGGGCGGGCGCTGCCGAAGATCATGCGGCTGACGAAGGGCGGGCGCCTCATCGAGGGGATCTTCGAGGGGGACACGATCAACACGCCCTCCATGCTCTGCGTGGAGGACGCGATCGACGGGCTGCGCTGGGCGGAGTCAGTGGGCGGGCTCGACGGGCTGATCGCGCGGTCGGAGGCCAACCTGGCGGCGGTCTCGCGCTGGGTTGCGGCGAGCGGCTGGGCGGGGTTCCTGGCGGAGGACCCGGCGACGCGGTCCTCGACCTCCATCTGCCTCAAGATCGTCGTGCCCTGGTTCGTGGCGATGGACGCGGCGGCGCAGGCGCGGGTGGCGAAGCGGCTGGCGGCGATCCTGGAGGCGGAGGGGGTCGCGCTCGACGTCGCCTCCTACCGCGACGCGCCGCCGGGGCTGCGGATCTGGGGGGGGGCCACGGTCGAGACCGCCGACATCGAGGCGCTGCTGCCCTGGCTGGACTGGGCCTTCGCGGAGGTGGGCGTGGAGATGGCGCGCGAGGCCGCGACCTGAGCGGGTTGTAACCTTCGGGTCCTTGCACGGTTCCGCTCCGGCGCGGTTCCCCCCCGGGGGACCATCCGGGGAGGAACCATGGCGAGCACTCCGAGCGGCGGCTTCAGCGCCGAGAGCTTCAGCACCGACGTGCCGAACCGGCTGGACCGGCTGCCCTGGTCGCGCTTCCACTGGCTGGTCGTCGTGGCCCTCGGGGTGACCTGGGTGCTGGACGGGCTCGAGGTGACGCTGGTCGGCTCGCTGGCGGGCGCCATCCGGGAGAGCCCGAGCCTGCGGCTGACCGAGACGCAGGTGGGGCTCACGGCCTCGGCCTACCTGCTCGGCGCGGTCTCGGGGGCCCTGTTCTTCGGCTGGCTGACGGACCGGCTGGGGCGGAAGAAGCTGTTTACCCTCACGGTGCTCGTCTACCTCGTGGCGACGATCGCGACGGGCTTCTCCTGGGACTTCTGGTCCTTCGCGGTCTTCCGCTTCTTCACGGGGGCGGGGATCGGGGGGGAGTACTCGGCGGTGAACTCCGCCATCCAGGAGCTGATCCCGGCGCGGCGGCGGGGGACGACGGACCTGGCGGTGAACGGCACCTTCTGGGGCGGCGCGGCGGCGGGGGCGGCGTCGTCGCTGATCCTGCTCGACCCCGCGGTGATCGACCCCGAGATCGGCTGGCGGCTGGCCTTCGGGGTGGGGGGCGCGCTCTCGCTCTCGGTGCTGCTGCTGCGCCGCTACATCCCCGAGAGCCCGCGCTGGCTGATGACGCACGGGCGCAAGGCGGAGGCGGAGAAGATCGTCGGCGACATCGAGGAATGGGTCGCGCGCGAGAAGGGGCCGCTGCCGCCGGTGGAGGGCACGCCGATCCGCATCGACCCACGCCGCCACACGACGCTCGGCGAGGTCGCGACGACGCTGTTCCGCACCTACCCGCAGCGGGCGGTGCTGGGCATCGTGCTGATGGCCTGCCAGGCCTTCTGCTACAACGCGGTGTTCTTCACCTACGCGCTGGTGCTGACGCGCTTCTACGGGATCTCGTCGGCGCATATCGGGTGGTTCATGCTGCCCTTCGCGCTGGGCAACCTCGCGGGCCCGCTGACCCTTGGGCATTTCTTCGACTCGGTGGGGCGGCGGGTGATGATCACCGGCACCTACGCGCTGGCGGGCGTGCTGATGGCGGTGACCGGCTACGCCTTCGCCCAGGGCTGGCTCTCGGCCTGGGAGCAGACGGCGGCCTGGACCGTGATCTTCTTCTTCGCCTCCGCCGCGGCGTCGGCGGCCTATCTCACGGTCGGCGAGAGCTTCCCGCTGGAGATGCGGGCGATGGGGATCGCGCTGTTCTACGCCTTCGGCACGCTGGTGGGCGGCGTGGTGGGGCCCGCGCTCTTCGGCGTGCTGATCGAGGGGGGCGAGCGCACGAACATCATGTGGGGTTACCTGCTCGGCGCCGCGCTGATGCTCATCGCGGCGGCGACCGAGTGGAAGCTCGGCTTCGCGGCCGAGGGCAAGTCGCTGGAGGACGTGGCCCGGCCGCTCTCCCAGGCCGCGGAATAGGCCCTCAGGCGGCGATCCGGTCCTCCGCCGAGGGGAGGGCGCGGGCGATCCGGGCGATGACCTCGGGCCAGTCCTCGCCGCGGGCCTGCCGGTGGAGGCGCATGGTCGGGTACCAGGGGCTGTCCGAGCGGTCGAGCAGCCAGCGCCAGTCCGGGAGCGAGGGCAGCAGGAGGTGGACTGGGCGGCCGAGGGCGCCGGCCAGGTGGGCCACGCTCGTGTCCACGCAGACGATCGCGTCCATGGCGAGGAGGGCGGCCGCGGTCTCGGTGAAGCTGGTGAGCCGCGGGCGGAGGTCGGTCAGGCCCGGGGTCTCCGCCAGGAAGGCCTCGTCCGTCTCCCGCACCTGGGTCTGGACGAGGAAGGCCTCCACGCCCTCGCCCAGGAGGGGGGCGAAGAGGGAGAGGGGGATGGAGCGGTAGCGGTCGCCGGCGTGCTCGGGGTTGCCGGAGCAGGCGATGCCCAGGCGGAGCGCGCCGCCGGGCAGCTCGCGGTCCCAGGCGGCGGCGCGGGCGGGGTCGGCGGCGAGATAGGGGATGGGCGCCACGATGCTGTCGAGGCGCGTGCCGAAGGCGAGCGGCAGGCTGAGCAGCGGGCACTGGGCGTCGTGGTCGGGCGTGGGCTCGCCGAGGCCGAAGAAGGCGTGCAGGCCGGGGAGGCCGTGCAGCAGCGGGTGCAGGGGGCGCGGGGCCTCGAGCACCACGCGCGCGCCGCGGGCGGCGGCGAGCGGGATGTAGCGGAGCATCTGGATGGTGTCGCCGAGCCCCTGCTCCGCGTGGAGGAGGAGGGTCCGGCCCTCCATGGGCTCGCCGTGCCAGAGGGGGCTGGCGGCGTGGCGGTGGGGCTGGCTGCCCTTGCGGCGCCAGCGCCACTCGTAGCTGCGGAAGCCCTCCTCGAGCTGGCCGAGGGCGAGCTGGCTGAGCGCGGTGTTCCAGTGGGCGTCGGCGTAGTCGGGGTCGATCGCGATGGCCTGGCGGTAGCACTCGATCGCGTCGTGGTGGCGGCCGAGGCCGCGGTAGGCGTTGCCGCGGTTGAAGGGGATGCCGCGGTTGCCGGGGAAGAGGAGGGCGGCGCGGTCGAAGCACTCCATCGCCTCCTCGAAGCGGCCGAGTTCGGTGAGGGCGATGCCGCGGCCGTTCCAGGCCTGGCCCGAGCTGGGGTCGCGGCGGAGGGCCTCGCGGTCCGCGACCTCGGCCTCGGCGTGGCGGGAGAGGCGGGCGAGCACCTCGGCCCGGTTGCGGTGGGCGGCCGCGCCGCCGGAGAGGGCGAGGGCGCGCTCGGCGCTCTCGAGCGCCTCCGCGTGGCGGCCGAGGTCGCAGAGGGCGATGGTGCGGTTGGCGTGGGGATCGGCGAGGCCGGGGGCGAGGGCGATGGCGCGGTCGAGGCAGGCCAGCGCCTCCTCCGGGCGCTGGAGGGCGCGCAGGACGACGCCCTGGGTGTTCAGGAAGCCGGGGTCGTCCGGGCGCAGCAGGAGGGCGGTCGCGATGCTGGCATAGGCCTCGGCGTCCCGCTGGAGGTCGACGAGGGCGGTGGCGCGGTTGGCGTGGGCGCTGGCGTAGTTGGGGTTGCGGGCGAGGGCGCGATCATAGGCCTCCAGCGCCTCGGCCGGGCGGTCGAGGGCGCGGAGGGCGTTGCCGCGGTTGTTGTGGAGCTCGGCCATGTCGGCGCCGAGCGCGCGGGCGGCGTCGAGGGCTTCCAGCGCCTCGGCCGGGCGGTTGAGCGCCTGCAGGGCGTTGGCCCGGCCGACGCGGGCCTCGACCAGCCCGGGCTCGAGGGCGATGGCGCGGTCGAAGGTCGCGAGGGCCTCCTCGGCCTGGCCGGTCTCGACGAGGGCGTTGCCGAGGTTGCTGTGGACGAAGCCGTGGCGCGCGTCCTCCTCCAGGGCCTGGCGGAGGAGGGGGATGGCGCCGGCGGGGTCGCCGCGCATGGCGTGGAGGAGGCCGAGCAGGTGCAGCGCCTGGAAGTGCCGCGGCCGGAGGGCGAGAGCCGAGCGGTAGAGGGGCTCGGCCAGGGCGAGGTCGCCGGCGCGGTGGTGGGCGAGGGCGCGGGCGGTGCGGCGGTCGGCCTCCGCCTGGTCGCTTCCCGGGTTGCCGTGCGCGGGCTGGCTGCTGTGCAGGGGCATTTTCTCTGCTCCGACCATTCTGGCGGCGCGAGTTTGGCCCCGGCTTGGTGAAGGCTCCGTTACCCCCGGCGGTTCGGGTGGGAGGATTCGATCGCGACGGCCTGGGCGGCCTCCTCGACCCGGGGCAGGCGGGGGAGGCTGGCGAGCCGCGCGAGGGTGGCGGCGCCGCCGACCGGGGCGAGGGCCGCGGTCGCGGCCGCCGTGTCGGCCTGGCCGATGGCGACGGCCGCCCGGCTGAAGGCGGCCACCGCGACGACGGGGGGCGTGCCCGGCGGGACGCCGAGGGCCTGGCGGAACTCCCGCCGGGCGATCTGGAGGCGGGGCAGCAGCAGGGCGTCGCGCGGGTGGGTCCAGAGGGGGTCGGTCTCGGCCGCGTTGGTGAAGGCCTCGATCTCGGCGGCGGCCTGGGCGGCGGCGGCCGGGCGGCCGGCGAGGCGCTCCGTCTGGCCGTACTCGAAGGGCGCGGCTCGGGCGGGGCCGCGGAGCGGGTCGGCGAGGCCGATGCCGCCGAGGGGGCGGCCGTCGCCGCAGGCGGCGAGGAGGAGGGGGAGGGCGAGGAGGGCGCGGTGCATGGGGTGGGGACCTGCGGGCGTGGGGAGGGTGGAACGCCGGCGCCGATCCTAGGACGTCAGGCTTACATTCTGCTGGCATTCGCCGCCGGCGGGTTTGGGGGACGGGGCTTGCGGCGCGGGGCCCTCGCTGCCATTCACCCCGCGCAAGAAAGCCCCGGGCGATCCCCCCTGCCGATGACCCCCCTCGCGTGACCGACGACCTCCCGAACCCGGCCCTGCTGCCGTCCGGCCTCTCCGACCTGCTGCCGCCCGAGGCGGCGCGGGAGGCCGCGCTGGTGGAGGCGATGATGGCGGTCTTCGCGAGCCACGGCTACGAGCGGGTGAAGCCGCCGCTGCTCGAGTTCGAGGAGGGGCTGCTGCAGGGCTCGGGCGCGGCGCTGGCCGACCAGACCTTCCGGCTGATGGACCCGGAGAGCCAGCGGATGATGGGGCTGCGGGCCGACACCACGCCGCAGGTGGCGCGGATCGCGGCGACGCGGCTGCGCGACGCGGCGCGGCCGCTGCGCCTGTCCTACGCGGGGCAGGTGCTGCGGGTGCGGGGCACGCAGATCGCGCCGGGGCGGCAGCTGCCGCAGCTCGGCGTCGAGCTGATCGGGGTGGACAGCGCGGAGGCCGACGCGGAGGCCGCGGCGCTGGGCGTGGAGGCGCTGGCGGCGGCGGGGATCGAGGGGGTCGCGCTCGACATCACCCTGCCGCCGATGTCGCCGGCGCTGCTCGACGCGGCGGGGCTGGAGGGGGCCGCGCGGTCGCGCCTGGCGCGGGCGCTGGACCGCAAGGACGCGGCGGAGGTCGCGCGCCTGGCCGAGGCGGCGGGGCCGCCCGCGGTCTTCCTGGTGGAGCTGCTGGCGGCGGCCGGGCCGGCCGACGGGGCGCTGGCCGCGCTGCGCGCCGCGCCGCTGCCGGAGGCGCCGCGGCGGATCGCGGACAACGCGGCCGAGGTGGTGGCCGCGCTGCGGCGGCGGCTGCCGGGGCTTCGCATCACGCTCGACCCCGTGGAGTTCCGGGGCTTCCGCTACCACACGGGCGTCGCCTTCACCCTCTACGGGCCCGGGCGCAGCGGGGAGCTCGGCCGGGGCGGGCGCTACCTGAGCGGGGAGGAGCCGGCGACGGGGCTGAGCCTCTACCCCGACGCCGCGCTGCGGGCGGCCCCGACCGTCGCCCTGCCGGAGCGGGTGTTCCTGCCCGCCGGGCACGACCCCGCGGCGGCGGCGGCGCTGCGGCGCGAGGGCTGGGTGACGGTTGCGGCGCTCTCGCCGGCGGACGAGGCGACGGCGCTCGGCTGCACGCGGGAGCTGCGGGGCGGGCGGCTGGTCGCGCTGGGGCGCGGGGCCGCCGTGGACGCTGATGCTGTTGGGGCGGGCGCCGCGGGCGCCCCGCCGATCGTGAGGGAGTAGGGCCATGGCCAACGTCGCCATCATCGGCGCCCAGTGGGGCGACGAGGGCAAGGGCAAGGTGGTGGACTGGCTGGCCAGCCGCGCCGACATCGTCGTGCGGTTCCAGGGCGGGCACAACGCGGGCCACACGCTCGTGGTGGGCGACCAGACCTACAAGCTGAGCCTGCTGCCCTCCGGCGTGGTGCGGGGCAAGCTCGGCATCATCGGCAACGGCGTGGTGCTCGACCCCGACGCGCTGCTCGGCGAGATCGAGAAGGTGCGGGCGCAGGGGCTCGAGGTCGGGCCGCACAACCTGCGGATCGCCGAGAACACGCCGTTGATCCTGCCGCTGCACCCCGCGCTGGACAAGGCGCGCGAGGCGGCGCGGGGGGGCGACAAGATCGGCACCACCGGGCGGGGCATCGGGCCGGCCTACGAGGACAAGGTGGGGCGGCGCTCCGTCCGGCTCTGCGACTTGGCGGAGCCCGAGACGCTGTCGAAGAAGCTCGACGAGCTGCTGCTGCACCACAACTCGCTGCTGCGCGGGCTGGGCGCGCCGGAGTTCGGCAAGGACGCGCTGATGGCGCAGCTCCTCGGCTGGGCGCCCAGGCTGCTGCCCTTCATGGAGGCGGTCTGGGAGCGGCTGGACCGGGCGCGGGCCGAGGGCAAGCGCGTGATGTTCGAGGGCGCGCAGGCCGTGATGCTCGACGTCGACCACGGGACCTACCCCTACGTCACCTCCTCGAACACGGTGGCCGGGAACGCGGCGGCGGGGGCGGGGATCGGGCCGCACGCGATCGGGACGGTGCTCGGCATCGCCAAGGCCTACACGACGCGGGTGGGCTCGGGGCCCTTCCCGACGGAGCTCTTCGACGACATCGGCAAGCGGCTGGGCGAGCGCGGGCACGAGTTCGGGACCGTCACGGGCCGGCCGCGGCGCTGCGGGTGGTTCGACGCCTGCCTCGTGCGCCAGGCGGTGAAGGTGGGGGGCGTGAGCGGCCTCGTGCTGACGAAGCTCGACGTGCTCGACGGCATGCGCGAGCTGAAGATCTGCACGGGCTACGAGATCGAGGGCGAGACGGTGCGGCGCCTGCCGGCAGGGATGGCGGCGCAGGCGGCGGCGCGGCCGGTCTACGAGACGATCGAGGGGTGGTCGGGCAGCACGCGGGGCGCGCGCTCCTGGGCGGCGCTGCCGGCGCAGGCCATCAAGTACGTGCGGCGGATCGAGGAGCTGGTGGAGGCGCCGGTCGCGCTTCTGTCGACCAGCCCGGAGCGGGACGACACGATCACGGTGAGCGACCCCTTCGCGGGCTGAGGCCGGGCCCCCGCCGCCCCGGCCCTTCCTCGCGGTTCCCCCTTGCAAGACGGGGGGCGGATGTTCTTGTTGTGGGCTTGCGGCGAGCGTTTGGACGGGCCTCCCCCAAGGGGGAGCCCCCTGGGGGAACGGATGCGTACCGAGTTCACGGCGGAGCAGCTTGCCGATCCCGACATCCGGGAGTCGAACCAGATCCTGCGGACCTGCGTGCATTGCGGGTTCTGCACGGCCACCTGCCCGACCTTCGTCCTGCTGGGCGACGAGCTGGATAGCCCGCGCGGGCGCATCTACCTCATCAAGGACATGCTGGAATCCGGCCGCGCGGCCTCCGAGCAGGAGGTGCGGCACGTCGACCGCTGCCTCTCCTGTCTCTCCTGCATGACGACCTGCCCGAGCGGCGTGAACTACATGCACCTGGTGGACCACGCCCGGCACCACATCGAGGAAACGTACCAGCGGCCCTTCATGGAGCGGATGATCCGCAACGTGCTCTCCCTCGTGCTGCCGCGGCCGGGGCTGTTCCGGGCGGCGCTGGTGGGGGCGCGGGTGGCGCGGCCGCTGCGGGGGCTGGTCGGCGGGGCCTCGATGACGGCGAAGCGGCTGCGGGCGATGCTGGACCTGGCGCCGGCCGCGCTGCCGCCGGCCGGCACCTCCGCGCGGGCGACGGTGCACCGGGCCGAGGGCGCGCGGCGCGGGCGGGTCGCGCTGCTGACGGGCTGCGCGCAGACGGTGCTCGCGCCCTCCATCAACGAGGCGACGATCCGGCTGCTGACGCGCATGGGGCTCGACGTCGTGGTGACGGCGGGCCAGGGCTGCTGCGGCGCGCTGACGCACCACATGGGCAAGCAGGACACCTCGGACGCCCAGGCGCGGGCGAACATCGAGGCCTGGGCGGCGGAGGCCGAGGGCGAGGGGCTGGACGCGGTGGTGATCAACGCCTCGGGCTGCGGCACCACGGTGAAGGACTACGGCCACATGTTCCGCGAGGCCGAGCCGGCGCTGCGCGACCGCGCGGCGCGGATCGCGGGGCTGGCGAAGGACGTGTCGGAGGTGATCGCGCGCTTCGACTACGCGCCCACGCGGGAGAGGCCGGGGCTGCGGGTCGCCTACCACGCGGCCTGTTCGCTGCAGCACGGGCAACAGATCACGGCGGTGCCGAAGACGCTGCTGGAGCGCGCGGGCTTCGAGGTGCGGGCGCCGGCCGAGGCGCATCTCTGCTGCGGCAGCGCGGGCACCTACAACATCCTCCAGCCGGAGATCGCGGGGCGGCTGCGGGAGCGCAAGCTCGCGAACATCAACCGGACGGGGGCGGACCTCGTGGCGTCGGGGAACATCGGCTGCCTGACGCAGCTCTCGGGCGACGCGCTGCCGCTGGCGCACACGGTGGAGCTGCTGGACTGGATGGCGGGCGGCCCGGCGCCGCCGGCGGTGGAGGTCGCGCTGGCGCGGCGCCAGGCCGTGGCGGGCGTGGCGGCGGAATGAGGCGGCGGGCCCTCCTCGCGGGGTTGGCGGCGGCCGTGCCGGTGGGCGCGGCGGGGCAGGTGCTGCCTGTGCCGGGCGCGGGGCCGGGGGTGGGGCCGGCGGTGCCGCCGCTGGCCTCGCCGATGCCGCGGGCGGGGGCGGCGGAGGCGCGTCGGGCAGAGCTGGACCGGCTGCTGGACTCGCTGGCCGCCGCGCCGGACGAGGCGGCGGCGGCGCCGATCCAGGCGCGCATCCAGGCGCTCTGGGCCGAGGGCGGCTCGCCCGCGGTGGGGCTGCTGCTGCGGAAGAGCCTGCGCGCGCTGCAGGCGAACGAGGCGCCGGACGCGGTGGAGGACCTCGACGCCGCCATCACGCTTCAGCCGGACTTCCCGGAGTCCTGGGTGCTGCGCGGGCAGGCGCAGGCGGCCTCGGGGGACCGGGCGGCGGCGGCGGCGGACCTGCGGGAGGCGCTGCGGCTGGAGCCGCGGCATTTCGGGGCGTTGATGGCGCTGTCCGACCTCCAGGAAGAGGCGGGGGACGCGGCGGGGGCGCTCAGGAGCCTGGAGGCGGCGCTGCGGATCAATCCCTGGCTGCCGGGCGCGGCGCAGCGGCGGCGGGAGCTGTCGCGGCGGGCGCTGGGCGACCAGACCTGAGGGCGCGTCGCCGGAGCCGTTCGGGCGCAACGGGCGGATGGCTCGGGCGTGCCGATCGGGGCGAGATGGCGGCATGAGCGACGCACCCGACCTCACCCTTCTCGATACCGACGAGGCTCCCACGGACGAGGCTCTGTGGGCGGCGCTGCTGCGGCGGGAGGCCTTGCCGGGGCGCTTCTATGGCGTGACGACCCAGGGGGTGGTCTGCCGGCTGGGCTGCCCGGCGCGGCCGCCGCTGCGGCGGAACGTGCGCTTCTTCGGCGCGGTGGACGAGGCGGTGGCGGCGGGGTTCCGGCCCTGCCGGCGCTGCGACCCGGGCGGCGAGCGGGCCGCGATCCACGCCGCCGCCGTGCGCGCGGCCGGCGCCGCCATCGAGGCGGCGGTCGCGGCGGGGGAGGAGGTGCCCTCCCTCGCGGCGCTGGCGGCGCGGGCGGGCTTTGCCCGGCACCACTTCCTGCGGCTGTTCCGGGAAGTGGCCGGCGTGACGCCGCACGGCTTCGCGGCGGCGGTGCGGGCGCGGCGGCTGGGGGAGGCCCTGGCCGCGGGCGAGCGGGTGGCCGACGCGGTGGCCGGCGCGGGCTTCGGCAGCGAGAGCCGGGTCTACGAGGGCGGCGCGCGGGTGCTGGGCATGACGCCGGGCGCGGCGCGGCGCGGGGGCGCGGGGGAGGTGATCCGGACCGCCTTCGGCGAGGGCGCGCTCGGGCCCGTGCTGGTGGCGATGACGGATCGCGGCGTCTGCTCGATCGCGCTCGGGGCGGACGAGGCCTCGCTGCGGGAGGCGCTCGCGGCGCGCTTCCCGGCCGCGCGGATCGAGCCGGCGGACGGCGCGGCGCGCGAAGCCGTGGCGCGGGTGCTGGCCTGGGTGGAGGAGCCGCGGGGCGCGCTCGGCCTGCCGCTCGACCTCCGCGGCACGGCCTTCCAGAAGCGGGTCTGGGAGGCGCTGATGGCCATCCCGCCGGGCCGGACGATGGACTACGCGGGGCTGGCCGAGAGCCTCGGGCTGCCGCGGGGCGCGCGGGCGGTGGCGCGGGCCTGCGCGACCAACGAGGTGGCGCTCGCCGTGCCCTGCCACCGGGTGGTGGGGCGCGACGGGGCGCTGCGGGGCTATCGCTGGAGCCTGACGCGCAAGGCGGCGCTGCTGGCGCGGGAGGCGGGGGCGCCGGCCGGGGCGGGGGACGCCTAGCGCGGCGTCAGGTTCTCGCTGCCGATGGCGCTGCTGCCGACGAGGGTCCACTGGCCGGAGAGGCTGCCGTCGGGCGCGATCTCGTAGATGCTCAGGCCCGGGCGCTCGGACAGGGCGAAGCCGACCGAGAAGACCGTGCCGACGGACATGCCGTAGCCGTCGATCTGCGCCTGGCCGATCTGCCAGCGGACCCGCCAGGAGGCGAGGCCGACCTGCTGGATGGTCATGGTGCCCGTGTAGGCGGTGCCGTCGGGGTTGGTGCCGTTCACGTCGTAGGTGCCGTTCCGCTGGGCCTGGGCGGGGGCGGGGGCCAGGAGGAGGCCGAGGAGGAGGAGGGGCGCCGCGAGGGCGGCGCGGAGGGAGGTGGTCGGCGTCATCGCGGATCCTGTTCTCGGAGGGCGTCGCGCGGTGCTTAGCCCTCCCGCCTCGTTCAATCCACCACCGCCACGCGCAGCGCGTTGGTGGTGCCGGGGGTGCCGAAGGGGACGCCGGCCACGACCACGACCTCGTCGCCCTTGACCGCGAAGCCCTCGGCCGAGGCGGCGCGGACGCCCTTGGCGACCATGTCGGTCATGCTCGCGGGCTCCTTGCTCGGCACGGGGTGGACGCCCCAAACGAGGGCGAGGCGGCGGGCGGTGGATTCGCTGGCGGTCAGCCCGAGGATGGGGGCGGCCGGGCGCTCGCGCGCGACGCGGAGCACGGTGGAGCCGGTGGAGGTGAAGCAGGCGATCGCCTCGGCCTCGATGGTGCTCGCGATCTGGCGGGCGGCGGCGGCGATGGCGTCGGACGAGGTGTGGCGGGGGTCGGGGCGGGCGGCGTCGGTCATGGCGCGCCAGCCCGGGTCCTGCTCGGTGCGGGCGATGATGCGGTCCATGATGTTGACGGCCTCGTAGGGGTAGCTGCCGGCCGCGGTCTCGGCGGAGAGCATGACGGCGTCGGCGCCGTCGAAGACGGCGGTGGCGACGTCGGACGCCTCGGCGCGGGTGGGGGTGGGGGCGCTGATCATGCTCTCCAGCATCTGGGTCGCGACCACCACCGGCAGGCCGCGGGCGCGGGCCGCGCGGATGATGCGCTTCTGGATGAGGGGAACCTCCTCGGGCGGGCATTCTACGCCGAGGTCGCCGCGGGCGACCATGACGGCGTCGGCGAGGTCGAGGATGGCGTCCATGTGCTCGACGGCCTGGGGCTTCTCCATCTTCACCATGATCCAGGCGCGGCCGGCCGCGATCTCCTTCGCCTCGGCGACGTCCTCGGGGCGCTGGACGAAGGAGAGGCCGATGAACTCGACGCCCTGCTCGAGCACGAAGGCGAGGTCGGCGCGGTCCTTCTCGGTCAGGGCGGGGATGGGCAGCGCCACGTCGGGGACATTCACGCCCTTGCGGTCGGAGAGCGGGCCGCCGACGAGGACTTCGGTCTCGAGGTGGTCCTCCCGCTGGCGGGTGACGCCGAGGCGGAGCTTGCCGTCGTCCAGCAGGAGGCTCGTGCCGATGCGGGCGGCGTGGATGATCTCGGGGTGGGGGAGCTGCACGCGGCGGACGTCGCCGGGGACGGGAGAGAGGTCGAGGCGGAAGGGCTGGCCGGGCTGGAGCTGGACGCGCCCGCCCGCGAACTTGCCGACGCGGAGCTTCGGGCCCTGCACGTCGGCCAGGATGCCGATCGGGCGGCCGGTGCGGCGCTCGAGGTCGCGGATGGTGGCGATGCGGGCGGCGTGGTCCTCGTGGGAGCCGTGGGAGAAGTTGAGGCGGAAGATGTCGGCGCCGGCGCGGAACAGGCGCTCGATCACCTCCGGGCTGGCGCTGGCCGGGCCGAGGGTCGCGATCATCTTCGTGCGGCGGCGGCGGCGGATGGCGATCTTGGGGGCCAAGCGGGGCGCTCCTGTGGGGACGGCGGAAGGGGTGGGCAGGAGGGCTTCGGGGGCGACCTCCATGATGCGGGCCACCTCCTCCACGCGCTCGGGCGGGACGCGGCGCCACTGCGAGACGGCGGCGGTGGAGATGCCGAGCCCGTTGGCGATGCGGGTGACGGCGCCGCGCCGGGCGAGGAGGGCTTCGAGGGCTTGGTCGCGCATCCCCGTAGGTTAGGGATGTTAAGGCTACCGTGCGAGGGGCGCGTTTGCTTAGTTTTGTTAAGTTTTGGGGGCCTTGGCGGGGAGCGGGTGGCGGGAGCCGGCCGGATGCGTGCCGGCTCCCGGTTGGCGGCGTCAGGCCCGGCGGCGCTGGCGGGCGATGGCCATGCCGAGGAGGCCCATCCCGAAGAGCGCGAGCGAGGCGGGCTCCGGCACGGCGACGGGGCCGATGCGGCCGAAGGCGATGTCGCTGACGGTGGCCAGCCCGAAGCCGCCGAGGAAGCTGGCCGCGCCGGTGCCGAGGTTGATCGAGTAGAGGCCGTTCGCCCCGGTGGCGGTGGTGAGGGAGGCGAGGGCCTGGCCGGAGAGGCCGTCGATGTCGAAGCCGACGCCGCTGGCGAGGAAGTTGAGGCCGAGCGAGCCGATGGTGGCCAGGGTGCCGTTGTTCGGCGGGTTCTGGAGCACGAGGGACCCGGTGGCCGCGTCGATGCCGTAAAGCATGGTGGCCGTGACCGTGCCCGGGACCTGGTTCGTGTAGGCCACCGCCGTCACGGCCGGGTTCGTGCCCGCGTTCGCGTCGCCCGGCGCGTAGGCGAGCGTCCCGTCGGTGACCGTGACGCCGGTGGTCGGGTTCACCCGCAGGTTGAGGTCGGTGGCGGTGACGACGCGGATGGCGTCCGGCACCGGGTTGAAGGCCACGCCGACGTCCGGGCTGCCGCCGCCGAGGGGAACGCCGGGCCCGGCCACGCGGGTGGCGGCGCCGCTCGCGGTGTCGATCGTGAAGAGGCCGCCCGACTGGCCGAGGGCGTAGAGCTGCCCGTTCGAGGGCCGGACGTCGATGCCGCGGAGGGCCTCCCCGTCCAGGCCGGTGACGCTCAGCGTCGAGGTGACGGCGGAGGGGGCGGTGGAGTCGAAGCCGACGAGGGTGTTGGACCCAGCGAGGCCGATGACCGGCGCGGCGAGGGCGGCGGGGCCGGTGGCGGCGAGGGCGATGACGGATCCGAGGGCGAGCGCGAGGCGGGAGGCCGTCGCCCGGGCGGGGCGCCTGTGGTTCAGCGGGTGCATAGGGGTGCCTTCTGGTTGGTGGCGGTCGGGTCCGGCTCAGGCCGTCCCGCGGAACCGTGCAGCAAAAGGCGTGCCCTAAATTAAAAACTTGTAATCATAGAAGATAATAACGACCGAGTTTTAAGGTGTTAATTTCACTGACAGAAGGGGGAATGTCAGAAACAGTCGCGTTATTTCCGGATGCGCGATGATCTGATCAATCTTTCATAATTTTTTGCCGTTCGTTGAGTGGGTTGGATGGTGGCCGGGAGGATGATTCCGGGAGGCGGGCTGCTGCTTCTCGAAGGGCGATAATGTTCGCGAGTTTTCTCTCGCCCGGTTTTCGGCTTGTCCGGATAACGGGCGTGACCGCGCGGGCCGCGTTTCTCGGCCGGCGCGGTTGACCTGGGGCAGCCGGCCGCGCGCGGCGGTGCGGGCGCGCCAGAGGGGCGGGGTCAGACCGCGGGAGCGGTGGCCGGCCCCGCGACCAGGACGGCACGGAAGTCGTTCACGTTGGTCAGGGTGGGACCGGTCGTGACGAGGTCGTCGAGGCCGGCGAAGACGTCGTGGCTGCGATGGGCGGCGAGCGCCGCGCGCGGGTCGATGCCGGAGGCGATGGCGCGGGCGAGGGTGTCGGGGGCCGCGACGGCGCCGGCGTTGCTCTCGGAGCCGTCGATGCCGTCCGTGTCGGCCATGAGGGACCAGATGCCGGGATGGCCCGCGAGCGCGACCGCGAGGCCGAGGAGGCACTCGCCATTGCGGCCGCCAGCCCCGCGGGCGGCTCCGAGGGTGACGGTGGTCTCGCCGCCCGAGAGGAGGACGGCGGGGGCGCGGACGGGGTGGCCGTGGGCGGCGGCCGAGCGGGCGATGCCGGCGAGGAGGGTGCCGGCCTCGCGCGCCTCGCCCTCCAGCGCGTCGCCGAGGATGAGGGGCGCGAGGCCGAGCGCCTCCGCCTCCTTCGCCGCGGCCTGGAGGGCCATGAGGGGGGTGGCGATGAGGCGGTACTCGGCGCGGGCCAGGCGGGGGTCGCCGGGCTTGGGGGTCTCCTCGGCGGCGGCGTCGAGATGGGCGCGGACGGGGTCGGGCAGGGGGATGCCGTAGCGGGCGACGATGGCGCGGGCGTCCTCGAAGCGGCTGGGGTCGGGGACGGTGGGGCCGGAGGCGATGGCGGCGGGGTCGTCGCCGGGGACGTCGGAGATGGCGAGGGTGACGACGCGGGCCGGGTGGGCGGCGGCGGCGAGGCGCCCGCCCTTGACCGCCGAGAGGTGGCGGCGGACGGCGTTCATCTCGTTGATGGTGGCGCCGCAGGCCAGCAGCGCGCGGTTGACCGCCTGCTTGTCCGCCAGCGTCAGGCCGGGGGCGGCCAGCGGCATGAGGGCGGAGCCGCCGCCGGAGATGAGGGCGAGGACGAGGTCGTGCTCGGTGAGGCCCTGCACGAGGGAGAGGATGCGGGCGGCGGCGGCCTCGCCGGCGGCGTCGGGCACCGGGTGGGAGGCCTCGACGACCTCGATGCGGTCGTGCTCGCCGCGCGCGGTGCGGACGCCGTGGCCGTAGCGGGTGATGACGAGGCCGGTGAGGGGGATGCGCGGCCAGGCGGCCTCGACCGCCGCGGCCATGACGGCCGCGGACTTGCCGGCGCCGACCACGACGACCCGGCCGCCCGAGCCCAGCGCCGGCGGCTCGGGCAGGTGGGCGGCGAGGACCTGCCGCGGGTCGGCGCTGGCGATGGCGGCGTCGAGCAGGCGGCGGAGGGCGGCGCGGGCGCGGGCGTCGTCCCAGGGGGCGTCCGGTTGGGCGTTCGGGGGGGCGTCCGGGGGAGCGGCGCTGGCGTCGGGGGTCGCGGTCATCCTGGCTCTCCTGGCGAGGGCGCATCTTCACCGGGCGGGGGCCGCGGGCAAGCCCGTGGGACGCGCCGGGCGGGCGGGCTTGCCGCGGCGGCGGGGGTGTGGAATGCGCTGGCGCCGCGAGAGCAAGAGAGGAAGGGCCAGGACCATGCGACGCCACCGGATCGCCGCCATCCCCGCCGACGGCATCGGCAAGGAGGTCATCCCCGCCGGGCTGCGCGTGCTGGAGGCCCTGGCCCGCCGCGACGGCGGCTTCGCGCTGGAGGTGGAGACGCTTCCCTGGGGCAGCGACTACTACCGCGAGACCGGCGCGATGATGCCCGAGGACGGGCTGGAGACGCTGCGCGGCTTCGACGCCATCTATTTCGGCGCGGTGGGCGACCCGGACCTGCCGGACAGCGTGACGCTCTGGGGGCTGCGCCTGAAGATCTGCCAGGGCTTCGACCAGTACGCGAACATCCGCCCGACGCGGGTGCTGCCCGGCCTGACGAGCCCGCTGCGGAGCGTCGAGCCCGGCGACATCGACTGGGTGATCGTGCGGGAGAACTCCGAAGGCGAGTACGCGGGGCATGGCGGGCGCGCCCATCGCGGGCATCCGGAGGAGGTTGCGACCGAGACCTCCATCTTCACGCGCGCGGGCGTCGAGCGGATCATGCGGGTCGCCTTCGACATCGCGCGGGGCCGGCCGCGGAAGCTCCTGACGGTGGTGACCAAGTCCAACGCCCAGCGGCACGGCATGGTGATGTGGGACGACATCGCGGCCGAGGTGGCGAAGGCCTACCCGGACGTGACCGTGGAGAAGGAGCTGGTGGACGCCATGGCCGCGCGGATGGTGCGCAAGCCCGCCAGCATCGACACGGTGGTGGCGACCAACCTGCACGCGGACATCCTGTCGGACCTGGCGGGGGCGGTGGCGGGGTCGCTGGGCGTCGCGCCCACGGCCAACCTCGATCCCTCGAAGCGGGCGCCCTCCATGTTCGAGCCGATCCACGGCTCGGCCTTCGACATCATGGGCAAGGGGATCGCCAACCCCGTCGCGACCTTCTGGACGGGGGCGATGATGCTCGAGCACCTCGGCGAGCCCGCGGCGGCGGGGGCGCTGATGGCGGCGGTGGAGCGGGTCTGCGCGGACGGGGTCTTCACGGCGGACCTCGGCGGCACGGCGGACACGGAGGCGGTGACGCGGGCCGTGATCGCGGCAATCGAGGGGGCGAACAAGGCGGGGTGAGGGAGGGCTGACGCGGGCGGCCGGGCGGCCCAGATTGGGCGGCAAGAAACCCGGGAGAGAGACCTTGCCCACGCTGCCCCGCCGCGCCCTTCTCGCGGCCCCCGCCCTGCTGGCCGCGCCGGCGGTGCGGGCCCAGGCGCCCGCCTTCCCGAACCGGCCCATCACCGTCACCGTGCCCTTCACGGCGGGCGGGCCGACCGACGTGATCTCGCGCCTCGTGGCGGAGGGGATGGCCAAGGACCTCGGGCAGTCCGTGGTGGTGGAGAACGTGACGGGGGCGGGGGGCACCATCGCCGCCGGGCGCGTCGCCTCCGCCCGGCCGGACGGCTACACGCTGCTGTCGCACCACATCGGGCACGCGACGAGCGCGACGCTCTACCGCGCGCTGCCCTACAACGTGGAGACCTCCTTCGCGCCGCTCGGCGTCGTGTCGGACGCGGCGATGACGATCGTGGCCCGGCCGGACTTCCCGGCGAACGACCTCGCGGGCTTCATGGCGGAGGTGAAGCGGCAGGGGGACAAGCTCAACCTCGCGCATTCGGGGCTGGGGGGCGCGAACCAGCTCTGCGGGATGCTCATCCAGCACGCGGCGGGCACGCCGGTGACCACCGTGGTGTTCCGCGGCTCGGCCCCGGTGCTGACGGAGATGATGGCGGGACGGATCGACGTGTTCTGCGACCAGGCGACGAACACGGCGCCCTTCATCCGGGACAACCGGATCAAGTCCTACGCGGTCACGCTCGACCGGCGGGCGGAGGGGCTGGACCTGCCGACGACGGCCGAGGCCGGGCAGCCCGCGATCGCGATGAGCACCTGGCACGGGATTTACGCGCCGGCCGGCACGCCGGAGGCGGTGCAGGAGCGGCTGGCCGCCGCCATCCGGGCAGCGCTGCGGGAGGACCGGCTGAAGCAGCGCTTCGCGGAGCTGGTGACGGAGGTGGCGACGCCGGAGCAGGCGACGCCGGCCTATCACCGCCGGCACCTGGCCGCGGAGGTGGCGCGCTGGCGGCCGATCATCCAGGCGGCGAACGTCTATGCCGACTGAGAAGATGACGGAGGCGCCGGTGCTGGCGGGCGGCTGCCATTGCGGGGCCCTGCGCTACGAGGCGCGGGGCGAGCCCTTCCACGCGACCTTCTGCCACTGCGCGGATTGCCGGCGGGTGGCGGGCGCGCCGGTGGTGGCCTGGTTCAGCGTGGCGCGGGCGGAGTTCCGCGTCCTCTCCGGGCGGATGCGGCTCTACGCCTCCAGCCCCGGGGTCGAGCGGGGGTTCTGCGGGGATTGCGGGACGGCGCTGACCTACGCCACCGATACCGCGCCCGGGGAGATCGACGTGACGACGGCGAGCCTGGACGACCCCGCGCGGGTGCCGCCCTGGGACCACGTGCGGTTCGCGGACCGGCTGCCCTGGGTGGTGCCGGGCGACGGGTTGCGGCGCTTTCCCGGGACGCGCGGCGAGGGATAGCGGCGCCCCCTCCGCGTCCCCATCTCGCGCGGGAACGAGGAGGGTCCGGCATGACCGAGATCGACGACAAGACCCGCACGGAGCTGGAGGCCGCGGCCTTCCGCCGGCTGGTGGGGCACCTGCGCGAGCGCGCGGACGTGCAGAACATCGACCTGATGAACCTCGCGGGCTTCTGCCGGAACTGCCTCTCGCGCTGGTACCGCGAGGCGGCGGAGGGGCAGGGGGTCGCGCTGAGCGACCCGGAGGCGCGCGAGATCGTCTACGGCATGCCCTACAAGGAGTGGCAGGCGAGGCACCAGCGGGAGGCGACCGCCGAGCAGAAGGCCGCCTTCGCCGCGGCCAACCCGGGGCACTGAGCGCGCGTGACGGCGGTGATCGCGAGCCTGACGCTTCCCTTCGACCAGGTCTTCGAGCGGGGGTTCCGCGGGCCGCTCATCAAGGGCGCGCTGGGCGCCGTGCTGGCGCTCGGGGCCCTGATCGGGCTGGCGGACTGGGCGGTGGCGGCGCTGGCGGGCGGCACGGGGTGGGTCGCGACGGCGGCGGGGCTGCTGGGGGGGATCGCGGCCCTCTTCGCGGCCTTCTGGCTCTTCGTGCCCTTCGCGCTGGCGATCGCGGGGCTGTTCCTCGACGAGACGGCGGCGGCGGTGGAGCGGCGGCACTACCCGGGGCTGCCGGCCGCGCGCGGGGCCTCGCTCGCGGCGCAGGGCGTGTTCAACGTGGCGCTGGCGCTGAAGGTGCTGGCGCTGAACCTCGTGCTGCTGCCGGTGGCGCTGCTGGTGCCCTTCGTCGGGGGGCTGCTGCTGTGGCTGGTGGCCGCGGTCTCGCTCGGGCACGGGCTGTTCGAGGGGGTGGCGCAGCGGCGGATGTCGGTGGCGGGGGCGCGGGCGCTGCGCAAGCGCCGGGAGTTCCCGGTGCTGGTGGTGGGCGCGGCGATGGCGGGGATGGCGCTCGTGCCCTTCGCCAACCTGCTCGTGCCCGTGCTCGGCACGGCCGCGATGACGCACCTTCTGCACCGCGGGGCGGAGGGGCCCGTGGCCTGAGGGCCACGCCGTTCCCCAAGGGTTCCCGCCCGGCGCCGGGGGGCATTGAGGCGGGCGGGGCGGAGGGGGTAAGACCCGCCGCTCCACTCCGGGGGCCAGGGGAGTGGTGGAGCGGGGGTGGGGGATCGGCGGGACGGCGCCGGCGGCCCCGCTTCGCGGACGCGCGCCCTTATCGCCGACCGACCAGACGCATCGAGAGATCCATGTCCGACGTACCCTTCGACATTGACGACGAGGCCGCCGCGAGCCGCGAGAGGCAGAAGGCGGACCCCGACCCCGACGTGGGCGGCATCGCGGCCGACCGCCTGCGCTCCATCATCGAGCGGGTGGAGCGGCTGGAGGAGGAGCGCAAGGCGCTCGCCGACGACATCAAGGACATCTTCATGGAGGGCAAGAGCGCCGGTTTCGACGTGAAGGTGATCCGCCAGATCATCCGCATCCGGAAGCAGGAGCCGGCCGAGGTGGAGGAGCAGGAGACGCTGCTCGACCTCTACCGCCGCGCGCTCGGCATGTGAGGGGGTGGCCGGGGCCCTGGCCCCGGCCTCTCGCGCGTCAGGAGTAGAGCTGCTCGATCTCCGCCGCGTGGCGGTCGAGGACGAGGCGGCGCTTCACCTTCATCGTCGGCGTGAGCATGCCGTTCTCGACGGTGAAGGGATCGACCGTCCTCCACTTGCGGATGCGCTCGGTGCCCGCGAGCTTGCCGTTGATGCGCTGGACGGCGCGCTCCGGGGAGGCGCCCTCGGCGGGGACGACGAGGGCGACGAGGCCCGCGCGGCCCTCGCCGGCGACCACCGCCTGGGCGATCTCGGGCTCGGCCATCAGCAGGCCCTCGATGCGGGCGGGGCTGACCATGTCGCCGCCGAGCGTCTTGATGAAGTCCTTCTTGCGGTCGGTGATGGTCAGGCGGCCGGTCTCGTCGAGGACGCCGACGTCGCCGGTGTGGAGCCAGGGCTCGGTCTCGCCGGGCGGCGCGGCGAGGGTGCGGGCGGTGGATTCGGGGTCGCCCCAGTAGCCGTCCATGACGAGGCCGCCGCGGATCAGAAGCTCGCCGTCCGCGGCGATGCGGGCCTCGACGCCCGTGACGGGCAGGCCGACGGTGCGGCGGCGGTTGTCCCAGGGGAGGTTCACCGCGATGACGGGGCCGGCCTCGGTCTGGCCGTAGCCCTGCAGCACGTTGATGCCGAGGGCGAGGAAGAAGCCCGAGAGGTCGGGGTCGAGGCGCGCGCCGCCGGAGACGATGGCGACCAGCTTGCTCCCGAAGCGGGCGCGGACCTTGGCGCGGACGAGGCGGTCCAGCACGGCGTCCTGCAGGCGCTCCAGGAGGTTGAGCGGCGGGCCGTCCATCTTGCGGAGGCCGAGGGCGACCGTGCGGTCGAAGAGGCCGCGCTTGAAGGGCGTCTCCTTCTCCAGCCCCGCCAGGATGCGGCCGCGCAGCACCTCGAAGAGGCGGGGGACCGCGGTGACGAGGGCGGGCTCGATCTCCCTGAACTCGGCGGCGATGCGGTCGGCGCCGCGGGAGAAGACGATCTCGATCCCGTAGGAGAGCAGGAGGGAGCCGCCGACCGTGTGCTCGTAGGCGTGGGAGAGCGGCAGGAAGGAGAGGTAGCAGGCGCCCGACCACTCGAGGCCGAGCTGCTGGATGAGGGGCAGCACGCCCGCGCGGTTGGCGAGCATCGCGCGGTGGGGAAGCATCACCCCCTTGGGCTTGCCGCCGGTGCCGGAGGTGTAGATGAGGCAGGCGAGGCGCCCCTCGGGGATCTGCGCGACCTCGGCGACCAGCATGGCGAGGTCGCCGGGGTCGGCGGTCATCGCGGCCCAGGAGGTCGTGCCGGGGGCCTCCTCCAGGCAGACGAGGAGGTCGAGGCCCTCGGGCCCGGCGGCCTCGCGCAGGCGCTCGGCGAGGCGGGCGGTGGAGGCGATGGCGGCGCGGGCGCCGCTGTCGCGCAGGATATGCGCGTGGTCGGCGACGGTGTTGGTGGTGTAGGTCGGCACCGTCACGGCGCCGATCGCCATCAGCGCGGTGTCGGCGATGAGGAATTCTGGGCGGCTGTCGCTGACGAGGGCGACGCGGTCCCCGGGGGAGACGCCGCGGGCGCGCAGGCCCGCGGCCAGGCTCGCGACCGCGAAGGCGAAGTCGCGCCAAGTCGTCCTCTTCCACCCGCCGCCGGACCAGTGGCGGATCATCGGGTGGTCCGGCTTGCGGGCGGCGATGCCCAGCATCATGCCGGGCAGGCTGGTCCAGGCGGGCGTGTCCTGAATGGTCTTTCCTCCCCTTTGGTGCCGTGTCCCGCCGGGTTTCGGCCCGGGCATCGCCGCGGTCTGGCCTTGGCTCGCCCGGCGAGGGCCATATATCGGAGGACAGCACACCGATTCCACAAGGCGCCCCTTCCGCATGACGTCGCACCCGCCCGCCTTTCCCGGCGATTCCCCCTCTCGCGACCCCTTCCTGCGCGACACGGAGGCCCGGCTGGGATCCGCGTCCGCCGCGGGGTCGCTGCCGGAATGGGACCTGCGGGACCTCTACGCCTCGCCCGACGACCCGCGCCTGGCGGCGGACCTGGAGGCGGCGGAGCGCTCGGCCCGGGCCTTCGAGGCGGCCCATATGGGGCGGCTCGCCTCGCTCTCGGGGGATGCGCTGGACGCGGCGCTGCGCGAATACGAGCGGGTCGAGGAGGTGCTGGGGCGGGTGATGTCCTTCGCGCAGCTCCTCTTCAGCGGGGACGCGCAGGACGCGGGGAACGGGCGCTTCTACCAGACGATGCAGGAGCGGGTGACGGTCATCGGCAGCCACCTGCTGTTCTTCACGCTGGAACTGAATCGGCTGGACGACGCCTTCCTCGAGGGGCGGATGGCCGGGTCGCGCGCGCTGGCGCGCTGGCGGCCCTGGTTGCGCGACCTCCGCGTCTTCCGCCCGCACCAGCTCTCCGACGAGGCGGAGAAGCTGCTGCATGAGAAGGAGGTGACCGGGCGCTCCGCCTGGAACCGGCTTTTCGACGAGACGATCGCGCATATGCGGGTGCCGGTGGAGCGGGCGGGGCGGAGCGAGGAGCTGACGGTGTCGGCGGCGCTGAACCTGCTCTCCGACCCCGACCGCTCGGTGCGGGAAGCCGCGGCGGCGGGGGTGTCGAAGGCCTTCGGCGGCAACATCCGCCTCTTCTCCCTCATCACGAACACGCTCGCCAAGGACAAGGAGATCGTGGACGGGTGGCGGAACTACCCGCGGCCCGGCACGTCGCGCAACCGCGCGAACATGGTCGAGGACGAGGTGGTGGACGCGCTGGTCGCGGCCGTGGTGGAGAGCTTCCCGCGGCTGTCGCACCGCTACTACGCCATGAAGGCGAAGTGGCTGGGCCTCGAGCGCATGAAGCACTGGGACCGCAACGCGCCGCTGCCGGGGGACCTCGACCGGACGATTCCCTGGTCGGCCGCGCGCGAGCAGGTGCTGGGCGCCTACGCCGCCTTCAGCCCGGAGCTGGCGGAGATGGGGCGGGACTTCTTCGACAAGCCCTGGATCGACGCGGCGCTGCGGCCCGGCAAGGCGTCGGGGGCCTTCGCGCACCCGACGGTGCCGTCGGCGCATCCCTACCTGCTGCTGAACTACCACGGGAAGTCGCGGGACGTGATGACGCTGGCCCATGAGCTCGGCCACGGCGTGCACCAGCGGCTGGCGGCGAAGCAGGGCTACCTCATGTCCGGCACGCCGCTGACGCTGGCCGAGACGGCGAGCGTCTTCGGGGAGATGCTGACCTTCCGCGCGATGCTGGACGCGGAGACGGACCCGGCGCGGCGGCGGCTGATGCTGGCGTCGAAGGTCGAGGACATGCTGAACACGGTGGTGCGGCAGATCGCCTTCTACCGCTTCGAGACGCTGGTGCACGACGAGCGGCGGAAGGGGGAGGTTTCCTCCGAGCGGCTGGCCGAGATCTGGATGTCCGTGCAGGTGGAGAGCCTCGGGCCGGCCTTCGACTTCACGCCGGATTACGGGGTTTACTGGTCCTACATCCCGCACTTCGTGCACACGCCCTTCTACGTCTACGCCTACGCCTTCGGGGACTGCCTCGTGAACGCGCTCTACGGCGTCTACCAGGACGGGCAGGTGCCGGACTTCCAGCGGAAGTATCTCGACCTGCTGCGGGCGGGGGGCACGCTCAGGCACCAGGAATTGCTGGCGCCCTTCGGGCTCGACGCCTCGGTGCCGGCCTTCTGGAAGCGGGGGCTCGACGTGATCTCCGGATTTATCGACGAGCTTGAGCGCGCCGATGGCTGAGCGGGAGAACACGCTGTTCGGCGAGATCCGCCGGATGGCCCGCACCTCGGGGGCGGTGGGCGGCATCGCGGCGCGCGTGGCGGGGGAGCGCTTCCTCGGCATCAAGACCGACAAGTCCGCGCACGCGGAGGACCTGAAGGCCATCCTCGGCGGGCTGAAGGGGCCGCTGATGAAGGTGGCGCAGTTCCTGTCGACCGTGCCGAACGCGCTGCCGGAGGAGTACGCGCAGCAGCTCGCGTCACTGCAGGCGAACGCGCCGCCGATGGGCTGGGCCTTCGTGCGCCGGCGCATGGGCACGGAGCTGGGCCCGGCCTGGGAGACGAAGTTCCGGGAGTTCGAGCGGGAGGCGGCCGCCGCGGCCTCGCTCGGCCAGGTGCACCGGGCGACGCTGCCCGACGGGCAGCGGGTGGCCTGCAAGCTGCAGTACCCGGACATGCCGAGCGTGGTGGAGGCCGATCTCCGCCAGCTGAAGCTGGCCATGGGGCTCTACGCCCGCATGGACAACACGCTCCAGCACGACGACGTCTACGACGAGCTGCGCGACCGGCTGCGCGAGGAGCTCGACTACGAGCGCGAGGCCGCGCAGATGGCCATGTACGGCATCATGCTGCGGGACACGCCGGGCGTGCGCGTGCCGACCCCGGTGCGCGAGCTGACGACCAAGCGCCTGCTGACGATGAGCTGGCTCGACGGGCGCTCGATCCTCACGCGGTTGGAGGAGAACCCGTCGCTGGAGGAGCGGAACGCCTACGCGGCCGCCCTGTTCAACGCCTGGTACGTGCCGCTCTACCGCTACGGCGTGATCCACGGCGACCCGCACCTGGGGAACTACCAGGTGCGGCCGGACGAGGGGGGGATCAACCTCCTCGACTTCGGGGCGATCCGCGTCTTCCCGCCGCGCTTCATCTCGGGGACGCTGATGCTCTACGAGGCGGTGCGCGACGACGACCGCGACAAGGCGGCCCATGCCTTCGAGCTCTGGGGCTTCCGCGACCTGCGGCGGGACGTGATGGAGGTGCTGCTGCGCTGGGCGCGCTTCCTCTACGAGCCGCTGCTGGAGGACCGCGTCCGCACCGTGCAGGAGACGAACGACCCGCAATACGGGCGCAAGGTGGCCGAGGGCATCCACAAGGACCTCAAAGGCCTCGGCGGCGTGCGGGTGCCGCGGGAGTTCGTGCTGATGGACCGCGCGGCCGTGGGCCTGGGCAGCGTGTTCCTGCGGCTGCGCGCCGAGATGAACTGGCACGACATGTTCCACAGCCTCGTGGACGACTACCGCCAGGAGGACCTCGCCGCGCGGCAGGCGGCGGCGCTGGCGGAGGCGCGGGTGCCGGTGACGGCGCCCGAGGGGGGCTGAGGGTGGAGGGGGCGCCGCCGGGCGTGCCGCCCCGCCGCGCGGCGTGACCGCGGGGTCCTTCCTCCTCCGGCCCGTGCGGTCCGCGGAGGACCGGCGGGACGCGGCGGCGCTGGTCGCGGCCTATGGGGCGTCGCTCGGCGTCGACCTCGCCTACCAGGGCTTCGCGGAGGAGCTCGCGGGGCTGCCGGGGCGCTACGCGCCGCCGGGGGGTGAGATGCTGCTCGCGCGCGCGGGCGGTCCGGGGGCGGCGCCGCTCGGCTGCGTCGCGCTGCGGCCGCTCGGGCCGGCCGGGACCGCCGAGATGAAGCGGCTCTACGTCGTGCCGGCGGGGCGCGGGATGGGGCTCGGCCTCGCGCTGGTGGAGGCGGTGCTCGGCGAGGCGCGGCGGATGGGCTACGCGCGGGTCGTGCTCGACACGCTGCCCTTCATGGCGGAGGCGGCCGCGCTCTACCGGCGCGCGGGCTTCGTGGAAATCGAGCCCTATTACGAGACGCCGGTGGCGGGCACGATCTTCCTCGGGCGCGCACTCGGGGCCTGAGGCGGGCGCCGGGTTCCGCAGGGCGATCGCCCGGCAACGGCAACGAACCATGGGCGGGCTTGCGCGTTTCGCGGCGCACCGCGATCCTGCGACCGAGAGCGTCGACGGGAATTTGATGATGCGGCTTGCCGTTTTGAAGGAGCGACGCGCGGACGAGGCCCGCGTGGCGGCGGTGCCGGAGACCGTGAGGAAGTTGATCGGGCTCGGGCTGACCGTCGCGGTCGAGGCCGGGGCGGGGTTGCCCGCGGGCTTTCCGGACGCCGCCTACGCCGAGGCGGGTGCCGAGGTGGCGCCGGACGCGGCCGCCGCGCTGGCGGGCGCCGGGATCGTGCTGAAGGTGCGCGCGCCGCTGGCGGCCGGGGAGGGGGAGGTGGACGAGCTCTCGCTCATCCCGCGCGGGGCCCTGCTGATCGGCACGCTGGGCGCGGACAAGGAGGCGGCCGGGCGCTACGCCGAGGCCGGGGTGGACGCCGCGGCGATGGAGATGCTGCCGCGGATCACGCGGGCGCAGAGCATGGACGTGCTCTCCTCCCAGGCGAACCTCGCGGGGTACCGGGCGGTGGTGGAGGCGGCGGGGGCGTTTGACCGCGGCTTCCCGATGCTGATGACGGCGGCGGGCACGATCCCGGCCGCGAACGTGATGGTCATGGGCGCGGGGGTCGCGGGGCTGCAGGCCATCGCGACGGCGCGGCGGCTCGGCGGGCGGGTCTCGGCGACCGACGTGCGGCCGGCGGCCAAGGAGGAGATCAAGTCGCTCGGCGCCAGCTTCGTCGGCTACGAGGACGAGGAGAGCCGGGCGGCGCAGACGGCGGGCGGCTACGCCAAGCCGATGAGCGCGGAGTTCCTGGCCAAGCAGGGCGAGGTGGTGGCGGCGGCCATCGGCAAGATGGACATCGTGGTCTGCACGGCCCTCGTTCAGGGCCGCCGCGCGCCGATCCTGGTGACGGAGGCGATGGTCGCCTCGATGAAGCCCGGCTCGGTGATCGTGGACATCGCCTCCGACGCCGGCGGCAACTGCGCGCTGACCAAGCCCGGCGAGATGGTGGTGACGGGGAACGGTGTGAAGGTGCTGGGCTTCCGCAACTGGCCCGCCCGCATCCCGGCCGCGGCGAGCAGCCTCTACGCCCGCAACCTGCTCACCTTTCTCACGACCTTCTGGGACAAGGACGCCTCCGCGCCGAAGCTGCCGGCGGAGGACGACCTGGTGCGCGGCGTGATGCTGACCCGGGGCGGGCAGGTCGTTCACGCCAACTTCGCGGCCGGCTGAGGAGTACGAGATGCACGCCGAGGAACTCGCGATCCGCGCCCAGGCCATGGCCGAGCGCGCCCTTTCCCTTGCCATGGAGGCCCGGGCGGCCGCCAGCGAGGCGATGCCGATGGTCGAGCAGGGGGCAGCGGCGGCCGAGCCCTTCCTGCTGCTGCTGACGATCTTCATGCTGGCCTGCTTCGTCGGCTACCACGTCGTGTGGTCGGTGACGCCCGCGCTGCACTCGCCGCTGATGGGCGTGACCAACGCCATCTCCTCGGTGATCGTGGTGGGCGCGATGCTGGCGACGGGGCTGGGGGAATCCTGGCTCGCCCAGGCCTTCGGCTTCCTGGCCGTGACGCTCGCCGCGGTGAACATCTTCGGGGGCTTCCTCGTGACCCGGCGGATGCTCGCCATGTTCCAGCGGAAGGGCTGAGGCGATGGGGCACACGCTCTCGACGCTCGCGTATCTCGTCGCGTCGGTTCTCTTCATCCTCGCGCTGAAGGGGCTCTCGCACCCCTCCACCAGCCGGCGCGGCAACATCATGGGCATGGTGGGCATGGGGATCGCGATCGTCGCGACCCTCGCCCAGCCCGGGATGAAGGTCGGCGGCATCGGGCTCATCGTCGCGGGGCTCGCCATCGGCGGCGGGATCGGCGCGGTGGTCGCGAACCGGATCCAGATGACCTCGCTGCCGCAGCTCGTGGCCGCCTTCCACTCGCTGGTGGGCCTGGCGGCGGTCTTCGTCGCGGCGGCCGCGCTGTATGCGCCGCAAAGCTTCGGGATCGGGGTGCCCGGGAACATCCACGGGCAGTCGCTGGTGGAGATGTCGCTCGGCCTCGCGATCGGCGCGATCACCTTCTCGGGCTCGGTCATCGCCTTCGCCAAGCTCGACGGGCGGATGTCGGGCGCGCCCATCCTGTTCAACGGGCAGCACTACCTCAACGCCGCGCTCGGCATCCTGCTGGTGGTGCTGATCGCGGCCTTCGTCTGGACGGGGGGCAACCTCGCGCTCTTCTGGCTCATCGCGATCCTCGCCTTCGGGCTCGGCTTCCTGCTGATCATCCCGATCGGCGGTGCGGACATGCCGGTGGTCGTGTCCATGCTGAACAGCTACTCGGGCTGGGCGGCGGCGGGGATCGGCTTCACCATCGGCAACCTGCTGCTGATCGTGACGGGCGCGCTGGTCGGCGCCTCCGGCGCGATCCTGTCCTACATCATGTGCAAGGGGATGAACCGCTCCATCCTCAACGTGCTGCTCGGCGGCTTCGGGGCCGAGGCGGGCGGCGGGGCGGCCGCGGGGCCGGCCGGCCCGGCGCGGCCGGTGAAGTCCGGCAGCCCGGAGGACGCGGCCTACATCATGAAGAACGCGAGCAAGGTCATCATCGTGCCCGGCTACGGCATGGCGGTGGCGCAGGCGCAGCAGGTGGTGCGGGAGATGGCCGACCTTCTGAAGAAGGAAGGAGCGACGGTGGAGTACGCGATCCATCCCGTCGCCGGCCGCATGCCCGGGCACATGAACGTGCTGCTGGCCGAGGCGAACGTGCCCTACGACGACGTGCACGAGCTCGAGGAGATCAACCCGGAGTTCGCCGAGGCCGACGTCGCCTACGTCATCGGCGCGAACGACGTGACGAACCCGGCGGCCAAGACCGACAAGTCCTCGGCCATCTACGGGATGCCGATCCTGGAGGTGGAGCGGGCGAAGACGGTGTTCTTCGTCAAGCGCGGCATGGCCAGCGGCTACGCGGGCGTGGAGAACGAGCTCTTCTTCCGGGACAACACGATGATGCTGTTCGGGGACGCGAAGAAGGTGACGCAGCAGATCGTCCAGGCGCTGCAGAAGTAGCGCCGCCCGGCGCGACGGGGCGGGACGGGGCCGGGAGGCGATCCCGGCCCCTTTTTCATGCCCGGCCCGCGGCCTCGCGGGCGGCGCGGGCGCGGCCGGCTTCGATCGGGAGGGGCGGGGCGGCGGGCGCGGCGGGGGGTGACAGGTGGCGGGCGACCTCGGCCTCCAGGCTCTCGAGCAGGGCGTCGCGCAGGCCATGGCGGCGGAGGGTCTCGGCGGCGTCCAGCAGGGCGCCGGCCGCGGCGCCGCCCGGGCCGCGGGCGCGGGCCAGGCGGTCGGCGACGGTGCCGAGGGGCTGCTCCCCCTCGTAGAGCGGGTGGTTGTGGCGGGCGAGGAAGCAGAGGGCGCGGACCGGCGCGCCGCTGCCGTCATGGGCGCGGGTGAGCAGGGCGTCGCGCCAGCGCGGGTCGTGGCCGCCGGCGGCCATCTTCCGTCGCCAGACCGGCCAGAGGCGATCCTCGACCTTCGGCCCTGGCAAGTGGAGGAGGAGGCCGGCGCAGGCGAGGGCCGGGACCTCCTCCAGAGCGAGGGCGAGGGCGGGGGCGGCGGGGGTGCCGCGGTCCTGGACGTCGCGGACCGTGTAGCGGCGGGCGAGGCCCGGCAGGCGGGCGGGGGCGGCGATGTCGGGTGCGGCCTCGCCGTGGTCCCGCATCAGCGCGTCGTCGGCGAAGACCCAGAGGCCGAGCGCGGGGTCGCGCCCGTGCAGGAAGACGAGCATCTCCGCCCGCAGGCGAAGCTCGTCGGGCGCCGGGGCGGCGGGGCCGGGCGGGGCGGGGGGGACGGCGCGCTCGATCAGGTCGTGGGTCAGCTTGGGCATGGGCGGGTCCGGGATGTCGGTGGCGGAACGCGGCAGGGGGCGGCCGGTTCGGCCGGGGGCGGCGGCGCCGATGCGCGGGCGTGACGGAGGGCGCGGTCTGTGCTGCGGTGGCGTCTCACCGGTTGGGATGGTTCCGATGCAGCGACGGCAATTCCTTTCCACCGCGGGGGTCGCGCTCGGCGCCTCCCTCGCCGCGCCGGGGATCGGGCGGGCGCAGGGGGCGCGCGCGCTGCGCTTCATCCCGCAGGCGGACCTCTCCACGCTCGATCCGCACTGGAACACGGCCTACGTCACCCGCAACCACGGCTTCATGGTCTTCGACACCCTCTACGGCACGGACGCGGGCTACGAGCCGCGGCCGCAGATGGTCGAGGGGCACGTGGTGGAGGAGGACGGGCGCCGCTGGACGCTGACGCTGCGGGACGGGCTGCTCTGGCACGACGGGACGCCCGTGCTGGCGCGGGACTGCGTGGCCTCGATCCGGCGCTGGGGCAGCCGGGACGGTTTCGGGGGCACCCTGCTGGCCGCGACCGACGAGCTCTCCGCCCCCGACGACCGGCGGATCGTCTTCCGGCTGAAGAAGCCCTTCCCGATGCTGCCGAACGCGCTCGGCAAGTTCGGCGTCTTCATGCCGGCGATGATGCCCGAGCGCTTGGCGATGCTGCCGGCGACGACCCAGGTGCCCGAGATCGTCGGCTCCGGCCCCTTCCGCTTCCTGGCAGCCGAGCGCGTGCCGGGCGCGCGGGCGGTCTACGCGCGGAACGAGCGCTACGCGCCGGCGCCGGGCGCGCCGAGCGGGACCGCGGGCGGGAAGGTCGTCAACCTCGACCGCGTGGAGTGGCTCACCACCCCCGACCCGGCGACGGCCGCGGCCGCGCTGCAGGCGGGCGAGGTGGACTGGTGGGACTTCGCGACGCCCGACCTGCTGCCGCTGCTGCGGCGGAACCGCAACCTGACGGTGGGGGTGCTCGACCGCGCGGGCTACGGCGCGAGCTTCCGGATGAACCACCTGCACCCGCCCTTCGACAACCCGGCTGTGCGGCGGGCGGTGCTGGGGGCGATCGACCAGTCGGACCTGATGATCGCCTGCGCGGGCAGCGATCCCGCGATGTGGCGCGTGCCCTGCGGCGTCTTCACGCCGGGCACGCCGCTGGCGAACGACGTGGCGCTGGACGTGCTGAGCCGCCCGCGGGACCTGGAGCGCTCGAAGCGGGAGTTGGTGGCGGCGGGCTACAAGGGGGAGCCGGTGGCCTTCCTGGTGCCGACGGACCTGCCGCACGTGAACGCCATGAGCGAGGTGATGGCCGACACGATGAAGAAGATCGGCCTGAACGTCGACTACCAGGCGACGGACTGGGGCTCGGTGCTGACCCGCCGCGGCAGCCGGGCGGCCCCGGCGCAGGGGGGGTGGAGCGCCTTCGTCACCTTCAGCGCGGGCGCCGACAACGCGACGCCGGCGGCCCACACGCTGCTGCGGGCGAACGGGGAGACGGGCTGGTTCGGCTGGCCGACCGACCCGGAGCTCGAGACGCTGCGGGACGAGTGGTTCGACGCGCCGGACGGCACGGCGCAGCGGGCGGTGGCGGGGCGCATCCAGCGGCGCGCCTTCGAGACGGTGCCCTTCGTGCCGCTCGGCCAGTACTTCCAGGCGACGGCCTACCGGAACACGCTGAGCGACGTGTTGCCGAGCTTCGCGACCTTCTGGAACCTGCGGAAATCCGCCTGAGTCGGCTGGATCGCTGACGCACCAACGCCGCGGCCCGCGGGGGAAGGCCCCCGCGCCGCGGCATCCGGCGTCATCATGGCCCCTCCCGGCGGGAGGGGAAGGGGCTCAGAAGCCCTCGCGCTCCAGGCGCTTGCGCTCGACCTTGCGGGCGCGGCGGACGGCCTCGGCGGCCTCGCGGGCGCGGCGCTCGGAGGGCTTCTCGAAGTGGCGGCGGAGCTTCATCTCGCGGAAGACGCCCTCGCGCTGCAGCTTCTTCTTGAGCGCCTTCAGCGCCTGGTCGATGTTGTTGTCCCGAACGACGACTTGCACGCGGCAACGTCCTCCTTGCCTGGAGATGATGGATGGCCGAACGGCCGGATGGATGTGAATCCGTCCGGCGAAGGTCCGGCGGTCTAGCACGCGGCCCCGCCCCCTTGGAAGCCCGAAAGCCGCGCCCCCTGGTGACGAATCCGGGTCGTGCCCCAACATGCGCGGGGACGACGGGTTGCGGAGGGCGGCGGGTTGATCGACGGGTCGGGCGACGGGGAACGGCGGGGCTGACATGGCCATTCTGAAGATCGCCCGGCTGGGCCACCCGGTGCTGCTGCAACGGGCGGAGCCGGTTCCGGACCCGACCGCCCCCTCCATGCGCCGCCTGGTGACGGACATGGCGGAGACGATGATCGACGCGAACGGGCTCGGCCTCGCGGCGCCGCAGGTGCACGTGCCGCTGCGGGTCTTCGTGATGCGGGACGGGCCGCGCGTCTTCGCCCTGTTCAACCCGGAGATCAGCCCGCTCTCCGAGGAGCGGGAGGCGGCCTGGGAGGGGTGCCTCTCAATCCCGGGGATGCGGGGCGAGGTGACGCGCCCGGCGCGGATTGCCTGGCGGGGGGTGGACGCGGAGGGGAAGCCGGTCTCGGGCGAGGCGGACGGGCTGGCGGCGCGGGTGATGCAGCACGAGTTCGACCACCTGGAGGGGATGCTCTACCCCATGCGGATGGACGACCTGTCGCGCTTCGGCTTCTCGGAGGAGCTGGCGCGGTTCCAGGCGCCGGCGGCGCCGGACACGCCGCCACAAGAACGGAAGGAACCAGCGGCTTGATCGAGCGCAGCCCCGAGCGGGACGCCGCCGTCCTCGCGGCCCTGCCCCATGTCCCGCGCCTGGGCTGGACCGAGGCGGCGCTGGAGGCGGGCCTCCGCGACCTCGGTGAGGCGCCGGCGGCGCATCGCTGGCTCTTCCCGGGCGGGCCGGTCGGCGCGGCCGAGGCCTGGGCGGACCTCGCGGACCGGCGGATGGAGGAGGCGGCCGCGGCGGAGGGGCTGGAGTCGCTCCGCATCCCCGCCCGGATCCGCCGGGTGATCGCGATCCGGCTCGAGGGATCGGCGCCGCACCGCGAGGCGCTGCGCCGGGCGCTGGCCCTGATGGCGCTGCCCTGGAACGCCGGGATCGCGGCGCGGACGCTGGCGCGCACGGCGGACGCCATCTGGGCGGCGGCGGGGGACCGCTCGGCCGACTTCTCCTGGTACACGCGCCGGGCGACGGTGGCCGCCGTGTACGCCGCGACCCTCACCTACTGGCTGCGCGAGCCGGTGAGCGTGGAGGAGGCGCTGGCCTTCCTCGACCGGCGGCTGGCGGGGCTTGCGCGGCTTCGGCGGCCGGGCGCGGCGCGCGGCGGATGAGGACCGCGGGCGGGGCTCCGGCCTTGCCATGGCATTTCCGCCACGACCCCTAAACCTTTGGCAAGTTTAGGGCGTTGCTTTGACTTGCCGCGTGCATCGCCGGAACGGACTGGGTAGATGTGCGGGCGTGGCGGGGTTGCCGCCTCGAAATGCCCTCGGGAGAACCCGGTTCAGATGTCGTCTCGCTTCCTTGCCGCGGGCCTCGCGGCCGCCCTCTTCGCCGCGCCGGCCGTGGCGCAGACCTGCGTGCAGCCGGCCGAGAAGGCCGCCTTCGACGTGCGGGCCCTGCAGAGCCAGCTCATGGTCGCCGCCCTCTCCTGCGGGCAGGAGGACCAGTACAACACCTTCGTGAACCGCTATAAGAGCGAGCTCGGCGGCGCCTACCGCGGGATCAACGCGCATTACCGCCGCACTGCGGGCGCCCGCGGCCAGTCCTCGCTCGACGGCTACATCACCCAACTCGCCAACGCGCAGTCGCAGGACGGCATCCGCCAGGGCAGCAACTTCTGCCGGAACGTGGCGCCGCTCTTCACGGTGGCCCTGGCCGCCCCCGCGACCTCCGAGGCGCTGGCGACGGTGGCGGTGCAGAACAACCTCTCCAACCCGCACGGGCGCAGCGAGTGCGGCCCCTCCTCCACCCCGGCCGCGGCCTCCCGCCCGGCGCCGGAGCGCCGCCCCGCGGTGCGGCAGGTCTCGACGCGCCCCTCGCGCTAAGCCGACCACTCTTCCCGATCGCTTCCGGAGGGCGCCGCAAGGCGCCCTTCGTCGTTTCAGGCGCCCGGCCTGGCACTTGCGGGCCCCCGAACGAAGAAGGGGCGGGACCCTGCGGCCCCGCCCCCCTTTGCTCTCCCGTGAGGGGATCGCCTGCTCAGCGCAGGACGATCTCCACGCGGCGGTTCTGCGGCTCGCGCACGCCGTCGGCGGTCGGGACCAGCGGGCGGCTCTCGCCGAAGGCCTGGATCGACATCTGGCTGCGGGCGATGCCACGGCGCGACAGCTCGGCCGCGACGGCCTCGGCGCGGCGCTGGGACAGGCGCTGGTTGTACTGCGGCGTGCCGGAGCGGTCGGCGTGGCCGGCCACCTCGATGCGGGTCGTGCCGGTCGTCGTGACCGCCTGGGCGGCCTCGGCGATGATCTGGCGGGCGCGGTCCGTCAGGTCGGCGCGATCGAAGTCGAAGAACACGAGGTAGGTGCGGGCCGGGGCCGGGGCCACGGCGGGCTGCTGCGGCACGGCGACGGGCACGACCGGGCGCGGCGCGTTGAAGGCGTAGCGCAGGCCGATCAGGGCGGAGTGGTTGAAGTTGTCCACCTCGACCCGGCCGCGGCCGAGCACGACGTTGCCGGGGGTGGCGCTGCCCGTCGAGTTGCGGACGGTCGCGTTCAGCTCCGGCGAGAGCGTGCCGAGGAAGCGGTACTCGGCGGTCAGGGCGAGGCCCGGGACGCCGAGGTTGAAGGCCACGCCGGCGATGCCCTGATAGGCGAAGTTGCCCTCACGGTCGTCGATCGTGATCTGCTGCCCGAGGGCGTTGCCGCGCACGCCGTCATACTCGTGCCAGACGTAGCCGGCGCCGGCGCCGAGGTACGGGGTCACGGGGATGCCGGGGATGTTGAAGTCGAACAGCACGTTGCCCATGCCGCCGTAGGAGCGCGCACGGCCGCCCTGGGACGTCAGGGCCGGGACGCCGCGGAGGCGGAAGTCACCGTGGTTGTTCTCGCGGTAGTTGCCCTCGGCCTCGAGGCGCAGGCCGTTGCCGAAGCCGAAGCCGACGCTGCCGACACCGGTCCAGCCCATGTCGAAGCTGAGGTTGCCGCCGCGGCCGAGATTCGTGCCGTTCGCACCGATAATGTCGATATCGGTCTTCTGCAGCCAGTTGAAGCCGGCGCCGCCGGCAATGTAGACGCCGGTGACAGGCTGGGCCTGCGCGGCAAGCGGCAGCGACAGGATCGTCGCGGCCAGAAGGGCCTTCTTCAGGCTCATGAGATGTGAACTCCCGATCCACCAGGGCGGCGCTGCGCGGGGGTCAGGTGGGTCCCGATTCCGGCGCGGCGTCCAGGCTATGTATCACCGGGGGTTGCTTCGTGCAGTCCGGCGGGGGGCGTGGCAGAAGGGTTTCAGGTCACTGTGGCGCCTTGGCCACAGGGCACTCTGGCTTTTCGGTCACAGATGGGAGAGCAGGGTCGATTCGGGGGTGGACAGGAGGCTTCCGCGCGGCAGGAGCCGCGTCGCGTGGCCCATCTTGCGGCCGTTTCGCGCCTCCGCCTTGCCGTAGAGGTGCAGGGCGACGCCGGGCTCCCCCGCCAGGGCGGGCCAGCGGGCCATGCCCTCGGGGCCGACCAGGTTGCGCATGACAGCGTCCGCGTGGCGCTCGGTGGGGGCGAGGGGCAGGCCCGCGACGGCGCGGGCGTGCTGGTCGAACTGGCTCGCCTGGCAGGCGTCGATCGTCCAGTGGCCGGAGTTGTGGGGGCGGGGCGCGATCTCGTTCCCGAGCAGCCCGCCGTCCGGCAGGAGGAAGAACTCCACCGCCAGCACGCCGACGAGGTCGAGCGCGGTGGCGACCGCCGCGGCGTGGCGGCGGGCGGCCTCGGCGGCCGCGGGCGGCAGGCGGGCGGGGGCGAAGGAGAGGTCGAGGATGTGGTGGGCGTGGCGGTTCTCGACGGCGTCGTAGGTGGCCGTCGCGCCGTCCGCGCCGCGCGCCGCGATGGCGGAGATCTCGGCCGCGAAGGGCACGAAGGCCTCGGCGATGAGGGGGTGCGGGGAGAGGCGCGCGAGGGCGGCCTCGGCCTCCTCCGCGGTGCGGACGATGGCCTGGCCGCGGCCGTCGTAGCCGAGGCGGGTGGTCTTGAGGACGGCGGGCAGGCCGACCTTGGCGAGGGCGGCCGGCAGGTCGGCGCTCGCGTGGATGGCGGCCCAGGGGGCGACGGGGACGCCGGCCCGCTCGAGGAAGGCCTTCTCGACGAGGCGGTCCTGGCAGGTGGAGAGGGCGCGGATTCCGGGGCGGCAGGGGCGGCGGGCCGCGAGGTGGTCGAGGGTCGCGGCGGGGACGTTCTCGAACTCGAAGGTGACGACGTCGACGGCCTCGGCGAAGCGGTCTAGGGCGGCCCGGTCCTCGTAGGGGGCGATGGTGCTGGCGGCGGCGACGAGGGTGCCGGGCTCCCCGGAAGTGGGGGAGAAGACGTGGGCGCGGTAGCCGAGGCGCGCGGCCGCGAGGGCCGTCATGCGGCCGAGCTGGCCGCCGCCGAGGATGCCGATGGTGGCGCCGGGGGGGAGGGGCCCAGGAAGTGGTTCGGTGGGATGGCCCGTCACGCCGGGAGGTCCGGGACCGATTCGGTCTGCGCGGCCCGGTGCGCCTCGAGCCGGGCGGCGAGAGCGGGGTCGGCGAGGGCGAGGATGCTGGCCGCGAGGAGGGCGGCGTTGACCGCGCCCGCGCGCCCGATGGCGAGGGTGCCGACGGGGATGCCCGCGGGCATCTGGACGATGGAGAGAAGGGAGTCCTGGCCGCGCAGCGCGTGGCTCTCGACGGGGACGCCCAGCACCGGCAGGCGGGTGAGGCTGGCCGTCATGCCCGGCAGGTGGGCTGCGCCGCCGGCGCCGGCGACGATGACCTTCAGCCCGCGCCCGGCGGCCGCCTTCGCGTAGTCCACCATGCGGTCCGGGGTGCGGTGGGCGGAGACGACCCGGCACTCGTGGGGGATGGCCAGGGCCGCGAGGGTCTCGGCCGCGTGGCGCATCGTCTCCCAGTCGGAGCGCGAGCCCATGATGACGCCCACCAGCGGGGCGGCCGCGGCCTCGCTCAAGCGATGATGTCCGGCACCAGGCGGCTCTCCAGCCAGGAGATCTCGTCCTTCAGCTTCAGCTTGCGCTTCTTCAGGCGCTGGAGCTGGAGCTGGTCGTGGCGGCTGTCCTCGAGGCGGGCGATCACCGTGTCGAGGTCGCGGTGCTCGCTCCGCAGCTCGGTCAGGCGGCGGAAAAGGCTGTCGCGTTCGGCCAGCATGGTCCCCCGGATCGGTCGGGCGGCCCGTTCCCGAGGGTGGGACGGGCGGGTTGATAAGGGCGTGAGAATTCTCGTGCCCCCTTGGCGGATTGCCATATCATCTAGCGCGCGGCGGTGACAGACGCCGCGCAAAAACGACCGAATCAGGCAGGAATAGGATCAAGCGTATGCTGAACCCGCCCCGGCTGCAGTCGCTCAAGGACCGTCACAACGCGCTCGACGCGCGCATCTCGGCGGAGGACGCGAGGCCGATGCCGAACAGCCTCGAGCTTGCCCGCCTGAAGCGCGAGAAGCTTCGCCTCAAGGAGGAGATGGAGCGCTTCGAGGCCCAGCGGTCGCGGCCGCAGTAGCGGCGGGCGTCCCGCCCCGCGGCGGGACGATGAGGAAGGGCGGGTCCCGAGGGGCCCGCCTTTTTTGTGCCCGCCGCGCCGGCCTCAGGCCGCGTCGTCCTCCACGGCCGTCGGCACGGGCTGGGCGCCGATGGAGATGACGAGGGCGTTGAGGTCGCCCTGGGTGCAGAGGCCGAGGATGACGGGGTCGCGCGGCTTGATGTTGGCCGAGTTCCAGTGGCTGCGGTCGCGCACCTTGGCGATCGTTTCCTTCGTGGTGCCGAGGAGCTTGCCCACCTGGGCATCGGTGAGCTGCGGGTAGTTGCGGAGCAGCCAGGCGATGCCGTCCGGCCGGTCGTTGCGCTTGGCCACCGGCGTGTACTTCGCGCCCTTGCCGCGCATCTTCGGCTGCGGAAGGCTGCTCTGCATCATCACGAGGCGGGCGTTGGGGTCGGCCTCGCAGCGGGCGATCTCCTCCCGCGTGAGCTGGGCGTTAGCGACGGGGTCGTAGCCGACGATGCCCTGCGCGACCTCGCCGTCGGCGATGGCCTGGACCTCGAGCGGGTGCATGCCCACGAAATCGGCCACCTGGTCGAAGGTGAGGGAGGTCTTGTCGATCAGCCACACGGCGGTGGCCTTGGGCATCAGGGGCGTGGACATGTCGGGGGCCTCGTCGCGCCCCGGGCGGGGGCGGTCGTCGCGGAGGGGGCGCCAGGGGGCTTGGGGTCCCCCGGCGTGTCGGGCGGGATATAGAGACGGGGATGGGGTCGGTCAAAGCCGGAGAGAAGAAGATGATCGAGGAGGAGCCGCTTCGCCGGCCCGCGCCCGGGGGCTTCGCCCCGGCGGCGCTGGCGGATTGGTCGGAGGAGACGCTCAGGGCCTATGTCGAGGCGCTGCGGGCGGAGATCGGCCGGGCCGAGGCGGCCATCGCCGCGCGTGCGGCGCAGCGGGCGGCGGCGGACGCCTTCTTCCGCAAGCCGGGCTAGGGCGGCGGCCCGCCACGGGGCGGGCACGAGAAAGGGCCGGCGGATCGCTCCGCCGGCCCCCTTTCCTCGCGCGCCCGAGTCCGGGCGGCGCGGCCGTTGGGTCAGGCTAACGGATCAGGCCGCCTGGGCCTGGCCGTCCTGGCTGTTCGCGGCCTCGGCGCGGCCCTCGAGCGCGGGCTGCTGCGGCCGGCCGCCCGCGATCGCGATGCGGCGGGGCTTCAGGGCCTCGGGCACCTCGCGGCGGAGGGCGACGTGGAGAAGGCCGTTCTCGAGGTTCGCGCCCTCGACGCGGATGTGGTCCGCGAGGACGAAGCGGCGCTCGAAGGCGCGGCCGGCGATGCCGCGGTGCAGGAAACGGCCCTCCTCCTGCGGCTGCGGGGCGCGGCCGGCGATGAGGAGCACGTTGTCCTGGGCCGTGATCTCGATGTCGTCCTGGCCGAAGCCGGCCACCGCCATCGTCAGCGTATAGGCGTCATCGGCCGTGCGCTCGATGTTGTAGGGCGGGTAGGACGGAGCATCGGCCGCCGCGCGGGCCGTGTCGGCCAGGCGGGCGAGGCGATCGAAGCCGATGGCGGTGCGGAAGAGGGGGGAGAAGTCGAGCGTGTTCACGAGAAACCTCCTGCTGGAGCAAGGTCATCGATGGACAATGCGCGGCGTCCGGGCCGTGGCACCCCCGTTCGGGCCGTGCGTGCCGTTCCGCCTCGCGCCGGCGACCCCGATTGGGCATCGCCGACAGGCCCGAAATGGGAAAAGGGCCCCGGCGCTTCAAGCGCCGAGGCCCCTCCCGGTATGCAATCTGCTCAATCCAGCCTTGCGGCCGGAGAGGGTCAGCCCTTGCGGGCGCCGATGCCCGCGAACTTCTTGTTGAACTTGGCGATCTGGCCGCCCGTGTCCATCACGCGCTGCACGCCCGTCCAGGCCGGGTGGGACTTGGGGTCGATGTCCAGGCGCAGCGTGTCGCCCGGCTTGCCCATGCAGGAACGGGTCTTGTAGGTCGTGCCATCGGTCATGATGACGTTGATCTCGTGGTAGTCGGGATGGATGTCGGACTTCATCGGGCTGGTTCCATGCGCTGTGGCGCCGCCGATGCCGACCGGAAGCGCGAAGGGCGGCGTTTAGCGGGCGCGCGGGCGCGGCGCAACCGTCCTCGTGCGCGCGTCCCCGCGCGAGGAGCGGCGGGGCGGGCGCTAAATCCGGCGCGGGGGAAGCGATCGCGCGGCGGCGGGCGTTGAGGGGTTTCTATAACATAGGAGACGCTGTCGTGACGCTCCGCCCGAAGCCTCCCCGCTCCGGCCCGGCCCGGCCGGGGGGCGAGCCGGCCGATCCCTTCGACCTCTGGCTCCGGCGCAGCGTCCACAAGGCCTACGACGCGGTGCTGGACGAGCAGGTGCCGGAGGACCTGCTGCGGCTGTGCAGCGACAACCGGACGGAGTGGGTGGCCATGAAGGACCGCTGGCTCGGGCTGGGCGCGGAGGAGCGGGGGCCGCTCGGCGGGCCGGGCGCCGGGGGCGGGGACCCCCCGGGCGACGGACCCAAGGGCGACGGCTTCGGGGGCGATGGTTCCACGGGCGAGGGCGGGGAGGACGGCGGGGGCGCGGGGCGGCGTTGACCGGCCCGCGCGCGGTTTCCAGACTGGCCGGGGACGGCCGGGTGGCCGCGACGCGGGGGGAAACCAAGGGCATGCGGCTTCAGGGCAAGGTGGCGCTCGTCACGGGCGCGGCGTCGGGATTCGGCGAGGGGATCGCGCGGGAATACGCGGCGCAGGGGGCGAAGGTCGCGGTGGCGGACCTCAACCTGGAGGGCGCGCGGCGGGTGGCCGCCGAGATCGGCGGGCAGGCCTTCGGGGGCGACGTCGCGCGCGCGGCCGACATCGAGGCGATGGTGCAGGGGGCGGCGGAGGCCTTCGGCGGGATCGACGTCGTCGTGAACAACGCGGGCTGGACCTACCGGAACGGGACCTCGATCGAGGTCTCGGAGGAGGAGTTCGACCGGGTCTTCGCGATCAACGTGAAGTCCGTCTTCCTGATGGCGCGCGCGGCGCACCCGGTGCTGGCGGCGCGGGGCGGCGGGTCCTTCATCACCATCTCCTCCACCGCCGGGTTGCGGCCGCGGCCGGGGCTGACCTGGTACAACGGCACGAAGGGGGCGGTGAACGTCTTCACCCAGTCGCTCGCGCAGGAATGGGCGGGGCAGAACATCCGGGTGAACGCGGTCTGCCCGGTGCTCGGCGCGACGGGGCTGACCTCAGCCTTCATGGGGGTGGAGGACACGCCGGAGAACCGGAAGCGGTTCCTCGCGACCATCCCGATCGGGCGGCTGTCCACCCCCGCCGACATCGCCAACGCCTGCGTCTGGCTGGCCGAGGACGCCTCCTCCTTCATCACGGGGGTGCTACTGCCGGTGGACGGCGGGCGCTGCGCCTGAGGCCGGCGGGACGCCGCCCCGCCCCGGCCTTGGCGCCGGGGCGGGGGCGGGTCTAGGGAGGGCGCGCCGTCCCGCCGCCCGCGCGGGCGGCGGGCGAGGCGCGCGGGCGGGGCGACGCGATGAACATCCTCTCGATCCAGTCCTGGGTCTCCTACGGCCATGTCGGCAACGCGAGCGCGGTCTTCCCGCTCCAGCGGCTCGGCGCCGAGGTCTGGGCGCTGAACACGGTGCAGTTCTCCAACCACACGGGCTACGGCGCCTGGCGCGGGCAGGTCTTCGGGGCCGACCTCATCGGGGACCTCGTGCAGGGGATCGAGGAGCGGGGCGTGCTCGCGCGCTGCGACGCCGTGCTGTCCGGCTACATGGGGGACGCCTCGATCGGGGAGGCGATCCTCGATGCCTTCGCGCGGGTGCGGGCGGCCAACCCGGCGGCGGTCTGGTGCTGCGACCCCGTGATCGGCGATGTCGGGCGGGGCGTCTTCGTCCGGCCGGGAATCCCCGAGTTCATGCGGGACCGCGCGGTGCCGGCGGCCGGGATCGTGACGCCGAACCAGTTCGAGCTGGAATGGATGACCGGGCGGAAGGTCGTCTCCCTCGACGACGCGAAGGCGGCCGTCGGCGAGCTGCAGGGGCGCGGGCCGCGGACGGTGCTGGTGACGAGCCTGCAGGTGGAGGACACGCCGGAGGATTCGGTGGACCTGCTGGCGGGGGAGGAGGGGCGCTTCTGGCGGGTGCGGACGCCGAAGCTGCCGATCTCCGTCAACGGGGCGGGGGACGCGATGGCGGCGCTGTTCCTCTTCCACCGGCTGCGCTGGGATGATTCGCGCCTCGCCCTCTCGGCCGCGACCTCCTCGGTCTTCGGGCTGCTGCGGCGGACGGCGGAGGAGCGGTCGCGGGAGATCCTGACGGTCGCGGCCCAGGAGGAGTTCGTGACGCCGTCGCGGGTCTTCGTCGCGCAGCCCTGCTGAGGGGGGCACGGGCATTGCAGGGATCGCGGGGACGCGCCCATCATCGCGCCCCCGCAGAACCGCCCGCCCCGGAGGCCTCCATGCTGCCCATCCTTCCCCGCCGCCTGCTGCTCGGCGGCGCGCTGGCCATGCCCTTCGTCCGGTCCGCGCGCGCGCAGGGGACCTTCGAGTTCGTGGCGGGCTCGCTCGGCGGCGGCTGGTACACGATGGGGGCGGGGATCGCGGCGCTGGCGAAGGACGAGGCGGACCTGCAGATCCGCGTGGTGCCGGGGGGCGGGCTCGCCAACCCCACGCGCATCAACAACGGGCAGTCGCAGATGGGCTGGGGCATCGACGCCTTCACCGCCGCCGCCGTGCGCGGCGAGGAGCCCTACCGCGCGAAGCACGACAAGATTCGGACCTTGGGGACGGGCTATTCGCCGACCGAGCACAACTTCGTCCGCGCGAGCGAGAAGCCGCTCGAGGACATGCGGGCGATCCTGACGCAGCGGGGCATCCGGATCGGCTGCCCGCAGCGCTCCTCGACCGACGAGATGACGCTGCAGCGGATCCTCAAGTTCCTGGGGACCTCGCCGGAGCGGATCCGGGCGGAGGGCGGGACCTATCTCAACGGGTCCTACAACGACATCGCGGCGGCTTTCGGGGACGGGCAGGTGGACTACCTCTACGTCGCGCTGGCCAAGCCGGCGGCAATCCTGACGGAGCTTGGCACCGGGCGGCGGGCGGCGCGGCTGGTAGCCTTCCCGGAGGACGTCCGCCGCCACCTGATCGACGCCTATGCCTATAACCAGGGCGTGCTGCCGGCCTCGGCCTACCCGGCGCTGCAGTCGGCCGACGTGCCGGTGACGACGATGGACAGCGTGATCGTCGTGCACGAGAGCGTGCCGGACGAGGTCGCCTACAAGCTGACGAAGGTGCTGGTGGCGGCGAAGGGCGCGCGGCTGACGCAGATCCACGCCTCCATGGCGAGCTACGACCCGGCGCAGGCCTGGAAGTACGCGGGCGCGCCGCTGCACCCGGGGGCGGCGAAGGCCTATCGCGAGGCCGGGGTGATGCCGGGCTGAGGCGCCCCGCTTGCGCGCGCTGAAGGGGCCGCTGGGCCCGGTCCTCTCGGGGTGGCTGGCGCTGGCGGCGGCGGTCCATCTCTATTTCGGCGGCGTCGGCTTCCCGGAGCCGGTGGCGATGCGGGCCTTCCACCTGCTGGCCTTCGTGCCGCCAATCTTTCTGCTGTGGCCGGCGCGGGCGTCGAGCCCGGCGGCGCGGCCGAGCCTGGTGGACTGGGCCTGGTTCCTGGCGGCGGCGGCGCCGCATCTCTGGGTCTGGTGGAACGCGGGCGCGGTGTCGGACCGCATGGAGTACGTGGACGAGTTCACGCCCGTCATGGCCGTCATGGCCGTGCTGGCGATCGTGACCCTGCTGGAGGCGACGCGGCGGGCGGTGGAGCCGGGGCTGGCCTGGATGGTCATCGTCAGCATCGCCTACATGGCGCTGGGCCACCTTCTTCCGGGCGTGCTGAACACGCGGGTCTTCACGGCGGGCGAGATCCTAGAGGCGTCCTGGCTGGTGCCGACGGCGGGCGGCGTCTACGGGCCGCTGACGGGGATCGTCGCGACGACCATCGCGGTCTTCATCATCTTCGGCTCCTTCATGGCGGGCAGCGGGACGGGGCGGCTGTTCAGCAACCTCGGCGCGGCCGCCGCCGGGCGCTTCACGGGCGGGCCGGCGAAGGTGGCGGTGATCACGTCGGGGCTCTTCGGGACGATGAGCGGGTCCTCGGTCTCCAACGTCATCACGACGGGGGCGATGACGATCCCGCTGATGAAGCGGATCGGCTACCGGCCGGCGGTGGCCGGCGGGATCGAGGCGGCGGCGAGCGTGGGCGGCGCGATCATGCCGCCGGTCATGGGGGCGGCGGCCTTCGTGATGGCGGAGATCACCAACATCCCCTACGGGGAGATCGTCGTCGCCGCGGCGATCGGCGCGGTGCTCTACTACTTCGCGATCCTCGCCGCCGTGCATTTCGAGGCGAAGCGGCGGGGGATGGCGCCCATGCCGGCCTCCGAGATCCCGCCCTGGCGCGAGGTGCTGGCGGACGCGCATCTCGTGATCCCGATGGGCGTGCTGGTTTACCTGATGATGGAGCGCTGGTCGGGCAACTACGCGGCCTTCTGCGCGACGCTGGCGATGGTCGGGATCGCGATGCTCCGGCGGCGGACGCGGATGACGCCGCGCGCGGTGTTCGACGCGCTGGTGAGCGCGGGGCTGACCATGGCGCCGCTGGCGGTGGCCATCGCGGGGGCGGGGATCGTCGTTTCCGCGCTGACGGCAACGGGGATGGTGGTGGCCTTCGGGGGGATCATCAAGGACCTCGCGGGCGGGTCGCTGCCGCTGCTGCTGATCCTGCTGGCGCTGACCGTGCTGGTGCTGGGGATGGGGCTGCCGACGACGCCCTCCTACATCATCGCGGCCGCGATCGGCGTGCCGCAGCTCGTCGCCATGGGGGTGGAGCTGCTGCCGGCGCACCTGTTCCTGTTCTACTTCGCGGTGCTGGCGGACGCGACGCCGCCCGTCGCGGCGGCGGCCTTCGCGGCGGCCTCCATCGCGAAGGCGGGGCCGACGGTCACGAGCCTGCACGCGACGCGCTTCGGGATCGCGGGCTTCACCGTCGGCTTCGCCTTCGTCTACGACCCCGGGATCATGATGCGGGGCGGGGTGCTCGACATCCTGCTGGCGACGGCGATCCAGGTGGCGGCGCTGGTCGCGATCACCGGGGCCTATGCGGGGTACTTCCTCGCGCCGCTCGGCCGGGTGGCGCAGGGGCTGCTGGGCGCCGCGGGGCTGGTCGCGGCCTTCGTGCCGGCACTGCCGGGGCCGGCGCGGCTGGCGGTCGCGCTGGCGGCGATGGGGCTGGCCTGGGGCCTCGGGCGGGCCGGGCGGGGGGCGGCGCTGCGGCCGCTCTGAGGGGCGGGGCTGTTCTGGCCAGCGCTCCGGCACCCGGCCGGACGGTGCGGAGTGTGACAAATGGCATTGTGCGGGGCTTCCCGCCTCTGCCCTCCTCCCCGCGAGGAGGAACGGACCATGCCGGACATCAACGCCGGGCTCGCCGTGAGGCCACTGCCCCTCGCGGCCGCCGACGTCGCCGCCTTCCAGGCCGACGGGCAGCTCCTGACGCGCTTCATCATGGCGCAGTCGGGGCGGACGATCGCGGGGATGCCCGCGGTGGGGCCGGAGGCGCCGGAGCCCGCGCGCTGGGAGGTCGCCCAGGGCTTCGCCGAGCTTCTCTACGCGGAGCCGCGCGAGGTCGCGGCGGACGCGGCGAAGGTGGACCGGCTGATCGCGCTCCTCGACCACCTCGCGGTCCGCGCGGCGCCGGCGCGGCCGGACACGATCCGGCTGACGGGCTGCTTCATCCTCCCGAGCTCGCGCGAGGCGCGGAAGATCCTCGGCCACGCCGAGCCGGGCCCGCCGGGCGTCGCCTCGGCCACGGCGTCGCAGGCGGCGGACTGTGCGCTGATGGCGCAGTCGCTCCGCCGCTTCGTGCGCCTTATCGGGGCGCTCGGGATCGTCTCGCTCGCCTTCGCGCTCATCCTCCTCATCCACGCGGCGAGCGGGCGGGGGCTGCTCGAATCCCTCGCGGGGCTGCGGGCGGACTACGCGGCGGCCGAGCGCGAGGTGGCCGCGGCGAACAGCGTGCTGGCCGCGGCCGCGGCGCGCGAGCCGCGGGCGGGGACGGTGCCGGTGGGGTGCGACCCGCTGCCGCCGGAGGCGCGGGTCACGGTCCCGGCGCGGCTCGCGGCCTGCGGGCGGATCGAGGACCTCAGCAAGCGCTTCGACCTTCTCTACACGGCGCTGGGGCGGTGGAACGCGACAAGCAAGCTCTTCGCCATGGCCACGCCGAACGGGGTGGCCGAGCAGGCCGCGCGGCCGCGGCTCCGCGTCGCTGGGCGGGACTGGGAGACGACGGAGATCCGCACCGTCTCGACGCTGAAGTCCCTCACCAGCTTCGTGCTGCCGATGGCGCTCGGGCTGGTCGGCGCCTGCACGGCCTTCGCGCGGCGGATCAACCGGCGGATCGAGGAGTGGACGCTCGAGCCGCGGGACCGCTGGCAGGGCATCCTGCGGGTGGCGATGGGGCTGGTGGCGGGAAGCCTGGTGGGCGCGCTCTTCACCACGGCCGACACCGTGGACCTGCAGGGCTTCACCCTCACGCTGCCGGCGGTCGCCTTCTTCGTGGGCTACGGGGTGACGGTCGTCTTCGACATGCTGGACGCGATCATCGAGCCGGTCTCGGAGAAGATCCGCACCACCTTCGCCCCGGCCAAGCCGGCGCGCTGAGGCGCCCGCCCCGCGTCAGGCGCTGGCGAGCATCGCCACGCCGAGGCTGATGAGGGCGACGGCCGCGATCTTCTGGGCGCCCAGTGCCTCGCCGAAGGCGAAGTGGCCGATCATGACGGCCACGACGTAGGAGGCGGCGGTGCAGGGGAGGGCGACCGACATCGGGATGCGCCGCAGCGCCACGATGTAGAGCAGCGCCGCCCCGCCGTAGAGGCCGAGGCCCACGACCGTCTGCGGGCGGAAGAGCTGGGCGAGGAAGCCGCCCTCGGCCGTCGCGCCCGACTTCAGCAGCACCTGGCCGGCGAGCGAGGTGGCGATGGCGAGGGCGAGGGAGAGCCAGTGGGCGCTCATCGCCCGCCCTCCGCCGCGTCGCCCGGGGCGGGGCGGGCGCGGACGACGTCGCGCACCACGCCCTGGGGCGTGCCGTTGGCCGAGAGGAAGGCGCGGCCGACATACTCGCCGAGCACGCCGAGGATGAGGAACTGCACGGCCGAGAGCAGCAGCGTCACCGTCATGGTGGAGGCCCAGCCCGAGGGGGTCTCGCCGGTCATGGCCTCGGCGATGACGAAGAGCGAGGCGACGATGCCGAGGAAGCCCATGGCGAGGCCCGCGAAGGTCGCGAGGCGCACCGGCAGGAGGGAGAAGTTGGTGGCCAGGTTCAGCCAGAGGCGCACGAGGCGGCGCAGCGTGTAGTTGCTGCGGCCCTCCGCGCGCTTGAGGTGGCGGACCTCGATGGAATCGATGCGCTGGGTGACCTGCATGATCAGCCCGTCGATATAGGGGTAGGGGCCGGCGTAGCGACTGACCTCGCGCACCACGAGGGCGCTCATGCAGCGGAAGGAGGAGAGGTAGAGGCCGCGCGGCTTGTCGAGCAGCAGGTCGGCGACGCCGTTGGCGAAGCGCGAGCCGAGGTTGCGCCAGCCCTCGTGCTCCTTCACGGCGTAGCGGGTGTAGACGACGTCCCAGCCGCGGCCGTCCGGGGCGCCGAGGCGGGCGTGGTCGTAGAGCTTCAGCACCTCCTCCGGCGGGTTCTGGAGGTCGTCGTCCATGGTGATGACGTAGCGGCCGCGGGCGACGCGGAGGCCGGACATGACCGCGTTGTGCTCGCCGAAGTTGCGGGCGTGCTCGACATAGGTGAGCGGCACGGTGGCCTTTGCCGCGAGCTCGCGGCAGACCTCGGCGGAGTTGTCGGGGGAGCCGTCGTTCACCAGCACGATCTCGATCCCCCCCGCGGGACGGAGCGCCGAGAGGGCGGCGACGAGGGTGCCGACGGTGGTCGCGCCGCGGTAGACGGGCACGACGATCGACAGGCCCACGGTCTCCGGGGTGAAGGCGCCGGCCTCCATCGCGGCGGCCGGCGGGGCGAGCGGGCTCCGCTCCAGGAGGGGCGCGTCCGTCAGGGTCTCGCGGCGCATCGGGTTCGGTCCTTCAGGGTCGGGTCGCGGCCAGCAGCACGGAGCCGCCGGCGGGGAGGGGGAGGCCGGCGCGGCGCTCGAGGTCGCTCACGCCGTGGAGGAGGCGGTCCAGCCAGGGCGGGAAGTCGCCGACGTCGCTCGCGTGGGTGTCGCCGCGGGCGAGGACCTTGCGCTGCAGGACCATGAGGGGGAGCAGGAGGCCGTTCCAGTAGCGGGCCGAGACCTCCGCGAAGCCGGCGGCGCGGAGGAGGGCGGCGGCGCGCCCGGCGGTGTAGCGGCGGGCGTTGTGCACGCGCCGGTCATGGGCCGAGAACAGCCACGCGTAGGCCGGCAGGTTGAGCACGAGCGTCCCGCCCGGGGCGAGGACGCGGTGGAGCTCGGCCAGCGCGCGCTCCTGGTCCGCCCCGGCGTGGGAGAGGACGTCCACCGAGACCGCCGCCCCGAAGGCGGCGTCGGGGAAGGGAAGCTCGTTCACGGTGCCGGCGGTGACGGGCTGGCCGGACTTGGCGCCCGCGCGGGCGGCGGCGCGGGGGTTGTAGTCGAGGCCGAGGGAGGGCCGGGGCGAGGCCTCGGCCAGGCGGCGGAGGAAGCCGCCGGTGCCGCAGCCCGCGTCGAGCAGGGGGAGGGAGGCGACGCCCGGCCGCGCGGCGAGGGTGTCGAGGAGGCGCGCGTGGACGGCGCGGTACCACCACATGCGGTCCTCGGCGGCGTCCATCAGCGTGTATTCGGCGTCTTCCAATCGGGGCCTTCTCGGAGAGAACGCGAGGGGCCGGCGGGCCTGCCGGCGCGACGAGGCTTTTCGCAGCGGGGTTGGGCAGGGACAAGGCAGCCGCGCCCAAGGGGTGCCGCAATCAAGGACTAGGAAGGTTCGGTACGGGGATGCAAGGTACTCTGTCGCCGCGCCGCCCCTCAACAGGATCCGTGTTCGAACCAACAGAATGAATGCTCCCGTTCCCCCTCTTCCCCCGCCCGGGCCGGCCGCGGTCACGCCCGAGGGCGGCGCACGCGGCGTGCAGGCTGCACGCGGGCTGGGGCGGCTGGCCACGGCGGCGGCCTCGGCGCGGCTCTGGCGGGCGGTGGCGCTGCTGCCGGCGGCGCTGTTCCTGCTGACGGTGCTCTCGCCGCCGCTGAACCACGACGTGGCGGCGGTGCTAAACTTCTCCATGCGCTGGCTCTCGGGGCAGCGGCTCTACTCCGAGCTCATCGACGTCAACCCGCCGCTCATCTTCGTCTTCAACCTGCCGGCGGCCTGGCTGGCCTCGGTCACGCCGCTCGACGGGCCGCGGGCGCTGCTGCTGCTGCTGGTCGCGCTCTGCGGCCTCGTCTGGTGGCTGGCGGCGCGGCTGCGGGACGGGCTGGTGGAGGGGCCGGTGGAGGCGGCGGCGCTGGCGGCCCTCGTGCCGCTCGCCCTCGTGCTGCCGGGCTATGACTTCGGGCAGCGCGAGGTGCTGATGGGCACGGTGGCCATCCCCTACGCGATGCTCGCCGCCCGGCGGATGGCGGGGGTGCCGACGGGGCGGCGGCTGATGCTCGGGGTGGCCGTGCTGGCCGCGCTCGGCTTCGCGCTGAAGCCGCATTTCCTGGCGGTGCCGCTGCTGGTGGAGGCGGCGGTGCTGCTGCGGCGTGGCTGGGGGCGGGTCGGCGTCTCGCTGGCGGACCCGGTGCCCTGGGCGATGGCCGGGGTCTGGGTGCTCTACCTCGCCTCCATTCCCGTGTTCTTCCCGGACTTCTTCGGGCACGTCGTGCCGCTCGTCTGGGACTACTACGTGGACCTCGGCGGGCTCTCGGCCTTCGGCGTGCTGCTGACGCCGAACATGGGGGGCGCCGCGCTGCTGCTGGCGATCGTCACCGCGCTCTGCCTCGCGCGGCGCTTCGGTCCGCTGGTGCTGGCGCTCTGGGCGGCGACGGCGGGGGCCTTCGTCTCGGCGCTGGTGCAGCACAAGGGCTGGACCTACCACGTCGCGCCCGTGTTCATGCTGGCCGGGCTGACCACCGGGCTGATCGCCGCGCGCTGGCTGGACGGGGCGCTGCCGCCGGCGCGCGCGCGGGCCTCGGCGCCGGCGCTCTCCGCGGTCATGGCGGGGCTGCTGATGCTCGGCATGGTCCGGGGCGGCGAGGCGCCGTTCCGGGAGCTCGGCTATGAGAGCGACAAGGGCGGGCGGCTGACGGCCTGGCTGAAGGAGCACGCCTGGAACGAGCGGCTGCTGATCCTGACCCCCGACATCTGGCCGATCTACCCCGCGCTGAACTACTCCAACAGCCAGTCCACGTTGCGCTTCATGAACCTCTGGCTGCTGCAGGGGGTGAACCAGCGCTGCCCGGACAACGGGGAGCGCTACCGCCAGCCCTGGGAGATGTCGCGGGCGGAGTTCTTCGTCTACCGGACGGTCGCGGAGGACTTCGCCTCCGCGCCGCCCTCGGCCGTGCTGGTCACGCGGCATGTCGGCATTCCCTGGTGCGGGAAGGAATTCGACTTCATCGAGTATTTCAGCCGCCACCCCCTCTTCGCGGAGGCGTTCCGGAGCTACCACCAGCAGGGCGAGATCGAGGGCTACAAGCTCTACGTCCGCGAGGACTGAGGCGCCCCGGCCGGGGCCGGGTGGGGGAAGCGCATGGTGTTCGAGGAGTTTGTGGGCCGCGAGGAGGTGCGGGAGGACCGCGCCGACGCGCGGCTGGCCGCGGGGCTGGCGGCGACGCTCGGCCGGCCGCTCGCGGGGGTGGAGTGGGAGCCGCTCTGGCACTGGATGCTGTTCCAGGACTGGCGGATGCCGGACGAGGTCGGGCCGGACGGGCACCCGCGCCGGGGCGGCTTCCTGCCGCCGGTGCACGACCTGCCGCGGCGCATGTGGGCGGGCGGGCGCGTGACGTTCCGGGGGCCGCTGCGGACCGGGGACGCGGTGCGGCGGGTGAGCACGATCCTCTCGGTGAAGGAGAAGTCGGGGGGCTCCGGGCGGCTGGTCTTCGTGACCGTCGGGCACGTGCTGCACGGGCCGGCGGGCGTGCTGGTCGAGGAGGAGCAGGACATCGTCTACCGCGGGGCGGAGGGGGCGGCCGTGAAGGCCGCGCCGGCCGCGCCAGCCTGGGAGGGGGCGCTGGAGGCCTCGCTGGTGCCGGACCCGGTGATGCTGTTCCGCTACTCCGCCCTCACGGGGAACGGGCACCGCATCCACTACGACCACCCCTACGTGACCGGCGAGGAGGGGTATCCGGGGCTGGTGGTGCACGGGCCGCTGCAGGCGACGCTGCTGGCGCGGCACGCGCGGGACCTGGCCGGGGAGGGGGCGGCGCTGGCGCGGTTCCACTACCGCGGGAAGCGGCCCTGCTTCGACGGCCGGCGGCTCCTGCTGCTCGGGCGGCGGGACGGGGAGGGCCTGGTGCGGCTCGAGACGCGGGACGAGGAGGGTGCCACCTGCCAGGAGGCCGAGGCCTTCCTTGCCTGACGGTCAGGGGCCTGAAGGTCAGGGATCCGGCGACCGGGGGCCCGGCGGGAGCGGGCAGGACCACCAAGGCAGGGGGTCGGCGGCGGCGCGGCCGGCCCCTCTCCCGGCGGGGGCGGCCCCGGGCGCAAGCTTCGCGCAAGGGGTGCCGGAGGAGGCGCTGCGGGGGATCGGGCTGATCGCGGCCGGCTTCGGCATCGTCACGGTCTCGGACGCCGCGGTGAAGTGGGTGCTGCCGGAGATCGGCGTCGCCGTCGCGATGATGGTGCGGGGCACGCTCGGGGCGCTCACCGTGCTCGTGCTGGCCGGCGGCTTCCGGGTGCGGGCGGTGAACCGGCGGCTGGTCGCGGCGCGAAGCCTGCTGCACTGCGCGGTGACGGTGACCTTCTACCTCGCCTGGCTGCGGGGCATGGCGCTGGGGGACAGCTACGCGGTGGCGGCCGTCGCGCCGCTGGTGATGACGGTGCTGGCCATCCCGCTGCTGGGGGAGAGCGTGGGGTGGCGGCGCTGGCTCTCGACCTTCGTCGGCTTCCTCGGCGTGCTGGTGATGGTGCGGCCGGGCGGCGACCTGTGGCGCTGGGAGGCGGCGCTGCTGCTCGGCGGTGTGGTCTTCATGGCGGTGACGCGGATCTGGACGCGGGTGCTGGCGCGGACGGACCGGCCGGCGACGATCGCCTTCTGGCTGATGGTGGCGCATATCCCCTTCGGCCTCGCGATCCTGCCGGTCTTCCCGGCGATCGGCTGGCCGTCCTGGAGCGGGTGGGTCGCGATCCTGTGCCTCGGGATTGGCAACGGCTCCGCGCATTTCCTCTTCGCCCGCGCCTTCGCGCTCGCCCCGGTCGGGGTGCTGGCGCCCTTCGAGTACTCGACCCTGGTGATGGGCACGATCGTCGGCGTGGTGGTCTGGGGCGACGTTCCCGCCTGGAGCACGGCGGCGGGCGCCGCGATCGTGGTGGGGGCGGGGCTCTACAACCTCCGTCGCGCGCAGATCCGGGCGCGGGAGGCGCGGGCGGCGGCGCCCGCGCGGGGCTGATGGTGCTGCGCCACGACATGCGGCGGGGGGCGCTGATGATGCTCGGCGCCACCGCCTGCTTCGCGGTCATGGGCGCCATCGTGAAGGTGCTGAGCGCGCGGCACGCCTTCCTCGAGCTGATGTTCTTCCGCAACGCCCTCTCGCTGCCGATCGTGCTGGCGGCAGGGCTGCGGACGGGGGCCCTGCTGCGGACGCGGCGGCTGGGCGGGCACGCGGTGCGGGCGGTCTCGGGGCTGATGGGGATGGGCTGCGCCTTCCTCGCGCTGTCGCTGCTGCCGCTCGCGGACCAGACGGCGCTGAACTACACGCAGCCGCTCTTCATCATCCTGCTCGCCATCCCCTGGCTCGGCGAGCGGCCGGGGCCGGCGCGCTGGGCGGCGGTGCTGATCGGCTTCGCGGGCGTGCTGGTGATCGCGGCGGGGCAGGGGCTGGGGAGCGGCGCGGGGCTGGTCGCGGGCTACGCCGTCGCGGCGCTGGGCGGGTTCTTCGGGGCCCTCTCGACCATGCTGGTGCGCCAGCTCTCGGCGACGGAGGCGAGCACCACCATCGTGCTCTGGCAAGCGCTGCTGATGACGGGGATGACGGCGCTCGTGCTGCCGCTGGTCTGGACGACGCCGGGCTGGGGCGACCTCGGGCTGCTGGTGCTGGTGGGGCTGATCGGGGGCGCGGGGCAGGTGCTGAACACCGAGGCCTTCGCGAGCGCGCAGGTCTCCTCGCTCGGCCCCTACACCTACACGGGCTTGCTCTGGGCGGGGCTGCTGGGCTGGATGGTCTGGGGCGAGGCGCCGGGCGTCGCCATGCTGGCGGGCAGCGCGCTGATCGTGGGCGCGGGGTTCCTCGTCCTCAGGGGTGAGTATCGCGGGCGCCGTCGCTGACGGCCGCGCGGCGGGGGAGGAAGAGAGATGGGTCCGGATTTCCGGCGCGACGACGCCCTGGTGCCCGGGGCGGTGGAGTGGGTGGCGCCGGGGGTGCGGCGGGTGCTCTGCGGCAACCCCGGGCCCTTCACCTACCGCGGGACCAACACCTACCTCGTCGGGCGGGGGGAGGTGGCGGTGCTGGACCCGGGGCCGGCCGACGCAGCGCACCGGGACGCGATCCTGCGGGCGGCGGAGGGGGAGCGGATCACGCGCGTCCTCGTCTCGCACACGCACCGGGACCACTCGCCGGGCGTCGCGGCGCTGGTGGCGGCGACGGGGGCGGAGACGCTCGGCTTCGGGCCGCACGCCACCCCGCCGGGCGAGGGGGGGGAGGGCGGCGACCATTCCTTCGATCCGGACCGGCGGCTGGCGGACGGGGAGGCGGTGGAGGGGGATGGCTGGCGGCTCGTCGCGCTGCACACGCCCGGCCACTGCGCGAACCATCTCTGCTTCGCGCTGGAGGCGGAGGAGGCGTTGGCGCCGCCCGGGGTGCTGTTCAGCGCCGACCATGTCATGTCCTGGTCCACCAGCGTGGTCTCGCCGCCGGACGGGGACATGGCGGACTACATGCGCTCGCTGGAGCGGGTGGCGGCGCGGGGCGACCGGCTGCTGCTGCCGGGGCACGGGCCGGCGCACGACGCGCCCGGACCCTTCATCGCGGCGCTAATCGCGCACCGGCGGGAGCGGGAGGCGCGGGTGCTGGAGGCGCTGCGCGCGGCCGGCGGGGCGGTGGGCGCGGCGGCGCTGGTGCCCGCGGTCTACGGGCCCGCGCTGGAGCCGCGCCTGGCGCCGGCGGCGGCGCGGAGCCTGCTGGCGCATCTCGTGAAGCTGGCCGGCGAGGGGCTGGCGCGCGCCGAGGGCGAGGCCTTCCGCGCGGCCTGAGGGCTAGGCGGCGCGCTCCAGCCGGCGCGTGTCGCGGCCCTGGTACCAGATGAGGGGGCGGGTCTCGCGCTCCGCCTCCGGCAGGGCCATGAGGTCGCGGAACTCGCCGAGGACCTTGGCGGTGATGGGGGCGAGCTCGTGCGGCGGGGTCTCGTCCACGGGGTAGTAGGCGAGGTGCTCGAGCTCCCCGGTGCCGCCGAACTCGCCGGTCGCGGCCTCGGCGGGGGCCATGAGGAAGCGGGCGTTGAAGCGGACGGGGCTCATGGCCGGGGTGAGGGCGCGGCAGAGGTAGCGCAGGGGGGCGAGCTCCGCGTGCAGGCGCCCGGCCTCCAAGCGGCCGAGGAGGAGGCCGGTCTCCTCGTGCAGCTCGCGCACGGCCGCGATGGCGATCGCGCGGGCCAGGCGCGGGGCGGCGCGGAGCTCGAGCGAGCGGCGGGTGTCGGGGTGGAGCTCCGAGGCAGCGGGGGCGCTGCGGTCCTCGCGGTCGACGCGGCCGCCGGGGAAGACGAGGCGGCTGGGCATGAAGCGGTGCTTCACGCTGCGCACCCCCATCAGCACCTCGAGGCCCCGGGGCCCCTGGCGCCAGAGGAGGAGGGTGGCGGCGTCGCGGGGGCGGACGGTCTTCTCGGGGCGGGCCTCGCCCGCGGCGGTGAAGTCGGTGGGGCGCATGGGCTGGGTCACGGGGCGTCCTCTCCGACGGGGCGGTGGCGGTTCTAGGGCGGGTTCCCCGGTGGGGGAAGGCGGGCGGCCCGGCCAATCGCGAACGGATCGCAAGTGATTGTTTTCGGGCGCCGCGCAGGCGGGTCCGCCTTGACAGGGCGGGGGCGGAGACGCATTTCCAGGTCATACCGGACCGCTGGGGTCGGGTATCCATTCACCGGCCGGGGTTGCCCACCGTGTTGCGTCTTTCAAAACTGGCGGACTACGCCGTCGTCCTTCTCGCCCGGCTCGGGCAGGAGGACGGGCTGCACACCGCGCCGGCGCTCTCCGCGGCCACCGGCATCGCCGAGCCGACGGTCGCCAAGGTGCTCCGCATCCTCTCCCAGGCCTGCCTGGTGGAGGCGCAGCGGGGCGCGCGGGGCGGCCACCGCCTAGCGCGGCCAATCTCGGCCATCCCGCTGGCCGACGTCATCGTCGCCATGGACGGGCCGATCGCGCTGACGGCCTGCGTGGACGGCGCGACGGGCGGCTGCGAGGCGGAAGGGCACTGCCCCGTCCGCGGCCGCTGGGATCCCGTGAACGAGGCGGTGCGCGCCGCGCTCTCCGCCGTGACCATCGCCGACCTCGCGAGGCCGAGTTGCAGCGAGCTGCATCGCCCCGCCCCTGTTTTCCCCCCCGTTGCGGGAGCGGCGCGTCGCGCCGCCCCTGTGGCCGCCGAGTAAGGGACCGAGAATGCCCGCCGTCGAAGAGACCCTCGATACCGTCCGTGACGCCACGCAGGGCGCCTACAAGTGGGGGTTCGAGACCGACATCGAGATGGAGTTCGCCCCCAAGGGGCTGAACGAAGGCATCGTGCGCTTCATCTCCGCCAAGAAGGGCGAGCCCGAGTGGCTGCTCGACTGGCGGCTCCGCGCCTTCGAGGCCTGGAAGGGGATGGAGGAGCCGCGCTGGCCCTCCGTGACCTACCCGCCGATCGACTACCAGGACGCCTTCTACTACGCTGCGCCGAAGGAGAAGGTGGGGCCGAAGTCGCTCGACGAGGTCGACCCGGAGCTGCTGAAGACCTACGCCAAGCTCGGCATCCCGCTCCGCGAGCAGGCGATCCTGGCGGGCGTGGAGGGCGCGGGCGACGTGCCGGCCGAGGGCGGGCGCATGCCCGTGGCCGTGGACGCGGTGTTTGACAGCGTCTCGGTGGCCACGACCTACCGCGCGCGGCTGGAGAAGGACGGGATCATCTTCTGTCCCATTTCGGAGGCGGTGCATAAGTACCCGGAGCTGGTGCGGAAGTACCTCGGCTCCGTCGTGCCGCACACCGACAACTTCTTCGCCGCACTCAACAGTGCGGTCTTCACCGACGGCAGCTTCGTCTACATCCCCAAGGGCGTACGCTGCCCGATGGAGCTGTCCACCTATTTCCGCATCAACGCCAAGAGCACGGGGCAGTTCGAGCGGACGCTGATCATCGCGGACGAGGGCTCGACGGTCTCCTACCTCGAGGGCTGCACGGCGCCGCAGCGCGACGAGAACCAGCTTCACGCGGCGGTGGTGGAGCTCGTCGCGATGGACGACGCCTCCATCAAGTACAGCACGGTGCAGAACTGGTACCCGGGCGACGAGAACGGGGTGGGCGGCATCTACAACTTCGTCACCAAGCGGGCGGCCTGCCGCGGCAAGCGGAGCAAGGTGTCCTGGACGCAGGTGGAGACGGGCTCGGCCATCACCTGGAAGTACCCCTCCTGCATCCTGCAGGGCGACGAGTCCGTGGGCGAGTTCTACTCGGTGGCGATCACCAACAACCACCAGCAGGCCGACACCGGCACGAAGATGATCCACCTGGGCAAGGGGACGCGCAGCACGATTGTCTCGAAGGGGATCTCGGCCGGCAAGGGGCAGAACACCTATCGCGGCCTCGTGCGGATCAGCCCGAAGGCGACGGGCGCGCGGAACTTCACGCAGTGCGACAGCCTGCTGATCGGCGACCTCTGCGGCGCGCACACGGTTCCCTACATCGAGAACCGCTGCATGTCCGCGAAGACCGAGCACGAGGCGACGACGTCGCGCATCGCGGAGGACCAGCTCTTCTACTGCCGGCAGCGGGGGCTGAGCCAGGAGGACGCGGTGGGCCTCATCGTGAACGGCTTCTGCCGCGAGGTCCTCAAGGAGCTGCCCATGGAATTCGCGGTCGAGGCGCAGAAGCTGCTTCAGATCAGCCTGGAAGGGAGCGTCGGCTAGTGCTTCGCATCGAGAACCTCACCGCCGAGATCGACGGCAAGGAAATCCTCAAGGGGATCACCCTCGAGGTGCCGGATGGCGAGGTGCACGCCATCATGGGGCCGAACGGCGCGGGCAAGTCGACCCTGTCCTACGCGCTGGCCGGGCGCGAGGGCTATGAGATCACCGGCGGGTCCGTCACCCTTAATGGGCAGGACCTGCTGGAGATGGAGCCGGAGGAGCGGGCGGCCGCCGGGCTGTTCCTCGCCTTCCAGTACCCGGTGGAGCTGCCGGGGGTGGGCAACGCCAACTTCCTCCGCACCGCGCTGAACGCCATTCGCCGCACGCGCGGCGACGCCGAACTCGACGCGATGCAGTTCCTCAAGGTCGCGCGCGCCCGCATGAAGGAGCTGTCCATGCCCGAGGACATGCTCAAGCGCGGCGTGAACGTCGGCTTCTCCGGCGGCGAGAAGAAGCGGAACGAGGTCCTGCAGATGGCCCTGCTGCAGCCGAAGGTGGCCATCATGGACGAGACCGACAGCGGACTCGACATCGACGCGCTGCGCATCGTGGCCGACGGCGTGAACGCGCTGCGAGGCCCCGGCTTCTCGGCCCTGGTGATCACCCATTACCAGCGGCTTCTCAACCACATCGTGCCCGACCGCGTGCACGTGCTGGCCGATGGCCGGATCGTGACCTCCGGCGGGCCGGAGCTGGCGCATCGGCTCGAGGCCGAGGGCTACGCCGGCGTGCTCGACGAGGCAGCATGAACATCGACCCCTCCCAGGGCAACGCGGCGGCCTTCCTGCACCGTTACGACGGGCTGGCGGAGCGGCTGCCGGGTGCCACCATCCCGGCCGTGCGGGCGCTGCGCGACGCGGCGGCCGGCACGCTGCGCGCGGGTGGCCTGCCCAGTCGGCGCGTCGAGGCGTGGCGCTACACCGACCTCGCGCCGATGCTGCGGGCGGAGTTCCGCGAGGCGCTAACGGCGGTGGACGGCGCGGTCGCCATGCCCGTGCCACGGGCGGACCGGCGCGCCGTCTTCGTGGACGGGCGCTTCCGGGCGGACCTGTCCTCGCTCGACGGGCTCGTCGCGGCCTCGCTGGCCGAGGTGATCGAGACGGTGGCGGGGCGGCTGAACACGGTCGCTTCCGCCTCGCAGCCGATGGTCACGCTGAACACGCTGCTGTTCGAGGACGGGCTGGTGCTGGAGGTGCCGGAGGGCGTCGACGCCGGGCGGCTGGAGCTTCTCTCCGTCGCCTCTGGCGAGACGGCGAGCACGGTGCACCCGCGCCACCTCGTGCGGCTCGGCCGCGGGGCGCGGCTGGTGCTGCTGGAGACCGCGCTCTCCACGGCCGGGGCGCGGCACCTGCACAACCCGGTCTTCGAGATCGAGGTGGCGCCGGAAGCGAAGCTCACGCATGTGCGCGTGCAGCGGGAATCGGCGAGCGCCTACCACCTCGCGCATCTCGGCGTGCGCGTCGAGGAGGGCGGGACCTATGACGGCTTCGTCCTCAACGCCGGCGGGCGGATCAGCCGCAGCGAGACGCATCTCGCGCTGCTCGGCCCGCGGGCCGCGGCGCACCTGAACGGGGCGCAGCTCGTGGCCGAGGGGCAGCTCGCGGACATGACGACGGCGCTCGACCACGCGGCGCCGAACTGCGCCTCGCGGCAGACGGTGAAGACGGTGCTGGCGGGGCGCTCGCGCGGCGTTTTCCAGGGCAAGATCCTGGTGCGGCGCGAGGCGCAGAAGACCGACGGATACCAGATGAACCAGGCGCTGCTGCTGTCGGAGGAGGCGGAGATCGACAGCAAGCCGCAGCTCGAGATCTACGCCGACGACGTGAAGTGCAGCCACGGCGCGACGGCCGGGGCACTGGACGCGGACAGCCTGTTCTATCTCCGCGCCCGCGGCATCCCCGCCGATACCGCGCGCTCCATGCTCGTGCGCGCCTTCCTGCAGGAGGCCGTGGAGGTGGTGGAGGACGAGCCCGCCCGCGACGCCCTCGAAGAGGCGGTCTCGGCCTGGTGGGACCAGCACGGGGGGGTGGCGTGATGGACGGCAGCGTGAGGCCGGGGCTCGACGTGCAGCGGGTGCGGCAGGACTTCCCGATCCTGTCCACCAAGGTGCACGGCAAGCCGCTGGTCTTCCTCGATTCCGGCGCCTCCGCGCAGAAGCCGCGCGCGGTGCTCGACGCCATGCTGCGGATGATGGAGACGAGCTACGCGAACGTGCACCGCGGGGCCTACCACCTGAGCGAGGTCTCCACCGCCGCCTACGAGGCGGCGCGGGAGGCGGTGGCGCGGTTCCTCGGCGCGGGCGACGCGCGCGAGGTGATCTTCACCGCCAGCAGCACCATGGCCATCAACCTCGTGGCCCATTCCTACGGGCGCGGCGTGCTCCGGCCGGGGCAGGCGGTGGTGGTCTCCGAGATGGAGCACCACGCGAACTTCGTGCCCTGGCAGATGCTCTCCCAGGCGCACGGCATCGAGCTGCGGATCGCGAACGTGCTCGACAGCGGCGAGCTCGACATGGCGGACCTGGAGGCGAAGCTCGCCGACGGGAAGGTCGGGCTGGTCGCCGTCACGCACATGTCCAACGTGCTGGGCACGGTGACGCCGGTGGCGCGAATCGCGGCGCTGGCCCACGCGCACGGCGCGAAGGTGCTGTTCGACGGCTCGCAGGCGGTGGTCCACCGGCGCGTGGACGTGCGGGCGATGGACGCGGACTTCTACGTCTTCACCGGGCACAAGCTCTACGGCCCCACGGGCATCGGCGTGCTCTGGGGGCGGATGGAGCTGCTCGACGCCATGCCGCCCTTCCTGGGCGGCGGCGACATGATCGCCGAGGTGACGCGGGACGGCTTCAAGCCCGCGCCCGTGCCCGCGAAGTTCGAGGCGGGGACGCCGCCGATCGTGGAGGCCGTCGGGCTGCACGCGGCGATCGACTACGTGTCGGGCATCGGCATGGAGGCGATCGAGGCGCATGAGCGGTCGCTGGTGGACCACGCCATGGCGAAGCTCTCGGTCATCGAGGACCTGACGGTGATCGGGCGCGCGCAGGACCGGGGCGGGGTCTTCTCCTTCGCGCTCGGCAACGCGCACGCGCACGACCTCTCCACGCTGCTCGACCGGGTCGGCATCGCGGTGCGGGCGGGGCGGCACTGCGCGGAGCCGCTGCACGTCCGCATCGGTCACGACAGCACCTGCCGCGCCTCCTTCGGGATGTACACGACCCACGAGGAGGTCGACTTCCTGGCGGAGGCGCTGAACTCCGCGCGGAGGTTCTTCACCTGATGTTCGACGACCTGCGCGACCTCTACCAGGAGGTCATCCTCGACCACGGGCGCAAGCCGCGGAACTTCCGCCGGCTCGACGAGCCCGACCTCACCGCGCGCGGCGACAACCCGATGTGCGGCGACCGGATGGAGCTGTTCCTCGGCATGGAGGGCGACCGCATCGCGGACGCCGCCTTCCAGGGCAAGGGCTGCGCCATCTCCATGGCCAGCGCCTCCCTCATGACGGAGACGGTGCGCGGCAAGACGCCGGAGGAGGCGCGCGACATGGCCGCGCGTTTCCGCGAGATGGCGATGACCGGCGCCTGCCCGGACTGCGGCGGCGCGCTGGAGGACGAGATGGACCGGTTGCAGGCGCTGTCCGGCGTCCACGAGTTCCCCAGCCGCGTGAAGTGCGCGACGCTGGCCTGGCACACCCTCAACACCGCCCTTTCCGGCGGGAAGGAGGCTTCGAGTGAGTGAACCCTTGTCCCACGCCGGCACGCACGAGGCTTGGTCGCCGGACGGGCCCATCCCGCCCACGCGGGTGAGCGAGGTCGCGGTGCTGGACGCGGTGAAGACCGTCTACGATCCTGAGATCCCCATCGACATCTACGAACTCGGCCTCGTCTACGCCGTGGAGATCGCCGACGACGGCGCGGTGAAGATCGACATGACGCTCACCACCCCCTCCTGCCCCTCGGCGCAGGAGTTGCCGGGGATGGTGGAGGACGCCGTGCGCACCGTGCCGAACGTGTCCTCGGTGAAGGTCGAGATCGTCTGGGATCCGCCCTGGGACCCGTCCCGGATGAGCGAGGATGCCAGGCTCGCGTTGAACATGTACTGAAGGAGGGCAGGAGATGAGCACGACGACCACCGACGCCCCGAGGCCGCGCCGCGCGCTGCCCCCGCTGATGTCGCTCTCGGACACGGCGGCGGAGCGGTTGCGCGCGCTCTATGCGAAGGGGCAGGGCGGGAAGTTGCTGCGCGTGGCCGTGTCCACGAAGGGCTGCTCCGGCATGTCCTACGAGATCGACTGGGTGGACGCGGCGGGGCCGGGCGACGAGGTCGTGACGGACAAGGGCGTCACGGTGCTCGTGGATCGCAAGGCGACGCTCTTCCTGATCGGCACGGTGATGGACTACGAGAGGAAGGCCATGTCGGCCGGCTTCACCTTCACCAACCCGAACGAGAAGGGCCGCTGCGGCTGCGGCGAGAGCTTCCACGTCTAGCCGGGGGGCGCGCGCGTCGCCGGTGCGGCGCGCGCGCCGCTAGTCGAGGAAGATCCGGACGAACATCAGGACGATCGCGAAGAGCACGATCATGCGCCCGGGGCCGTCGATGAAGGCGGCGACGCGGCGCAGCGTGGCCGCGTCGAGGCGGGGCGGGCTGCGCCGGCGCGGCGTGGCGGGCACGGGGTGGAGGGTTGCCGACACCGTTCGGAACTCCTGCGGCCTTGTTGCGGCGTGTCGATGAGACGGCACGGGCGAAGCTCGCGCCGATCGTAGGAGGCCCGGTCCGGCCCGGCGCGTCGCCATGGGCTCAGGCGGCGAGGGCGGGGCGGAGGAGGGCGCGAAGCGCCTCGGGGCCGCGGCGGTGGCAGAAGTCGCCGAAGGCCTCGCCGGGCGCGCGGCCGGCCGCGAAGTCGGCCAGCAGCGGCTCGAGCGTCTCGCCGATGCGGTCGGTCGCGACCTTGTCGGCCAGCGGGAAGGAGAGGCGCGTGCCCTCGAAGTCGCCGCCCACGAAGAGCGCGTAGACGCCCGGCGAGCGGCCGACCACGCCGATGTCGCCGGCGTAGGGGCGGGCGCAGCCGTTGGGGCAGCCCGTCAGGCGGAGGGAGAGGCGTTCCCCGAGCAGGCCGTGGCGGGCGAGTGAGGCCTGCACCTGCGCGACGATCGGGGCGTGCACGCGCTCGCCCTCCGTCAGGGCCTGGCCGCAGGTCGGCAGCGCCGTGCAGGAGAGCGACCAGCGCGCGAGCGGCGAGAGGTCCTCGGCGAGGACGACGCCGTGGCCGCGCAGCAGCGCCTCCAGCGGCTCGCGGTCCTCGGGGCGCAGGTTGGAGAGGATGAGGTCCTGCTGCGGCGTCGCGATGGGGTCGGCGCCGGAGCGCGCAACGGCCTCGCGCAGCGCGGTGCGGAGCGCCGTGCCGGGCCGGTCGGCGATGCGGCCGGAGGGAATGGGAAGGCCGAGCCAGAGGCGGCCGTCGCCCTGCTCGTGCCAGCCGAGCAGTTCCGGCACCGCGAGGCGGGGCAGGGGCGGGGCGGGCGGCAGGTCGCGGCCGAGGTCCTCGGCGAGGCGGGCGCGCACCCAGTCCAGGCCGCGCTCGGCGACGACGTATTTCAGCCGCGCGTGCTTGCGGTCCGAGCGGTCGCCGTGGTCGCGGAAGAGGCGGAGCACGGCGCGCGCCATGCTTTCCACCTCGTCGGGGCCGATGACGGTGACGGGGTCGGCCAGGCGCGGGTAGGTGGCGGGCTTGTTGTGGGTCATGCCCATGCCGCCGCCGATGGTGACGATCCAGCCCGTGACCTCGCCCGCCGCGTCCGTGAGGGCGAGGAAGCCGAGGTCATTGGAGAGGATGTCCGGCGTGTTGTCGGCGGCGTGGGCGAGCGACACCTTGAACTTGCGGGGCAGGTAGGCGGGGCCGTAGAGCGGCTCCTCCTCCGCCGCTCCCACGGGCTCGGCCCCGAGGAAGATCTCGTGGTGCGCTCGGGTGCGGGGCAGGAGGGCGGCGGAGAGGTTGAAGGCCTCCCGCTCCAGCCGCGCGTGCAGCGCGTCACGGCGCGGCGCGGGGGAGGTCGTGACGTTGCGGGCGACGTCCCCGCAGGCCGCCATGGTGGTCAGCAGCATGCCCTCGATGGCCGCGATGCAGTGGCGCAGCTTCCCGCGGCGCACGGTGTGGAACTGCATCCCCTGCCGCGTGGTCAGGCGCATCGTGCCGTCGGCGTCCTCGTCGGCGAGCGCGTCGAGGGCGAGCCACTGGGCCGCGGTCAGGCGGCCGGCGGGCGCGCGCACGCGCACCATGAATTGCCAGTCCTTGTCCTGGCCCGACTGCTTGCGGGCGGTCGCGGTGTCGCGGTCGAACTGCTCGTAGGTGCCGTGGAACTTGAGGAGGGAGTAAGCCGCCTCGCTCAGCCCGCCGGGCGCGTCGGCGAGGGCGAGCTCCTCCGCGATGGGGCCGCGAAGCCCCGCGCTGGCCTGCTTGATCCCCTCGGCCCCGCTCGGCTTCGCTGTCATCGTGAAATCCCCATTTATCCCGAAGGAAAGCCGTAGAAACCGGTCTTCCACAAGGAAATGGATTTCCCTATTCCGCGGCTTCTTCGACCGATTTCATCCCCTCCCTTCGGGGCCGCGGCGGGGTAAACCTCGCGCCCATCATGCGTCATTTCCCGGCCTTCCTTGACCTGCACGGCCGCGCGGCCCTCGTCCTCGGCGAGGGGGAGGCCGCGGAGATCAAGGCGGGGCTGCTGGCGCGGGCGGGGGCGGTGCTGCACCGGGCCGCGCGCTTCGGGGGCGAGCTGCCGGAGGGCTGCGCGGTCGCGATCGGCGCCGGCGCGCCGGAGGGGGAGCTGCAGGCCCTCTCGGCGCTGTGCCGGGCGCGCGGGGTGCCCGTGAACATCGTGGACCGGCCGGCGCTCTGCTCCTTCGTCATGCCCGCGATCGTGGACCGGGCGCCGATCACCATTGGCATCTCCACGGGCGGGGCTGCGCCGGTGCTGGCGCGGCTCGTGCGGGCGCGGATCGAGGCGGTGCTGCCGCCGGCGCTGGGGCGCCTCGCCGCGCTGGCGGACCGCTTCAAGGGCGCCGTGCGCGCGGCGCTGCCCGATGTTGCGGCGCGGCGGCGCTTCCTCGACGCCGTGCTGGGCGGCCCGGTGGCGGATTTGGCGGTCGCGGGGCGCGAGGCGGAGGCGGAGCGCGGCTTCGCCGCGGCGCTGGCGGGCGCGGAGGCGCGGCCGGCGGGGGTGGTGCACCTCGTCGGCGCCGGGCCCGGCGCCGCGGACCTGCTGACGCTGCGGGCGCTGCGCCTCCTCGGTGAGGCCGACGTGGTCGTGCACGACCGGCTGGTGGGGGAGGGCGTGCTGGACCTCGCGCGGCGCGACGCGGAGCGGATCTACGTCGGCAAGAGCCGCGCGAACCACTGCCTGCCGCAGGAGGGGATCAACGACCTGCTCGTCCGCCTCGCGCGGGAGGGCAAGCGGGTGGTGCGGCTGAAGGGGGGCGACCCCTTCGTCTTCGGGCGTGGCGGCGAGGAGATGGCGGCCTGCCGCGCGGCGGGCGTCGCCTGCGAGGTCGTGCCCGGCGTGACGGCGGCGCTCGCCTGCGGGGCGGCGACGGGCATCCCGCTGACGCACCGCGACCACGCGCGGGCGGTGACCTTCGCGACGGGCCACACGCGGGAGGGCCGGCTGGACCTCGATTTCGCGGCCCTCGCCCGGCCGCGGCAGACGCTGGCGATCTACATGGGCGTCTCCACCCTGCCCGCGCTGCGCGACGGGCTGCTGGCGGCGGGGATGGCGCCCGCGACGCCCGCGGCGCTGGTGGAATCGGGCGGGCTGGAGGCCCAGCGCGTGCTGCGCGGCACGCTCGACGAGCTCGTGCGCGCGGCGCCGGCCTGGCACGCGGGCGGGCCGGTGATGATCCTCGTCGGCAGCGTCACGGCGGGCGCGGAGGCCGCGGGGGAGGTCGCCGCGGCCCGGGTGCCGGCCCCGGGTGCCGCGTGCTAACCGGGTTCGCCCGCCGTTTGCCGAGCCCTTCCACGTTCCAGTCGGAGGCACCGGCCGATGCGGCGTGACCACGGCGGCGCGGACCCCGACGAAGCCGGGCCGGAGCACCCCTTCGCGCCCTTCGTCCGCACCCTCGGCCGCGGCCCCGGCCGGTCGCGGGCGCTGACGCGGGAGGAGGCGCGGGAGGCGCTGGGCATGATCCTCTCGGGCGCGGCGGAGCCCGTGCAGGTCGGCGCCTTCCTCATGCTGCTGCGCTACCGCGGGGAGGACCCGGAGGAGCTGACGGGGCTGGTCGAGGCCGCGCGGGCCGCGGTCGGCGCCGGGCCGGTGCCGGGCGGGGTGGCGCTCGACTGGCCCTCCTACGGCTCGGGCCGCACGCGGGGCGAGCCCTGGTTCCTGCTCGCCGCCCTCGCCCTGGCGCGCGCGGGGCACCGGGTGCTGATGCACGGCTCCAACGCCTTCACGAGCGGCACGCCCGTGCCGCAGGCGCTGCCGCTGCTCGGGCTGCGCGCGGCGGGGAGCCGGGCGGAGGCGCTCGCGCAGGTGGAGGCGGGGAACTTCGCCTACCTGCCGCTGCGGGCCATGAGTCCCGGCCTGGACGGGCTGCTGCAGCTGCGGGCGCAGCTCGGGCTTCGCTCGCCGGTAAATACGGTCGCGCGGCTGATCAACCCGGCGGACGCGCCGGCGGGGGTCGATGGCGTGTTCCACCCGCCCTACATCACGGCGCACCTCGCCGTGGCCGAGCGGATGGCGCGCCCGCGCCTCCTCGTTGTGAAGGGCGGGGGCGGGGAGGCCGAGCGGGGGCCGGCGAAGCCGGTGGCGGCGCACCTGATGACCCCGGCGGGTGTCGAGGTCCTCACCCTGCCCGCGCTCTCAGACACCCGCGCTCCGACGGCCGGCCTGGTGGAGGTCTGGACGGGCCGCGCGCGCGACGGGCACGCGGAGGCGACGGTCCGGGGCACGATCGCGCTCGGCCTTCTCGCGATGGGGGCGGCGGGGCCCGCGGAGGCGGACGAGCGGGCGGCAGCGATCTGGCGGGGGCGCCTCGGCTGAGCCCGGCGGGCGGGCGCGGGAGGGGAGAGAGGCAGCGTTAACGGGTTCTTTTCGGCGGCGCCCCTAGAAGCACGGCATCGCAGGGAAGTGGAACTGCCGCCGTGACCGACACCCTCCTCGCCCGCCGTGCCGAGGCCCCGACGCGCGCCGCCGAGCCCGCCGTGCTGGACCTTCTCGGGCGATGGCTCGAGCTCGGCGAGATCGAGCGCCGCGCCTTCCGGGCGATGACGGAGGAGCTCACCGCGACCGCCGGCCTCATCGAGACGAGCACGGCCGACCTCAGCCACCGCTTCCGCGACCTCGCCGAGGCGGCGGAGGCGCAGTCGGCGCGGGTGCAGCGGATCGCGGGCATTGCGAAGACGATCGATGTCGGGGCCGAGGCCGTGCCGCTGACCGAGGCGACGCGCTTCGTCGAATCGGCGCTCGGCGAGGCAATCGGCGCGCTCGGCGAGGTGTCCGGCCAGGCCGCACGGATGGCGCAGGCGCTCGAGCGCGTGTCGGGCGAGGTGGACGGCGCGGAGCAGTGCGTCAGCCGGATCGAGACGATCAACAAGCAGGCCCGCTTCGTCGCGCTGAACGCGGCGATCGAGGCGCAGCGGGCCGAGGGGGCGGGCGGGACCTTCAAGGTCATCGCGCACGAGCTGAAAGACCTCGCCAAGGAGACCGACGCGACGTCGCGCCTCGTGCGGGAGAGGATCGTGGCGGTCGCCCGCGGCGTGCGCGCGGCCCACGCCGAGCTGCGGGACCTGGCGGGCACGGACCGCTCCGCGCAGGAGGCGATGCGCACGCGGCTGGACGGGGTGCTGCAGGGCATGATCGCGCAGGGCCGGGCGCTCGAGTCGGTGCTCGACGAGGCCGTGGCGTCCTCCGCCGACATCGAGGGGACCGTCTCCCGCCTGATCACCGGCGCGCAGTTCCAGGACCGGGCCAACCAGCACCTGACGCACCTGAAGGAGGCCATCGAGGCGCTCGGCGAGGCCACGGAGTCCCTGCAGGGGGACACGCGCGCGGCCGTGCCGGCGCTGGCGACGGGCACGGGGGTCGACGCCGCCCTCCTGTCGCGGATGCTGGACCGGCAGTCCCTCAGCAGCGTGCGGCAGCGCTTCCTCGCGCGCCTCCTCGACGACGCCTCCGCGGCGCCCGAGGAGAACGACGCTGGCGGCGACATCGAACTTTTTTAGACGAACGGGACGCCGGGGTCCGCCGCGTTAGGAGCCCGGTAAGGCTTCACGGACATGTTAGGTCCGGCCGCGGCGCGCGGCGACCAACCACCCGGATCGGTAACCCGCCATGAACGAAGACGCCCCCCCACCCCCGTCCGCCGGCGAGCCCACTCCGTTCATTCTCCCGTCGTCGTTGGATCTGAACGCGGCGTCGTTGTTGCGGGAGGGGCTGCTCGTGCGTCTGGAGGCGGGGGGGCTGGAGTTGGAGGCGGGGGCGGTCGAGCGGGTGTCGACGCCCGGGCTTCAGGTGCTCGCCGCGGCGGCCGCGAGCGCGCGGGCACGCGGCGCGGCGTTCCGGCTGCGGGGCGTGCCGGCGGCGCTGGCGGACGCGATCCGCGATCTTGACCTCGCCGCCGCCATTCCGACGGAGGGCTGACATGGCCAAGCGCGTGATGACCGTGGAC
>NZ_RCZP01000026.1 GCF_006438825.1 Muricoccus nepalensis
GAGCACCGCGTCCGCGCCGTCCTGGCGGAGGGCGGCCTGCACGGCGGCGAAGCTCGTGAAGGCCGTGAAGCCGCCGCCGATGACGATCTTGTCGACGCCCGGCTGGAAGTCGGTCACGACGTCGCGCCCGGCGCCGCGCTCGAAGAGGAAGCGGTCGGCGCCGGCGCCGCCGGTGAGGACGTCGTTGCCGGCGCCGCCGTCCAGCGTCTGGCTGCCGTCGCCGCCGACGAGGAGGTTGTCGAGGCTGTTGCCGGTGCCGGCGGCGCCGTCCTTCTCGACGGACATGTTCTCGACGTTGTCGGGCAGGCGGTAGACGCGGGCGGAGGAGGCGACGGTGTCGATGCCGGCGCCCGCGGCCTCGACGACGCGGTCGCTCGGGTCCCACCAGACGAAGTAGGTGTCGTCGCCCGCGCCGCCGTAGAGGGTGGAGCCGCCGCCGCCGCTGTAGAGGTAGTCGTTCTGGCCGGTGCCGTAGACCTGACCCCCCGCCGTGCGGGAGCCGTCGATCCAGTTCAGCGGCTGGCCGCTGGCGGCCAGCAGCCGCCCGAACGCGTTGAGCTGGGATGTGATGATAACGGCCATTTTAGCCCTCCGAGGGCAGCGTGGCAGAAAAATTCGTTTTGAAAAGTAAACTAAAGATTGATCATGTTTCGCCGCGTGGCGTGCCCGTGAGGGCGTGATCACGGGGCCGGGCCGGCGCGCGCGGCAGCCCCGCGGCGCGGCCGTGCCGTCGGTCGTTTCGGGTGTTCAGGACCGCGAGGATGGTCCGGCCTTGCTGCCGGCGGTGCTTCAGGCTCGGCCGGATGCTGGTGGCGCGCGGGGCGTTGCCGCCGCCGCGGCGCGCGTCAGGATCCCGTCCGGGCGGGACCGTCGAGAGGGACCACGCGGCCCGCGCCGCGCGCTTCCGGCAAGGAGGTCCCCGCCGGTGCCGTGCCCCGTGATGGGCGGAGCGCCTCGATGGCCTGGCGGGCCTGGGTCCGCTCGGCCGCGGGCAACCACAGGCTCAGGCTCTCGGCCGAGACTCCGGGTTCGGCGTCGAAGACAAGCCGAACGCCGACCTGGCCTGCCCCGGCGCCAGTCGGCCGGACACGGCCGAGGGCGCGCGCGAGGCGCCCGCCGTTCGCCGGCGGCGACCGCTCGAGAAGCTCGGCCTCGCGCAGCGCGTCCAGGCTCCGGTGGCGGAACAGGAGCTGCCCGTCCTCGCCCTCGACCAGGATCAGCACGCGCCCGCTGGCCGGCTCCCCGAAGAGGGCGAGCTTGCCGCCGAGGTCGACGAGGTGGAGCCGCCCGGGCCTGGGCGGCAGGCGCTGCACCCGGGCGCCCTGGGGGCCGCCCGGCGCCTTGCGCGCCGTGGCCGGCCGCAGCCGGGGAAGCACGACGACGGCGATGACCAGGGCGGCTGCCGCGAGCAGCAGGCTGTCGGCCGGGTTGCTTCCCGTGATCATGGCATCGTGCCCTCCGCTGGCCGCGCTTCGGCCCGGGGCCGGTCGTTCTCGCCGGGGGCGGGGATCGGCCGCCGCCCCCGGGCCCGGGGAGCGCCCCGTGCCCGATCGCGCGCGAGCCGCGCCAATCCTAGCAACATCCGGCGTCCGATCCATTCACGGCATCGGAAGTGGGCCGGAGGCCCGGCACGGTTCCGCGATCAGCCAGCATTTTGCCCCAACCCCGACGACGCGGCCGCAGCATCGGCGGAATGGATTAAGGCGAGGTTTCGGGGCTGCCTCGGCGTCCGCGCTGCCGTCCGGCGCTACTCGCCCGCGGTGCCCGGCGCGGCCAGGGGCGCCTCGGCCGCGCCCCGGCGGGGGCGGCCGGCGCGGCGCGCCGCGTCGCGCCGCATCCGGCGCCGGCCGAGGTAGAGCACCCAGCCCGTCACGCCGAAGAGGGGCATCGCGAGGCTGGCCACCATCATCAGCGCCGTCCCGATCGGCCCGAAATAGGACCCGCTGTGCAGCGCGAGCATGCTGCCCATCAGGCGGTGGCCGAGCGGCTGGTCGGCGTAGCGGCGGTGCTCCACCACCTCGCCGGCGGCGTTGACGGCCATGCTGCTGCGGGCGTCCTCGTGCGGCGCCCCGGCCTCGACATAGGTGACGCGGAGCGGCTGGCCCGGCGCGGGCGGGCGGATCTGGGCGGTGCTGAAGGCGGGCCCCTCCCGCCGGAAGACGGCCCAGGCCGCGTCGACGTCGAGCGGCGGGCCCCGCCGCGCCGCGCGGCCCTCGCCCTCCGCCCGCGGCGGACCGGCCTCGGCGCCGGGGCGGGGGGCGCCCGTCAGGTCGTAGAGGGCCGTGCGGTACCAGTCGAAGGACCAGGAGAGGCCCGTCAGCCCGGCCAGGAGGTAGAGCGGCAGCGCCCAGGTGCCGATCACCGCGTGCAGGCGCCACAGCAGGGCGCGGCCGCGCAGGCGGGTGTCGATGCGGAACCAGCTCCGCCAGCTCAGCACCCGGCGCGGCCAGCGGAGGTAGAGGCCGGTGAGGGAGAGGAGGACGAGGGCGATGGTCGAGACGCCGACGACGATCCGCCCCTCCGCGCCGGCGAGCAGCCAGCGGTGGAGCTCCCGCGTGGTGCGGAAGAAGCCCTCGCCCACGGGGGTGCCGAGGAGGGTGCCGTCATGGGGGTCGGCATAGCGCAGCTCGCGCCGGGGGCGGGCGCCGGGCGGTGGCGTCTCGCGCGGGGTGAGGAAGGCGCGGACCGGGCGGTCGGGCGCGGCGGCGAGGCCGAGCGAGGTGACCCGCGCGCCCGAGGCCGCCTCGATCCGCCCGATCAGCTCAGCCGGGGAGAGGACCGGGCCGGGACGCGGCGTCACGCGGAGGACGCCTGGGTTGAGGGCGCGCAGGATCTCGTCCTGGTAGGAGAGCAGCCCGCCGGTGACGCCGACGACCATCAGCACCAGCCCGGCGGTGATCCCGATGAACCAGTGGATCTGGAACCAGACGGTGGTCCAGGCGGGAAGCCGGAGGAGCGGCCGGGCGCCGCGCGCGGCCACGCTCATCACGGGCGGTCCGCGGCGGGGCGGGGAAGGCGGTCGGTCACGGGGTCGGGCTCCCATCGGCCGCGGGGGCGGCGGTCCCTCCCCGGTTAATGCGAATCGTTGTCATTAGCAAGGAAGGCCGGGAGCAAGGGCGGCGGGGGCGGCGCCGCGCTCAGCCGTCCAGGTGCGCGCTGAACTTCGCCATCCAGAAGTTCGCGACCGCGTTGTTGGGTCCCGACCGCAGGCGGATGGTCCAGAGCGGCTCGGCCGGGTTGGCGGTCTCGATGAGGAAGTTCCAGCCGACGCGCCGGTCCGCGCCGTTGTGGACCGGCTCGGCCTGCCACTTGCGGACCAGGGCGTAGGGAACGAGCCGCGTCACGCGGCGGGAGGCGATGCCGAGCATCTCGTCGGCCGGGCTGAAGAGAAGGGTGGTGTCGCGGCCCTCCAGCGCGTCCTCCAGCCCCGGGCACTCCGCGACGAGGGCCGCGACGGCCTTGCGGCGGGCGGCGCGGGCCCGGAAGGCCCATCCCGCGACCAGCACCAGCAGCGCGACCGCGCCGAGAACCGCCAGCGTCACCACAACCGTCCCCGCCCCCGTGCGCTCCCGGCCGGCGGGATAGGGCCAAGGTGGCGCGGGATCAACGCGGGGCCGCAGGGGGGGCAGATGCAACCCGGCCCCCCGCCCGCCATTTGTTTCCGCATGAGCACCACATCGTCCGAGGGGGCGTCGACGACGCTGCCCGCCCTGCTGACCCTTCCCGAGGACGCCCAGCTCGGCCTCGCCAAGGCGGTCGCGACGCTGGAGGGCCCCTCCGTCGCCGCCCGCCTGGCCGCGATCGCCGGCACCCCGATCGAGGCCCTGAAGGCGCGCCTGCCCGTCAACGTCCGGGACCAGGTGGACGGCGCGGTGCGCAAGGCGCTGGAGAAGGCCTGGTCCACCGCGGTCGGCACCGAGCCGCGGCGGACCCCCTTCGGCATCGACGTCGCCTGGTTCCACCGCGGGGTCGCGGCGGCGAGCGGCGCGGCGGGCGGGGCCTTCGGGCTGCTCGGCACGGTCGCAGAGCTGCCCTTCTCGACCACTGTCCTGCTCCGCCAGATTGCGGCCGAGGCCGCCGCCGCCGGCGAGGACCCGCGGGCGCCCGCGACCGCCGCGGAGTGCATGGCCGTCTTCGCCATCGGCAGCCCCGCGAACACCGAGGACGACATGGCCGAGACCGGCTACTTCGCCGCCCGCATCGCGCTGGCGCAGATGCTGCCGAACGCGGCCAGCAGCCTGGTCTCGGGCCTCGTGCCGGGCTTCCTGGGCGCCATCGCGGCGCGCTTCACGGGCACGGTCGGGCTCAAGCTCTCGGCCCAGGCGGTGCCGGTGATCGGGGCCGCGGCCGGGGCGGCGATCAACCTTGCCTTCCTCGAGCACTTCCGCAGCGTGGCGGCGGCGCATTTCCTCGTCCGCCGGCTGGAGCGCACCTACGGGGCCGAGCGGGTCCGCGCGGCCTACGACGCGCTGCGGGACGGCAACACGGCCTGAGCGGGCCGGGGCGCTTCCCGCGTCCCGGATGACGCGGCGGCCGGGCGGAATGGGTCCCGTCCGGCGCGACGCCGGGGCGGGCTGTCCCGCCCTTTGGGACGTCCAAATCTTGGGATCGAACCCGTTACGAATTTCTGTTGAAGCAACGATTTAGTAATGTCCTGTTACGACTCCGAACCATAGGACGAGTCGTATGCCTCCTGCCATCCGCCCCATCCTCTCCGGCACTGCCGACGCCGAGGCGCTCCAGGCGATGCCGCTCGTGGAGCCGGGCAACGCCGGCACGGACCTCTACGGCCTCGGCGGCAACGACACCCTCTACGGCTCGGCCTCCGCCGAGCGCCTGGACGGCGGCGAGGGGAACGACGTGCTGTTCGGCGGCACGGGCGAGAACACGCTCGTGGGCGCCGAGGGCGCCGACACGATCTACGGCGAGGCGGACGCCGACCTCGTCTACGGCGACGGGACGGACGGCAGCGGCGGCGGCGACGACACGGTCTTCGCGGGCGAGGGCGACAACACCGTCGAGGCCGGCGGGGGCGCGAACCTCGTCTACGCGGGCGCCGGCGCGGACCGGATCACCGCCGGGGACGGCAACGACGCGATCTTCGCCGGGGAGGGCGACAACACGGTCTTCGCGGGCGGCGGCAACAACGCCGTCTACGCCGGCGCCGGGAACGACCTCGTCACCGCCGGCGACGGCGACGACACGATCATCCTGGGCGACGGCGACAACACCGTCCTCGCGGGCGGCGGCCGCAACACGGTCTACACCGGCGCGGGCGCGGACAGCATCACCGCGGGCAGCGGCGACGACACGATCGGGGCCGGCGAGGGCGACAACACGGTGGACGCCGGGGCCGGCAACAACACCGTCATCGGCGGCGCCGGCGCCGACGGCATCACCACCGGCGGCGGGGACGACACGGTCTACGCGGGCGAGGGCGTCAACACGATCCGCACCGGCGGCGGCAACGACACCATCGTCTCCGGCGAGAGCGGCGACCTGATCGAGGCCGGCGGGGGCAACAACACCGTCTACGCGGGCGGCGGCAGCGACCGGATCACGGCGGGCGACGGCGACGACGTCGTCGTGGCCGGGGAGGGCGACAACACCGTCCTCGTCGGCGGCGGGCGCAACACCGTCTACGCGGGCGCGGGCGCGGACGTCATCACCGCGGGCGAGGGCGACGACGTCGTCGTGGCGGGCGAGGGCGACAACGTGGTCTCGCTCGGCGGGGGGGCGAACACCCTCTACGCCGGCGGCGGCAACGACCGGGTCACGACCGGCGACGGCGACGACACGGTCTTCCTCGGCGAGGGCGACAACGCCGCGACCCTTGGCGAGGGCAACAACACCGTCTACGCGGGGTCGGGCGCCGACACCGTGCTGACGGGCGGCGGCAACGACATCGTCGCGGTCGGCGACGGGGCCAACGTCATCGATGCCGGGGACGGGGCCAACCTCGTCTTCGCGGGGGCGGGGGACGACCGGATCACGACCGGCGCCGGCAACGACACGATCGTCGGCGGCGAAGGCAGCAACGTCATCCTCGCCGGCGCGGGCGACGACACGGTCTATACCGGCGCGGGCAACGACACGATCGACCTCGGCGGCGGCGCCAACCTGGCGGATGCGGGCGCGGGGGACGACCTCGTGACGGTCACCCTCGCCGCGGCCGGCAGCCAGGTCTTCGGGGGCGCGGGCACGGACACGCTGCGGCTGGCGATGACGGGCGCCGAGTGGCTCAGCGCGGCGAACCAGGCCGAGCTCGCCCGCCTCGACGCCGCCCTGGCGAGCCCGGAGGCGCGCGGCGGGCAATCCGTCATCTCGGCGCTCTGGGGCCTGACGGTGCAGGGCTTCGAGGCGCTGTCGGTTTCCGTCGATGGCCGGGTCGTGCCGGCGGGCGGCTGGCCGGTGGAGATCGCGCCCGTGGTGGCCGTGGAGGACGCGGCGACGCTGGCCGAGGACGAGGACGCCGAGGGCAGCTTCGTCCTCAACGACACCGTGCCGGACGGCCCCGCCTCGGTCACCCTTCTCTCGGCGCCCGCGCGCGGCGCGCTGGAGGCGACCGCGGAGGGCGGCTGGCGCTACGCGCCGGGCGGCGACTACGACTTCCTGCGCGCGGGCGAGACCGCGACCGAGACCGTCGCCTACCGCGTCACCAACGCGGGCGGCGCCCATGGCGACGCCGTGCTGACGCTGACCATCCTCGGCCGGAACGACGAGGCGACCATCGCGGGCGACGCCACGGGCCGCGTGACCGAAGACGGCGCGGACCTCACCGCCGCGGGCACGCTGCTGGTCACCGACGCCGACGCGGGCGAGGCGGCGTTCCAGGCCGTGGCGCCGGCCGCGCTGGCGGGCCGCTACGGCAACTTCACCTTCGACGAGGCCACGGGTGCGTGGTCCTACGCCGTCGACAACCGCCTGGCCGCGACCCAGGCGCTGCGGGAGGGGCAGTCGGTCACCGAGACCCTGACGGTCGCCTCCCTCGACGGGGCCGCCAGCAAGGGGATCGTCGTGACGGTGAACGGCGCCAACGACGCGCCGGCGCTGACGGGCGTCACGGCCGCCGCCGCCGCCATGGCGGAGGGGACGAGCCGGGTGACCTTCCTCATCGAGGGCAAGGACGCCGACAGCGCCCTCGTCAGCGCGAGCGTGGACTGGGGCGACGGCAGCCCCGCCCAGACCTGGCTCCTCGCCGGCGACGGGGCGGGCGGCTTCGCGCGGAGCGTGACGCACGACTTCGCGGCGGGCGGCGCGACCGTGTCGGTGGTGCTGTCCGACGGCACGCTCACCTCCGCGGCGTCGGGCCTCTCCGTCCTGGTGGGGCAGCCGCAACCCGCCTTCGCCACCCCCGTGCTGGCCAGCGGCGCGGCGGGCGCCGCCGGGGACGGCCCGAGCGTCGCGCCCTCGCTCTCGGGGGACGGGACGAAGGTCGCCTTCGAGAGCGCGGCGAGCAACCTCGTCGCCGGCGACGCGAACGGCGTGAGCGACATCTTCGTCAAGGACCTCTCGACGGGGGCCGTGACGCTCGTCAGCGGCGTGGAGGCGAACGGCGCCAGCCACGGCCCGGTGCTCTCCGCGGACGGCACGAAGGTCGTGTTCCAGAGCGCGGCGAGCAACCTTGTGGCGGGCGACACGAACGGCACGAGCGACCTCTTCATCAAGGACCTCGCGACGGGCACGCTGACGCTGGTGAGCGGCGCCGGCGGCGTCGTGGGGAACGGCAGCAGCGACGCGCCCGTCCTCTCGGCGGACGGCACGAAGGTCGCCTTCCAGAGCTACGCGAGCAACCTCGCGGCGGGCGACGACAACGGCACGGCCGATCTCTTCGTGAAGGACCTCGCGACGGGGGTTGTGACGCTGGTCAGCGGCGCGGGCGGCGTGGTGGGGGATGGCTACAGCTATGGCGCGGTCCTCTCGGCCGACGGCACGAAGGTCGCCTTCCAGAGCTACGCGAGCAACCTCGTGGCGGGGGACGACAACGGCACGGTTGACGTCTTCATGAAGGACCTTGCGACCGGCGCGATCACGCTGGTGAGCGGCGTGGGCGGCGCGGTGGCGGAGGGCTACAGCCACAGCGCCGCCATCTCCGCCGACGGCACGACGGTCGCGTTCCAGAGCTCGGCGGGCAACCTCGTGGCGGGCGACACCAACGGCGCGGTCGACGTCTTCGTGAAGGACCTCGCCACGGGCGCGATCACGCTGGTCAGCGACGCGGGTGGGGTGCTCGGGAACGACTACAGCCAGTTCCCGCTTCTCTCGGCGGACGGCACGAAGGTCGTGTTCCAGAGCTACGCCAGCAACCTCGCGGCGGGCGACACCAACGGCACGGACGACATCTTCGTCAAGGACCTCCTGACGGGCACCCTGACGCTGGTGAGCGGCGCGGACGGCGTCGTGGGGAACAGCTACAGCTTCGGCGCGGTCCTCTCGGCCAATGGCACGAAGGTCGCCTTCGAGAGCTACGCGAGCAACCTCGTCGCGGGCGACGACAACGGCACGGTCGACGTCTTCGTCAAGGACCTCGCGACGGGCGCGATCACGCTGGTGAGCGGCGCGGGCGGCGCGGCGGGCAACGGGACCAGCGCCGGCCCCGCGCTCTCGGCGGACGGCACGAGGGTCGCGTTCCACAGCGACGCCACCAACCTCGTGGCGGCCGACGGCAACGGCGCCGCCGACGTCTTCGTCCGCGGCCTCGGCGTCGGCGGCGTGAGCCTGGCCGGCACGGGCGGTGCCGACGTGCTGGTGGGCACGGCGGGCGCGGACGTGCTGTCGGGCGGCGCCGGGGCGGACGCGCTGCGCGGCGGGGCCGGGGCCGACGCCTTCGTCTTCGCCCCCGGCCACGGCGCCGACCGCGTGGAGGACTTCCGCCACGCCGAGGGCGACGTGCTGCGCCTGGTCGGCTTCGGCACGGGCCTCGACAGCCTCGCCGAGGTGCTCGCGGCCGCCGTCCAGTCGGGCGCGGACACGGTCATCGCCACCGGGGCGGGCGGCGCCATCACCCTCGCGGGCGTCGAGAAGGCGGGGCTCGTCGCCTCGGACTTCCTCTTCGCCTGAGCCTCCCGCGCGCCCGGCACCCGCCGGGCGCGCGCCCTAGGCCAGCGGCAGCGCCACGACCTCGCCCACCACGCGGTTGTTGCTGTCCAGCACCGGCGCCTCCACCGCCCGGGCCAGCTCGGCCGCGCGGTCCGCGGGCAGGAGGCCGAGCCGTCCGAGAACCGTCGCGAAGAGCGCCATCTTCCCACGCGTCGCGCCGTCCGCGATCTTGACCGCGATGCCGAGGCCGCGCTCGGGCACGAAGCCGAGCACGAAGCCCTCCGCCCCCTCCTTCAGCACCACGCGGCCCTCGGTCGCGGCGACGACCTGCTCGGTCGGCCGGCCGCGGCCCGAGAGGTGGCCGGGGTGCTCGCGCATGGCTTCCAGGATGCGCCGCACCGCGGCCTCGCGCCGGGCGTCGGGCAGGGCGAGGGCGGCGTAGCGGGCGGCGGCCTGGGCGGCCTCGGCGAGGGTCATGGCCAGGGCGGGCAGGCCGCAGCCATCCGTGCCGCGGGGCAGGGCCGAGGCCTCGCGCCCGATGAGGTCCGACAGGGCGGCCATCCAGTGGCGCTGCGCCGGGTGGTCCGGGCTCTCGTAGCCCTCCGGCCGGCCGAAGGCGGCGGCGGCGGCGAGGAAGCCGCAATGCTTGCCCGAGCAGTTGTGGAAGGCCCGCCGCTTGCCCCCCGCGCGGGCGGCGTCGACGAGGTCGCCCTCGCCCATCGGGAAGGCGGGGCCGCAGACCAGCGCCGATTCCGGCCGGCCGAGCCGGGCGAGCCAGCCCTCGACCATGGCGACCTGGAAGGGCTCCGCCCGGTGGGAGGCGCAGGCGAGGGCGAGGTGGGCGGAATCCAGCCCCTCCGCCGCCCCGCTCTCCACGAGGGAGAGGGCCTGGAAGGGCTTCAGCGAGGAGCGGGGGAAGGTGAGCAGACCCGGGTCTCCCCAGGCGTGGAGGACCCGCCCTCCGGCGTCGGCCACCACGGCCACGCCGCGGTGGACGCTCTCGACCGTGCCGCCGCGGCGGACCTCAATCAGGGGGGAGGGGGCGTCGGTCATGGTCGGCCTCGTCGCAGGAGAAGCGCCGGCAGGCGCAGGATGAAGCCGATCATCAGCCGGGTGTGCATGCCGGTGAGCAGCAGGTTGTCGCGCCCGTAGCGGAAGTGGGAGACCCCGCCCTCGGCGCGGTCGAGGTAGCGCACCTCGGCGGGGATGTTGAGGGCGGGCAGGCCGGCCCAGGCGAGCCGCACCACGGCCTCCGCGTCAAAGTCGTAGCGGCGCATCCAGCGGCTGCGGCGCATGACGGCGAGGAGCGGCGCGATGGGGTAGACGCGGAAGCCGAAGAGGCTGTCCCCGATCGGCTCGCCGCCCCGGGTGGACCAGAGCGTCTCGAGCCCCGCCCACCAGTTGGAGACGCGCCGGCCGCGCACGCGCAGCGCCGGCGCCTCGGGCCCGAAGACGGGGGTGCCGAGGACCATGGCCCGGGGATGCGCGTGGGAGGCGGCCATGAAGTCGGCGATGCGCCCGGCCGGGTGCTGGCCGTCGGCGTCCATGGTCAGGGCGTGGGTGAAGCCCTCGCGGGCGGCGGCCTCCAGCGCCTCGTGCAGGGCCGCGCCCTTGCCGCCGTTCACGGGGCGCTCGATCAGCCGGAAGCCGGGGTCCTCGATGGCGCGCAGCGGCGCGGCCGAGCCGTCGGTGCTGCCGTCCACCACCACCCAGACGGTCGGCCAGGCGGCGCGGGCGCCGGCCACCGTCTCGGCCAGGCGCGGCCCGGTGTCGTAGCTCGGGATGATGACGAGGTGGGTGCGGCTCAACGCGTCGTGGTCCCGAGGGCGGCGGCGTGGCGCTCGCGCAGGGCCTCCGCGAAACCCGCGGCGGGCCCGCCCACCGCGACGCGCTCGCCGAGGCGGGCGCGGTAGCGGAGGGGGAAGGCCGGCTGCCGCCAGATCGGCCACCCCTTGCCGAGGTAGCGGCTGTTGCTCTCGATGAGAACCGTCTGCACCGGCGCCCCGGCGCGGCGGGCGATGAGGGCGAAGCCGGGGTGGAAGGGGCCGAGCGACCCGTCCGGCGAGCGCGTGCCCTCGGGGAAGACGAGGAGGTTGGCCCCCGCGCGCAGCGCCTCCGTCGCGCCCGCGATGACGTGGCGGGGGTCGCGGTTGGGGATGTAGCCGGCCAGCCGCCCGCCGCCGAGGGCGGGGTTCCGCTCCAGCCCCGCCTTCATGATGCAGACCGTGTCCGGCAGGCGCGAGACGACGAGCATGACGTCGAGCATGGCGAGGTGGTTGGGCGCGACCACGAGCCCGCGCGCCCCCCGCAGCGGCTCGATCCCCGCGAGGTCGAGCTCCACCAGGCCGAGGCGCTCCATGAGGCGGAGAAGGCCGCCGAAGCCCGCCGTGATGACCCGCCGGCCGAGCGGGCGCCCGAGGCGGGGCGGCAGGAGGAAGGAGAGGGGGTAGGCGACCAGCCCCCAGCCGAGGAAGCCGCCGCCGAGGATGGCGAGCATCGCGTAGAAGGCGAGGCCGTCGCGCAGGCCGCGCGCGCGCTCGGGGGGCGCCAGGGGTGGCGGGCGCGGGGAGGCCGTCGCCGCCGGGGCGGGATGGGGTGGCGGCGCTGGCAATCGGTTCCCCCTGGTTGCGCTCCCGCGGCGGGGGAGCCGCCCGGCCCCCGCCCCGTTGCGCGGGAGGATACACGGGGAGGGCGCGCGCGCCCTACCCCTCCAGCGCGAGGACCGCGAAGGTCGCGAGCCAGTGCTCCCCCATGTAGTGGCCGGCGACATGGGGCAGGCCGGCCGCGAGGTGGTCCTCGGCCGCGGCGAGCAGGACGGGGCGGCGGGCGTCGCCCTCCGGCAGGGCGGCCGCGAGGCGGCGCCAGCACCAGGCGCGGGAGAGGTTGAGGCCGTCCAGGTGGGCGATCTTGCCGTCGGTGCGGTCCGAGACGGCGGCGGGCGCGAAGAGGGCGGCGGGCTCCCGCTCGGCCAGGCCGGGCAGGAAGGCGTCGAACCAGGGCAGGAACTCGCCCCGGGGAAGGAGGCGAGCCATCAGCGCCGCCTCGACGAGGGTGGGGGAGAGGAAGTCGTCCCCACCGGGCTCGCCCCAGGCCGGGCAGGCCCGGTCGGCGCCGTAGAGGCGGCGGGCGAAGGGCGCGATCTCCTCCCCCATCCGGCCGGCGGCGAGGAGGAGGGCGAAGGCGGTGTTGCCATGGCTTCCCGTTCGGACGGGGTAGGTGGCGAGCGGCAGGAAGCCCCGCAGGCGGGCCGCGAAGGCCTCGGCCAGGGGCTCCAGCCGGGCGGACCAGGGCTCCCCGGCGTGATGCGCCAGCTCCTCCGCGAGGGCGAGCAGCCAGCCCCAGCCATAGGGCCGCTCGAAGCCGCGCGCGGAGGGGCGGGCGAGGTAGGCGACCTCCGCCGCCACGGCCCCCTCCTTCAGGCGGCGGTGGAACAGGGCGCGGATCGCCGGCGCCGGCTCCATGGCGGGGAAGCGGCGGAGAAGGCGGGCCAGCGTCCAGTGGGCGTGGACGCAGGAGTGCCAGTCGTAGCTGCCGAAGAAGACCGGGTGCTGGGCGGAGGGCGCGAGGAGGTCCCCCGGGCCGGCGAGGACATGGTCGGGCTTGTGGGGGTACTCGCGCTCCACATGGCCGAGGGCAAGGGCGGCCAGGCGGGCGGCGAGGGGCTCGGTGAGGCGGGGTCCGGGGAGCATGCGGCGGGGCCTCGCGGGCAGGGACCCCCACCCATCGCCCCGGCGCGGCGCGGCGGCAAGCCGGCGCGGCCCTCGTTCCGCCCGCGCGGGCCCCGCCGGCCCTTGCCGCCCGCGCCCCCGCGTGGGATGCCCGCCCGCATGTTGCGCGCCCTGTACGACCGGATCATCGCCCTGTCCGCCCATCCGCGGGCGCCGACGCTGCTCGGCGTCGTCTCCTTCGCGGAGAGCAGCGTCTTCCCGATCCCGCCCGACGCCATGCTCGTCCCGATGTGCCTCGCGCGTCCCGAGCGCGCCTACGGCTACGCGCTCATCTGCACGGTCGCCTCCGTCCTCGGCGGGCTGCTCGGCTACGCCATCGGGGCCCTCTTCTTCGAGGCGGTGGCGCTGCCCGTCCTCTCCGCCTACGGCCACGCGGACGCGCTGGCCACCTTCACCGGCTGGTTCGAGCGCTGGGGCGCGGCAGTCATTCTCATCAAGGGTCTGACGCCCATCCCCTACAAGATCGTCACCATCGCCTCGGGGGCGGCGCATTTCTCGCTGGTCGTCTTCTTCGTCTGCAGCGTCATCACCCGCGGCGCCCGCTTCTTCCTCCTCGCCTTCCTGCTGCGCCGCTACGGTCCGCCGGCGCGGGAGTTCATCGAGCGGCGCCTGAACCTCATCGCGGGGCTGACGGCGCTGGCGGTCATCGGCGGCTTCCTGGCGCTGCGCTTCGTCTGAGGCGGTTCCCTTCCGGCAGGTGCCCGTGGAAGGGGCTTCCCCCTGCCGGCGGAACGCGGCGCCCGGCCCATCCCTTCCCGAAGGTGACATGACCACCACCCCCGACTTCGAGATCTTCCTCACCGCCCCGCCCGGGCTCGAGGCCGCGCTGTTCGAGGAGATCCGCGGGAAGGGCTTCAAGCGGCCGCGCGCCGTACCGGGCGGGGTCGTGCTGCTCGGCGGCTGGCCGGAGGTCTGGCGCGCCAACCTCTGGGTGCGGGGGGCCGGGCGCGTGCTCGCCCGCCTCGACAGCTTCCGCGTGACCCACCTCGCCCAGCTCGACGCCCGCGCCCGGCGGGTGCCCTGGGCGGAGGTCCTGCGGCCGGACGTGTCCTTCCGCGTGGAAGCGACCTGCAGCGCCTCCCGCATCTACCACTCCGGCGCGGCCGCCGAGCGGATCGCGACGGCCATCCGGGAGACCCTGGGCGCGCCCCATTCCCCCGAGGGCGAGGTGCTGGTGCGGGCGCGCCTCGAGAACGACGTCTGCACCCTCAGCGTCGACACCTCCGGCGAGCCGCTGCACAAGCGCGGCTACAAGGAGGCCGTCAACGCGGCGCCCATGCGCGAGACCATGGCGTCGCTCTTCCTCCTCGAGTGCGGCTACACCGGGGCGGAGCCGGTGGTGGACCCGATGTGCGGCTCCGGCACCTTCGTGATCGAGGCCGCCGAGATCGCGGCCCGGCTCAACCCCGGCCGCGCGCGCTCCTTCGCCTTCGAGCGGCTCGCCACCTTCGACGCCGAGGCCTGGGAGCGGATGCGGGCGGTGCGGAGCGCCCGCCCCCCGCCGGCCCTCTGCCACGGCAGCGACCGCGACGCGGGCGCCGTCGCGATGAGCCTGGCGAACGCCGCGCGGGCGGGCGTGACGGAGGGCACCGCCTTCCGGCGGGCCACCATCAGCGAGCTGGTCCCGCCCGAGGGGCCGCCGGGCCTCGTCATCGCCAACCCGCCCTACGGCAACCGGCTCGGCGAGAGGGAGGGGCTGCTCCCCCTCTACCAGGCGCTCGGCGGGGTGCTGGCCGGCCGCTTCGCGGGCTGGCGCGTCGGGATCGTCGCGAGCGAGCCGCGCCTGGCCGGGGCCACCCGGCTGCCCTTCCTGCCGCCGGGCGCGCCGGTGCCGCACGGGGGGCTGCGCGTGTCGCTGTACCGGACGGCGCCCCTGCCCTGAGGGGCGGCGTCGGTGGCGCTGGTCCCGCATCGCCCCCACATCGCGGCCATGCCCTTCCGCGCCCTCGAGACCTTCATCGACCCGATCGCCCCGCCGGGCGCCCGGGCCGCCCGGGCCTTCGGCGTGCCGGTGCCCGAGGCGCCGCCGCCCGCCACCCTGCTCGGCTTCTACTGGCACTTCGCCCGGCAGGCCCGGGCGCTCGTCATTGCCCTCTTCGCCACGGGCATGCTGGTCGCGGTGCTGGACAGCCTTATCCCCGTCTTCATCGGCCGGGTGATCGCCCTGCTGGGCGCCCACGCCCCGGACCGGCTGCTGGCGGAGGCCGGGGGCGGGCTGCTCCTCATGGGGGGCGTGCTGCTCGTGCTGCGGCCGGGGGCGATCCTCGCGCAGAACCTGGTCACCAACCAGGGCATCAACCCCGCCTTCACGAGCCTCATCCGCTGGCAGGCGCACCGGCTCGTCTCGCGCCAGGGCTGGGCCTTCTTCCAGGAGGACTTCGCGGGGCGGATCGCAAACCGGGTGATGCAGGCGGGGCCAGCGCTGCGGGAATCCGTGGTCCAGGCGGTGACGGCGGTCTGGTACATCCTCGTCTACGGCTCGAGCGCCGTGCTCTGGCTGGGGGGCGCGGACTGGCGGCTGGCGATGCCCATCCTCGTCTGGTTCGTGGCCTACGCCGCCCTGCTGCGCTTCGTGGTGCCCCGGATGCGCGACCGCTCCCGCGCCGCCTCCGAGCAGCGGAGCCTGCTGACCGGGCGGATCGTGGACGCCTACACGAACATCCTCTCGATCAAGCTCTTCGCCCGGGCGGAGCGGGAGGATTCCTTCGTGCAGGAGGGGGTGCTGGGCCTGACCGGGGCCTTCCAGCGGCAGTCCCGCATGGTGACGGCCAACGCGGCGATGCTCGCGACCCTGAACGCGGTGCTGCTGGTGGGGATGGCGGCGACGGCGATCGCGCTCTGGGCGCGGGGCGACATCGCGGTCGCCTCGGTCGCGACGGCGCTGCCCATGGCCTGGCAGATCGCCAACATGTCGGGCTGGGTGGCCTTCAACGTCGCCGGCATCTTCGAGAACATCGGGGTGGTGCAGGAGGCCATGCGGAGCATCGCGGCCGAGCCGACCGAGCCCGACCCGCCGATGGCCCGCCCGCTGCGGGTGACGCGCGGCGCCATCCGCTTCGAGGGGGTGCGCTTCGGCTACGGGCGCCGGGACGCGGCCGTGCTGGACGGCTTCGACCTCGACATCAAGCCCGGCGAGAGGGTGGGGCTGGTCGGCCAGTCCGGGGCGGGGAAGACGACGGCGATCAACCTTCTGCTGCGCTTCTTCCACCCCGAGCGGGGGCGGATCACCATCGACGGCCAGGACATCGCGGGCGTGACGCAGGAGAGCCTGCGGGCCTCGGTCGGGCTGGTGACCCAGGACACGGCGCTGCTGCACCGCTCCATCCTCGACAACATCCGCTTCGGCCGCCCCGACGCCACCCTGGCGGAGGTGGAGGGGGCCGCGCGGCGGGCGGAGGCGGCGGGCTTCATCGAGGCGCTGTCGGACTGGCGGGGGCGGCGCGGCTACGACGCCCATGCCGGCGAGCGCGGCGTGAAGCTCTCGGGCGGGCAGCGCCAGCGGGTCGCGATCGCCCGCGTGCTGCTGAAGGACGCGCCCATCCTCGTGCTCGACGAGGCGACGAGCGCCCTCGATTCGGAGGTGGAGGCCGCGATCCAGGAGCAGCTCTCGGCGCTGATGGCGGGCAAGACGGTGATCGCCATCGCCCACCGGCTGTCCACCATCGCGAGCCTCGACCGGCTGGTGGTGCTGGAGGCCGGGCGGATCGTGGAGACCGGGTCCCACGCCGCGCTGCTGGCCCGCGGCGGGGCCTATGCCCGGCTTTGGGCCCGGCAATCGGGCGGGTTCATCGGCGCCTGAGGCCTTCGCGCCGGGGGCCGGGCCGCGCACTATGCGGTGCGGGCCGGGCTTTGCCGCACCGCACGCGCTTGACACCACATGGACCGCAATTTAGGGACCCCCTGCCTTTCGGGGGGATGCCTCGGGAGAGCAAGGTGGAACACCGGGACGGCTTCGACGACCGACTTCGGCAGGCCAGGGCCAAGCAGGGCCTGGACCCCGACCCCGCGAAGGCGGGAGGGGGGCTGCCGACGGGACCGTGGGGAATTGGCTTCCGCGCGGGGGTCGAGGTCGTGGCGGCGCTGGTCGCGGGTGCGGGTCTGGGCTTCCTGCTCGACCGCTGGCTCGGAACCTTCCCCTGGCTCTTCCTGGTCTTCTTCCTCGTGGGTGGCGCCGCCGGGGTGCTGAACGTCTATCGGCTGTTCAAGCCCCGCCCGAACGCCAAGCCTTGATGCCGTAACGCATCGCCGCTGCAACACAGGGACCGACACGTGGCCGCCGAAGGCAAGACGATCGACGCGCTGAGCCAGTTCGAGCTGGTCCCGGTCCTCGGGCCCATCGGCCGGGCCGTGGGCTTCTCCCAGTCCAACGCGCACATGCTGCTGGCCGTGGGGCTGATCACGCTCCTGTTCATGGTGGGTATGCGCCACCGCGCCGTGGTGCCGGGCCGGCTCCAGGCCGCGGCCGAGATGCTCTACGAGTTCGTGGAGGGCGTGCTGATCGGCCAGGTCGGCCACGAGGGGCGCCGCTACTTCCCCTTCGTCTTCGCGCTCTTCATGTTCGTGCTGTTCGGCAACATGCTGGGCCTGCTGCCCTACGCCTTCACCTACACCTCGCACATCGCGGTGACCCTGGGCCTCGCGGTGCTGGTGTTCCTGGTAACGACGATCGTGGCGCTGGCGATCCACGGCAAGAAGTTCTTCGGCTACTTCTTCCCCGAGGGCGCGCCGCTCTGGCTCGCGCCCATCATCATCCCGGTCGAGGTCGTGTCCTACATCTCCCGGCCGATCTCCCTCTCCATCCGTCTCTTCGCGAACATGGTCGCGGGACACGTGATGCTGAAGGTCTTTGCGACCTTCATCGTGCTGATCGGCTCGCTGGGCGCCGTCGGCTTCCTGGGCGCCGCCCTGCCGCTCGCGGTGAACGTGGCCCTGATCGGCTTCGAGATCCTCGTCGCCTTCCTTCAGGCCTACGTCTTCGCGATCCTCACCAGCATCTACCTGCACGACGCCGTGCACCTGCACTAAACAGCAGGGCACCAAGCGCCGCGCTGGACCGAACACTCTTCCAGACAAGGAAAAGCTCAGATGAACGACCCCGCCGCCTATCTCGGCGCCTACAAGGCGCTCGGTGCCGGCCTCGCCGTGATCGCGCTGTTCGGCGTGGGCCTCGGCATCGGCAACATCTTCTCCTCGCTGATCAACAGCGTGGCCCGCAACCCGTCCGCCCGCGACGCCGTCTTCCCGATCGGCATCCTGGGCTTCGCCCTGACGGAGGCGGTGGCCCTCTTCGCGCTGCTGATCGCCTTCCTCATCCTCTTCGCCTGATTGCCGGCGCGCAGCGGCCGGCCACGCCCTCTGGAGGCGTGGCCGGCCTGCTGCCGAAGGCTCGTCCGCGGACGAACGGAGACATGATGCCCCGCCTGCCCCACGGTTCGCTCCTGCGTCTCGCGGCGATCGGCCTGCTGCTCGCGCAGGCGCCCAGCTTCGTCGGATCGGCCGCCCTCGCCCAGCACGTCACCGCGCCCGCGCCGACCGGCCCGGTCCGCACCGACGAGCCCCTTCCCGGCCAGCGCCCGCCGAGCCCGCCCGTGCAGGCGGACAGCGACCGCGCCCTCGCGATCCGGGAGGCCAACCGCACCGCGGCCGAGTACAACGCCGCCGCGCACGAGGCCGCCGACACGGGCGGCATGCCGCAGCTCGACTTCGGCAACCCGCTGACCATCGCCCAGGTGGTCTGGCTCTTCGTCATCTTCGGGCTGCTCGTCTACGTCGCCTCCCGCTACCTGCTGCCCCCCGTGGCCGAGGTGCTGGAGGGCCGCCGCGCCCGCATCGGCGCCGACCTGGACGCGGCGCGCGACGCCCGCGCCGAGGCCGAGGCCGCCGAGGCCGGCCAGCGCGACAGCACCGCCCGGGCCCGCGCGGAGGCCCAGGCCTCCGTAGCCGCCGCCGCGTCCGCCGCCCAGGCCGATGCCGCCAAGCGCGGCGAGGCGCTGGCCGAGAAGCTCAACGCCCAGATCGCCGAGGCCGAGGCGCGCATCGCCGCCGCCCGCGACGGGGCCATGGCCGCGCTGCGCGAGGCCGCGACGGACGCGACCGAGGCGCTGGTGAAGCGCCTCTCGGGCCTGGACGACAAGGCGGCGGTCGAAGCCGCCGTGGATCGCGAGCTCGCGGCCCGCAACATCAGCCAGGGAGCGGCGTGATGCACCATTACGAGCATTTCTGGCTCGACCCGAAGTTCTGGGTCGCCGTCTCCTTCGTCATCTTCCTGCTCCTGCTGGGCCGGACGATCTGGTCGAAGGCGATGCACGCGCTCGATGCCCGCGCCGAGGGCGTGCGGAACGAGCTGGCCGAGGCCACGCGGCTTCGCGCCGAGGCGGAGGCCATGCGCAAGCAGGCCGAGGCCGACCGCGCCGCCGCCCTGGCCGAGGCCGAGGCGATGATCACCCGTGCCCGCGCTGAGGCCGACCGCGTGGCCGCCGCCGCGACGGCCGAGGCCGAGGCCAGCGCCGCCCGGCGCGAGCGGATGGCCATGGACCGCATCGCCGCGGCCGAGGCGAGCGCCATCAGCGACGTCCGCCAGGCCGCCGCCGAGATCGCGGCTGCCGCCGCCCGCTCCGTCATCGCGGAGAAGCTGACGGCCGAGGCCGATGCCGGCATGATCGACAAGGCCGTGGCCGACCTGCCGCGGGCGCTCCGCGCCGCCTGAGGCGCCCTCTCCGGACGTTGGATCGACGGGGGCCTCGCGGCCCCCGTTCGCGTTTCTGCGATCGAGGCGCTTGGGGAACGTTGTATCCCGCGGCACCCGTTTGCATTTCGGCCGGGCCCGACTAGCCTCCCCGGGAATCCGACAAGGGAGTCCGAGGGATGCGACGTTACCTTCTGGCCGGCGCCGCGGCGCTGGTGCTCTGCGCCGGCCTTGGCGCCGCCGATGCCGCCACCTTCCGCTGGGCCAATGACGGCGACGTCAACTCGATGGACCCCTACGCGCGGAACGAGACCTTCCTCCTCTCCTTCACCGCGAACATCTACGAGCCGCTGGTCCGCCGGAACCGCGAGCTGAAGATCGAGCCCGCCCTCGCGACCTCCTGGGCGCAGACCTCGCCCACCGTCTGGCGGCTCAATCTCCGCCAGGGCGTGAAGTTCCACGACGGCACGCCCTTCACGGCGGACGACGTCCTCTTCAGCGCGGCGCGCGTGCGCGGCCAGGGGTCCAACCTCACCTCGGTGCTGTCCTCGGTGAAGGACATCCGCAAAATCGACGACTTCACCGTCGAGTTCGAGACGATCAACCCCGACCCGATCTTCCTCGAGGAGATCACCACCTGGACGATGATGTCCAAGCGCTGGGCGGAGGCGAACAACGCCACCAACGCCGTGGACCTGACGACGGGGCAGGAGAACTTCGCGACCCGCAACACGAACGGCACCGGGCCCTTCGTGCTGATCAGCCGCGAGCCCGACCGCCGCACGGTGCTGCGCCCGAACCCGAACTGGTGGGACAAGCCCGAGCACAACCTCGACGAGGTCGTCTTCAACGTCATCGGCAACGACGCGACGCGCATCGCCGCCCTGCTCTCGGGCGAGGTGGACATGGTCTACACCGTGCCGCCCCAGGACACGGACCGGCTGAGCCGCTCGCCCGGCGTGCGCGTCCACCAGGGGCCGGAGCTGCGCACCGTCTTCCTCGGCATGGACCAGACGCGCGACGAGCTGCTGAAGTCCGACGTGCGCGGGCGCAACCCCTTCCGCGACGTTCGCGTGCGCCGCGCCATGCAGCAGGCGATCGACCTCGAGGCGATCAAGACGCGCATCATGCGCGGGCAGTCGCGCCCCACCTCGCTCATGATCGGCCCGGGCGTAAACGGCTTCGTGGAGGCGGAGGACCGCGTCGTGCGGCCGAACATCGACGCCGCCAAGCGCCTGCTGGCGGAGGCCGGCTACCCCAACGGCTTCGGCGTGACGATGGACTGCCCGAACGACCGCTACGTGAACGACGAGGCGATCTGCACGGCGGTCGTGTCCATGCTGGCGCGCATCGGCGTCCGCGTGACGCTGAACGCCCAGACCCGCGCGCGCTACTTCGCCGAGATCCTGGCGCCGCGCTACAACACGAGCTTCTACATGCTCGGCTGGACGCCCACGACCTACGACGCGCACAACACCTTCTACAACATCATGGCCAGCCGCGGCGGCACGCGGGGCGTGTTCAACTCGGGCGGCTGGAGCAACGCGCGCTTCGACGAGCTGACGGACCAGATCGCGGTGGAGCTCGACCCCGCGAAGCGGCAGCAGCTCATCAACGAGGCGACGAAGATCCACGTGGACGAGGTCGGGCATATCCCGGTCCACCAGCAGGTGGTGGTCTGGGCGGCGCGGCAGAACATCTCGCTGCAGCTCATGGCCGACAACTACTTCCCGCTGCGCTACGTGCGGGTGCAGTAGCGCGAACCGCGCGGCAGCCCCCGCTAGAGAAGCACGGGCTGCCGGTCCGCGGCGGGCAGGGCCGCGCCCGCCTGCGCGCCGTCCAGGCCCAGGCGGGGCAGCGCGGCAGCGAAGCGGCGGGCCAGCGCCTCGGCGGCGGTGTCCACCCCGAGGGGGCGCAGCCCGGGGCGGGCGTCCTGGGGGCGCCCGGCTCGGTTTCCCCGAATCAGCGCCAGCACGCGCGCGGCGCGGTCGGGCATCTGGGCGTTGAGCCAGGCCTCGACGGCACGGCGAAGATCGGGCGCCAGGCGCAGGAGGACGTAGGCCGCCGCGCGGGCGCCGTGGGCCTGGGCCGCCTCGAGCACCTTCTCCATCTCGGCGTCATTCACGCCCGGGATCATCGGGCCCGCGACGACGGCGACGGGGATGCCGTGGCGGGAGAGCTCGTGCATCACGGCCAGGCGGCGCAGCGGCGTGGGCGCGCGGGGCTCTAGGAGTCGGGCGAGGCGGTGGTCGAGAGTGGCGACGGGGAAGCAGACCCGCAGGAGCCCCCGGCCCGCCAGGCGCCCCAGGATGTCCAGGTCGCGCAGCACGCTCGTGGACTTCGTGACGAGGGTCACGGGATGGCCGAGCCGGTCCAGCACCTCGAGCGCGGCGCGCGTCACCCCGAGGATGCGCTCGACCGGCTGGTAGGGATCGGTGCCGGCGCCGAGCAGGACGGGGCGCGACGCGTCGCCCCTCTCGCCGATCTTACGCTCCAGCCGGGCGGGAAAGTCCGGCGTGAAGGGCAGGGGCGCCCCCAGGTCGAGCCCGGGGGAGGTGCCGGTCCAGGCGGGTGGCGCCTCCTCGGCCGTGGCGCCGGGGAGCGCCTGGGGGAAAAGGCCGCCCGTCTCCATGAGCGAGAGCACCGCCGAGAGCCGCGCGTCCCGGGCCGGGGCATCGCCGCCGCTGGCCTGGGAGAGGTAGCTTGGCCGGGCGGGCGTGATGGCGGACAGGTGGGTCATGGGATCTCGTGCCTTCCCTTCGCGCGCTGCGCCTGTTCGCTTGGATCGACCGGCGTTGTGTTCTTCTAATGTTCTATTTGGCAGTCGCCCTGGCCAGCGACAAGCCTCGTTCGCCGCTCACAGTCCTGATTTGCCGAGTCTCACCGGCTCTTGAGCGAGGCTAGCGAACAGGTTCGGCGGCGTCATGGCCGGGCGCGAACCGCCGAGTCGAAAGAGGAAGGTTGCAGAAGGCATTCGGCCTAACGCACGGGTGGTGCAGAGCCCCGCGGAATACCCGCAATACAACCGATTGCAGCAGAATATATTCACGCAAAAGTGAGTGATGGTTTTTGCATGACTTCGCAACGGCACTTTGGTCGACGGACGGTCCATCTCCCCACAATTTTATCCTTCCTAATGTTTCAGCCCGCTGTATTGTTGCTAAGCCTTACATTGCCGAAAGGAAATTTGCTCAGCGCCGCCTCTCGGGAGGTGCCCCGCTCGGCGGAGGACCGGGCCGTGTAACCGGAGTGCCTTCCTATTTCGTGGGCCGTGATGCTGCAGGGGGAGTGGGTTCGGTTGGTTGAGCGGCAGAGTTCTCCGGACGCGACGACAGGCATGACGCCATGATGCCCTCTCCGTCGGCGTGCCGACCCCGGAGCAGCATGGTTCCCGCCTCCTCCCGGAACGGCGGTCTTCAGAAGCAGGTCAGGACAAGGAAGCGAACGCGATGTGCGGTTTGACCGGCTTCTGGTCGCCGGCGCACCGCGCCAGCGAGGAAGCTTCCCTCCGGATCATCCGGGGCATGCGCGACCGCCTGACGCACCGCGGCCCTGACGACCACGGGACCTGGACGGATACGTGCCAGGGGGTCGCCTTCGGCTTCCGCCGGCTCTCCATCATCGACCTGTCGCCGGCCGGCCACCAGCCGATGATCTCCGCCGACGGCCGCTACATCGTCATGATGAACGGCGAGATCTACAACTTCGCCGCGCTGCGCGCGGAGATCGATGCCGCGCGGGGTGGCCACGCCTGGCGCGGGCACTCCGACACGGAGGTGCTCGTCGAGGCGATCGACGAGTGGGGGCTGGAGCGCGCGCTGCAGCGCGCCAACGGGATGTTCGCCGTCGCCGTCTGGGACCGGCTCGACCGGACGCTGTCGCTCGCCCGCGACCGGATCGGCAAGAAGCCGATGTACTACGGCTGGATGGGTGGCCACTTCCTCTTCGGCTCGGAGCTGAAGGCCCTGCAGGCGCATCCCGCCTTCGACGGGCGCCTCTCGGCCGAGGCGGTTTCGGGCTTCCTGCAGATTGGCTACATCGCCGGGCGGCAGACGATCTTCGCGGGCATCTCGAAGCTGCCCGGCGGCCATATCCTGCGCCTCGACGCCCGGGTCGCGTCGCAGCAGATCCTGCCGGAGCCGGTTCCCTACTGGGACGTGCGCGGCATGGTCATGGAGGGGCTCGAGGCCCAGGCGTCCGGCCGCGCGGCGCGGCAGGACGAGTTCGAGGCGCTGGTGGAGGACGCGGTCGCGCTCCGGATGGTGGCGGACGTGCCCGTCGGCTCCTTCCTCTCGGGCGGTATCGATTCAAGCCTCGTGACGGCGGTGATGACGAAGGTCTCGCCGAGCGCCGTCCACAGCTTCGCCATCGGCTTCCGGGCGAAGGAGTGGGACGAGGCGCCGCACGCGCGCGCCGTCGCGACGCATCTCGGCACGCGGCACGAGGAATCCTACCTTGCCGCGGCGGACATCCAGGACATGATCCGGGACGTTGCCGAGATCAGCGACGAGCCCCTCGCCGACGACTCGATCGTCCCGACGACGCTGCTGTGCCGGCTGGCGCGGCGCCACGTGAAGGTGGCCCTTTCGGGCGACGGCGGCGACGAGTTGCTGGCGGGCTACACGCGCTACGCGGCGGTGGACGACTGGCTGCTGCGGCGCCAGGGACTGCCAGGGGCGGCGCGCGCGCTGGCCGGCGCGGTTTCCAACAGCCTGGCGCCCGCCGCGGAGCGCCTCGGGCAGGTCCGGATGGCGCGCCGGCTGCGGCTTCTCGCGCGCGTCATGACCTCGGGCGACGCCGACCAGGTGCACCGCATGCTGGTGTCGCAGACGCTCAACGTCGACTCCCTGCTCGCCGACCCGACCCTCGTCCCGAACCCGCTGGAGAACCCGCAGTTCCTGCTCGGCCAGTCGACACCGATCGACCGCATGAGCTTCATGGACATGACGAGCTACCTGATCGACGACATCCTGGCGAAGGTGGACCGTGCCAGCATGTCCACCTCGCTCGAGGTGCGCTGCCCGCTGCTCGACTACCGCGTGATCGAGATGTCCTGGCGCTTCCCGACCTCGGAGAAGTACAGCGCGGGGCAGGGGAAGCTGCCGCTCCGGAAGATGCTCTACAAGCAGGTGCCGCAGAAGCTGCTGGACCGGCCCAAGCGCGGCTTCGGCGCGCCGGTGGAGATCTGGCTCAAGGACGAGCTGCGCGACTGGGCGGAGGGGCTGATGAGCCCGGCCGCGCTGGCGGCGCACGGGCTGCTCAACGTGCGCGCGTGCCGCGCCCTCTGGGAGGCCTTCCTCTACCGCGGCCACTCCTTCAACCGGGTGATCTGGAACCTTCTCATCTTCCAGGCCTGGTACGCGTCCTTCAGCCAGGCCTCGAAGGTCGCGGCCCCGGAGATGGAGGAGTGGATCCCCTCCCTGCCGGAGGTGCGGGCCGCCCGCTTCGTCCCGCACTGAGGGCGCGCGCCCCGTGGCCGGGCTCGGCCCGGGGCGCGGGGGCTGACGTGTCGGATGGGATCGTTTTCCGGGCCTTGGCTGGGGCGCCAGGATTCGAACCTGGGAATGGCGGTACCAAAAACCGCTGCCTTACCACTTGGCGACGCCCCATCGCCCGGGCTTGCCGGCCGGCCGGAAGATGTCCTCCGCGGCGCCGCGCGTAAACCCCTTCGCGGCACCTTTCCGCGGTCTTCCCGGCCGTCAGTCTCCAGTCCGCGCCGCGCCGCCCCAGCGCCACCAGGCGGCGGGGAGGAGCGCCGCGGCGCGGGCGGCGGCGGCGGCGTCGCGGAAGAGGGCGAAGCAGGTCGCGCCCGACCCGCTCATGCGCGCGAGCAGGGTCCCGGGCAGGGCGTCGAGCGCGTCCAGCACCGCGGCGACGGGCGGGCAGAGGGCGATGGCCGGGGGCTCCAGGTCGTTCCGCAGCCCTCGCAGCCCCTCGGCCAGGGACGCGGCGTCGGGCCAGGAGGCCGGGAGGGAGGCGGGCGGGGAGAAGGCGCCCTGGCGCCCCGCGAAGACGGCGGGGGTCGGCAGCGCCACGCGCGGGTTGGCGAGCACCATCCCGAAGGCCGGCAGGCGCGGCGCCGGCGACAGCACCTCCCCGACGCCGCCCATGAGGGCGGGGCGGGAGGCGAGGCAGACCGGCACGTCCGCCCCCAGCCCGAGCGCGATCCCCTCCAGCCGGGCGGCGCCGAGGCCGAGGCCCCAGAAGCGGTCCAGCGCCCGCAGCGCGGCCGCGGCGTCGGCCGAGCCGCCGCCGATCCCGGAGGCCACCGGCAGGCGCTTCTCGAGGTGGAGCGCGGCGCCAGGCAGGGGGCGGCCTGCCGCCTCGGCCAGCCGCCGCGCCGCGCGCAGCACGAGGTTGTCGGGCTCGGCCGCCAGCGCGCCGCCCTCGGGCCCGCCGAGGCCGAGCGTCACGCCCTCCCCAGGGCCGACGCGGAGGCTGTCCGAGGCGCCGGCGAAGACCACCAGGCTGTCCAGCCGATGGTAGCCGTCGGCCCGGCGCCCGGTGACGTGCAGGTGCAGGTTCACCTTGGCCGGCGCGTCCTCGATCACGTGCGGTCCTGCCCGTTCAGCGCAGCGCGGTGGCGGCCGGAAGACCGTCGCGCAGCTTCGCCTCCACGCGTGCCGCCTCGGCGGGGTCCAACGCAAGCCCGAGGGCGCGGCGCCACTGGAAGCGCGCCTCCGCCCAGCGCCCGGCGGCCCAGTAGGCGTCGCCGAGATGGTCGTTGATGACGCCGCTGCGCGATTCCAGTTCCGCGGCGCGCTCCAGCCAGCGGATCGCGCCCGCCGCGTCGCCGCTGCGGAACAGCGCCCAGCCGAGGCTGTCGGCGATGTTGCCGTCCTGTGGGCGGGCGGCCACCGCGCGCTCGAGCATCCCGCGCGCCTCCTCCAGCCGCTCCCCGCGCTCCACCCAGGCGTAGGCGAGGTGGTTCAGGACGGAGGGCTGCTCGGGCGAGAGGAGGAGCGCCTGGCGGAGGTCGGCCTCGGCGCCCGGCCAGTCCCCCGCCCCCTCGCGCGCGACGGCCCGGGCGTAGAAGAGGGGCCAGTCGGCCGCGCCGGGCTGGGCGAGGCGGTCGATCGCCGTGCCGTAGGCGGCGGCGGCCTCCGCGTGGCGCCCCTCGCCCCGCAGCACGTCGCCCATGGCGACCACGGGCTGGGGGGCGCCGGGAAAGGCCTCGGCGGTGCGCCGGAGGAGCGCGAGGGAGTCGTCCGCCCGCCCGAGGCGGTTCAGCAGGGAGGCGCGGCGAAGGCTGGCCAGGGGGGCCATCGGGTCCTCCGCCGGCACGCTCGCCAGTACCGCCAGCGCGGCGTCGACGTGGCGCTCGTCCGCCAGGCTTTCGGCGGCGAGGATCAGCGCGGGCGCAAAGCCGGGGCGCAGGCGCAGGGAGAGGCGGGCGAGGATGAGGGAGAGCTCCGGCGCGCCCTGCCGCCGCAGCGAGGCGCCGAGAGCCACCTGCGCCTCCGCCATTCCCTCCACCGGCGAGGCCACGGCCCGCCCGGCGAGCGCCGCGCGCCGCGCCGCCGGGCCGGCGGTCAGCGCGATGTCGTCCGAGCCCACGGACATGGCGTCGAACAGCCGCGCGCCGTCCGCCTCGCGCCCCGCGCGGGCGAGGATGCCGGCGGCGATGGTGGTCAGGCGAAGGTTCGGCTCCCCGGATTCCGCCACGGCGACGCGGATCAGCCGCTCCGCCTCGCGCGCGCGGCCGGCGAGGTCGGCGATCATCGCGCCGTGCAGCGCGGCCACGGCGCGGAGCGCCCCCGCTTCCACGAAGGGCCGGAGGGTGGCCAGCGCGGCGTCGGGGTTGCCGCGCCCGGCCTGCGCCCAGGCGAGCAGCAGCGGCTGGAGGATCTGGGCGCTTCCCTGGCGCGGCAGGCCGCGGATGCGCGCCTCGGCCCGCTCCCACCGGCCGCCCTGGGCGTCGGAGCCGGCGAGCAGGAGGGCCGCGAGCTGGCTGTCGGGCAGGCGGCGGGCGAGGCGCACGGCGTCGGGCCGGCCGTCCATGACGGCGGCGCTGAAGGCGCGGGTGAGGATCTCCGGCTCGTCCGGGTCGGCGGCGAGGGCGGCGAGCAGCGCCTCGGCCGCGGCCGCGGCGTCGCTCTCGTTCGCGGCGAGGCGGCCGGCGAGGTAGGCGCCGTAGACGCCGGAGGGCGCGGGGACGGCGCGGCGGGGGGCCGCGACGGGGGCAGGCGGCGGGGGCTCCGCGAGCTCGGCCTCGGTGGCGGCCAAGCCGCGTTCCCCGGCGGCGCAGCCCGCCAGCAGGGCGGCCGCGAGCAGGAGGGCCTGCCCACGCCGCCGCGCGCCGCTGGCCCGGCGCGGCATCGGCGAGGAGGAGGGAAAGCGCGGGGTGGCCTCGGGCGGCATCATGCGATGCAGCGTAGGATCACCGGCCCGTGAGACGCCAGCGCCGGCTTGGGGACGCCCGCCGAGGCGCAAGCAGTGTGGCAATCTTGTGCCAGGTCGCCGCCGGTTGCGGAAAGTTTCCTCACGAAGACGCGACTTCTTCTCTACCAGAAGCTGTGTTTCGATGCGTAACGATCTCTTGAGGAGGTAACGATGCGTGCCCTGATCGTGGCGCTCGCCCTGCTGGCGGGCCTGGCCGCCGCGCCGGCGGAGGCGCAGAACCGGTTCTGGCTGGTCAACAACACCGGCGACACCATCCAGACTGCGCAGGTCTCGGCGTCGCGGCTGTCGAACTGGGGGCCGGACATCCTCGGCAGCGGGGTGCTGCCCGCGGGCAACCGGGTCTACGTGACGCCGAATTTTGGCGACTGCATGCTGGACGTGCGCGTCACCTACGCCAGCGGGCGGGAGGAGACCCGGATGGGCCTGAACGCCTGCTCGATCAACACCATCGCCTTCGGGGGGGCGGGCGCGGGTGCCGGGGCGAGCGTCAGCATGGGCGCGGGAGCGGGCGCGTCGGTGGCGGCGCCGCGCGGCGGCGACCCGTCCTTCAACTTCGTCAACCGCTCGGGCCAGGTCATCCGCGAGCTCTACATCTCCCTCTCGTCGCAATCGAGCTGGGGCTCGGACCGGCTTGGGACCAGCGTCATGGAGCCGGGCCAGTCCCTCTACGTGCGCCTGCCGGGCGGCAGCAGCTGCGCCGCCGATATCCGCGTCGTCTACAACAACGGGGCGACCGCGGAGCGGCGCGGGGTGGAAACCTGCAGCCGGACAGACGTGGTCTGGCGCTGATAGCTGGCGCAGGGCTTGCAGCGGGGCTTGCAAGCGGTCCGCCCACCCGCGCGTCCTCGCCGGGGACGCGCGGGCGCACCAGCCCGGCTGGTTTAAACCTCAAAAGACAGATGGATGAAGCTTCATAATCTTCTCAGAAAGGTGTCGTGTTGACGCCTCCCGGCCGTGCAAGCATCCTTGCGCTGTGCTTAAAATTGTTTGACGTTACGCGATCAAACAATTTAGCAACGGTGATTCGCTCGTGAAGCTTCGCAAAGCCGTGATTCTCGCCGGTGGCTACGGAACCCGGCTGATGGAGGAAACCGAGGCCCGTCCCAAGCCCATGGTGGAAATTGGCGGGCGGCCCATCCTCTGGCATATTATGAAGATATATGCCGCCAATGGAATTACCGAGTTTGTGCTGCCCCTCGGTTATAAGGGGCACATGATCAAGGCGTTTTTCGCCGATTACCACCTTCAGGCGGCGGACGTGACGATCGACCTCGCCCGCAACACCGTCACGCTACACCGCCACACGGCCGAGCCGTGGAAGGTCACGCTGGTGGACACGGGCCTCGAGACGATGACCGGCGGCCGGCTGGCCCGCCTGCGCGAGCATCTCGACGACGAGCCCTTCTGCATGACCTACGGCGACGGCGTGACCGCGCTGGACCTGCAGAAGATCGCCGACTTCCACGAGGCGCACGGGCGCATCGCCACGGTGACGGCGGTCCGGCCGCCGTCGCGCTTCGGTTCCCTCGCGATCGAGAACGGGCGGGTGACGAGCTTCGACGAGAAGCCGCTCGGTGGCGAGATCTGGATCAACGGCGGCTTCTTCGTGCTGTCGCCGAAGATCTTCGACTACATCGCCGGCGACTCGACGGTGTTCGAGCGCGAGCCGCTCGAGGCGCTCGCGCGGGAGGGGGAGTTGATGGCCCATCCCTTCGAGGGCTTCTGGTACTCGATGGACACGCTTCGCGACCGCAAGCACCTCGAGGAGCTGTGGGCGGCCGGCAAGGCGCCCTGGAAGATCTGGTAGGGGCCTTCGCCGGCCCGTTGGCGCTTGTCTTCCCGGGGGTGCGGCTTGGCGCTCCCCGGGCGCCGGGAGAGGCGCGGCCCGTCCTGGGGCCACGCCACGGCAGCCCGGCCCGTCTGAACCCCATTCGCAACGAAAGGTGATCGGCGCGGCGGCGTCATCACGTTGTGCTGAATTTCAGAAAGCAACGTTTTTCGGCATTAAACGTCGATGGTGGACATTCCGCGCCGCATGCTAGGTCCGGCGAGGTTCCGGATTGGAGATGAGGGTGGACATCTTGGCCGACGAAAAAGCTGCCCATTCTCCCGCTTTGACGGCCCTGGTTTTTCAGTCGCACCTGATTACCCCGGGCATTTTGCGGCAATTCCGGAAACTGCAGCAGGCCTGCCCTGCGCATTACCGGGTGTTTTTCCTCATGCATGTTCCGCCGGGAACGCCGAAGCCCGAGGCGCTGAAGGAACTGCCGCATCATTTCGTCACCACGCCCGAGATCCGCACGCCCGAATACCCCGGCAAATCGGCGGGTGGGTCGGACTGGTCGATCTGGGGCGGCGGGCACACGGACCTGCCGGGCATGCACTTCTACCGGCATCACCCCGGCTTCGAGCGCTACTGGTTCATGGAGTACGACGTTCGCTGGAGCGGCCGGTGGGAGCGCTTCTTCGCCAGCTTCGAGAACAGCCAGGCAGACCTCCTCGCAACAACCATGCGGACGGCGGAGACGCAGCCCAACTGGTGGATGTGGGCGCTGTTCGGCGCGCCCGAGGGGCCGAGCGCCGTTCTGCCCAACTTCCGCTGGGAGGACCGCGTGGGCTGCCTGATGCCCCTGTTCCGGGCCAGCGCGCGCGCGATGAAGGTCATGGACAGCGCCTATCGCGAGGGATGGACGGGGCATTGCGAGGTCACCTGGCCGACGCTCCTTCGGAACGCCGGGCTGCGGCTGGAGGACATCGGGGGGCTGGGCGAGTTCGTCGCGCCGGAGAACCGCGGTCGCTTCTACAGGAACTCGCTCGTCAGCGGGACGCATTGCCCCGGAACCTTCGTCTTCCGTCCGGCCAAGCTGCCCCTGCCGCGGCTGCGCCGGAACATGCTCTGGCATCCGATTAAGCCGCTCGACGTCACGCTGGGGATCACCGGGCGCGAGCACTACTGGGAATTTCACCGTCGCCTGCGGAGCTTCCTGCAGTCCCGGAAGGCGGCCTGGGGAACCTCGCGACGCGATGCCTGAGGGAAACGGCAGCAGCCCGTTTAACATAGGACGATGCGCGGCCTTGATTCGAAATGGTGCTGTCCTTGGATGATGCGGATCGCATGCTTCGCGAAGGACCTGATTCGGTAATGGCGGCTGGACTTCCGGGCGATGGCTCCGAACGGCCGGCGGACGACTTGCCGGCGCGTGCGCGCGGGCCCTGGGCCCGGTACATCGCGACCGTGGCGGCGACGTTCAGCGCCCTCTTCGTCGGCTACATGGCGACGATCGTGGCGCTGGACAAAGCGGGTCTCCTGCCCCCGCCCGCCCTCGTCAACGAGATCTGCGCCGACGAGAAGCTCACTTGGCTGCGCAACAACCCGCCCGAGGCGCCGAACCTCCTCATCGTCGGCTCCTCGCTCGCCTGGCGGGGCATCGACAGCCAGCAGTTCGTCCAGCGGGTTCCGGCGGCCCGCCCGCTGAACGGCGGCGTCTGCCACGCGGGCATCGACCAGTCGACCTGGGTGGCGCGCTACCTTATCCGCCACTTCCCGTCGGTGCAGAGCGCGCTTCTCGTGGTGGCGCCGCAGGACTTCACGAGCTGCGCCCAGAAGCCGGATCAGCTCTTCGATCCCGGGACGGTCGACGCCTACGTCTTCGACCGGCGCTGGCTCTACCCCTTCTACATTACCCAGTTCGACCCCGTGTCGCTCGCCCGCAACGCCGGGCACATCGCCGATCTCCGGGCGGCGCACGGCGAAGTCGAATCCCTCATCATGACGCGCTTCGGGGACGGGCCGCTGAACGCCCCGGGTAACCGCGGGCTTCTCTACGGTCCCGTGAAGCGGCTGGACGCCTCCTGCTTCACGGCGCTGCGGAGCTTCGCCCTCTCGCTCGCGGAGGGCGGGCGGCATCTCTTCGTGACCACCGCGCCGCTGCATCCCGGCTGGCGGGAGCGCTACGATCCCTCGGGCGAGCTGCACCAGGCCTTCGTGGCGGGGGTGCGTGCGGCGCTCGCCGAGGTGGGGACGACCTCCTTCTGGGACGGGGCGACGGTGTTCGGGGGCGAGGCGTCGGAGTTCACCGACGCCATCCACGTCAACTGGCCGGCGGCTCAGCGCTTCACCGCGGAGCTGGTGCGGGCCTTCCGGGACTACCGCGCCTCCTCCGGCGCACGCCCCCTGAGCCAGCTCTAGGAGGGATCTGAGGGGCATGCTGTTCAACTCGGCCGCCTTCATCCTCGGCTTCCTGCCCGTCGCCTGGGTGGTCTTCTTCGCCCTTGGCACGCGGGGCTACTTCCGCGCCGCCGTCGTCTGGCTCACGGCGGCCTCGCTGTTCTTCTACGGGTGGTGGAACCCGCTCTACGTCCCGCTGCTCATGAGCTCCATGGCGGCGAACTACGCGCTTGGCCGGCGCCTCTCGCGCCACCAGAGCCGGCCGCTGCTCCTGGCGGGCATCGCGGGCAACCTCCTGCTGCTGGGCTACTACAAATACGCGGGCTTCCTCGTGCAGACAGCGAACGACGTGTCGGGCGCGGCCTTCCCCATCCCCGAGATCGCGCTGCCGCTCGCGATGTCCTTCTTCACGTTCCAGCAGATCGCCTTCCTGATCGACGCCTATGACGGCGTGGCGGAGGAGACGAACTTCGCCAACTACGGCATGTTCATCACCTTCTTCCCGCACCTGATCGCGGGGCCCATCACCCATCACAAGGAGATGCTGCCGCAGTTCGACGACAGCCGCATCTTCCGCCCGCAGCCGTCGATGATCGCGCTCGGCCTCACGCTCTTCATCATCGGGTTGTGCAAGAAGGTCCTCCTGGCGGACACCGCCTCGCACTGGGTGTCGCCCGTCTTCGAGGGGGCCGCCGGGGGCGTGCCGCCCGTGCTGACCGACGCCTGGCTCGGCGCGCTCTCCTACGCCCTGCAGATTTACTTCGACTTCTCCGGCTACACCGACATGGCGATCGGCGTGGGGATGCTGTTCGGCATCCGCCTGCCGCGCAACTTCAACTCGCCCTACAAGGCGCGAAACATCATCGAGTTCTGGTCGCGCTGGCACATGACGCTGACGCGCTTCCTGACGGCTTACCTCTACAACCCCCTGGCGCTGCACCTGACGCGCGCGCGGCTGCAGAAGGGCAAGCCCGGGCTCAAGCGGGGCAAGACCTCGCCGGCCGCCTTCCTGCAGCTCGTGGCCGTGCCCACCGTGCTCACGATGTTCCTGGCGGGGCTCTGGCACGGGGCGGGCTGGCAGTTCATCGCCTTCGGCGTGCTCCACGGCCTGTACCTCACGGTCAACCACGCCTGGCGCACCTTCAAGGCCTCGCGCGGCTGGACGATGGACAGCCCGCGCGCCTTCCCGCGCGCCGTGGCCGTGCTCACCACCTTCCTCTGCGTGATCGTCGCGCTCGTCTTCTTCCGGGCGGCGAGCGTGCCGGCGGCGGTCAGCATCCTCTCGGGCATGCTCGGGCAGAACGGCGCGGTTCTGCCTGATATCCTCGCGAAGCTGCCGGGCGTCTGGCGCACCGCCACGGCGCTCGGCTTCGAGTTCGCGCCGGGGCCGCCGCTGAGCCAAGCCCTGCTCCTCGTTGCATTCCTGCTGATCGTCTGGACGCTGCCGAACTCCCAGGAATGGCTCGGCCGCTTCGAGACGGCCTTCGGAAGCTCGGTGAAGGACGCGGCGCGGCGGCGCGGGCTGCTCTCCTGGCAGCCGACGATGGCGTTTGGCGTCATCGTCGGCGTGGCGGGGTTCTTCGCCATCCTGCGGGCCCTCTCCGCCGCGCCGACCGAATTTCTTTACTTCCAGTTCTGAGGGGACGACGGCCTTGGATCAGCAGAGCGTCCAGCCTCCCCAGGCCCCGGAGGAGGCCGATCTCGCCTGGCTGCCGGCGCATCCCGACCTGTCGGCGGCCCTCGCGGCCGCGCGCCGCCTGCCGCAGCCGGCGGAGCGGGTGCGGGCGGCGGCCGAGCTCGCCGGCTACCGCCACAACTTCCTCGCCGCGGGGCGGATCGACCGGCTGGCCTCCCTCGACGCCGTGCCGCCGGCGGAGCTGCGCGGCCTCGGCCTCTTCCCCCTTCGGCTCGCGATTCTCGCCTCTCACACCGTGGACCACCTCTTCCCGGCGCTGCGGGTGGCGGGGCTCGGGCGGCGGCTGGCGCTCGACCTGCGCGTCGCGCCCTACGGGCAGTACCGCCAGGTGCTGCTCGGGCCGCCCACGGAGCTCGACGAGTTCTCGCCCCAGCTCGTGCTGCTCGCCCTCGACGAGGCGGAGTTCCAGCTCGGCCTGCCGCTCGAGGCGGGCGAGGCGGAGGTCGAGGAGGCGGTGGCGCGCCGCGTCGAGGAGGTGCGGCACCTCTGGCGCCGGGCGCGGGAGCGCTACGGCGCGACGGTCGTGCAGCAGACGATCGTCAACACCGCGCCGCCGCTGTTCGGCAACTTCGAGGGCCTCGTCGCCGCCGCGCCCGGGGCGCTGGTGGAGCGGCTGAACGCCGGTCTGCGGCGCGCGGCCCGGGAGGAGGGCGTGCTGCTGCTCGACCTCGCCTGGCAGGTGGCGCGGGACGGGGCGGCGCGGTGGCTGGACCCCGTCCGCTGGCACCAGGCGAAGCAGCTCGTCAGCCTGCGGAGCGCGCCGCTCTACGGGGACCTCCTGGCGCGGGTAGCGGCGGCCGTCGCCGGCCTCTCCCGCAAGTGCCTCGTGCTGGACCTCGACAACACGCTCTGGGGCGGGGTGATCGGGGATGACGGGCTGGGCGGGATCGTGCTCGGCCAGGGCAGCGCGGCCGGGGAGGCCTATGCGGGCTTCCAGCGCTACTGCGGCCTGCTGGGCGCGCGCGGCGTCATCCTCGCGGTCTGCTCGAAGAACGACGAGGCGAACGCCGTCGAGGCCTTCGACAAGCACCCGGAGATGGTTCTCCGCCGCGACCAGATCGCAGCCTTCGTCGCCAACTGGACGGACAAGGCCGCGAACCTGCGGGACATCGCGGCGACGCTGAACATCGGCATCGACAGCCTCGTCTTCGTCGACGACAACCCGGCGGAGCGGGCGATCGTGCGGCGGGAGCTGCCCATGGTGGCGGTGCCGGAGCTGCCCGAGGACGTCGCGGGCTACGCCGCCCGCTTGGCGGAGGCCGGCTACTTCGAGGCGGCGGCCTTCACGGCCGACGACGCGCAGCGCGGCCGGCAATACGCCCTGAACGCCGAGCGGCAGAGGGCCAGCCAGACCTCCTCGACGGACATGGAAGGGTTCCTGCGCAGTCTCGAGATGGTGATGGACGCGGCCCCGATCGCGCCCGTCGACCTCGCGCGGGTCACGCAGCTCACCAACAAGACGAACCAGTTCAACCTGACGACGCGCCGCTACACGGAAGCCGAGATCGCGCAGGTGATGGAGGACCCCTCCTCCGTCACCCTCCGCGTGCGGCTGGCCGATCGCTTCGGCGACAACGGGCTGATCGCGGTGGTGCTCGCGCGCCCCGCGGGGGAGGGCGCGCTCGCGATCGACACCTGGCTGATGAGCTGCCGCGTCCTCGGGCGGGGCGTCGAGCGGGCGATGCTGCAGAGCCTCGTCCGCGCGGCGTCCGCCCGGGGGGCGAGGGCGCTGATCGGCGTCTACCGGCCGACCGCGAAGAACGGCATGGTGAGCGACCACTACGCGAAGCTGGGCTTCGAGCCGATGCCCCCGCCGCCGGGCGCAGAGGACGGCGCCACCTTCTGGCGGCTGGAGCTCGACCGCTTCGTGGCGCCGGAGCACTTCATCTCCATCATGGAAGGGGTTGCATGACCCGGGACGCGATCATGGCCGCGCTGACGGAGGTTTTCCACGAGGTCTTCGACGACGACTCGATCACCCTGGCCGACACGACGACCGCGGAGGACATCGCGGAATGGGACAGCCAGACGCACATCAACCTCATCCTGGCGGCGGAGATGCGCTTCGGGGTGCGTTTCCGCACATCGGAGCTGGACGGGCTGAAGAACGTCGGCGACTTCGTGTCGGTGATCGAGCGGAAGCTCGCCTAGGCCGCGATTGCGGCGGCGCGGCCTGACGAACCCGCGATTGTGAAAAGCGCGCGGGCCGAAGCGAGTTGCGGGCCTGCCGTGCGCGGATTAATGCCCTACTGCAACGTCGTGATCGGTGGCCGCGCGTCCACCAGGCCGGAATCAAGGAGCGCTCATCGGTGAAGTTCCAGCGCGGAACGGTTGAGGGTGCCTGCGTGGTGGCGATGGACCGCCGCGGCGACGACCGCGGCTTCTTCGGCCGCCTTTTCTGCGAGCAGGAGTTCGGGGGCGCGGGCCTCGAGACCCGCTTCGTCCAGGTGAACAACTCGCTGACCGGCCGGCGCGGCACGCTGCGGGGGATGCACTACCAGCTGCCGCCCGCGGCCGAGGTGAAGGTGGTGCGCTGCATCCGCGGCTCGATCTACGACGTCGTCGCGGATCTGCGGCCGGATTCGCCGACCTACGGCCGGTGGTTCGGGGCCGAGCTGAGCGCCGAGAACCGGGACATGATGTACGTGCCGCGCGGCTGCGCGCACGGCTTCATCACGCTGACGGACGACGCCGAGGCGCTCTACCTCGTCAGCGCCTTCTACGCGCCCGAGAGGGAACGTGGCCTGCGCCACGACGATCCCTGGCTCGGCATTGAGTGGCCGATCGAGCCGGTGGAGCTCTCGGAGAAGGACCGGTCCTGGCCCGACTTCGATCCCGAGTACCATGGGGTCGGGCTGATGACCGGCCTGGTGCCCGCGAAGGAGAAGACGGCGTGATCATCGTCGATACGGCGCTCGCGAAGCGCGCGGCCGAGGGAAGGCCCGTCACCGTCGGCATGGTCGGCGCTGGCTTCATGGCGCGCGGCATCGCCAACCAGATCGTCAACTCGGTGCCCGGCATGCGGCTGGTCGCCATCGCCAACCGGACGATCGGCAACGCGCGCCGCGCCTTCGCCGAGGCGGGCTGCGAGGAGGTGGAGGAGGCGGCGACGCTCTCCACCCTCGAGGACTGCATCCGCCGCGGCGTGCCCGCCGTGACCGAGGACGCCTTCCTGCTCTGCGACGCCGCGGGGATCGACTGCCTCATCGACGCGACGGGGGCGGTGGAGCACGGGGCGCAGGTGACGCTGCGCGCGATCGAGCGCGGACGGGACGTCGTCTCGATGAACGCGGAGCTGGACGGGACCGTCGGCCCCATCCTGCGCCGGCGCGCGGAGGCAGCCGGGGTGCTGCTGACGGGCTGCGACGGCGACCAGCCGGGCGTGCAGATGAATCTCTGGCGCTTCGTGCGCTCCATCGGGCTGACGCCGGTGATGTGCGGCAACATCAAGGGGCTGCAGGACCCCTACCGGACGCCGGCGACCCAGGCCGCCTTCGCCGCGAAGTGGGGCCAGAACCCCGCGATGGTGACGAGCTTCGCCGACGGCACGAAGATCAGCTTCGAGCAGGCCATCGTCGCGAACGCGACGGGGATGACGGTGTCGAAGCGCGGCATGACGGGGCTGGACCACGCGGGGCACGTGGACGACCTCACGCGCGTCTACGACGCCGAGGAGCTGAAGCGGCTGGGCGGCGTCGTGGACTACGTCGTCGGCGCCAAGCCGGGCCCCGGCGTCTACGTGCTGGCCACACATGACGACCCCAAGCAGCGCCACTACCTGAACCTGTACAAGCTGGGGGAGGGGCCGCTCTACAGCTTCTACACGCCCTATCACCTCTGCCATTTCGAGGTTCCGCTCTCGGTCGCGCGCGCCGTGCTGTTCCGCGACGCCGTGCTGCAGCCCATCGCGGGCCCGCGCGTGGACGTGGTGGCGACGGCCAAGACGGACCTGCCCGCGGGGCAGGTCATCGACGGGCTGGGCGGGTTCCACACCTACGGGCAGTGCGAGGCCTACGAGGTCTCCGCGGCGGAGAGGCTGCTGCCGATGGGCCTGGCCGAGGGGTGCCGCCTGCGCCGCGCCGTGCGGAAGGACCACGTGCTGACCTACGACGACGTCGAGATCCCGGCAGGGCGCGTGGTCGACCGCCTCCGCGCGGAGCAGGATGAGGCCTTCCCCGCCGCCAGCGCCCCCGTGGCGCGCGAGCTGGCGCCGGCCGGCGCGGAACTTGCCGGCCCCGCCGGCTGACAGAGGAGCGATGACGCGCATGCGTATCCTGATCACCGGGAACATGGGTTATGTCGGACCCGTCCTGGTGCGCCACCTGAGGCAGCGCTTCCCCGATGCCACGCTCCTCGGCTTCGACAGCGGCCTCTTCGCGCATTGCCTCACCATGCCCGCCGGGACGGGGCCAGTGCCCGAGACGCTGCTGGACGCGCAGCACTTCGGCGACGTCCGGAACGTGCCGGACGCGGTCTTCGAGGGCGTGGACGCCGTCGTGCACCTCGCGGCGGTCTCGAACGACCCGATGGGGAACCGCTTCGAGGCCGTGACCGAGGCCATCAACCAGGAGGCGAGCCTGCGCGTGGCGGAGCAGGCGCATCGCGCGGGCGTGCGCGCCTTCGTCTTCGCCTCGAGCTGCAGCGTCTACGGATTCGCGGAGGGAGGGGCGCGGCGCGAGACCGACGCCGTGAACCCGCTCACGGCCTATGCCCGCTCCAAGATCGGCACGGAGGAGGGGCTGCGCCAGCGCGACCTCCCGGGCATGGCCGTGACCTGCCTTCGCTTCGCCACCGCCTGCGGCATGTCGGACCGCCTGCGCCTCGACCTCGTGCTGAACGACTTCGTCGCCGGCGCGCTGGGCAGCGGGACGGTGTCGGTGCTCAGCGACGGCACGCCCTGGCGGCCGCTGATCGACGTGCGCGACATGGCGCGCGCGATCGAGTGGGCGATCCAGCGCCGGCCCGAGGACGAGGGCGGCCCCTTCCTCGTCGTGAACGCGGGCTCGGACGAGCGCAACCACACGGTGCGCGAGCTGGCGGAGGCCGTTGCCGGCGCGATCCCGGGGACCGAGGTGAGCATCAACAAGGACGCGCCGCCGGACAAGCGCTCCTACCAGGTCGACTTCTCGCTCTTCCGCAAGCTGGCGCCAGAGCACCAGCCGCAGGAAACGCTGGACCGCTCCATCGCCGGGCTGCTGGCGGGGCTGCGCGGCATGGGCTTCGCCGACCCGAACTTTCGGGAGTCGCCGTTCATCCGGCTGAAGACCCTCGCCGCGCTGCTCGAGAGCGGGCGCCTCGGCACGGACCTGACCTGGGTGCCCGATCGCGCGGCGTGATCCTCGTCTTCGGTTCGGTCAACCTCGATCTCGTCGCCCGGGTCCCGCGCATCCCGCGGCCGGGCGAGACGGTTCTCGCGCCCGGCTACCGCCTGCTCCACGGCGGGAAGGGGGCGAACCAGGCGGTGGCCGCGGCCCGGGCGCGCCGGGACCCGGCGATGCCCGTCCGCTTCGCCGGCGCCGTGGGCGCGGATAACTTCGGCCGCGCGGCGCGGGAGAACCTGCGTCGGAACGGCGTGCTGGTGGAGGCGCTGCGGGAGGTTGCGGCGCCGACGGGCTGCGCCTTCATCACCGTCGACGAGGCCGGGGAGAACGCGATCACCGTCGCGAGCGGGGCGAACCTCTCGGCCTCGGCCGCCGATCTTCCCGACGCGGCGCTCGAGGGCCTGCGCGTGCTGGTGCTGCAGGCCGAGGTGCCGCTGCGCGAGAGCGCGGCCGTCGCGCGGCGCGCGCGCGAGGCGGGCGCCCAGGTGGTGCTGAACCTCGCCCCCACGCCGGGCGCGGGCGACGCGGCGCTCCTGCCCGATCTCCTCGCCGCCAGCACGGTGCTCGTCGCGAACGAGCAGGAGGCCCTCGCCGCGCTGGCGCTGCTCGGCGAGGCGGCGGGGGATGCGCCGGGCGCGATGCGGCGGCTGGTGGAAGTCACGGGGCGGGCCGGCATCGTCACGCTGGGGGCGGAGGGCGCGCGCGGCTTCGGGCTGGGCGGCGCCGCCTGGCACGCGCCTGCCCTGCCGGTGCGGCCGGTGGACACGACGGGGGCGGGAGACACCTTCGTGGGCGTGCTCGCCGCCGGGCTGGCGGAGGGGCTGGCGCTGCCCGAGGCCGCGGCGCGGGCCTGCCGGGCCGGCTCCCTCGCCTGCCTCTCCCACGGCGCGCAGGACGGCATGCCCGGGCCCGAGCGGATCGACTCGGCGGCGTAGGGGGCCGCCGCCCGGACGGCGAGGCCGGGCGGCGGGGCGGGGCTACTCGGCGGGCGCCTGGGCCGGGGCGACGAGGTCGTTCCGGTGCCGCGGCAGCAGGACGTGGATCAGCAGGGTCGCCACGACATAGGCCGCCGCCCCCACGAAGAAGATGAGGGTGTAGTTGTTCCCGGTCGCGTCCAGCAGGCGTCCGACGACCTTGGCGGAGAAGCCGCTCAGGACCGAGCTGATGCCGCCGCCGAGCCCGACCGCGCCGGCCACCGCGTTCTTCGGCATGGTGTCGGAGACGAGCGTGAACAGGTTCGCCGAGAAGCCCTGGTGCGCCGCCATGGCGAGGCCGATGAGCAGCACGGCCGTCCAGATGCCCTCCACCCGCGGCGCCAGGAAGACGGGCACGGTGCAGGCCGCGCAGGTCAGCAGGGCCGCCTTGCGCGCGTTGAACACGCCCATCCCCGCGCGGATGAACCGTCCCGAGAGCCAGCCGCCGCCGACCGAGCCCACGTCGGTCATGAGGTAGATCACGACGAGCGGCAGGCCGAGGGCCATGAGGTTGATGTTGAACTTCGAGAAGAGAAAGCTCGGCACCCAGTTGTTGTAGAACCACCAGACGGGGTTCGTGAGGACGCCGCCGACGATGTAGACCCAGGTGCCGGGGTAGCGGAACAGCTCCACCCAGGGCACCCGCTTCAGCGGCACGTCCGGGTCGCTCTGGATGTAGGCGAGCTCGGCCGCGGAAACCTTCGGGTGCTCCTCCGGCGCGCGGTAGGCGACGAGCCAGAACACGACCCAGAGGATCCCGACGAAGCCCGTCACGTAGAAGGCCGCCTGCCAGCCGAAATGCGCGGTGACGAAGGCGGCGATCAGCGGCGCGAGGAGGCCGCCGATGTTGCTGCCCGAGTTGAACACGCCGGTCGCCAGCGCCCGGTCGCGCACCGGGAACCAGGTGGCGACCGCCTTGATGCAGGTGGGGAAGTTCCCGCCCTCGCCGAGGCCGAGCAGGATGCGGGCGAGGGTGAAGCCTGCGACGGTGGTGACGAGGCCGTGGGCGCTGGAGGCGACCGACCAGATGACGGCGGCCACCGCCAGGCCCAGCCGAATGCCGACCCGGTCGGTGAAGGCGCCCATGCTGGCGTAGCCTGCTGCGTAGGCCATGCTGAAGGCGAAGACGATGTCGCCGTAGTCACTCTCGCTGAAGTGCATCTCGCCCTGGATCGTCGGCTTGAGCACGCCCAGCAGGTTGCGGTCCATGTAGTTGACCGTGGTGATGAAGAACAGCAGCGCGACAATGACCCAGCGGTAATGCCCCGCTGGCCCGACCCCGGGCGCTCCACGACCTGATTCGTTCATGATGACCTTCTCGCGGCTTCGTTGCGTCGTCGCCCCGCGCGGGACCGCGCCGGCGGCGGGCGACGTGCCCTTGGTCCCTGGCGCCAGGGACGGGGCGCGGGGTGGCTAGGCGCCGCGCGCCGCTTCCGGCCGGGGGAGGTTTCGGGGGCGCGGCGACGGGCATGGGCCGCCGCCCAGGCGTGCGATGGATGTCATCTCGTTTCCTTCCCTCCGGCCGGCGTTGCGGCGGCCTGCCGTCCCCTCCGCCCTCCTGGCGGGGGCGGGCCGGACCTTGCGGGGACGCGGAAGCGGCAGCGCCAGCCCGGTCCCGCAAGGCCGCGGGGACGGGGACAGCCTGTCAGACAGATCATGAAAGCGCAGGTTAAAACGCGAACATGTCTGGCAGGTGCCGGGGTGCCCCGTGGGCGAGGGGCCTAGAGGTCGCGCTGGCCGTCCGTGACGCGCTGGCGGGAGCGGTTCAGGTGGTAGCGCATGGCCAGCCCCGCGGCCTCGGCATCGCCCGCCTCGATGGCCTCCGCGATGGCCTCGTGCTCCTCGATCACGCGCCGGGCGCGCTCCTTCGAGCCGGCGCGGGTGAGGCCGAGCGCGACGCCCATGGCGCCCTGGATCGGGCCGCTCAGCATCTCCAGCAGCTCGGCGAAGAAGGCGTTGCCGCTCGCCTTCGCGACGGCGCGGTGGAACGCGTAGTCGGCCAGGGCGGGCACCGCCTCGTCGGTGAAGCTCGCCCGCAGCGTGGCCAGCGCCTCGAGGATCCGTTCCATCTCCGGCACGCTCCGGCGCTGGGCGGCGAGGGACGCGGCCTGCCCCTCGAGCCCGATGCGGACCTCGAGGCAGCGCAGCATCCCCGCGATGTCCGAGACGCTGACGAGGCGGGTGAGCTGGTCGGAGGGGCGCTTCTTCACGAAGGTTCCGGAGCCCTGGCGGGTCGTCACCAGCCCGTCGGCGTGCAGGCGCATCAGGGCCTCCCGGACCGTCGGGCGGGAGACGGAGAAGGCCTGGCAGATCTGGTTCTCCGAGGGCAGCTTGTCGCCCTCGCGCAGCTCGCCGGCGATGATCCTCTCCAGGATCTGGCCGTAGAGCTGGTCGCCGAGCCTCTCCCGCTGCCGGCGGACCAGCTTCAACTCGCCCATGACGGCCTCCCCTGGACTCGAAATCTCCCATCCATCTTGTCAGGCAGGTTGACGGGAAGCCAGTGTCGATGACAGGTTCCGGCCGGGCGCCCCGGCCGAGGCCGCGGCGGCCCGCGAGGGGGAACCCAGCCGGTCGTGGACGGGAGGCGGGGGCGCAGGGGTGCCCGGCGCCTCCGGCCGGGCCCGCGGGGCGCCGGCCCTCCTCGACGACGCCGCGCCTCCCTGACGAAGGACATGATGGTGACCTCGCCGACCCCCAACTTCCTCTCCGCCCTGCCGGGCATCTCCGGCATCCTCGTCACGCCCTTCGACGGCGAGGACCGGATCGCGCCGCAGCTCCTGCGCCCGGTCATCGACCGCGCGGTGTCGGCGGGCGTGCACATCCTCACCGCCAACGGCAACACCGGCGAGTTCTACGGCCTGACGACGGCCGAGGCGGAGCGCATGGTGCACGCGGTGGCCGAGATGGTCAGCGGGCGCGTGCCGGTGATCGGCGGCGTCGGGCGCAGCATCGGCGACGCGGTGGCGCTCGCCCGCGCCTCGAAGGCCGCCGGCGCCTCCGCGCTGATGGTGCACCAGCCGCCCGACCCCTTCGTCGCGCCGCGCGGCGTGGTCTCCTACGTGAAGCGCGTGGCCGAGGCGGGGCAGGGGCTGCCCATCGTGCTCTACCTCCGCAACGACGGCATCGGGCTCGACGCGATCGAGCAGCTCTGCGCCATCCCCGGCGTCGTCGGCGTGAAGTGGGCCTCGCCCGCGCCGCTACGCCTGGCCGAGGCGATCCGCCGGGCCGACCCGAAGACCGTCTGGGTCGGCGGGCTGGCGGAGGTCTGGGCGCCGCCGCTGACCGCGGTCGGCGCGCGCGGCTTCACCTCGGGCCTCATCAACGTCTGGCCGGAGCAGTCCGTCGCGATCCACGCCGCGCTGGCCGCCGGGGACTACCCGAAGGCGAACGCGCTGATCGCCACGATGAGCGCCTTCGAGGAGCTGCGCGCCGAGGAGGGGAACGGCACCAACGTCTCCGTCGTGAAGGCCGCGCTGAAGCTCATGGGCAACGACTGCGGCCATGTCCGCCCGCCCGGCGCCTGGCCGCTGACCGACCGCCAGGCGACCCGCCTGGCCGAGAGCCTGGCCAAATGGGGGCTTGCCGCGGCCCGCAAGGCGGCCTGATACCGGGCGAGGGGCGCGCGGCCCGGGACGGAGAGCCCGGCCGCGCGTCCGGACACAGCGATCAACAAAGCGAAGGGGAACGACGGGAATGAGCACGACGAGGCGCAGCATCCTGCGGATGGCCGGCGGCATGGCGGGCGCGGCCGCGCTGGCCCGCGGCGCCGGGGCGCAGTCCTTTCCCTTCGCGCCGAACCAGCGCTACCCCGACCCGGCGGTCCAGATCCTGGATCCGTCCTTCGCGAAGTACCGGCTCTACAGCAGCACGGTCGAGCAGCTCGCGACCGGCATGCGCTGGGCGGAGGGGCCCGCCTACTTCCCGGACGGCGGCTACCTCCTCGTCAGCGACATCCCCAACAACCGCATCATGAAGTACGACGAGAAGGACGGCAGCTTCACCGTCTTCCGCCAGCCCGCGAACTACGCGAACGGCAACGCCCGCGACCGCCAGGGCCGGCTGGTGACCTGCGAGCACTCCGTCACCCGCCGCGTGACGCGCACCGAGAAGGACGGCTCCATCACCGTCCTCGCGGACCGCTTCGAGGGCAAGCGCCTCAACGCGCCCAACGACATCGTGGTGAAGTCCGACGACAGCATCTGGTTCACCGATCCCACCTTCGGCATCCTCGGCGAGTGGGAGGGCAGCCGCGCGACGCCGGAGCAGGCCACCACCAACGTCTACCGCCTGACGCCCGACGGGAAGCTCGACGCCGTCATCACCGACCTCGTCCTGCCCAACGGCCTCGCCTTCTCGCCCGACGAGAAGAAGCTCTACGTCGTCGGCCGCAACCCCGCGCCCGCCCGTTCCATCTTCTCCTACGACGTCGGCGCGGATGGCAGCCTCTCCAACCGCGTCAAGCTCATCGACGCCACCGATTCCGCGGCCCTCGACGGCTTCCGCGTCGATCGCGACGGCAATCTCTGGTGCGGCTACGGCAGCGACGGCAACCTCGAGGCCGAGCCCACGCGCGTCGGCGGCCGGATGGTCTACGCTCCGCGCGGCAAGCCCGAGGAGCTCGACGGCGTGATGGTCTTCAACCCGCAGGGCAAGCCGATCGCCCATATCCGCCTGCCCGAGCGCTGCGCCAACCTCTGCTTCGGCGGCCCCAAGGGCAACCGCCTCTACATGACGAGCTCGCACTCCCTCTACGCGCTCTATGTCGAGGCCCACGGCGCGGTCTGAGCCGCGCCCCACGCGTTCGCGGCGACGCCGCACAGGAAGGAAACCGCCCATGCTCGCTCACGGCCGCCGCCTCGCCGCCGCCGCGCTGCTCACGCTCGCCGCGGGGCCCGCCCTCGCCCAGGGCCGCCCCTACCCGAACCAGCCGATCCGGGTGATCGTGCCCTTCAGCGCCGGGACCTCGGACACGGTGGCGCGGCTCGTCAGCACCGAGATGTCGAAGGCCATGGGCCAGCCGATGGTGGTGGAGAGCCGCCCGGGCGCCGGCGGCAACCTCGGCAGCGAGGCCTGCGCGCGGGCGGCGCCGGACGGCTACACCATCTGCCTCGGCACGATCAGCAGCCACGCCATCAACCCCGCGATCTACCCGCGCCTGCCCTACAACAACCTGCGCGACTTCGCGCCGATCACGCAGCTCGCCTCGCAGCCGAACGCGCTGGCCGTCTCCGACAACTTCGGGCCCCGCACCATCCCGGAGCTGATCGCCTACCTCAAGGCCCGCCCGGGCGAGGTGAACTACGGCTCCTCGGGCGTCGGCACCTCGGTCCACCTGGCCGGCACGCTCTTCGCGCAGCTCACGGGCACGACGATCGAGCACGTGCCTTATCGCGGCAGCGGGCAGATCACCACGGCGCTGCTCGGGGGCGAGCTGCCGATGGCCTTCGACAACTTCTCCTCCGTCTGGCCCTTCGCGCGGGAGGGCAAGATGCGCGTCCTCGGCGTCACCTCGCTCCAGCGCAGCCCCACCGCACCCGACGTGCCCGCGATCGCGGAGACGGTTCCCGGCTTCGAGAGCCTCTCGTGGCACGGCTTCTTCACCCAGTCCCGCGTGCCGCCCGAGATCGTCGCCCGCCTGAACGCCGAGGCCCGCGCGGCGCTGGCCACCCCTCTCGTCCAGGGCCGCTTCGCCGATCTCGGCATCACGCCGGTCGGCAACTCGCCGGAGGAGTTCCGCGCCTTCGTCGCGAGCGAGACGCAGCGCTGGGGCGAGGTCGCGAAGCGCGCGAACATCAGCCTCGACTAGGGCCGGTGGCCGGGGATCGCGCCCCGGCCCCCGTCTCCCCGCCCCGTCTCCCGACACCGGGCGACGGCACGCACGCGCCGCGGACGCGGCAGCAGGAGTTCAGAGCATGACCACCATCACGGGCGAGATGCTGATCGGGGCCACCGCGCTCCGCGGCGGCGACAAGCCGGTCCGCGCCGTCGAGGCGGCGACCGGGCAGCCCATGGAGCCGGCCTTCGGCGGCGGCACCGCGGCCGACGTGGACCGCGCCTGCGCGCTGGCCTGGGCCGCCTTCGACACCTACCGCGAGACGACGCCCGAGGCCCGCGCCGCCTTCCTCGAGGCCTGCGCCGCGAACATCCTCGCGATCGGCGACGAGCTGATCACCCGTGCCATGGCCGAGAGCGGCCTGCCCCGCGGCCGGCTGGAGGGCGAGCGCGGCCGCACGGTCGGCCAGCTTCGCCTCTTCGCCGCGGAGCTGCGGGACGGCACCTTCCTCTCCGCGCGCATCGACCCCGCCCTGCCCGACCGCACGCCGCTGCCGCGGCCGGACCTGCGGGTGCGGATGATCGCGCTTGGCCCCGTCGCGGTCTTCGGCGCGTCGAACTTCCCGCTCGCCTTCTCGGTCGGCGGCGGCGACACGGCCTCGGCGCTAGCCGCCGGCTGCCCCGTGGTGGTGAAGGCCCATTCCGCGCATCCCGGCACCTCCGAGCTCGTCGGGCGCGCCATCCAGGCGGCGGTCGCCTCCTCCGGCCTGCCCGAGGGCGTCTTCTCCATGCTGTTCGGCTCGGGCCAGGTGGTCGGGCAGGGGCTGGTGTCGGACCCGCGCATCAAGGCCGTGGGCTTCACGGGCTCGCGCGCCGGCGGCACCGCGTTGATGAAGACCGCGGCGGCGCGGGCCGAGCCGATCCCGGTCTACGCGGAGATGAGCAGCATCAACCCGGTCTTCCTGCTGCCCCAGGCCATGGCGAAGCGCGCCGCGGCCATCGGCAAGGCCTTCGTCGGCTCGCTGACGCTCGGCGCCGGGCAGTTTTGCACCAACCCAGGCCTCGTCCTGGCCGTGGAAGGCCCGGAGCTCGACGCCTTCCTTGCCTCCGCCACGGAAGCGCTTGGCGGGGCGCCGGCGCAGACGATGCTGACGCCGGGCATCCTCAAGGCCTACCAGGCGGGCGTCGCGCACCTCGCGGGCAACAACCGCGTGCGCAAGGTCGCCTCGGGCCAGGTCGCGAGCGCCGGCACGCAGGGCGAGGCCGCGCTGTTCGAGACCACGGCGGCCCATTTCATGGACGACCCCGCGCTGGCCGAGGAGGTCTTCGGCGCGGCCTCCCTCGTCATCCGCTGCCCGGACGTGGAAACTATGCTGCGGCTCGCGGAGGGGCTGGAGGGCCAGCTCACCGCGACGATCCAGATGGAAGACGGCGACGTGGAGATGGCGCGCGCGCTGCTGCCCGTGCTCGAGCGCCGGGTGGGGCGCATCCTCGTCAACGGCTACCCGACGGGGGTGGAGGTGAGCCACGCGATGGTGCATGGCGGGCCCTACCCCTCGACGTCCGACGGGCGGTCCACCTCGGTCGGCACGCTGGCCGTGGCCCGCTTCCTCCGCCCGGTGTGCTACCAGGACATGCCGGACGCGCTGCTGCCGCCGGCGCTGCGGGACGGTAACCCCATGGGGCTCTGGCGCCGCATCGACGGCAAGCTGGCCCAGGCGTGAGCGAGAGGATGACGACGATGCCCGATCCCGATTTGCCGCCGGTTGAGCTCGAGGCCGAACCCGGCACCGCGAGGCCGGCGCGCAAGACCGCGGCGGAGCTGCGCTCGGCCCGCTGGTTCGGCCCGGCGGACCTGCGCAGCTTCGGCCACCGCTCGCGCGCCATGCAGATGGGCTACAGCCCGGAGGAGTGGACAGGCAAGCCGATCATCGCGATCCTGAACACCTGGTCCGACCTCAACCCCTGCCACGTCCACTTCAAGCAGCGGGTGGAGGACGTGAAGCGCGGCATCCTGATGGCGGGCGGCTTCCCGGTGGAGCTGCCGGCGATCTCGGTGTCCGAGAGCTACGTCAAGCCGACGACGATGATGTACCGCAACTTCCTCGCCATGGAGGCGGAGGAGCTGCTGCGCAGCCATCCCGTGGACGGCGCGGTGCTGATGGGCGGCTGCGACAAGACGACGCCGGGGCTGCTGCTCGGCGCGACGTCGATGAACATCCCCGCGATCTTCCTGCCGGCGGGGCCCATGCTGCGCGGCAACTGGCAGGGCAAGGTGCTCGGCTCGGGCTCGGATTCCTGGAAGTACTGGGACGAGCTGCGCGCGGGCAAGATCACCGACCAGGACTGGCTGGGCGTGGAGGGCGGCATCGCGCGCTCCTACGGCACCTGCATGACCATGGGCACGGCGAGCACGATGACCGCCATCGCCGAGGCCGTGGGCATGGTGCTGCCGGGCGGCTCCTCCGTGCCCGCGGCCGATGCCGGGCACATCCGCCTGGCGAGCGAGAGCGGGCGGCGGATCGTGGAGATGGTCTGGGAGGACCTGACGCCGCAGCGCATCCAGACGAAGGCGGCCTTCGAGAACGCCATTGCCGTCGCCATGGCCATGGGCTGCTCGACCAACGCCATCATCCACCTCATCGCCATGGCGCGGCGCGCGGGGCAGGAGATCGGGCTCGAGGACTTCGAGCGCTACTCGCGCAAGGTGCCCGTCATCGGCAACGTGCGGCCCTCGGGCAACGCCTACCTGATGGAGGACTTCTTCTACGCCGGCGGGATCCGCGGGCTGATGGGGCGCATCCGCGAGCACCTCGACCTCTCCTGCCTGACCGTCTCCGGGCAGACGCTCGGCGAGAACATCGAGGGCGCGAAGGTCTTCAACGACGACGTCATCCGAACGACCGCGAACCCGATCTACGGCGAGGGGTCGCTCGCGGTGCTCAAGGGCAACCTCGCGCCCGACGGCTGCGTCATCAAGCCGGCGGCGATGGACCAGCGCTTCCTGAAGCATTCCGGCCCGGCGGTGGTGTTCGACGACTACCCCTCCATGAAGAAGGCGGTGGACGACGAGGCCTATCCCTTCACCCCCGACACGGTGATGGTGCTGCGCAACGCGGGACCGCAGGGCGGGCCGGGGATGCCCGAATGGGGCATGCTGCCCATGCCCAAGCGGCTGCTGCGGGAGGGGCACCGCGACATGCTGCGGATGTCGGACGCGCGGATGTCCGGCACCTCCTACGGCGCCTGCGTGCTGCACGTCGCGCCGGAATCCTACATCGGCGGGCCGCTCGCCCTGCTGAAGACCGGCGACATCGTGACGCTCGACGTCGACGCGCGCACCATCAACATGGAGGTGCCCGAGGAGGAGCTGGCGCGCCGCCGCGCCGCCTGGGTCGCGCCCGAGCCGCGCTTCGAGCGGGGCTACGGCTACATGTTCAGCAAGCACATCCAGCAGGCGAACGAGGGGTGCGACTTCGACTTCCTGCGCACCGAATTCGGCGCCCCCGTCCCCGAACCCGTCATCTACTGAGAGAACGCCCATGGCCCTGTCCGACGAGACGCGCGCGAGGCTGAAGACCGTCAGCACCGCGACCGTCGCCACCATCCTCTTCAAGCGCGGCCTGCGCAGCCAGTTCATCCAGAACGTCCAGCCGCTGCGCGTGCGCGCCGAGAGCATGGTCGGCGAGGCCTTCACGCTGCGCTACATCCCCGCGCGCGAGGACCTCAACGGCATCGAAGTCTTCAAGGACCCGAGCCACCCGCAGCGCAAGGGGGTCGAGACCTGCCCGCCCGGCGCCGTCATGGTGATGGACAGCCGCAAGGACGCGCGCGCGGCCTCCGCGGGCTCCATCCTCGTGACGCGGCTGATGGTCCGCGGCGTCGCCGGCGTGGTCACCGACGGCGGCTTCCGGGACGCCGCCGAGATCGCGCAGATGGACATCCCCGCCTATCACCAGCGCCCCTCCGCCCCCACCAACCTGACGCTGAACCACGCGATCGACACCAACGTGCCGATCGGCTGCGGCGACGCGCCGGTCTTCCCGGGCGACGTCATCCTCGGCGACGGGGACGGCGTGATCGTCATCCCCGCCGCCATCGCCGACGAGGTCGCGGCCGAGGCGGTGGAGATGACGGCCTACGAGGACTTCGCGACCGAGCGGGTCCGGCAGGGCCAGGCCCTTCCGGGCCTGTACCCCGCCACCGACCCGAAGAACCTCGAGGCCTTCAAGCAGTGGCGGCAGGAGAAGGGCCGCTAAGGGAGCGACCGCGCCCCCGCGTCGTGCCCGGGCGGCACGGCGCGGAAGGCCGCCCCGCATCCGGCTGACGGCGGCGGGCCTTCCGTTCCGCCCCGTGGCCCGGCGCGGGGCCTGACGACGATCGCGCCGCCGCCGCGTTCCTTCCCTCATCAGGACGGACGAGGTGGACGGGTCATGGGTACAACGATGCTGCCGGAGCCGCGCCCGCCGGTCCAGGTCCAGCCGCCGCCCAGTCCCGAGCTCTCCCACCTGCTCACCGTCATCGTGGGCGTGGTCATCGTCGCCGCCCTCTACCTCGCGCGCGAGGTCCTCATCCCGATCACGCTGGCGATCCTGCTCTCCTTCGTGCTCGCCCCGGTGGTCGCCCTCTTCCGCCGCCTGCGGCTGCCGCGCGTGGCGGCGGTGCTGCTCTCCGTGGTCCTGGCGCTCGGCCTACTCTCCCTCATCGGCAGCATCATCGGCGTGCAGATCGCGGGGCTGGCCAGCAACGCGCCGCGCTACCAGACGGCCATCCAGCAGAAGGTGGAGTCGGCGCAGGAGGCGGTCTTCGGGCGCATCAACGACCTGTCGCGCCGCCTGAACAACGAGGCCAAGCCGCTTCCCCCGCATGACGGGCCGCCCGGCGCCCCGGCGCCCGCCCCCGAGGCGGCGCCCGCCGCGCCCTCCCTGCCGGGCCTCGGCGGAGGGAGCGACCGGCGGCCGGTGCCCGTCGAGATCCAGCAGGGCGGCTCCTCGGCGCTCGAGCTCGCCCGCAAGTTCCTCTCGCCGGTGGTCGGGCCGCTGGAGACGACGCTCATCGTCTTCATCGTGGCCGTCTTCGTGCTCCTCCAGCAGGCGGACCTGCGGGACCGGCTGATCCGGCTCTTCGGGTCGGACGACCTGCACCGGACGACCGACGCGCTGGACGAGGCGGGGCGGCGGCTGAGCAAGTACTTCCTCGCCCAGCTCATGCTCAACAGCGCCTTCGGGGTGATCATCACCGTCGGGCTCTTCGCCATCGGCGTGCCCAGCCCCATCGTCTGGGGCATCCTGGCGGCGCTCTTCCGCTTCGTGCCCTATGTCGGCGCGATCCTGGCCGCGGCGCTGCCCCTGGTGCTGGCGGCGGGGACGGAGCCCGGGTGGTCCATGGTGCTGTGGACGGCCGCGCTCTTCCTCATCGCCGAGCCGGTGATGGGGCAGGTGGTGGAGCCCTTGGTCTACGGCCACAGCACGGGTCTCTCGCCCATCTCGGTTATCATCGCCGCGATCTTCTGGACCTGGCTCTGGGGACCCATCGGCCTGATCCTGGCCACCCCCCTTACGCTCTGCCTCGTCGTGCTCGGCCGGCACGTGGAGCGCCTCGCCTTCCTCGACGTGATGCTGGGCGACCGGCCGGCGCTCACCCCGGTGGAGAATTTCTACCAGCGCATGCTGGCCGGCGACACGGACGAGGCGCTCTCCCAGGCGGAGACGATGCTGAAGGACCGTTCCCTCACCTCCTACTACGACGAGGTGGCGCTGCAGGGGCTGCGGCTCGCCGCCAACGACGCCTCGCGCGGGGTGCTGCCGCAGGACCGGCTGGAGCGGCTGCGCAACGCGGCCTACGCCCTCGTGAACGACCTCTCGGGCATGGCGGACGAGGATCCGCCGCCCCGGCCGGCGCCCACCACCGCCAACGCCGAGGCGGCCGAGCCGCCGGCGCCCGGGGAGCGCGCGCCCGATGTGCCCCTGCCGCCGCGCGCGGAGCGACCGGGCGCCTGGGCCACGGAGCGGCCGGTCCTCTGCCTGGCCGGTCGGGGGCCGCTGGACGAGGCCGCCTCGGCCATGCTGTCACAGCTTCTCGAGAAGCACGGGGTCGGCGCGCGGGTGGTGCCGCACGAGGCGAGCTCGCGCGAGCAGGTCGGCCAGCTCGACCCGACCGGGGTGGCCATGGTCTGCATCTCCTACCTCGACATCTCCGGCAACCCCGCGCATCTCCGCTACCTCCTGCGCCGCCTGCGGCAGCGCCTGCCCGGCGTGCCGCTGCTGGTCGGCCTCTGGCCCGAGGGGGAGGCGGTCCTGACGGACAAGGCCCAGGCCAAGGCGGTGGGGGCGGACTACTTCACGGCCTCCCTGCACGACGCCGTCACCCAGTGCCTGAAGGTCGCCGCGTCGGGCGCCCCGGCGGCGGAGGCCAGGCCGGTGCCCGAGAGGGTCCTGCCGGGCTGACCGCGGGGGGCGCGGCGTTAGCCTCCCGTTAGGGTCTCGCCCCTATTCCCTCGGCTCTCTGACCGGACCGGGGGAGCCGCATGGGATCGCCGGGGGCTCTCGCCCCTTTCCAGCAGGTGGGCCATGCCGCGGCCGCCATGGCCGCGCCGCGGGGGGGCGTCGTCCCGCCGGCGGAGGGCGACTTCCTCTCGGAGAGCGACGCCGCCGGCCGCCAGCAGGTGCGGTTCTGGATCCGTACGACGCTCGGCATGAGCTTCGTCTTCCTCGCCCTCGACCTCAGCGTCCTTCCCGGTCCCGGGGTGCGGGAAGCGGCCCTCCTCGGGCGCCTCGGCCTGGTCGTGCCCCTCTGCGCGATCGCCCTGTGGTGGATGAGGCGACCCCGGCGCCGGCGCCTGGAGGCCACGGCGGCGGCGGCGCTCTACACGCTTTCGATGACCACCACGCTCGTGCTCCTCGCGGGGTGCACGCCCTTCAACCCCGCGCGGTCCCTCAACGTCTTCGCCTTCGGCACGATCATCGGGCACTTCTTCATGCCCAACGGCTTCCGCCTGCCCATCGCCTACACCGCGGTCTCCCTCCTCCTCGGCGAGGTGCTGACCTTCGGCCCGGCCCTCGGGGACCCAACCCTGGGCGTGCCGGCCGAGGACATCGTGGGGTCGCACACGGCCGTGGTGCTCTCCATGCTCGCCAAGCTGCGCGCGGGGCGGGAGGCGCGGCGCAGCTTCCTCCTCGGCCTGCGCCTGCACGAACGGGCGGTGGCGCTCACGCGATCGAACGAGCAGCTTCGCGCCCTGTCTGACACGGACGCGCTGACCGGCCTCGCCAACCGCCGCTTCTTCGACGCCGCGCTCGCCCGGGCTTGGCAGGGCAGGGGGGAGGTGGGGCTGATGATGATCGACGTGGACCACTTCAAGCTGTTCAACGACACGGCCGGCCATCCCGAGGGGGACCGATGCCTCGCGACCGTGGCGCGCGCGGTCTCCGGCCATGTGCGGGGACACCGCGACATCCCCGCGCGCTTCGGGGGCGAGGAGTTCGTCGTCCTGCTGCCCAACACGGGCCTGGAGGAGGCCGCCGAGATCGCCGAGCGCATCCGGACCGCCATTGCCGCCCTCCGCGTTTTCCACCCGGGCCGGGTGGGGGAGGGCTTCGTGAGCGTCAGCATCGGCGTCGCGGCGATGCGCCCCTCCGCCGCCACCCCGCCCTCCGCCCTGGTCCGCGCGGCGGACCAGGCCCTCTACGCGGCCAAGGCGGCCGGGCGGAACCGCGTGGTGCCCGCCGGCGGCGGCTAGGCGGGCGCGCTCACCCGGCCAGCGCGAGGCCCGGCTCCGGCCAGGGCAGCGCCAGCAGCCGCCCCGTGCTGGAGAGGGTGACGTAGGCGGTGCGCCGGTCCTCGCCGCCGAAGCAGATGTTGGTCGGCATCCGCTCGTCGCAGCGCAGGACGTCCAGGACCTCGCCGTCCGGCGAGACCGTGGTGATCTCGCCCTCGACGAGGGTCGCGACGCAGATGTTGCCGGCGGCGGTCACGGCCAGGCTGTCCAGCCGGCGGAATCCCGGTGTCTGGAGAAGCAGGCGGCCCCCATGCGGGCTCGGCCAGGGGTCCTTCCGCAGCGACCCCGGGCCGAGGATGTCGAAGGCCCAGAGCCGGCCGGTCTCGGTCTCCGCGACGTAGAGGGTCCGCCCGTCCGGGGAGAGGCCGATGCCGTTGGCGCCGCCGGGGACGGGATGCGCCGCCTCGACGATCCGGCTGCCGTCGAGCGCGGCCCAGAGGACGCTGCCGTGGTCGCGGTCGCGCGCGCGCACCTTGCCGAGGTCGGTGAACCACATCCCGCCCTGGCCATCCAGGACGAGGTCGTTTGGCCCGCGCAGGGGGCGCCCGTCGCAGGCGTCGTAGAGGCGCGTGACGGCGCCCGAGGCGGGGTCGATCCGCTCGATCCGCCCGCCCGCGTAGTCGGGCGGCTGGCCATGGGGGCGCAGGACGCCGCCGCCCTCGATCCACTCGAAGCCGCCGTTGTTGCAGAGGTAGAGCATCCCGTCCGGCCCGCGCGCGAGGCCGTTGGGGCCGCCGCCGGGCGTCGCGATCACCGACTTGGTGCCGTCGGCCCCCACCGCGGTGACGCGCCCCGCCGCGATCTCCACGAGCGCGAGGCGGCCGTCCGGCAGGACGACCGGCCCCTCCGGGAAGCGCAGCCCCTCCGCCAGGACGCGGGCGCCCGTGACGGCCATCGCGTCCCGCCCCGCCGGGTTCATCGTTGTCATGCCTTCCTCCTCCTCACGCGCCCACCCTCTCCGCGATGGCCCAGGCCGCCTCCGCCATGCCGCGGTAGCGCTCCCGGTAGCCGATGGCGCGCGGGTCCGCCGCGTTGCCGTCCAGCGCCCGCCGCCACACGCCCGCGACGATGGAGGCGAGGCGGAACATCGAGAAGACGAGGAAGACGTCGAGGTCCTCCGGCACCGGGCGGCCGGCCGCGCGGCAATAGACGGCGACGAACTCGTCCTGCGAGGGCAGGCCGGGCGGAACATCCGCGCCCAGCACGCCCGTGAGGCCGGTCGGCCCCGGGGGCAGGTGGTAGGTCAGGCAGGCATAGGCGAGGTCGGCCAGTGGGTGGCCGAGCGTGGCCAGCTCCCAGTCGAGCACGGCGACGATCCGCGGCTCGGTCGGGTGGAGGATGACGTTGCCCAGGCGGTAGTCGCCGTGCGCGATGGCTGTCTCCTCCGCCGTGCCGGGATGCGCGGCCAGCCAGGCGGCGACGCGGTCCATGGCCGGCATCTCCTCGACCTTCGCGGCCTCCCACTGCGCGGTCCAGCGCGCGATCTGCCGGGTCATGTAGCCCTCGGCGCGCCCGAAGTCGCCGAGCCCCGCCACGCGCCAGTCCACGCCGTGCAGAGCGGCCAGCACGCGGGCGAGGTCGTCGTAGACCGCGCGCCGCTCCGCCGCGTCGCCCTCCCGCATCACGCGGTCGGCGAAGATGCGGCCGGGGACGTGGTCCATGACGAAGAAGGGGGTGCCGATGACCGAGGCGTCCTCGCAGAGAAGGCGCATCCGGGGCACCGGAACGCCGCTGCCCTCAAGCGCCGCCATGACGCGGAACTCGCGCTCCACCGCGTGGGCGGAGGGCAGGAGGCGGCCGGGCGGCTTCTTGCGCAGCACGTAGCCGCCGGCGGGCGTGCCGAGATGGAAGGTGGGGTTCGACTGCCCCCCCTGGAACTGCCGCACCACCAGCCCTGCCCCGTCGAAGCCCGGCAGGCGGCCCGCGAGGTAGCGCGCGAGCGCCGCCTCGTCGAAGCGGTGGTTGTCGAGGACGGGGACGAGCACCGGCGCGCCGGCCGCGGAGGGTTCCGCCACGGCGTCAGTCATCGCCCATGGAGGGCGATCCCGCGAGCACGCCGCCGTCAATGACGATCGTCTGCCCCGTCATGAAGCGGCCGGCGGCGGAGGCGAGGAAGACCGCGGCGCCCGCGATCTCGTCGGGCTCGCCGATGCGCTGCAGCGGCGTGTCGCGCGTGCGCTTGCGCAGGATGTCCGGGTTCTCCCAGAGCGCGCGCGCGAAGTCCGTGCGGACGAGCCCGGGCGCGATGCAGTTCGCGCGGATGTTGCGCGGCCCCCATTCCACCGCGAGGTTGCGGGCGAGCTGCATGTCGGCTGCCTTCGAGATGCCGTAGGCGCCGAGCACGGGCGAGCCGCGCAGCCCGCCGATCGAGGAGACGATGACGATCGCGCCGCCGCCCCGCTCCGCCATGCCCGGGGCGACCATGTTCGCGAGCCAGAGGTTGGAGCGCACGTTGGAGGCCATGATCTTGTCGAAGGCCTCGTCCGGCAGCCCGGCCATGGGGCCGAAATGCGGGTTCACCGCCGCGTTGCAGATCGCGGCGTCGATTCGCCCCCAGCGCGACAGGGCCGCGTTCACCAGCGCCTGCAGGTCCTCCTTGCGGCCGATGTTGCAGGCCTGGGCGAAGGCCTCGCCGCCAGCGGCCGCGATCTCCTCGACCACGAGCTGGCAGGCCTCCGCCTTGCGCGACGACACGACGACGCGCGCCCCGTGCTGGGCCAGGCGCAGCGCGATGGCCCGGCCGATCCCGCGCGAGGCGCCGGTGACGACCGCGACCTGGCCCGCGAGGTCGAAGAGGGAGGGCGCCCCGCTCACGCCGCCGCCCCCGCCTGGGAGTTGCGGGGCGGGCGGTGCTTGTTCAGCTCCATGCGGCCGAGCTGGAACTTGTGCACCTCGTCCGGCCCGTCGACGATGCGGAGCGTGCGCGCGATCTTGTACATGTAGGCAAGGCCGAAATCCTCGGTCACGCCGGCACCGCCATGGGCCTGGATGGCCCAGTCGATCACCTGGCAGGCCATGTCGGGCGCGGCCACCTTGATCTCGGCGATCTCGGTGCGCGCCACCTTGTTGCCGACCGTGTCCATCCGCCAGGCCGCGTGCAGCGTGAGCAGGCGGCACTGGTCGATGAGGATGCGGGACTGGGCGATGCGGTCCACGATCACGCCCTGGTCGGCCAGCGGCTTGCCGAAGGGGCGGCGCTCCAGCGCGCGGCGGCACATCATCTCGAGCGCGCGCTCGGCGAGGCCGATGGCGCGCATGCAGTGGTGGATGCGCCCCGGCCCGAGGCGCCCCTGCGCGATCTCGAAGCCGCGTCCCTCGCCGAGAAGGATGTTCTCCGCGGGAACGCGCACGTTCTCGAACAGCAGCTCCGCGTGGCCGTGCGGCGCGTCGTCGAAGCCGAAGACGGGGAGCATGCGCTTGATCGTCAGGCCCGGCGTGTCGCGGGGCACGAGGATCATCGACTGCTGCCGGTGCTTGTCGGCCCCGTCCGGGTCGGTCTTGCCCATGACGATGAAGACCGCGCAGCGCGGGTCGCCCGCGCCGGAGGACCACCACTTGCGGCCGTTGATGACGTAGTCGCCGCCCTGGCGCTCGATCCGCGTCTGGATGTTGGTGGCGTCGGAGGAGGCGACGTCGGGCTCGGTCATCGCGAAGCAGGAGCGGATCTCGCCGGCGAGCAGCGGCTTCAGCCAGCGCTCCTTCTGCGCCTCCGTGCCGTAGCGCTCGATCGTCTCCATGTTGCCGGTGTCCGGCGCGGAGCAGTTGAAGACCTCGCTCGACCAGGGAATGCGGCCCATGATCTCGGCCAGCGGCGCGTATTCAAGGTTCGTCAGCCCCGCGCCGTGGCCGGAGGCGGGAAGGAAGAGGTTCCACAGCCCCGCCTCGCGCGCGCGCGGCTTCAGGGCTTCCGTGATCGGCACGGGCTGCCAGCGGTCGGTCATCGCGGCCTGCTGCTCGTGGTGCAGGCGGTCGTTCGGGATGATGTGCTCGTCCATGAAGGCCTGCAGCCAGGCGCGGAGATCCTGCACCTTTGGCGAGAAGTCAAAATTCATCGGGCGTCTCCGTTGGGTGCCTGCTTCGGTCTTGTGCCGGTATCCGTGCCACGGCCAGATGCCATGATTGATCCGCCGCGCGAAGCCGCAAGGGGAAGGAACGCATCATGAAGGCCGTCATCTGCCGCGAGCTGGGACCGCCCTCGGCGCTGCGCGTCGAGGAGGTGCCCGATCCCAGGCCGCTCGCCGGCCAGGTTCTCGTGCGCGTCGAGGCGGCGGGCGTGAACTTCCCGGACACGCTCATCATCCAGGGCCGCTACCAGCACAAGCCCGCGCTTCCCTTCACCCCCGGCGCCGAGGTCTGCGGAGTGGTGGAGGCGTTGGGCGAGGGCGTCGAGGGGCTCGCCGTCGGCACGCGGGTCGCGGCCGCGATCACCCATGGCGGCTTCGCCGAGCGCGTGGCCTTCGACGCCACCAAGGCCGTGGCGGTGCCGGACGGCGTCTCGTCGGAGGACGCGGCCGCGCTCTGCCTCGCCTACGGCACGGTGCTGCACGGGCTGGAGGACCGCGGCGCGCTGCGGGCGGGGGAGACGCTGCTCGTGCTCGGCGCGTCCGGCGGCGTGGGCATGGCTGCGATCCAGATCGGCAAGCTGGTGGGTGCCCGCGTCCTCGCCGCCGCGTCCTCCGCGGAGAAGCTGGAGGCCTGCCGGGAGGCGGGGGCGGACGGCCTGATCGACTATTCCGCGGAGGGATGGCGCGAGACGGTGCGGGCGCTGACCGAAGGGCGCGGCCCCGACGTGGTCTTCGACCCCGTGGGCGGCCCCTACACCGAGCCGGCGCTGCGCTCCATCGGCTGGCGCGGGCGCTACCTCGTGGTCGGCTTCGCGGCGGGGGAGATCCCGCGCATCCCCCTCAACCTCGTGCTGCTGAAGAACTGCGCGGTCACCGGCGTGCTCTACGGCGAGTTTACGCGGCGCGAGCCGGAGGCCAACCGCGCGATGCTCGCCCGGCTCTTCGGCTGGGTGGCGTCGGGGCGGCTGCAGCCGGCGGTGTCGCAGCGCTTCCCGCTCGAGCGCGCGGCGGAGGCGCTGGAGGTGCTCGGCGCGCGCCGCGCCACGGGCAAGCTCGTGCTGGTCACCCATGCGGGGGCGCCGGGCTGAGGCCGATCAGCGCGTCCACCGCGACGAGGCGCGCGCCCGCGGCGATCACGGGGTTCACATCGATCTCGGCGATGCGGCCCGCGTGGTCGGCGGCGAGCTCCGAGACGCGCTGGACAACGCCGGCGAGAGCGTCCAGGTCCACCGCCGGCAGGTTGCGGAAGCCCGACAGCAGCCGCGCCCCGCGCAGCCCCGCCAGCATCGCCCGCGCCTCGCCGTGGCTCACCGGCGCCAGCGCCACGGCCGTGTCCCGCAGCAGCTCCACGAGGATGCCACCCATGCCCACCAGCACCGTCGGGCCGAAGAGCGGGTCGCGGCGCGCGCCGACCACCACCTCGATCCCGGCGGGCACCATCGGCTGCACCAGCACGCCGTGGATGGGCGCGCCCGGCGCGGCGCGGCGCGCGTTGGCCATCACCTCCGCGAAGGCCGCGCGCACCGCTTCCGGCCCCGCGAGGCCGAGGCGGATGACGCCGGCCTCGGTCTTGTGCGGCAAGGCGGGGCTCTCGACCTTCAGCACGACCGGGTAGCCCGCCGCGTCCGCCGCGGCGACGGCCTCCTCCGCCCCGGTCGCCAGCGTCTCGGCCACCACCGGCACGCCGTAGGCGGCGAGCACGGCCTTGGCCTCGCGCTCCGTCAGCACCGCGCCGCTGGCTTGGTCGAGAAGGCGCGCGGCCGCCTCCCTCGCGCCGGGCGGGGCGAGGCGCGTGGCCATGACGGGGCCGGCGCATCGCCGCTCGTGCCGCGCCTGCCAGGCGGCGATGGCGGCCATGCAGCGGTCCATGGAGCGGAAGAGCGCCACCCTCTCCTCGCCCTCGGCCTCGCGCGCGCCGGGGCCTTCCAGCCACTGCGTGGTCCAGACGACGCAGGCGACCTTGCCGTACCGGGCCGCCAACTCGCCCATCATGCGGAAGCGCGGCGTTGCCACGTCGTAGGCGAAGCCGTTGGGGACGACGAGGGTGCCGTAGGCCGGGTCGCCCAGCAGCGCGCCGATGCAGTCCTGCAGCGATCCCGGGTCGTTCAGCACCTGCGCCGTCACGTCGCAGGGGTTGCGCGCGGAGCCGAACTCCGGGATGCGCGCGGAAAGCACGGCCTGCGCCTCCGGCCCCGGCTGCGGCAGCGCCACGCCGCGCGCCTCCGCCCGGTCCGCGGCCATGATCGCGGCGCCGCCGGAGGTGGACACCACCGCCACCCCCGCGGCGCGTGGGGCCGGCGCCTTGGCGAGGAAGCTCGCGAGCTCGAGCAGCCCCTCGAAGCTCTCGGACAGGACCATGCCGGCGCGCTGGAAGGCCGCACGGTAGACCGCCTCCGATCCCGCGAGCGATCCCGTGTGGGACATCGCCGCCGCCGCCCCCTGCTCCCCCGTCCCGAGCTTGTGGACGACGATCGGCTTGTCGTGCTCCCACGCGATCGCGGCCGCCTCGAGCAGCCGGGCGGGATCGGCCATGCCTTCGAACAGGAGGGCGATGGCGGAGCAGGCGGGGTCCTCCGCCAGCGCCGCGACGAGGTCCGCCACGTCGACGTCGCCCGAGTTGCCGCAGGTAAGGACGCGCCCGACCTGCGCGCCGGCCTCGACGGCCTGGGCGAGCGCGAAGCCGAGGTTGCCGGACTGGCTGACGATGCCCAGCGCCGGCCGGACGGGGGGCGAGGCGGGGCGCGGCAGGGCGACGAAGCTGATCTCCGCCCGGCGGACGTAGTCCACCACCCCGATGCAGTTCGGCCCGAGTAGCCGGAGGCCGCCCTCCCGCGCCATGGCCACCAGCCGGTGCTGCAGCGCCACGCGCTCCGGCCGGCCGGTCTCGGCAAAGCCCGCGGCGTAGAGGATGAGGCCGCGCACGCCGGCGGCGACGCAGTCGCGCACCACGCCCTCGCAGGCCTCCATGGGCGTTGCCGCCACCACGAGGTCCGGCACCTCCGGCAGCGCGGCGAGGGAGGGGTGGCAGGGCTGGTCGCCGATCCCGTCGTAGCGGGGGTTCACGAGGTGCAGCCGCCCGGCGAAGCCCGAGAGGTTGCGCGCCGTGCGCTCCCCGAAGGACCCGCCGCGCGCGGAGGCGCCGACGATGGCGATCACCGCGGGGTCGAGCAGGGCGCGGAGGTCCTCCCGCCGGTAGACGGGGCGCGGGGCGGGGAGGTGGGGCGTCATGGCTGCGGGAGGGGCTCTCTCTCGGCGGTGGGCCGCGGGGCCGGGCGCGCGAACAGGCGGCGCAGCGTCCCGTCCAGGCCGCCCGGCAGGATGGCGAGCGCCGTGACCAGCGCGCCGCCGAGGATGATCGCGTTGACGTCCCCGCCGAAGGACAGGAAGCGTTCCTGCCCGACGATGAGCGCCGTGCCGATGAGCGGGGCCAGCAGGCGCCGCCGTCCCACCAGGACCACGGCGGTGAGCATCAGCACGAGGAAGTAGGTCTCGAAGAGGTCCGGGCCGACATAGGCGCGCTGGTAGGCGTAGAGCCAGCCCGCCGCCGCGCTGAACAGCGAGGAGAGCACGAAGACGAGGAGCCGCACCCGCCCGACGTCGATGCCGGACATGGTTGCGAGGCGCGGGTTGAGGTGCACCATCATCGCCATGGCGCCGAGCCGCGAGCGGCGGAACTGCCGGACGGCGTAGAGCGTGAGGAGAAGCAGCACGAGGGCGTAGGGCCAGAGCTGCGCGTCGTTCCCCGCCGCCAGCCGCAGCGGCCCCACCGAGAGGTCGAGCGTCGGGATCGCCGAGACGCCGTCCGACCCGCCGAGAAGCGGCCAGTTGTGCGCCACCGCCGCCGCGACGACGGTGGCCGCGTAGGTGACGAGCGAGAAGACGAACTCGCGCAGCCGCAGCGTGACCAGCCCGAGCGCGGCGGCGAGGAGGGCGCCCGCCGTGAGCGCCGCCGCAAGCGTGGCCCAGGACCCCGCGCCGAGCCGAGTGGAGAGCAGGGCCGTCGCGTAGGCTCCCGCCGCGAAGAAGACCGTGTGCGCCAGGCTGACCTCGCCGAGGTCGGAGACGACGATGTCGAGCCCGTAGGCTGCCACGGCCATGATGGCGATCACGGCGAAGGCGCCGTGCAGCCCGCCCGCCCAGCCCGGCAGCAGGAGCAGCGCCGCGGCCGCGACGGCGGCGAGGAGGGCACGCAGCGGCCCCCTCACCGGCCGGCCCTCCCGCCCAGCGAGAGTCCGCCCGGGCGCAGCACGAGGACGACGATCAGCACGGCGAAGGCCGCCGTCGTCGCGTAGGCCGGCGAGACGAAGCCGCCGAAGAGCGCCGTGAAGACGCCGAGGCCGAGGCCCGCGACGTAGCTTCCCGCCACGGAGCCGATGCCGCCGAGGACGACGACCACGAAGGTCACGATCACCTCCTCGAAGCCGATGCTCGTCAGGATGGGCGTGCGCGGCGCGACCAGGGCGGCCGCCAGCGCCACCGCCGCGCCCTCGAAGGCGAAGACGGCGAAGTAGACGCGCCGCACGTCGATGCCGGCGAGCTGCGCGAGCTTGGGGTCCTCCGCCACCATCCGCGCGGTGCGGCCGAGCGAGCCGCGCTCCAGCCCGTAGTGCAGCAGCACGAAGACGAGGATGCCGGCCGCGACGATCAGCAGGTCCTGCCCCGTCACCCAGGCCCCCGCCAGCTCGAAGTCCACGAGGCTCAGCGGCGTCTCCAGCACCTGCGGGTTGCCGCCGAAGACCAGCCCCGCGACCCCGCGCATGAGGTGACCGAAGCCGAGCGTCACGATCATGATGGAGACGAGGTCCTGCGCGAAGGTGAGGCGCAGCATGGCCGCCTGCATCACCAGCCCGACCAGCACGCCCGCGCCCATCGCCAGCAGGATGGCGAGCGGGTAGGGCAGGCCGAGCGACGCCGTGGCCCACCAGGTGACGAAGGCCGCGAGCATGTAGATCTGCCCGTGCCCGAAGTTCACCAGCCGCGCGACGCCGAGCAGGACCGTCCAGCCGATCGCGATCAGCGCGTAGGCGTGGCCGAGCACCACGCCGTTGATGAGCTGCTGCACGAGGTTCACGCCACGGCCTCCCCGAGATAGGCCGCGAGGATGCGGGGATCGTCGCGCATGGCGGCCGCGGGACCCTCCGCCAGGATTCGGCCCCGCTCCAGCAGGACGAGGCGGTCCACCACCTCGATGGCGGCGCGCACGTTCTGCTCGACCAGCAGGACGGAGAGGTTCGGCCCCACCAGGCCCCGCACCGTCCGCAGCACCTCCGACACGAGGCGCGGGGCGAGGCCGATCGAGGGCTCGTCCAGCAGCAGCACGCGCGGGCCGAGGCGCAGGGCGCGCGCGATCGCCAGCATCTGCCGCTCCCCGCCCGAGAGGGCGGAGCCCGCGTGGTGCAGACGCTCCTGCAGGCGGGGGAAGAGGGCGTAGACCTCCTCCTCGTCGTAGCCGCGCCGCCCGCTTCCCCGTGGAACGTTGGCGGCGGCGAGGTTGTCGGCCACCGAGAGGCGGAGGAAGACCGCGCCGCCCTCCGGCACGAGGGCGAGGCCCCGCGCGACGCGCGCGTGCGGCGGCCGCGCGCCGATCTCCTCCCCGTCCAGCCGCACGCTGCCCGAGACCGAGGGCGCGCCGCGCGACCAGCCGAGCAGCGCGTTCACCAGCGTGGACTTCCCGGCCCCATTCGCGCCGACGACGCCCACCAGCTCGCCCGGCGCGACCGCGAGGCGCGGGATGTCGAGCGCGACGTTGCCGCCGTAGGCAACGCGCAGGTCGCGCGCCTCCAGCACCGGCCGCGTCATGCCGCCTGCCCCAGATAGGCCTCGAGCACCCGCGGGTCGCGCTGGATCTCGGCGGGGGTGCCCGTCGCCAGCGGGCGGCCCTGCTCCAGCACCAGGATGCGGTCGGCGACCGACATGATGAGGTCCATGTGGTGCTCGATCACCACCACCGCGACGCCCTCCTCCCGCAGCCCGCGCAGCACCGCGGCCAGGGCGGCCATGTCGGCGCCGCCCAGTCCCGCGGCCGGCTCGTCCAGCATCAGCACGCGCGCCCCGCGCCCGAAGGCGAGGGCGATGGAGAGCATCCGCTGGCTGCCGTAGGGGGTGCTGCCCGGCGGCAGGGCGTGCAGGGCGCGGGGCACGCCGAAGCGTTCCAGCAGGGCGGCCGCCTCCTCCTCCAGGGCTCGGCGCCGCGCCGCCTCCCGCCAGGGCAGCAGGAGGCTCGCCAGCAGCCCCGTCCCGGCCTCGCGCGCCAGCACCGCCACCATGTTGTCGAGCACGCTGAGCGAGGCGAAGAAGGCGTTCTGCTGGAAGGCGCGCTTAAGCCCGAGCGCGGCCAGGCCGTGCGGCGGCCGGGTCGTCACCTCCTGGCCCAGGAGCCAGACCCGGCCGCTCCGTGCCGTCATGTGCGTGGTGGCGTCGTAACAGGAGCTCTTCCCCGCCCCGTTCGGCCCGATGATGCCGAGGATCTCGCCGGGCCGGACCTCCCAGCTCACGCCGTCGAGCGCGACGAGCGCGCCGTAGCGCACGCCGAGCCCCTCGACGCGGAGCGCGGGGTCCGGCCCGGCCTGGATCACGCCCGGACCTCGATCCGGCCCTCGTTGACGGTGAAGAGCCGGTGGCTGGAGCCGAGCTGCCCGTCCGGCGCGAAGGCGATGTCGCCGAAGACCGTCCCCTTGAAGGACCCGCCGCGGATGCGGTTCGCGACCTTCTCCCGGTCGAGGGTCCGCAGCTCGTTCGCGGCCATGGCCCAGACCTGCAGCGAGGTCGCGCCGAGCGCCATGAACTTGTCCGGCGTGTAGCGGATCCGCTCCTCCGCGCGGCGCACGAAGTCCTGGTTGACCGGGTTGGAGGCGAAGGGTTCCACCTTCGGGAAGTAGATGTCCGCGCCGACGATTCCGTTCGCGGCGTCGCCGGCCACCTGAATGACGCTCGGCGCCACGGTGCCGACGGCGGTCACGATCTCCCCCCGCAGCCGCATCTGGCGCGCCTGGCGAAGCAGCGCCGGCAGGCCCGAGCCCTCGTTGGCGTTGATGGCGACGATCGCGTCCGCGTTGGCCGAGCGCAGGTTCGTCAGCGCGACGCGGAAGTCCGCCTGGGGAAAGGGGAAGCGCTCCTCGCCCGCCTTGGTGTAGTCGTGCCCCAGCGCCTTCAGCTCGCCCTCGATCGAGGCCTGCGCGCCGTTCCCGTAGGCGTCGTTCTGCGTGAGGAACGCGATCCGCTTCGCCCCCATCGCCTTCAGGTGCTGCGCGATGATCCGCCCGTCCTGCGCGTTGGAGGAGTTGAGGCGAATCGCCAGCGGGTTGCCGCCGCCCGTCAGGATCTGGTCGGCTTTCGAGATGGCGGTGATGTCGAGGACGCCCGCGCGCGCGATCACCGTCTGCATCGCGAGCGTCACCGGACTGTTCCAGCCCTCGATGATGACGGAGACGCCCTCGCCGATGAGCTCGTTCGCGCGGCTGACGCCGACCGCCGGCGTCGATTCGTCGTCGCGCCGGATCACCTGGATCGGGCGGCCGAGGACGCCGCCGGCCTCGTTCACCATGGCGGCCGCGATCTCGATGGCCTCGCAGACATGCACCCCCTGGACCGCCGTGCCGCCGCTGAGCGGGAAGATGGCGCCCAGCTTCACCGGGTCCGCCGCGCGGGCGAGGCGCGGGGCCGCCAGCGCCGCGGCGCCCAGCCCCAGGAACTGCTTGCGGGAGATCATCATCGGTCCGTCCTCCAGGGCCGCCATGCTTTCATGGTTCGGCGATGCGCCCGACAGGGTTCCGCGTCGGGCCCGCGGGTGAAAAGGCGGGTCACGGCGGCAGGATGCGGCGCCGCTGCAGCTCGCGCAGCCACCATTCGAGCATCTCCGCGGTGTCGATGCACTCGCCGAAGCCTGCCTGGCGGATGCGGATCGTGCTGACCAGCGAGGCCGCTTGGTCGTCCCGGCTGAAGGCGAAGTCGGCGAACTGCCAGGAATTCCCGACAAGCTGCGCGAGCGTGTGCGGCACGAGGCCGTGCTCCCGCACGATGGACTGCCAGATCGGCTCCTTGTCGGCCATGAGCACGGGCAGGGGCATCGGGTGGGGGGCGCCCTCCTCCATCCCGAACACGCGCGCCACCACGGGAAACAGACCGCGCCAGGTCAGCACGTCGCCGTTCGTCACGTTGAAGATTCGGTCCCGCGCCGCCGGCGCCTCGGCCGCCCAGGCCATGGCGGAGGCAAGCAGACGCGCGTCCGTCACCTCCGTCACGCGGTCGCCGCGGCCCGGGAAGACGAGCGGCAGGCCCATGGCCCGGCTGATCGCCGCGTAGGCGCCGATCGCGCTCAGCAGGTTCATTGCGCTGCCCAATGCGAAGCCGATCACCGCCTGCGGGCGGAACACCGTCCAGTGCCAGCCGCGCCCCGCCTGCCGCGCGCGCAGGTGGTCCTCCTGCAGCCAGTAGAAGTTCGCGTGCATATGCCGGGGCGCGCCCTCCTTGCCCGGGATCGGCATCTGGCCGAGGTGCACGCCGTAGGCCTTCGTGCCCTGCAGCAGCGAGACGTGCCGCAGCGCGCCGTTGTCGAGCGCGTCCACGCAGTTGGCGAGCATCGCGCGGTTCGTCTCCATCTGGTCGGCCTCGAGCCAGCCCGCGCGCAGCTCGGGCTTCTCGAACAGCGCGGCGTAGACGAGATGCGTCGCGCCGAAGCCGGAGAGCGCCGCGCGGCAGGCGGCGGCGTCCGTCAGGTCAAGCGGGAGGAAGCGCGCGCCGAACCCCTCCGGCGGCGCGCGGCGGGAGAGGCCGATCACCTCCCAGCCATCGGCGGCGAAGCGGTCGAGCGCGGCGCGCCCGACCAGCCCCAGCGCGCCCGCGACGACGACCCGCCCCCGCATCCGCTCAGGCCCGCGCTAGGCGCGCGATGAGGTCGCGCCAGCGGTCGTGGTCGCGGCGGAGATAGGCCGCGTAGTCCTCCGGGCCGCCGCCGCGCACGTACTGGCCCTCGTCCAGCAGCCGCTGGCGAAGCTCCGGCGCCTCCATGGCCTTCAGCGCCGCCGCGTTCAGCCGCGCGATGGCGGCCGGCGGCGTGCGGGCGGGCGCGAGGAGGCCGAAATGCGTCTGCGAGACCATGTTCGGGCCGAGCTCGGCGAAGTTCGGCACCTCCGGCGTCACCGCCAGCCGCTCGCCCTCGCCGGTCCAGCCGATGATCGTCCCGCGGCCCGAGCGCATGGCGGCAAGCGCCGAGCTGCCGCCGACCGAGATCACGTCGAGCGTCCCGCTCATCAGGTCCGTAAGCTGCTGCGCGTCGCCGCGGTAGGGCACCTCCTGCATCCGGATGCCCAGCCCCTCCATCACCACGATGGCCGCGATGTTGTTGAAGCTCGTCGGGCCGTTCGAGCCATAGTTGAGGCCCCCGCCGCGCGATTTCGCCAGGGCGACGAAGCCCGGGATGTCCGCTGCCAGCCCCTTCCGCACCACGATGCCGAAGGGCAGCGTCGTCACCAGCACGATGGGTGCGAGGTCCTCGGCGCGGTAGGACAGCTTCTCCGGCAGCAGCGGGTTCAGCGTCATCGTCGTGCCGGACGCCATCAGGATCGTGTGGCCGTCCGGCGCGGCGCGGGCCACGGCGTCGGCGCCGATCGCGGTCTGCGCGCCCGGCTTGTTGTCGATGACGACGGGCTGGCCGAGCAGCGGCGCCATCCGCTCGGCGAGGGTTCGCGCGGCGACGTCCGTCGCGCCGCCGGGCGGGAAGGGCACGACCAGCGTCACCGGCCGCGTGGGGAAGGCCTCGGCCGCGCGCGCCAGGGCCGGCAGGCCGAGGGCCAGGGCCGATGTGCCGCGCAGGATCGTTCTTCTCTGCATCGTCGTTCCCTCCATACCCGGGCCCTCGCGCGGGCCGTTGATCCGCTACTCCAGCAAGCTGTCGCGCAGCGCGGCGAGCCGCGTCCCCTCCAGGCCGAGCGCGGTGGCGAGGAAGGCGTCCTCGCCCCCGTGGTCCCCGATCGCCCGGTGCAGCGCGCCCTCCAGCAGCGGCCGGTGCGCGCGGGTCAGGGCCTCCGCCACCGCGGCCGGGGTGCCCTCCGGCAGCGCGTGCTCGCGCCGCCAGAAGCGGTTCGTCGCCAGGTAGTCCTCCAGGATCGCCTCGCGCGGGACGCCGAGCGCCAGCAGCAGGAGCGCCGCGCCGAAGCCGGTGCGGTCCTTGCCGGCGGTGCAGTGGAAGGCGAGGGGGCGGCGCGCCGGGTCGGCCACCAGCGCCAGCAGCGCGCGGTACTGCGGCAGCTTCTCGGTCGCGTAGGCGGCGTAGGCGCGCGCGAGCAGCGTCAGCACGTCCTCGCCGGTCGCGCACCCCGTGGCCAGGATGTCGCGCAGCGAGGCGCCGACCGTGGGCTCGATCGGCAGCGCCACGGGCGCCGGGCCGGGTTGGGGCAGGCGCGACGGCGCGCGGGCGCTCTCCTCCACGCCGCGCAGATCCACGACGCTGCGCAGCCCCAGCCCGGCGAGCACGCCCTGGTCCGCCTCCGTCAGCGAGGCGAGGGAGGAGGCGCGGAACACCTGCCCGAAGCGCAGCCGCCGCCCGCCATGCCCCTCGTAGCCGCCGAGGTCGCGCATGTTCGTGCACCCCGCCAGCGGCACGGGCCGCGGCAGCGTCGCGTCGAGCGCGGGCGGGGCGGCCAGCACGCTCAGCGCCCCTCGAAGCTCGGGCGGCGCTTCTCGAACCAGGCGTTCACCGCCTCCTCGTGGTCGCGCGTCGTGTGGGCCAGGGCCTGGAAGGCCGCGGACATCTCCAGCAGGGAGGAGAGCCGCATGTGCTGGCCCTCCCGCAGCAGCCGCTTGGTCATGCGCAGCACCTGCGGCGGGTTGCGCGCGATGCGCCCGGCCAGCGCCCGCGCCGCGTCCATCAGCTCCGCGTCCGGCACCACGCGGGAGACCAGCCCGCAGGCGAGCGCCGCCCGCGCGTCGAGCCGGTCGCCGGTGAAGGCCATCTCGGCCGCCATGGACTGGCCAACGGCGCGCGGCAGCAGCCAGGCGCCGCCGTCGCCCGGCACGATGCCGACGCTGACGAAGCTCTCCGCGTAGGAGGAACCCTCGGCGCCGATGCGGATGTCGCACATGCAGGCGAGGTCCAGCCCCGCGCCGATGGCGGGACCGTTCACCGCTGCGATGGTCGGCACGTCGAGCTCGTAGAGGGCGAGTGGGATCTTCTGGATGCCGCGCCGGTAGCTCTCGCGGATGTCGGCGGGCTTCATGCCGAAGCGCTCGCGCATCGCCTTCAGGTCGCCGCCGGCCGAGAAGGCGCTGCCCGCTCCCGTCAGGATCACCGCGCGCACGTCGGCCTCGGCGGCGATGCGCGCACAGGCCTCGGTGAAGGCCTCCGTGCTGCCGCCCTCGATGGAGAGGGCGTTGCGCCGGTCCGGGTCGTTCATGGTGAGCGTCACCACCGGCCCGTCGCGCTCGAAGGTGAGGAAGTCGCTCAAGGGGCCGTCTCCGTCGCAATGGGGGCGAGGTGGGTGCGCACGAAGGGAAGGGTTTCCGCCGAACCGCTCTCGAGGAAGCGTCGCCCCAGCCAAGCCGCCCAGCGCGCCTCGCCGCCGAAGCGCATCCGGCCGAGCTGCAGGCGCGCGGTGAGGAGGTGCAGGTCCACCTCCTCGGTGATCCCCATGGCGCCCTGCACCCCGTGGGCGATGGCAGCGACACGCACCGCGGCCTCGCCCACGCGCAGCTTGGCCGCGGCCACGCGCGCTTGGTTCAGCCCCGCGACGCCCTCGCCGTCCGCGACGGAGGCGAGCTGCGCGGCCGTGCGGGCGGCGAAGACGTCCTCCGTCATCACGCTGACCTGCTGCTGCACCGCCTGGAAAGCGGCGACCGGGCGGCCGAACTGCTGGCGCTCCCGCGCGTGGCGGACGGTATCCTCCAGGATCCGCTCCATGGCGCCGGCCATGACCGCCACCTCCGCCCAGGCGCCGGCGGCGTCGTGGTCGGCGGCGGGCACCGGGCGGCCGGCGTTGCCGGGCCAGCGCAGGACGCGGCCGAGCGGCGAGCCCGCTTCCGCGTCCTCCCGCCCCTCGGCGACCGGCAAGAGGAGCGCGCGGCCTTCGAGCGGCAGCAGCGCCCAGTCGGCGTGCTGGCCGGGCGGCAGGCGCGCCGTGCCCTCGCCAGCGGGCTCGGCGAGCGCGATGGCGCCTTCCGGGGCCGCTTCCCCGGCCGCGGCGAGGATGGCGCGCGCGAGCATCGTCTCCGCGACCGGCAGGGGCACGGCGAAGCGCCCGGCCGCCATGATCACGGGCAGCGCCTCCGCGGGGCCGAGGTCGGCGCCGCCCGCCGCCTCCGGCACCAGCGCGTCGAGGAAGCCCGACGCCTCGATCTCCCCCCAGAGCGCGGCGGGCGATCCCCCGGCGCGGATCGCCCGAACGGCCTCCGATGCCGCGTGGCGGGTGAAGAGCTCCTCGGCGGAGCGGGCGAGAAGGCCGTCCATCAGCGCAGCCCCATGCCGCGCGCGATCATCCCGCGCAGGATCTCGCGCGTGCCGCCGCGGAGCGAGAAGGAGGGCGCCATGGCCGCGGTATAGGCCAGCGTGCGCATCAGCGGCCCCGGCGCCGGCCGCGCGGAGGAGGCCAGCGCGTCCGCGACGAGGGTGGGGATGAGCTGCTCGAACTCGGTGCCGAGGTCCTTCACCAGCGCGGCCTCCACCACGGGGCTCTCCCCCTCGACGAGGCGCCCGGTCACCGCGATCGACATCGCGCGCAGCACCGCGAGATGCGCGAGCAGCCGCCCGAGGAGGATCTCCGCCGCCTCCGTCGCCCCGGCCTCGCGCAGCCAGGCCGCCCAGCCGTCGAGCAGCACGGCGGAGGAGAGCACGCGCTCGGGGCCGCTGCGCTCGAAGGCGAGCTCCGCGTTCACCTGCGCCCAGCCCGAGCCCTCCTCGCCCACCAGCGCGTCCTCGGGCAGCAGCACGTCCTCGAAGACCACCTCGGAGAAATGCGCGTCGCCCGAGAGGTCCCGGATGGGGTTGATGGTGACGCCCGGCGCGCGCAGGTCGACGATCACCTGGGACAGGCCCTTGTGCCGGTCCGCGGCCGCGCCGGAGGTGCGGACGAGGGCGATCATGTAGTGCGAGCGGTGCGCGTTCGTCGTCCAGATCTTCGCGCCGTTCAGCCGCCAGCCGCCGCCCTCCCGCACCGCGCGCGTGGCCACGCTCGCGAGGTCGGAGCCGCTGTTGGGTTCGCTCATGCCGATGCAGAAGAAGGCCTCGCCGCGGCAGATGCGGGGAAGGTAGAATTGCCGCTGCGCCTCGGTGCCGAAGCGCTGGATGAGCGGCCCGCTCTGGCGGTCGGCGATCCAGTGGGCGGAGACCGGCGCCCCGGCGGCGAGCAGCTCCTCCACCAGCACGTAGCGCGCGAAGGGCCCGCGGCCGGCGCCGCCGTACTCCTTCGGGAAGGTCAGGCCGAGCCAGCCGCGCGCGGCCAGCTTCCGGCTGAAATCCTCGTCGAAGCCCATCCAGGACCGCGCGCGGCGCTCGGGCGGGATGCTGGCGACGGCCTCGCGCAGGAAGTCGCGGATGGCCGGGCGCAGCGCCTCGTCCTCCGGCGGGATGGCGGCAAGGGGGAGGGCACCGATCATCGCCTCAGTCCAGCCTCACGCCGCTCTCGGCGATGACGCGGCCCCAGCGCGCGGTCTCGTCGCGCAGGATGCGGCCGTATTCCTCGGGGGTGGAGCCGAGCGGCTCAGTGCCTTGCTCCGCGAGCTTCGCTCGCACGTCGTTGTCGGCCAGCGCCGCCAGGGCCGCTGCGTTCAGCGCGGCGATGACGGGCGCGGGCGTGCGCGCCGGCACCATGATGCCCTGCCAAGCCCCGACATCGAAGCCGGGGATAAGGGTCTCGGCGATCGTGGGCACCTCCGGCAGCGGCGTGAGGCGCTTCGGGCTGGTCACGGCCAGCGCCCGCAGCCGTCCCTCGCGGATGAGGGGGAGGGCCGAGTTCACCGTGTCCGTCAGGAACTGCACCTGCCCGCCCACCGCGTCCACCAGCGCCGGCGCGCTGCCGCGGTAGCCGACATGCACGGCGTCCAGCCCCTGCGAGCGCAGCAGGAGGAAGGCCGCGAGATGCGTGACGTTGCCGTTGCCCGCCGAGCCGTAGGAGAGCTGCCCGGGCCGCGCGCGGACATACTCCACGAAGCCGCGGACGTCCTGGACGGGCAACCCCGGGTTCACCGCGAGCACGAGCGGGATGGTCGCCGTCTGCACGACGGGCGCGAGGTCGCGCAGCGTGTCGTAGGGCAGGCGCGTGTAGAGCGCGGGGCTGAGCGCGATGGAGGAGGTGTTGTAGAGCACCGTGTAGCCGTCCGGCTCCGCCTTCGCGACGGCGTCGTTGCCGATGTTGCCGTTCGCGCCCGGCCGGTTCTCCACCACGACCGACTGGCCCAGCGTGCGGGACATGCGCTCCGCCAGCACGCGCGCCACGATGTCCGTCGGCCCGCCCGGCGGGAAGGGAACCACCAGCCGGATGGGCCGCGCCGGCCAGGGCACCGGCTGCGCCCGGGCCGCGGAAGCGGCGAGGGCCATGGCGGCCAGCAGGCCGCGCCGGGTGCCGCGGGGAAGGGGCGCGCTCATGCTGTCGGTCCTCTCTCCGCCGCGCCCGCCAGCGCGATCACGCCGTCCTGCCGCAGGCGCTCGATCTCGTCGTCGCCGAGCCCGAGCGCCGACAGCACCGCCCGCGTGTCCTGCCCGAGCCGCGGCGGGGCGAGGCGGTAGCTGGCGGGGCTGGCCGGGAGCTTCCCAGGGAAGCCGATGACCGTGACCGGCGTGCCGTCGTCGCGCCGCATCACCCGCAGCATCTCGCGGGCCGCCAGCTGCGGGCTCTCCAGCACCTGCTCGATGGTGTTGATGGGCCCGCCCGGCACGCCCGCCGCCTCCATCGCCGCGATCAGCTCGGCCGCGCGCCAAGGGGCGATGGCGCGCGCCAATTCCACCTCCAGCACGCGGCGGTCGCGCTGGCGCCCGGCGTTGCTGGCGAAGCGCGGATCGGCCGCGAGGTCGTCCCGCCCGAGCAGCGTGCAGAGGGCGCGGAACTGCCCGTCGCTGCCGCAGGCGACGAGGATGTAGTCGTCGCTCGTCGCGAAGTCGCGGTAGGGCACGACGTTCGGGTGCGCGTTGCCCAGCCGTCGCGGCGAGGCGCCGCCGACGAGGAAGTTCATGGCCTGGTTGACCAGCAGCGCGACCTGGCTGTCCAGCAGCGCGACGTCGACGTGCTGCCCCTCGCCGGTCGCCGCCCGGTGGTTCAGCGCGGCGAGGATGGAGACGGCGGCGTAGAGGCCCGTGAAGAGGTCGCTGACGGGAAGCCCCACCTTCATCGGCCCCGCGCCCTCCTCCCCGTCCGGACGGCCGGTGACGCTCATCAGCCCGCTCATGCCCTGGATGAGGAAGTCGTAGCCGCCGCGCTGGGCGTAGGGCCCGGTCTGCCCGAAGCCGGTGACGGAGACGTAGATCAGCCGCGGGTTGGCCGCCCGCAGCGCCGGCGCGTCGAGCCCGTATTTCGCGAGCCCGCCCGTGCGGAAGTTCTCGACGAGGACGTCCGCCTCCGCCGCCAGGCGCCGCACCAGCGCCGCGCCCTCGGGCCGGGCGAAGTCGATGGCGAGAGAGCGCTTGTTGCGGTTGGCGCAGAAGAAGTAGGCGGCGTCCGGCCGCGCCGAGCCGTCCTCGAGGAAGGGCGGGCCCCAGAGGCGCGTGTCGTCGCCGCGGCCGGGCTGCTCCACCTTCAGCACCTCGGCGCCGAGGTCGCCCAGGATTTGCGTCGCCCAGGGGGCGGCGAGCACGCGGGAGAGGTCGAGCACCTTCAGCCCCGCGAGGGCTCCCGCGGCGGGCGCCTCCATCAGCCGGCCCCGGCGCGGAAAGGCGCCTCGGCAACGCGCGCAGCCATTCGGCCGTCTCCTCCTTCTGGCCCGGTGTTCCGGTGCCGCGATCCCGTTGGATCTGCCTTCTTGACGCGTATTTCAACAAATGAAAGAGTATTTCAGGAAACGTCGCACGGAAACTGGCCGCTGAAAACCCCGAAAACGCGGGTGGCGCAGGAGGGAGGGACCCGGGATGCCCTCCTATGAACCCGTCACCGCGCTGATGCGTGGGCTGGACGTGCTGCGCGCGGTCAACCGCCTCTCGCCCGCGGGCGTCGGCGACATCCACCGCCTGACGGGGCTGAACCAGCCGACGATCGTGCGGATGCTGGAAACCCTCATCCACGCGGGCTTCGTCATCCGCGACCCGCGCCAGCCCCTCTACTTTCCGACCGGCCGCACGCTGGAGCTGAGCGCCGGCTACGTCCTGCACCGCGCGATCGGCCTTGCCGCGACCCCCGTGATGACGCGGCTGCGCGGCGCCATCGGCTGGCCCTCGGACGTCGGCGTCTTCGACGGCGATTCCATGGTCGTCGCCCATACCAGCCGCGGCGAGGGGCGCTTCCTGTTCGAGCGGCGCACCGGCTTCCGCGCGCCCGTCCTCGCGACCTCGCTCGGCCGCGCCTACCTCGCCTTCTGCGGCGAGGCCGACCGCGCGCGCGCCCTGGCGCTGGCCGCCCGCTCGCCGGAGCCCTGGAACGCCATCGCCGGGCGGCCCGACGAGGCGGCGGCGGCCTTTGCCGCCATCCGCGCCGCCGGCTACGCCGCCATGGACGAGGACTACGCGGCCCGCGAGTACGGCGGCCTGGCCAGTGCCATCGCCGTCCCCGTGCTCGTGGACGGCCTCGCCGCCGCCTCGCTCAACCTGATGTACCTGCGCGAGGCGATCGACCGGGCTGCCGTGGTCGACCGCCTGCTGCCCGTGCTGCGCGAGGCCGCGGGCGAGCTTGCCGCGGCGGTCGCGGGCCTCGGCCGTGCCGCGTGACGCCGTGATGACCAGGGAGGCCGCGTGATCGACCCCGAGAAGCTGCTCCACTTCCCCATCCCCGAGGTGCGCCAGCGCGTCACCCCGCGCGACGCGGCCTTCTACGCCCTCTCGGTCGGCCTCGGGCAAGACCCGATGGACGCGCGCCAGCTCGACTACGTGGACGCGCATCGCGGCCCTCGCGTGCTGCCCTCCATGGCCGTCGTGCTCGCGCATCCCGGCTTCTGGCTCGCCGATCCCGCCACGGGCGTGGACGCCGTGCGGGTCGTCCACGGCGAGCAACGCATCGCCCTGCACCGCCCGCTCCCGGCCGAGGGCGAGATCATCGGCCGCACCCGCGTCACCGGCCTCGTCGACAAGGGGGAGGGCAAGGGTGCGCTGCTCTACTCCGAGAAGGAGCTGCGCGACGCCTCGGGCACCCTGCTGGCGGTGACGGGCAGCACGACCTTCCTCCGCGGGGATGGCGGCTTCGGCGGCCCCTCCGGACCCGTGCTGCCGCCCGACCCCGTGCCGGAGGGCGCGCCCGAGATCGTGCTCGACCTGCCGACGCGCCCGGAACAGGCGCTGTTCTACCGGCTGAACGGCGACGACAACCCGCTCCACGCGGACCCCGCCCTCGCCGCCCGCGCCGGCTTCCCGCGCCCGATCCTGCACGGCCTCTGCACACTCGGCGTCGTCGCCCACGCGCTGCTGCGCGCGCTGACGGACTACCGCGCGGAGGCCTTCCGCGGCCTGTCGCTCCGCTTCTCCTCGCCCGTCTATCCCGGCGAGACCATCCGCACGGAGATGTGGCGAAGCGGCGCCTTCCGCGCGCGCGTGGTCGAGCGGGACGTCGTCGTCGTCAACAACGGCCGCGCGATCATCGCGTGACGGCCAGGGGGAGGATCGCCGCTTGAGCCTGAGAGGAGTGGCCTGCATCGCCGGGGCCTACGAGCACCCGACACGCAAGGCCGAGAACAAGAGCACCGCGCAGCTCCACGCCGAGGTCGCGATCGGCGCGCTCCGCGACGCCGGCCTCACGCGCGCCGACGTGGACGGCTACTTCTGCGCCGGCGACGCGCCCGGCATGGGACCGCTGAGCATGGCCGACTACCTCGGCCTGAACCGCCTCCGCCACGTCGACTCCACGGATATCGGCGGCAGCTCCTACCTGCTGCACGTCGCCCACGCGGCCGAGGCCATCGCGCTCGGCCGCTGCGACGTCGCCCTCATCACGCTCGCGGGCCGCCCGCGCTCGGAGGGGGTGGCCACCGGCACCGCGCCGCGCGCGGGGAGCCCCGCGCAGCCCGACGTGCAGTTCGAGTACCCCTACGGCGCCGCGGTGGCCAACCTCTACGCCATGTGCGCCATGCGCCACCGGCACGAGTTCGGAACCACCGCCGAGCAGCTCGCCTGGATCAAGGTCGCGGCGAGCCACCACGCCCAGCACAACGAGCACGCCATGCTGCGCAAGGTCGTGACGGTGGAGGAGGTGGTGAACTCTCCCCTCGTCGCCGACCCGCTGCACCGGCTGGACTGCTGCGTCATCAGCGACGGCGGCGGCGCGCTGGTGGTGACGCGCCCGGAGATCGCGCGCGGCCTGAAGCGCCCGGTCGTCACGCTCCGCGGCGCGGGGGAGGCGGTGAAGCACCAGATGGGCGGCCAGCTCGACCTCACCTACACCGGCGCCCGCTTCTCCGGCGCCCGCGCCTTCGAGGAGGCCGGCGTCACCCCCGCCGACATCAAGTACGCGAGCATCTACGACAGCTTCACTATCACCGTGCTCCTCCAGCTCGAGGACCTCGGCTTCTGCGAGAAGGGGCAGGGCGGGCGCTTCGTGGCGGACGGCAATCTCATCTCCGGCGTCGGGCGCCTGCCCTTCAACACGGATGGCGGCGGCCTCTGCAACAACCACCCGGCCAACCGCGGCGGCATGACGAAGGTGATCGAGGCCGTGCGCCAGCTTCGCGGCGAGGCGCACCCGGCCGTGCAGGTGCCGAACTGCGACCTGGCGCTCGCACACGGCACGGGCGGCACGATCGGCACGCGCCACGGCAGCGCGACCCTGGTGCTGGAAAGGGAGTGACGGCGATGAGCGAGACCCCCGTGCGCGTGCCCCCGAGCCCCGTGCCCGACCCCTCCACCCTCGGCTTCTGGCAGGCGGCGCGGGAAGGAAAGCTGTTGCTCGGCCGCAACCTGGAGACCGGGCGCCTGCACTACCCGCCCCGCCCGGTCTGCCCCTTCGACGACGTGGGGGAGGTCGAATACGTCCCCTCCAGCGGCCGCGGCACGATCTACACCTTCAGCGTCATGCGCGCGAAGACGCCCTACGCCATCGCCTATGTCGAGCTCGAGGAGGGGCCGCGCGTCATGACGAACATCGTGGACTGCGACCTGGAGGCGCTGCGCATCGGCCAGGCCGTGCGCCTCGTCTTCGTGGACAGCGAGGGCGGCCAGCCCGTCCCGATGTTCACCCCGGCCTGAGAGGACGCGCGCATGGGCATGCTGGACGGCAAGGTCGCCATCGTCACTGGGGCGGGCGGCGGGATCGGGCGGGAGATCGCGCTCGCGATGGCGCTGGCCGGCGCGAGGGTGGTCGTCAACGACATCGGCGCCTCCCTCACCGGGATCGGCGAGACCTCCGCGACGCCGGGGGAGGGGACGAAGGCGATCATCGAGCAGCGCGGCGGCACGGCGGTGACCAACACCGACAGCGTCGCCGACTGGGAGGGCGCGCGCCGGATCGTCGCGACGGCGCTCGACGCCTTCGGGCGCCTCGACATCGTCGTGAACAACGCGGGCATCCTGCGCGACCAGATCTTTCACAAGATGACGCCGGAGGAGTGGCGCGCCGTCATCGACGTCCACCTCAACGGCGGCTTCTACGTCTCCCGCGCCGCCGCCGAGCCCTTCCGGGCCCAGGGCTCGGGCGCCTATGTCCACATGACCTCCACCTCGGGCCTCGTCGGCAACTTCGGGCAGGCGAACTACGCGGCGGCCAAGCTCGGCATCGTCGCGCTGTCCAAGTCCATCGCGCTGGACATGCAGCGCTTCGGCGTGCGCTCGAACTGCATTGCGCCCTTCGCCTGGAGCCGCATGACGAGCTCCATCCCCGCCGAGACGCCGGAGCAGCAGGCGCGGGTCGAGAAGCTGAAGCGGATGACGCCCGAGAAGAACGCCCCGCTCGCGGTCTATCTCGCCAGCGACGCCGCGAAGGACGTGACCGGCCAGGTCTTCGCCGCGCGCAACAACGAGATCTTCCTCTTCAACCAGCCGCGCCCCGTCCGCAGCACGCATCGCGGGGAGGGATGGACGCCCGAGCTGATCGCCGAGCACGCGATGCCCGCGCTGCGGGCCGGCTTCATGCCGCTCGACCGCAGCCCGGACGCCTTCTCCTGGGACCCCGTCTAGGTGTTTGATCCCAGGGTTTGATGGTGCAGTCTTCTCCCCTGAGCGGAAGGACGCACTATGGGCCAGGTTCTCCATGGCAGCGCCACAACGACGGAGGCAATCCGTCGAGCGATACAGCATAGTCAAGAGAGCCTGAGAGGGCTGGCCAAGCGCTATGGAGTGAACCCGAAAACGGTCGCCAAGTGGAAGGCGCGTGGGTCTGTTACCGACCTGCCGACTGGGCCGAAGGAGCCGAAGTCCACGGTTCTCTCGGTCGAGGAGGAGGCCGTCGTCGTCGCCTTCCGCCGGCACACC
>NZ_RCZP01000027.1 GCF_006438825.1 Muricoccus nepalensis
GCGCTCAGGCTGATACCGACCTTCTTGGCCATGGCCCGTCCGGTCCAGTGGGTGACGGCCCCGGGCGGCTCTGCGCAGGTCAGCGCCAGCACCTTGGCGACCGTCGCCGTGGCCAGCGGCGCCCGGCCGGGTTTGCGCGTCTTGTCGCGCATCAGACCATCGACGCCCTGCTCGGCGTAGCGCCGCTGCCAGCGCCACACCGCAGGGCGGCTCACACCCACGCGGCGGGCCACCTCCAGGACCGGTAGCCGCTTGGCCGACAGCAGAATGATGTTGGCCCGCTGCGTATGCTTGAGCGRGCGGTTCCGGTCGCCGATGATCTCAGCCAGGCGGGCACGATCCTCGGATCCAACAATGACACTGACGGTCTGGGCCATGCCCGGAGCATTCCACCGCCCCAGCTCGCTGTGAATCCTCCGTCTGGGTCAGTGCACTAGGTGTCTGGTCGCGGAACATTGTTGGGATCCGGTTGGGCTGGCCATCATAGACTATGCGTACCGCTTCGAGCGCCTGAAGAGCGCCGTGCAGGGAGGAAGGTGAGCCATGCTCCAGATCCATCCCAACGCCCGCACCACCCCCGCCGTCCGGGCCGAGATCGCCCGCTCGACCGAGCCTTGGGGCACCCTGGCCCGCCGCTTCGGGGTGAGCAGCGAGACCATCCGCAAGTGGCGCAAGCGAGGTCCTGAGGACTCCCTCGACCACTCAGCACGGCCTCACAAACTGCCCTGGAAGGCCTCAGACGAGGAGCGTGCCGTCGTCTGCGCCCTGCGCCGGGCCACTAACTTCCCCCTCGATGACCTCACCTTCGTGGTCACCCACCTCTTGCCGCACCTGAACCGCGACAGCATCTGGCGCATCCTCCGGGCCGAGGGGCTGAACCGCAGGCGTCCTCCCATCTCTGACCGACCTGCCCGGGGCAAGGGCACCTTCCGGGACTACGACCTCGGCTTCGTCCGCATCGACATCAAGCACCTGCCCAAGCTGCAGACCGCCGGTGGCGAGCGCCGCAAACGCTACCTCTATGTCGCCATCGATCGCCGGTCCCGCTCCGTCCACCTGGCCGTCAAGGACGACGAGACCGAGCGCAGCGCCATCGCCTTTCTCCGCGAGGCCGCAAAAGCCTTCCCGTTCCGCCTCACCCACGTGCTGACCGACAACGGCAGCTGCTTCACACCCGCCTTCGCCAAGGTCTGCGCCGAACTCGGCGCCGAGTGCCGCCACACTCGCCCCTACTCGCCGCAAACAAACGGCATGGTGGAGCGGTTTAACGGACGGGTCGGCAGCGAGGTGCTCGGCATCACCATCTGGTCCCACGCCCAGCTCGAGGGGCTGCTCCGCGGCTTCAACGCCGCCTACAATGCCCGCCGCCAGCGCGTTCTCGACGGCAAGACACCAGACCAGATGGTCAAGGAGCGCCTGCGGGCGCGACGAAAGCTCGCCCGGCCCAAACCCGAAACACCTGAAGGTCGAGCCGGACCAGACGACATCGCCCGCGCACGCCTCATTGCTGAGCACGCCAAGGAGGTCTCACAACCAGACAGCTAGGATTCACCACGGCCCTGACCTTGCGCCCGGTCTTCCCTCTGGTTCTCATCAGACCAAGGGTCTCAGCGGGGCTATCCTCTCTTCGTCCAGCCATTTGGCTGCTGTGTCCAGGTGGATGGAACAACGAGGCGCATGTTATGCGGAGCCTGACGATGGAGGCACAAGAGCAGCGAAGGCGGCGGGTGATTGGGCTACGCGAGCGGAGCAAATCACTGCGGCGACAGCGGCCAAGATTGGGTTGACTTCGACCGGTGCTTTTGATGTCGCGAGCTTTTCGCGGCGCACGGCTAGGCATGGCCGAGGGGCAAAGCGCGTGGACCAGCGCCAAGCCATGTTCACCTCCCGGCGGCAGGGCGGGAGGCGGATGAATTGGCCTCGCGGCTGTACCCTGGGGCTGCATGGCGGTGCAGGCACCAGTTTGGTAGGGCTTTGGCGTCACGAAGGTGGTGCGTGCTACGGGCAGTCACCTAGCGCGCTGGGGCGACACGCCGCGGAAGTTGCTGCGGTGAGCCCACGAGCAGCACCCGGTGGCGGCACAACGCCGGCTGCGGCCCGAGTATCCAGCGAGCGCGGCCCAGGCTAGAGCGGAGAAAGGGGTAATCTTCTGGGCCGACGAGACCGTTCTGCGATTGAACGATTTGTGCGGCTGCAGCGATGCTTCGCGTGGTGAGACCCCGGTAAATCGTTCTAATTACTGTCGCAACAACGCCCATCCAGTTCTGCGGTGACTAAATCGAAGCAAGGCAAGCTTGATCGTGCTCGAAGGCGCGGTCAAGGCATAAACCCTATTCCATTTCTGCAACGAGAGCGGCGAGGTTTTCCTCATTGTCGACCAGTTGCAGGCGCATTGGTCAGAAGAGGTGCGCACATGGCTAGTTGGGGGCGGGGATCAGACCGAGGTCTTCCTCCTGACTACCGACATTCACGACCTCAATCCTGACGAGGGACCGATCGCGATGTGACGCAGGCAGTTAGCGACAAGCCTTCGCCCCGGCGAAGGGCAGCTCGAGCGAGCGATTGCCGACCACACACGTAACCTGTTCCGGCGACCGGAGGGCATCCGTTCCTTCTTCTGCCATCCGCCACTGCGCCATGCAGCTTGATCCAAGAACGCCCGGGACGGCTCAAGAGGACGATTGCCGAGCCTGGAACTGGTCCACCGTACTGTAGCTCCGGCCGCGCACTGCTGCTGTGGACGGATGGGTGAACAGCAATCGAAGGAAGCAAGCAAGTTCGCCAGGGCTGGTTGGATCAATTGCAAAAGCACGCAACGCAAACCCAAGTGCCGCAGCACGCCGGCCCGCCAGCAAGTTGTTTAGGGCAACGCCCTTCACCGCGCTGTACTCAGACCAACGAGTCTCACGGCGGAAGTCGCGCAGCAACGGGGAGCGACGAGCAGCCCGGTAGGCGGTCAGGGAGGCTGCCGTGAGCCGACGAGGCGAGACAGTTAAGCTGTCTTGCTCGCGCCGCCAGCCGTAGACCTCGCTGTTGAGCATCCAGAGTGGCGTCAGAGTTGACAACTCCGCAATGAGCAGCGTGTCTTCGTGAAAGAATGATCCAGGGTGAAAGCCGCCAGTCCGTTCAAAAAAGCAGCGCCGCACCAACATGCCACCTAGGTGAAGCCAAGCGTCACCCAGTAGCCGCTGGGTTAATCTAGGACCCTCCAAACGTGCTAGGTCGGGTGCGACGGGTGTCGGAAGCAAATCGGTTTCTGTAAGCAGGGGGAAGGCTTCAGTCCGGCCGCTTGTGAACAGCAGACGATGCCGTCCAGCTATCCATTGCGCGTCAGGAGCCGCCTCCAGTACGGCGGCAAAGCTTGCCTGCCGCCCGGGCAGCCATAGGTCATCCGCGTCAATGAAGCCGATCCAATCTCCTGTGGCGCGTCGGATAGCGGCGTTGCGAGCACTGGCTGGGCCCCCATTGGCGGTACGCAGGAGGACGATCCGCGGGTCGACGGTGGTGAGGTGCGTGAGCGTAGCGAGGGTTGCGGGTTTACGCGAGCCATCATCAACAAGGATTAGCTCGGCCATGGCGGAGCCAGCCTCGGCCAGCACTGAAGCAACGGCTGCTTCGAGAAGAGGCGCTGGCGTGTCGAACACAGGGCAGACAACACTGATTCGCATGCAGAATATTATCGCGAGTTCATACCAACATGGCAACTGTTAGATGGCCGACGCTGGGCAACGAGGAGCTTCTGTTCCTGCGCAAGACGGAACCGCTCACAATCCGTCGTCTCGCCTCGCTGCTCCGCAGAGGCTGCCTAAGCCTCTGCGCAGTGATCTCGAGACGGAATTTGGACTGAGTCGTTGAGCAGGAATAGCGTTTCTTGTTTCTGACGACTGTTATCCGGCGGTAGAACCGCTGTTGCCGTGGGAGCGGCCGAAGGCGAAAGGCGATCGGTCGCGTGCGCCCGACTGTGTGGCGCTGGCTAGTATCTGTTGGTGCGGCGACCGCGCATTTCGTGGCACGAGATACCAACTGAGTTAGGCTGCTACGGCAAGACCTGCTAGCGCCGATGAGGTGGGTGGCGTACGGCCGCGCTCTGGGCCCGGCTGTACCGGCTCTTGCTGGGCCAGTCGCAGGATGCAGGCGCCCTGGACCAGAAACGAGCGACGCTGGATAGCGCCAGCCTTCCTGCAAAAAGGGGCGCGCGGACCTTGGGCGAACCCGACAGGGTCAGACAAGCCGAGTACCAGGGGTCACATCGTAACAGACGTTCGTGGCACGCTTTTTGGTCAAACGGCAGAATGAGTTATTAAAGGCGGGCCTGAGCATCCCTTCTGTAAGTGAGCACGGGTTCGGGCCTACGTAGCCTTGGCGAGTTCTTCGATCTCAACCGGCGCTTTGTAACCAACCGCTGAGTAGAGGTGGTATCGATTGCAACATCCCGCGAGGAGGCCAAAGAAGGTGGATCGTGCCGCCGTCTTGAAGCTGCCAAGAAGGTTTTTGTCGGGACACTGCTCCAGCAGTCGCCCTTCTGGCCCTTTGAACAGGACGCGCCGGTTTTGGTTAGCCGGCGAGGGTTAGTACTGCGCAGGATCTAGCCGCCGCGGTCAGCATGGTGCAGCAGCCCAAAACCTGATCGGCGCTTGTTGTTCGCCATACTCCGACCTCAACCTGTCGGGCAGCTATCCAAACCGGCCCCGATCGCTGCTCGGCACGCCTAACGTTAGTTCTGACGGGTCCGTGCCTCCAACTGCTCCAATGTCTGAGCGCACTGTCGCACGCCGGACACCAGAAAGTATTCGAAACGCTTCCTGGTAAAGAGGATGGTGCAATACCCGAAGTGTCCACATCCAAGCCAGCACGCCAACTGTTATACCGGCTAACAGCGGGAGCAAAGGTGTGTTGGCTGACCACCCGTAAATCGTCATCACGCCGGCGGCCGGCAACACGGCTGCAGCTGTCAACAAGGATCCTTGGCCGTAGATCGGCATGTAGTCCGACCAAGTCGTGTCCGTCATACGTTCCAGGTGGGGTTGGTAGATTAACAGGGAGAACACCGACGAAAGTATTGCAAGCGCGGCAACTGCATCTAAATCAAAAAGACAGCCAGCGAAGAGGAGACCGAAAGACACCAGGGCTCGCATTACTTCAATACGCACTTGCTTTCCGGTTTCGCTGCACAAGATAAAGATATCCCAGGCCATAATGATGGGAATGACGACCGCGGTGGAAACGGCCAGGAAACTCAGGGGCAGGACAACGCCATACCATGCATCGCCGAAGAGAAGGAGGACGAGTGGCCCGGAAATAACGGCCATGCCGATAAGCGGTGGCCAGAAGGCAGCTGTTAGAAGTCTCATGGTATGTAGATAGGAATCGCGGAGTGACTTGCCCTGGCGGCGCTGCTCAGCGAAGTCCACAAGCAGGACGCGCAGTACTATGGCGTGCAGATTTTCCCATAATACACCTGTAAGACTCCCGGCGCGAGAGTAGAGGCCAAGAGCACTAAGTCCAAGCATTTTTGCTAAGATAAGGTCTGACAAACGGCCGCTGAACCCTCCTAGACCTGAGGTCGTCAGGACCTGCAATCCGAAACGTAGGACTGTACGATGCTCTGATAGGCCAAGCCGAAGGTGCGCATACTGCCAGCCAAAACCGTTGCTCATGACGGCAGCCATCACCGCACTGGCAACTTGGCCATAGGCAAGGCTCATGAAGCCGTGGCCAGCATATGCAAGAGCGAGCGTGAGCAAGTTAGCCGTTGTGTATCGAACAAGGTTGATGAGCGCTATGGTTTTGAACTCCCCTCGTCTCTCAAGGCCAGCGGTGGGGAGAAAGTCGAAGATACTGATTAATGGTACAATCGCCATGATGAGCAGGACTTGCCTCACCCCGACTTCTTCTAAGGCGGCGCTGCCCAGTACGCTTAAACCGGTGACTGCGGCAGAGAGCGTCAACGCCAGTACTGCATTGATTGTAAAAACGGTCGAAACCAACGGCCGGCTCCATTCCTCCACCCGAATGAGGAAGGAACCAAGCCCAAAGGAGCGAATGGTTGCGAGAAGTCCAACGGTGGAAACTGCGACAGCGAAGATACCCATCTCATACGGAGACAGCAGCCGTGCCACCAGGATCGACACGACGAACTGGAGGACAAACAGGCTAACTTGCGAAAAGGCCATCCAGGCGAGGCCGCGTCGGACGGAGGTCAATGACGGATCCCCAATCCCTGACGCCGCGAAAGGCCCTCGTCCAGGCGATCGAAGCCCATCATGCGTGTTGAGCTGACGTTGTCGGTCCGAGTGCCAGGTAAAAGATCGTCTGGCGCAATCCCAGATAACAGAGCGGCGTGATCAGAGTTATTCGGCTTGGGAGGTGTGTATCCCAGCTGGCCCTTTGGCGTATCCGACTGACCAGTACGGCAGCCTCCGCTTTGAACTGGCTCCATGCTCAACCGACCGGCTGCAACCAGAGCAAGTCCAGATGCGCTGGCGCGGCGAGGTTTTGCGTAAGAATGGCGTGGTCCCCTTGAAGTCCATGACACACGTAGAAGCGCATACAAAAAGATTAGAATGCCGTGAAAGCTCTCTTTCGACTGAATTGAGGAGTAGCACAGCGCGTTCAAAAGGCCCACGAATCTACGAATCTTGCTGTAGCAGCGAACAATCATGAATTGTCTCCGCCCATGGCTAGATTTGTGGCCGATGCGCTTTGGTCACGATTGCAGAACTTCATCAATATGGCGCGCTGATCGATGAATTTTTGCGACTGCTTGCGTCGCTGCTATTGAGCAGGTTTGATAAGGCGCATCTTCATTGTAGTTCAGGACATCGACGATCAGAGACGTCAACTGCCGCAACACCATTAGCATGAGTGTCACCTTACCACGACGCCCAGAAGGCGGTGCACCATCATCTCGCAATGCTACGACTCCGCGATGAGACGTACATCGCAGGAATGAATGGCGTTGCTCGTGCTTCTCACGGCAGCAACCAGAAGCCTTACCTTAGCACTCCAGCAGAACGATGCGCAAACAAAACTAATACACGAAAAGGTTAGATCTGTTAAGCGCTGAACTAGATCTGGTCTTGAGCTAAGCCGTTCTGAAAAAATGATCGGCGTCTGGTGAAATCCCTTCCCGGATTTTGCGCGATGGACGAAGCGCTGTGTTGTAAAGAAGCGCCTCTCGAGGGCCTATGGCAAAGCTTCTGTCGAGACACTCGCGGCGGCAAACGCCCCAGTACGTCTTCGCCTCCAGGCAGATTTTCCCTGGGGTTTAGGCAAGGAAACCCCTGCTCTACACCAGCAACCATCCAAGATCAGTCGGTGCAAGGTTGCGGCGCGGAAGGACGAACGGGATCGAAATCGTCTACCTGAAATACGATTGGCGTCTCTTCCGCCCCGCCCTTCAGCGTAAGGTCGACAACGCCTTCCACGCGGGTATCTGCGATTGACGTCACAGCATTCGCCAGGTCCGAGCCCGACTCAGATCCGTTCCAGCTGCGCTTTTCGTCACGCTCATTGCGACAATGCGGCACCCAGGTCATCACGCACCTATGGTTCAGCTAGGCTGCAGCGGCTATTCAGAGCCGACCACTCAGGGGAACTCTTTCAGGGTGCGGCTGCGCATCGGCGTCTTGCTGACTATAATGGAAAGAAGGGTCCGGGCACGTCGTTTGAGATCAAGAACATACGCGGGAAGGCAGGCCGCCCCGATGAGCAGGAAACCTTGTGGGCTCGGATAGTTGATGAAGGATCGTATTAACAATTCACGTGCCAACAAGTTGTTGCGATTATAGAGCGCAGTACGTCCGAACTCGGCGTGGATGTTTGATATTCTGCGCTTCACTAGCCTCTTCGGGAGGGATAAATTATCGGCCAGTAGATTGATATTGCACAGAGCGGCTTTATAGAAGCGCGGAGTGTCTGAGGAGATGCCAATCCCGCGTGTGTACTGGGTTAGTGGCTCAGGGCAAAGGAGGATCTTCCAGCCAGACGCTGCAAGCCTGAGCCAGAAGTTATAGTCCTCAACGGAAATAAGATCCCTCGTTTCGTCGAAGCCGCCAAGATTCTCGAACGCTTTCTTGCGCAGGAGGACGGTGGAGTTAACAATCCAATTTCGATCCCAGAGCTGCTCGAAACTGAGTGTGGTCGGGACTTGTGCCCTCTGGCCGTCGGTCAAGGTGTGAACGAGGCCGACTTCGGGATCGGCCACAAGACGCAGCTGCCGCTCAAGCTTGTCAGGCGCCCAGAGATCGTCAGCGTCTAGCAGGGCAATCCATTCGCCCGCAGCCTGTCGAACACCGAGGTTGCGTGCGGAAGCGGGCCCTCCGTTCTGCTTTCGTATTACTTTAACGAAAGGGCCGTAACCCTCGGCGACCATGGCCGTGTCGTCAGCCGAGCCGTCATCGACCACGATAATCTCCTTGGCCGGCACGGTCTGGGCAAGGACGGTTTCGATCGTGTTCCCGATGGTTTTCGCGGCGTTGTACGCGGGGATGACGACGCTGACATCCGGATAGTTGGATGAAAGATCGTTTCCAAAATGGGCTTCCTGCGGGGCGGGCATCAGATGGCCTTCCCCGAAACGGTCTCGTACATCGACAAGACTTGCGGAACGACGGCCGCTTCCGAGAAGCAGGCCTGCACATGGTCCCGGCCCCGCATGGCAAGGTTTCTCCTTCTTGCAGCGTCGAGCAGCATCGGAAGGCTGGCCTGTAGTCCCCCATCTTTCGAAAGATCGCTGTAAACGCCGCCGTCACCGACGACGGCGCGGAAGGAGGGACTGTCGTGGCAAACCACGGGTAACCCGCTCGACATCGCTTCCAGCAGGACGATGCCGAACATCTCCTGCAGGGAGGGAAGGACGAAGACATCGGCCGCCTGGTACAGATCCTTCACCTCTGCCCTCGGTACGTTCACCATGAAGCGAACAGCGTCACCGAGCAGGGTGTGACCCATCTGAATAAGATCGGCGGTGTCCTCTTCCTGCGCGCCCGCGATGATCAACATCATCTGTCCGCCCACAGCGGTGTTAGCGGCTGCGAACTCGTTGAGGAGATAATCGATGCGCTTGTGGCGCCGCCGGATAGCCGCACAGCAGAGGACGATCAGCTTGTCCTGAGGAAGACCCAGCCTCGCTCGCACACTGCAGCTTGCTGCGGGGTGGAACCTCGTGACGTCGATGAGGTTCGGAATGACGAAGCTGGCCTGCTTGGATGGGCGATGCGCCTCCCATTCGTCGGCCGCCTCGGGAATGAGGTGCTGTAGCGTGGAGAAGGCCCGCAGCGTGCTTGGCGCTTCGCTGGTTCCGTGGGCGAGGATAACCTTCGGGCGGGACAGTCCGGCCCGGTGCGCCGCCTCGAAGAACCTGGCGATGACGGGGTCCTGGACGTGCAGTAGGTCGTGACTGCGATGAATTCGGCGCCACAGGCCGAGGGCGAAGCTGGTCTGCTCCACTTCGTACGGCGAGCCCATGCCGTAACGCCACCCGCCAAGCTGGCGAAGGACGCTCGCCACACGCCGCGTAAGCAGGTCGTTTCTCTTCAGGCATTGAACGCGCTGGCGGTCTGGACCTGACGTCGCCGCGAACAGATCCAGCTGGAGGGAAGGGGCTCGGCGCCGAAGCCCGGCCGCCAAGTCTTCAGCCCATGCCTCGACCCCACGTTGTACATGCCCGAGACCGGAGCAGGCGATCGCGACGCGGATGCGCTGAAGCGACGACGGATTCTGCTGACCCGCCTTCACAGGTCTGGCCGTCGTGCGAAGGAGCGTTGGCGCTTCCAGGCTTTCAGGCATCCATTCATTCCGATCACGAAATTGAGAGGAGATCTGAAGCGTCAGGCCGACTCCGCTAAGCGCCTGCCCTCAATTTTGAGACTATGATTGATATCGATACTAGACGCAAGACGGAACGATGCTCCTCCGTAGGGATCGTTGTCGATCCCAGACGGCAAGCTGGTCCTGCCAACCCTCGCCTCACGGCGTGCGGGCTTCAGGGGATGGAGGCGGCTCAGCAGCCAGGATGAACTGTGTGGACGGCGACGCCGATCGTACCTCGGAGCAACGGGATCGCACGGCATAGGGCGACCGGCGCTTCCGCTACCCCCCCTGTGGTCCGCGGTTGAACGCTCGCTCGGCACTATCATGATACTCAATAACGCTAGTCAAACTATCCATTTCACGAGGTACCTACAGCTCCTGCATGGTTCTGCCAAGGAACAGCCAGGAGCAGATCGATGGCCGATATCAAGGCGCTAAAGGGTCGGATCAAGATTTGCATGTTCGACCAATACGGAACCGTCGTGGACATGCAGGGCGGGCTGCGCGAGGCGGCAGCGCTCTACCTCCAGTCCAAGGGGTGGAAGGGCAACCCGAACTCCTTCGTCACCTGGTGGCGCCGCACCCACTTCGAGAACTCCATGATCGACGCGCTGCTCCACCGCGAGCACATGCGCTACCGCGACATCGGGCACCTCTCAGTGGACCAAGTGCTAAACCGCGCCGGCATCGAGCACAGCCAGGAGGAGGTGGAGAGCCTCGTTTCCAACATCGAGCGCCTGAAGTGCTTCCCCGAGGTGCCGGAGGCGCTCGGGCGGCTGCACCGCGACTTCAAGCTCGTCGTCCTCTCCAACGGCGACCCGGACATGCTGGAGGAGGCGAAGAAGCACCACGGCATCCCGTTCGACCGGGTGATCTCGGTGGCCGCCGCGGGCGCCTTCAAGCCGCACGTCTCGACCTACACCAAGGCGGCGGAGATCTGCGGCGTGGCGATGGACGAGATCCTCTTCGTCGCGAACCACGAGTTCGACTGCGTGGGCGCCAAGGCCGCCGGGATGCGCGCTGCCTTCATCGACCGTCGCCGCCGCCCCTTCGCCAAGTGGCCCTACCAGCCCGACCTGATCGTCGGAAGCATGACCGAGCTCGCCGACCTCTTGGTGGAGCGGGCGGATGCGGTGGCCTGAGGCGAATGGCCCGGCCCCGCTCGGCGGGGTAAGGGTGCTGGACCTCACCCGCGTCGTCTCCGGCCCCTTCTGCACCATGCTGCTGGGCGACCTCGGGGCAGACGTGGTCAAGGTTGAGGAACCGGGCGATGGGGACGAGAGCCGCCGGTACGGGCCGCCCTTCCAGGGCGGCGAGAGCAGCTACTTCCTCTCCGTCAATCGAAACAAGCGCAGCATCGCCCTGGACCTCAAGAGCAAGGAGGGCCGCGAGACCGCCCTCTCGCTCGCCGCCCAGGCCGACGTCGTGGTGGAGAACTTCCGCCCCGGCGCGCTGGATCGGCTGGGCCTGGGCTGGGACGCCCTGAGCGCGGCCAACCCGAGGCTCATTCTCTGCTCCATTACCGGCTTCGGCGCTGAAGGACCGGACGCGCAGCGACCTGGCTACGACCTGATTACACAGGGCGAGAGCGGGCTGATGGGCATCACCGGCCTGCCGGACGGGCCGCCGACCAAGGTGGGAACCTCAGTCGCAGACCTCGTCACAGGGCTGTACGCGTCCCAGGCCGTGCTCGCCGCGCTGCGGCGCCGGGACGCGGCGGGCAAGGGCGGCCGGGTCGAGGTATCCATGCTCGACGCACTGGCATCGCTCCTGACCTTCAACGCCGGGATCTACTTCACCACGGGCCGCAGCCCGGCCCGGCGCGGCAACGCGCACGCGACCATCGCGCCCTACGAGACCTTCGAAGCATCCGACGGCTGGATCAACATCGCCGTCGCGAACGACAAGTTCTGGCGCCTCTTCTGCGCCGAGGCGGGGTGCCATGCCCTGGAGGCGGATCCCCGCTTCGCGACGGCGCCGGACCGGGTGATCAACCGGGAAGCCCTCATCAGCGTGCTCGCGCCGGTCATCCGAACGCGCCCGAGGCAGGAGTGGCTCTCCCTTCTCTCGGCAGCGGGTGTCCCCTGCGGCCTCATCCGCTCCGTGGGCGAGGTCTGCGAGGCGCCGCAGCTGCTGGAGCGCGGGATGATCTCGACCGTGGAGCACCCGGCCGCCGGTCCGGTCCGCTACATCGCCTCGCCCGCGCGCTTCGACGGCCACCCGCTCCCTCCGGCCGCCCGCTCCCTCCGGCCGCCCCGCCGCCCCTGCTGGGGCAGCACGCGGCGGACATCAAGGCGGACTGGCTCGGCCGCTCCGGGCGGGAGGCAGCGGAATGAGGGCGGTCTACTTCCTGGGCGACCGTCGCCTGGAGGTCCGGGACGTGCCGGACCCGACCCCGGGCCCGGGAGAGGTGATCCTCGAGATCAGGGCGTCCGGCATGTGCGGGAGCGACCTGAAGTACTACCGCGCGGCGGACGGCGCCGCCTCCATGGGCCTTGGCCGCCGCTCCGAAGGTCCGGTCATCGCCGGGCACGAGCCTTGCGGGGTCGTTGCCGCCCTAGGGCCCGGCGTCTCCAGTCCCGTGGCCCGGATCGGTGCGCGGGTCATGAACCACCACTACGCCGGCTGCGGGTGCTGCTCGCCCTGCCGCAGTGGGTGGACGCAGATGTGCGACGACGGCTCGACCACCTTCGGCGCCAACGGGGATGGTGCCCACGCGAAGTACATGAAGGTGCCGGCGGAATCCCTCATCCCCTTGCCGGACGTCCTGTCCTTCCGTGCGGGCGCGGCTATCTCCTGTGGCACGGAGACGGCCTGGGGCGGGCTGGACCGGCTCGGCCTGCGCGGGACCGAGACCATCGCCGTCTTCGGCCAGGGCCCCGTCGGGCTAAGCGGAACCCAACTTGCCTCGGCGATGGGGGCCAAGGTCATCGCCCTCGATATCGATCCGGGCCGCCTCGCGCGCGCCGCCGAGTTCGGCGCGGACGCCACCATCGACGCCCGGCGGAACGACGTCGTGGAGGCCATCCGCGACCTGACCGGGGGCCACGGCGCGGACTGCACGATGGACTGCACGGGGGCGGCCGAGGCGCGCTCCGCGGCCATTCGCGCCGCTCGGAAGTGGGGGCGGGTCGTGTTTCTGGGGGAGGGCGGAACCGTCACCATCGACGTCAGCAACGAGATGAACCGCAAGCAGCTCTCGATCTTCGGGAGCTGGACCTTCAGCCGGAACGGTCAGGCGGACTGCGCCCGCTTCGTCGCGGAGCGCGGTCTCGATCTCGACAGCCTCTTTGACGTGCCCCCGTAGAAGCAGTCCGCCGGTTATGTGAACTGGCGGCTGTTTTGAGGAGGCTAGGATGGGTCGGAAGAGGACGCACACGCCGGAAGAGATCGTTGCCAAGCTGCGGCAGGTTGAGGTGCTGACAGCGCAGGGCAAGCCGGTGTCGGAGGCGGTGCGGGCGATCGGGGTAACAGACCAGACCTACTACCGCTGGCGTGCCGAGTTCGGGGGTCTGAAGCTGGACCAGGTCAGGCGGCTGAGGGAGTTGGAGCGGGAGAACGCGCGGCTGCGGAAAGCGGTGTCGGACCNTTGACGTGCCCCCGTAGAAGCAGTCCGCCGGTTATGTGAACTGGCGGCTGTTTTGAGGAGGCTAGGATGGGTCGGAAGAGGACGCACACGCCGGAAGAGATCGTTGCCAAGCTGCGGCAGGTTGAGGTGCTGACAGCGCAGGGCAAGCCGGTGTCGGAGGCGGTGCGGGCGATCGGGGTAACAGACCAGACCTACTACCGCTGGCGTGCCGAGTTCGGGGGTCTGAAGCTGGACCAGGTCAGGCGGCTGAGGGAGTTGGAGCGGGAGAACGCGCGGCTGCGGAAAGCGGTGTCGGACCTGACGCTGGACAAGGTGATCCTGAAGGAAGCGGCAACGGGAAAATACTGAGCCCCGCCCGTCGTCGCGCGGCGGTGGGGCATGTGAGGGATGAGCTCGGCGTGTCCGAGCGCAGAGCCTGCGCGGTACTGGGTCAGCACCGATCAACGCAGCGCAAGGTGCCGCACGCAGCGGACGACGAGGCAGCGCTGACGGCGAGTATCATCGGCTTGGCCAAACAGTACGGCCGGTATGGCTACCGCCGGATCACCGCGCTGCTCAGGACGGAGGGCTGGCGGTGTAACCACAAGCGGGTTGAGCGCATCTGGCGCCGTGAGGGCCTGGAGGTGCCCGCCCGGCAGCCCAAGCGCGGGCGGCTGTGGCTCAACGACGGCTCCTGCGTGCGGCTGCGGCCGGAGCGGCCGAACCAGGTATGGGCTTATGACTTCGTGGGGGACCGCACCCGGGACGGGCGCAAGTTCCGGATGCTGAACGTGGTGGACGAGTTCACCCGCGAGTGCCTGGCCATCCGGGTGGGTCGCCAGCTCAGGGCCGCCGACGTCATCGACGTGCTGTCCGACCTGTTCATCCTGCGCGGTACGCCCGGCCATGTTCGTTCGGACAACGGGCCCGAGTTCGCCGCCACGGCCGTGAAGGGCTGGATCACCGGCGTGGGTGCGAAGACAGCGTTCATCGAGCCCGGCAGCCCTTGGGAGAACGGCTACGTGGAGAGCTTTAACGGCAAGCTCCGGGACGAACTGCTCAACGCCGAGGTGTTCAACACGCTGGCCGAGGCCAAGGTCCTCATCGAGCAATGGCGNTGGCCATCCGGGTGGGTCGCCAGCTCAGGGCCGCCGACGTCATCGACGTGCTGTCCGACCTGTTCATCCTGCGCGGTACGCCCGGCCATGTTCGTTCGGACAACGGGCCCGAGTTCGCCGCCACGGCCGTGAAGGGCTGGATCACCGGCGTGGGTGCGAAGACAGCGTTCATCGAGCCCGGCAGCCCTTGGGAGAACGGCTACGTGGAGAGCTTTAACGGCAAGCTCCGGGACGAACTGCTCAACGCCGAGGTGTTCAACACGCTGGCCGAGGCCAAGGTCCTCATCGAGCAATGGCGACGGCACTACAACACCGTCCGCCCGCACTCCTCGCTGCGCTACCGACCGCCCGCGCCAGAGGTCGTCCTGACGCACCTCGGCAGGCCACCACACGGCCAAACCGCCCACGCCTCGGCCCAGCTCCTGCCCATGCGCCATTAACATCCGACCCGGTGCACCTCGTGGGGGCTTGTCACTCGAATCCCATCTTCAGGTCCTGGCCAACGAGCGCCTGCTCGGGACGCTGCTGAAGGGCGTCGACATCATCCTCGGCGCGGGCTCGAACACGCGGCTCGGCGATGCGGACGACCTGGCCGTCAACTTCCCGGGCCACGCGGCTGACTTCGCCGATACCTACCCGGTCGTGATCACGGCCGCCGACGGCAAGCCCACGCTCCTCGTCAACACGGACAACGAGTACACCTATCTCGGGCGCCTCAAGGTTGATTTCGACGCAAACGGCGAGGTGATCCTCGCCAACCTGGCATCGGACAGCGCGATCAACGGCGCCTACGCCGCGACCGCCGGGAACGTCGCCGCGGCCTGGGGAACGAGCCTGGGCGATCTCGACGCTACGGCCTTCGCTGCGGGAACGAAGGGCAGCCAGGTCCGCGACCTCACGGACGCGGTCCAGGGCGTGATTGTGGCAACGGACGCCAACGTCTTCGGCTACACCGGTGTCTATCTCGAGGGTGAACGCTCGCTCGTGCGGAGCGAGGAGACGAATCTCGGCTCTCTCTCGGCCGACGCCAACGCCTTCGCCTTCCGCGAGGCGCTCGGGCTCTCCGCGGACAGCTTCGTTGTGTCGTTCAAGAACGGCGGCGGTATCCGGGCGCAGATCGGAACGCTCTCGGCGCCCGACCCGGTCGATGGCAGCGTGGACAAGCTTCCTCCGCTGGCCAATCCGGCGGCCGGCAAGCAGACCGGCGGGGTCTCGCTCCTCGATGTCGAGAACTCGCTCCGATTCGACAACAAGCTGATGGCCTTCGACACCACGCCGGAGGGGCTGAAGGCCATCCTCGAGCACGGCGTGGCGGCGGGGACGCTGCAGGGGCGCTTTCCCCAGATCGGCGGCGTCAGCTTTTCCTGGGACCCGGACTTGCCGGCGGGCAGCCGCGTCTCGGATATCGGTCTGCTGTCGGCGGACGGCCGCGGCCTCCTTGCGCTCTACAACGACGGAGCCGTGCTCCCCGGCGCGCCCGCCCGTATCAGCGTCGTGACGCTCAACTTCCTCGCCAATGGCGGCGACGGCTACCCGGCGAAGGAGAACGGCGAGAACTTCCGCTATCTCCTCTCCGACGGAACGCTCTCGGGCGCGGTGGACGAGGCACTGAACTTCACCGACCCCGGCGTGATCGCCGGCGCGACGCCCTCGGGGAGCACCCTGCTCGGCGAGCAGCAGGCGTTCGGGACCTATCTGGCGGCCCGCTACGCCACCCCGGAGACGGCCTACGCCCTCGCCGACACGCCCGTCTCGCTGGACGAGCGGATCCAGAAGCTCAACTTCCGCGCCGACACGGTGCTGGCGGGTATCTCGATGCCGGGAACAGGCATCACGATCGGGGAGGGGCCGGACAGCCTCGTGCTGCGCATCAGCCAGGATGCCTGGGTTGGCGACGCCCAGTACGTCGTGAAGGTCGATGGGATCCAGGTCGGCGGGGTGCTCACCGCCTCCGCCTTGCACGCCTCGGGCCAGAGCGACGTCGTCACCGTTCGGGGCGACTGGGCGGGTGGGCTGCACGGCGCCACGATCGAGTTCCTGAACGACGCCTGGGGCGGCACGCCGCAGACGGACCGGAATCTCTATCTGGACGGGGCGACCTACAATGGGGTCGCGGTGGCCGGGGCCAACGCGGTGCTCGAGAAGCCGGGGCCGGCCTTCGTCACCTTCACCGACACCGGGCCGGTGACAGTGCCGGCGCCGGCCAGCGCCACCATCGGCGCGGGCGCGGACTCGCTCGTGCTGAAGATCAGCCAGGACGCCTATCTCGGCGCGGCGCAGTACACGGTGGCGGTGGATGGCGTCCAGATTGATGGCGTGCTCGCCGCCTCCGCGACGCGCGCGTCGGGGGGGGCCGACACGCTGACCGTGCTCGGGAACTGGTCTGGCGGCCTGCACGAGATCACTGTGCAATTCCTCAATGATGCCTGGGACGGGACGCCGGAGACGGACCGTAACCTCTACCTTGAAGGTGCGACCTATAATGGGGTGGCCGTGGAAGGTGTTGTCGCCGCGCTCGAGAAGCCGGTGGCGGCCTCGTTCACCGTCCTGGACATGGGTCCCGTCGGCGCGCCCGTCACGACCACCATCGGCGCCGGTCCGGACGGCCTTGTCCTGCGCGTCAGCCAGGATGCTTACCGGGGGGACGCCGCCTACACGGTGAGCGTCGACGGTGTGCAGATTGGCGGCGTGCTGACCGCCTCTGCCCTGCGCTCCACCGGCTCAAGCGATACGCTCAACGTGTTCGGCAATTGGGGTGAGGGCGTGCACGAAGCGAGGATCGAGTTCCTGAACGACGCCTGGGGCGGCACGCCGGAGACGGATCGCAACCTCTTCCTTGACGGCGCGACCTATGGAGGCGCCGTGGTGAACGGCGCCACTGCCACGCTCGAGAGGCCGGGGGCTGCCGTGTTCACGTTCGAGGATGCGGCGACCAGCGGATCGGCCAACAATGCGGACCTACTCTTCGCATCCTAGCTCAGCATCCACCGTCCAAGGGGCGGTGGTGCAGGGAGGTGGCGAGACCGCCAGGTGGCAGGGGCGGGGAAGGTCTAATACCAACCGCCTTGGTGGATGACCGTTTTGGGTGGGAAGCGGCTGTAGAACACCCAGGCCCGAATGTCCGCTTTACCCTCCTGAACGGAAGGGGGACTAGGCCGCATCGTCTGGGGCCTAACAGCATGGTCTGGCCGGAAGCCGCCTGACCGCTTCCGGGCACCGAAACCGGGCAGCGGACATGGTCCGCTGCGACGAGGCTCATCACCCGCGCACGTCGGCGCCACCGAACACGACCTGATTGCGAACCCCTGGCTGGAACAGGCCGTAGAGGATCTTCTGGTCGCCGCCGCTCGTCGCGTCGAGCGCCTCGGAATGCTTGGGCGCTAAATCGAGGCCAAGGGCAGCCACGTTATCGGTCACCTGCTCGGCGCGGCTCACCCCCATCAGCGTGGAGGCGACACCCGGTCGTCCCACCACCCAGGCCAGCGCGACGCGGGCCGGGCTCTCGCCCACCTCGCCCGCGACGCGCTTCAGCGCCTCGACGATGTTCCAGTTGCGGTCGGTGAACAGCATGTCGCCGAACGGGTTGTCGCCATCCAAACGCTTGTCCCCCTCCGGGCGAGGCCGGCCGTTCATATCCGCCTCGTTCGGGACACCGCCTCGCCGCGGCGCGGCGGCTTCGACGGCGGTACGGTCGTACTTGCCGGTCAGCAGGCCGTAGGCCAGCGGGCTCCACGGCACCAGTCCCATGCCGAAGGCTTGGCCCAGCGGGATGTGCTCGCTTTCCACGCCACGCTCGACCAGCGAGTAGAAGTACTGCAGTCCGACGGGTCCCGGCAGGCCGCGCACCTGCGCCAGCGTGGCGAGCTGCGTAGCGTACCAGGCTGGCGTGTTCGAGATGCCCCAGTAGCGGATCTTTCCCGCCTGGATCAGCGCTGCCATGGTCTGGAGCAACTCCTCCGCAGGAGTGATGCCGTCCCAGATGTGGATCCAGTAGAGGTCGATGAAGTCCGTGCACAGCCGCCGCAACGAGCGCTCGACCGCCGCATGGATGTGCCGCGCGCCATTGCCGCCCTGATGAAACCCCTGGCCCGTGGCGAAGCCCGACTTGGTGGCGATCACCATCTGGCCGCGCAGGCCGTTTTCATCGACGAACTGGCCGACCATCTCCTCCGAGCGGCCGCCGGAATACACGTCGGCGGTGTCGATGAAGTTGCCGCCCAGCTCGACGTATCGCTCGAAGATGGCGCGGCTGCCCGCCTCGTCGGCACCCCACCGCGCCGTGCCGAAGGTCATCGTGCCCAGGGCGAGCGGGCTGACCAGCAGACCCGAGCGGCCAAGCGGGCGGTAGGTCTGAAGGTTCATCGGGTGCTCCTCTCTTCGTGCAGCGTGCCGAAGATGGACTGCCGCTCGGGGGACGATTAGTGCCTCAAGGACGCATGGGTTACTGAGGAATTTTCAGAAATGGAGCGTGAGCTCTGGTCGGGCCTTGCCGTGTTCGCGGAGATCGTGGAGGCCGGCAGCTTCGCGAGGGCGGCAACCCGGCTTGGCCTTTCGGCGTCGGCGCTGAGCCATGCCATGCGAACCCTGGAGGGCAGGCTGGGTATCCGCCTGCTGGACCGCACCACCCGCTCGCTCTCACCCACGGGCGCAGGCGAGCAGCTCCTGTTGCGGCTACGCCCGGCGATGGCCTCGGTGGAGGACATGCTGGCCGAGCTCGACCAGGCGCGCGACCGCCCGGTGGGGCGGGTTCGTGTCAACGCGCATCGGCCAGCGGCCGTCCATGTCGTGCTGCCCCGCCTCGCGACGCTGGCGCAGCGCTACCCGGACGTGGCGGTGGAACTGGTCGTCAACGATGGATTGGTCGATATCGTGGCCGAGCGGTTCGATTGCGGCGTGCGGCACGCAGGCGGTCTGCAGGGGGACATGATCTCGGTGCGGATCAGCGAGCCGATGGAGCTCGTCTTCGCGGCGGCATCAGCCTATCTCGATGCGCACGGCGTGCCCGAAACGCCCGACGACCTCGGCGCACATCGCTGCATCAGCTACCGCCACACCTCGTCAGGGGCACTACACCGCTGGGATTTTGTGCGCGACGGCGAGATGTTCGGGCGTGCGGTCCCCGAAACCTTCATCACCAACGATGCCGACCTGATGCGCGACGCGGCGCTGTCCGGGCTGGGCATCGTCTGCCTGCTGCGTCTCCAGGCCGCCCCCTGTCTGCTCGATGGGTCGCTCACCGAGGTGCTGCCGGGATGTGCGCCGGTGCTGGCGGCCAACCATCTGTACTACCCAAGCCGCCGCCAACCGAGCGCGGCGTTCCGTGCCTTCCTCGAAGTCATGCGGGCTTGAAGGAGAAGCCCCAGGGCTCAGGCGGGCGTCAGAGGCCCTGACAGCGGTCATCACCTCGATCTGTCTGAACCGGGAGTGCCATGTCCGCTTACCGAAAGGGGAACGCATGCAGCCTTTGGCCGAGATGGGCGCGAAGCAGCCGCCTGTATCTGCGGTGACGCAATGTCCGTTTCTCCTTCCACGTCCGACTTTGCATCAACGAGCGTCAATGTCGTGGATGGGTCGCAACCGGTCATCTACCAAGGCGGTTGGTATAAGGGCTACCCTTCATGCGCGACACATCCGGTGGCTTGTCCCGTAGAGGAGCGTCGCCCCTGCCCCACGCTGTAGGGTACGACCGCTGACCTCCAGGAGGAGGTAAGCGGCAGATTGAGGCGATGTCACCAATCCTTCACCGGGAGGATCCACTGCACATCATGATTGAGGCGGCAGAGAACACGTCGTTAGAGGTTAAAGGGGTAGATCATGTCCAATTTCCGCGTGAGCCGTCGCGCCGCCCTCGCCGGCGCTCTGCTTGCGCGGCCCGGGTTCGTCTTCGGGCAGGGAGGCGCCCCCGCGCTCATCAGCAGCGACGCGCTGCGCCCGCGGGCGCAATGGGGTGCAAGCGCCGGGGACGTCTCGGCCGATCGCGCCATCATCTGGAGCCGTGCGGACCGGCTTTCCCGCATGCAGGTGGAGTGGTCGACAAGCGACATCTTCCGCGACGCGCAGCGCGTCCTCGGCCCGCACGCGACCGAAGCGACCGACTTTACCGGCAAGGTTGACCTATCCGGCCTGCCCCCTGACCAGGAGATCTTCTACCGCGTCACCTTCAAGGACCCGTCCGGTGTGGCCGCTGAGCCCGTCAATGGACGCTTCCGCACGGTGCCGGTGTCGCGTCGTGACGTGAAGTTCCTCTGGTCCGGCGACACTACGGGGCAGGGATGGGGCATCGACGAGAGTCGCGGCGGCATGATGACCTACGACGCGATGCGGCGAACGGGCGCGGACTTCTTCATCCATTGCGGCGATACGATTTACGCGGACAGCGTCGTGGCAGGTGAGATCCATTACCCGGACGGCAGCCTGTCACGGCAGTTGGTGACGCCCGAGAAGGCCAAGGTGGCCGAAAGCCTGGCCGAGTACCGCGGCGCTCATCGTTACAACCTGATGGACCGCAACGTTCGCGCCTTCCATGCCGAGGTCGCGCAGATGTGGATGTGGGACGACCACGAGGTCGTCAACAACTGGTCGGACAGCAAGGATCTCACGGCCAACGCGGCCTACCACGAGAAGCGCATCGGCGCGCTGCGCGCCAACGCCACCCGCGCCTTCCTGGACTACGCACCGCTTCGCACCAACCCCGACGAGGCCGAGCGGGTTTACCGTCGCGTGTCCTACGGTCCCCATCTCGACCTCTTCATGCTCGACATGCGCTCCTACCGCGGCCCGAACACCTATAATCGGCAGGAGGCCGCGGGGGCCGAAACCGCGTTCCTGGGAGAGGCGCAGCTGCGCTGGCTGAAGAACGGTTTGCAGGCCTCGCGCGCGACCTGGAAGGTCATCGCGGCCGACATGCCGATTGGGCTGCAGGTGCCAGACGGCAAGGATAGCCAGGGCCGGCCGGTATTCGAGGCTGTGGCGAACGGCGATGGCCCTGCCCTTGGCCGCGAGCTGGAGATGGCAGAGCTGCTCTCCTCCATTCGCGCCGGGAACATCCGCAACGTGGTGTGGTTGACGGCCGATGTGCACTACACCGCCGCCCACCACTATCATCCCGAGCGCGCCAAATTCCGCGATTTCGCGCCTTTCTGGGAGTTCGTGAGCGGCCCTCTTTGGGCGGGCGGCTTTGGGCCGAACGCGCTCGACGACACATTTGGTCCGGAAGTCGTGTGGCAGAAGGCGCCCGGCACGGACAACGCAGCTCCAGGGGAGAACACGCAGTTTTTCGGGGAGGTGCAGATTGCCGGCGAGAGCGGCGACATGACGGTTTTGCTACGCAACATGAGCGGCACCTCGCTCTGGGAGCGGCGGTTCACGCCAGCCGGTGGCTGAGTGAAAGCTTTGCGAGCAAGTGCCCTTCAGAATGCTGCAGGGGGGGCTGCCGCGGGACAGCCTCCCTATTTCCCCCGCACGCAACTCGAGCTGCATGCACCCTGTTCCGCCGTTGTTCTGGCCGGACGGGGTTTCGACAGAGCATCCTGAGCTCCTAGACCTTCCCAAAGTCGTCTGCTGCGCGGTGCGACGTTGGCGAGGATGCCGCTGGCCAACTTGGTACAGACGAAGGCATCCGGCTTGGCATTGGTTATGTCGATGTAGCCCTGAATAGCGGCCTTGAAGGCGAAGGTGCGGCCTGCGGCGGCGCAGCACGCTTCCATCTAAGCTCCACAAAAATGTCACTTCTGTTATCACATAAAAGTGAGTCACAGTGTGCGGGTGCTCGTCATGGAAAGGAGCCGAGGTCCATGTTCAAGGTGTGGTGCGGTTTTCTCGCTGCGGCTGTAGCGCTCGTGCTGGGCGGCCAAGCCTTGCTTGGAGGAGGCCGCCAGGGCAACGCGTCAGGCAGTCTCCACATACCAGGCCCTGCGCAGCTGTCGGTCACATCCTCCGGGCTGCTTGGCAGCCGTTGAAGACTGCTGGCCGGATGTAACCCTTGGTGGCTAGGCTAGTCGCCACCTGCGAGTGCCAGCTTGCAACGAGGACAAGAACATCCGTTGGATGGGGCATCACTGCCCCCCGGCTTTGCCCTTCTCGGCGGCGATGATTTCGTCACAGACGGCGATGCGTCGCCTTACCTCGGCCATGGCATCGGCCGTGGAGACCTGAAGGTCACCTGGCGTGTCGCCCGGTATCCGACTGCCTCCGTTCTCGAGAAACCGGAGCTGTGCTTCAAGGGAAGCCCGGTCCTCCCTGGCCCGACCCTCTGCATGCTTTGAGACCGCCATCCATCATCTCCCGGCTTTCCAGCGGCCTCGCATACATCAGGCCAGAAGTGGATGGCCAGGAGAGTAGCGGGGCGTCCGTGCTCCCCCGAGACACGGCACGCGGGCTCCATGTCACGACCCGGCCCCGCCGGAAGGAGCTTAGAGGATGCTGCCCTGCTCCGAGTAGGGCTGATCCCGAAATAACTTGAAGCGCCCATATCCCGCGTTATCGTCTGATCTTCCGGCCCCTCCGCCCCGCGGTTGGCGCCGGATCGGACGACCTGGCGGAACCGAGGCCGGCTCTGGGGCGAGGTGATCGCAAGCCTCCCGAGCCGGTAGAGGCCTCGTCCTCCGGGGCGAGGTCTCTACGTTCTGGCGACCGGCAAAGGCGGCACGTGCATGCGGCATGACCACGAGCCAGAACGACGAGCAAGCGGAATGGCGGCGTCGCCTTGCGGATGCGCTCCGCGAGTGCCTGATGGCCGCTGATCGCCTTGCCACTAGAGCGGAGACGATGGAGTCAGAGCAGCGGATGCGAGCTCTCGAGGAGGAGGGCCGGCTGCGAGGCTCAGGCCAGCGGACCCATCCAAGCCGTAGTTCAACGCACCTCAGATTACTCGGTGAGGCCTCCGCCTCAGGCACAACACGCGCTCACGTCTCGCCATGGCCGGTCAACAGTAGGTAGCCGCCCGGATGAGGGTCTGCGTGGTGGCGAGGGTGGTCGTCAACGCCCCCCCCCGCGTCACGCGAGGTACGCGGCCATTATCCGCGCTCGTACCAGCCCTTCGTCCGCATCACGATGTGGACCACCGAGAGCATGACGGGCACCTCGACCAGCACGCCGACCACCGTCGCGAGCGCGGCGCCGCTCTCGAAGCCGTAGAGCCCGATTGCGACGGCGACAGCGAGCTCGAAGAAGTTGGAGGCGCCGATCAGGGCCGACGGTCCGGCGACACTGTGCGCCGAGCCGCACTGGCGGTTCAGAAGGTAGGCAAGGCCCGCGTTGAGGTAGACCTGGATGAGGATGGGCACCGCCAGCAGCAGGATCACCAGCGGCTGCGCGAGGATCTGCTCGCCCTGGAAGCCGAACAGCAGCACCAGCGTCGCCAGCAGCGCGACCAGCGACACCGGGTGCAGCGCCCTCAGCGTGCGCCCGAGGGACGCCTCGCCGCCGGAGGCGAGCAGCGACCGCCGCCAGGCCTGCGCCGCTGCGAGGGGAAGGACGATGTAGAGGCCGACCGAGAGGAGCAGCGTGTCCCAGGGCACCGTGATGGCGGACAGGCCGAGGAGTAGGCCGACTACTGGGGCGAAGGCCACCAGCATGATCGCGTCGTTCAGCGCGACCTGGGACAGGGTGAAGTTGGCGTCGCCGTCGGTCAGGCGGGACCACACGAAGACCATGGCCGTGCACGGCGCGGCCGCCAGCAGGATGAGGCCGGCGATGTAGCTGTCCACCTGCCCCGCGGGCAGCCAGGGCCGGAACAGCCAGCCGATGAACAGCCAGCCCAGCAGGGCCATCGAGAACGGCTTCACGAGCCAGTTGATGCCGACAGTCACGGCGATGCCGCGCCAGTGGCGCGCGACCTGGCCCATGGCGGCGAAGTCCACGCGGAGCAGCATGGGGATGATCATCGCCCAGATCAGCAGGGCGACGGGGATGTTGACCTGGGCCACCTCCAGGCGGCCGAGCGCCTGGAACGGGCCTGGCAGCACCGCGCCGAGGGCGATGCCTGCCACGATGCAGAGAGCGACCCAGAGGGTCAGGTAGCGCTCGAAGGTGCCCATGGCGGCCCTGCGGCGCCCGATGGCGGCCTCGCCCTCGACGGCCGCGCTCATGCCGCTGAATCCTTGGCGACGCGCTGCCCGTCGGCGCCGGCCACCGCCTCGCCGTCCTCCTTAGCGAAGGCGCCGCGCTGCGGCTTGGGCAGGATGTCGAGGACCGCCTCGGAGGGCCGGCACAGGCGCACGCCGAGCGGCGTCACCACGATGGGGCGGTTGATGAGGATGGGATGCGCCATCATCGCGTCGAGCAGTTGGTCGTCGGTGAGAGACGGATCGCCGAGACCCAGCTCCGCGTAGGGCGTCCCCTTCTCACGCAGCACGGCGCGGACCGGGATGTCCATGCGCCGGATCAGGTCCACCAGCTCCTCCCGAGACGGCGGGGTCTTCAGGTACTCGACGATCTCCGGCTCCTCGCCGCTATTGCAGATCAGGGCCAGGACGTTGCGGGACGTCCCGCAAGCCGGGTTGTGGAAGATCGTAATGGTCATGTCGCTGGCTCCGGAGAGGGGCAGGCGCAGGCCGATAGGGAGGCGACCGCGGGGGTACAGACCTCCGGGTGGCCCTGACAGCAGTCCTGCAGGAGGAAGGCGATGAGGCCGGAAAGGGCGTCGTAAACGGCCGAGTACCGGATCGACCGGCCGTCCCGGCGCGACTGTACCAAGCCCGCATGCTCGAGATGGGTGAGGTGGAAGGACAGGCGCGAGGAGGTTGCGCCCATGGCCTCGCCGATGGCGCCGGCTGCCATGCCGTCCGGCCCCGCCGTCACCAGCAGGCGCACGATCCGCAGGCGGGTTTCCTGGGAGAGGGCGCCCAGCGCATCGAGTGCTTGCGTTTCGTCCATGACGGCTCAATAACTCAAGATCAATTGAGATGTAAGGGGTCACGATGAACGCGCTGGTCCTTCCGCTGAGCATCGGCTTCAAGGGCGACGCCTCGCTCGGCGCGCTGCGGCCCCACTGGGGCGCCGGCTGGTCATCAGCTACGACGGGCGCCAGACCGAACCCGGCTACCACGTCACCGAGGTGAAGGCGGGCGCGGTACGGCTACCGGCGCCTGCACGTGCTGCTGCGGCGTGGTTCGAAGCACTTCTTCGGACGCCGAAGGTTGGGTGGCCGGTGAACCATAAGCGTACCTACCGGCTGTACGCCTAGGAGGGGCTGGCGATCCGCTCCAAGCTGCCGCGGCGCAAGCGGGCCTGGCGCTACCGGCAGGGACATCCGGGAGCGGTCGCGCCGAACGAGATCTGGGCCATGGACTTTATGTCCGACCAACTGTTCGACGGCCGCCCGATCCGGATCCTGACCGTGGTGGACATCCACACACGAGAGGGCCTCTCAGCGCATCCGAGAGCCAACTTCCGAGCAGCCCAGGTGGTCGAGGTTCTGGACCAACTCGTGCGCGCCCGGGGCAAGCCGAAAAGCCTGAGGGTGGACAACGGGCCGGAGTTCGCCGATCGCCTGCGCGACCACTGGGCTTACCTGAACGGGGTGGAGATCGACTTCTCGCGCCCCGGCAAACCCACGGACAACGCGTTCATCGAGGCGTTCAACGCCCGGCTCCGGGCCGAGTGCCTGAACGCCTCATGGTTCCTTTCCTTGGCCGATGCCAAGGAGCGCATCGAGGAATGGAGGTGCCACTACAACGAGGAGCGGCCCCACTCGGCGCTTGGGAACTTGACCCCGAGCACCTTCGCCAACCAAGCTCAACCAGCCCGAGAACTTGCATAGACCCCGGACCAGAGTTGGGGCGCAGACCAGTGCCCGGTCCGAGCGTTCAGACGGCGTCGAGCAGTCCCTCAGCAAGGGCGATGAGGCTGTAGCACAGCTCGCACGCAAGCTTTCAGGACCAAATCCTTATCTTATCCTGTGAAGCGCTTTGATTGAGTTGGCGAACAGAGTCACTGGGTCGAGATGCAAGGCCTCCGCGATGTCTACGAACTCAAAGACGTCAAGCCGGCGCTGCCCGCTCTCAAGTCGCGAAATAAAGGCCTGTGGCCGCCCTAACCGACCAGCAAGTTCAGCTTGCGAAAGTCCTTCAGCCTGCCGCTGCTCGACAAGGAGCTTCCGCAGTGTCGCTGAGGACTGAAGCCAGGACATTTAGGGGAGACGCGCCTTGCCAGCAGTGCACGACGCCTCGCTATGCGAAAAACCACCTTATGCAAAAAATGTATGGACCCTCGACTGCCCGCATCATACAAAAAATGCATGATCATGCTGTGGCTGGACCTCTTGCTTGTAGAAGGAGCAGCTCGGGTGAACTTCCCTCTTTCCTTGATGGAGAAAGCAGTGAGCTTGAGGCGGCAAGAGCACGCTACAAGGCGAAATCAGTTCTCGGTGTTAGTGAAGCTCGGCTTCCTCAGGGAGATCCTTGAGGTCGGCCCTGAGGGAGTGATCTGGTCGATCCATGACCCTGCCCTGCCGGGCGAGGAGGGCCTCTACGCCTTGGAGAGCGGGGACGAGCTCCGCGTGCTCGACGGCACGGGCCGCACTCTCTGGGAGGGGGTGGTGAGCTTCGATCGGCTGGGCTCCCGGCCCAACTCCTGCCCTGACGGTGACCTGCTCGCGGACGATGCTCGGGGTATGTGGCACCACGGCACGCAGGTGGACGTGGACCGCGGTTTCTGGGGGTGCCTGTTTGCCGAGCACCGGCGAGCCGTTCTGCGCCGCGGTCCGCCAAACCCCTGGGACCGAGCCCCGCACCCGTTCAGCGGCCCGGCCGACGGTTTAGGCGCGCGCCTCGCCGCGCTGTCGCCGGTGCAGGCCGAGGCGCTGTTCAGGAGTACCCTGGGCGCGGCGGCGCGAAGGCGGGGCACGGGGCGCGGCTGGCCTGCTTTTCCTTCAACGGCAACAAGATCATCACCGCGGGCGGCGGCGGCGCCCTCGTCTCCGACAACCCCGCGCTGATCGCGACGGCGCGGCACCTCAGCACCCAGGCCAAGGAGACGGCGCCGCACTACCAGCACGAGACCACCGGCTACTCCTACGGCCTCTCCTCGGTGCTGGCGGCGGTCGGGCTCGCGCAGCTCCGCACGCTGGAGGCGCGGGTGGCGTCGCGGCGCGCGGTCTTCGCGCGCTACGTCGTGGGGCTGGCGGACGTGCCGGGCGTCTCCTTCATGCCGGAGCCCGCCTGGGGCCGGTCCTCGCGCTGGCTTTCCGTCGCGATGTTCGACCCTGCCCGCTTCGGCGCCGACCGGGAGGGGGTGCGGCGGGCGCTGGACGAGGCGGGCATCGAGAGCCGGCCGGTCTGGAAGCCGCTTCACCTGCAGCCGGCCTTCCGGGACGCCGAGGTCGTCGGCGGCCCCGTCGCGGCCTCGCTGTTCGAGCGCGGGCTCTGCCTGCCGTCCGGCAACATGACACCGGCGGTGCAGGCGCGCGTGATCGAGACGATCCGCCGGCTGGCGCGGCGCTGAGGGGCGGCGCCTTGCGCCTGCTCTATCTCCACCAGCACTACTCCGGGCCCGGGGGCGCGACCGCGACCCGGGCGCACGCCATGGCCCGCGCCATGGCCGCGCGCGGGCACGCGGTGACGCTCGCCTGCGGGCGCTACGACGGCGCGGTGACGGGGCTCGCCGGCCCCTTCGAGGGCGGGCGGCGCGAGGGGCGGGTGGCGGGCTTCCGCGTGGTGGAGTTCGACATCCCCTGCGGCAACGGCCAGGCGCTGGCCGCGCGGACGGGCGCCTTCCTGCGCTACGCCTGGCGGGCGGGGGGCCTCGCGCTGGCGGAGGAATTCGACCTCGTCCTCGCCTCCTCCACGCCGCTGACGGTCGCGCTGCCGGCCCTGGCCGCGCGGCGGATGCGGGGCGTGCCCTACGTGTTCGAGATCCGCGACCCCTGGCCCGAGCTGCCGCGCGCGCTGTCCGAGGCGCGGATGCCCGGCGGCGTGCCGGGGCCGGTTCTGGAGGGGATGGAGCGGCTGGCGACGGCGGCCTGCCGGGGCGCCGCCGCCGTGATCGCGCTGACGGAGGGCATGGCCGAGACCGCCCGCGCCCGCGGCGCCTCCCGCGTCCACGTCGTGCCCAACGGCTGCGACCTCGACCTCTTCGGGCCGCAGGTGGCGCCCTGGCGGCCGGAGGCGGCGGGCTCGGCCGAGGTTCTGGCGGTCTATGCCGGGGCGCACGGGCGGGCGAACGGGCTCCACGCCGCGCTGGAGGCCGCGACGATCCTCCGCAACGCCGGCGAGCGCCGGCTGCGCCTCGTGCTGGTCGGCGAGGGGAGCGAGCGGGCGCGGCTGATGGCCGAGGCGGCGCGGCGGGACCTGCGGAACGTCACCTTCCTCGACCCCATGCCGAAGACGCAGGTGGCGGCGCTGCTCTCGGCCGCGGGGATCGGGCTGCACCTGCTGGCGCCGGTGCCCGCCTTCGCGGAGTGGACGGCGCCGAACAAGCTGATGGACTGCCTCGCCGCCGGGCTGCCCGTGGTGACCAACGCGGCCGGGCGGGCGGCGCGGCTGCTGGAGGCGGGGCCGGACGGGCCGGCCTGCGGAATCGCGGCGCCGCCGGGCGACGTGCCGGCGCTGGCGGACGCGCTCGCCGCCCTCGCGGGCGCGCCGGCGCGGCGGGTGGCCATGGGGAAGGCCGCGCGGGGGCGGGCGGTGCGGCTCTGGGACCGGCGGCTGCACGCGGCGCGGTTCTGCGAGATCCTGGAGGCGGCGGCCGGCCTCGCACCGCTCGCCCGGGCGGCCTGACCGGCCCGGCGGTTTTCACAACGACGACGAGAGGGAGCGGGGCGCGAGGCACGGCTTCCGCCCCGGCGTGCCACGATGGCGCCTGAGCCGAACCCCCCCGAGCTGCACCTTGTTGCCGCGGCCCGGCCGAACCTGCCCAAGCTGGCCGCGCTGGTGCACGCGCTGGCGGAGCGGCCCGCCTTCTGCCGGCCGGTGCTGGTCCACACCGGGCAGCACCACGACGCCGCCATGTTCGGCGGGCACCTGGCGGATCTCGGCCTCCCGCCGCCGGACGTGTCGCTGGGCATCTCGGGCGGCGGGCACGCGGGGCTGACGGGGCGGACCATGATCGCCTGCGCGGAGCTCTGGGCGGCGCGGCGGCCGGCGATGGTGGTGGTGGCGGGCGACGTGGACGGCGCGCTGGCCGCGACGCTCGCCGCGCGCAAGCTCGGCCTCCCCGTGGCGCACCTGGAGGCGGGGCTGCGCTGCGGGGACCTCGACATGCCCGAGGAGATCAACCGGCGCGCGATCGACGCGGTGAGCACGACCCTCTGGGCGCCGGACGAGGGCACGGCGGCGCGGCTGCGGGCCGAGGGCCACGCGCCCGGCGCGGTGCGGGCCGTGGGCAACGCGATGATCGACAGCCTGCTTCGCGCCCGGCCGGCCGCGATGGCGCGGCCCCTGCCGCCGGGCCTCGTGCCGGGGGGCTACGGCGTGCTGACGCTGCACCGCCCGGCGAACGTGGACGGGCGGGAGGCGCTGGCGGGGCTGCTGGAGGCCGTGGGCGCGGCCGCGCGGCGCCTGCCGCTGGCCTGGCCGATGCACCCGCGGACGCGGCAACGTCTTTCGGAATTCGGCCTCGCCGTGCCAGAAGGGGTCATGCGCCTGCCGCCGCTCGGACACCTCGATTTCCTGGGATTGCTCGCCCGCGCGCGCCTCGTCGCGACGGACAGCGGGGGCGTGCAGGAGGAGGCCTGGGCGCTCGACCTGCCCTGCCTGACGCTGCGGCCCTCGACCGAGCGGCCGGTGACGCTGGAGGCCGGGACGAACCGGCTGGTGCCGCCCGCGGGGCTGGGCGCGGCGGTGGCCGCGGTGCTGGCGGGGGACTGGCCGCGGGCGCGCCCGATCCCGCTCTGGGACGGGCGGGCGGGCGCGCGGATGGCCGCGCACCTGGCGGAGACGATGGGCGCCGCGGGAGCCACGGCATGAGCGAAGCGCCCGACACCCGCGCCCGGCCGGCGCGCGGCCCCGCCGGGGCGCCGAGGCGCCCGGCGCCGCTGGTCCTGATGCTCTCGGCCGCGCACCCGCCGACCGACCTGCGGATCGTCGCCAAGGAGGGCGCGGCCCTGGCGGAGGCGGGCTGGCGCGTGACCCACCTCGCGCCCGCGCCGCTGCGCGGGGCGAAGGACGTGCCGGCGAGCCTGGCGGGGGTCTCGATCGTGACCTACCCGCGCCCCACGGGCTGGATCGGGCGGCTGCGGGCCGCGCGGGCGCTGGCGGCGCGGGCCGCGCGGCTGAAGCCGGACGTGATCCACGCGCACGAGCCGGACAGCTGGTACGCGGCGATCCGGGCCGCCGGGCGGACGGGGGCCTCCGTCGTGCTCGACGTGCACGAGCACTACCCGTCGCGCCTCGACGGCCGGCTGCCCCGGGTGTTCCGCGGCCTCGGCCGGCGCGCGGTGCGGGCGGCCTGCCGCTGGATGGCGGCGCGGGCGGACGCCGTGGTGGTGGCCAAGGACGGGCTGGAGGACGCCTTCCCCGAGGTCGCGATCGTGCCCGTGCGGAACTACGCGGCCGCCGTGCCGGTGGAGCCGCGCGAGCACCGGCCGGGGCCGCTGACCCTCGTGCACCTCGGCGCCCTGACGCGCGAGCGCGGCGCCTTCGAGATGCTCGCCGCCCTCGCGGACTGCCCGGAGGGGACGCGGCTCTCGCTCATCGGGCGCTTCACCGACGGCTGCGAGGCCGAGTTCCTGGCCGAGGCCAGGCGGCGCCGCCTGGACGGCCGGCTGGACCGCCACGGCTGGATGCCGCACGCGGCGGCGCTGGGCCTGGCGGCGGCGGAGGCCGACATCGGCCTCGTGCTGTTCCAGCCGGGCCACGAGAACCACCGCCTGGCGCTGCCGCACAAGCTGTTCGACTGCATGCTGGCCGGGATCCCCGTGATCGCCCCCGCCTTCGCCGAGGAGGTGGCGGCGGTGGTGCGGGAGACGGGCTGCGGCCTGCTGGTGGACACCGCCGACCCCGCCGCCGTGGCCGGAGCCGTGCGCGCCCTGGCCGACCCCGCGCGGCGCGCCAGCATGGGCGCCGCCGGCCGGGCCGCGGCGCTGGGCCGCTACGGCTGGGCGGGCGAGGCGGCGCGGCTGGTCGGCCTCTACCGGGAGCTGGCGCCGCTGCCCGCGGCGGCCCCGCCCCGCGAGTCCCCCGCGGTCCCGATCGCCGCCGTCCCGATCGCCGCGGTGCCGCCGGCCGAGGCGCCGGCGGACCCCTTCGCCGGGCTGCCTGCGGGCGGGTGGACCCCGCCGCGCGAGCGCGCCGCGTCCGCGGCCGGTGCGGAGGACGCCTTCGCGAGCCTCTCCGCGGCCCTGCAGTCGGCAACTCCGCCGCCGCCCGCCGGCCCCGCGCCGGTCGCGTCGCCGCCCGCCGTGGCGGAGCCCGACCCCTTCGCGAGCCTTTCGGCGGCGCTGCGGGCCGCCGCGCCACCCCCGGCTGAGGCCGCGCCGCCGAACGGGGCCTTCGCGAGCCTGTCCGCCGCCCTGCGGGACGAGGCCGACGCCCGGGCGCCGGTGGAGCCCGTGCCGGTGGAGCCGGAGGCGGCGGGCGGGAGCCCCCTGCCCTTCTCGCTGCTCGCCGGGCTGGGCGAGGCGCCCGGCGGCGTCCCGGCCGCGCCCCCCCCGGTCCGCCCGGCACCGTCGCCGCTGGCCGGGCGCCCGATCGAGGCCCCGCCGGCGGCGGAGGGCCGGCGCCTGCTCGTGGAGGCCGGGCTCTCCGCCTCGGCGATGCCGGACTCGGTCGCGGCGCTGCTCGCCCGGCCGGCCGAGGAGCCCGAGGCCCCGCCCGCCGCGGCGCCGGTCACCTCCGACGTGCCGCTGATCGAGGCCGGGCTGCGCGCCGCGGGCCCGGCATCCGCCCCTTCCGAAACATCGGCGTGGCGCCTGTTGCAGGCCGCGCCGTCCCTGCCGGACGCGGCGGCCCCCGCCGCCCCCGGCCGCTAGGCTGATCCCATGGCGCCGCAGCGCATCCTGCTGAACCTTGCCCTCGACCTCGCCCTTGCGGCGCTGGCCCTTCCGCTGGCGCTGCTGCTGGCCGCGCCCGGGACCTGGCCGCCGGCGGGGTGGTGGGGGCCGGCGACGGCGGGGTCGCTGCTCGCCTTCGCCGCGGCGGCGCTGCCGCTCCGCCTGCCGCAGCAGTACTGGCGCTATGTCGGCCTGCCGGACCTGCTGCCGCTGCTCGGCGCGGCGCTGATCGCCGCGCTGGTGTTCTGGGGCGGGCTGCTCGTGACGGGCGGGTGGCGGCCGCCGAACCCGGCCTTCTTCCTCCTGCACGCGGGGGTGCTGACGGCGCTGACGGGCGGCGCGCGGCTGCTCGGGCGCATCCGCTCGGCCCACCGGGGCGGGCCGGAGTCCGACGTGCCGCCGCAGCCGGTGCTGCTGGCCGGCGGCGGCAACGCGGCGGACCTCTTCATCCGCGCGCTCATCGCCCAGCGCGCGCCGGGCTACCGGGTGGAGGGCATCCTCGCGCCGCGGGCGCGGCAGCGGGGCCGCCGCATCCTCGGCGTGCCGATCCTCGGCACGGTGGAGGAGGCGGGGGCGGTGCTGGACGCGCTGCGGGCCGAGGCGCGGCTGCCCTCGCTGGTCGTCCTCGCCGATCCCTCGTTGTCCGGGCCGGTGCTCGAGGCGCTGCTCGACGCCGCGGACCGGCACGGGGTCTCCGTACGCCGCGCGCCGCGCGTGACGGCGCTCGACCCCGCCAGCGCCCGGCCGCAGGCGGCGCGGCGGATCGACCTCAGGCCCGTCTCGATCGAGGAGCTGCTGGACCGCCCGCAGGTGCCGCTCGACCGCGAGGGGATGGCGCGGCTCATCCAGGGGCGCCGCGTGCTGGTGACGGGGGCGGGCGGCACGATCGGCAGCGAGCTGTCGCGCCAGATCGCGGCGCTCGGGCCGTCGAACCTCACCTTGCTCGATCACGGGGAGTTCGCGCTCTACGAGATCGACCTCGAGCTGTCGGAGAACCACCCCGCGGTCGCGCGGCGCGCGGTGCTGGCGGACGTGCGCGACGAGGCGCGGCTGCGGCGGCTGATGGAGGAGATCCGGCCGGAGCTCGTCTTCCACGCGGCGGCGCTGAAGCACGTGCCGATGGTGGAGAACGACCCACTGGAGGGGCTGCTGACGAACGCGCTCGGCACCCGCCTGATCGCCGACGCCGCGCGGGCGAACGGCTGCCGGGCGATGGTGTTCATCTCGACCGACAAGGCCGTGAACCCGACGAGCGTGATGGGCGCCTCCAAGCGGCTGGCGGAGATGTACTGCCAGGCGCTCGACGTCGCGACGCGGGCGGCCCAGGGGAGCGGGCCCGGCGTGGGATCGTCCGGCGGCGCGCCGGCGGGCGGGATGCGCTGCGTGACCGTGCGCTTCGGCAACGTGCTGGGCTCGACGGGCTCCGTCGTGCCGCTGTTCCGCCGCCAGCTCGAGCGCGGCGGGCCGCTGACGGTCACGCACCCCGACATGCGCCGCTACTTCATGACCGTGCGCGAGGCCGTGGGGCTGGTGCTGCAGGCGAGCGTGATCGGCGCCGAGGACCGCGAGGACCAGCCGCCGGAGCTGCGCGAGGGCGGCATCTTCGTGCTCGACATGGGCAAGCCCGTGAAGATCGTGGACCTCGCCCGCCGGATGATCCGCCTGGCCGGGCTGCGGCCGGACGAGGACGTGGAGATCCGCTTCACCGGGCTCCGCCCCGGCGAGAAGCTGTTCGAGGAGATGTTCCACGGGCAGGAGCCGCCGCGGCCGACCGGCTTCCCGGGCCTGCTGGTGGCGACGCCGCGCACGGCCGACGCGGCGCTGGTCGGGCGCGCGATCGACGAGGTCTCGGGCGCGGCGCGCGGCGGGCAGTCGCGGCTGGCGCTCGTGGGGCTCGCCCGCATGGTGCCGGAGTTCGAGCACGCCCCGAACACGCCGGCCGCCGGGCGGGCCTGAGGGGGCCGCCAGGGCGGAAAGACCGGCTTCCGTTCCGCGCGCGTCCGGAAGGTCTTGCAACCGGCGGTCGTGGAAGGCTTCAATGCGCTCCGTTAACGGAGCAAAACGCCGTGATGGTCTTTCCCGCGACCCCGGTGCGACAACCGGGCGCCCCGACCGCGCCCGCCCGGCCGGGCCGCGCGCCGTGAACCAGGTCCTGGCGCGCGACGCGGGCGCGGGTCGCCACCTGCGGGACCGGCTGCTCGACCTCCTGGCGTCGCGGGAGGCGCGGATCGGCGTGATCGGCCTCGGCTACGCCGGGCTGCCGCTGGCGCTGCGCTACGCCGAGCTCGGCTTCGTGGTGGAGGGCTTCGACATCGACCCCGCGAAGGTGGAGGCGATCGAGGCCGGGCGGAGCCCCGTGCACGGAATCGCCGACGCGCGGGTGGCGGCGGCGCGGCTCGACGGGGGGTTGCGCGCCCATGGCGGGGCCGCGGCCGCCGCGCTCTGCGACGCGCTGATCATCTGCGTGCCCACCCCGATCGGGCCGCACAAGGAGCCGGACCTCGCGGCCGTGCGGGACACGCTGGCGGCCCTGGCGCCGCATCTCCGCCCCGGGCAGGCGGTCGCGCTCGAGAGCACGACCTACCCGGGCACGACGGAGGAGCTGGTGCTGCCCGCCCTGGCCGCGGCCGGGCTCGTCGTCGGGCGGGACGCCTTCGTGATCTACTCGCCCGAGCGCGAGGACCCCGGCAACCCCGAGGGCACCGTCGCCCGCGTGCCCAAGCTCGTCGCCGGCGCGACGGCGGACTGCCTGGCGGTCGGGCGGGCGCTCTACGCGCCGGTGGCGGGCAGCCTCGTGCCCGTCTCCTCGCTGGCGGTGGCGGAGCTGGCGAAGTGCTACGAGAACGTCTTCCGCGCCGTGAACATCGGCCTGGTGAACGAGCTGAAGCGGATCGCCCACGCGATGGCGCTCGACGTGAACGAGGTGATCGACGCCGCGGCGACGAAGCCCTTCGGCTTCATGCCCTTCCGCCCCGGGCCGGGTCTGGGCGGGCACTGCATCCCGGTGGACCCCTACTACCTCGCCTGGAAGGCGCGGGAGCTCGGCGTGCCGAGCGACTTCGTGGAGCTCGCCGGGCGGGTGAACGACGCCATGCCCGGCTACGCGGTGCAGCGGCTGCGGGACGCGCTGGACGCGCGCGGCATCCCGCTGCGGGGCGCGCGCATCCTCCTGCTCGGCCTCGCCTACAAGCCGGGGGTGCCGGACACGCGGGAGAGCCCGGCCGTCGAGATCTTCCGGCTGCTGGAGGCGCGGGGCGCGCGCGTCGCCTACCACGACCCGCTGGTGCCGCGCTTCCCGGCCACGCGCCGGCTGGCCGGGGCCACGCCGGCGCTGGAGAGCCTTCCCCTCGACGAGGCGGTCGTCGCCGCGCAGGACGCGGTGCTGCTGGTGACGCCGCAGCCGGGGATGGACCTCGCGATGGTGCGGCGCGCGGCGGCGCTCGTGGTGGACACGCGCGGCGCGATGCGCGGCGAGGGCCCGGGCGTGGTGGTGACGGCCTGAGGGCCGCGCCCGCCGCCGCCCGCCCGCGGCCCCAAAATCTGGACGGGAGACACGCGCGGTAACGCGGGCCGCAACGCGGGACGTCGCGCGTCAGCCTCCTGTTAACGCCTCACGGCCAGTTTACCCCCTTCGGCGACCGGTGTTGTCGCGGAGGAGAGGGAACCTTGGTCATGAAGGTCGGGCAGCTTCGCTGGCGGGAGGGGGATGGCTGGGACTTCGCGCCGGGCGGCGCGCCGCCCTCGCTGGTCCTCTACTTCGGCTCGGCCGGGAACATCGAGTCGGCGCGGGCGCCCGCCGCGCTCGCGGAGCGCTACCCCGGCGCCCTCGTCTTCGGCTGCAGCACCGCCGCCGGCATCGCGGGCGACGCGATCGACGAGGGCGGGATCGTCGGCGTCGCCTGCCGCTTCGACAGCACGCCGCTTCGCCTGGCCGAAGCCGAGGTGCCGGACAGCGGCCATTCCGCCAGCGCCGGGCGGCAACTCGGCGAGGCGCTGCGCGGCGAGGGGCTGGCGGGCGTCCTCGTCCTGTCGGACGGGACGGGGGTGAACGGCAGCGCCCTCACCGCGGCCCTCACCGAGTCGCTCGGCGGCCGCGTGCCGGTCAGCGGCGGGCTGGCGGGGGACGGGGCGCGCTTCCTGCGCACCCTCGTCGGCGCCGGGGGCTCGGCGCGGCCGGGGCGCGCGGCGGCGGTCGGCTTCTACGGGGGCGCGGTCCGGATGGCGCACGCGAGCGCGGGGGGGTGGGACCCCTTCGGCCCGCGTCGGCGCATCACGCGGTCGAGCGGCAACGTGCTGCACCAACTCGACGGCCGCTCCGCCCTCGCGCTCTACGAGCTCTACCTCGGCGAGGAGGCGGCGGGGCTGCCGGGCACGGCGCTGCTCTTCCCGCTGCTCGTCTGGAACCCGGAGGCACCCGGGGACACGCTCGTGCGGACCGTGCTCTCGATCGACCGGGAAGCGGGCAGCATGACCTTCGCGGGCGACATCCCCGAGGGATGGAGCGCCCAGCTCATGCGCGGCACCTTCGACCGGCTGGTGGACGGCGCCGCCCGCGCGGCCCAGGTGGCGCGCGAATCCCTCACCGAGGCGGGCGGGGGCGACGCGCTGGGCGTGATCGTGAGCTGCGTCGGCCGCCACATGCTGCTCGGCCAGCGCACGGCCGAGGAGCTGCACGCGGTGACGGCCGCGCTCGGCCCGGGGGTGACGCAGGTCGGCTTCTACTCCCACGGCGAGATCGCCCCGCGGCGCCGGCTGGAGCCGGCCATGCTGCAGAACCAGACCATGGCCGTCTCCCTGATCGCCGAGGCCGCGTGAGCACGCCCGCCGAGCGGCTGTTCCGCCGCCAGCTCGCGGCCGCGACCGACGCGGCGGGCCGCCTGGACCTCGCGCGCCTGCAGGAGCTGGTCATCGGCGCCTACGCTGAGACCGACCGCGACCGCCGGCGCGGCGACCAGGCGGCGCGGCTGATGGCGGCGGAGCTGGAGGAGGTGAACGAGGCGCTCGAGCGGTCGGTCGCCGACCTGCAGGCGCAGAACCTCCGCTTCGCCGTCGCGCTCGACAACATGGCCAACGGGCTGGCGCTGTTCAGCCGCGAGGGCCGGCTGGTGGTCTGCAACGGCCGCCAGCGCGAGATGCTGGGCTTGGCGGAGGCCGAGGCGGGGTGCAGCTTCGCGGCCTTCCTCCGCGCGAGCCCCTTCCTCGACGCGCGCCTGGCCGGGGAGCGGCTGCGGCTGGCGGAGGCGGGCACGCGGGGCGAGATCCTGCAGACGCTCCTCAACGGGCGCGACGTGCGCTTCATGGTGTGCCGGACCGCCGACGGCGGCTTCCTCACGACCTGCGAGGACGTGACGGAGCGCAACCGCGCGGCGGCGCGCATCACCTACCTCGCCTACCACGACACGCTGACCGACCTGCCGAACCGCGCCCTGCTGCGCGAGCGGCTGGAGGCGGCGCTCGCCGCCGGGCGCTGCTCCGTGCTCTGCCTCGACCTCGACGGCTTCAAGGGCGTGAACGACACGCTCGGGCACGGCATGGGCGACGCCCTGCTGCGCGCGGTGGCCGAGCGGCTGCGCCACCAGATCCGCTCGGGCGACACGCTGGCGCGGCTGGGCGGGGACGAGTTCGCCGTCGTGCTGGCGGCCGGCCAGGCGGAGGCGGCGCGCATCGCGGGTCGCATGGTGGGTGCGATCGGCGCGCAGTTCGAGATCGAGGGGCAGATCGTCAACGTCAGCACGAGCATCGGCATCGCGACCGCGCCGGCCGACGGCACGACGCCCGAGGACCTGCTGCGCCACGCGGACATCGCGCTCTACAGCGCCAAGGCGGCGGGGCGGGACTGCTACCGCGCCTTCGAGGAGGCCATGCGCGCCGTCGTCGAGGCGCGCCGCACCGTGGAGAACGAGATCCGCACCGCGCTGGCGGAGGGGCAGTTCGAGCTCCACTACCAGCCGCAGGTGAGCGTGCTGACGGGGCGGATCACCGGCTTCGAGGCGCTGGTCCGCTGGAACCACCCCGTGCGCGGCATGGTGCCGCCCGGAAGCTTCATCCCCGTGGCCGAGGAGACCGGGCTGATCGTGCCGCTCGGCACCTGGGTGCTGCGCGAGGCCTGCCGCCAGGCGGCGGGGTGGCCGGGCGCGCCGCGCGTCTCCGTCAACGTCTCGGTGGTGCAGCTCCGCTCGGGCGGCGTGGTGAAGGCGGTGGCGGAGGCGCTGGGCGAGAGCGGGCTCGAGCCCGGGCGGCTGGAGCTGGAGGTGACGGAGACCGTCATGCTCGACGACACCACGGCGACGCTCGGCGCGCTGCGGGCGGTGCGCTCGCTCGGCGTGCTCGTCGCGATGGACGACTTCGGGACGGGCTACTCCTCGCTCAACTCGCTGCACAACTTCGCCTTCGACCGGATCAAGATCGACCGCTCCTTCGTCGCGGACCTCGCCTCCGGTGAGAAGGCGCTCGCCATCGTGCGCGCGGTGATCGGCCTCGGGCGGAGCCTCGGCGTCCCCGTCACGGCCGAGGGCGTGGAGACGCCGGCGCAGCTCGAGCGGCTGCGGGCCGAGCGCTGCGACGACGTGCAGGGCTACCTCTACAGCCGGCCGGTCCCGGCGGCGGCGGCGCGGCGGATGCTGGAGGAGGCGGGCGGGCGCGTCGCGGCCTGAGGCGCCGGGCGCTAGCCGCGCCGCGCGAGGGTCGCGGACTGGCGGGCGATGGTAAGCAGCGCGGTGCGGGCCAGGGCCGCGTCCGGCATGGGCCGCCCGGTGCCGCCCGACTTCGACAGGCGCTCGGCCTCCAGCAGGCTGGCGAGCACGGTCTCCAGCGCCTCCGGTCGCCAGTGGCGCAGCGCCTTCTCGAAGCCCGGGCGGCTGCGGAAGAAGACCGGCGGCTGCAGGGCCTGCATGCCCGCGACGGAGGCGAGGTGCAGGCGCTGGACGTGGCGCAGCAGGGCGCGGATGACCTGGACGGGGTTGGCGCCCTCGGCCATCGCGGATTCGAGGGCGCGGTCGGCGGTCGCGACCTCGCCGGCGGTGGCAGCCACGAGGGCTTCGTCGAGCTCGAGCGCGGAGCCGTCGCCGATGCAGGCGAGGACGTCCTCCTCGGCCAGCCGCCCGCCGGGGCCGGCGTAGAGGGCCAGTTTCTCAAGCTCGCGCCGCATGGCCTGGCGGTCGTCGCCGAGGCGGCCGGCGAGCCAGGCGATGGCGGAGGGCTCGGCCGTGACGCCGGCCTCGCGCAGGATGGCGGCGATGCTGGCCGAGAGCTCCGCGCCGCGCTCGCGGTAGCAGGCGACGCTGGCCGCGCGGGCATGGGCCTCGGCGAGCTGGCGGAGCTTGGAGCGGGCGGGAAGCTCGCCGGCCTCGAGGATAATCAGCGTGTCGCCGGGGGCGTCCAGCACCTCGCGCAGGGGCGCGGCGAGGGCGTCGGTGGCGTCGCGCACGCGCACCACGCGGCGGCCGCCGATGAGGGACAGGGCCGCGGCCTCGCCGGCCAGGGCGCCGGGGCGGGCGGCGGCGTCGCGGGCAAGGTCGGTGACGCGGAAGGGGTCGTTGCCGGGGGCCACGGCCTCCTGCAGGGCGTCGGCGCGCTCCCGCGCGAGGCCCGCGTCCTCGCCGTGCAGGAGGGCCGCGCGGGTGGCGCCGGGGTCCTTCAGGAAGGCGGGCAGGCGGCGGGCGTCGAGCTTCATCGGGCCCCGCGGCTCAGGCCGCGGGGCGTTCGCGGAAGGCGAGGGCGAGGCGGAGCGCGATGTCCTCGGCGACGCGGTCCACCAGGCGGCGCTCGGCGGCCTCGCTGCTGACGACGGAGGAGAAGAACTCGAGGTCGGCGAGGTTGAAGGAATCGACCGCCCGCGCCGTGCCGGCCGCGATCCGCTGGGGCGGCACCGAGAGGGTCGAGAGGGTCCAGGGGGCGGTCATGGTGAGGCGGAAGCGGGAGGGCGAGCCGTCGCGCCGGTAGCCCTGGGCCTCGGAGGCGGAGGAGATGGAGGTGGTGAGGAGGTAGCGGGGCGCGGGGCCGCTGGGGTCGCGGGCGGCGAGGCGGCGCTCGAGGGACTGGTGGAGAAGCTGGCCGCTGCGGCCGTAGGTGGGGCCGAGCCGGATGGCGGCGAGCTCCGGGCCGAGATCCGCCGTGCCGCCGCCGAGGGACGGCGGGGCGTTCAGGGGCTCGAAGCCGCAGCCCGCCAGCAGCGGCAGGCCGAGGGAGGCGCCGAGCGCCCCGAGCAGGGCGCGGCGGCCGGTCGCCCCCGGGTGGGCCTCAGACCGGGCCTCGGATCGGGCCTCAGACGACGAAGTTGACGATTCGGCCTGGGACATGGATGCGCTTCCGGATGGGCTTGCCCGCGATGGCACGCTGCACGTTCTCCTCGGCCTCGGCGGCCGCGAGGACGGCATCTTCCGGCGTTCCGACCGGCAGGGAAAGGGTGGCGCGCAGCTTGCCGAGCACCTGGACGGCGATGGTCATCGTCTCCGCCGCCAGCAGCGCCGGGTCGGCCTCGGGCCAGGGCATCCCCGCGACCAAGTCGGTGGTCCCGGGCCGGAGGATGGAGAGAAGCTCCTCCGCCAGGTGCGGCATCATGGGCGCGACCAGGCGGGCCATGACCGAGACCGCCTCGCGCCGCGCCTCGAGGGGGGCGTTGCTCCCCTCGATGGCGTTGGCAAACTCGTGCAGGCGGGCGACGGCGACGTTGAAGGCGAAGCCCTCCAGCGCCGCGGTGACGGCGGCGATGGTGCGGTGGGTGGCCTGCATCAGCGGGCGCGCGTCGCCGTCGCCGGCGCGGCCTCCGGGCGTCGCCGCGCCCTTCTGGTCGAGGGTGGCGGCGAGGCGCCAGAGGCGCTGGACGAAACGGTGGGCGCCGGCGACGCCGGACTCCGACCACTCCATGTCGCGGTCGGGCGGGTTGTCCGCCAGGATGAACCAGCGGGCGGTGTCGGCGCCGTAGCGGGAGATGATGGCGCCGGGGTCCACCGTGTTGCGCTTGGACTTCGACATCTTGTCGTTGCGCGACACGGTGAGCGGAATGCCTGTGCCCTTCTCCACCGCGCTGCCGTCGGCCGCGACCTCCACCTCGTCGGGCGCGAGCCAGCGGTTGTCGGGCGCCTTGTAGGAGGCGTGCTGGACCATGCCCTGGGTGAAGAGGCCGGCGAAGGGCTCGGGGGTCCGCACCTGGCCCATGGTGGACAGCGCCCGGGTGAAGAAGCGGGCGTAGAGGAGGTGCAGGATCGCGTGCTCGATGCCCCCGATGTACTGGTCCACCGGCAGCCAGGCGTCGGCGGCCTCGGGCGTGATCGGCGCCTCGGCGCGGGGCGCGCAGAAGCGGGCGAAGTACCAGGAGCTGTCGACGAAGGTGTCGCAGGTGTCCGTCTCGCGGCGCGCGGGGGCCCCGCAGGAGGGGCAGGCGACGTGCTTCCAGCTGGGGTGGTGGTCGAGCGGGTTGCCGGGCACCGAGAAGTCCACGTCCTCGGGCAGGAGGACCGGGAGCTGGTCCTTCGGCACGGGCACGGTGCCGCAGGCCTCGCAGTGGATGACCGGGATGGGGCAGCCCCAGTAGCGCTGGCGGGAGACGCCCCAGTCGCGCAGCCGCCAGTTCACGACGCCCTGGCCGAGGCCGCGGGCCTCCAGCGCGTCGATCGCGGCGCGCTTGGCGGCGGCGGTGTCGAGGCCGTCCAGGAAGGCGGAGTTGTAGAGGGTGCCGTCGCCGGTCCAGGGCGTGCGGCCGATGGCGAAGGACGCGGGGTCCTCGCCCGGCGGCAGCACCACGGGGGGCACGGGCAGGCCGTACTTGCGCGCGAAGTCGAGGTCGCGCTGGTCGTGCGCCGGGCAGCCGAAGAGGGCGCCCGTGCCGTACTCCATGAGGACGAAGTTCGCGATCCAGACGGGGAAGGTCGCGCCCTCGAGGAAGGGATGGGCGACGCGGAAGCCAGTGTCGAAGCCCTTCTTCTCGGCCTGCTCGATGGCGGCCTCGCTCGTGCCCTGGCTGCGGCACTCCGCGACGAAGGCGGCGGCCGCGGGGTCGCGGGCGGCGGCGGCCGCGGCCAGCGGGTGCTCGGCGGCCACCGCCAGGAAGGACATGCCGAAGAGGGTGTCGGGGCGGGTGGTGAAGACCTCCGCCTCGGTGACGCCGTCCACGGGCGCGGCCAGCGGGAAGCGCACGCGCGCGCCCTCGCTCCGGCCGATCCAGTTCGCCTGCATGGTGCGCACGCGCTCGGGCCAGCGGTCGAGCGTGTCCAGCGCCGCCAGGAGGTCGGGCGCGAACTTCGTGATGGCGAGGAACCACTGGGAAAGCTCGCGCTTCTCCACGGGGGCGCCGGAGCGCCAGCCCTTGCCGTCGATGACCTGCTCGTTGGCGAGCACCGTGCCGTCCACGGGGTCCCAGTTCACCCAGGACTTGCGGCGCTCGACCAGGCCGGCCTGGAGGAAGTCGAGGAAGAGGGCCTGCTGCTTGCCGTAGTACTCGGGGTCGCAGGTCGCGAACTCGCGCGACCAGTCGAGCGAGAGGCCCATGCTCTTCAGCTCGGCGCGCATGGCCGCGATGTTGGCGTAGGTCCAGGCGGCGGGGTGGGTGCCGCGCTCGCGCGCCGCGTTCTCGGCGGGCAGGCCGAAGGCGTCCCAGCCCATGGGGTGCATCACCGCGTGCCCGCGGGCGCGCTTGTAGCGGGCGACCACGTCGCCGAGCGTGTAGTTCCGCACGTGCCCCATGTGGATCTTGCCGGAGGGGTAGGGGAACATCTCGAGGACGTAGTACTTTGGCTTCGTGCCGTCGGGCACGTCGGGCGCGGCGAAGAGGGCGCCCTGCTCCCAGGCCGCCTGCCAGCGGGGCTCGGCGGCGGCGAAGTCGTAGCGCTCCACGGGTCGCTCCAGGGGGCGCTCCATCGGGCGGGCGGGGGTGTCGGTCGGGCCGTCGGTCATCGGGGCCAATATGGGCCTTCGTCGTTGGTGCGTCCCCATATTCCGCCGCGCGCGGGGTGGGAAGGGGGCGGTGCAACCCTGGGGCGGCCACGGGGTTCTGAGCCCCGCTGACGAAGGATTCATGACATGAAGTTAATGCGGACCGCCACCCTTCTCGCCGCCCTCGCCGCGGCCCCCGCCCTCGCGCAGGGCCAGACCCCGGCGGGCGCCACCGCCATCCCGTCCGGGCACCTGCGGGCCGAGGCGCTGATCGACCGCGACGTCTACAGCACCGACAACGTCGAGGTGGGCGAGGTGCAGGACCTCATCATCGATCCCGCCGGCGGGCGCGTGACGATGGTGGTGATCGAGGTGGAGAGCCGGCTCGGCCTCGCGCAGAAATACGTCGCCGTGCCGCTGGAGCGGCTGCGCCTGTCCGAGGCCGAGCGGCGCGTGGCGCTGGACATGGCCTCGGCGGAGGTCCGGTCGCTGCCGGCGCTCGGCTACTGAGGGCAGTGGAGCCGGACCGCCAGTCTCGGGCCGCCGGGCTCAGAGCGCGGCGGACTGGCTCCGCAGCTCGCGGGCGCGGGCGAGGACCTTGTCCTCGAGCTCCGTGCTCGTGGCGTTGGCGACGGGGACGTCCACCCAGAGGCCGTTGCGGAGTTCCTGGCGGAAGACCGAGACGCGCACGCCGTCCGAGCGAAGCTGGCGGCCGAGGATATAGGCGGTGGCGCGGAAGCGCTCCCCCTGGGCGGCGGGGGGGCTGTACCAGTCGGTGATGATGACGCCGCCGAAGGGATCGGCTGAGGCGAGCGGCATGAAGGAGAGGGTGTCGAGGCTGGCGCGCCAGAGATAGGCGTTCACGCCGAGGGTGCCCTGGTCGGCGCCCGCGCCGCCGCCGTTGCCCCCGCCCTCGCGCCGGCTGGTGCCGAGGATCAGCAGGCCGTCCTGGTTGCCGGAGAGGCGGCCGGTGACGCGGGCGCGGCGGCTGTCGTCGTAGTACTCGCTGTTGTCCACCTGCCGGGTCTGGCCGCAGGCGGCGACGAGCACGGGAAGGGCAAGGGCGGCGAGGCGAAGATGGCGCATGGGCCGGCACCTAAGGCAGCCGCGGGCCGGGGCGCAAGGGGTAAGTTGGAGAAGGCGGCGGGGTTTCGGCGGCCGCCGGGAGGCGGGCATGAAAAAGGGGCGGCGGGTTTCCCCGCCGCCCCCTTGGGTTCCGCCGAAGCGGATTGGATCAGAAGGCGACGCGGAAGCCGGCGAGCACCGTGCCGACGTTCGAGCCGCGCTGGATGAAGGTGCCGTTCGCGACCGTGGCGGCCGTGGCGGTGTTGCCGGTCACGAAGTCGAAGCCGGCCTCCTTGCGCTGGGTCTGGAGGTACTCGGCGAAGAAGTCGAGGCCCGGCGCGATGCGGTAGTTGCCGCCGACCGCGAAGCCCGTGTCGGTGCGGTCACCCGTGGCGGCGCGGAGCACGCCACCGCCGCCGGCCGTGCCGCCGGTCAGGGTCTGGGCACCGGCCGAGACCGAGCGCAGGTAGTGGCCGCCGATCGTGATGGCGTCGATCGTGTAGGTGGCGCCGACGAGGAAGGCGTCGATGTTGCGGCTGTCGACCGGGTTGCCGGCGCTGCGCTCGAGCTTGGTGGCGAAGTTCGCGTTGCCGCTGCCGCCCGTGTACCAGCCGCCGACCGTGAAGCCGTAGGCGGTGGCCGCGACGCCGGCCCAGACCATGTCGAGGCGCTGCGGCGAGAAGCCGGTCGTGTTCTTGATGGAGTCCGCGCCGTAGTAGCCGATGGTGGCGGTCAGGCCCACGGGGCCGAAGGCGCCGCGCCAGCGGAGGGCGGCCTGGATCTCGTTGCGGCGGCGGAAGTTCTGGCCGTTGAGCGCGGAGGTGCGGTCGCAGAGCGCGGCGGCGTTGAGCGCGTCGCAGCCCGAGTTGGCGCCGTCGTTCGTGTTGAACGAGAAGCTGCCGCCGGCGTCGAAGCCGAGGAACTGCGGGGACAGGTAGATGAGCTTCGTGTTGTCGCCCGGGTCGTTCACGGTGCTGAAGGCGCCGCGCTGGTTGCCGCCGACGACCTGCTGGTACTGGTCGCCCGAGTCGAGGCCGCCGACGCCGAAGCCGGTGATGTGGCCGGACTGGAGCTGCTGGACCGCGCCGTCCTCGTCGCCGAAGCGGATCTGGCCCCAGGAGCCGGCGAGGTAGGCCCACGCCTCGTCATAGGCGAGCGTGTTCTTGCCGCTGTTGTTGACCGAGTTGTAGGTCTGGTTCGGCGTCACCGTGGCGTTGAACGCCTGCGGCTGACGGTAGGCGTCGTTCTCGATCTCGAGCGCCACGCCGTACTGGAGGCCGTTCGCGGCCTTGCCCGAGGCGAGGATGTGGATCTCGATCTCGTTCGTGAAGTCAGACTTGCCGAGACGCGTGGTCGCGTTGCTGTCGTTCGTCTGGTTCGTGTAGTTGTACATCGCGCGGTAGTAACCGCCGATGCGAACCTCGAGACCGCGCATCGAGGTGCCGGCGGCGCCCATCGAGCTGTCCGAGAAGCTCACGCCCTGCGCCATGGCGCCGGTCGGCGCGAACAGGGCAGCGGCGGCGACGGCCGTGCTGCCGAGAAGAAGCTTACGCATCCCAAATCCTCCTGACGTACCGGGGAGCAGCCCCGGCGCTTCACGCGACCCGCCCGCCCCCCTCGGCGGGTTTGCCGCGAGAAATGCACCCCAAGGATGCGCCCCCCTTTGGCCGAGCCCGGGCGGACTATGGTTCAGGGTGTCGGAAGGCGTCCATGGCGCAATCGGGCCGAACGCGACATCCGCGAAACACTGTGGCCAGCACGCCACAGGCTCAGGCGAGCCCCCCGATGGCCGCCCAGCCCAGGGTTGCGGGGGCGCCCGGCCCTCGCTTTCCGGGCAGGCCGGGCAGGCGGCGCCGGTTGCGGGCGGTAACGCCGCCGAGCGCGACGACCGGCCGCCCGGCGCCGCGCGCGACCGCCCCCCAGCGCAGCGGGCCGAGCGCGGGGGCGCCGGGGTGGCTGGCCGTCGGGAATACCGGCGAGAGGAGGACGAGGTCCGCCCCCAGGCGGCGGGCGCGGGCGAGTCCCCCCCGCCCGTGCGCCGCGACCGAGAGCAGCGGCGGGCGCGGCCGGCGCCGGGCGAGGAGGAAGGGAAGGAGGCCCGTCGCGGGGCGGCGGTCCGGCAGGTGCAGCCCGGCGCGAAGGAGGAGGGCGGCGCGGCCCTCGCCGGCAAGGACGAGTCGCAGGCCCCGCCGGCGGGCGAGCAGCGCGAGGGGGCCCAGCAGCGCGGGGTCGAGGTCGCGCGCCAGCACCGCGCTGCCCGGCGGCAGGCGCCCGGCCGCGGCGCGGGGATCGGGCAGGCGGCGGGCGTCGCTGAGCAGCCAGAGGGTGGGCAGGCCGCGGTTCCCGGGAGCCTGGTTCTGCCCTAGCGTCCCGCGCCTCATGACCGAATTCCCCGCCCCCGCCGAACACGCCCCCGACGCCTCCGCCATCGCCGCGAATCTCGCCCGGATCAAGGCGCGGATCGCCGTCGCCTGCGACCGGGCGGGGCGCGACCCCGCGGCGGTCGCGCTCGTCGCCGTCTCCAAGACGCACCCGGCCGCGGCGGTGGAGGCGGCGCTGGCGGCGGGGCAGGTGAATTTCGGCGAGAACCGCGTGCAGGAGGCGGCCGGCAAGTTCCCGCCCCTGCGCGCGGCGCACCCGGCGATGCGCCTGCACCTCATCGGCGGGCTGCAGACGAACAAGGCGCGGGACGCCGTGCGGGTAGCCGACGTGATCGAGAGCCTCGACCGCCCGCGCCTGGCCGAGGCCATCGCGGACGCCATCCGGCGGGAGGGCCGCGCGCCCGCGCTGCTCGTGCAGGTGAACACGGGGGCGGAGCCGCAGAAGTCCGGCGTGGCGCGGGACGAGGCCTCGGCCTTCCTCCGCGCCTGCCGGGAGGCGCATGGGCTGGCCGTGACGGGCGCCATGTGCATCCCGCCCGAGGGCGAGGACCCGGCGCCGCATTTCCGCTGGCTGGCCGCCTTCGCGGCCGACGAGGGGCTGCCCGTGCTGTCCATGGGCATGAGCGGCGACTTCGAGGCGGCGGTCGAGTGCGGGGCGACCGAGGTGCGGGTGGGAAGCGCCCTCTTCGGGGCGCGGCCCTCGCCGGTCTGAGGCGCGGCGGGTGAGCGACGCCGGCGCCTGGGACGCGCGCTACGCCTCCGGCGGCTACGCCTTCGGGGAGGCGCCGAACCGCCACCTGGAGGCGCAGGCCTGGCGGCTGCGCCCGGGCTCGCGCGCGCTGTCGCTCGGCGATGGCGAGGGGCGGAACGGGGTCTGGCTGGCCGAGCGCGGCCTGGACGTGACGGCGGTGGACTGGTCGGCGACGGGCCTGGCCAAGGCGGCGGCGCTGGCGGCCGCGCGCGGGGTGCCGCTGCGCCCGGTGGTGGCGGACCTCACGGCCTGGGACTGGCCGGCGGCCGCCTTCGACCTCGTCGCCTGGATCTTCGTGCACCTGCCGCCCGCGGACCGCGCGGTGGTGGCGGCGGGCGCGGCCGCCGCCCTGGCGCCGGGCGGGCTGCTCGTGCTGGAGGGCTTCACCCCGGCCCAGGAGGGGCGGCGCTCGGGCGGGCCGCGCGACCCCTCCCTGCTCTGGTCCGCCGCCCTCGTGCGGGAGCGCTTCGCGGGGCTGGAGGTGCTGGAGTGCCTCGAGGGCACCGTCGTGCTGGACGAGGGGCCGAAGCACCAGGGCCCGGCCGAGGTCGTGCGGGCCGTCCTGCGGAAGCCGCCCCCCTTATAAGGATGGCCTCTCAGGCCGCGGCCGGCGCCTCGCCCTTGGCCGAGGCCGCGAGCCAGCCCCCGCCGACGACGAGCGCGGCGGCGACCGCGACCCGCGGCCCGGCCTGCCCCTCGCCCGAGAGCAGCAGCAGGAGGGTGGAGGCCACGGGCACCGCGTAGGCGAGCGTGCCGAGCAGCCGGGGGTCGCCCCGCTTCATGCCGACGTCCCAGAGGAAGAAGGCGGCGCCGACGGGGCCGAGGCCGAGCAGCAGGGCGGCGGCCCATTCGCGGGGGGTCGGGACCACCGTCGTCTCGAAGGCGAGGTGGGAGAGGGCGGCGAGGAGGGCGGCGCCGAGGCAGAAGCCCGCGACGGCCTCGGTCGGCACCCCCGAGAGGCGGCGGGCGGTGACGGAGTAGAGGGCCCAGACGAGGGCCGCCGCCGCCGCGCAGAGGAAGCCCGGCACCGCGCCCGGCGGGAAGGCGGCGCCCGGCCCGACGACGAGCGCGCAGCCCGCGAAGCCGAGCGCGACCCCGGCCAGGCGGCGCGGCCCGAGCGGCAGGCCGAGGATGGGAGCGGAGAGGGTCACGATCAGCAGCGGCCAGAGATAGTTGATGAGGCTTGCCTCCACCGGCGGCGCCCAGGCGAGGGCCGCGAAGTAGAGGGCGTGGTAGCCGAAGAGCCCGCCCACGCCGTGCGCCCAGGCAATGGGCGGCTGGCGCAGCGCGGCGAGCCGCCCGGTGAGGGCGAGCCAGGCGGTCGCGAGGATGCCGGCGGCGGCGAAGGCCATGGCCGTGACCTGCAGCGGCGGCAGCCCCGCGGCGCCGCGGGCGAGCAGGGCGAGGAAGGCCCAGAGGGCGAGCGCGCCGATGCCGGAGGCGGTGGCGCGGTTCATTGCGCAAGCCCGGCAACCGGGGCGCGGAGGGCGCGTTGCCCCTGCATCCTGCCGGATCTTTCCGGCGCTGGCCTGGGCGAGGAGTTGGACACGGTGGGCTTCCTGATTCGAACGGTCATCACGGCCGTTGCCTTCTACATCGCGGCGAATGTCGTGACCGGGCTGTGGTTCTCCAGCCTGACCACCCTGATCATCGCGGCGATCATCTTCGGCGTGGTGAACGCGGTCATCCGCCCGATCGTCGCGACCCTGTCCCTGCCCGTCACGGTGCTGACGCTCGGCCTGTTCACCCTTGTCGTGAACGCCTTGATGCTCGGGCTCACGGCGCTGCTGATGCCGGGCATGCGGATCACCAACCTTTCCGCCGCCTTCTTCGGCGCGATCATCATCTGGCTGGTCTCGTGGCTGGCCAACAAGCTGGTGGGCGACCGCACCGCGGCGGTGGCGCGGTGACCGCGGCCGTCCTTGCCGCCGTCGCGATCACGGCGGCGGTGGCCGCCGCGCTGGCCTCCCTCGGCGCGCCCCCGAAGGCGATTCCGGTCCGGGCGCGCCGGAGGGGTCACGGCCCCGGCAACGGGCGGTAGGGAAGCGGCGCGAAGCGCGTGAGGTGCCAGGCGGTGTCCCTCCAGACACCGCCGGTCATGTAGGGATCGACGGCCCACCAGGCCCTGGCTTCGTCCAGGCTCGGGTGGGCCGTTATCGCGACCGAGCCCACCATCCGCCCCCCGGGCGCGTCGAGGATGGCGCCGCCGGCGGCGAGGAGGCCGGTCTCGGCGGCCGGGTGGACGCGGGCGAAATGGGCGTCGCGCACCGCGAGCCGCCGGGAGAGGGCCTCGGGGTCGGCCCCGTCGCGGGCGATGGCGATGCTGTGGGTCGGGCTCGGCGCGGCCGGGCCCGATGACGGGAGCGGGCGCCAGGGCAGAGAGGCGAGGCGGAAGGGATGCGTCGCGTGGCTCTCCCAGACGCCGCCGCGGCGGAAGGGCTCCGCCTCGAGGTAGCGGTCGAGCGCCGCGTCGGCGACGAGGAGGAGCGAGCCGCGATAGGCCCCCGCCTCGTCCATCACCGCCACGCCGAGAAGGAGGTCCCCGGCCTCGGCTAGGCTCGCGAGCAGGTCGAGGTGGGCGGGGCGGACGGCGCCGATCCGCTCGGCGGCGTCGGCGGCGCCCTTTGCCAGCACCAGGGTGCAGTCGGTCATGGTCGGTCCTCCCCGGGTCATCCCGGACGGGAGGCTGGCCCGCCCGGGCCGCCGCGGCAAGGCGGCGCGGGGGGCCGTGCCGCTAGCGGTTCGTGCGGCCGAGCTTGCCGGGGTCCACGCCGCCATCGGGCGTTGTGTCGTTGGCGGTGTCGCCCTCGTCGGTGTTGTCGCCCTGCAGGACCGCGGGGTCGGTGCCGCGGCCGAAGGTGCCCTTGGAGGAGCCGATGCCGGGGTTGCGCTCCTCGTCGGAGGGCGGGCGGGGGATGCCCTCGCCCAGCCCCTTCTCGTTCGGGCCGCCATGGGGATGCTTGGACGCTGTCATCGTCGCCTCCGTTCCTTGGATTGGAACGGAGGTAACGGATGCTGGCCGACGCGGTTCCCCGTGCGGCCTCAGTACATGTGCTGGCCGCCGTTGATGGAGAGGGTGGAGCCGGTGATGAAGTCGGCCTCGTCGGCGGTGAGGAAGGCGACGCCGCGGGCGATGTCGTCGGCGGTGCCGAGGCGGCCGCGGGGGATGCGGGCGATGATCTTCTCGAGCACGTCGGGCGGCACGGCGCGCACCATCTCGGTGTCGACGTAGCCCGGGGCGATGGCGTTCACGGTGATGCTGGCGCGCGCGCCCTCGAGCGCGAGGGCCTTGGTGAAGCCGTGGATGCCCGACTTGGCGGCGGCGTAGTTCACCTGCCCGTACTGGCCGGCCTGGCCGTTGATCGAGCCGATGTTCACGATGCGGCCGAACTTGCGGGACGACATGCCGTCCCAGACGAGCTTGCAGAGGTTGAAGCAGGAGCCGAGGTTGGTGTCGATCACGTCGTCCCAGGCCTTGCGGTCCATGCGCTTCATCGTGTTGTCGCGCGTGATGCCGGCGTTGTTGACGAGGATCTCCACCGGCCCGACCTCGGCCTCGATCTTCTTCAGGGCCGCGGCGCACTGGTCCCAGTCGGAGACGTCGAACTTGTAGGTCGGGATGCCCGTGCGCTCGGTGAAGGCGCGGGCCGCCTCGTCGTTGCCGGCGTAGGAAGCGACGACCGTGCGGCCGTTCTTCTGCAGATGCTCGCTGATGGCGGCGCCGATGCCGCGCTGACCCCCGGTGACGAGTGCGATGCGTGCCATGGTTGGACCTTTCTTGGACGTGGGCTCCCGTCCGTGAGGCTGGCGCATGGGCCAAGGGGCTTCAAGGGGGGCCTCATGGGCGGAGCCCGCCGGATAGCCGCCCCGGCCGCCGTTTTCTTCCCCCGGCCGCGGAATAGGTGCCCGGCGCGAGAGAATGGTGGCGGCACAACCCCCTGGCGGTGTAGGACGCCGCCGCCCGTGCGCACTCGCGGCACCCACCGCCGCGCCGCCCGCCGCCATCAAGGACCGCCTCCCCATGGACACTCCGATCGCCGCCGTGCTCTGGCCGGAAGAGGCCGGCCGCGACATGGCCGCGCTGACGCGCCTCATGGAGCACCTGGAGCGGTGCTGCCTGGAGCTCGGGGCCGACGAGGCGGCGGGCCACCTGGCGGAGGCGGCGGCCTGCCTGACGCAGGACCGCGCGCAGCGGCGCATGGCGGCCTGAGGGACCCGGGCGCGGCCCGGATCCGCCGCGCCGCCCTTGCGGGCGCGCGCATGCGCTGGTAGCCGCGGGGCCCTCCCGATCCCCTCGGTGCCCAGCCTTGCAACGATTGCCGCGACAGCCGGAACTCGACGCGCTCCGCGGCCTCGCCGCCCTCTCCGTGCTCCTGCACCACAACCTCGTGGCGGCCGGGCTGCTGAGGGGATGGCTCTACGACGTCCTGGAGGCCTCGCCGCTCCGCGGGCTCGTGTCGGGGCGCCCGGCGGTGCTCTTCTTCTTCGTGCTGAGCGGCTACGTCCTCGCGCGCTCCCTGCGCGGCACCGGGACCGGGCGCTCGGCCGGCCGCTACGCGCGCTGGGTCCTGCAGCGCGCCGTGCGGCTCGGCCTGCCGACCCTGGGCGCCCTGCTGCTCTCGGTGCTGCTCTACCGCCTGACCTATGACGGGACCTGGCCCGGCCAGACGCCGTGGCTGCGGCAGCAGCTCTGGCGGCATCCGCCCGAACTGGGCGAGTTCCTGCGGCAGGCGCTGCTGCTCGTGCCGGAGCGGGGCTTCGACCTCGTCTACCCCGTCTGGAGCCTCGTGCACGAGTGGCGGATCTCGCTCCTCATCCCCGCCCTCGTCGCGGTGCCCGCGCTGGGGGGAAGCCGGGGCGCGGCGCGGCTCGTCCTGGTCGGGGCCGGCCTGTCCGGCCTAGCCGGCGGCTCCGCCGGGGAGGGCACCTACACCGGCGAGACTGCGCTGGAGGACCTCCGGGCGACGCTCTACTTCCTGCTGCCCTTCCTGCTCGGCGTCGCGCTGGAGGCCGGCCGCGTCGCCGAGATTCCGGGCGGCTGGGGGATGGTGGCGGCCGCGCTCCTGGCGGTGGCCGGGCTGGCGCGGGTCGGCAGCGACCTCGCGATCGTCGCCGCCGCCGCGCTGCTGATCTGGGCGGGGCAGCGGCCGGGGCCGTTCCGGGCGGCGCTGCGGCGGCCGGCGCTGGTCGCGCTCGGCACCGTTTCCTTCAGCCTCTACCTCGTCCACGAGCCGCTGCTCGCGGCCCTGCACCACGGGCTGCACGACGCCCTGGCCCCGGCCCGGATCGCCGCCCTCAGCCTGGCCGCCGCGCTGCCGGCGGCCTGGCTGTTCTTCCTCGGTGGAGCGGCCGGCGCACCGGCTGGCCCGCCGGATCACGCGTCCCCGCCCGGGGACGGCGCCGGAGGGGGCGCTTGCCGCGACGGACCGGGCGAAGGCGGAGCCCCCCTGAGGCCCCGCGCCGCCGCCGTCAGGCCGCGCGCTTGCGGCGCGGCAGGCCGAGGCGGTCCCAGACCGCGGTGAGCGCGCCCGCGAGACGGGCGATGGCGGCGTCGTCGTGCAGCGGCGTCGGCGTGATGCGCAGGCGCTCGGTGCCGCGGGGCACGGTCGGGTGGTTGATCGGCTGGATGTAAATCCCGTGCTCGTCCAGCAGGAGGTCGCTGGCCGCGCGGCAGAGGGCGGCGTCGCCGACCATAACGGGCACGATGTGGCTCGGGTTCAGCATCACCGGCAGCCCTTCGGCGAGAAGGGCGTCGCGGGTGGCGCGGGCGCGCTCCTGGTGGGCCGTCCGCTCGGCGTCGGAGGCGCGGAGGTGGCGCACGCTAGCCAGCGCGCCCGCCGCGATGGCCGGGGCGAGGGTGGTCGAGAAGATGAAGCCCGAGGCGAAGGAGCGGACGGCGTCCACGAGGGTCGCGCTGCCGGCGATGTAGCCGCCGCCGACGCCGTAGGCCTTCCCGAGCGTGCCCTCGACGACGTCAATCTCCACCCCCTCCCGCGCCGCGACGCCGGCGCCGCCGGGGCCGTAGAGGCCGACCGCGTGGACCTCGTCGATGTAGGTGAGCGCGTTGTGGGCGCGGGCGAGGTCGGCGATGGCGCGGATGGGCGCGATGTCGCCGTCCATGGAGTAGACGGATTCGAAGGCGACGATCTTCGGCGCCTCCGGCGGAAGCTCCGCGAGAAGCTCGGCGAGGTGGGCGACGTCGTTGTGGCGGAAGACCCGCTTGGGCCCGCCGCCGTGGCGGATGCCCGCGATCATGGAGGCGTGGTTGTCGGCGTCCGACAGGATCGTGCAGCCCGGCAGCAGGCGCGCGAGGGTCGACAGCGCCGCCTCGTTCGCCGCGTAGCCGGAGGTGAAGACGAGGGCGGCCCCCTTGCCGTGGAGCGAGGCGAGCTCCGCCTCCAGCGCCACGTGGTGGCGGCCGGTGCCGGAGATGTTGCGCGTGCCGCCGGCGCCGGCGCCGTCCTCGCGGATGGCGGCGATCATGGCGTCCCGCACGGCGGGGTGCTGGCCCATGCCGAGGTAGTCGTTGGAGCACCAGACGGTGACGGGCGAGCCGTCCGCGCGCCGGGCCGCCGGGAAGGCGCCGGGCTGGCGGTGCAGCGTCAGGAAGTGGCGGTAGCGCCCCTCCGCGCGGAGCGCGTCGAGATGGGCACCGAGGAGCGCGTCGTAATCCGGCATGGTGGCGGGCATATGGGGGTCTGGCCGTGCCTGGTCAGGGTGGGGGGCGGGATCACGGGAACGTATCCACCCGGCGGGCCTACCATTTCCATAATTTTCTCGCCCTCCCGGCGCCGGACGCGGGCCAGGGGGGCGAGAAGCGGGGGTTCCCGGGCCGGCCGCGGCCGGCCCGGGGTCAACGGGAGGACGCGCCGGTCAGGCGGCCTCGACGCACATGGCGACGCCCATGCCGCCGCCGATGCAGAGCGTGGCGAGGCCCTTCTTGGCCCCCTGGCGCCGCATCTGGAACAGCAGGGTGTTCAGCACCCGCGCGCCCGAGGCGCCGATGGGGTGGCCGAGCGCGATGGCGCCGCCGTTCACGTTCACCTTCGCCGGGTCCCAGCCAAGGTCCTTATTCACCGCGCAGGCCTGCGCCGCGAAGGCCTCGTTCGCCTCGATGAGGTCGAGGTCGTCCACCGACCAGCCGGCCTTCTCGAGCGCGCGGCGCGACGAGGGGATGGGCCCCGTGCCCATGATGGAGGGATCGACGCCCGCGGTGGCCCAGGAGACGATGCGGGCCAGCGGCGTGACGCCGCGGCGGGAGGCCTCGGCGCCGCTCATGACGAGGAGGGCGGCCGCGCCGTCGTTGAGGCCCGACGCGTTGCCGGCGGTGACGGAGCCCTCCTTCGAGAAGGCCGGGCGGAGCTTCTGCAGGATCTCGATCGTCGTCTCGGGCTTGGGGTACTCGTCGTTCTCGTAGACGGTCTCGCCCTTGCGGCCCTTCACGGTCACCGGCGTGATCTCGTCCTTGAAGCGGCCGGCCTTCATCGCCTCGCCCGCCTTGCGCTGGGAGGCGGCGGCGAACTCGTCCTGCTGCTCGCGCGTGATCTGGAACTTCTGGGCGACGTTCTCGGCGGTGTTGCCCATGTGGTAGCCGTGGAAGGCGTCCCAGAGGCCGTCCTTGATCATGGTGTCGACCATGGCGAGGTCGCCCATCTTCTGCCCGGCGCGAAGCTGCGCGGCGTGGGGCGCCTGGGTCATGCTCTCCTGCCCGCCGGCGATGACGATCGTCGCGTCGCCCGTCGCGATCTGCTGGGCGGCGAGCGCCACCGTGCGCAGGCCCGAGCCGCAGAGCTGGTTGATGCCGAAGGCGGTGCGCTCGACCGGGATGCCCGCCAGGATGGCGGCCTGGCGGGCCGGGTTCTGGCCGGCGCCGGCGGAGAGCACCTGGCCGAGGATCACCTCGTCCACCTCCTCCGCGGAGACCCCGGCGCGCTCGAGCACGGCCTTGATGGCGATGGCGCCAAGCTGGTGCGCGGGCAGGCTGGCGAAGGCGCCGTTGAAGCTGCCGACCGGGGTGCGGGCGGCGGAGGCGATGACGATGTCGTCCATGGGTGCGCTCCTCGTTGATCCCAGGATTTTCCGGCGAGGGGGCCGCTGGGAGGGGGGTTATAATTGGGGTGATGCTGCGCGTGGCGCGGGGGGCAAGCAATCCCGGGAAGAGCGGGTCTGCCCCTCATTCCGCGTCTGGCGCGCGCCCGGCGCCGCGCGGCAGGCCCAGGACCCAGTCGCGGAGCGGCCGCCAGAGGGCGGTCTCGGCCCGGAGGCCCGCGGCCATGCCGATATGCCCCGCGGGCACGTCGAGCACGGTGGCGGCGGGCAGGCGGGCGGCCAGCGCGCGGGCGCTCTCGGGCGGCACGATGCGGTCGCCGCGGGGGATGGCGACGAAGGCGGGGCCGCGCCAGGCCGCGGGGTCCACCGCCTCCCCGGCGACGCGCCACTCCCCGGACAGGGGGGTGTTGGCGCCGTACCAGCCGCCCAGGCACTCCCGCGCGACGGGGGCGGGCAGGGGGACGCCGTCGTTCAGCCAGTCCTCCAGCGCCACGAAATGGGCGGCGCGGGGCGAGGCGGGGTCGAGGCGGCCGAAGGCGCGGAACTTGCGCGCGATCCCGAAGGGGTCGAGCCCCGCGAAGGCGAGCTGGAGGAAGTCCACCGGCAGCCCGCCCGTCGCGGCCATGACGGGCTCGAGCGAGGGCAGGATGTCGGCCGAGGCGCGCGCCCGGGCCCGCGCCTCCGCGCCGCCCGCGTGGAAGTCCCAGGGGGTCGCCAGCAGGACGAGGCCGCGGACGAGGTCCGGCCGGCGGAGGGCGGCGGCAAGCGCCAGGAGCCCGCCCATGCAGTAGCCGACGAGGACGACCGGCCCGCCCGCGGCGCGGGCCGCGGCGGCCAGGCCGCGCTCCAGCCGGCCGGCGATGAGGTCGCCGAGGGAGAGGCGGTGCTCGGCCGCACCGGGCTCGCCCCAGTCGAGCAGGAGGGGGCGCAGCCCCGCGCCGGCCATCCAGCGGAGCATCGAGTGGCCGGGCATGAGGTCCAGCACCGACGCCCGGTTGACGAGGGAGGGGACGAAGAGGGCGGCGGGCGCCGCGCGGTCCGCGCCCCCGTAGTCCAGCAGCCGGGCCGGGCCGTCGGACCAGAGGGTGGGCGGCGCGGGAAGGTCGCGGCGCCAGGGGTGGTCGCGGTAGGCGACGATGCCGCGGAGGAGGGCGGCGTCCTCCTGCTGGAGGCGCCGGAGGACGGCGGCGCGGAAGCCCTCGGGGTCAGCGCCGCCGCGGAGGGCGTGCAGGATCCGCCGGTGCTCCGCCCTCGCCTCGGGCGAGCGCGGCGCGAAGCCCGGCCAGCTCGCGCTCCAGGGCATCGAGCCGGGCGCGGAGGGCGCCATCCCCGGCATCGGGGCGGAGGGGATCGAGGCCAGCGACAGCCAGGCGCGGCCCAGGGCCAGCGTCAGGTGCGCCGGCAGCGGGCGCGGCCCGCGGCGATGGCTCATGCGGTGGCTCCGGCGGCGCGGCGTCCGGGGGTGGCGATCCCGGCGGCCTCCCCTCCGCGGCGGGCGGGCCGGGCCAGGGGGACGGCCATCCCGGGGGCGAGGGGGGCGGGGCCGGCCAGCCCGGCGGCGGCCAGGACGGGAAGGACCAGGATGGCGATGGGGGCGGCCCGGCCGGCGGCTGGGGCGGCCAGCCCGGCGGCGCCCAGCCCGGCGGCGCCCAGCCCTGGGGCCAGCCGGGCGGCCAGGACGGCGGCTGCCAGGGGGCCGGCCAGGGCGAGGGCCAGGAGGGCGGCCCGGCCGGCGAGGGCCAGGGCGGCGCCCAGGGAAGGTTCAGGGCCGCGGCGGGCCAGCCGGTGCCCGGCGCGGACCAGGGGTTGGGGACGCCGCTGGCGCGGGCCGCCTCGGTCCAGGGGCGCGCCCAGGAGGTGGCGGCGCCCGCGCAGGCCGCGAGAAGGGCGGGGTCGGTGGCCATGGCGGCCATCTCCCCCTGCCAGAGGCTGATCCAGTCGGCGGCGAGGCGCGCGAGGTCCGGCGCCTCGGTCCCCTCCGCCGGGCCGCCCGCCTCCGGGCCCCCCGGGGCCTTGCCGTCCGACCCGTCCATCTCTTCCCCGACCCGTCCCGTCCCGCACGGCCGCGCCGCGGCCCTCCGCGAGGGGCATCTTCTGGTCCTTGTCCGTCAACACGGCCATCCCCCGACCGGTCCGGCGCTCCCGCCGCGCTGCACCCGGCCGGCCCCGGAAGAGGCGCCTTTTGCATTGCGGCGTGGCGGGTCTAGCATCAGGCATCCCGGCCCGTGAACAGGCAGCGCGCCGTTCGGGGGCGCACCAGCGACCCGGCGCGATCCGGGGGAGGAAGACCGGACCATGCCCCAACCCGCCGCTCCGCAGGACGCGGCAGCCGAGACCCCGCCCCGGCCGCCGGTCGTGGTGAAGAAATACGCCAACCGGCGCCTCTATAACACCGAGACCTCCTCCTACGTCACGCTGGAGGACCTGGCGGGCATGGTGCGGCAGAAGCGCGACTTCACCGTCTCCGACGCCAAGACGGGGGAGGACATCACCCGCTCCGTCCTGACGCAGATCATCGTGGAGGAGGAGAGCAAGGGGCAGAACCTGCTGCCGATCCCCTTCCTGCGCCAGCTCATCGGCCTCTACGGCGACAGCCTGCAGGCGGTGGTGCCGCGCTACCTCGAGGCCACGATGGGCACCTTCGCCCGCCAGCAGGAGGGGATGCGCCGCGCGGCGCAGGACGCCGTGGGTTCGGCCATCGGCTTCAACGCCTTCTCCTCCTTCGAGGAGATGGGCAAGCAGAACCTGGCCATGCTCGAGCGCGCGATGAGCCTCTTCACGCCCTTCCCCCGGGCGGGCGGCACGGCCGGGCCGGCGGCGCACCCCGTGGACGAGACGCAGGTGCTGCGCGAGGAGGTCGCCCGGCTGCGGGGGGAGCTCGAGCGGCTGAAGGGTGGGGCGGGCTGAGCCCGCGGGGACGGCCCGGACCCCGCGCGGGGTCGGCCGTTCCCGCCCGCGGGGCCCCGCCGGGCGACCACACGGTGGCGCCGGGCGACCGCCGAGCGGCGCCGGGCGACCGCAGAGCGGCGCCGGGCATTACGCGGCGCCGCCGGGCGCACTAGATTGGGGGGATGGTCGCCCTCACCTCCCCCGACTTCAAGCGCCGCGCCTCCCGAGCCCTGGGGGATGAGCGCCTCCAGACCGCGCTCAAGCGCGGCGGCTCCGGCTTCCACTCCAAGCGCGCGCAGGCCATCGCCGCGCTGCCGGAGTTCGAGCGGCTGCGCGACATCGGGCGCGACATCAAGAACCACACGCTGGCGAACCTCGACCACTACCTCGAGGTCTTCGAGCGGAACGTGATCGCCAACGGCGGCAAGGTCCACTGGTGCGCCGACGCGGCCGAGGCGCGGGAGACGGTGCTCGGGATCTGCCGCGCGGCCGGCGCGCGGACGGTCACCAAGGGCAAGTCGATGATCTCCGAGGAGATCGGGGTGAACGAGCACCTCTCGGCCCACGGGATCACGCCGGTGGAGACCGACCTCGGCGAGTACATCCTCCAGCTCGTGGACGAGGCGCCGTCGCACATCATCGCCCCGGCCTTCCACCTCAACCGCGACGACTGGGAGACGCGCTTCCGGGCCGCGCACACGGACCTGCCGAAGGACCGCGTGTTCCACGACCGCCGCGACATCATGGCCGAGGCCCGCGGCAAGCTGCGGGAGCGCTTCCTGGCGGCCGATGTCGGCATCACCGGCGCGAACTTCCTCATCGCCGAGACGGGCTCCTCCGTCATCGTGACGAACGAGGGGAACGGGGACCTGACGCAGACGCTGCCGCGCGTGCACATAGCGCTGGCCAGCATCGAGAAGGTGGTGCCGACGCTGGAGGACTGCACCTCGCTGCTGCGGCTGCTCGCGCGCTCGGCCACGGGGCAGGACTTCTCCGTCTACACGACCTTCAGCACGGGCGTGCGGCGCGCGCGGGACCTGGACGGGCCGGAGGAGTACCACGTCGTCCTCATCGACAACGGCCGGTCCAACATGGTCGGCACGGATTTCCACGAGATGCTGCGCTGCATCCGCTGCGCCGCCTGCATGAACCACTGCCCGGTCTACGGCGTCACGGGCGGGCACGCTTATGGCTGGGTCTACCCGGGGCCGATGGGGTCGGTGCTGACGCCCTCCCTCGTGGGCGTCGAGAAGTCCGGGCACCTGCCCAACGCCTCCACCTTCTGCGGGCGTTGCGAGAGCGTCTGCCCCGTGAAGATCCCCCTGCCGAAGATGATGCGCCACTGGCGGGAGCGGGAGTTCGAGCGGCACCTGGCCCCCTCCTCCGTCCGCACCGGGCTCGGCGTCTGGGGGTGGTTCGCGCGGCGGCCGGGCTGGTACCGGGCGGCGTCCCGCCTCGGCATGGGGGCGCTGTCGCTGCTCGGCCGCGGCCGCGGACGCTTCCAGAGCCTGCCGCTGGCGGGCGGCTGGACGGAGGGGCGCGACCTGCCGGCGCCGGAGCCGGGCGGCACCTTCATGGCGCGCTACGCGGCCGCGCAGCGGGGCGGGCGGCGATGAGCAGCCGGGAGGGCATTCTCAACGCCATCCGCCGAGGGCTGAAGCGCGGCCCGTTGCCGGCGGACCAGCGGGCGATGCTCGACGGGCGGCTGGCGACGCACCCGCGCCACCTCATCCCCGCCCGCTCCCGCGTGTCGCGGCCCGAGCAGATCGCGCTCTTCGTGCGGAACCTCGAGAAGGAGTTCGCGACGGTGGAGCGGGTGCCGGACGCGGAGGCGGTGCCGGCGGCGGTCGCGGACTACCTCGCCGCGCAGAACCTGGCGCCGCGCTTCGCGATGGCGCCGCACCCGGAGCTGACCTCCCTGCCCTGGGACAGCCGCCCGATGCTCGAGTTCGAGGCGCGGCGCGCGCGGGGGGACGACGCGGTCTCGGTGCAGCACGCCTGGGCCGGGGTCGCGGAGACGGGGACGATGCTCTTCCCCTCCGACCCCGCGCGGCCGACGACGCTGAACCTGCTGCCCGAGACCGAAATCGCGATGATCCGCGCCTCGGCCATCGTGGGCGCCTACGAGGAGGCATGGGACCGGCTGCGGGCGGAGCGCGGGGGCGCGGAGCCCTCGGGCGGCTTCATGCCGCGCAACATCATGTTCGTGACCGGGCCCTCGCGCTCCGCCGACATCGAGCAGACGCTGGAGCTCGGCGCCCACGGGCCGCGCCGGCTGCACGTCGTGCTGGTGGAGGACGAGCCGGCGGCGCGGGTCGCGCTCTCGGAAGGCGACCCGCGGCCGGAGGCGGCGCGCGAGCCCGTGGCGCGCCCGGGGCAGATCGCCAACCCGGCGGACTGATGGCGCGCCGGGCCCGCATCGTCTCGGCGTCCGAGCGGGCGCTCTGGCACGCCTACCTGTCGCTCAACGCGGTGGAGGCGCTGCCGGGCCGCGACGCGCCGCCGCCACCCCCGCCCGCGCCGCCCGCCGAGCCCCTGGCCGCGCCCGCGGCCCCCGCCGCGCCGCGCCGGCCGACGAAGCCCGCCACGGTGCCGCTCGTCGCCGTCGGCCAACCGGGGGCGGGGCTGGACGAGAAGCGCTGGCGGGACCTGCGGCGCGGCAAGACGCGGCCGGAGCGGACGCTCGACCTGCACGGGCGGCGGGCGGAGGAGGCGCACGGCGCCACCCTGTCCTTCCTGCGCGCGGCCCACGCGGACGGGCTGCGCTGCGTGGCGATCGTGACCGGCAAGGGCGCGGGGGAGGGCGGCGTGCTGCGGCGGGAGCTGCCGCACTGGCTGAACCTGCCCTCGCTGCGCCCGCTCATCCTTGGGGCCGCGCACCCGCACCGGGCGAACACGGGGGCGGTGCACCTGCTGCTGCGGCGGCGGCGCGGCTAGGCCGGCGCGGCTAGACCGGCGCGGCCGCGCCTCAGTCCGCCCCCATCAGCCCCTCGACCACCCCGCGCAGCACCGCGATCCCGTCCGACAGGCGCTCGAGGGCCAGCGGCCGGCCGCGCGCCTCGCCGACGGTGGCCAGCGCCGCCCGGTCCTGGGCCAGCTCGCGGGCGGAGAGCCGGTTGTCGCCGTCGTAGTCGAGGCTCTCGAGCACCACCCGCGCGGCCGCAAGGCCGCCGAGCGCGCCGGCGCCCCCGGCCAGCCCCGCCAGCTCCGGCCCGGCCTCGGACTGGATGGAGAGCAGCCAGGCGGCGCCCCGGAACAGCCGCGCCAGCTCCGCCGTGCCGAGAAGGTTGTCGCCGGAGACGTCGCCCACGCGCACGATGGCGGCGGCGCAGTCCGGCACGCTGCCGATCCCCGGCCCGCAGGCGGCCTCCAGCACCTCCACGCTGCCGAGGAAGGCGACGCCCTCCCCCTGGGAGGCGAAGGCGAGCGGGGTCGCGGCGCAGCGGCGCCAGGCGGTCACGGGGGCGTCGCCGGGAAGCCGGTCGTCGCGGAGCTTGTTGGCGGGCTCCGCCGTCTCCAGCCCCTCGCCGGCGGGGCGGAGGAGGAGGCGCGGGGCCTCGGCGCCGCGGCCGGTGGCGACCGTCCAGCCGGCGGCCTGCCGCGCCTCGGTGAAGCGGAGCAGCCGCGCGGGCCCCTCCGCCGGCACGCGGGCGGCGGCGCGGGCCGAGAGGGCGAGCATGCCGGCGGGCGCCGCGCAGTCCCCCGCGAACCAGGCGCCGCGCAGGCGCTCGGGCACCGCCGCCACGGCGTCCGGGGCCTGGGCGTTGGCGGGCAGCAACGGGGGCAGCAGCAGGGCGAGGGCGAGGAGGAGGCGGTTCATGGCAAGGGAACCTCGATTCCGGCGCAGAGGTCGATCGGGTCGCGCGTCACCTCGCGCCCGTCGCGGAAGACGGCGGTGAGGCGCGCGGGGCAGCCGGCGCCCTCGGGCGGGGCGATGTCCAGCGTCTCGTTGCGGCCGAGCACGGTGGCGCCGAGCCGGTCCGGGCCGCGCGGCTCGCCGGGCGCGTCGACGTAGAGCTCGACCACGGGGAGCGCCGCGGTGTTGCGCAGCCGGATGCTGCCCGGGCGCGGCCCGTCGTCGTCTTCCTCGCCCTCGTCGAGGCGGGCGGCGATGGTCCAGCCGGGGCGGACGGCGACGACCGGCACCTGGCAGATGTTCACCTCCCGCCGCTCCTCCGCGCCGCCCGTGGGGAAGACGACGCGCAGGTCCACGACGCAGTCGACGGGCAGGGTGAGGAGCTGCCGCTCGCCGCGCCCCAGGCCGCCCGGCAGCCGCTCCGGCCCCCAGTCGCCCTCGGTGGAGGAGGAGACGTAGACCTCGTCGATCCGCGCGCCGTGGCGGTTGACGAAGGTGACGCCGCGCTCGGGCGGGCGGGGGATGCCGCTGCCGTCGAAGGTGACGGTGGGGGTGCGGCAGACGTCGACGTCGCGCCGCGCCTCGGCGCTGCCGTCCTCGTAGGTGGCGCGGAAGTCGGCCTCGCAGCCCGGCAGGCGGATCCGCAGGCGGAAGCTGCTGCCGTCGGGCGCGGTCTCGCCGCCCATGCGGTTCGCGCCCCACCCCTCCTCGGCGTTGAGCGCGGGGGAGCGGCCGCCGGGCACGGCGTGCAGGCCGCGCAGCACGCGCCCCGAGCCGTTGGCGATCGTCAGCTCCCGCCAGTGGAGCGAGGGGTCGGCGAGCGTCACCCGCGGGCTGCGGCAGATGTCGGCGCGCGGGCGGAAGACCTCGGTGCCGTCGGCGAGCACGGCCGTGATGTCGAAGACGCAGTCCCGCCGGCGGCCGAGTCGCAGGCGGTGCATCCGGCCCGCCGGCACCACCTCCGCCCCCAGCCGGTCGGGGCCGCGGGGAGCGCCCGGTGGAGCGGCGTAGAGCTCGCGCAGGTCGAGGTCCGTGTCGTTGTTCACGATTGCCTCGCGCGAGGGGGCGGAGGTGTCGCCCAGCACCACGCGCGGGCTGCGGCAAAGGTCGATCCGGCGGTCGTCCTGCGTCTCGTCGGCGAGGATGGCGCGGAGCGACCAAGCGCAGGGCTGGTTGCGGCCGAGGCGGAGCCGGAGGCTGCCGCCGGGCGGCAGGGTGTCGGCGCCGAGCCGGTCGGGGCCGGGGTCGGTCTCGTTGCCGGGGGCGAGGTAGAGCTCGCGCACGGCAAGGCCGGTCTCGTTGACGACCACCGCCTCGCGCTCGGCCCGGCCCGGCGCGCCCTGGGCAAGGGCCGGGGCGGCGGCGAGGAGCAGGGAGAGGACGAGCCCCGCCCGGCCCGGCCCTGCCCAACCTAGCCAGGAGCCGGTGAGGATCCCGCGCATTCAGACATCCCGATCCGTCCCGCGCCGGCCCGCCCGGCGAGGTGCCCGCAGGATCGTCGCATGAAAGCCACGGCGCAATGGCGCGAAAGCCACACCCGGCCCCCCGACTGACAGCGGGAGCGGCGCGCCGCGCCGGCGGGATCATGGCGCAGCTTTGATGGGGCGCGCGGATTCATCTCCCGACGGGGCGGGCCTAGGATGGAACGAACCGCCCTGGGAGGGACGAACGATGAGCCGCCACCTGATCCGCCGCCGCCACATGCTGGCCGGGGCCGCGGCCCTGCCCTTCCTCGGCGCGTCCGCGCGGGCCCAGGGCACGCAGCGCTACGCCGCCCTCAGCATGTTCATCCCGGCCGCGCCCGGCGGCGGGTGGGACGGACTCGGGCGCGCGATCGAGCAGGTGGCGCGGCCCGCGGGGCTCGTGGGCTCCATCCAGTTCGAGAACGTGGGCGGGGCGGGCGGCGCGGTCGGCCTGCCGCGCTTCGTGGCCCAGCGCCGCGGCCGGCCCGAGGCGCTGATGGTGGCCGGCGCCGTGATGGTCGGCGCGACGCTGACCAACAAGAGCCCGGTGACCATCAAGGACGTGCTGCCGGTCGCGCGGCTGACCGACGAGTCCTCCGCGATCGTGGTGCCCGCCAACTCCCCGATCCAGGACCTCAAGGGCTTCATGGACGCGCTGAAGGCGGGGCCGGGCGCGGTCGCGGTCGGCGGCGGCTCGGCGGGGGGGATCGACCACATCCTGCTCGGGCTGCTCATCAAGTCGGTCGGCCGCAACGCGCGGGAGGCCTCCTACGTCGCCTTCGCCGGGGGCGGCCCGGCCCAGGCGGCGATCCTCGGCGGGCAGGTGAAGGCGGGCATCTCCGGCTATTCGGAGTTCGCCGAGCAGATCAAGTCCGGCCGGATGCGGGCCCTGGCGACGAGCGGCGAGAAGCGGATCGACCCCGCCGTGCCGACGCTGAAGGAGAGCGGGATCGACATCGTCGTCGGCAACTGGCGCGGCCTCTTCGCGCCGCCCGGCGTCAGCGCGGAGGCGCGCGCGAACCACGCCCGTTTCGCCGCCGAGCTGCACGCGCTTCCCGCCTGGAAGGAGCTGCTCGAGACCCGTGGCTGGGAGGACGCCTTCATGGAAGGCACGGCCTTCGAGGAGTTCCTCCGGCGCGACAGCGACGCGACGCTGGCCGTGCTGAAGGACATCGGCTTGGCCTGAGCCCGGGCCGGGGGCCGGGCTTCCGGTCCCCCCGGGGCCGTGCCATTCACGCAGAAGGGCCGGCGCCGGCGGGCCAGGGAACGGGACGTCCAATGAACCAGCCAAGCCCCGCGCGCCTCCAGGCGGGCACGCCGCGCGCCGACCTGGCCGTCGGCCTCGTCGTCGTCGCCCTCGGCCTGCTCGTGCTCTACGCGGCCTGGGCGATCCCGGATTCGCCGCTCTACGCCCAGGTGGGGGCGAAGGCGGTCCCCACCCTCGTCGGCGTCATCCTCGTCGCGCTCGGGATCGGCCTCTCGGCCTCGGCCGCCCGCGGCGGGTGGAGCGGGGGGCTGGAGGAGGCCATGGCGGCGCCGCCGACGAACTGGCGGGCGCTGGGGCTGCTCGGCGCGGGGCTGCTCGTGCAGCTCGCCCTCATCGACTGGCTCGGCTTCGTCATCGCGGCGACGATCCAGTACGTGCTCGTCTGCGCGGCCTTCGGCTCGAAGCGGCCGGGACGTGACCTCGCGATCGGGGTCGCGGTCACGCTCGGCGCCTATATCGCCTTCTCGAAGCTGCTCGGCGTGAACATCGGCGCGGGCGTGCTGGAGGGGATCCTCTGATGGACGCCTTCGCCGGCCTCGCCATGGGCTTCGCCAACGCGCTGACGCCGATCAACCTCGGCTGGGCGCTGCTCGGCTGCTTCCTCGGCACCGCGATCGGCGTGCTGCCGGGCATCGGGCCCGCGCTGACCATCGCGCTGCTGCTGCCCGTCACCTTCAAGGTGGAGGCGACCGGCGCCTTCATCCTCTTCTGCGGCGTCTTCTACGGCGCGATGTACGGGGGATCGACCACCTCGATCCTGCTGAACACGCCCGGCGAATCGGGCTCCATCATCACCGCGCTGGAGGGCGCGAAGATGGCCCGCAACGGCCGCGCGGGGCCGGCGCTGGTGACCGCCGCGGTCGGCTCCTTCGTGGCGGGCACCGTCGGCACGCTCGGCATCTCCTTCATCGGGCCGGTGGTGGTGGAGCTGGCGCTGAAGCTCGGGCCGGCGGAGTACTTCTCCCTCATGCTGCTCTGCTTCGTCACCGTCTCGGCGGTGCTGGGCGGCTCGGCGCTGCGTGGGCTGACGTCGCTGGCCTTCGGGCTGATGCTCGGGCTGGTGGGCATCGACCTGCAGACGGGCCAGCCGCGCCTGACCTTCGGCGTGCCGGAGCTGCTGGACGGGGTGAACGTCGTGCTCGTCGCCGTCGCGCTGTTTGCCGTGGGGGAGACGATGCACCTCGCCTGGCGGCACCTGGAAGGCAACCAGGAGGTGCGCGAGGTCGGCCGCCTCTGGATGACGGCGAGCGACTGGCGGCGCAGCCTCGGGCCCTGGCTCCGCGGCTCCCTCCTCGGCTTCCCCTTCGGCGTGCTGCCGGCGGGCGGCACCGAGATGCCGACGATGCTGAGCTACTACGCCGAGCGGAAGATGGTGCGCCCCGAGCACCGGCACGAGTTCGGCACGACGGGCGCGATCGAGGGCGTGGCCGGGCCGGAGGCGGCGAACAACGCGGCGGCGGCGGGCATCCTCGTGCCGATGCTGACACTGGGCCTGCCCACCTCGGCCACCGCCGCCATCATGCTCTCGGCCTTCCAGTCCTACGGCATCCCGCCGGGGCCGATGCTGTTCACGCAGCAGCCGGTGCTGGTGTGGACGCTGATCGCGTCGCTCTACATCGCGAACGTCATGCTCGTGGTGCTGAACCTGCCGCTGGTCGGGCTCTGGGCGCGCATCCTCAAGATCCCGACGCCGCAGCTCTACGCGGGCATCCTCGTCTTCGCGACCATCGGCACCTACGGGATCAGCAACTCCGTCACCGACCTCGTGCTGCTCTACGGCATCGGGATCGTGGCGATGTTCATGCGCCGCTTCGACTTCCCGACCGCGCCGGTGGTGATCGGCATGATCCTCGGCCCCATGGCGGAGCAGGCGCTGCGCCAGGCGCTGACGATCAGCCAGGGCGACTGGACGACCTTCCTCACGCGCCCGATCTCGACCGCGATCCTCGCGCTGGCGCTGCTGGCGCTGGTGGGGCCGCGTCTCTGGGGGGCGTTCCGGCGGCGGGAGGCGGCCTGACGCGGCCGCCCCCCGCAAGCGGCCTCACCGGCTCGGCGTGACCCGCCAGACGGTGTTCGACAGGTCGTCGGCCACGATCAGCGCGCCGCGCGGGTCCACCGACACGCCGACGGGGCGGCCCCGCGTGTTGCCCTCGCCGTTCAGGAAGCCGGACACGACGTCGACCGGGTCGCCGCTGGGCCGGCCGTCGCGGAACGGCACGAAGACGACCTTGTAGCCGACGGGGTTGTCGCGGTTCCAGCTGCCGTGCTGGCCGACGAAGACGCCGTCCGCGAAGGTCGCGCCCATGGCGGGGGCCGAGAAGGCGACGCCGAGCGCCGCGACATGCGCGCCGAGGGCGTAGTCGGGCGCGATCGCCGCGGCCACGCGCTCCGGGTTCTGCGGGCGCACGCGGGTGTCCACGTTCTGCCCCCAGTAGCTGTAGGGCCAGCCGTAGAAGCCGCCCTCGCGCACCGAGGTCAGGTAATCCGGGACGAGGTCGGGGCCGATCTCGTCGCGCTCGTTCGCCACCGCCCAGAGCTGCCCGCTCCCCGGCTGGATCGCGAGCGCCGTGGGGTTGCGGAGCCCGGTCGCGTAGGGCCGGTGCGCGCCCGTCTGCCGGTCGACCTCCCACACCATGGCGCGGTCGATCTCGACGTCCATCCCGCGCTCGGTGATGTTGCTGTTCGACCCGATGCCGACATAGAGGAACCGCCCGTCGGGGCTGGCGGCGAGGGACTTCGTCCAGTGGTGGTTCACCGCCGCGGGCAGGTTCGTCACCAGCGTCGGCGGGCCGCTCGCCTCGGTCTGGCCCGCGCGGTAGTCGAAGCGCACCAGGGCGTCCTGGTTGGCGACGTAGAGGTTGTTGTCGACCAGCGCGAGGCCGTAGGGCCCGTTCAGGTTGCTCGCGAAGACGGTCCGGCTCTCGTAGGTGCCGTCGCCGTCGGCGTCGCGCAGCAGCGTCAGGCGGTTGCCGCCGGGAACCGAGGTCTTGCCCCAGCTCTTGATGATGCCGGCGATGAAGGCCTTGGGGTTGAGCCGGGGCGCGCCCTGGCCGCCCGTGCCCTCCGTCACCAGGATGTCGCCGTTGGGCAGGACGAGCGTCTGGCGCGGGATCCGCAGGTCGGTCGCGATGGCCTGGATCGTGTAGCCCGGCGGCACCGTCGGGCGGTCGTTGCCCCAGGACGCCGGGCGGGGGATCGTCATGTCCGGCAGCAGGCCGCGATGCGGCGCCGGCAGGTTGGGGTTGGCGCCGTGCTGCTCGGCGGCCGGGGCGTCGTCGCAGGCGGAAAGGGCGAGCGCCGCAGCGCCGGCCAGCAGGATTGCGCGCATCACGCCGTCTCCCTCGAGTGAGTACCGGAATAGCCCATCCAGGCCCCGACAAGCGCGAGGACCGCCACGACCGCGGACAGGTAGAGCGCCTCCGGCATGATCGCGAAGGCGTCCTTCGAGTGGACGAGCGCGTTGGCGAAGCCGAGCAACCACATGGCGAGAAGCACGACGAAGTAGGCGGCGGCGCGCCCCCGCCGCCCCGCGGGGCTCCGGACGAGGCCGATCAGCGCCCAGAGCAGGGCGAAGCCCCCCACGAACAGCCCGCCGGCCAGGAGCCAGGAGGAGAAGTTCGCCCACTGCACCTGGAAGCTCGCCTGGTAGGCGAGGTCGCTGAGCAGGGCGCCGAGGAACAGAGGCAGGGGGAAGGCGAGCAGGATGGCGTTCAGGGGATGAAGAGGTCTCTCGAACCTCGTGGCGGCGATGGTGGCCAAGGCGGATCCTCTCGTGTCTCGATCCGGCCGGGCCATGCGCGCGGTAACCTGGCCCGCGCCCGCCGGGATTGCTTCAGACGGAACGGGACGGCAAACCCTGGGTTTCGGCGCCGGCCGCAATCGGTGGGCAGCGGGGCGCGTCGCCCGCCGCCCGCCTTACCCCGCGCGACCCGCGAGCAGCGCCGCGTTCACGGCCGCCGGCGCCTCGAAGGCCACCCAGTGCCCGGCGCCGGGCACCACCAGCGCCTCCGTCCCCCGCGCGCGGAAGAAGGCGATGCGGGAGGCGAGGTCCGGCAGGGTGATCGCGTCGCGCTCCCCGTAGATGACCGAGAGGGGGGTGCGCACCGCCTCCAGCGCGTCGCGCAGGCTGGTGGCGCTGACGACGCGGCGGCTGCGGAAGCGCGCGTGGTCGCTGTTCCAGGCCTGGATGGCCAGCGCCTCCGCGTCGATGCGCGCGGGGTCGGCGATCATCAGCCGCGCCAGGTTCTCGCGGTGCGCGGCGGTGCGGTCCTCGCTCGCCCGGTCGCGGACGGAGACCAGCGGCGTGGGCTGGCGCGGCAGGCCGAGGCCCCCGGCGCCGAGCAGGGTGAGGGAGGTCAGCTCCGCCCCCGCGCGCGCCGCGACATGGCCGGCGATGATGGCGCCGAAGGAGAAGCCCGCCAGCGCGTGGGGCGCGCCGCCGAGCCGGGCGGCGATCCCGGCCGCGACGATGGCCGCGATGCCCCAGAGGTCGGCCTCCGGCGGCGGGAGGTCGGATTCCCCGAGCCCCGGCAGGTCGGGCGCGAGGACGCGGTGCTGCCGCGAGAGCGCCTCGACGTTCCGCGCCCAGTGCCGCCAGGACCCCGCCCCCCCGTGCAGCAGCACCAGCGGCGGCCCCGCGCCCCATTCGTGCCAGACCATCCGCCCACCCGCGAAGGCGGTCTCCGCGCGGGTGGCGGCGGCGGCGAGGGCGGCCAGGCGGCCTCCGGTCGGGGCGGTGTCCATGCCCGGCTTTTCGTCGGAAAGGCGGCCCAAGGGAACCGGTGCCGGGGAATCGGCCGCGTGGAACCTCCTGCCGCGCGCGCCCGATCTCGGCTAGACCGTCTCGGCCGGACCTGAACGAGGGGGAGCGATGATCGACTTTCGCGGGAAGCGAATCCTCTGCCTCGGCGACGTCATGCTGGACCGCTTCCAGTACGGCCGGATCGACCGCATCTCGCCGGAGGCGCCGGTGCCCGTGGTGCGGATGACGGACCGCCAGGCCATGCTCGGCGGCGCCGGCAACGTCGCCCGCAACATCGTCTCCCTGGGCGGCGAGGCCGTGCTGGTCGGCCTGGTGGGCGACGACGCAGCGGGGCGGGAGGTCGCGGCCCTGATCGCGGCCAGCCCCGGCCTCGACGACGCCAACCTCCGCTCCGCCACGCGCCCGACGGTCGCCAAGACGCGGATCATCGCCGGGCACCAGCACGTCGTCCGCCTCGACGAGGAGGTGACGGAGGCGGTGTCCGAGGCCGACGCCGCGGCGGCGCAAGCGCGCGTCTCGGCCCGGCTGCCCGGCTGCCACGCGCTGGTGATCTCGGACTACGCCAAGGGGCTGCTCTCCGCGGAGGTGGTGGGCCACGCGATCGCGGAGGCCCGGCGCCTCGGCCTGCCCGTGCTGGTGGACCCCAAGCGCGAGGACTTCGCCTTCTACCGCGGCGCCACGGTCCTCACCCCGAACCTGCGGGAGCTGCGCGCGGCGGCCGGCGCGCAGCGCCCCGCCCTGCCCGCCGAGACCGACGCCGAGCTCGCCGCCGCCGCGCGCGCGCTGATGGCCGGGGCGGAGGCGGGCGCCATCCTCGTCACGCGCTCGGAGAAGGGGATGCTGCTGGTGGAGGCCGATGGCGGCGTCCACGCCGTGCCGGCCCACGCGCGGGAGGTCTTCGACGTCTCCGGCGCCGGGGACACGGTGATCGCGGTGGTGGCGCTGGCGGTGGCCGCCGGCCACGCGCTGCCGCGGGCGATGCGCATCGCGAACGCGGCGGCCGGCGTCGTCGTCGGCAAGCTCGGCACGGCGACGCTCGACATCGCGGAACTGGCCGCGGCCGTCGAGGCCGACGCGGGCGAGGACGCGGTGATCGCGGGCAAGGTCGCCTCCTCCCCCGGCCAGGCGCTGTCGGTCGTGGAGGGATGGCGGCGGCGGGGCCTGGAGGTCGGCTTCACCAACGGCTGCTTCGACATCCTCCACCGCGGGCACGTCACCATGCTCCAGGCCGCGCGCGCGAAGTGCGACCGGCTGGTGGTGGCGCTGAACACGGACGAGAGCGTGGCGCGGCTGAAGGGCCCGGCGCGCCCGGTGAACGCGCTGGAGGACCGCCAAGCGGTGATCGCGGCCCTGCAGTCGGTGGACCTCGTGCTCGCCTTCGCCGAGGACACGCCGCTCGACCTCATCACGCGCCTCGGCCCGGACGTGCTGTTCAAGGGCGCGGACTACACCGAGGAGACGGTGGTGGGCGCCGAGGTCGTGCGCGCGCGGGGCGGGCGGGTCGCGCTGATCGACCTCGTGCCGGGGCGGTCCACGACGAGCATCATCGCGCGCAGCCGGGTGATGGCGGGGTAGCGCCGCGCGGCGGGCGGCGCCCGCCCGGCCAGTGTCGCCCGGTCAGTGCCGCCCGTTCAGTGCCGGAAGTGCCGCATCCCGGTCATCACCATCGCGAGCCCCGCCTCATCCGCCGCCGCAATCACCTCGTTGTCGCGCATCGAGCCGCCGGGCTGGATGACCGCCGTGGCGCCCGCCGCCGCCGCGGCCTGGAGGCCGTCCGCGAAGGGGAAGAAGGCGTCCGACGCGACGACCGAGCCCTGGGCGAGCGGCGCGTCGAGCCCCGCGGCCTTGGCGGCCTCCGCGCTCTTCCAGGCGGCGATGCGGGCGGAATCGACGCGGCTCATCTGCCCCGCGCCGATGCCGACGGTGGCGCCGCCCTTGGCATAGACGATGGCGTTCGACTTCACGTGCTTGCAGACTCGGAAGGCGAAGACGAGGTCGTTCATCTCCTGCGCGGTCGGCTGGCGCTTCGTCACCACGCGGAGGTCCGCCATGGCGACCCGCCCGGCGTCGCGGGACTGCGCGAGGAAGCCGCCGCCGACGCTGCGGAAGGTCATGCCGGGCGCCGCCGGGTCGGGCAGGCCGCGCGTGAGCAGCAGGCGAAGGTTCTTCTTCGTCGCGAAGATCGCGCGCGCCTCGTCGTCGGCGTCGGGGGCGATCACCACCTCGGTGAAGATCGAGGTGATGCGCCGCGCCGCCTCGGCGTCGAGGGTGCGGTTGGCCGCGATGATGCCGCCGAAGGCCGAGACGGGGTCGCAGCGCAGCGCCGCGTCCCAGGCCGCGTTCAGGTCCGCCGCCACCGCCACGCCGCAGGGGTTGGCGTGCTTGACGATGACGATCGCGGGCTCGTCGAACTCGGCCACCGCCTCGAAGGCGGCGTCGGTGTCGTTGAGGTTGTTGTAGGACAGCTCCTTGCCCTGCACCTGGTCCGCCGTCGCGATGCCCGGGCGGTGCGTGCCGTCGAGGTAGAAGGCGGCGGACTGGTGCGGGTTCTCGCCGTAGCGCAGCGTCTGCTTGAGCATCCCCGGCACCGAGAGGCGCGGCGGGAACTCCTCCTCCACCACCTCCGCGAACCAGCGCGCGATGGCGGCGTCGTAGGCGGCGGTGCGGGCGTAGGCCGCGGCGGCCAGGCGCTTGCGGGTGTGGAGCGAGGTGCCGCCGGTCTCGGCAATCTCGCGCGCGACCTCGATGAGCTGCTCGGGCTCGGTCAGCACCGCGACATGGGCGTGGTTCTTGGCGGCGCTGCGGATCATGGCGGGGCCGCCGATGTCGATGTTCTCGACGCAGTCCTCGTAGGAGGCGCCGCGGGCGACGGTGGCCTCGAAGGGGTAGAGGTTCACGCAGACGAGGTCGATCGGGGCGATGCCGTGCTGCTCGACCTGCGCCACGTGCTCGGGCACGTCGCGGCGGAACAGCAGCCCGCCGTGGACGCCGGGGACGAGGGTCTTCACCCGCCCGTCCAGGATCTCGGGGAAGCCCGTGTGGTCGGACAGCTCGACCACGGCGACGCCGGCCTCGCGGAGGGCCTTGGCGGTGCCGCCGGTGGAGAGGATCTCCGCCCCGCCGGCGTCGAGGCTTCGCGCGAATTCGACCAGCCCCGTCTTGTCGGAGACCGAGAGGAGGGCGCGGCGGATGGGGAGGGTGGCCATGGGCGGGCGGATAGCGCGGGCCGCGCCGCGACGCCAGCGCGGCGGCGCGCGGGGCAGGTGCGAGCGGGTCGGGGACCGGCCCCCGCGACCGGATCGCCCGAGTCGCGAAACGGTACATCGCGGGAACGCGCTTGTGCCCCGCGCGGTGTCCAGCCACCAGGGATGGTGGTTCGGCACGCCGGAACACCCGTCAGCGATTCGTTCGCGCGACTCGGGGGAGCCGCCTGATTCGGCACCCTTTCCGGACCGGCCCGTTCGGCATGTGTTCGAGGGTCGGTTCGGAGGCGAGGGGGAACATCTGGTTGCGGCGCGGCATCCAACCGCGGGGGGGATGGGACGTTCCGGCCAGGGCCATCCCGGCCCGGCAAGGTGAGGAACCCATGGCAGCAGCCCCTTCCGAGGCCCCCCCGGCCCGCCCGCTCCTGGCCAGCCGCCGCGCGCTGGTGACGGGCGCCTCCTCGGGGATCGGCCTCGCCGTGGCCCGCGGCCTGGCGGCGGCCGGGGCGGCGGTGGCGGTGAACTACCACTCCCAGGCGGCGCCGGCGGAGAAGCTCGTGGCGGAGATCCGGGCGGCCGGCGGCCAGGCCGTGGCCCTCGGCGCCGACGTCTCGGACGAGGGGGAGGTGGCCGGGCTGGTCGACCGCACGGTCGCCGAGTTCGGGGGGCTCGACGTGCTCGTCGCCAATTCCGGCATCCAGAAGGACGCGCCGGTGGGACAGATGAGTCTGTCCGACTGGAACGCCGTCCTCTCGCTCAACCTGACGGGCCAGTTCCTCTGCTGCCGCGAGGCCATCCGCGCCTTCCGCGCGCAGCCCCCGCGGGAGAGGGGCGCGCGCGGCTCGATCGTCTGCATGAGCTCGGTGCACGAGCTGATCCCCTGGGCTGGGCACGTGAACTACGCGGCGGCCAAGGGCGGCGTGCGGATGATGATGCAGACCCTCGCCCAGGAGATGGCGCCCGAGCGCGTGCGGGTGAACGCGATCGCGCCCGGCGCCATCCGCACCCCCATCAACAAGGAGGCCTGGGGCACGCCCGAGGCGCTCGAGAGGCTGCTGAAGCTCATCCCCTACGGCCGCATCGGCGAGCCCGAGGACGTGGCGCGCGCGGCCGCCTGGCTGGCCTCGGACGAGGCGGACTACGTCACGGGCGTCACCCTCTTCGTGGACGGGGGGATGGCGCTCTACCCGGGCTTCGTCGGCAACGGCTGATGGGGGAGCCGATCGAGAACCACGGCATCGTGGGGGACCTTCGCACCGCGGCCCTGGTGGGGCTCGACGGGACGGTGGACTTCCTCTGCTGGCCGCATTTCGACAGCCCGAGCGTCTTCGCCTCCCTCCTCGACGACGAGCGCGGCGGGCGCTTCGAGCTGGCGCCCGTTCTGGACGGCGCGCGGCACCGCCAGCTCTACCTACCGGACACCAACGTGCTGCTGACCCGCTTCCTCTCGCACCATGGCGTCGCCGAGATCTCCGACTTCATGGCGATGGGCCGCACGCAGCGCCTCGTGCGCCGCGCCAAGGCGGTGCGCCAGGGCATGCGCTTCCGCATGCGCTGCGCGCCCCGCTTCGACTACGCCCGCGCCGTGCCGGCCGTGCGGGAGGAGGGGGGAAGCCTCGTCTTCGAGGCGCCGGGCGGCCGGGCGCTTCGCCTGCGCGCGACCGTGCCCCTGCGGATGGAGGGCGCGGACGGCGTCGCCGAGTTCGACCTGCGGGCCGGCGAGGCCGCGGCCTTCGTGCTGGAGGAGGCGGCGCTCGGCGAGGCCCGCCCCGCCGACCCGCGGGAGGTGGCGAACGGCTTCAAGGCCACCGCCGACTACTGGCGGGGCTGGAGCGCGCACTCGACCTATCGCGGGCGCTGGCGGGACATGGTGAACCGCTCCGCCCTTGTGCTGAAGCTGATGACCTCGGGCGAGCACGGCTCGATCATCGCCGCCCCCACCTTCGGCCTGCCCGAGACGATCGGCGGCGTGCGAAACTGGGACTATCGCTACACCTGGATCCGCGACGCCGCCTTCACCGTCTACGCCTTCCTCCGCCTCGGCCATGTCGCGGAGGCGAACGCCTTCATGCGCTGGCTGGCCGCGCGCGGGGCGGAGTCCGGGCATGACGGGCACATCGACCTCATGTACGGCTTCGACGGGCACCGGCAGCTCGGCGAGACGGAGCTGCCGCACCTGCGCGGCTACGCGGATTCGCGCCCCGTCCGCATCGGCAACGGCGCCGCGGGTCAGCTCCAGCTCGACATCTACGGGGAGCTGATGGACGCCGCCTACCTCTCGGACAAGTACGGCGAGCAGATCTCGCACGAGGCCTGGCAGGGCGTGATCCGCTCGATGGACTGGCTTTCGACGAACTGGGAGCAGCCGGACGAGGGGATCTGGGAGGTGCGCGGCGGGCGGCAGCACTTCCTGCACTCCCGCCTCATGTGCTGGGTGGCGCTCGACCGCGCGATCCGCCTGGCCCGCAAGCGCTCCCTCCCCGCGCCGCTGCTGCGCTGGTCGGAGGCGCGCGACACGATCCACGCGGACATCCACGCGAACTTCTGGAACGCCGAGCAGCGGGCCTTCGTGCAGGTCCGCGGCGGCGCCTCGCTCGACGCCTCCTGCCTGCTGATGCCGCTGATGCGCTTCATCAGCCCGACGGACCCGCGCTGGATCTCCACCCTGCGCGCGGTCGGCGAGCGCCTGGTGGAGGACAGCCTCGTGCGGCGCTACGAGGACGAATCGGTGGACGGGCTCGACGGCATCGAGGGCAGCTTCAACATGTGCTCCTTCTGGTACGTCGAGTGCCTGGCGCGCGCGGGCGACCTCAAGCGCGCGCGCTTCCTCTTCGAGAAGATGCTCGGCTACGCCAACCACCTCGGCCTCTACGCGGAGGAGCTGGGCCCGGCCGGCGAGCACCTCGGCAACTTCCCGCAGGCCTTCACGCATCTCGCGCTGATCAGCGCGGCCTACTACCTCGACCGGGCACTGTCCGCGGCGGAGATCTAGCCGCGCGCATGCCGAGCCCCGAGGCCAGGATCGGCGCCATCCTCCGCGCCGATCCCCGGCGCTGGCACCTCTTGGACGTGGCGCGCGCCCTGGGACCGCCGGACGGCTGGATCGGGGCGGGCTTCGTCCGCAACGCCGTCTGGGACCACCGGCACCACCGCGCCCCCTTGCCGCCCACCGGCGACGTGGACGTCGTCTGGCACGACCCCTTCCGCGCCGATCCCGCCGAGGACCGGCGGCACGAGGCGGCCTTGCGCGCCGCCGAGCCCTCGGTCCGATGGTCCGTGAAGAACCAGGCGCGGATGCACGCCCGCAACGGCGACGCGCCCTACGCCTCGGTGCCGGACGCCATGCGCCACTGGCCCGAGACCGCGACCGCCGTCGCCGCCCGCCGGAGCGGCCCGGACGGCTGCGACATCGCCGCCCCCTTCGGCGTCGACGACCTGCTGAACCTCGTCCTGCGGCCAACCCCGGCCTTCCTCGGGGCGAAGCGGGCCGTCTACGAGGAGAGGCAGCGATCCAAGCAGTGGACCGCGCTGTGGCCGCTGCTGCGCGAGGCCTGAGCACCGGTGACTCCGGGAGGCGCTGCCTCCCGGAGTCACCGCCGGGGTGGCAACGGCCACCCCGAACCCCGCGATGAGTCTTGAGGCACGCCTGAGGTCCATGACCTCAGGCGACTGGCAAGTCAGCCCGCGTGGCCTGAAAAACATCCAAGCGCGCTGCCACCGGCCGATGCAGCACCGACCGATCGCGGGGTCCGGGGAGCCCGCCGGCTCCCCGGCGGAGGGTCTGGGAGGCAGAGCCTCCCAGGAGCCACACGCGCCGCTTCAACCGGACGGCAGCCCCCGCGCCGTCGCCGCCGCCTGCCCCAGGTCCTCCACGAAGCGGTCGTACTCCCGCGCCTTGCTCGCGGGGTCCGGCAGCCGCAGCAGGTAGGAGGGGTGGACGGTCGGGTAGAAGGGCCGCCCCTCGGGGTCGCGCAGCAGCGACCCCCGCAGCTTCGTCACGGGCATGGCGCGGCCGGAGACGGCGCGCAGCGCGGTGGCGCCGAGCGTGACGATCAGCCGCGGCTGCACGAAGCCGATCTCGCGCAGCAGGAAGGGCCGGTAGAAGGTGATGTCGCCGGCGTCGGGCGACTGGTGCAGGCGGCGCTTGCCGGTGGGCGTGAACTTGAAGTGCTTCACGGCATTGGTGACGTAGGCCTCGTCGCGCGCGACGCCCGCCTCCTCCAGCGCCTTGTTCCAGAGGCGCCCGGCCGGGCCGACGAAGGGCTGGCCCTTCAGGTCCTCCTCGTCGCCGGGCTGCTCGCCGATGAACATCAGCAGCGGGTGCTGCGGGCCCTCGCCCATCACGGGCTGGGTGGCGTTGGCCACCCAGGGCGGCAGGTCGTTCCGCGCCAACAGGTCGCGGCGGAGCGCGGCCTGGGCCTCGGGGAAGGGGAGCGTTTCGGAGAGCAGATCGGCGGGCATGACGCTCTCAACGCCGGCGGCGGCGGCGGGCTGCGCGTCCCGGGCGAGGGCGGGCACGTGCACCGCGCGCTGGCGGCGCCCGGCCGGGGCCGTCGCGCCGCGCGCCACCATCTCCGCCACGCGCTTCGGCGCCTCGGCCATCAGGCGGGGGATGTCCTGCGCCTCCGGCAGGTTGCGCCAGTACTTCTTCGGCATCTCCGCCCGCATGGCATCGGGCTTGAGGCGGGCGGGGTTGAAGATGGAGGCGAAGTAGGCGCGCCAGAGCCCCTCCGCCGCGTCCTCCGAGGGGGCGTCCGCGCGGCGGGCGCCGGGGCCGAAGGCGACCTCCGTCCCGTCCCAGTGGGCGGAGATCTCCGGCGTCAGGATGGACCAGCGCAGCATGGCGAAGCGGCGCGCGAAGAAGCCGGCCTCGGCGCGCAGGATGTGGTGCTCGGGCTCGAACCAGGCGACGAAGCGGCTGTCCGGCGCGGGGGAGGGGACGGGCGGCGCCCCCGGGGCGGCCTCGAGCGCCGCCGTCCCGGCCCCGGGGCCCTCCTCCAGCCGGCCGAGGTCCCGCAGCGCGAGGGCCACCGCGCGGGCGTTGCGCGGGGGCGCCGGATCCGCGGGAACCGCGACGGGCGGCGGGGGCGGCAGGGGCGCGGCCGGCGCCCCGTCCTCCACCCGCACCTCCCGGAAGCGGACGAAGGCGTGCATCTTGTGCGCGTCGCGCCGCACCGCGCGCGCCATGGCGTTGGCGCGGGCCACCATCGGGTCGGCGGCGTCCTCCAGCAGCCCGCGCTCGCGCTGCAGGCGGTGCAGCAGCCCGTGCAGCAGGGCGAAGCGCGCGGGGTCGCGGTGGCGGGCCACCAGCCGCGCCAGCTCCGGGAAGTCGCGGGGCACGCGGGGCGGCGGGGCGTCCGGCGGCGGCGCGGGCGGGGCGGCGCCGCCGAAGAGGGGGACGGGGTCGCCCTCCACCAGCCACTCCACCGCCTCGGGCGCGACGCCGGCCATGACGAGCGCGCGCGAGGCCTCGCGCCATCCCTCGAAGTCGTCAGGGGCGGCGAGCGGCACGCTAAACATGGGCGAAGAGGGGAAGCTGCACCGGGCGGGCGACGAGCCCGGCGGGGAGGATCGAGGCCCGCTCCGCCAGCCCGTCGCGCGGGACGACGAGGGCGCGCAGGTCCGCCCGGTCCAGCAGCCCGCCGCGCGGGTGGTGGTCGAGCGCGGTGACGAAGGGCGCGACCTTGCGCAGGCTGACGCGAAGCCGCGCGAGGTCCGCCATCCGGAAGGAGCGCACGCGGCGCGCCGCGACGATCCGGTCCACCGTCTTGGCGCCGAGGCCGGGCACGCGGAGCAGCATCTCGCGGTCCGCCCGGTTGACGTCCACGGGGAAGACCGCGCGGTGCTTCAGCGCCCAGGCGAGCTTCGGGTCCACCTCCAGGTCCAGCATCCCGCCCTCGCCGCCCGCGATCACCTCGCCCGCCGTGAAGCCGTAGAAGCGCAGCAGCCAGTCCGCCTGGTACAGCCGGTGCTCCCGCACCAGCGGCGGCGCGGCGGGCGGCAGGGCCGCGGCGGCGTCGGGGATGGGGGAATAGGCGGAGAAGTAGACGCGCTTGAGCCGGTAGGAGCCGTAGAGGTTCGCGCTGACGTCGAGGATGGTCGCGTCCGTCGAGGCGTCGGCGCCCACGATCATCTGGGTGGACTGCCCGGCCGGCGCGAAGCGCGGGGCCGGGGCGCGGCGCCCGCCGGCCATCGCCACCCGCGTCACGGCGGACTCGGCCCGCGCCGCCTTCGCCTCGTCGATCCGCGTGCGCAGCCCCGCCATGGCGAGGCGGATGCCGCCCGCGTCCTTCTCCGGGGCCAGCGCCTTCAGGCTGCCGGGATCGGGCAGCTCCACGTTGATCGAGAGCCGGTCGGCGTAGAGCCCCGCCTCGGCCAGCAGCGCGGGGTCGGCGTCGGGGATGGTCTTGAGGTGGATGTAGCCCTTGAAGCCGTGCGTGGTGCGAAGCTCCCGCGCGACGCGGACGAGCTGCTCCATCGTGTAGTCCGGCGAGCGGATGATGCCGGAGGAGAGGAAGAGCCCCTCGATGTAGTTGCGCCGGTAGAAGTCGAGCGTCAGCTCCACGATCTCGCGCACGGAGAAGCGCGCGCGGCGCACGTTGGAGGAGGCGCGGTTGATGCAGTAGGCGCAGTCGAACACGCAGGCGTTCGTCAGCAGCACCTTGAGCAGCGAGATGCAGCGCCCGTCCGGCGCATAGGCGTGGCAGATGCCCATGCCCTCGGTGCTGCCGAGCCCGCCGTCGCGGCTGTCCCGCTTCTCGGTGCCGGAGGAGGCGCAGGAGGCGTCGTACTTCGCGGCGTCGGCGAGGATCTCGAGCTTCTCGCGCAGCTCCATCGGGGGCCCTTCCGGCTGGTCGATGGATATGGGGTCGAAACGCGGGGCCGGCAAGCACAAAGAGGGAACGATCCGCCCCGCGGCGCCGGTGGCGCGCGGCCCGGCGGCGGCAGGGGCGCGGGCTTCGCGGGGCGCTCACGCTTGGGAAAGGAGCGCCGTGGGTTTATGTGCCGCCGCGCAACACCTGCCGAGCCGAGGTCCATGAGCGATTCGCCCAGCCCAACCGCCCAGCTCCACTTCATCTGGGGCGGCGTCTTCACCGACGCGACCTTCACCGCGCTCGAGCCCGGGACGGAGGAGGCCTACGGCCCCTACCACGACGCCCGCACGGCCGACCGCATCTGGAACGAGAAGGCGCGGCGCAACATCGACATCGCGAACCACCGGCTCTTCGTGATCACCGTGCCCCGGCCCGGCGGCAAGGCGGCCTGAGGGGCGGTCCGCCCTTCGCATCGCGGCCCAACCCGCCGATAGTCCCGCCGAACCGGGAGGACACGGGAATGGGCCAGCATCTCACGCGCCGCGGCATGGCCGCCGCCACCCTCGCCGCGGCCGTGGCCGCCGCGGGCGGCGCCCGCGCCCAGGGGGCGCCCGCCTGGCCGCAGCGCCCCGTCCGCGTCGTCCTGCCCTACCCGCCCGGCGGCGGCACCGACGTCCTCGCCCGCGCGCTGGTCGAGGTCATGCGGCCCCACCTGGCGCAGCCGATCATCGTGGAGAACCGGCCGGGCGCGCAGGGCCTCATCGGCTCCGAGGCCGTCTCGCGCGCCGAGCCGGACGGATCGACCCTCGCGGTGGTGACCTCCACCCACAACCTCAACAAGTACCAGTTGCCGACGATCCCCTACGACCCCGTGCGGGACTTCACGCCGCTGGCCATCCTCTCGCGCCAGGTGCTCGTCCTCGTCGCGGGGCGCGGCCAACCCTTCGCCGACGTGGCGGGCCTGGTCGCCCGCGCCCGTGCCAACCCGGGCGCGATCGGCTTCGGCGCGACCGAGGCGCTGACGGCCTTCGCCGGGCACGAGTTCAACCGCCGCGCCGGCGTGCAGACCGAGGAGGTGCAGTACCGCGGCGGCGGGCTGCTGATGAACGACATCGTCGCCGGCCACCTGCCCATCGGCTGGACGAGCACCGCCAGCGCCCTGCCGCACCTCGCGACCGGCCAGGTGCGGGTGCTTGCCGTCAGCACCGCGGCGCGCACCGGACTGATGCCGGAGGTGCCGACCGTGCAGGAGGCGGGGGTGCCGGGCTACGAGGTCTCGGGCTGGGTCGCGGCCCTCGCGCCGCCGCGCATGGCGCCGGCCCTGGTGCGGGAGATCCACGCGGCCTTCGCGCGCGCCTACGCCGAGCCGTCGCTGGCCGAGCGCTTCCGCACGCTCGGCCTCGAGCCCGGGCTGATGAGCCCGGAGGAGACCGCGGCCTTCCTGCGCGCCGACGACGCCCGCTGGGCGGCCGCCGCGGCCGCGGGGCAGATCGTCAAGCAGCAGTAGGGGGCGAATTCTTGATACCTGAGCAGTTACAACTTGAAGCGACTGACTCTCGATAAGAACTAAACCAAATGGCGTGGCAACTTATAACGGATGGGTAGTCTATCAATCGAAGCATGGAAATCCTGCGGGCTAGACAAAAACATCAATCCAGGATCTTCGGCAAATCAATTTTTTGATATACGAAACATTCATTCCTGTCTTTATGAATTATCTCAAGAACGCGCGTTATATTTCCCTTGCCCGCGATTAACTGGAAATTACTTTGCTGGTGGATAGCTTCGAAAACTTCAACATCATACCTTATCGCATCGTTAATGACATCTTCGATTGTTGCGCAAAAATTATTTTCGCGTTCAGGCAGAAGGAATTCAGGCATCAATTCAGAAATTTCTAAGACAAGGGGTCGGCCATGACCTTCGAGCATCGGCAGGGTATTTCTATACCTTGCAATTAGATTTTCGGCTTGCTGATTGTTGACGGCACGGATATTCTGAAGAATATTAACGCCAATATTTATATATTCGCCGCCGTATTGTGCATTCGACCAAGCATATTCAGCTGCTGTTCGCTTGCAGGGACTTACATAAAGTTTTCCGTGCCGCCAGTGATCCTTCTGCTGCAAAACATCTTCTTCAAACCACTCAAGTCGAAGGCCTATATGCTTTATGGTGTTCGCTGCCTCCTCAACAAATGCCTTCGCTGCCGCTTCATAAGGCCAGTTGCAAGACGGAACGCCATCTGTGAATAGATCCAAGAAATAACTAGATGTCCCATGATAAAAGGAGAATGGGATCGATTTTGCCATTATTTTTTATATTCTAGTTGTCTTTGGATGAGCAGCGCCCCCCCGGCCTCAGGGCGCCAGCCGCGCCAGCCGCCCCTCCCGCGCGGCGGCGACGGCCGCTTCGGCATCGGCGGGCAGCAGCATCCGCTCGGCCACCAGGCGCTGCGTCGCCGCGCGCACCGCGGCCTCGTAGGCGCCGGGGGAGGGGTAGAGCTCCTCCAGCGAGGGGCGCGGGTCCGCGGCGGCCCGGCCCTCGGCGCGGGTCGCGGGCAGGGGCAGCACGCCGCCGACCTGGGTGCAGAGCTCCTGTGGCCCCTCCGCCCCCTTCTGCGCGTTCCAGCCGACATAGGTGGCGCGCGGCGCCTCCAGCAGCGGCAGGCGCAGCCCCGCGACCGCGTTCCCGTCCAGCCCGGCGCGCGGGAGGAAGAGCGGGTACTCGCCCCGCACGCGCGGCAGGGGCGCGGCCTGCTCGACCAGCTCCGCCCGCGCGTACTGGCCGCGGTAGGGCAGGCCGGGGATGGCGGGGTAGACCTGCGCGGCCGGCACCAGCGTGCCCTGGCCGCGCATGGGGTAGCGGCTGGCCGGCGGCGCGCGCTCCTCGCGGACCCAGTCCTCCATGGCCACGATCAGCGCGCGCAGCGCGGGGCCGCCGTTCACGGGGTTCAGCGGCAGGGCGCAGGCCGCGCTGGGGCGCGCCACCGCGTCGAAGGGGTTGCCGTGGGGCGCGCCGGAGAGGAGGAACAACCGCACGTCGTCGGGCATGTCGAGGTGGTTGCCGCGCGTGTCCGTCACCAGCAGGCTCGCCTGCGAGCCCCAGAACTCGAACTCCGAGTCCATCTGGATGACCTTCGGGCAGGTGTTGCTCAGCCGGCAGCGCAGCAGGATGCCGTCCCGCTTCCCGCTCAGGTGGTCCTCCGTCACGGGGTAGGTGAAGGGAAAGGCGAGCACCGGGAAGAGCCGGTCGTATTGCGGCCCGGGGTTGCGGCCGGGCTGGGCGAAGCGGGCGTTCGTGAAGCTCCGCCGCGCGCCGGGGATGATGGGCATCGCCCCCTCGAAGACGATCCGCCCCGCCTCGTCCTCGTTCATCCCGAAGTAGAGGAGGTCGCGCAGCGCCCGCCCGGACTGGGAGATGCCGAGGCCGATCGCGCGGTCGATCCCCGAGCGCCCGTCCCGCGCCAGCGGGTTGGCGGGCCCGCCCTCCCGCCGCAGGAAGGCGGTCACGTCCCGGATCGCGGCCAGGCCCATGCCGGAGACCTTCGGGTCGCGCGCCGTGTAGGTGATCTCGTAGAGCGCGCCGGGCGCGGCGCCCGCGGGGCGGTCGATCTCCACCGTCGCGTCGTCGATGAAGCGCAGCGCCAGCCCCTCCGGCGTCGCGCGGTCGAGGTCCGTTCGGTCGCGCACCGTGAGGCGGGCGGAGGCGCGGTCGGCGGCGGGGTAGGAGAGGGTGACCCGCTTCGGCGTCGCCGCGTCCTCGAAGGAGAACTCCTCGCGCGAGGGGCCGGTCACGCCGGGCACGGTCGGCACCTGCAGCCGCGGCAGGTTCGGGCCGGTGGGGGAATCGATCTGCCAGGCCGCCCAGACGAGGGTGTGGCCCTGCTCCAGCAGGAAGCCGTTGCCCGCGTCCTCGGGCCGCTCCAGCCGGATGGAGCCCGCGCCGTCGCCGTCCTGCGCCCAGCCCGGCAGGAGCTTGCGGCCGCGGTTCAGCACCTCGAAGAGCAGCGTGCCGCCCGGCCGCGCGGGGCGGAGGATGACGACGTCCGTCACCGCCTCCACCCGCCCCTCGGCGTTGCGGGGCGCGAGGCCGATGTCGGCGATGACGGCGTTGCGGGGGTCGTTGGGGTCGAGGGCGATGGTGGCCCGCGCCGTGATCTTCTCGGCCGCGCCGCGGGTTCCGAACTCCCGCCCGCCCAGCGCCGGCGCCTCGCGGGAGAGGACCTCGAAGCGCGTCACCTCGGCCCGGGCGGGGGCGGCGGGCAGGGCGAGGCTTGCCAGCGTCGCGAGGCTGGCGGCGAGGCAGGCGCCGCGCCCTCCGCGGATCGGGGCGTTCAGGGCCATGGGGCGGTTCTTCCCGTTCGGACGTTCTCGCGGGGATGATGCGGGAAGGCGGGGGCGGTGGAAAGGCGCCCTCAGCCGGGTTCCGCGAGCAGCCTCTCGATCTCCGCCGAGAGCTTCTCCGGCGCCGTCGCCGGCGCGTAGCGGCCCGCCACCCGCCCGTCGCGCCCGACGAGGAACTTCGTGAAGTTCCACTTGATCGCCTCGGTGCCGAGCGCGCCCGGGGCCGCGTGCTTGAGGTGCCGGAACAGCGGGTCGGCCGCGGCCCCGTTCACCGCCACCTTGGCGAAGACCGGGAAGGTCACGTCGTACTTGGTGGTGCAGAAGGTCGCGATCTCCGCCGCGTTCCCCGGCTCCTGCCGCCCGAACTGGTTGCAGGGGAAGGCGAGCACGGTGAAGCCCCGCGGGCCGAAGCGCCGCTGCAGCGCCTCCAACCCCTGATATTGCGGCGTGAAGCCGCACTGGCTGGCCGTGTTCACGATCAGCAGCACCCGGCCGCGGTACTCGGCCAGCGGCGCCGCGCCCCCGTCCGGGCGGGGGGCCGAGAGGGTGAAGAGGTCTTCGCTCAATGCGCTGGCTCCAGCCGCAGCACTCGGCCGCGGTCCTCGTCTGTCAGGATGTAGAGCAGCCCGTCCGGCCCGGGCAGCACCTGGCGGAAGCGCGTGCGGCCCCGGAGGAGCCGCTCCTCCGCCACGACGCGGTCGCCCTCCATCGTCAGCCGCACCAGGCCGGGCGGGTTCAGCGCCGCGAGGAAGAGGTTGCCCCGCCAGGCCGGGAAGGCGTCGCCGTCGTAGAAGTTCGCGCCGGAGGGGTTGATGGAGGGCGTCCAGTGCCGCAGCGGCTCCTCGATCCCGGGCGCGCTCGCCCGCCCCGTGCCGATGGGGCTGCCGTCGTAGTCCGTGCCGTAGGATACGATGGGCCAGCCGTAGTTGGCGCCCGCCCGCAGGAGGTTCACCTCGTCGCCCCCCTTGGCCCCGAACTCCACCTCGACCACGGAGCCGGTGGCGGGATTCACCGCCAGCCCCTGCGGGTTGCGGTGGCCGAGGGTGAAGATCTCGGGCCGGGCGCCGGGGCGGCCGAGGAAGGGGTTGCCCTCCGCCGGGCGCCCGTCGCGCTCCAGCCGCAGCACCTTGCCGCCGAGGTCCGAGAGGTCCTGCGCCCGCGCCTTGTTGGCGTAGCGCTCGCCGGTGGAGAGAAGCAGCTTCCCGTCCCGCCCGAAGGCGAGGCGGCAGCCGTAGTGGTTGCGGCCGGAGGACTGGGCGGGCGTCGCGTCGAGCAGCGTGCGCGTCCCCTCCAGCCGCGTCGCGTCCGCGGAAAGGGTCGCGGTGGCGAGGCGGGTCAGCGCGCCGCCCGGCGCCGCGCCGGCGAGGCAGAAGTAGACCTGGCGCGTCGCCGCGAAGTCCGGCGCCAGCGCCACGTCCAGCAGCCCGCCCTGGCCGGCCGCCACCACCTCGGGCACGCCGGGAAGGGGGGCGGAGACCGCGCCGTCGCGGCCGATAAGGCGCAGGCGCCCGGGCCGCTCCGTTACCAGCAGCCGCCCGTCCGGCAGGAAGGCCGCGCCCCAGGCATGGTCGAGCCCGCCCGCGAAGGGGACGACCCGGAAGGCGCCGGCCTCACCCCGCACGATCTCGGGGGTGCCCTGGGCGGCCACGGGATCGGCGGCGCAGGCGGCCAGCCCCAGGCCTAGACCGAGCACCGCCAGGCAGGCCAGGAGGCGCGCCGCCCCCGGCCCGCCCATGGCCGCGCTCAGGCCTTGGCGCCGATCGCCTGGTCCACCCACTCGCGGAGCTGGCCGCGCGGCAGGGCGCCGACCTTCATGTCCACGGGCTTGCCGTCCTTGAAGAGGATCATCGTGGGGATGCCGCGCACCGCGTACTCGTTCGGCGTCATCGGGTTCTCGTCGATGTTCACCTTCGCGACGGTCAGCTTGCCCGCGTAGTCGCGGCCGATCTCGTCGAGGAGGGGGCCGACCATGCGGCAGGGGCCGCACCACTCCGCCCAGAAGTCCACGAGCACGGGGCCCTCGGCCTGGAGCACGTCGGTCTTGAAGCTGTCGTCGCTGACAGCCTTGGTGTTCTCGCTCATCTCGCTGCTTTCCCGGAGGGGGCCCGCTGGGGGATCACCCTTGAAGGTCGGGGCGCGGGGGTCACGGGTCAAGAAGGGATGTCGAGAGGGCGCGGGGGCGGCCGACCCGGGGCGGAAAGCGGCGTTCACCCCCCATGGACCACGACCCCCCGCCCATGGTCGAGCTGATCGAATCCCGGCTCGAGCGCCTGGACCTCTCGCCGGAGGAGGCCTTCCGCCGGGCCGGCCTGCCGCCGGACCTCCTGCCGCGCCTGCGCGACGGCACCGCGCCCGTGCCCCGCGGCGCGCGCCTCGTCCGGCTGGCCGAGGTGCTCGGCACCTCCGTCTCCTGGCTCGTCGGCCTCGACCCGGACGTGGCGCCGCCGGCGGAGGTGCTGGAGGAGGAGCAGGGCAGCCTCGGCCTCCTGGCCGGGGACGAGGAGGCGCTGCTCCGCGCCTACCGCTCCCTCGACTTCCCCACCAAGGCCGCCCTGCTGACGGTGGTGCGCCGCATGGCCGGGCCGGAACCGGTGCCCGAGGTGCCGGCCAAGGCGAAGCGCCGGAAGGGCTGATCCGGGCGGGGTGAAGGGGCGCCGCCGCGCGACGTTCCGGGGCCCGGCATGCCGCGCGCGCGGGGTCGGTAACATTGCCGCCGGCAGGGCCGTGCCCACATCCCGTCTGTCATGATCACATTCCTCACGATCCTCGTCGTCCTCGGGATGCTCGGCACCCTGGGCACCCTCTTCTACGGCATGGTCGGCATGGCCCGAGGAAGCAGCGACGGGCACAAAGCCAACGCGCTGATGCGCTGGCGCGTGACGCTGCAGGGCGTGACCCTCGCGCTCTTCGCGCTGCTTCTCTTCCTCATGCGGGGCTGACCCCCGGGGCGGCGGAACGGCGCCCCGCTTGTCCGGGTGGGGGGCGGGCCGTATAGACAGCGCCGATTTCGTTCATGCGAAGCGCGGTTGCGGCCCTCCGGGGCCGCCTCCGGCAGGGATTGCCGGTGGATCGCGGCTTCGTGTGCGTGCCCAACAGGGGTCTTGCCCCATCCGGGGTCTGCAAAGTCCCCCAAACGTGCCGGCTGAACCCGGCGCCTGCCAGAGGATCGCCCCCGCATGAAGCTCCTCGTCCCCATCAAGCGCGTGGTGGACTACAACGTGAAGGTCCGGGTGAAGCCCGACGGCACGGGCGTCGAGACCGCCAACGTGAAGATGTCGATGAACCCCTTCGACGAGATCGCCGTCGAGGAGGCCGTTCGCCTGAAGGAGAAGGGCGTCGCCACCGAGATCGTCGCCGTCTCCATCGGCGTGCCCCAGGCGCAGGAGCAGATCCGCACGGCGCTCGCCATGGGCGCCGACCGCGGCATCCTGGTGGAGACCGCGGAGGCGGTGGAGCCGATCGCGGTCGCCAAGATCCTGAAGGCGATCGTCGACAAGGAGGGCCCGCAGATGGTCATCCTCGGCAAGCAGGCGATCGACGACGACATGAACGCGACCGGCCAGATGCTGGCGGCGCTGCTGGGCTGGGGCCAGGGCACCTTCGCGAACAAGGTCGAGGTCGCCGACGGCAGCGCGAGCGTGACGCGCGAGGTGGACGGCGGCCAGGAGACGGTGAAGCTTACGCTTCCCGCCATCGTGACGACCGACCTCCGCCTCAACGAGCCGCGCTACGCGAGCCTTCCGAACATCATGAAGGCCCGCAAGAAGCCGATCGAGACGATCAAGCCGGGTGACCTCGGCGTGGACACCGCGCCGCGGCTGAAGGTCATCAAGGTCGAGGAGCCGCCCAAGCGCCAGGCCGGCGTGAAGGTGGCCTCCGCCGAAGAACTCGTCTCCAAGCTCCGCAACGAAGCGAAGGTGATCCCATGAGCGTCCTCGTCCTCGCCGACCACGACAACGCCGCGATCAACCAGCCGACGCGGTCCGCCATCGCCGCCGCCGGGCAGCTCGGCGAGGTGCATCTGCTGATCATCGGGCCCGAGGCCGTGGCGCAGGCGGGCGCGAAGATCGCGGGCGTCGCCAAGGTCGTGCACTCCCCGGCCGAGCACATCATGGCCGAACCCGCGGCCGCCCTCCTCGCGGGATTGGCGGAGGGCTACACGCACCTCCTCGCCCCCGGCTCCGCCCTCGGCAAGAACATCATGCCGCGCGTGGCGGCCCTGCTCGACGTGCAGCCGATCAGCGACGTCTCCGGCATCGTCGATGCCGACACCTTCGTGCGGCCGATCTACGCCGGCAACGCGCTGGCCACCGTGCAGTCCTCGGACCCGAAGAAGGTGCTGACGGTGCGCGCCGCCTCCTTCGACCCCGCGGCGCCCGAGGGCGGCAGCGCGGCGGTCGAGCCCGCGCAGGCCGCGACCGACCCCGGCGTCTCCAGCTTCGTCAGCGCGGAGCTCGTGAAGAGCGAGAGGCCGGAGCTGACCGCGGCGCGCATCGTCGTCTCCGGCGGGCGCGCCATGGGCTCGGCCGAGAACTTCCACATCCTCGACGGGATCGCGGACAAGCTCGGCGCCGCCGTCGGCGCCTCGCGCGCCGCTGTGGACGCCGGCTACGCGCCGAACGACCAGCAGGTTGGGCAGACCGGCAAGATTGTGGCGCCGGAGCTCTACATCGCCTTCGGCATCTCGGGCGCCATCCAGCACCTCGCGGGCATGAAGGACAGCAAGGTCATCGTCGCCGTGAACAAGGACGAGGAGGCGCCGATCTTCCAGGTGGCCGACTACGGCCTCGTGGGCGACGTCTTCAAGCTCATCCCGGAGATCGAGGCGGAGCTGTCGAAGTGAGCGAGGCGGCGGGGACGATCCAATCCGTCGGCGTCATCGGCGCCGGGCAGATGGGCAACGGCATCGCGCATGTCGCGGCGCAGTCCGGCCTCGCCGCCGTCATGATCGACGTGAACCCGGAGGCGCTGGACAAGGCTCGCGCCACCATCGCGAAGAACATGGAGCGCCAGGTCTCCAAGGGCACGCTCGACGCCGCGGCGCGCGACGCGGCGCTGGGGAGGATCACGACCGGCACCGACATGGCGATGCTCGGCGCCTGCGACATCGTCATCGAGGCCGCGACGGAGCGGGAGGAGGTCAAGAAGTCGATCTTCCGCTCGCTCTGCCCGCACCTGAAGGCCGACGCGATCCTCGCGACCAACACCTCCTCGATCCCCATCACGCGGCTCGCCGCGGTGACGGACCGGCCGGCGCGCTTCATCGGCATGCACTTCATGAACCCGGTGCCGGTGATGAAGCTCGTCGAGATCATCCGCGGCATCGCGACCGACGACGCGACCTACCAGGCGGTCGACGCGCTGGCGCGGCGCATGGGCAAGACCACCGCGACGAGCGAGGACTTCCCGGGCTTCATCGTCAACCGCGTCCTGATGCCGATGATCAACGAGGCCGTCTACACCCTGCACGAGGGCGTGGGCGACGTCGCCTCGATCGACACCGGCATGAAGCTCGGCACCAACCAGCCGATGGGCCCGCTGGAGCTCGCGGACTTCATTGGGCTCGATACCTGCCTCGCCATCATGCAGGTGCTGCACGAGGGCATGGGCGACAGCAAGTACCGCCCCTGCCCGCTGCTGGTGAAGCACGTCGAGGCCGGCTGGCTCGGCCGCAAGACGGGCCGCGGCTTCTACGACTACTCCGGCGAGAAGCCCCGGCCCACGCGTTAGCGGCGGCGGAACCAGATGGTGATCATCATCACGGCGACCATGATGATGACGCCGGTCCGGTTCTCGGCGATCCAGGCGAGCGCGGGGTCGAGCAGCACGGCATCCCTCCTGCGGCAGGGGGCCGCCGCGGGGCTTTAGGCCGGGCGGCGCCGCGCGGCAAACCGGGGGGCTGCCGGCGCGGGCCGGATCACCCGCCCCGCCGCGCCCTCTCCCGGTCCGCGCCCTCGCCGGACACCGCCCAGCCCTGCCGCACCGCCTGGGCGCGCACCGGCCGCCGCAGCGGGCGGGCGGGCGCCTCCAGGGCCGGGATCAGCCCCTGCACCGACTTCCGCGCCTCGATCACCGTGACGCCGCCGAACTGCGGCAGCAGGCGGCGCCCCGCCGCCTCCCACAGCTTCGCGCCGCGCAGCAGGGGCCGCAGGCCGAAGGGCGGGATGAACAGCGCCGCCTCCCGCCGCTCCACCTCGAACATCGATCGCTCCAGCAGCCGCGCGAGCTGCCCGGGGGAATAGGGCTGGCCGTGGCCGAAGGGCGTGCGCTCGAGATGCGCCCAGACCGAGCGGCGGTTGGCCACCACCGCCAGCAGCCGCCCCTCCGGCCGCAGCACGCGCCAGGCCTCGCGCAGCAGGCGCCGCCCGTTGCCCGCGGCCTCCAGCCCGTGGACCAGCAGCACGTTGTCGAAGGAGACGTCGGCGAAGGGGAGGCGGTCCTCCTCCGTCAGCGCCGCCGCGCAGGGGCCGTCCGGCGGCCAGGGCGCCATGCCGTGCCCGGCCGTGAGCGAGACCGGCGTCGCCGCCACCAGCCGCGCCGCGCCCCGCCGCCAGAGCCTGAGGTAGGGCCCGGCATGGCCGATCCCCAGCACCTCGTTCCCCGTCAGCTCCGGCCAGACCTGGCGGAGGCGGGCGCGCAGGATCCGGCGCGTGACGGCGCCCAGGGGGGCTTCGTAGAAGCGCTGCAATCCCCAGGCGGTGAAGTGGACCTCGGCGACCATGAGGGAGATATAGGGGCTTACGCCCCCAGGAGACAGCGCATGAGCGGAACAGCAGGCTGGACCATCAAGGCCGTGCCCAATCTGTCGGACAACTACGCCTGGCTGCTGCGGGACGAGGCGACGGGCCTGGTGGCGCTCTGCGACCCCGGCGAGGCCGCGCCGAACCTGGCGGCGCTCGCCGAGATGCCCGAGCCCGGCCGCCTGGACTGGATCCTGCTGACCCACCACCACGGCGACCACATCGACGGCGTGCCCGAGATGGTGCGCGCGACCGGCGCCAAGGTCCTCGGCGCCACCGCCGACGCGCACCGCCTGCCGACGCTCGACCGCGCCGTGAAGCCCGGCGACCGCGTGCCGCTCGGCAGCGGCGAGATCGAGGTGCTGGACAGCCCCGGCCACACCCTCGGCCACGTCGCCCTCTACATCGCCGCCGCCCACGCGGTGCTGGCCGGCGACACCCTCTTCTCCCTCGGCTGCGGCCGCCTGCTGGAGGGCAAGCCCGCCGACATGCACCGGGCGCTGCGCCTGCTGGACGCGCTGCCCGGCGACACGCTGGTGCTGTGCGGCCACGAGTACACCGAGAGCAACGCCCGCTTCGCGCTCACCGTCGAGCCCGACAACGCCGCGCTCCGCGACCGCGCCGAGGAGGTCCGGGCGCAGCGCAAGGCCGGGCTTCCCACGGTGCCGACGACGCTCGACCAGGAGCGGGCGACGAACCCCTTCCTCCGCGCCCGGACCGTGGAGGAGCTCGCCGCGCGGCGGGCGGGCAAGGACGTGTTCAAGGGCTAGCATGTTCTACGAACCCCGGAACGGCCACGGGCTCCCCTGGGATCCCTTCAAGGCCATCGTCGCCCCGCGCCCGATCGGCTGGATCTCCACGGTGGACGAGACGGGCCGGGTGAACCTCGCGCCCTACAGCTACTTCGCCATCGTCCACAACGCGCCGCCGATGATCGCCTTCGGCAGCGAGGGGCTGAAGCACTCCGCGGCCAACGCCAGCGCCACCCGCGAATTCGTCTTCAGCCTCGCGACGCGCGACCTGTTCGACGCGATGAACGCCTCCTCGGCCGACCAGGCGGAGGGGGTGAGCGAGTTCGAGGCGGCGGGCATCGAGGCCGCGCCGAGCCGCCTCGTCCGCCCGCCCCGCGTCGCGGCCAGCCCGGCCGCGCTGGAGTGCCGCGTGGTCCACGCCATGGAGCTGCCCGACCAGGACGGCCGCCCGAGCGGCGGCTTCCTCACCATCGGCCAGGTGGTGGGCGTGCACCTCGACGAGCGCTGCCTGCGCGAGGGCCGCTTCGACCTGGTGGCGGCCGGCACCATCGCCCGCTGCGGCTACCGCGACTACGCCGAGGTGACGTCGCTCTTCGAGGCGCTGCGCCCGACGGACGGGGGCGCCTTCCCGCCGGCGCGCTAGGCCCCTCGCCGCCGCCGCAGCCCTGGCCTAGCTGTTTGGTCCCGGGGTTTGGTGGTGCGGGTCATGGATGAACCTGGACGGTTCTTCTGTCCAGGCTTTGCAGATGGCTTCGTAGGGCGTGAGGCCGCGTAGAGTCTTCAGGCGACGGGCGAAGTTGTAGGCGGCGACGAACTGGTCGAGGTGCTGTCGGAGTTCGTCGTGCGTCTCGTAGTGGTAGCGCTTGACGGTTGCTTCCTTGATCGTGCGGTTCATCCGCTCGACCTGCCCGTTCGTCCAAGGATGCCGGGGCTTGGTCAGTCGGTGATCGATGTTGTTCTGGG
>NZ_RCZP01000028.1 GCF_006438825.1 Muricoccus nepalensis
AAGCCCGGCGCGGAGGAGACCCCGCCCGCGAAGCCCCGCGCGAAGCGGGCGCCCAGGGCGGCCGCGCGGCCGGCCCCGGCGGAGCCCCGCGCGAGGCCCGGCCGGTCGCCGCGGCCGCCCGCGCCGCCTTCCGGCCCTCCCACCACCCCGCCCCTGTCCGAGCCGGCCGCCGGCGAGACGCCCCTCCGCATCCCCTTCGGCAACAAGGAAGCGGCGCTGCGCCTCGGCGCCCGCTACCGCGCCGGCGGCTGGTACGCCCCGCCCGGCACGGAACTCGAAGGCTTCCGAGAGCGCGGCTGGCTCTGAGCGGCGGCCGGGCAGGCCATCGCCCGGGAAAAGCGGCTCCCCTCGGCCCCACCAGTATTGCCTTGCAACCCCGCCCGAAAAGTCCATATTGGAGGGGTCAGGTTTCGTTGTTTCGGTTTGCTTCCTCTGCCCTCACGGGCGCCGGGTTTGTTTCCGTTTCAAGGCGAAGGTGATCCGCGGGGCAATGTTGCCCGGCGGTTTTCTCTATTTGATCGGATCAAAAATCATGGCGACCGGTACCGTTAAGTGGTTCAACGCGACCAAGGGCTACGGCTTCATCCAGCCCTCTGACGGCTCGAACGACGTCTTCCTGCACATCTCCGATGTCCAGCGCGCCGGCCTCGACGTGCGTGAGGGCGACAAGCTCGAGTACGACGTGCAGGCCGGCAACAACGGCAAGTTCTCGGCCGGCAACCTCCGCCAGGCCTGAGGCGAAGCGGGACGGCCCAGCCCGTCCTGATGAACGACGCCGCGGCATCCCCGCGGCGCGCAGGGGCCCCTGCCGGAGAGATCCGGCAGGGGCCTTTCGCGTTTCGGGCGGTGTTCCGGGCGGCGGTGGTCAGGTCCGCGCGAACCACTCCGGGCAGGGCAGCGGGTGGCCATGGGCCTGGATCTCGGCCCGGCGCTGGTTGTTCAGCATGTAGGTGCAGTAGTCGTCCGCCGCCGCGTCGGCGTCCATGTCGGCCGGGATCAGCTCGCTCGCCCGGATCGCGTCGGAGATGGCGGCCCAGTTGCCGGTGAGCGAGATGTCCGACACATCCCCGCCCGCCCCGCGGCCCACCGTCAGCCGCACGGCGTTGACGATGATCGCGGTCTGAACAATCCAGAGGAACTGCTCCTGCTTCGTCACGTCCGTGTTCGTCCCTGATCGGTTGGCGGAAGTCTGCACCCGGCGAGGGGGCCTGAGAAGCCACTCGGCCCGGTTGCATCCCCGCGATATGGCCCCGTCCGCGCGTTCCGCCATCCGTCATTCTGGCCCCTGCCTTGCTGCCCCTCCCCACGCGCGGCATAGAATTCGGCGATGACCGACAGCCCGGCGCCCGCGCCCGACGCGCTCCCCGAGGCCTCCGGCGAGGAGGCGGCGCTCGCCGCGGGCTTCGACCTCTCCCGCCTGGACGCCGCCTTCCTCGACGACCCCTTCCCCACTTACCGCGCGCTCCGTCGGCACGCGCCGGTGAAGCGGATGCGGGACGGCTCGCTCTTCCTCACGCGCTGGGCCGACCTCGACCGCATCTACCGCGACACGAAGACCTTCACCTCCGACAAGCGCGACGAGTTCCGGCCGAAATACGGCGACACCCCGCTCTACGAGCACCACACCACCAGCCTCGTCTTCAACGACCCGCCGCTGCACACGCGCGTGCGCCGCCTCATCGCGGGCGCGCTCATGCCGCGCGCCATCGCCGCGATGGAGCCCGGCCTGCACGCCCTCGTCGCCCGCCTGCTGGACCGGCTCGAGGAGCGCGGCGGCGGCGACCTGATCGAGGACTTCGCGGCCGCGATCCCGATCGAGGTGATCGGCAACCTCCTCGGCGTGCCCGCGGACGAGCGCGGCCCGCTGCGCGACTGGTCGCTCGCCATCCTCGGCGCGCTGGAGCCGGTGGTCACGCCCGGGGCCGCGGCGCGCGGCAATGCGGCGGTGACCGAGTTCCTCGCCTATCTTCGCACCCTCGTCGCCCGCCGCCGCGCCGCGCCCGGCGACGCCGCGACCGACGTGCTCACCCGCCTCATCGCGGGCGAGGCCGACGGCGAGCGCCTCACCGAGGCCGAGCTGCTCCACAACTGCGTCTTCCTCCTCAACGCCGGGCACGAGACCACCACGAACCTCATCGGCAACGGGCTGGAGCTGCTGCACCGCTTCCCGGCCGAGCGCGCGCGCCTTCTGGCGGAGCCCGCGCTGATCGGCACCGCCATCGAGGAGACGCTGCGCTACGAATCCTCGAACCAGCTCGGCAACCGCCGCGCGGCCGCGGAGGTCGCGCTCGGCGAGGCCGTGGTGCCCGCGGGCACCCTGCTCACCCTCTGCATCGGCGCCGCCAACCGCGACCCCGACCGCTTCGAGAACCCCGAGCGCTTCGACATCGCCCGCCAGCCCAACCGCCACCTCGCCTTCGCGGGCGGGCCGCACATGTGCGCGGGCATGAACCTGGCCCGGCTCGAGGGGCGGATCGCGATCGCCGCCTTCCTGCAACGCTTCCCCACCTATACGCTCCCCGCGGCGCCGGTCCGCGGCGGCCGGGCGCGGTTCCGCGGCTTCCTGTCGGTGCCCTTCCGCCCGGCCTGACCGCGTCTGGCACGGAGAGAAGAGGCGCCCGCCACCGCGGCGGCGCGACCGCAACGGAGGAGGCGGCATGACCCCCATCACGCGGCGCCTGGCCCTGGCGGCCACGGCGGCGGCCCTCGGCGCCCGCGACGCCCTCGCGGCCTTCCCGGACCGCCCGGTCCGCTGGCTCGTCGGCTACCCGCCGGGCGGCGGCACCGACGTGCTGGCGCGCCTTCTCGGCCAGGGCATGGGCGCCCGGCTCGGCGTGCCCGTGGTGGTGGAGAACCGGCCGGGCGCCGCGACGAACCTCGCCGCCGAGGCCGCGGCCAACGCGGCGCCGGACGGCCACACCGTCTTCACCGCGGGGAACGAGACCCTCGTCTTCAACCCCGCCCTCTACAAGCGCCTGCCCTTCGACGCCGAGAACGGCCTCCGCCCGCTCGGCCTCATGGCCCGCTTCCACCTCGTCCTCTGCGCCAAGCCCGGCGGCGCCGCGACGCCGGCCGCCTTCGTAGACGCCGCTCGGGCCCGCCCCGGCGCGCTCGACTACGGCTCCCCCGGCATCGGCTCGCCCCACCACCTCGCGATGGAGCGGCTGGCGCGCGACCTCGGGCTGCGGCTGAACCACGTGCCCTACCGCGGCATGGCGCCCGTGATGACGGACCTCACCGCCGGCACGGTGGAGGCCGCCGTGCTCGACATGGCCGCGGGGGCGGAGCTGATCCGCGGCGGCCGGGTCCGCCCGCTCGCGATCCTCTCCGCCGCCCGCCTCCCCGGATTGCCGGACCTGCCGACGGTGACCGAGGCGCTCGGCCTCGCGGGCTTCGAGGCCTATGCCTGGCAGGGGCTCACCGCGCCCGGCCGCACCCCGGACGACGTCGCCGCCCGCCTCTCGCGCGAGCTCGCGGCCAGTGTGGCCGACCCGGCGACGCAGGCCCGCATGCGCGAGATCGGCCTCGACCCGCTGGAGGGCGGCCCGGAGGAGCACCGCGCCCTCATCGCCGCGGAGCGCGCGATCTACACGCCCCTCATCCGCGGCCTCGGCCTCAGCCTCGACTAGCCCTCACGCCCCGCCCGGCGCGGGGCGGAAGAGGTAGTCGCAGCGCCCGTTGTTGGCGCCGGCCAGCGCGAGCTCCGGCGCGCCGGGCGGCCCGGCCGCGCGGCGCAGCACGCTCTCGGGCGTGAGGAGAAGCCCCGGCGGGCGCAGGAAGAGGACGAAGAGCCCGTTGCCGGCCGGCTCCAGCCGGGCCTCCACCGCCGCCTCGCAGACCGCGGGCCCGCCGCGGGTGAGCGCGCCGAGCAGCGCTCGCGGCGCCGCCGGCGCGCCGGGAAGGGCAAGCACCATCGCGCCGGGCGGCGGGGCGGGCGCGCGCGCCGCGCTCTCCGGCCGCGGGGCGGGCGGCACCTCCGCGGCGCAGGCGGCAAGCGCCGCGGCCGCCAGCATCGCGGCGACGACCCGCCGCGCGGTCCCGGGCGCGCTCACGCCGGCGCCTCCCCGGCCGCGGCGGCCTCCAGCCGGTAGCCCAGGCCCCGCACGGTCTGGATCACCACCCCCGCCCCCGCCTGCCCGAGCCGCGCCCGCAGCCGGTGGACATAGACCTCCACGGCGTTGGGCTGCACCGCCCGGTCGAGCCCGGCCAGCCGCGCCTCCAGCGTCTCCTTCGCGACGGGGCGGGGGGCGGCGCGCAGCAGCACCTCGAGCAGCGTCCGCTCCCGCGGCGGCGGGTCGAAGGGCGCGCCGCCCACGGTCAGCGCCCGGGAGAGCGGGTCGAGCGCGATGGCGCCCAGCACCAGCGGCGCCGCCCCCCGCCCGCCGCGCCGCTGCGCCGCGTTCAGCCGGGCGACCAGCTCCACGAGAGAGACCGGCTTGACCATGTAGTCGTCCGCCCCGAGGTCGAGCCCCTCCACCACCTCCGCGACCTCGCCGCGCGCGGTCATGATCAGCACGGGCGGCGAGCCCGGCCGGTGGCGGAGGCGGCGCACGAGGTCGATGCCGTCGCCGTCGGGCAGGCCGCGGTCGAGCACCACGGCGTCGTACTCGCCCGTCGCCAGCGCCGCCTCCGCCTCCTCCAGCGATCCCCCGGTGTCGGCCTGCCAGCCGGCGCGCCGCAGCCCCTCCGCCAGCAGCAGCGCCAGCCGCTCGTTGTCCTCCACCAGCAGCACCCGCATCCGGTCCCTCCCTCGGGGGCGGGAGAGTGAGGCGGCGCCCGGGTCCCGGCAAGCCGCCCGGAACCGGAACGACGCGGACGAGACAAGGGGGAGGGACAAGGGGGCGAGACAAGGCGGGCGGCGGAGGGGTAGCCTTGGCGCATGGCCGCAAGCCCTGCCCCCGCCGCCCCGCCCAAGCCCTATAGCCTCATCGCCCGCCTCGCCGGCGCCTACGCGGTGATCGGCCTCGGCGCCCTCGTCTTCGGCGGCCTCATCCTCCACCACACCATCAACCGGGTGGTCTGGACCGAGCACCAGCGCGGCATCCTCGCCTCGGGCAACGAGCTGACGGAGCGGCTGCAGCGCGACGGCTTGGCCGGCCTCTCCCGGCCCATCCGGACCGAGGCCTCCCGCCGCTTCGACACCGCCAGCGGCTCCATGCTCTACGCCGTCACCGACGCGCAGGGCCACCGCCTCGCGACCTCCCCCGGCGTGCGCGAGCAGCTTCCGCGGGTGGAGGAGGACGGCTCCATCCCCGCCAACTTCCAGCTCGGCCAGGACGGCACCCGGCTCTGGGGCGTGACGCGCTGGATCGACACGCCGGACGGGCGCCTGGCGCTGCAGATCGCGCAGGACATGGAGCGGTCCTACATCGTGCTCGACGACGTGCCGGCGGCGGCGCTGGGGCCGATCATGGCCGTCCTCGCGCTCGGCGCCTTCCTTCTCTTCATCGCGAACATCGGGCTGCTGATCCTTCTCTCCGCCCCCCTCCGCCGCGCGGCGCGGGAGGCGGAGCGGATCGGCCATGGCGGCCCGCCCCGGCTGGAGGAGGGGGAGATCCCGCTCGAGCTGCGCCCGCTGATCCAGGCGGTGAACGGCGCGCTCGACCGGCTCGACGACAGCCTCGAGTGGCAGCGCGGCTTCTCCGCCGAGGTCGCGCACGAGCTCCGGACCCCGCTCGCGATCATCCAGGCGGAGCTCGACCTCCTCAGCGCCGACGAGGTGACGGACCGCCTCCGCCGCGACGTGCAGGAGCTCGCCCAGCTCGTCTCCGACCTGCTGGAGGCCGCCGAGGCCGCGCGCGACATGCCCGTGACCGAGGGCTCCTTCGACCTGGTGGAGCTCGCCGCCGACACTGCCCGCCGCTTCGCCCCCATCGCCGAGCGGGAGGGCCACACCCTCGTCGCCCCCGTCGCCAACGCGCCGATCTGGGTCCGGGGGGAGCGCGAATCAATCGGCCGGGCGCTGCGCAACCTCATGGACAACGCCCTGTCCCACTCCCCGCCCGGCGGCGCCGTCACCCTGCGGCTCGGCACGCCGCGCGACGGCATGGCGCTGGTGGAGGTGGCCGACCAGGGCCGCGGCGTGCCCGAGGCCGAGCGGCGCGACGTCTTCCGCCGCCACTGGCGCGCGGGCGACGTCCACCGGCGCGGCCTCGGCCTCGGCCTGTCGATCGTGGAGCGGATCGTGAACGCCCATGGCGGCACGGCGGAGGTGGGCGACGCCCCTGGCGGCGGGGCCGCCTTCGCGCTGCACCTGCCGCTCGCCCCGGCGCCGGCATCGGCGCAGACGCCCGCGCCCCCGCTGCCCGCCGGCTTCCCGGCCTAGGCGCACGCCGCGGCGGATCAGTCCTGCGCGGCCCGGTCGATGAAGAGGGCGCCGCCGGTCACGATGCGCGCGCCGGGGGCGAGGCCGTCCGTCACCTGCACCATGCCGTCCGACTGCAGGCCGGTCTTCACGCGGCGCATGACGAAGCGGTCGTCGCCGAGGGCCTCCCAGAGGGAGGTGTTGGCCCCACGGTAGATCAGCGCCCCCGCCGGCACCGCCAGCGCCTGGTCGGCGTCGCCCACCGCGATGCGGAAGGAGGCGAACATCTCGGGCTTCAGCAGGCGGTCGGGGTCCTGGATCGCGGCGCGCACCGTCAGGCGGCGGGTGGTGGCGTCGAGGGCGCTCGCCACGTTCTCGATGCGCGCGTCGAAGGTCCGGCCGGGCAGCGCGTCCACGCTGACCTGCACGGTCTGGCCCACGCGCACCATCGGCGCGTCCATCTCGCGCACGCCGGCCACGAGCCACATCTGGGAGAGGTCGGCAATGGTGTAGATCGGGTCCGACCCGCCGGCGTTCAGCCACTGGCCCGGCCCGATGCGGCGCTGCACCACGGTGCCGGCCAGCGGCGCCGTCACGGCGACGACCGCGTTGACGTGGCGGGTGCGCTCGATCTCGGCGATGGCCGCGGGGTCGCGCCCGAGGACGCGCAGGCGGTCCCGCGCGGCGGCCAGCGTCGCCTCGGCGGTGCGCTGGTCGGAGAGGGCGTTGGCGAGGTCGGCCTGCGCCTGCTCGAGGTCGCGGCGCGCCGCGGCCTTGGCGGCGAAGAGGTCGCGCTGGCGGGTCTCGTTGCGGCGGAACAGGTCCACCTGGGTGCGGGACTTCCCGGCGGCGTCGAGGGCGGCGAGGAGGTCGTTGGCCGCCCCCGTCAGGTCCGTCGTCTCGATCTCGAACAGCACGTCGCCGGCCGCCACCTGCTGCCCGGGCTGGGCCAGGGCGCGCACCACGCGGCCGGTGTAGGGCGCGAAGACGGGGGTGGAGCGCTCCTCGTTGAAGGCGATGCGGCCCTCGGCCACGCGCTCGGGGCGGAAGGCGCGGGCGCCCACGGGCTCGACGCGCAGCAGCTTCGCCTCGGTGGGGGAGAGGCGGAAGGAGCCGTCCGCCAGCCGGCCCGTGTTGGAGGCCGCCTGGGCCGGGGAGATCACGGCCGGCACCGGGGTCGTGCCGAACTCGCGCCAGGCCAGGGCGCCGCCGAGGCCGAGCACGGCGACGCCGGCGAGCAGCAGGGCGAGGCGGCGCGGCCGCGCGGCGGGGGCGTCCGGGGCCGACGGGGGGGCGAGGGGCGTGGCGGCGGCACCGCCCGGCAGGGCCGGGGCGTCCGGGGCGCGGCTTTCCACCGCCGGGGCATCCAGGGTCTGGCTGTGCAGAACCTGGGCGGCGGCGGCTTCGAGCTGAGGGGGGGTCAGCATGTTCATGGCCAGCACCTGCTTTCCGGTCGTGGGGGCGGGACGAGCGATCCCGCCAGCCGTGATCGTCTTATGCACCCCCCTCCTTACAGGCGGCTTACGGCCGATTTTATGGCTTCCGCTTTCGCCCCCGAGGGCTCAGACCGACGCTGACGGGGCCCGCGCCCCTCCCTTCGACACGCCCTGCACCACCCTTCCCCGTTCCGGGAGCCGCCCCCTTGCGCCACCTCGTCGCCCAGTCACTCGAGCGCCGCCCGCTCGTGCTGCTGTTCTTCGTCGTCTTCATGGTGGTGGGCGTGCTCGGCTTCCAGCACCTCAACATCGAGGCCTACCCGGACCCGGTGCCGCCCACCGTGGTCGTGATCACCCAGAATGCCGGGCAGAACGCGGAGGAGGTGGAGCGCACCATCACGATCCCGATCGAGGTCGCGATGTCGGGCCTGCCCAACCTCACCACGCTCCGCTCCACGAGCCTCTTCGGCCTGTCGGACGTGCGCGTGCAGTTCAACTTCAACTACACCTACGAGGAGGCGGTGCAGCAGGTGCTGAACCGCCTCGGCCAGCTCGGCGGCCTGCCCAACGGCGCCCAGCCCGGCATCTCCCCGGCCTCCCCCATCGGCGAGATCATGCGCTACCGCCTCGTCGGCCCGCCCGGCTACCCGCTGGAGGACCTCAAGACCCTCCAGGAATGGGTGCTCGACCGCCGCTTCAAGCGCGTGCCGGGCGTGATCGACGTCACCTCCTTCGGCGGCATCTCCAAAACCTACTCGGTCCAGGTCGACCTCGGCCGGATGAACGCCTACGGCCTCTCCCTGCCCGCCGTCGTGGACGCGATCCGCAACGGCTCGGTCAATGTCGGCGCGGGCACGCTGAACGTCGGCCCGCAATCGGTGGTGGTGCAGGGCATCGGCCTCATCCACTCCCTCGACGACATCCGCAACGTCGTGCTCGGCAGCCAGAACGGCAGCCCGGTCCTCGTCTCGGACGTGGCGACCGTCGGCATCGGCAACCTGCCGCGCCTCGGCATCGCGGGGCACGAGGGCGACGACGACGTGATGCTCGGCACCGTCCTCATGCGCCGCGGCGAGCAGACCCTGCCGACCATCCACGGCGTGCAGGCCGAGGTGAAGCGCATCAACGAGGGCGGCATCCTGCCCCCGGGCGTGAAGATCGTCCCGCTCTACGACCGCGAGGACCTGGTGAACACGACCACGGTGAAGGTGGTCCACAACATCCTCGAGGGCGTGGCCCTCATCCTCGTCATCCAGTGGCTCTTCCTCGGCGACCTCCGCGGCGCGGCCGTGATCGCCGCCACCATCCCCTTCGCCTTCTTCTTCGCGGTGCTGATGATGATGGCCCGCGGCGAGAGCGCGAACCTCCTCTCCCTCGGCGCGCTCGACTTCGGCCTGCTCGTGGACGCGACCGTCATCATGGTCGAGAACATCTTCCGCCACCTCCACCTCGCCCGGCACCACCTGCCCCCCGGCGCCAAGCCCCGACCCGTGCCGATGACCGTCCTCAAGGCCGCGAGCGAGGTGGACAACGCCATCCTCTTCTCGATCATGATCATCATCGCGGCCTTTATCCCCCTCTTCGCGATGGGCGGCATCGAGGGCCGCATCTTCGGCCCCATGGCCAAGACCTACGCCTACGCCATCGGCGGCGCCCTGCTGGCCACCTTCACCGTCACCCCGGCGCTCGCCGCCACCTTCTTCAAGCCGGAGACGGAGGAGAAGGACACCTTCGCGGTGAAGGGCATCCGCTGGGCCTACACCCGCCTGTTCCACGGCGGCATGCGCCGGCGCGCGCTGACCATGGCGCTGGCCGGCGCCATGCTGGTGGGCAGCGTCGGCGTCATGACCCGCCTCGGCGCCGAGTTCCTGCCGACGCTCGAGGAGGGAAGCATCTGGCTGCGCGCCACCATGCCCTCAACCATCAGCCTGGAGGAGGGCAACCCGACCGCCAACCGCATCCGCCGCATCCTCATGGAGTTCCCGGAGGTCATCACCGTCACCTCCCAGCAGGGCCGGCCCGACGACGGCACAGACAGCGCGGGCTTCTTCAACGCCGAGTTCTTCGTCCCCCTCATCGCCCAGGAGAAGTGGACCACCGCCCATGACCGCGACGGGCTGGTCGCCGCCGTCAACAAGCGGCTGGAGGACGAGTTCGCGGGCGTCGAGTTCTCCTTCTCCCAGGCGATCTCGGACAACGTCCAGGAGGCGGCCTCGGGCGTGAAGGGCGCCAACGCGGTGAAGGTGATCGGGCCGGAGCCGGAGGTCGCGTCGCGCATCGCCGACCAGATCCGCCGCGAGATGTCCCAGGTGCAGGGCATCGCCGACCTCGGCGTGCTGCTCAGCGTCGGCCAGCAGACCCTCTCGGTCACGGTCGACCGCGCCCGCGCCGCCCGCCTCGGCCTCACGGTGAACGACGTGAACACCGCCATCTCCGCCGCCGTCGGCGGGCAGGAGGCGGGCAACCTCTACGAGCCCGGCGGCGACCGGAACTTCCCCATCATGGTCCGCCTGTCGTCCCGCTTCCGCGACGGCATGGACGCGATCGGCCGCGTGCCCGTCGGCGCCAACGCCGTGCTGCGCGACGTGGCCAGGATCGAGATGGTCTCCGGCGCCTCCTACATCTACCGCGAGAACTCCGCCCGCTACGTCCCCGTGCGCTTCTCCGTCCGCGGCCGCGACCCCGCGAGTGCGGTGCAGGAATCCCAGGACCGCGTGGCGCGCAACGTCCAGCTCCCGAACGGCTACCGGCTGGAATGGGTGGGCGAGTTCAAGAATCTCCAGCAGGCCGTCGCGCGGCTGATGGTGGTGGTGCCCATCGCGCTCGCGATCATCGCGGTCCTTCTCTACGTCGCCTTCGGGCGCCTGCGGGAGACGATCATGGTCTTCGCCCTGCTGCCCCTCTCCATCTCGGGCGGCGTGCTGGCCCTGGCCGCGGCCGGGCTGAACTTCTCCGTGCCCGCCGCCATCGGCTTCCTCGCCCTGCTCGGCATCACGGTGATGGAGGCGATCATCTTTCTCTCCTACTTCAACCAGCTCCGCGAGCAGGAGGGGATGTCCTGGACCCCGGCGCTGACGCGGGCCGGCTTCGACCGGCTGCGCCCGGTGATGATGACCTGCTTCGCCTCCTTCTGCGGCCTGCTGCCCATGGCCCTCGCCCACGGCATCGGCGCGGACGTGACGAAGCCGCTGGCGATCGTGGTGGTCGGCGGCATCGGCCTGGTGCCGATCTTCATCCTCGTCGTCCTGCCCGTCGCGGTGGACCTCACCGGCCGCAGCCGCGCCGTCCGGGAGGAGCGCGCGGAAGCGGCCGCCACCGCCCGGGCCGCCGCCGCGGCCGAGTGACCCCGCCCCGCCCCCACGCCCGTCGCCAAGGCCCGACCCGCATGAAACGCCCCTCCGCCCGCCTCGCCCGCGCGATCCTCGCCGCCGGGGCCCTCGCCCCGCTGCTCGCCGCCCCCGCCCGCGCGCAGGTCGCCCCGGCGCCCGCCCCGGCCGCGGCCCCCCCCGCCGCCGGGCTGGTCGTCCCCGCCCCTTCCGCCCCCCGCCCCGCCCGCCCGGCCCGCGCGCCGCGCGCCAGCGCCCCCGCCGAGGCGCCGCTGCCCATCCGCGCCCCGGCCCTCACCCTGGCCGAGGCCGAGGCGCAGCTCGTGGACCGCAACCTCGCGGTCATCGCCGCCCGCCGCGGCGTGGACGTCGCGCGCGCCCAGCGCCTCGTCGCCAACACGAACCCCGCCGGCAGCATCGGCTACGGCCAGACCACCGCCCAGGTGAACGAGGGCGGGCGCTTCCGCAGCTACAACGGGGAGCGCTACATCTCCCCCCTCAACAACGCCTCGCTCAACATCAGCTTCACCATCGAGCGCGGCGGCAAGCGGGAGCTCCGCACGCGGCTCGCCGAGGAGCAGATCAGCGTCGCCGAGGCCCAGGTGCTCGACGCGCTGCGCGGCCAGGTCTTCACCCTCCGCCAATTCTTCATCCAGGCGCTGCAGGCCCGCGCCAACCTCCAGGTGGCGCTCGCCAACCGGGGCAGCCTCAACGGCACGGAGGGGCTGCTGTCGCGCCAGGTGCGGGAGGGGGCGATCCCGGAATCCGACCTCCTGCGCTTCCAGGCCAGCCGCCTTCCCTTCGAGCAGGACGTGGCCAACGCCGCCCAGTCCTACGCGGCCGCGGCCGCCCAGGTCGCGGCGCTGCTCGGGGTGGATGCCAGCCGCACGCCGGACCCGGCCGCGCGCAACGCCGGGCGCGATCCCGTGCCCTCCATCCTCGCGGGGATGCCCTTCGACCTCCGCGGCCGCTTCGACGCCACCCCGCCGCTCGACCTCACGCGCGAGGCGCTGGCCGAGGCCCTGCCGAACCGCCCGGACGTGCTCGCCGCCGCCCGCGGCGTGAACGCGGCCGACGCCAACACGCGCCTCGCCGAGGCCGGCCGCTCGCGCGACGTCTCGCTCAACGGCACCCTCACCCGCACGGAGCTGAGCCAGGACCTGCCCAACGCCTCCCGCCCGCTGCGCGCGAACGACACGCTCGGCATCGGGGTCTCCATCCCGATCTTCACCAGCCGCCTGACGGAGGGGAACATCGCGGTCGCCAACGCCCAGCGCGGGCAGGCCCAGGCCCAGGCCCAGGCGGCCCTGGCCGGCGCGCAGTCCGACCTCGCCGTCGCCTGGTCCGCCTATGTCCAGGCGCGCGCCCTGCTGGACCTGACGACCGGCAGCGCCCTCGGCCGCGCGGAGGAGGCCTACCGCTCCACCGAGGCCGCCTACGCCGCCGGCGGCCGCACGCTGCTCGACACGCTCGACGCGCTCCGCACCCTCAACGCGACGCGGGTGGCCGGCAACGCGGCGCGCGCGGCCTACCTCAACGCGCTGGCCGGGCTGGAACTGGCCAGCGGCATCGGGGGCATCGCGCCCCGGCTCTGAGCCGCGGCGCGCTCAGCCCTCCGCCGCCAGCATCGCCGCGTCGATCTGCTGGAGGAGCTGCGGGAAGTCCACGGGCTTGGGGTGGTAGTCGTTGCACCCCGCCTCAAGCATCCGGTCCCGGTCGCCCGACATCGCGTGGGCCGTCAGGGCGATGATGGGGATGGCCGCCGTGTCGGGGTCGGCGCGCAGCGTGCGGGCGGCGGTCCAGCCGTCCATCACCGGCAGGTTCATGTCCATCAGGACGACGTCCGGCCGCTCCGCCCGCGCCATGTCCACGCCCTGCTGCCCGTCATGCGCCAGCACCACGTCGAAGCCGCGGCGGCGCAGCCGGCGGGACAGGAAATCCCAGAGCTCCTCGTGGTCCTCCACGAGCAGGATCTTCGTCATCGTGCAGCAGCCTCCGTCTCCGTCGTCAACGGGGCGGCCGGGGTCGGGTTCCCTGCCGGGTTCCCTGCCGCGCGCGCCTGGGCGATGCGCCGCAGCTCGGAGAGCAGCGCCTCCGGCGGCTCGTCGTCGGCCGGCAGCACGCGGCGCACCTGCCCGCGCAGCGCCTCCAGCTCGGCCGGCGCCACCTCGCCGCCGGTCAGCGCGATCACCTGCAGGTGCCGCAGGTCCTCCCGCGCCCGCAGCCCGTGCACCAGCCGCAGCCCGTCCCCCTCCGGCCCGGGCACGGCGACGAGCACCAGCCCGACCGGAGGCGCGAGCGGGCCGGGGGCGGTCAGGCGCGCCATGGCCGCCTCGGTCCCCTCCGCCTCCTCCACCGACCACCCTTCGCTCTCGAGCAGCCGGCGGAGATCCGCCCGCGCCTCGCCCTCGGCCTCCACCACCAGCGCCGCGCCGGGCGCGCGGTAGCGATCGAGCACGCTGCGCAGCCGGTGCCACTGAACGGGCTTGATGAGGTAGTCCGCGGCACCCAGGGAGACCGCCAGCGCCCGCTCCTGCACGATCGAGACCATCACCACCGGCGTGTCGGCCAAGTCCGGATCGGCCTTCAGCGCGGTCAGCACGGACCAGCCGTCCATGCGCGGCATCATCACGTCGAGGAGGATGGCGGTGGGGCGGAGCTGCTTCGCCAGGCGAAGCCCCTCCTCGCCGTCCTGGGCGCAGCGCACCGCGAAGCCGTCCCGCACCACGAAGCGCGACAGCAGCTCGCGCGAGGCCGGGTCGTCGTCCACCACGAGCACGAGCCCCGCTTGCGTGCGCTCCTCCTCGCCCGGCAGGGCGGTCGCCTCGCGCTCGGCCTCCGGGTCCGGCCCGGTCTCGCGCAGGTCCATCGGCACGCGGATGGTGAAGGTCGTGCCGCGGCCCTCCTCGCTCTCCACCGCGATGTCGCCGCCGAGCAGCGTGCAGAAGGCCTTCGTGATCGCGAGCCCGAGCCCCGTGCCGCCGAAGCGCCGCGTCGTGGAGCTGTCCGCCTGGGTGAAGCGCGTGAACAGGCGGGAGAGCTGCTCGGGCGTCATGCCGATGCCCGTGTCCGCCACGCGGAAGGCGATCTCGCGCCGCCCCATCGCGTCCCGCCCCGGCTCGGCCGACAGAGTTACCCGCCCCTTCTCCGTGAACTTGCTCGCGTTGGAGAGAAGGTTGATCAGGCACTGCCGCAGCTTCACCTGGTCCGAGTGCATGCTGCCGAGGCCCTCGGGCGTCCGCACCTCGAGCGTGTTCCCCTTCCCCGCCACCAGCGCCTGCACGGTCGAGACCGTCTCGCTCACCAGCGTCTCGACCGGGAAGTTCTCCGCATGCGTCTCCATCCGCCCCGCCTCGATCTTCGAGAGGTCGAGCACGTCGTTAATGAGGGAGAGGAGGTGGCGCGCGTTGGCGCCGATCTTCTGCAGGTCCTTCGTCAGCGCCTCGCCGCCCTCGAGGTCGCCCGCCTCCTCCTCAAGCATCTCGGAGTAGCCGATCACGGCCGAGAGCGGCGTGCGGAGCTCGTGGCTCATGTTGGCGATGAACTGGCTCTTCGCGCGGTTCGCGTCCTCCGCCGCCTCGCGCGCCAGCATCGCCTCCTCCTGCGCCTCCCGCAGGTCGGTCGCGTCGGTGTTGGTGCCGAACCAGCCGGTGATGGTGCCGCCCTCCCCGTTCTCGTCGGGCTCGTCGCGGATCGGCACGGCGCGGCTGAGGAACCAACGGTAGTGGCCGTCGGCCCCGCGCAGGGGGAAGAAATCCTCCCAGGGCTCCCCGGCCTCGATGGCCGCGCGGAAATGCGCCTTCACCCGCTCGACATGGTCCGGGTGGTGCACGGCGACCCAGCCCGAGCCCTTCATCGTGTCGAAGGTGGTGCCGGTGAACTCGTACCAGCGGCGGTTGTACCACTCGATCTCGCCCGCGGCGTTGGTCTGCCAAGCAAGCTGCGGGAGGGAGTTGGCCAGGGTGCGGAAGCGGGACTCGCTCCGCCGCAGCCGGTCCTCGGCGCGGCGGCGGCGGGTGACGTCCATCAGGATGAGGCCGGCGCCCCCCTGCCCCGGCCCGGACTGGGCGAGGGGGAAGAGCGTGGCCAGGAGGTAGTGCCGCTCCTCCGGCCGGTCCGGCGGCGCGGTCTCCACCTCGACCTCCGCCTGCGCCCTCCCGCCCTCCATGACCGCGCGCAGCCGGGGTGCGAGCCGCTCCCGCACCGCCTCGGGCAGGGCCGGCATGGCGCCGGGCGCGCCGGCGCCGGCCGCGAGGCCCATCGCCCGCTCGCCGATCTCCACCAGCGCGCGGTTGGCGTTCGTCACGCCCATGTCGCGCCCGACGAAGCCGAGGCCGACCGGCGCGTTGGCCATCACGGCGTCGAGCAGCGCGTTCGCCCGCCGCTCGGCCCGCCGCCGCGACAGCGCGTAGGCGCCGAGCAGCGCGCAGGCGAGCAGGGCCGCGCCCACGGAAAGGCCCCAGAGAAGGATGCCCCGGTCGCTGCTCGCCTGGTTCAGCGCCTCCACCCGCGCCCGGGCCGCCGCCTGCTGGCGCGCGACCTCGACCCGGATGGCGTCCATCGCCGCCCGCCCCTCGCCCGTCTCCATCACGGCCTGGGCCTGCTCCACGCCGCCCTGCCGCCGGGCGACGACCGAGCGCTCCGCCAGGGCCTCGCGCCGCTCGATCAGCTCGCGCAGGTCCCGGTCGGCGGGCAGGCCGGCGACGCCGCGGAGGCGCTCCACCGCGACCAGCCGCTCCTCCACCGCCACCAGCCCGGCCTTGTAGGGGTCGAGGTACTCCTCCCGCCCGACGATGAGGAAGCCGCGCTGCCCGGTCTCCACGTCCTTCATGGCCGAGAGCACGCCCTCCAGCCCGACGACGACCTCGTTGCCGGCGTCGATGGCGACCCCGTCCCGGCCGTTGAGGACGGTGCCCAGGCCACCGGCGACGATCGCCAGCACCACCAGCAGGCCGGCGAGGAGGGGAACGCGCAGGCGCAGGGGGCGCTTGGCACCCCCCGCGGCCGGGAGGAAAGCGGGCGGGGGTGGCGAGGCGGCTGGACCGGGCACGGGGACTCCTTCGTTCCGGCGCCGATCCTGGCATTCCGGCCTGTCGTGATCACCGGCTCCGCCGATGACGTTCCCGCGCGCAACGCGGCAGGGGGCTGGTGGGATGCCGGGGGGCGTGGCACGGCCGCCCTTTCCCGCCCTCCCGATGGAACGAATAGCGCCTGATGGCCCCGACCGACCGACGCCTGCCGCCGCCGCCCGCCGCCGCCAATCCCGTGGCCGGGGCGGCGATGCTGGTCTCGGCCGCGGTGATCGTGGCCGCGCTCTACTTCGGGCGGGACGTGCTGGTGCCGCTCGTGCTGGCCGTGCTGATGGCCTTCGTGCTGGCGCCCGTCGCCAAGGCCCTCCAGCGCCTGGGCCTGGGCAAGGGCCTCTCGGTGCTGGCCGCGGTGCTCGCGACCTTCCTCGTCCTCGGCGCGATCGGCACGGCGCTCGGCGCCCAGGCGGTGGACCTCGCCGCGGAAATCCCCCGCTACGCCGCGACGCTGCGGGCCAAGCTCGGCGCCCTGCAGGGCCTGGGCGACCTCGTGCGGCGCGGGCAGGAGCTCCTCGGCGGCGCCGCGCCGGACGCAGCGGCGGCCGCGCCGGTCGTGGTCGCCGCCCCCCGCTCGGACGCGGCGCTGCTGGGCGTGCTCGGCAACGTGCTCGGCCCGCTCCTGCGCCCGCTGGCCACCGCGGGGCTCGTCATCATCTTCAGCATCCTCGTCCTCCTCTACCGGGAGGACCTGCGCGACCGCGCGATCCGCCTCGCCGGCGCGCGCGACCTGCACCGCACGATGACCGCGATGAACGACGCGGCCGCCCGCCTCTCGCGCCTCTTCCTCGCCCAGGTCGCGCTCAACGCGGGCTACGCGGTGCTCATCTCGGCCGTGCTCGCCGCCATCGGCCTGCCCAGCCCGCTCCTCTGGGGCATCCTCGCGGGGCTGATGCGCTTCGTGCCCTTCATCGGCACCCCCATCGCCATCGCGCCGCCCCTCCTGCTGGCGGCCGCGATCGAGCCGGGCTGGACGATCGCCATCGCGGTCCTCGGCGTCTTCCTCGTCTGCGGCCTCGTCATGGGCCAGGTGCTGGAGCCGCTGCTCTTCGGCCGCCGCACCGGCCTCTCGCCCCTCTCGGTGGTGCTCGCCGCCAGCTTCTGGGCCTTCCTCTGGGGGCCCATCGGCCTCCTCATCGCGACGCCGCTCACGGTCGGCCTCGTCGTGCTCGGCCGCCACGTCCCGCGCTTCGAGTTCTTCGACGTGATGCTCGGCGACCGCCCGCCGCTCCAGCCGCAGGAAAGCTTCTACCAGCGCGCGCTCGAGGGCGACGCGGACGGGCTGGTGGAGCAGGCGCGGGAGTTCCTGGCCGAGGACGGCAACTCGCTGACCGCCTACGGCGACAACGTGGCGCTGCAGGGCCTCGTCCTCGCCCAGAACGACTGGTCGCGCGAGGCGCTGGAGCCCGAGCGAATGGACATCATCCGCAACCAGGTCGGCATCCTGCTGGACGACCTCTCCGACCTCGGCGCCGCCGGCCCCTCCTCGCTCCCGGCGGAATGGCAGGCGGAGGGCGCGGTCCTCTGCATCGCCGGCCGCGGGCCCTTCGACCCGCTCGCCGCCCGCCTCGCCGCCCTCGTGCTCCACCGCGCCGGCCTCGGCGCCCGGGCGGAGACGAGTGCGGCGCTGGAGAACGCGAACCTCGCGCGCCTGGACCCCGCGATCGTCCGCCTCTGCCTCCTCTCGGTGCTCGAGGAGGGAAACAGCGTGGCGGGGCTGCGCTACTTCCTCCGCCGCATCGCGCGCCAGCTGCCGGAGGCGAAGGTCATCGTCGGCCTCTGGGACGCGCCCCCCGACAGCGCCATGCTGGCGGCGCTGCGGGAGGAAGGCCCCGCCGACGCCATCGTCACCTCGCTCGGCGAGGCGGCGGCGCTGGGCGAGGCGATGGCCGCCCGCTGAACGGGCGGCCCGGGCAGCGCCCGCTCAGCCCTTGAGGCTCTCCGGCACCTTGCCGCCGTTCTCGGCCAGCTTCTGCATGACCTGCTTCTGCAGCCAGATGTTCATGGAGGCGCTGTCGTCGGTGCTGCCGGTGTAGCCCAGCTCCCCCGCCAGCTCCTTGCGGTTGGCCAGACTGCTGTCGAGGCCGAGCAGCTTCATCAGGTCGACGATCGAGGTCTGCCAGTTGAGCGGCTGCGCGTTCTTGGACGCCATGTCCTTCAGCACGGCCTCCACGTCCACGCCGCCGCCCGCCCCGGCCGTCGTGTCCGGCGTGGGGCTGCCGGCGTTCGCGCTGCTGCTGGTGGGCGTGCCGATGCCGCCCGGCGTCGCCGCTTCGGCCTTGTGGCCGAAGATCTTCGATTTGATGGTGTCGAAAAGGCTCATGGTGGTCTCCCTGTTGCCGAAATGGCCGCGGGAGTGAACGGCGGCGGCGCGCCGGGGTTCCCCGCCGCCCCTCAGCCCCCGCCCTCGGGCTCGCGCGCGCCGCGGTCCCGGAAGCGCGCGCCGTGCAGGGGATAGGCGGTGGTGTACTTCAGCCGCTCCATCGCGAAGCGGGAGGTGACGTTGCGCATCGGCACGGCCTCGATCAGCCGCTTGTAGAAGCCGTCGAACTCCGCCATTCCGGTGACCGCAACGCGGAGCATGTAGTCGACCTCACCGGCCATGCGGTGCGCCTCCATCACCTCGGGCATCGCCGCGATGGTGCGGGAGAAGGTGCGGAGCCAGTCCGGCGTGTGGTCCCCGGCCTCGATCGCGACGTAGACGATGAGGTCCACCCCGATCTTCTCGGGATCGACGAGCGCGACCCGGCGCGTGATGACGCCGCTCGCCTCGAGCTTCTGCACGCGCTTCCAGCAGGGCGTGGCCGAGAGCCCTACCTTGTCCGCCAGCTGCGCCACGGAAAGCGTCGCGTCCTCCTGCAGGAAGCCGACGATCTTGCGGTCGATCTCGTCCATCATGGCGCGAGGAACACGGGCGCGCCGGGCGGATCGCGCCGCCCGGCCACGGGCCCCGTCAGCCCTGCTTGATCCACTCCGGCTCGTCGACGATGTCGAGGTCGGGCAGGTTCACCACCACCTCCTCCGTCCCGCTGCGGACCAGGGCGCAGTGCAGCACCTCGGTCGCGGAGGAGTTGATCTCCTGGTGCGGCACGTAGGGCGGCACGAGGAAGAAGTCCCCCGCCTTCGCCTCGGTGATGAACTCCAGCCGGTCGCCCCAGCGCATGTGGGCCGTGCCGGAGATGACGTAGATGACGCTCTCGAGCGGGCCGTGATGGTGCGGCCCGGTCTGCGAGTTCGGCTCGATCCGGTTCGTGCCGGCCCAGAGCGCGGAGGAGCCGTTGCGGCTGCCGGAGATCGCGACCTCGCGGTTCATGCCCTTCGTCTCGGGCGTGTCGCAGCTCTTCGCCTTCGCGGAGATGTGGCGGATGCCCTTGTTGCGCCAGTCATAGCCCTGGGGGGGCTTGGCGATGTTGCCGTCCGGCATGGTGCTCTGTCCTCTTCGTGGGTTCCCCGGGTGGGGGAGGGTTGCGGCCGGGTGCCGCCGGCGTCAAGCGCCCCGGAGGCCGGCCGCCACGGCCTCGTTGAAGGAGGCGTCGAGCAGGTCGCGCGCCTCGATCCGGGTGCGGACCAGCCGGGCGCGGGTGTAGAGGTCGATGTTCCGCTGCTCGTCCGCCGCCACGCCGTCGTCGATCGGCACCACGCGGGTGCCCGCGCGCTCGAACCAGCGCTGGGCGACGGGGGCGGGCACGTTCATCAGCCCCGACCAGGTCTGCGCGTAGCCCGGCGCATTGGCGTTGGCCCATTGCCGCGCGGCCGCGAGCCGCCGCACGAACTCGGCGAGCTCCGGACGCCGGGCGGCGATGGCGTCGGTGCGCGCCGCCTGGAAGCCGAGACCGGGGGTGATCCCCTGCCCGTCCGCCACGATCCGCGCGCCGGAGAGAAGCTCCTCCTGCGAGACATAGGGCTCCCAGGTCGCCCAGGCCTCGACCGCGCCGCTCGTGTAGGCGGCCTTGGCGTCGGCGGGCAGGAGGAAGACGAAGCGCACGGCATCCAGCGGCAGGCCTGCCGCCTCCAGCGCCGCCAGCACCACCTGGTGTCCGATCGAGCCGCGCCCGGTCGCGACGCGCTTCCCCTTGAGGTCCGCCAGGGACTGAACGGGGCTTTCCTTGGGCACGATAATGGCCAGCCCCCCGCGGTTCTCCCGCGTGGCGGCGATCGCCTTGATCGGCACGCCGGCCGCGGCGCCGAAGGTGAAGGGCGCGTCCCCCACCAGCCCCGTGTCGATGGCCCCGGCGTTCAGCGCCTCCACCAGGGGGGCGGCGGCCGGGAACTCGCTCCAGGCGATCCGCTCGCCGAAGCCCGCGAGCTGCCCCGAGGCCTCCATCACCGCCCGCGCGTTGCCGCGCTGGTCGCCCACCCGCAGCGGCGCCTGCGCGCGAAGCAGGCGCGGGGCGGCAAGGATCCCGGCGCCCGCCAGGAGAAGACGCCGGCCGATCATCGCGCTCATTCCGCGGCCACCCGCACGCGGCGCGCGAGGCGCTCGGCGACGAGCCGGCGCGTCGCCGGCAGCAGGGAGCGTCCGTACTCCAACGCGTCCTCCAGCGGGTCGAAGCCGCGGATGAGGAAGGTGGTCACGCCGAGGTCGTAGTATTCGAGGAAGGCCTCCGCCACCTGCTCGGGCGTGCCGACGAGGGCGGTCGTGTTCCCCCGCGCGCCCGTCTCGCGCGCGATCGCGGTGTAGAGCCGCCCCTCCGGCCGGTCGCCCAGCGCCGCCGCCGCCAGCAGGCGCTGCGAGCCCGCGTTCTGCGGCCCGTGGCTGTTCGGGCCGAGCGCAGACTGCCCCCGCACCTCCCGGATGCGGCCGAGGATGCCCTCCGCCTTCGCCCAGGCCGCCTCCTCCGTCTCCGCCAGGATGGGGCGGAAGGAGAGGGAGAAGCGCACCTGGTCCGCACGCCCATGCTTCGCCGCCTCGGCCCGCACGCGGCTCACGATCTCCCGCACCTGCGCGTGCGTCTCGCCCCACAGCGCGTAGACGTCCGCCTGCTTGCCGGCCACCCGCAGCGCGGCCTCGGAGGCGCCGCCGAAATAGACGGGAACGCGCGGCTGCTGCACCGGGCGCACGGCCGGCGAGGCCCCCTTGATGCGGTAGTAGGCGCCCTCGTGGTCCACGGGCGCCCTGCCCTCCCAGACCGACTTCAGGATCGAGACGTACTCGTCCGTCCGCGCGTAGCGCTCGTCCTTCGAGAGCCAGTCCCCGTCCCGCGCCTGGTCGGCGTCGTCGCCGCCGGAGATAACGTGGATCGCGGCCCGCCCGCCCGTGAGCTGGTCGAGCGTCGCGTAGGCGCGCGCCGCGTTGGTCGGCGCGACGAAGCCCGGGCGGTGCGCGACGAGGAAGCCGACCTTCTTCGTGTGCGCCCCCGCATGCGCCGCGAGCTGCAGCCCGTCCGGCCCGTCCGAGAACCAGCCGATGAGGATACGGTCGAAGCCGCCCTCGTCATGCGCCTGGGCGGAGGCGACGAGATAGCCCGGGTCGATCGAGGGACCGCTCGCCGGGTGGATCTCCGACTGCTGGCGCGGCTGCACCATGCCGATGAACTCGACGCCGTCGGCAGGAAGCGTGTTGAGGCTCATGAGGTGTTCCTCCGTCAGATGGAGAGCGCCGCGCGCCCGGCCGCGAGGAGCGCGGCGTCGGGCTGGGGCGTGTGGATTCGGGCGCAGAGAACGTCGCGCAGGTGGCGCTCGAGCGGGTTGGCCCGCGACAGGCCGTGGTTCCCGCAGAGCGCCAGCGCCTCCTGCACGGCGGCGATGGCGTTGTCGGCCGCGACCGTCTTGACCAGGGCGCAGGCCGTCGCCGTGCCCGGCGCGCGCGCGGCATCGGCGACGAGGCGCTCGTTGGTCAGGATCAGCGCCTCGATCCGCCCCACCGCCTCCTGCACGCGCGGCAGGGTCGCAAGCGGCGCGCCGAGACTGGCCGGCGCCCGCTCCCGCAGGAAGCCGACCAACCAGTCCCGCGCCGCGCGGGCGACGCCGGTGTAGAGGGCCGCGACCAGGATCGTGTTCCAGGCCACCGCGTCGGCGTCAGGCGCCGTCCAGGCCGCGGGCGCGCGCAGCTCCAGCGCGTGGTCCTCCGGCAGCGCCACGTCGGCGAAGAGCACGTCGTGGCTGCCCGAGGCGCGCAGCCCCGCCCCGTCCCAGGTCTCCACGATCCGCACGCCCGGCGCGCGCATCGGCACGAGGAACATCCCCGTCCGCGGCGAGGCCTCGTCCGTGCGCGCCCAGACGAGTCCCCAGTCGAGCGCCGGCGCGCCGGTCGAGTAGATCTTGCGCCCGTCCAGCCGCCAGCCGCCGTCGACGCGGCGGGCCGTGGTCGCGGGCAGGCCGCCGCGCGCGGGCGTGCCGAGCTCGGGCTCCACCCGCAGCGCGTTGATCACCTCGCCCCGCGCGACCGCGCCCTCCGCAATCCGGGCGCGCAGCGCGCGCGGCACGGCGCCGTTGCGGGCGAGGCCGCGGTGCTGGATGAGCTGCATCGCGAGCACCAGCGCCGTCGCCGGGCAGCCCTCCGCCACCGCGCCGACGAGCGACGCGGCCCAGGGAAGGTCCCGCCCCGGCCCGCCGAACTCCGGCGGCACCGTCGCGCCCAGCAGCCCAGCCTCGCGCAGAGCCGCGATGTTCTCGTGCGGGAAGCTGGCGTCGCGGTCATGGGCGGCGGCACCCTCGGCGAAGCGCCGCACGAGGTCGCCGAGCGGCGCCGCCCGCGGCGCGAGGATCGAGCCGTCCATCACGCCGCGCCCCCCAGCCGGGCGAAGCCGCGGTCCCAGAGCGGCGCGACCTCCACCCGCCGCGGGATGACGCCGATCCGCGCGAACTCGTCCGCCACCGCCTGGTGCGAGGCGATCGCCGCGTCGTCCACCGCGACGAGGCTCCGCGGCTGCGAGACGTTGTCCAGCAGGGCGCGGATCGTCGCCTCCGGCACGTTCAGCGCGGCCGCCTGGGCCGCCGCGTATTCCGCGGGACGCTCGGCGATGAAGGGCAGCGCGCGGCGAAGGCGGTCCAGCAAGTCGCGCGCCGCCTCGGCCCGCGCCGGCTCCTCCGCCAGCCCCGCGCGGATGAAGTAGGGGTAGTTGCCGGAAAGGATGCCCTCCGCCGTGCGCAGCACCCGCGCGCCCCCCTGCCGGGCCACCGGCACGGAGTAGCCGTAAATCGCCCAGGCATCGAGCGCCCCCGCCCGGAAGGCTGCCTGGCCGTCGGAGGGCGTCAGGTTCACGAGCTGCACGTCGGCCAGCGAGAGCCCCGCCTCCGCCAGCATGCGCGAGAGATAGTAGTGCGTCGTCGTCGCCCGCACGTAGCCGACGCGCTTGCCGCGCAGCCCCGCGACGTCGCGGATGGCCGACCCCTGAGGCACCAGCACCACCTGCTCGTTCACGTCGCCGCGGATGACCGCGACGAGCCTCACGCGGGCGCCGGAGACGGCGGCGAAGGTCGGCGGGACCTCGCTGCCGTAGGCGAGGTCCAGCGCCCCGGCGTTGGCGGCTTCCAGCATGAGGTTGCCCGAGCCGAACTCGGACCACTCCACCCGGTAGGGCGTGTCCGCCAGCCCCGCGAGGCGGAGCAGCAGCGCGTCCCCCGCCTTGTACTGCGCGACACGCAGCGTGACCGGCCCCTGCGCCCGCGCGACGGCCGGCAGGGAGAGCGCGCCGAGAAGGCCGGCGCGGCGCGTGACGGCGGTGGTCATGCGGCCTCCTGCAGCACCTCGGCCTCGAGGCCAAGCTCGGCGAGGAGGCGGCGGCGCAGCGCGACGAAGCGCGCGTCCCCGTGGCTGCGCGGGCGCGGCATCTCCACCGCGATATCCGCCGCGATGCGCCCGGCGTCGAGCACCAGCACGCGGTCGGCCAGCAGCACCGCCTCGTCCACGTCGTGCGTCACGATCAGCGTGGTCGGGCCGTGGGCGCGCCAGAGCTCCAGCACCAGCGCGTGCATGCGGATGCGGGTGAGCGCGTCGAGCGCCGCGAAGGGCTCGTCCAGCAGCAGCAGCCGCGGCTCCCGCACGAGCGCCCGGGCCAGGGCCGCGCGCTGCGCCTCGCCGCCCGACAGCGTCGCCGGCCAGGCCTCGAGGTGCCGCGCGAGGCCGACCTCGCCCAGCGCCCGCTCCGCCCGCCCCTTCGCGTCGCGGCCTTCGAGCCCGAGCGCGACATTCGCCCAGACGCGCTTCCAGGGCAGCAGCCGCGGCTCCTGGAAGACGGCGGCGACGCGGTCCGGTAGCCCGATCCGGGCCTCCGCCGGCGCGGGATCGAGCCCCGCCAACGTGCGCAGCAGCGTCGTCTTGCCCGAGCCTGAGCGGCCGAGCAGCGCGGTGAAGGAGCCGGGCTCCAGCTCGAGGTCGAGCCCGTGCAGCACGGTATTGCTGCCGAAGCGGCGCGTCAGCCCGCCGACCGAGACCCTGCGTTCGTCCGACATCTCTCACCCCTTGATCAGGTTTGGGCGCCAGGCGAGCGCCCGCCGCTCGAAGCCCCGCACCAGCGCGTCGGCGCCGAGGCCGAGCAGCGCGTAGACGAGGAGCCCCACGACGATCACGTCGGTGCGCAGGAAGTCGCGGGCGTCGTTGATGAGGAAGCCGATGCCGGCCGTCGCGTTGATCTGCTCCGCGATGACGAGGCTGAGCAGCGCGCTGCCGAGCGCGTAGCGCAGCCCGACCAGCCCCGAGGGCAGCGCCCCCGGCAGCACGACGTGGCGGATGAGCCCGGCGCGGTCGAGCCCGAAGACCCGCCCCGCCTCCATCAGCTTCGGGTCGGTGCCCCGAATGCCCGCGAAGAGCGTGAGGTAGACGGGAAAGGCGCTGCCGAGCGAGACGAGCGCGATCTTCGGCGTCTCGCCGATGCCGAACCAGAGGATGAAGAGCGGCACGAGCGCGAGGAAGGGCAGCGTCCGCAGCATCTGCATCGGCGCGTCCACGATCTCCTCGCCCCGGCGCGACAGCCCCGCGATCAGCGCGAGGGCGACGCCCGACGAGACGCCGATCGACAGCCCCGTCGCCACGCGCCCGAGGGAGACGAGCAGGTGGTGCGGCAGCTCGCCCGACAGGACCAGCTCCCAGGCCGTCGCCACGATGGTGGTCGGCGCCGCGAGGGTGCGGGGCGCGATCAGCCCGGCCATCGAGGCCCCCTGCCAGAGAAGCAGGATCACCGCGGAGGAGGCGAAGCGCCGCGTCCGGGAGAGATCGAGGCCTCGGAAGCGCGGGCGCCGGGGCGCGGGAACGGGCCGCGCGGGGGCGACGGCCCCGCGCCCGCCGAGGGCGTGCGTGTCGGACATGGAAGGACTCCGGCGGTTCGGGACGGCGTGGGATCGGGGCGGATCAGCCCCGACAGCGCGCCGCGAAGCCGGAGAAGGCGGCGCGGAAGAGGGTCTCGTTCATGGGCCAAAAGCTATGAACGACGCCGCCCCGGCGAAAGAGCGCGGTTTCCCAAACATCGGCCACGCCGCGGTGGCCCTGTCCTGCGGGGGCCCCCGGCGGGGGAATGGCATTCCCCCCCGGCCGGGAAGGGCCCTATTCCGCGTCGCCCTGCCGCTCGGGCGAGGCCGCGACGAAGGCCGGGTGCGCCTCGCAGGCCGCGACCGCCGCGCGGAGCCTCGGCAGGTCGTCGATCGGCGCCCCGAAGCGGCGCGCGTTGCCCACCTGCGGGACAAGGCAAAGGTCCGCCAGCGTCGGCGCGGCCCCGAAGAGGAACGGCCCCTCCCCGCCCGCCACCAGCGCCTCGCAGGCCTCCAGCCCCTCCCGGATCACGCGCCGCGCCCAGCCCGTCACCGCCTCCTCCGGCAGCGGGATCGCCCGCAGCGCCGCCAGCACCTTCAGGTTCTGCACGGGGTGGATGTCGCAGGCGATGGCCAGCGCGACGGCCCGGATCCGCGCCCGCGCCAGCGCGTCGCCCGGCAGCAGCGGCGGCGCGGGGATCGTCTCGTCCAGCCACTCGCAGATGGCGAGCGACTGGGTGAGCACCGCGCCGTCGTCCGTCTCCAGCGACGGCAGCAGCCCCTGCGGGTTGAGGCAGAGGTAGTCCGGCGCGCGCTGCTCGCCCTTCCGCAGGTGGTGGAAGGCGTGCTCCACCGCCACCCCCTTCAGGTGCAGCGCGATCCGCACCCGCCAGGCCGCGGAGGAGCGGAAGTATCCGTGCAGGCGCATCGGCGCTCCCGTCAGTCGAGGGTGATGTTGAGGTCGCGGATCAGCGGCAGCCAGGTCGCGCGCTCGCGATCGAGCAGCGCCTCGAACTCCGCCGGGCCGCCCGTCAGCGGCTCGAGCCCGAGCTGCTGCAGCCGCGCCCGCACCGCCTCGTCGCGCATCGTCGCGTCCAGCTCCCGCGTGAGCTGCGCGACCAGCGCGTCCGGCGTCGCCTTCGGCACCACCACGCCCTGCCAGGCGTAGGCCTCGAAGCCGCGGAGCCCGAGGGCGGCCCCCGCCGTCGGCACCGCCGGCAGGTCGGCGATGGGTTGGGCCGAGAGCACCGCGAGCGCCTTCACCCGGCCCGAGCGCAGGTATTCCGCGCCCGAGGGGTAGTCGAGCACCATCATCGGCACCGTGCCGGCGATCAGGTCGTTCAGTGCCGGCGCCGCCCCGCGATAGGGCACGTGGTTGAATCGCACCCCCGCCTCGCGCGAGAGACGCTCCAGCGCGAGGTGGTGGGGCGAGCCGATGCCGGCCGTCGCGCAGTCGATGGAGCCCGGCGCCGCCTTCGCGCGGGCCACCAGCGCCTCCACCGTGTCCGCCGGTGCCTTCTCCCCCACCACCAGGAACAGCGGGAAGCGCGCCATCAGCCCGACGGGGCGGAAGTCGCGCACGGGGTCGTAGGGCAGGCGCTTGAAGAGGGCCGTGTTAAAGACGAGCGTGCCGTTGTCCGCGCTGAACAGCGTGTAGCCGTCGGGCGGCGACTTCGCGACGGCCTCGGCGCCGATGTTCGTCGCGGCGCCCGGCCGGTTCTCGATGACGATCGGCTGGCCGAGGCGCGGCGAGAGGCTCGCCCCCACCAGCCGCGCCAGCACGTCCGTGCCGCCCCCCGCCGCGTAGGCGACGATCCAGCGGAGCGAGCGCTCGGGATAGGCGGCCAGCGCCGGGGCGAGCGGCAGCGCTGCGATCCCGGCCCCCAGCAGGGCGCGCCGGCGAAGGGTGAAGCGGGTCATGGATGGAACCTCCCTGCCGCCGGCTCGCGCGGCCGGCTTGTCGTATTGATTCGGGTGACGCGTCAGTTGGCCGGCAGAACGGTCGCGCGGCAATCCCCGAAGCCGATCGAGGCGAAGCCCGCCCGGCTGGCATGGGCGCGGAGAATCACCTCGTCCCCGTCCTCCAGGAAGCGGCGGACCTCGCCCGAGGGCAGCGGCACCGGCTCCTTCCCGCCGCGGCTGGCCTCCAGCAGGCTGCCGAAGCCGCCCGTGTCGGGCGCCGAGATGGTGCCCGAGCCCAGCAGGTCCCCCGGGTTCAGGTCGCAGCCGTTGGACGCGTGGTGCGCGACCATCTGCGCGACGGTCCAGTACATGTGGCGCGTGTTCGACAGCGCGATCCGGTGCGGCGCGATCCCCTTCTCGCGCATGGCCGCCGTCAGGATCAGCACCTCGAGGCCGATGTCGAAGGCCCCGCGCGCCTGGTCCTGCGGGTCGAGCAGGTAGGGCAACGGCGCCGGGTCGCCCGGCGGGCGCGGGGGCTGGGCGATGCGGAAGGGCTCCAGCGCCTCCGGCGTCACTACCCAGGGGGAGATGGTCGAGCCGAAGTTCTTCGCGAGGAACGGGCCCAGTGGCTGATACTCCCAGGCCTGGATGTCGCGCGCCGACCAGTCGTTCAGCAGCCCGTAGCCCGCCACATGCGCGTCGGCCTCCCCCACGGGGATGCCGTCGCCGAGCGCCGAGCCCGGGCCGATCCAGATGCCGACCTCGAGCTCGTAGTCGAGCCGCTCGCAGGGCGCGAAGCGCGGCGCCTCGGCCTCGGGCGCCTTGATCTGCCCCTTCGGCCGCCGCACCGGCGTGCCCGAGACGCGCACCGAGGAGGCGCGGCCGTGGTAGCCGATCGGCACGTGCTTGTAGTTCGGCAGCAGCGGGTTGTCGGGCCGGAAGACACGGCCGACGTTCACCGCGTGGTGGATGCCGACGTAGAAGTCCGTGTAGTCGCCGATGCGCGCCGGCAGGTGCAGCGTGCAGCCGGCCATCGGGTGCAGGTGCGGCTCCACCGCCCCGCGCTGCCCGCCGCCGTCGGACAGCAGCAGCGAGAGCCGCTCCCGCAGCGCGCGCCGCGGCCCGGCGCCGAGCGCGAAGACCGCGTTCAGTGACCCGCCCGCCGCCGCCTCGCGGATGTCCTCGGCGACCGGCGCGGCCGCAAGGTCGAGGATCATGTCCCCGATCGCGACCCCCGCCCGCGCGGCGCCGCCCCCGGGCGGCGTGAAGACGCCGAGCGGCAGGTTCTGGATCGGGAACTCCGCGTGGCCGTTGGCGGAGGCGACCCAGCTCCGCAGGGCCGGGTCGTGCGTGGCGTCGGTCATGCTCTACCGCTGGTTCGGGTTGAAGTGCTTGCGCAGGCCCGCGCCGTAGCCGGCGTAGTCGCGCTGGAACCCCGGCGCCTCGGCCGCGAAGCGCGTGACGCGCTGCGGCAGGCGCGTCTCGAGCATGAAGGCGAGCGTGCCCTCGAGCTTGTGCGGCTTCAGCTCCGCCGCGCTCGCGCCCTCGAAGGCCGTCACGTCGGGCCCGTGCGGCAGCATGCAGTTGTGCAGCGAGAAGCCGCCGGGCGTGAAGCCGCCGCCGGGCTTGGCGTCGTAGACGCCCTCGATCAGCCCCATGAACTCGCTCATGACGTTCATGTGGTACCAGGGCGGGCGGAAGGTGTTCTCGGCCACCAGCCAGCGGTCGGGGAAGATGACGAAGTCGATGTTCGCCGTGCCCGGCGTTTCGCTCGGCGAGGTCATCACCGTGAAGATCGAGGGGTCCGCGTGGTCGAAGAGGATCGGCCCCACCGGGGAGAAGCGCTTGAGGTCGTACTTGTAGGGCGCGTAGTTCCCGTGCCAAGCGACGACGTCGAGCGGCGACTGCCCGATCTCCGTCCGCCACAGCACCCCGCCCCACTTCACCGTGAGAAGCGAGGGCACCTCGCGGTCCTCGTAGGCCGCGACCGGCGTCAGGAAGTCGCGCTGGTTCGCCAGGCAGTTGGCGCCGATCGGCCCCCGCTCGGGCAGGGTGAAGGCGCCGCCGTAGTTCTCGCAGAGATACCCGCGCGCCGGTCCGCCCCGCAGCTCCACCCGCAGCTTCACGCCCCGCGGCACGACGGCGATCTCGCCGGGCGCGATGTCGATCACCCCGAACTCGGTCGCGAGCCGCAGCGCCCCCTGCTGCGGCAGGAAGAGCATCTCCGCGTCGGCGTTGTAGAAGTACTCGTCCGCCATGGAGCGCGTGACGAGGTAGACATGCGCCCCCATGCCGGACTGCGCGCCCGCGTCGCCCGCCGTGGTGATGGTGCGGATGCCCTCCAGGAAGGAGACCTCCCCCTCCGGCAGCGGCAGCGGGTCCCAGCGCATGGGCGCGAGCGGCAGCTCCACCTCCGCGCAGGGGGCCGTGCGCCACAGCCCCGGATCCACCCGCTCGAAGGCGCCCCAGTGGGCGACGGTCGGCCGGATGCGGTAGAGCCAGGACCGCTCGTTCGTCGCCCGCGGCGCCGTGAAGGGCGAGCCCGAGAGCTGCTCCGCGTAGAGGCCGTAAGAGCATTTCTGCGGGGAGTTGCGGCCGACCGGCAGCGCCCCCGGCAGGGCCTCCGTTTCGAAGCCGTTCCCGAAGCCGGGCATGTAGCCCGTCTCGTTGCGGGTGAGCGGCGATGGGCTGAAGGGGGCGTTCATGCGGGGCTCCTCTCTAGCGGTCCAGCTCGGCGGACTTCATCTCGGTGCCGTGTTCCAACGCCTTCCACATCTCGACGTCGCGCTCGGCGGTCCAGATGCGGGGATGGTCGAGGCCCTTCGCCTCGTCATAGGCGCGGGAGACGTCGAAGGGCATGCAGTGGTCGAAGATCACCCAGTGCCCGTATTTCGGGCGCATGGCCGACATCGCCTCGTCGTAGACCTGCTTGAGGGAGTGCCCGGCCGCGACCCCCTTCCGCGCGATCGCGAACAGGTCCGCCGTGAACTCCGCCGTGCCCCGCAGGCCTTCCTCGATCCGCTCGGGTGTCGTCAGCGAGTTGCCGCGCCCGGGCACCAGCGCCACCGGCTTCAGCGCCCGGATGGCCTCCAGCGTGCCCGGCCAGTCCGCGAAATGGGCGTCGCCGCAATAAGGAGTCGCGCCGTATTCCACGCAGTCGCCCGAAAACAGCACGCGCTCCTTCGGCAGCCACACGATCGTGTCGCCGGCCGTGTGCGAGCGCCCGATCTGGATGATCTGCACCTCCCGCTTGCCCATCCAGAGCGTCATTTTCTTGTGGAAGGTCACGTCCGGCCAAGTCAGGCCCGGGATGCTCTCCTTGCCGCGGAACAGGCGGGGGAAGCGGCCGATCTCGCTGTCCATGTCCTGCTGCCCACGCTCGACGATGAGGTCGCGCGTGACGTCCGACGCAATCACCTGCGCCCCCTCGTAGCCGGAGGCGCCGAGCACGCGCACGGCGTGGTAGTGCGAGAGCACCACATGCGTCACCGGCTTGTCCGTCACGGTGCGGATGCGCGCGATCACGTCGGCCGCCATGCGCGGCGTCGCCTGGGCGTCCACGACCAGCACGCCCTCGTCCCCGATGACCACGCCCGAGTTCGGGTCGCCCTCCGCCGTGTAGCCGTAGAGGCCCGGGCCGAGCTCGTCGAAGGAGATGGTCTTGTCGGCGAGGTCGGTGGTGCTGGCGAAGCCGGACATAGGGGGTTCCTTCAGGCGCGGGCGGCGAGGGTGGCGTCGTGCCCCGCGGGCACGATCCCCTCCCGCGCCCGCGCCATGGCCTGGCGCAGCACGGCGGGGTCGCCGATGTGGTTGCAAAGGAGCAGGATCAGCCGCGCGTCCACCTGCCGCCCCTGCTCGGGCGAAAGGTCCTGGTGGAGCGCGAGCAGCGCCTCGTAGAAGTCGTCGGGCGCGGCGATGTTGGGCTCGGTGTTCAGCATCACGCCCCCTCCACGCCCCGCCCCGTCGCGCGGTCGAGGGCCGCGCGCACGGCCTCGGGATCGAAGCGGCGCCAGCGGGCGCAGACGTGCTGGTCCGGGCGGATGAGGTACGTGGTCCCCGGCCGCGCGTCGTAGCGGCGCGCGGCCAGCCCCTCCGCGTCGGCGGCCGCCGTCACGGCCAGGACACGAAGCGGCGGCACGGTCGCGGGCGGGGCGGGCGCGGCCTCGCCGAAATGCAGCAGCACGAAGCCGCCGCCGAGATGCCGCAGCAGCCAGTCGCCGCCGGCCAGCGGCGCGTCCAGCGCCGGCGCGCCGGGCACCATCGGCCCCTCGAAGACCTCGTCGTCCGGCGTGTTCAGCGGCGAGGCCGCGTAGGTGCTGGGCAGGGAGAGCCGCCCGCTGTTCACCAGGCGCCGCGCGAAGGCGCAGTCCCGCGCGAGGTCCAGCACCGCGTCGCGGAAGGCCCGGCTCGCCTCGCTCTTCGGCGTGATGAAGTCGGTGGAGCGCGTGGAGTTGAGGATGTTCTCGTCGGCCGCCGCCACGCGCTCGGCGTCGTAGCTGTCCAGCAACGCGTCCGGCGCCGCGCCGCGCAGCACGAGGGCGAGCTTCCAGGCGATGTTCTCCGCGTCCTGCACGCCGCTGTTCGCGCCGCGCGCGCCGAAGGGGGAGACGCCGTGGGCCGCGTCGCCCGCGAAGACCACGCGCCCGTGGCGGAAGCGCTCCATGCGCAGGCAGGAGAAGGTGTAGACGCTCACCCATTCGAGCTCGAAGTCGGCATCCTTGCCCAGCAGCGCCCGCACGCGGGGGATCACCCGCACGGGATCGCGCTCCGCCACCGGGTCCGCGTCCCAGCCGAGCTGGAAGTCGATGCGCCAGACGCCGTCGGGCTGGCTATGCAGCAGCACGGACTGGTTGGGGTGGAAGGGCGGGTCGAACCAGAACCAGCGCTCGGCCGGGAAGTCGGCCTTCATGCGGACATCGGCGATGAGGAAGCGGTCGCGGAAGGTCCGGCCCTTGCTCTCCAGGCCGAGGGCGCGGCGGATCGGGGAGCGCGCGCCGTCCGCGGCCACGAGGTAGTCGGCGACGATCCGGTACGCGCCGTCCGGCGTCTCGACCGTGAGGCCCACGCCATCCTCCGAGGGCTCCACGGCCGCCACCTTGTTCCCCCAGCGGATCTCGATCCCGGGCATGGCGCGGGCGCGGTCGAGCAGGAAGCCCTCGACGTAGTATTGCTGCAGGTTGACGAAGGCCGGGCGGCGATGCCCGCTTTCGGGCAGAAGGTCGAAGCTGTAGACGGGGTCCTCCCGGTGGAAGACCCGCCCGCGGCTCCAGGTCACGCCCTTCTCCACCATGGCGTCGCCGCAGCCGAGCCGGTCGAAGATCTCGAGCGTGCGCTTGGCGAAGCAGATGGCGCGCGACCCGTTGGAGAGGCTGGCGTCGTCGTCCAGCAGCAGCACGCGCCGGCCCGATCCCTCGAGGGCCTGCGCGAGGTCGATCGCGGTCGCGAGCCCCACCGGCCCCGCCCCCACCACCACCACCGCGTGGCGCGCGGCCTGGGGCGCCGACTGGTCCGGCGAGCGCCGGTACTCGAAGCGGAGGGATCGGTAATCGACGTGCATGGCCGGGCCCTCCTCCTGGCCGATCTTCGAGGACCAGGCCGTTATCGGGGGCTTATCATCTCATATAAGATGATACAACACTCCCCTGATGCCCAAGCCCGCCCCCGCCCCGCTCCGCCTCGCCGAGTTCCTGCCCTACCGGCTCTCGGTCGCCGGCGAGACGGTGAGCCGCGCCTTCGCGGACCGCTACGAGGCCGAGTTCGGCCTCTCCATCCCCGAGTGGCGCGTCATGGCCATCCTCGGCGAGGGCACGTCCCTCACCACCCAGGCGGTGATCGCGCGCACCGAGATGGACCGGGTGAAGGTCAGCCGCGCCGTCATCCGCCTCGCGGCCAAGGACTTCGTCGCCCGCGCCCCGCACCCGGAGGACCAGCGCGCCCAGGTGCTGCGCCTGGCGCCCCGTGGCCTCGCCCTCTACCGCCGCATCGTCCCCCGCGCCCGCGCCCTGCAGGCCGAGCTGGCCGAGGCGCTGACGGAGGAGGAGCGGCACGCCCTCGACGCCATCCTGCACAAGCTCCACCGCCGCGCCGCCCGCCTCCTCGGGCGCGAGGGGCCGGCGCTAGGCCCAGGCGGCGAGTAGCTCCTCCGTCCGCACCGTCTCCACCTGCTGCCCGTAGCGCTCGCGGTAGAGCGTGAGCAGCGCATCGTGCGTGCGGTCGGAGGAGGAGCAGACGGCATCGGTCGGCACCACCACGCGGTACCCGCGGTCCACGGCGCCGAGCACGCCGGCGAGGACGCAGACATCCGTCTCCGCGCCCGTGACGATCAGCGTGTCCGTCTCCCACTCCTTCAGCACCGCCTCCAGCTCCGGCCGAAGCCAGGGCGAGTACACGCTCTTGTCGATCACCCGCGCCGGCGGGACCAGCCGGGCGAGCGGGGGCAGCAGCTCCACCTGCTCGGGCCGAAGCGCCTCCAGCGTCACCCCCTCCCAGCGCTCGTAGTAGCGGCGCCAGGTCCCCTCCCCCTCCCCGGGATGGGTGGCGGGGATGAAGCGCGTGAAGATCGTCCGCTCGGGATGCGCGGCCGCGATCCGCTCCACCACCGGCAGCGTCCGCGCCATCCAGGGCGCGTGCCAGTCGGTGGGCTCGGCGAAGAGCCGCTGCATGTCGATGCACAGATGCGCGCAACGGGCCGAGAGAGGCCCGTACCGAAACCCGTTCTCTTCCTTCACGTCCGCTCCCTCCGGTTCTTTCTGTCAGAACGAAGGAGGCGGCACTCCGCTGCGTGCCACCCGCACGCAAGACGCCGTCCGCGGCCGACCGCCCCTCGCCGGCCCTGCCCCCCGGGATCGGCCCCCGCCGGGAACCCGGCCACCACCCCGTCCCGCCCGCCCCTGGAACGATGCCCGTCCGTGTTCTGTTACAAGGCCGCGGAAACAGGAAGAAAGGCCGCCTCAGCCGGCGCGACCGGCCTCGGCCGTCCGCCCGCCCGGAGCCGGGATTGGCGCCTCCCGCTGGAAGGCCCAGCGCAGCGTCCGCGCGATCCCCAGGGTCCCCGCCCGGACCAGCGGCCCGCTGAGCGCCCCGCCGGGCAGCCCGTGCATCCGCCGGGCCCAGGGCGGCAGCAGGTCCACCCCCGCCTGGAGGGTGAGCTGCTGCAGGGGCTCCGTCACCCGGTTCGGCGCGGGCTGGGTGAGGACGACGCGGGCCACCTCCCGCGTCCTGGCATCGCTCAGCAGGGCGGGCCGCATGGCCCGGATCAGCCCCATGGCCTCCGCCCGGCTCCGCGGCACGGGGCCGGCGCCGAGCGCCAGCCCGACTTGCGCCATCTCGTCGAAGTAGCGGTCCTGGTCCGCGACCGACATGCCGGGCTCGCCGTAGCGGATCCAGGCATCCAGGAAGCTCGCCGTCTCCGTCACGTGCACCCAGGCGAGCAGCGCGGGATCGTTCGCCTCGTAGGGGACGCCGGACGGAAGGACCCCCCGGATATGCCCGTGGATCCGCCGCACCCGGGCGATGATCGCCTCCGCCTCCTCCCGCCCGCCATAGGTCGTGACGGCGATGAACCGGGCCGTGCGCCGCAGCCGCCCGTGCATGTCGGCGCGGAAGTTCGAGTGGTCCCAGACCCCCGCCAGCACCGCCGGGTGCAGCATCTGGAGAAGAAGGGAAGCCACCCCGCCAACCATCATGGAGGTGACGTCCCCGTGCACCCGCCAGGCTACCGAGTCTGGCCCGAACAACCCGTCCGCCTGCCGCAGGACCGGCGTTTCGCCGCGTTTCCGGTCGTTGAAGAGGGCCACGACCTGGGCCGCGATCGCCCCGCGGATGGGGCGGGAGACGAGGCGCCCGAGGGTGGCCGGGGAGGGAACGGGCGAGCCGGAGGCCGGCATCAGCGCGCCCCCGTGGCCGGGAGGGAGGCCAGGCGACGCCGGCCAGACGGGGAAGGGAGAGGAATCATCCCCTCGTCAACGGCCGAGCCCCGGGCCGCGTTGCCGAACGCCCCCCAGCAGGGGTTCGGAAACGGTCCTCCGGCAGCCCCCCACCAGCCCCTTATCCACCCCTGAATCACGATCACGTCACCATTACGTTCTCAAAAAAGTGTGCTTTCGGCGCACGGCGCAGTGTGTCGTAACATGATCGTACGATCATTCCTGGGTTCATCATCCTAGCAATCACGCGAATGCGAGGTCCCAGCCGTCGAATCGTGACGGTTTCGGCAACCGTTGCCGGACCATGGCTGTGTCGGCCGGGACACCTTGGTAGCCCTGCCGCCAGCGGTAGGGGACGACCGCCAGGGCCGATGGGAAAATCCACGGACCGGCTTCGCGACTGATGACTGGGAAAGACAACCACACATGAGCACGCTCACCGTTGGCGCAGGCCAGCAGTACTCGACCATTGCCTCCGCCGTCGCCGCGTCGCGCGATGGCGACGTGCTGGCCGTGCAGGCCGGCACCTACCGGAACGACTTCGCCAACATCGACAAGAAGCTCACCATCGAGGGCGTCGGCGGCGTCGCGCGGCTCGAGGCCTCGGGCGACATCCCCAACGGCAAGGGGATCCTCATGGTCAACACCGACGTGACCATCAAGAACCTCGCCTTCTCCGGCGCGACCGTCGCCGACGGCAACGGCGCCGGCATCCGCTTCCAGGGCGGCAACCTCACCATCGAGAACTCGCTCTTCGAGAACAACCAGAACGGGCTCCTCACCAACACGATGCCGGGGAGCACGCTCACCATCCGCAACAGCGAGTTCTCGCACAACGGCACGGGCGACGGCCGCACGCACAACATCTACGTCGGCGAGATCGGGAAGCTGTCGATCGACAACAGCTACTTCCACGACGCCGTGGTCGGCCACGAGATCAAGAGCCGCTCCTACGAGACGGTCATCACGAACAGCCGGATCGCCGAGGGCGCGGACGGCACCGGCAGCTACTCCATCGACCTGCCGAACGGCGGCAGCGCCTACATCGCCGGCAACACGATCCAGCAGGGCGAGCACTCGCAGAACCCGGCGATGATCCACTTCGGCGGCGAGAGCGGCCCCTACCCGGGCTCCAGCCTCACGGTCACCAACAACACCTTCGTGAACGACCTTCCCTCGCAGAGCGCCGTGGCGGTGCTCAACCAGACGGGCGTGCTGGCCAGCGTCACCGGCAACGCGACCTACGGGATCGCCTCCGACCTCGTCGCCTTCGGCGCCGCCCAGGTCTCCAACGTCACCACCCTCGTCGTGCGCCCGCTCATCGACCTGCTGCACTCCGTCGACGCGCCGGCCGCCCCCGCACCGGCTCCCGCCCCCGTCGCCGCGGCCCCGGTCGTGACGCCCGACCCCGCGCCGGCGCCGGCCCCCAGCCCGTCCCCGGCCGCCGGCCCCGGCGACCTCGTCCTCCGCGTCTCCGAGGACGCCTGGCAGGGCCACGCCCAGTTCACCGTCTCGGTCGACGGCGCCCAGGTCGGCGGCGTCCGCACCGCCAGCGCGTCCCACGCCGCCGGCCAGCACGACGACGTCGTCATCCCCGGCCTGCCCGCCGGCGCCCACGCCGTCGCCGTGACCTTCCTCAACGATGCCTGGGGCGGCAGCGCCGCCGCGGACCGCAACCTCTACGTCGACAGCGTGAGCTACGCCGGCGAGGAGAAGGGGATCGGGGCCGTGCTGCTGAGCTCCGGCGCCTCGGCCACAACGACGGTCGGCGCCGCAGCGCCCGCGCCCGCGCCCGAGGCCGCGGGCGGCCACAGCCTGACCCTGCACCTCGCCGAGGACGCCTGGCGCGGCGACGCGCAGTTCGCGGTGATGGCGGACGGCAAGCAGGTCGGCGGCGGCACCGTCACCGCCTCGCACGCGGCCGGCGCGGTGCAGGACTTCACCTTCAACCTGCCGAGCGCGCCCAGCACCGTGGACGTCGCCTTCCTGAACGACGCCTGGGGCGGCACCGCCGGCACGGACCGCAACCTCTACGTGGCCGGCTTCAGCGTGGACGGCCACGAGCAACCCGGCGCGACCGCGGCGCTGATGAGCGCCGGGACGGCCCACTTCAACGTCGATCCCTGGGCCTGACACCCCGCCTGCGCGCCGGCCTCCAAGCCGGTGCGCCCACGCCGGGGCCCCGCGCGGGGGCCTCGGCCGGGGCGGCGCGGCCCGGAGGCCGTCCGCCTCGCGCCCGCGTCAGTCCCGGCTGGGCGCGCGGCCCTCGCCCTCGGCGGCCGGCTCGCCCCCGGGCACGCCTCCCTCCTCGCCCGCGGCCTTCTCGAGCTTCTTCTGCGCCTTCTGCTGCGCCTTGATTTCTTTGGCCTTGTTGCGCTGGCTGCGTTCAAAATCATAATTCGGCTTACGCATGCACAACCTCACTTTCCCTGGGCTGGATGGCCCTGCACCGCCCAGGGTAGCGCGCATGCCCCCCCTGCCTCAACGCCCCCCACCCGCCGCCCGGCCCGTGGCATGGCCCGCCGCCGCGCGGCAGGGCATGCTGCGCGCCCGCCCCGCGCGAAGGACAGGATGAGAACCAGCCGGACGCACCCCCTGCGCATCGCCGCCCTTCCCTGCCCCGGCGGCGGCACGCTGGGCATCACCTTCTGCCCCGGGAAGTGGCAGGCCACGGCCGCCACCGGCGCCTGGGCGCGCGACCTGGAGGCCGATGTCGGCGCCATCGCCGAATGGGGCGCGAGCCGCGTGGTCACCCTCGTCACCGCCGCGGAGCTGCGGGCCCTGCGCGTCCCCGGTCTTGGCGAGGCCGTGGCCGCCCGCGGCATGGCGTGGCGCCACCTGCCGATCGAGGACTTCTCCGTCCCCACCCCCGCCTGGGAGGCGGCCTGGGCCGCGGAGCGCGGGGCGCTGCACGCCGCCCTCGACCGCGGCGAGGCGGTGCTCGTGCACTGCAAGGGCGGCCTCGGCCGCGCCGGCCTCGTCGCCTCGCGCATCCTCGTGGAGCGCGGCGCCGCCCCGCGCGAGGCCATCGCCGCCGTCCGCGCCGCGCGCCCGGGCGCGGTGGAGACGGCGGAGCAGGAGCGCCACGTCCTCTCCCTCACCGGCTGAGCCCTTTTGTCAGCCGAAGCTGCGCAGCAGGTCCTCCACCTGCGCCGGCGTCAGCCCCCGCGCCGCCTGGCCGCGCAGCATGAGCGCCAGCCGCGCCGATTCCTCGAGCTCCTCCGCCGCGTAGACGGCGTCGACGAGCGAGCGCCCCGACACCACCGGCCCGTGGTTGGCGAGCAGCATCGCGCGCGCGCCGAGCGCCGCCGCGTGGATCTCGCCCTCCATCGCGGGATCGCCGGGGCGGTAGTAGCGCACGACCGGCAGGCTTCGCCCCACGCGCATGACGAAATAGGGCGTCAGCGGCGGGATCGGCGCCTCGTCGCCGGGCGAGGCGAGGCAGCTGATCGCCGTCGCGTGGGTGGAGTGCAGGTGAACCACCGCCCCCGCCTCGGGCCGCGCCGTCAGCACGGCGCGGTGCATGAAGACCTCCTTGGAGGGCTTGTCGCCGCCGACATGGTTCCAGCCCGCGTCCAGCTTGCTGATCCGTGCGGCGTCGAGCCGCCCGAGCGAGGAGTTCGTGGGGGTCATCAGGTAGCCGTCCGGCAGGCGCACGCTGATGTTGCCGGCGCTGCCCACCGAGTAGCCCCGCGCGAAGAGGCTCGCGCCGAGCTCCACGAGAAGGCCGCGCAGCGCCGCCTCGTCCGTGCCGCCGCTCACCGGACGAACTCGTCCCGGTACTGCCGCACCACGCCGTCGAAGTCCCCGTCGCGGGTGAAGCCGAGCGCGAGCGGCCGCGCCACGTCGAAGTCGCCCGGCCAGGAACAGACGATGCGGGCCACCCGCTCCTCCGGCTCCTCGCGGACCAGCGCCCGCGCCGCCGCGCCGCCGACCCGCGCCAGGCTCTCCAGCATCGCGCCCGCCGTCACGCAGACGCCCGGCAGGTTGAGCGTGCGCCAGGGCCCGATCCGCGCGCCCTCCACCGCCATCGCGTGCACGAGGTTGCCCACCACCGCGTCGGGCGACGAGAGCCAGAGCCGCGTCTCCCGCGGCACCGGCAGGTTGGAGGCGACGCCCGCCAGCGGCTCCCGGATGATCCCGCTCGCGAAGGAGGAGGCCGCCGAGTTCGGCTTGCCCGGCCGCACCACGATGGTCGGCAACCGGCAGACCCGCCCGTCCACAAAGCCGCGGCGGGAGTAGTCGTTGACCAGCAGCTCCCCCATGGCCTTCGCCGCGCCGTAGGAGGAGGCCGGCATCGGCGCCAGCGTCTCCGGCACCACCTCGGGCATCTCGCCCCCGAAGACCGCGACGGAGCTCGCGAAGACGAAGCGCGGCGCCTCCCCCGTGGCCCGCGCCGCCTCGAGCAGGGCGCGCGTCCCGTCGAGGTTCACGCGCATCCCGACGTCGAACTCCGCCTCCGACTGCCCGCTCAGCACCGCCGCCAGGTGGTAGACGCCGAGCGTCCCCGCCTCGACGACACGCGCCGCGAAGCCGGGCTCGGCGACGTCGCCGACGAGCGACGAGACCCGCGGGTCCTCCACTGGGCAGGGCGCTAGGTCGACGGAAAGGATGCTCTCGAAGGCCGGCAGCCCCTCCTTGCGCCCGCGCGCCGCCAGCAGCGCTCGGATCACCCGGCTGCCGAGAAAGCCCGCGCCCCCCGTGACGACGATCCTCACGAGCGCCTCCTGTAGGGCGCGAACCAGCCCAGCCCGGCCACCGTCTCGCCCCGCGGGTTGTACTCGCAGCCGATCCAGCCCTCGTAGCCCACGCGGTCGAGCACGGCGAAGAGGTGCGGAAAGTTCAGCTCCCCCTCCCCCGGCTCGTGCCGGTCCGGCACGGAGGCGATCTGCACGTGCGCGAAGCGCCCGGCGAGCTTCTCGATGAGCTTCGTCAGGTCCCCGTCCATGATCTGCGCGTGGTAGAGGTCGAGCTGGAGCGACACGTTGGGCCGCCCGACCCTCTCGATCAGCGCGATGCCGTCCATCTGGTGGTTGACGAAGTAGCCGGGCATGTTCCGCGTGTTGATGGGCTCCACGAGGATCGTGATCCCCTCCCCCGCCGCGGCGTCGGCGGCGAAGCGGAAGTTTTCCACGAAGGCCGCCTCGCAGGCCGCCCGGTCGCGGTCCCCGGTCATGCCGGACATGCAGTGCAGCGTCCGGCACCCCATCGCCTTCGCGTAGCGCAGCGCGACGGGCACGCTCGCGCGGAACTCCGCCTCGCGCCCCGGGATCGCGGCCATCCCGCGCTCCCCCGCCGCCCAGTCGCCGGGCGGCATGTTGAACAGCGCGAGCGCGAGCCCGGCCTCCCGCAGCCTCCCCGCCACCGCCTCCGGCGGGTGCTCGTAGGGAAAGAGGAACTCCACCGCCTCGAACCCCGCGGCCGCGGCGGCGGCGAAGCGGTCGAGGAAGGGGTGCTCGGTGAACATCATCGAGAGGTTCGCGGCGAAGCGCGGCATGCTGCTGTCTCCTGTCCGGCTCAGCCGGCCGTTTCCTGCGCCTCGAAGAAGAAGCGCTCCCTTCCGAAGTTCCCCGACTTCAGTGCGAGCGAGACCGGCCGGTCGATCGCCCGCACCCAGGGCACGCCGGGCGCGATCTGCGGCCCGATGTGGAAGCCCGCGATCCCCAGCGACTGCGTCACCACGCCCGAGGTCTCCCCGCCCGCCACGATGAAGCGCGCGACGCCCCCCGCCTCCAGCCGCCGCGCCACCTCGCCGAAGACCCGCTCCACCGCCTCGCTCGCTGGCCCTGCCCCGAAGCGGGCCTGCACCGCGCGCAGCCCCGCCGGCTCGGTCGTCGCGAAGACGAGCGGCGCCGCCCCATCCGCCGGCTGCGCCAGCACCCAGCCGGCGATCGCCGCGGCGTAGCCGGGGTCGGAGAGGCAGCGCTCCACCTCCACCGCCATCGCGGGCGCCGCGGCGCGGTAGGCCGCGACCTGCGCGTTCGTCATCTCCGAGCAGGAGCCGGAGAGCACCACCGCCCGCCCGGCGCCCGGGTGCCCCTGGGCCGAGGCCGCCGCCGCGTCCCCGCCGCCCCAGGCCCGCGCCATCCCGTCCGCCAGCCCCGAGCCGCCCGTCACCAGCCGCATCCCCGCCACCGCCCGGCCCATCGTGACGAGGTGCGCGTCGTTCAGCGCGTCGAGCACGGCGTAGCGGAAACCCTCCCCCCGCAGCCGGTCCAGCGCCGCGCGGACGGCGTCGGGCCCCCCGTCCATCACGACGCTGTTCACGTTGCCGGTCCGCCCGCGCGACTGCGCGTCCATCAGCCGCATGAGGTTGCTGTCGCGCATCGGCGTCACGGGATGATCGCGCATCCCGGACTCCGCGAGCGGCACCCCGTTCACGAAGAGGTAGCCGCTGTAGATCGTCCGCCCGTTCACCGGCAGCACGGGGCAGATGACCGTGAAGTCCTCGCCCAGCGCGTCCAGCAGCGCGTCCGTCACCGGCCCGATGTTGCCCTTCGCCGTGCTGTCGAAGGTCGAGCAGTACTTGAAGAAGAACTGCGGGCAGCCCCGCGCCCGCAGCCACTCGAGCGAGGCCAGGCTCTGCGCGACGGCCTCCTCCACCGGGCAGGAGCGCGACTTGAGGCTGATGACGACCGCCTCCGCCTCCAGGTCCAGCCCCGCGGGCGGCACGCCGTTGAGCTGCACCGTCCGCAGCCCGTTCGCGACGAGGAAGCCCGCGATGTCGGTCGCCCCTGTGAAGTCGTCCGCGATGACGCCGAGCCGCATGGTCACTTCCCGTCGTCCCCCGGAAGCCGGATCCCCGCGAAGGTCCGGATCACCGCCGCGTCCGCCTCCCGCCCGTGGCCCGCGTTGCTGGCGTTGGCGAACATCCCGTAGGCGGTGCTGGCCAGCGGCAGCGGGAAGTTCAGCGCCAGGGCCGTCTCCGTCACCAGCCGCAGGTCCTTCACGAAGATGTCGACGGCCGAGTGGGGCGTGTAGTCGCCCTCCACCACCTGCTTCATCCGGTTCTCGAACATCCAGCTGTTCCCCGCCGCGTGGGTCACCACCTCGTACATCGTGCCGAGCGGGATGCCCGCGCGCGCGGCGAGCGCCATCGCCTCCGCCCCCGCCGCGATGTGCACCCCGGCGAGCAGCTGGTGGACGATCTTCACCGTCGCCCCGAGCCCGATCTCCTCCCCGATCTCGTAGACCTTGCCCGCGACCGCATCGAGCAGGGGCCGCAGCCGGTCGAAGGCCGCGCGCGACCCCGCGGCCATCACCGTCATCTCCCCCGCCGCCGCCTTCGCCGCCCCGCCCGATACCGGGGCGTCGAGCACGAGCAGGCCCATCCCCTCCAGCCGCCCCGCGATCTCGCGCGCGTCCGCGGCCGAGATGGTGGCCGAGACCATCACCCCGGTCCCCGGCCGCAGCCGCGGCGCGAGGCCCTCCGGCCCGAACAGCGCGCCCCGGCACTGCTCCGCGTTCACCACCAGCAGCAGCACCCCGTCGAGCTCCCCGGCGAAGCCCGCCGCGTCCGCCCCGCTCGCCACTGCCCCCGCCCCCTGGAGGGATTCGCAGGCCGCGGGGTTCAGGTCGACGCCGTAGGTGGCCAGCCCCGCCGCGATGCAGGAGCGCGCGGCGCCCATGCCCATGGAGCCGAGTCCCACCACGCAGGCCTTGTACTGGTTGCCGCTCATCGGGACGCCCTCGCGGTGATCTTCTGTTTGTGAACGTAACGCTCGCCCGGGGCCGGCCGCCCCGGCGCCCGCCCCGGCAATACAGCCCGCCGCGCACGGCCGGACAAGCCACCCGGACAGGCCACCCGGGGCGGGGGGGGTCCCCTGTTGCATTGCCGCGCGCCCCCTGCGTAGGCTCGCGCCAACCAAGCTGGAGGACTGTCCGATGACGAGACGGCGGATGCGCGCCCGCGTGCCGGTTTAGCGGACCCCCGATGGCCTCGGTCGAGATACGCGCCGTCCGGAAGAGCTTCGGCGGCACCCCCATCCTCCACGGCGTCGACCTGGACATCGCGGACGGCGAGTTCTGCGTCCTCGTCGGCCCCTCGGGCTGCGGCAAGTCCACCCTGCTGCGGATGATCGCGGGGCTCGAGAACATCTCGGGCGGCGACATCGTCATCGGCGGCAAGGTCGTGAACGACGTGCCGCCGAAGGACCGGGACATCGCCATGGTGTTCCAGAACTACGCGCTCTACCCCCACATGACCGTGCGGGAGAACATGGCCTTCTCGCTTCGTCTGGCGAAGGCGCCGGCCGAGGTGATGGAGGCCGAGACCTCGCGCGCGAGCCGCATCCTCGGCCTCGACCCTCTGCTCGACCGCTACCCGCGCCAGCTCTCGGGCGGCCAACGCCAGCGCGTCGCCATGGGCCGCGCCATCGTCCGCCACCCGCAGGTCTTCCTCTTCGACGAGCCGCTCTCCAACCTCGACGCGAAGCTGCGCGTGCAGATGCGCGGCGAGATCAAGGACCTGCACCAGCGGCTCCGCACCACCACCGTCTACGTCACCCACGACCAGATCGAGGCCATGACCATGGCCGACAAGATCGTCGTCATGCAGGCCGGCAAGGTGGAGCAGATCGGCACGCCGCTCGAGCTCTACGACCGCCCGGCGAACCTCTTCGTCGCGGGCTTCATCGGCAGCCCCTCCATGAACTTCCTCCCCGGCCACGTGCAGGACGGCGGCTTCCGTCCCGACGGCCTGGACGGCGCGGCCGCCAGCCTCCCCCTTCCCACCCAGACGGGCGCGGGCGAGCCCGTCATCTACGGCATCCGCCCGGAGCACCTCCGCCTGGACGAGGCGGGCATCCCCGTGACCGTCCAGCTCGTCGAGCCCACGGGGTCCGAGACGATGGTGATGGCGCGCCTCGGCGAGACGCCCCTCGTCGGCGCCTTCCGCGAGCGCATCTCGGCCCGGGTCGGCGACACGCTCCGGATCATGCCCGACCCCGCGCTGGCCCACCTGTTCAGCAAGGGAACCGGCATGCGCCTGAGCGCCTGACCGCCCCCGCCACGAAGAAGAAGACACGAGGGAGACACGAGACGATGGACAGGATCACCCGCCGCGGCACGCTGGCGCTCGGCGCCGGCGCCATGGCCGCCACCACGATCGGCGCCGGCGGCGCCCGCGCCGCCATCCCCGTGGGCAACGCGACCCCGCCCCGCCAGCCCATCGAGAACGGCGCGACGCTCCGCGTGCTGCGCCCGACGAAGTTCGTGGACGCCGACGAGACCATCTTCCGCGAGAACACCGCCAAGTTCACCGCGCAGACCGGCGTTCAGGTGCGCGTGGACTTCGCGGGCTGGGAGGACCTCCGCCCGCAGACGGCCGTCGCCGCCAACACCGGCGCGGGCCCTGACGTCGTCGTCGGCTGGGCGGACGACCCGCACATCTACGCGGACAAGCTCCTCGACATGACGGAGATGGCCGCCTATCTCGGCCAGAAGTACGGCGGCTGGCTCGCGCTGCCCCAGCGCTTCGGCAAAAAGTGGGGCACGGAGCAGTGGATCTCGCTCCCCATGGGCGGCACCGGCGCCCCCTGCGTCTACCGCATCTCCTGGGCGAAGGAGGCGGGCTACGACAGCATCCCGACCGACCACGAGGGCTTCCTCAAGCTCTGCCAGGCCATGAAGAAGAACGGCCACCCCGCCGGCTTCGCCCTCGGCAACGCGGTCGGCGACGGCAACGCCTACTGCAACTGGCTGCTCTGGTCGCACGGCGGCATGGTGGTGGACGAGGCCGGCAAGGTCGCGATCAACAGCCCCCAGACCATCCAGGCGCTCCGCTACGCCAAGGAGCTCTACCAGACCTTCATCCCCGGCACCCTCTCATGGGGCGACGTGAACAACAACCGCGCCTACGCGGCGGGGGAGATCGGCGTCACGCAGAACGGCGTGTCGATGTACTTCTCGCTCAAGAACGACCCGCGCACGGCCGCCGTCGCCGAGGACACGGGCATGATGCGCATGCCCACCGGCCCCGCCGGCAAGATGGCCGAGAACGTGCTGCTGCTGAACGCCATGGTGTTCAAGCACACCCGCTACCCCAACGCCGCCAAGGAGTACCTCCGCTTCATGATGGAGCAGGAGCAGTACGACCCCTGGCTGACGGGCTGCGGCGGCTACTGGTCCCACCCGCTCGCGGCCTACGCCCAGAGCGCCGTCTGGACGAGCGACCCCAAGCTCGCCGTCTACCGCGACACGAACACGGTGGAGTTCTGGTCGGGCTACAAGGGCCCGATCGGCGTCGCCTCCGGCTCGGTCGCGGCCGACTACGTCGTCGTGCAGATGTTCGCCGCCGCCTCCTCCGGCCAGTCCACGCCCGAGGAAGCGGTCCGCGAGGCCGAGCGCCGCACGCGCCGCTACTACCGCTAGCCCAAGGGGCGCCGCGGATCACCCCGCGGCGCCGCCCGCCTCCGAAGGAAGGGCCCGATGTCCGAGACCACCACCGCCGCGGTGCCCTGGAACCCGAAGCGCAGCACGCCGGGCGCCCTCGCGCGCCTGCTCGACAACAAGGCCTTCCTCGTCTTCCTCTGCCTCCTGCCGGCGGTCGGGCTGCTGATGGTCTTCCTGACCTACCCGCTCGGCCTCGGCATCTGGCTCGCCTTCACCGACACCCATATCGGCCGCGGCGGCGTCTTCGTCGGCTTCGAGAACTTCGAATCCCTCTGGTACGACCAGGTCTTCTGGGGCGCCGTCTTCTACACGCTCTTCTACACGACCGTGGCGACGGTCCTGAAGTTCGGCCTCGGCCTCTGGCTGGCGCTGCTGCTGAACGAGAACGTGCCCTTCAAGTCGCTCATCCGCGCCATCATCCTGATGCCCTGGATCGTGCCCACTGTCCTCTCCGCCATCGCCTTCTGGTGGATGTTCGACGCCCAGTTCTCCATCATCTCCTACGTGCTGGTGGACGTGCTGGGCTGGCGGGACACCTACATCGACTTCCTCGGCACACCCTGGCACGCCCGCTGGTCGCTCGTCTTCGCCAATGTCTGGCGCGGCATCCCCTTCGTCGCGATCTCGCTGCTCGCGGGGCTGCAGACCATCTCGCCCTCCCTCTACGAGGCCGCGCTGCTCGACGGCGCCTCCTCCTGGCAGCGCTTCACGAAGATCACGGCGCCGCTGCTGATGCCCATCCTCTCGGTGGTGCTCACCTTCTCCGTGCTCTTCACCTTCACGGACTTCCAGCTCGTCTACGCCATCACGCGCGGCGGGCCGATCAACTCCACCCACCTCATGGCCACGCTGGCCTTCCAGCGCGGCATCCCCGGCGGGCAGCTCGGGGAGGGCGCGGCCATCGCCGTCTCCATGATCCCCTTCCTCGTTCTCGCGACGCTGTTCAGCTACTTCGCCCTCTCCCGGCGCAAGTGGCAGCAAGGAGGCAACGATGAGTAAGTCCACGGACGAGGGCGCGGTCCTCTCCTGGCAGTCGGGGCCGCGGCGGATGGTGACCGTCTACCTCCCGCTCGCCATCTTCATCTTCATCCTCCTCTTCCCCTTCTACTGGATGACGATCACCACCTTCAAACCCAACGCGGAGCTTTACGACTACAAGCAGTACAACCCGTTCTGGGTCGTCCACCCGACGCTCGCCAACATCAAGAAGCTCCTCTTCGAGACCTCCTACCCGCGCTGGCTCATGACGACGATGCTCGTCGCCATCTGCTCGACGGTGCTGTCCATCTTCGCCTCGGTCCTGGCGGCCTACGCCATCCAGCGGCTGCGCTTCCGGGGCGCCAACGCGGTCGGGCTCGCGATCTACATCGCCTACCTCGTGCCGCCCTCGATCCTCTTCATCCCGCTCGCCACCATGGTCTTCCAGCTTGGCCTCTTCGACAGCCCGCTGGCCCTCATCCTCACCTACCCGACCTTCCTCATCCCCTTCTGCACCTGGCTGCTCATCGGCTACTTCAAGTCGATCCCCTACGAACTCGAGGAGTGCGCCCTGATCGACGGCGCGACCCGCCTGCAGATCCTGCGCCGCATCACGCTGCCGCTGGCGGTGCCGGGCCTGATCAGCGCGGGCATCTTCTCCTTCACCCTTTCCTGGAACGAGTTCATCTACGCCCTCGCCTTCATCTCCTCCTCGGAGAAGAAGACGGTGCCCGTCGCCATCCTGACGGAGCTCGTCCAGGGCGACGTCTACCAGTGGGGATCGCTGATGGCGGGATCGCTCCTCGGCTCTCTGCCGGTCGCGATCTTCTACTCCTTCTTCGTCGACTACTACGTCTCGTCGCTCACCGGCGCGGTGAAGGAGTAGCGCCGCCTCAGCGCGACGCGCCGGCGCCCGGACGGGTGCTGCCGTCGCGCTGGGGCACCTCGACCGGGGAGATCTCGACGGGCGCCACGCCCTCCTCGAGCATGCCGAGCTGCTGCGCCGTCCGCGGGCTGACGTCGAGGATGCGGCCCCGCGCGTAGGGGCCGCGGTCCTCCACCTCCACCATCGCCGTGCGCCCCGTCTCCAGGTTCTTCACCCGCGCCGTGGTGCCGAGCGGAAGGGTGCGGCTCGCGGCGGAGTTGGAGTTGACGGAGAAGCGCTCCCCGTTCGCCATGCGCCGGCCGTTCAACCGGCGGTGGTAGTGCGAGGCCTGCCCTCGCTGCACCCGGCCCGACGTGTCGTCGCTTGGCCGCGCGCGCTGCTCCTGCGCGTTGCGCTCAGCGGCCTGCACGGGCACCGGCGCCGTCGTCACGGCCGCCGCGAGAAGGGCCGAGAACGCCACCATCGCGCGAACCTTGTTCATGGGAAGCCTCCTGTCCTGAATCGGGTGCGGCGCCCCCGCGCTGCTCGCCGGGCGCCTTTTGCGCAGGCCCAGGAACGCCCGCGGCCGCCGATGGATGCCCCGGCCCCCGGTCCCTCCCCCTCCCTTGAAGCCGCCCCGCGCCGCCGCCGCGCGCCGATTGACCGCCCCCGCAAAGGGGACAACCCTTCCGCGCATCGCCCGCGATCCCCGGAAGGGTCACATGCCCAACATTCCCCTCACCATCGCCCTCTCCGAGTACGACCACGTCCGCGACGTGCTGGACGGCACCGTCCCCGTGCCCGGCGTCGACCTCACCGTGCTGCGCATGCCCGTGGAGGAGATCTTCTACCGCTTCACCTTCCACCGGGAGTGGGACGTGTCGGAGATGTCCTTCGCGAAGGTCGCCTCCCTCCTGTCGCAGGGCGACGAGACGATCGTCGCGATCCCCGTCTTCGTCTCGCGCATGTTCCGCCACTCCTCCTTCTACGTGCGCGCCGACAGCGGCCTCACCGATCCCGCGCAGCTCGCGGGCAAGCGCGTGGGCGTCCCCGAATGGGCGCAGACGGCCGCGATCTACTCGCGCGGCATCCTCGCGCACCACCACGGCGTCGACCTCGCGGGCATCCGCTGGTTCCAGGCGGGGGTGAACGATCCCGGGCGCGTGGAGAAGGTGAAGCTCGCCCTCCCCGGCGGCCTCAGCCTCACCCCGGTGCCGGACCGCTCCCTCTCCGAGATGCTCCTCGCCGGCGACCTCGACGCGGTCCTCTCCGCGCGCCCGCCCGGCCCCTTCCTCGCGGGCGACCCCGCCATCCGCCGCCTCTTCGCGGACTACCAGGCGGCCGAGGAGGACTTCCTTCGCGAGACCGGCATCTTCCCGATCATGCACGTCGTCGTCATGCGGCGCGACGTCTACGAGCGGAACCGCTGGCTCGCGCTCAACCTCCTGAAGGCGCTCGAGACCGCGAAGGACCGCTCCCTCGCGCGCTTGTCCGACATCACCCTCTCCTACTTCCCCCTCCCCTGGATGGCCGAGCGCGCGCGCGCGGCGCGGGCGATGATCGGGGGCGACGGCTGGCCCTACGGCGTGGACGCCAACCGCGCGACGCTCGACGCCTTCACCACCTGGGCGCATGAGCAGGGCGTCTGCCACCGCAAGCTCGACCCCGCGGAGATCTTCGCGCCCGAGACGCGCAGCCGCTTCAAGGTCTGACCGCCGCTACTCCGGCCGGATGCCGATCGCGCGCACCAGCGCGCCGTACTTCGCCGTGTCGTGCCGGATCAGCGCCGCGAAGCCCTCGGGCGTCGTCACCATCGGCTCCAGCCCGCCCGCCAATTCCAGCCGCGCGCGCACGGCGGGCTCGGCGAGCGAGGCGTTGATCGCGTCGCGCAGGGTCGCCACCACCGGCGCCGGCGTGCCGGCGGGCGCGAAGACGCCGAGCCAGATCACCACCTCGTAGCCCGGGAACATCTCCCCGATCGCCGGTAGGTCCGGGAAGGCCGGCGAGCGCCGCGGCCCCGTCACCGCGATCGCCCGCAGCCGCCCCTGCTGGATGAGCGGCGCCGAGGAGGTGCCCGAGAAGACCGCCGCCGTGTCCCCCGCCACCGTCGCCGTCACCGCCGGCGTGCCGCCCCGGAACGGCACGTGCAGCATGCGCAGGCCCGCCCGCTGCGCCAGCATCTCCATCGCGAGCTGGTGCTGGCTGCCCGAGCCGCCGGAGGCGTAGGCGAGCGGCGGGTCGCTCCGCCGGGCGAGCGCGATGAACTCCTCCAGCGTGCGCGCGGCCAGCGACGGGTTGACCGAGAGCACGAAGGCATTGGACGCGACGCTCGCCACCGGCACGAGGTCCGTCGCGACGTTGAAGGGCGCCCGCTCGTAGAGCGCCGGGTTCACGGTGATCACCGTGTCCTGCGCGAAGAGCAGCGTGTAGCCGTCGGGCCGTGACCGCACCGCCGCCTCCGTCGCGATCTGCCCGTTCGACCCCGCGCGGTTCTCGATCACCACGGGCTGCCCGAGCCGCTCGCCGAGGCGCTGCGCGACGATCCGCGCGGCCACGTCCGGCGCGCCGCCGGGCGGGATGGTGACGAGCAGCCGGATCGGCCGGTCCGGATAGGGCGCCTCCGCCCGCGCCGCGCCGGGAACCATCGTGGCGAACCCAAGAGCGGCCGGGGCCAGCCCGAGGGCGGCCGGGGCCGCCAGGAAGCCGCGTCGTCTCATGGTCCTGCCGCCCTCCCGCGCGTTTCTCTTGCGCGCCACGCTACGCCCCGCGGCCACCCGCTGCGAAGGGGCCGAGCGCCCCCTGTTCAGCCCCTCGCCTCCCGCCATAGGCTGCGGCCAGCAGAGGGGGAGAGGGCACATGCCGCGCGACGAGCCGGAGGCCGTGAGGGGCGCCGCGCGGGCTGAGGCGATGGACCGCCCCGTCCCCGCCGCCCCCGCCGATAACCGCGCCTGGGGCAGCGACGCCATCGCCGACGTGCTGCGCGCGCTCGAGATCCCCTTCGTCGCGCTCAACCCTGGCGCCAGCTACCGCGGCCTGCACGACAGCCTCGTCAACCGCCTCGGCAACACCGCGCCGCAGATGCTCGTCTGCCTGCACGAGGAGCACGCGGTCGCCCTCGCGCACGGCTACTACAAGGCGTCCGGCCGACCCATCGCGGCCGCGCTGCACAGCAACGTCGGCCTCATGCACGGCACCATGGCCATCTACAACGCCTGGTGCGACCGCGTGCCCGTCCTCGTCCTCGGCGCCACCGGCCCGGTGGACGCCGCGCGCCGCCGCCCCTGGATCGACTGGATCCACACCGCCCAGGACCAGGGCGCGCTGATCCGCCACTACACGAAGTGGGACGCCCAGCCTGCCTCCGTCCCCGCCGCGCGGGAGGCGCTGCTGCGCGCCGCCCAGATCATGGCGAGCGCGCCCTGCGGCCCCGTCTACGTCAACCTCGACGCCGCGCTGCAGGAGCAGCCGCTCGACCACCTGCCCGCCCCGCCGGACGTCGCCCGCTACGCCGCCCCGCCCGCCGCGGCGCCGGCGCCCGACCTCCTCGCCCGCGCGGCGGACCTCCTCCTTCGCGCCGCCAGCCCCCTCATCCTCATGGGTCGCACCGGCCGCTCCCCCGCGGCGTGGGAGGCGCGGGTCCGGCTCGCCGAGCGCCTGGGCGCGCGGGTCGCGACCGACCTCAAGCTTCCCGCCACCTTCCCGACCGGCCACCCCCTGCATGTCGGCCCGCCCGGCACCTTCGCGGCGCCGAGCCTGCAGGCCGCCATGCGGGAGGCCGACGTGATCCTCGCCCTCGACTGGGTGGACCTCGGCGGCACCCTCCGCGCCGCCGGCGCCGAGGAAGCGGGCCCCCGCATCATCCAGGTCTCGCCCGACGCGCGCCTGCACAACGGCTGGAGCTTCGACCACGGCGGCCTGCCCCCGGCCGACCTCTACTTCGACAACGAGCCCGACCCCGTCGTCGCCGCCCTCCTCGCGGCCCTGCCGGCCAGGGCAACGCCGCCCCCCTTCGTCGTGGCCGAGGCCCCGGCGGCGCCCGCCGCCCCCGGCCCCCTCGCCATCCCCGGCCTCGCCGCCGCGCTGCGCCGCGCCACCGCGGGGCGGGAGGTCACCCTCATCCGCCTCCCCCTCGGCTGGGACGGCGCGCTCTGGCATTTCGCCCACCCCCTCGACTACCTCGGCCAGGACGGCGGCGGCGGCATCGGCAGCGGCCCGGGCATGGCTGTCGGCGCGGCGCTGGCGCTCCGCGGCACCGGCCGCCTGCCCGTCGCGGTGCTCGGCGACGGCGACACGATGATGGGCCTCTCCGCCCTCTGGACCGCCGCCCACTACCGCGTGCCGCTGCTCGTCGTCGTCTCCAACAACCGCTCCTTCTTCAACGACGAGGTCCATCAGGAGCGCGTGGCAAAGGAGCGCGGGCGCCCCGTCGAGAACAAGTGGGTGGGCCAGGCCATCTCGGACCCCGACCCCGACTTCGCGAAGCTCGCCGAGGGCCTCGGCCTGCTCGGCATCGGCCCGGTCGGGACCGAGGCGGCGCTGAACGAGGCCCTCGCCCGCGCCGTCGCCCATGTGGAGGCCGGCGGCGCGGCCCTCATCGACGCCCGCGTGGCCCCCGGCTACGCCCCCGCCATGGCCTCCGCCCTCACGCGGGAACCGCGGCGCGACTGACCACCGGCCAGGACAGGCAGCGAGGGAGGAACGAGGCGAATGCCCGACCAGCACGACCGGCGCCCCGAGGCCGCGCCGCCCCCGGCACGACCCGGCCCCCTCACCCGCCGCGCCGCGGCGCTGCTGCTGGCCGCGCCCGCCCTCCTGCCCCGCCGCGCCCGCGCGCAGGCGCCCTGGCCCTCCGACAAGCCGGTGCGCCTCGTGGTCACCCTCGCCCCCGGCGGCACCGCGGACTTCCTCGCGCGCGGCCTCGCCCAGCGCCTGCAGGAGGTCACGGGCAACAGCTTCGTCGTCGAGAACCGCACCGGCGGCAGCGGCGCCGTCGGCTGGCAGGCCGCCGCCCGCGCGGCCCCCGACGCCACCACCCTGCTCGTGATGGACAACTCCCTCCCCATCGCCGCCGCCGCCGGGCGCGACATCGGCTTCAGCCTGGCGCGCGACCTCGAGGCCGTCTGGCCCCTCGCGCAATACGCCCCGATCGTTGTCGTGAACCCCGGCCTGCCCGTGAACGACCTCAAGGGCTTCGTCGACTTCGCCAAGGCCCGCCCGGGCGCCCTCTTCTACGGCAGCAACGGCATCGGCAGCGTCACCCACCTCCAGACCGAGCTTCTCCAGGCCGCGACGGGGATGCGGCTGAACCACGTCAGCTACCGCGGCATGGCCCAGGCCGCGACGGACCTCGTCGCCGGGCAGGTGCAGGTCATGCTGCCGGTCTTCCCGACCGTCGCCGGGCAGATCCGCGGCGGCGCCCTCAAGCCGATCGCCGTCAGCACCCCCGGCCCCCGCATCCCCGCCCTGCCCGACGTGCCCAGCGCGCGGGAGCAGGGGATCGACTTCGCCGAGGGCACCTGGTTCGGCCTCATGGCCCCGCGCGGCACCCCGCGGGACGCGCTGGCCGCCATGCAGGCCGCCCTCGCCGCGGCCGCCGCCGGCGAGGCCTACCGCCGGCGCCTGGAGGAGAGCGGCGCTGCGGTCCCGGACGGGCGCGCCGCCCCCTTCGGCGACACCGTCGCCCGCGAGGTGGCGCTCTGGACCCGCGTCCTGCGCGAGCGGAACATCGCCATCGAGTAGCCGCGCCCACCCCCGGGCGAAAACCGGGCTTCCGTTCCAACCGGTGGAAGCACCCCCGCCCGCCGCGCGTTGTCCCCGGAGGCGCCGGCCCGCGCGCCACGGGAGGACACCCATGCAGATCCCCATCAAGCGCGCCATCGAGCGCGTGCCCGGCGGCATGATGGTCGTGCCCCTCGCCCTCGGCGCGCTCATCGCCACCTTCTTCCCGGACACGCCGAAGTTCTTCGGCTCCTTCACCGGCGCGCTCTTCTCCGGCGCCCTCACCATCCTCGCGGTCTTCTACGTCTGCATGGGCGCGAGCATCGACTTCAAGGCGACGCCCTACATCCTCAAGAAGGGCGGCACCCTCTTCGGGGTGAAGATCGGCATCGCGATCGTGCTCGGCGTCGTCTTCGGCCGCATCCTGGGCGAGGCGCCGGTCGAGGCCGGCCTCTTCGCGGGCCTCTCCACCCTCGCGATCGTCGCCGCCATGAACGACACCAACGGCGGCCTCTACATGGCGCTGATGGGCCAGTACGGCGAACCGCGGGACGTCGGCGCCTACACGGTGATGACGCTCGAATCCGGCCCCTTCCTCACCATGGTCACGCTCGGCGTCGCGGGGCTCTCGGCCTTTCCCTGGCCCACCCTCGTCGGCTCCATCCTGCCGCTCGTCGTCGGCATGATCCTCGGCAACCTCGACCGCGACATGCGCGACTTCCTCAGCCGCGCCATCCCCGTGATGATCCCCTTCTTCGCCTTCGCCCTCGGCAGCGGGCTGGACCTCGCCAAGGTCTGGCAGGCCGGGCTGCTCGGCCTCGGGCTCGGCGTCGCCGTCGTGGTCGTGACCGGCATCCCCCTCTTCCTCGCGGACCGCGCCACCGGGGGATCGGGCGTCGCCGGGGTCGCCGCCGCCTCCACCGCGGGCAACGCGGCGGCGGTGCCGGCCATCGTCGCCGCGGCCAACCCCGTCTACGCCCCGGCCGCCGCCCACGCGACGATCCTCGTCGCGGCCGCGGTCATCGTCACCACCGTCCTCGTCCCCCTGCTCACGGCCTGGACGGCCAGCCGCTTCGGCCCTAGGCCCGTCGCCTCGCCGCAGGGGGCCCCCGCCGAATGACGTCCCGCTGGCTCATCCTCGCCGACGACCTCACCGGCGCCGCCGACTGCGCCATCGCCTTCGCCCGCCGCGGCCTCACGGCCTCGGTCGGCTGGCAGGGCGTGGAGGCGGGCTGGGAGACCGACGTGCTCGCCATCGACGCGGACAGCCGGCGCCTCCCGCCGGGGGAGGCGGGGGCGCGCCACGCCGCCCTCCTCCGCGCCCGCCACCGGCCCGGCGCCGGCCTCATCAAGAAGATCGACTCGACCCTTCGCGGCCAGCCCGCGGCGGAGCTCGCCGCCACCCTCGCCGCGCTGCGCGAGGCCGGGCGCCCCTCGCTCGCCATCCTCGCCCCCGCCTTCCCCGCCACCGGCCGCACGACGGTTTCGGGCCGCGTCCACCTCGACGGCGCGCCGCTCGAGGGCACCCCCCTCTGGGCGCGGGACCACAGCTACCCCAGCGCCCATCTCGCCGAGGTGCTCGGCACCGCCGGGCTCTCCGCGCGCCACCTCCCGCTGGACCTCCTGCGCGCGGGCGACGCCGCCCTCGCCGCCGCCCTCCGCGACGCCCTGGCCGCGGGCTTCGACGCCGTCGTCGCCGACGCCGTCCTCCCCGGCGACCTCGACGCCCTCGCCCGCGCCAGCCTGCCGCTCGCGGAGCAAGCCCTCTGGGTCGGCTCCGGCGGCATCGCCGCCGCCCTCGCCGCCGCCCTCCCCGGAGGCGCCCCCGACTCCCTCCCCGCCCGGCCCGCCCCACGCGGCGGCGCGCTCGTCGTCGTCGGCAGCGTGGCGGAGGCCTCCCGCCTGGCCGCCCGACGGGCCGAGGAGGAGGGCGCCGCCGCCTTCGACGTCCCGCCCGCCCTCCTGCGCGCCGGCCCCGCCGACCCCCGCTGGGCGCCGCTCTCCGAAGGCATCGCCGTGACGCTCGCCGCCGGCCGGGACGCGCTGGTGCGGATCGCGGCCGAGCCCGACGCCGACCTCGCGGGCGGCGCCGCCCTGGCCGAGGCGCTCGCGAGCCTCCTCGCCCCCGCCGCGCGGCAAATGGGCGCCCTCTTCGCGACGGGGGGCGAGACCGCCTGCGCCCTCCTCGGCCATCTCGGCGTTACCGGCATCCGCCTGCTCGAGGAGATCGAGCCCGGCGTGCCGCTCGGCGTCACCCAGGGGGCCCTCGAGGTCCCCGTCATGACCAAGGCCGGCGCCTTCGGCGACGCCGGCACCATCCTGCGCAGCCTCGCCCGGCTGCGCGACCCCGGCCCCGCGCGGCCGCATGCCCTGCCCCAGGAGAGCGCGCCATGAACCAGGACAACCGCCCCGTCGTCGCCATCACCATGGGCGACGCCTCCGGCATCGGGCCGGAGATCATCACCAAGGCCCTCGCGCGCGCCGACGTGCAGGCGATGTGCCGCCCCCTCGTCATCGGCGACGCGGCGCGGCTGCGCGAGGCCGACGCCATCACCCGCACGGGCCTCGCGGTGCACGCGGTCGCCACCCCCGCCGAGGCCCGCTACGCCCCCGGCACGGTCGAGTGCATCGACCTCGGCCTCATCCCCGCCGGCCATCCCTTCGGCCAGCTCTCCGCCACCTCCGGCGAGGCCGCCTACCGCTACATCGAGCGGGCGACCCGCCTCGTGGAGGCCGGCGAGGCCGACGCCATCTGCACCGCCCCTCTCTCGAAGGAGGCGCTGCACATGGCCGGCCACAAGTACCCCGGCCACACCGAGCTGCTCGCCCACCTCACCGGCACGCCCGAGGTCTCGATGATGCTGGTCGCGCCGAAGCTGCGCGTCATCCACGTCACCACCCATGTCGGCCTCATCGACGCCATCCGGCGGATCGAGCCCGGCCTGGTGGAGCGCGTCATCGCCCGCGGCCACGCGACGCTGGTGAAGTCCGGCATGGCCGACCCGCGGATCGGCGTCTGCGCCATCAACCCCCACGCCGGCGAGAACGGCCTCTTCGGCCAGGGCGAGGAGGAGGAGAAGATCATCCCCGCCATCAAGGCCTGCCAGGCGAAGGGCTGGCGCGTGGAGGGCCCGCTCCCGGCCGACACCCTCTTCTTCCGGGCGGCCCGCGGCGACTTCGACCTTGTGGTGGCCATGTACCACGACCAGGGCCACGGCCCCGTGAAGGTGATGGGGCTGGAGGCCGGCGTGAACATCACCGTCGGCCTGCCGGTGATCCGCACCTCCGTCGACCACGGCACCGCCTTCGACATCGCGGGCAAGGGCATCGCCGACGAGGGCTCGCTGGTGGAGGCGCTCAAGCAGGCGGTGGACCTCGCCCCGCGGCGGGAGCGGGCGGCGGCCTGACCGGCCGCCACGCGCCGGCCGGGCGTCGGCCAGATGAAAATAATCTAATGATCAGAAATCACGCTTGCGTGATGCCCGCAAAGGTTGCATAGTCCCTCTCACAGCAGCCTGGTTTGCCAAGTTGCTGCTTTCTTGGACGTTTCCTCCTATAAACTCGGCGGTGCCCTCGGGCACCGCCATCTTTTTTGCGCGGCCGGTAGCCAAGCGGGCGATTCCCACGCCCGCCGGTTGCAGCCCCTCAGATTCCCAGTTCGCGCCGGTACCGCGCGAAGCACGCCGCCCCGCATTCCAGCCGCATCAGCGCGCCCTCGGCGATCGCCGGCGCCACCGAGGGGTCCTCGGCCACCAGCGGGTGGATCGCCTCCGCGTTCCAGGACGCCGAGTGCTTCACGTCGAGGATCGCGTGCAGGTCGAAGTAGTGCCGGTCGCCCGCCGGCACCCCCAGCCGCTTCAGCCCCTTCGCCACCAGCGCCGCCCGGCTCGGCGCCGTCTGCTCGATCACGCCGAGCGCGCCGACGGACTGGTAGGTGTAGCGCCGGTTCGCCGCCAGCCCCGCCATGACGTTGGCGAGCGCCAGCGACTCCCACACCGTCGTCTCGAGCCGCGGCTCGAGGCCGAGGCGCCGCGCCAGCGTCTCCAGCAGCGGCCCATGCATCCCCTTCGGATTGCCGCGCCCCATCTCGTCCCAGTAGTTCTTCGCGATCTCGAGCTTCGGCCGCTGCGGCAGCCGCACCTGGGTGATCGCGGCCAAGTCCTCGAAGCCCGCCTCGCCCGCGACCTCCTGGGTCAGGAACCAGCAGAACTGCTCCCGCGTCGCCTTCTCCGCCAGCCAGGGGAAAAGCGGGTCGCCCTGGCCGGGGCCGTTGTGCTCCAGCGCCTCGAACCAGGCGACGAAGCCGTCCGCGTCCCGCGGCGCCTCGGCCGCGCGCGCCGCCACCGCCGCCCGGCGCTCCTCCAGGAACTCGCCCTCCTCGAGCAGCCAGTCGGCCGTCCGCCGGATGTCCCGTCGCCAGTCGCCCTCGGGCAGGCCGGGCCGGAAGCGCTCCTCGTTGAAGGCCGCCAGGCTACGCTGCAGCCCGTCCTCGCCGAGCGGCCGCGTCATCTCGCCCGGCGTCATCGCGTCCGTGTTGAAGCCACCTTCCGGCATCCTTCATTTCCTCCTGTTGACCGTGAGAACCACGGCAGCAATGCGGTCCGCCTCCCGGTACGCCTCCGCCTCCAGCTCCTCGCCGAAGACGTCGGGGTCCATCTCGCGGTAGCTCCATTCCTCCCCGCGCCCGGCAAGTCGCGCCGCCGCCGCGGAGCGGAAGGGGTCCTCGCCCTTCACGACAGCGGCACCGGTGTACAGAACGAGCGTTCCGCCCGGCGAAAGACGCTCCAGCGCCGAGTCGAGGATCGCGAGCGACAGCCCCGCCCCGAGATCCCCGCCCCCGTGCCGGTAGGCGCGCTTCGCGGGGTCCACGAGATAGGGCGGGTTGGCGACGATGAGGTCGAATTCGCCCGCCACCCCCGTCAGCAGGTTGCTGTTCACCGCCCGCGCCCGGGCCGCGCCCGCGAAGGCCGCGTTGATCCGGGCGAGGCGCAGCGCGGCGTCGTTGATGTCCACCATCGCCACCTCGGCCTCCGGGCAGGCGCGGGCGACGACGATCCCCCCCGGCCCCGCGCCGCAGCCGACATCCACCGCCCGCCGCACCGGCGCCGCGCGCGCGCGGAGCTCGGCACTGATGGCGGCGGCGAAGCGGTAGGTGTCGGGCCCGAAGAAGACGGCGTCCGCCCCGGTGGTCGGGTAGGCCGAGTGGAGAAACAGCACCCCCTCCAGCGCCGAGACCCGCACGCGGCTCCGGCAGAGCCCGCCCTCCCGGCCGAGGACCCCGCCCTCCTCCAACAGGGCCAGCATCCCCGCGGGCAGCAGGGCCTCGCGAAACGGACGGCTCCAGCCGAAGACGTCCCGGAGGTCCCGCGCCTCCTCGTTCCCCGGCCGCCCGTTCACCCGCGCGTGGGTGAGCGGCGTCGGCGTCACGAAGCGGTAGCCCTGCCCCTCCAGCATGCCGAGCAGGCGCAGCAACGCGCTGTCCGGGGGGGAGAGGGGCGAGGGCTCGGACATGGGGGTACTTACGCGCGGCGGCGCGATCGGTTGCGGCCGCCGGAAGGGGGCGCCCGCCGGCCCCGCGCGGCGGCCCGGGCCCCCCGGCTCAGGCCTCCGCCAGCACCCCGTCCAGCGCCGCGAGGAACAGGTCCGCCTGCTCCCGGGAGAGGCAGAGCGGCGGGCGGATCTTGAGGGTGTTCGCGCCCGGGCCGGAGGCGCTGATCAGCACCCGCCGCTCCCGCAGCGCGTTCACCACCCGTGCCGTCTCGGCCGTGGCGGGCTCGCGCGTGCTCCGGTCCCGCACCAGCTCGACCCCGATGGAAAGCCCCGCCCCCCGGACGTCGCCGATCACGGCGTGCCGACCGGCCAGCCCCCGGAGGCCCGCGAGCAGCTGCGCCCCCACCACCGCCGCGTTGGCCGGCAGCCCCTCCTCCCGCAGCACCCGCAGCACCGCGAGCCCCGCCGCGGCCGAGACCGGGTTGCCGCCGAAGGTGTTGAAGTAGCGCACCCGCCCACCGAAGCGCTCGAGCAGCGAGGGCCGGATCGCCAGCCCCGCCACCGGGTGGCCGTTCCCCATGGGCTTGCCCATGGTGACGATGTCCGGCTCCACCCCGTGGCGCTCGAAGCCCCACATCGTCCCGGTCCGCCCGAAGCCCGGCTGCACCTCGTCGGCGATGAACAGCGCCCCCGCCGCCCGTGCGGCCGCCGCCGCCGCGGCCAGGAAGCCCGGGGGATCGGGGAAGACGCCGTCCGAGGTGAACATCGTGTCCACCAGCAGCGCGCAGGGCCGGATGCCGTGGCGCGCCAGCCCCGCGAAGGCGGCGGCGACGTCGGCCGCGAAGCGCGCGGGCATCCCCGGGCCGCCCCGGTAGGCGTCGGGCGGCGCGACCGTCGCGACGTGCCGCCCGAGCGGCACCCCCTCGCCGAGAGAGGGCGACAGCTCCGCCAGCGCCGAGGTCACCCCGTGATAGGCGAGCGAGGTGACGACGATCCCCTCCCCGCCCGTCGCCGCCCGCGCGATCCGCAGCGCCAGGTCGTTCGCCTCGGACCCCGTGCAGGTGAACATCACGTGGCCGAGCGAGGCGGGGAAGGTCGCCAGCAGCGCCTCCGCGTAGTCGAGCACCGTCTCGTGCAGGTAGCGGGTGTGCGTGTTCAGCAGCCCCGCCTGCCGCGCGATCGCCTCCACCACGACGGGATGCGCGTGGCCGAGGGAGGCGACGTTGTTGTAGCAGTCGAGGTAGCGCTCGCCCTCCGCGTCGAAGAGCCAAGCGCCCTCCCCACGCACGGCGTGGAAGGGGCGCTCGTAGAACAGGCGGTAGGCCGGGCCGAGCAGCCGCTGCCGGCGCTCCACCATCGCCCGCTCCCGCGCGCCGAGCCCCTCGGCGCGGCCGGGATCGAAGGCGTTGATCATGGCCATGCCCTTCGGCGCGGTGTCCGGCACTGCCCTCACTCCCCTCTCCCGGCACGGCGCCCGCCGGCCCGGCCGAGCCTCCGCTATCGGCCGCCGCCCATCAAGGCCGCCGCCGCGCCCTCCGGCAGCCGCGCCAGGCGCGCGAGCCCCTCGCGGGCGCGGGGCATGTTCCGCAGCACATAGGCCGCGTTCTCCGGCTGCCGCGCCGCCCGCCAGTGGGTGATCAGCACCGTCATCGCCATGCGCGTCGCCATCAGCGCCGGCAGCAGCCGCGCCTCCTCGTCCGGCAGCGGCAGCACCGGGCGGTAGCCCGCCAGGAAGGCCGCCGGCCCCGCGAGCGGGTCCTCCCCCGGACCCAGCAGGTAGGCGCAGGCCGTCGCGACCTCCTGCAGCCGCGAGGCGCGCACGAGGTCCCCGAAGTCGATGATGCCCGCCAGGACGGCGGGGTCCCCCTCCGCGACGAGCACGTTGTGCGGGTTCAGGTCGTTGTGGATCACCGTCCCCGGCAGCCCCGCCAGCGCGCCCGCCGCCTCCGCCTCGAACCGGTCCAGCGCCGCCGCCGCCAAACCGCGCAGCGACGGCGCCGAGACCTCGCCGAGCAGGTCCCGCAGCGCCGGCGCCTCGCGGATATCCCAGAGGAGCCGCCGCCGGTCCGCCGGATGGGCGAAGCCCTCCAGCGCCCGGTCCAGCCGCGCCGCCAGATCCCCCAGCGCCCGGGCGGAGGCCAGCGGCGCGTCCATCACCCGCCCCGGCAGGAAGGTGAGCACGCGCAGCCGGCAGGGCCGCCCGTCCCCCGCCGCGAAGGGGACCGAGGTCGCCCCGTCCCGCGCCCGGACGACGCGCGGCAGCGGCAGGCCGGGCCCGGCGGCCTCCAGGTGCAGCAGCGCCGCCGTCTGGAAGTCGGTGATCGCCGGGTCTTCGTCGGGATGCGCGACCTTCACCAGCAGGGGCGCCCCCTCCCCGCGGTCCAGCCGGTAGTTCCGGTCCCGCTCCCCGCCCAGGGAAACGAGGACGCCCCGCAGCCCCCACCGCGCCTCCAACGACCGCGCCAGCGCGCCCGCGTCGACCGTTGGCGGCGGCGCGAGGATCAGCGGGTCGAGGAGCGGGTTGCCGTGGGGGGCCGGTGGGACCGCGCGATCGGTCATGCGGCCGGCGTCGTCGGGAGGGGTCTCATCGCCGCATCATCGCCAGGACCGGCGCGCCCGCAAGCGCCGGCCGGGAACGCCCCGCGCCGGCGCCAGGCCGCGCCGGGCACGCCCCCCCAGCCCCGCCGCCGCCACCCGTCGCCGGTCGCGGCCATGGCGCGGCCGCCGTCGAGGCCCCCCCCCGCGCCCCTCACTCCGGCCGGATGTCGGCCTCCCGGATGAGCTGCCCCCACATCGCGGTGTCGTCGACCAGCACCCGCCGCAGCGCCTCCGCGTCGCCCGTCTCGGCGGCGACGCCCTGCGCCGCCATGGCCGCGCGGAGCTCGGGGTCCTCGGTCGCGACGCGGAGGGCCCCGGAGAGCCGGGCCACCACCGCGTCCGGCGTGCCCACCGGCACAAGGAGACCCTGCCAGAAGACCGCGTCGAAGCCGGGCAGCGTGTCCGCGACCGGCGGCACCTCCGGCAGCAGCGCGAGCCGCGCGGCGGAGGATACCGCGAGCGGCCGCGTCCGCCCGTCGCGGATCACCGGGATCGCCTCCAGCGCCGCCTGGAACATCGCCTGGATGCGCCCCGCCTGGAGGTCGATGAGCGCCGGCGCGCCCCCGCGGTAGGGCACGTGCACCACCTCGATCCCGGCGCGGCGGCGGAAGAGCTCGAGGCAGAGGTGGTTGACCGCCCCGGTGCCGGAGCTGCCGAAGTTCACGCGGCCCGGGTTCGCCTTCGCGTAGGCGATGAACGCCGCCGTCGTCCGCGCGGGCACGTCGGGGTGGACGTGCAGCACGAAGGCGCTGCGATAGGCCATGCCGACCGGCACCAGCTCGCGCAGCGGCTCGCGCGGCGTCAGCGCGGGCTGCAGCGTCGGGTTGATCGCCAGCGAGGAGGCGCCCATCAGCGTGACGTAGCCGTCCGGCGCTGCCCGGGCCACCGCCGTCGCGGCCACCGAGGTCGCGCCGCCCACCCGGTTCTCGACCACGACCGGCTGGCCCAGCTCCCGCGACATCCGCGCGGCGATGAGCCGCGTCATGACGTCCGTCAGGCCGCCGGGCGCGTAGCCCGTCACCATCGCCACCGGCCGCGCCGGCCAGGCCTCCTGCGCGCGGGCCAGGGAGGGCGCGGCAAGCAGCAGCGAGAGCGCGGTGCGTCGGCCGGTCGGCATGGTTCCCCGTTCCTCCTCGAATCCAGGGCGGCGCCCGGCGCCGCCTCGATGCCTACTCGCGGGCCATGCCGAGGTCCTGCAGGACCTGGCGGTTGCTCTCGCTCTCGGCCGCGAAGCGTTCGCGGAACGCGGCGCCGCCGGCGTAGCTCGGCACGGAGTTGAGGCGCGCGGCCGCGGTGCGGAAGCTCTCGCTCGCCACCGCCTCGCCGCAGGCGCGCTCGAGCACGGCCGCGATCGCGTCCGGCAGCCCGGCCGGCGCGACGAGCCCCCCGGCCGAGCTGCCCACGATCGGGTAGCCCGCCTCGGTCACGGTCGGCACCTCCGGCAGGGCGGCGATTCGCTCCGCGTTGAAGACGCCCGCGACGGGCAGGCCGGTCGAGACGGGGATGGAGGGGCTCTCCACGAAGGCCATGATCTGCCCGCCGAGCGCCGCCTGTGCCATCGGCCCCGCGCCCGAGAAGGGCGCGTGCAGCGCCTCCACCCCCGCGCGCCGCAGCAGCCGCGCGATGAGGATGTGCTGCGTGCTGCCCTGCCCCGGCGAGCCGTAGACGAGCGCCTCCGGCTTCGTGCGCCCGAGCGCGACCATGCCCGCGATGTCCCGGAACGGCGCCTGGCGCCCGAGGACGAGGACCTGCGGGTTGTCGTAGACGAGGCAGAGGAAGCGGAAGCTGCCCAGCGAGTAGCTGAGCGGGACGAGATGCGTCTGCGCCGTCAGCGGCGTGTTGGGCGAGAGGCCGATCGTGTAGCCGTCCGGCCGGGCGCGGGCGACCTCCGCGTCGCCGATCGTCCCCGAGGCGCCGCCGCGGTTGACGATCACCACGCTCTGGTTGAGCGCCTGCGAGAGGGACTGCTGCAGCGCGCGCGCCATCAGGTCCGTGTTGCCGCCGGGCGGGTAGGGCACGACGAGCTGGATGGGGCGGGCGGGATAGGCTTCCTGCGCCGCGGCCCCGCCCGCGAGGAGCGCCAGCGCGGCCAGGAGGCCCAGCCCGCGGCGCCCCGCCCGCTTCCACCCGCCACCGCCCATCGCGCCCTCCGCCCCGTTGTTGCCGGCGAGCCTAGGGGAGCGGGGCAGGCCACTCAACGTGACCCCCTGCGGCCCGGGCCGAGGACCCAGCCGCCGGGCGCGCGCCTACCCGCCGCGCGCCCCCGTGCCCGGGCGGGCAGCGGAACCCCCGAGGGGCCGCGCGCAGAATAAGATGTGGGGAAGGAAGACCGACGCCGGATGGCGTCCCCAAGGGAAATCCAACTCTTCCGTCTGGGTGTCACACAAGGGAGCAATAGAGCTCTGTTTGTGGGGGTTCCACGCCCTAACCTCCGTCAGCAGCCGTCAGCCTCCGACCCAAGTGCGCAATCCTGTTGTGGGGTTGATTGTGGGGTGGCATAGTCCGCGACGGACCAAACACCGCTGGATGCCTCACCCCACATGTCCCGCCAGAACAGCCTCTCGGATCGTGCCGTCGCCGCCGCCAAGCCGCGCGCCACGACCTACCGGCTGACGGATCGCGACGGGCTGCTGCTCGAGGTGCGCCCCTCCGGCGCGAAGGCCTGGACCTTCCGCTTCATGCTTCGCGGCCAGCGCCGCGACATGGGCCTCGGCGCCTACCCTGCCGTGTCGTTGAAGGCGGCCCGCGACGCAGTGGCGGCAGCTCGCGCCCTCCTCGCCACCGGCACCGACCCCGTGGAGCATCGGCGCGCCACCGTCACCAGCCGCCAGACGGCGGAACGCGAGGCGAAGGCCGCGGCGGAGGCGAGCGCCGCCAGCACCTTCCGTGCGCTGGCCGAGGTGCACATCGCCACGCAGTCGCCCGGCTGGACCTCACAGGCCACCCTCGCCTCCTGGCGGTGGACGATGGACACCTACGCCTACCCGGCGCTGGGCGACCTGCCGGTGGCGACGATCACCCGGGAGGACGTGACCCGCACCCTTCTGCCGCTCCGTGCCTCGCACCCGGCAACCTCCATCAAGGTGCAGCGGCGGATCGCCATGATCCTCGACCTCGCGATCCTGACCGGCCGGCGCATCCTGCCGAACCCCGCCACCGGCCGCGCGCTACGGCTCGCCAAGGCCCTGCCGACGCCGGCCGCGGCCAAGCAGCAACCCTCCCTCCCCTGGCGCCGTGTGCCTGCCTTCCTGGCGGCTCTGGACGCCTGCGACGGGGTGGCGCCGCTGGCGCTGCGGCTGCTGGTGCTGACGGCGCTGCGATCCGCTGAGGTGCGCGGCGCGCAGTGGTCGGAGCTCGACGTGGCCGGGCGTGTGTGGACGATCCCCGCCGCCCGCATGAAGGGCGGCAAGGCCGGCACCGGGCGGGAGCAACGGGTGCCGCTGTCGGCCGCGATGCTGGACGCCCTAGCCCGCGCCGCGGCGCTGCGGACCGGCCAGCCCGTCCCGCCAACTTGCCTCGATGCAGTGGCGCGGCTGGCGGGCGACGCGCTGATCTTCCCCTCCGCCAACCCGCGGCAGCCCCTCTCCGACGCGGCCCTGTCGGCGGTGCTGCTGCGCATGAACCGGCGCACGGATGGGAAGCCCGGGACGTGGCACGACACGGACGGACGCCCCGCGGTGCCGCACGGCTTCCGGCGCTCTTTCCGCACCTGGGTGGACGACACGCGCCCGGCAGACGGGGAGCTCGCGGAGAAGGCGCTGGCGCATGCCGAGGCCAACAAGGCCTGGGCGGCCTACCGCGCCTCCGACATGCTGGAAGGCCGGCGGGCGCTGATGGAGGCGTGGGGCGTCTACGCCGCGGGCGCTGTTCCCACGGCCGCATCCTCCGCCGACGGTGCTGCGGCATGCTGACACACACGCATATGCATCCCGGCGCGGCCCGCGAACCGGAAAGTCATCGGGGGTCATCGGGGGTCATCAGGGGGGTGCCCTGTAACCTCCTGTTTTGTCGCGTTAATCTAGCGGGTTCCCCTCGCCTCATCTTCGGAGGCATAGGGGGGGTCATCGGGGTAGGCATCGGGGGGTCTGTCGCCTCCCCCGCCCTCGAGGAGGCCGACGAGGGCCTAGTCATTGGCCGGGGCACCCTGCCCCTGCCCGTCCGCGCCGGGGCGGCTCCCCTGCATTGCGGGACGGCCGGGAGGGGCGGTTCCAGCGCCCTCCCCGGCCTAACCCCGCCGACCACCGCGAAGGCTAGTTCGCATGAACGACCGGGCTGAAAAGAGACCTACCACGCTGACTGCCGGGCGCACCCTCGCCCGTGACGCTGCGTCATTTGGGAGTGGAGAGGCCCACCACGCGGCCATCCGCGCGCGGCTCGAGCTGCTGTTGGAGGAGGTGATCGAGGCGCTGGACGCCCTCGATGCCTTCCGGGCTGACATGGAGCCCGACCAGGACGGCGAAGCCGAGCCGGACGAGGAGAGCGCGCAGCCGGCGGCGCTCACGCCCGACCGCGCCCCGTCCAAGGTGCTGCGCTTTCCGCGCCGCCCGCGCGCTGTGCAGGTGACGGCATGAGCCCCGCCCGCCGCAACCTGCTGGGGGGCTTGGCCGCCCTGGCTGGCGCACCGGCCCTGCCCCACAGCGCCGGCAGCACCGCGGGGCTCTGCGACGCCACCCTCATTGCGAAGTGCGGTGAGGTGATCGCAGCGCATGAGGCCTGCGTGGCGTCCTACTGCTACCCCATCAATGCCACACCGGCGCAAGCAAAGCCCTACGAGGAGATGGCGGACCACTACGCCGGCATCTCCTTTGAGGCCGCCGAAGTCGCCGCCCAGCTCCCCGCTACCACGCTGGCCGGCCTGCTCGCGAAGGCTCAGGCCGCGCTCGCCATCGCGACAACGGATCGCGACGGCCAATTTCTGGTCAGCGACAACGCCGAGTGGCTGGCCATCGCCTGTCTCGAGGATCTTGTGCGGTTCGCGGACGGTGCGGCATGAGCTGGCGCGACACCATGGACGCCACCCTCGCGGCCGGCGCGACCTACCGGCGGCTTGGGGAGGCGCTGGGGATCAACCCCGGTGCCGCCCGCATGCGCGCCCGGCGAGCGGGGCTGCGCTCATCCCACCGGCGGCGGCCGCGGGACCCGGAGACGGCGCACCGCATCCAGGTCGCGCGCCGGATGCTGGCCGAGGGCTGCGAGCTCGAGGACGTGGCTGCACGGCTCGGCATGAAGGCGCCGGCCGTGCGCGCGATGCTGCGGCGGTCCCGGGCATGAGCGCCGCCCTCGCGGCAGGCGTGGCGCTTGCTACAGTCAACATTGGCAGGGCGGGGGTGGCCACCCCTCGCGCCGGGACACTCCGCCCCGGCCGCCCTGCCGCCCTTCCTGCGGAGCGCGCTGCGGAGGGTGCGAGTGCCTGACAAACAAGCGGCAAAGCGGCTCGCCCGCTGGCAAGCCTTTGTTGAGCGAGCTCGGCTCGATCCGGCATGGGAGACAACGATCCGTCCAGCGCTGCATGGTGCCATGCACGCTGCCCTAGTGCTTCACCAAGCAGTGGGGCCGCAGGGCGGCGACTACCTTGCGGAACTCGCACGCGGCGTGCGCAGCATGCCGGAACTCGGCAAGGCGCTGCGTTCCAAACGGACGGGTCGTGGTGGGGTGCCTGGGCCGCGACGTCTCAGCGATGATCGAAAGCTGTGCAAGATATACTGGCGCCACGTCGAAGAGGCGGAAGCGGGTGGCCCCCCGTTGAACATGATGGATGTTGCGCGGGAGGCCCAGGCGACGATCTCTCCCTTTAAACGGATCGACCTCCAATCAGTCCGGCGCCACCTCGACCGGGCCCTTGATCGATTGGCGGATGAGCGAAGAAAGGAGATCGCCGCCTTAATGATCGACGCCAGCGATTTGGAAGGGCTGCTCGCTCCCGTTGCGCTCTGGGAACACATAGACAGTGGGTCGCAGAAAAGCGCGGACCATCTGTCTCGCGACACAGCACCGGGCAAAAGCGCGGACCACTAGTCGCGCGCCATCCCCGTTTCTGCGCTGTAGATAGATCGGCACCTGTCGCGCCCTGACGGCGCAAGCGGAGGTGCCGATGCCGAACCCCGACGATCCCGGCCAGCGCGAGACGACGCCGCTGGCCTACACCATGCAGGACGCAGCGCGCGCCGCCGGCCTGTCGGTCCGTACCCTCGAGCGGCTCGCCGAGCGCGGCGCGCTGCTGACGCGGAAGGTTGCCGGCCGCCGGCTGGTGGACGCGGCCTCCCTGCGTGCCCTGGTGGTGGGAGAGGCCGCGTGAGCGCGCTGGCCTTTCGCCCCGCCGACCTCGCGACCCGCGCCGGCGTGCACGTCGCCACCGTGCACCGCGCCGTTGCCTCGGGCGACCTCCCGAAGCGACGCATCGGGCGGGCGACCGTCATCCCCGCCGAGGCCGCCGACGCCTGGACGAAGGCGCGCGCGGCCGACGCAATCCCCCAAAACGAAGCAGCCCACCGCGGCTGACGGGCCGGGCGGGCTGCGGGAACTCTACGCGACTACTGAACTGGAGACTTCGACCCCCGATAGGTAGCGCACCCCCCGACGCTTCGCCAGTCCTGATGCCGCGCCCCTCACAAGGAGGCGCCCATGCGCGAGCAATCCACCCCCACCCCGAAGGGCGGCGCCCTGCTGCCGGCCTGTCGGCTCTACCGCAAGGCCAGCGCTAAGGGCGCGCCCTACCTCATGGGCCGCCTGGGCGGGCTGCGAGTGCTGATCCTGCCGAAGCGGGACGGCGAGGAGGGCGAGCACACGCACAACCTGCTGCTGGCTGAGGCCACGCAGCGCGATCAGAAGGACGGCGCGCGGTGAGCCCCGCCGGTCCTCACGCCCCGGCGCTGCCCGAGGCGGCGCCCACCGGCCGGAGGGGCGTGGCATGAAGCGCCGCGCTTCCACCCCGAAGCCCTACGCGATGGCGAGCACCGGCTCTGTCGCCCGGGCCCGTATCGTGATCCGCGACGACCTCCGCGACGCCGACGGGCAGCCCCGCGTCGCTCTCGACCTCCCCGGCCGGCGCGTGCCGCTGGCCTTCCCCAACATCGGCGCGGCGCTCGCCGCCCTCGCGATCATGGAAGGCCGCGCATAATGCCGCAGCCCAACAAGGGGGTGCCCGGCACCCTGAGCCCCGATCATGCCGCCATGCTGGCCCGCGCGCTGGCTCGAGCGGACTTGACGCCGAAGGCCCGCACCTTCCTGCAAGACGTGGAGCGCAAGGCGCGGCGCTGGCCGCTGACGAGCAAGCAGGCGGAGGCGGTGGCGCGCATCGCGGACGCGCCCGACTTCGCCGCGATCAACGGCGCCGCCCTGGCGCGGCTGCCGGACGTACTGGCGCGCCTCCTGCCTGGCGGGCGAGTAGTGGGAGCCGAGTACGAGTGCGCCAGCCTCCGCGGTGGCGAGGGATCGTCGCTCCGCGTGAACCTCCGCACCGGGCGCTGGGCAGACTTCGCGGTGGCGGGCGCCAAGGGGGGCGATCCGGTCTCGCTCGCCGCGGCCGTGACGGGCAAGCCCCCGGCGGAGGCCGCGCACGGGCTCGCGCGCATGCTCGGCTTGGGGAGCGCCGCCCATGGCTGACGGCATGCACAACGCGGGCGACGTGTTCGCCCCTCTCCCCGACATGGAAGCCGGGCAAAGCGCCGCACCTCGCGCCTCACGCCCCACGCCGGCGCCCGCCATCCTGCCGGCTCCCATCCCCTTGCCCACCGTGATCCGCCACCGCGAGCACGGCACGCCGGCGCAGGTCTGGCCCTACCGCGACGAGACGGGCGCGCTGCTGTTCGTCGTCGCGCGCTTCGACACGCCGCACGGCAAGGAGGTGCTGCCCTACGTCGCCACCGCGACGCGCTGGCGGTGGGGCGCTCCGCCCGTGCCGCGCTCGCTCTACGGTCTCGACTGGCTGGCCGAACGGTCCGACGCGCCGGTGCTGCTGGTGGAGGGCGAGAAAGCAGCCGAAGCCGCCCGTGAGCTGTTCCCCGGGCACGTCGTGATGACTTGGCAGGGTGGCAGCGAGGCGGTGAGCCGGGCCGACTGGACCCCGCTGGCGGGGCGGAGCGTGATCTTGTGGCCCGATGCCGACGCAGCCGGGGCAAAGGCCGCCAGGAGCGCCGTGGAGGCTCTCTGCAAGGCCGGCGCAGCGCGCGTCGCCGTCGTGGAACTGCCGCTCGACCTGCCGGAAGGGTGGGACGTGGCGGACCCGCTGCCGGCCGGCGTCACGCTGGACAATCTGCGCACGATGCTGGCGGAGGCGGCGCCCGTCACGGCGGACGAGGCCGAAGAGGCCGGCGCCACCAAGCCGGACGGCACAGCAGGTGCAAAGCCCGACCCGCTGGCCGCGCTGCGCGACGACGTGGCGCGGGCGGCCGGGCTGGGCGCCGACGAGTGGGCGCTCGCCCGCAAGGCGATGGCGGCCCGCCACGGTGTGCCCGTCTCCTATCTCGACGGGCTGCGGGAGGAGCACCGACACGCCCAGGCGGCGGCTGATCGGAAGCGCCGTGCGGAGACGGCGGAGCCCAGCCCCGACACGGACGAGCGCGGCCGGGCGCGGCTGTTCGTCGACGCCGCCGACCTCCCCGACACCGCCCGCGAGCTCGGGCAGCATCTCGGGCGCGCGGCGCACTTGTTCGTCCGGGGACGGCCCGTCCGCTTGGTCCGCGACGAGACGACGGGCGAGCTGACCGCGGATCTGCTGACGCCGGAAGGCGTGGTGGCGGAGGCGCACCGCGTCACCCGTCCTTGGCAACACGCCAAGGGCAAGGGCGGCGTCATGCAGGAGGTGCCCGTCACCCTGCCCGACCGCGTCGCCCGCCTCTACCTGGCCGACCCGGGCGCCTGGGGCCTCCTGCCCCTGGCCGGGATCGCGGCGGCGCCGCTCCTCCACGATGACGGCGCGGTGCACGCGGTGGAGGGCTACGACCCCCGCTCGCGGATGTGGTGCCGCGCCGTCCCTTCCCTCGAGCTGCCCGACGAGCCGACGCGGGAGGACGCGGCGGCGGCGCTGCTCACCCTGCGTCAGCACCTCCGCACCTTCGCCTTCGCCGACGCGCCCCGAACCCGTGGGCCGTGCGAGGCGGTGGAAGTGGTGGACCTCTCGCAGCCGCCCGGTAACGACGAAAGCGCCGCGCTGGCTGCCCTGCTCACGGCGGTCTGCCGGCCCTCCCTCGACCTCGCGCCGGCGCTGGTGGTGCGCGCCCCTCCCTACAGCGGATCCGGCACGGGTAAGGGCCTGCTGGTGCGTGTCCTCTGCGCCGTCGCCTTCGGTGCCGCGCCATCCGCCATGACGGCGGGCGCCGATCCCGCTGAGCTCGACAAGCGGCTCACCGCCGCCCTCATCGGCGCGGCCCCCGTGCTGTTCCTCGACAACCTGAACGCCACCGCCCTCAAGTCCGACGTGCTGGCCTCGGCCATCACCGAGAGCCCGGCCGAGGTGCGGCGCCTCGGGCAGTCGGTGGTGGTGCGGCTGAACCCCTCGGCCTTCGTCGCCATCACGGGCAACGGGCTGAAGCTGTCGGAGGACTTGGCGCGTCGCTTCCTCATTGCGGAGCTCGACGCGCGGACGGAGGACCCAGAAACCCGGGCCTTCAAGGGCGACATCGTGGCCGACACGCTGGCCGACCGCGCGCGGCTGCTCTCCGCCGCCCTGACGCTGTGGCGGTGGGGGCGGCGCGAGGGTGACGCGCTGCCCCGAGGGCGCCCCATGGGTTCCTTTGGCCGCTGGTCGCGCTGGTGCCGCGACCCACTGGTGGCGTTGGGCTGCGCCGATCCGGCCACCCGCATCGCGGAGGCGAAGGCGGCCGACCCGCGGCGGCAGATGGTAGGCGAGCTTTTCGCCGCGTGGTGGACGGCGCATGGCCCCGCCGAGGTGACGGTCGCGGGCTTGGCCGACGCGGTGAAGCTGCTGGCCGACCCCTCAGCCAAGGGGCGGCAATACCTCGCGCGCTACATCAGCAACCTCGCCGGCACGCGCGCGGGAGGCTACGCCCTGATGGTGCACCGACCCGAGGGCCGGCACTCCCCTGACCGCTACTCGCTCCACGTCACGGCGGAGGGACGCCGGCCGAACGAAGGGCCGGCGGGAGCCGCCACCGCGCAAGACGCACCGGCCGGCGCCTGGGAGGCCGAGCTTTGAACGCCGCGTCGGTCCTGGCGCGTGCCGAGGCGGCGGGGGTGCGTTTCGTCCTCGACGCCGGCCGCGTGCGCATGACCTCCGACCGACCACCACCACCCGACGTGGTGACGGACCTCCGCCAGCATCGCGACGACGTTGCCCATCTGCTGGCGCTGCGGGAGGCTGTGGCGGACCCAGGGGAGCACGACGGGGCAGAGGCCGTCGCCCTCGCCGCGCACCACGCCGCCGCGGCCCATCCCCACGCCTACAAGCCAACCGACCCGGACCCGCTGCGGGACGGGCTGCTGGCCGCCGCCATGAGGCGTCCGCCCGCCTGGGCCGACAACCTTGCCGAACCCTCCCGCGGCTCCGTCTGTGCCTCTTGTGCAGGACGGCGCTGGTGGGGGGACCGCCTGGGGTGGCGGTGCGCGACCTGCCACCCGCGGCCGCGGGACTACCGTCCCAGCGGGCGGTGGCGAGAGGTGCAGACGTGACCGAGGCCGCCCCAGACCGAGAAGGAGAGACCATGACCAGCGACGAACAGGCGCCACCGCACAGAGGCCCGGCGATGCCTGAAAATGCAGATCGCAAACAGCGTGGCAGGCCCTTTCAGCCGGGCCAGTCGGGGAACCCCGCCGGTAAGCCCAAGGGCACCCGCCATGTGGCTCTTCAGGTTCTCGACGCCATCGGCGACGCCGCCGCGGCGGACGTGCTGAGGCGGGTGGTGGAGGACGCCAAGGGCGGCGACCTGCGCGCGGCCGAGATCCTGCTGCGCCGTCTCTGGCCCGAGCGGAAGGGTCGACCCAGCCCGATGGAGCTCCCAGCGCTTCAGACGCCCGCTGATCTGGTGAAGGCAACGGCCGCCATCGTGGAGGCGGTGGCGAGCGGCGACGTGACGCCGGAAGAAGGCGCGGCGGTAGCGTCCATCGTGGAGACGCATCGCCGGGCTATCGAGACCGAGGAGTTGGAGCGCCGCCTCACCGTGCTCGAGGCCAGGGGAGACACGCCATGACTGCACGCATGGGCAGCCGCATCGCAAAAATCGAGGCGCAGCGGGCTGGGCCGGCCGCCTTCGTCGTGCTTCTGCCGGCCGACGCCTACGACCACGGAACCGAACATCTCGAGCGCGTGACGGCTGAGGCCATCCGCGAGCACCGCGCGCGCACCGGCTATCAAGGAGCGGTGCTGATCGGCTGCCAGGAGTGCATGTCGGTTGAAGAATGGACGGAACGCTATTGCGTGCGCGGTGGGGGCGATCCAGCTGCCTGAGCGTCCGTTCGGGTTCCCGGCACGTGACTACGTCGGTTAGTGGCTCATGGTGGGGTGCGGCTGTGCTGCCGGGTGAACGTCCCGGCCAGTCTCCTGAGTGGGCAAAGGCCCGGCGCTCGACCTCGCGCAGGCTGCCCCGCGTCTTCGCTGCCGGCGCTGCGGAGAGCCGGCAGCGGTGTCCCTGGTGGACCGCCCCGACCGGGTGACGGAAGGCTTCGGCGCAGGAAAGGGCGCGACAATCAAGCCAAGCCTGAGCACCAGTTATGATCTCGGCACTCGTAACCAGTGTCGCTTTTTCTTACGTTCCACACGTTATGATTGCAAAACGCCGAATAACCCGTTGGTTACCAAGCGCTCAGCGTTCTGGCCTGCGGATTGCGCTTAGGGGCGCAGCGGCGGCGATCGTGCCGCTGCGGGAGAAACATCCATGCGTATCGCCGCCGCGGCCGTCGCCGCTGTTCTCGCCCTGGGCGTCATAGCCGATGCCAAGGCCGCCGTGGTTTACACGTTCAACACGATCTCCACGACCTCCCCCTTCCCCGAGCGTGGCACGCTGCCCTTCTCGGCGACGCTGGACCTGAAGGAGGCCCAGGTGGCCACTGGCGCCTTCACCTACTCGACGCCCCTCGGCATGGGCTCCTCCTACTCGGGTAGTGGCGACGTCAGCGGCTTCAACGCGCTGACGCTCATGAACGCTACTTTCGTGACCGGCTTCTCGCCCGGCACTCTGAGCATCGGCCTCCTCTTTGACGCGGCAGGCGCCATTTCGTCGACGCGAATTACCTTCTTCGGCATCGATTACACGGCGTTCATCGACGGCACGGGAACAGCGGCATCGGGCACCCTCTATTCCGACCGGCCCGAGTGCAATCCGTTCCCCGGCACGACCCCCTGTTCCATCGCCGGCTTCTGGAGCAACACGCCGTTCGTTGCTCCAGTAACGGCGGTGCCTGAGCCGATGTCGCTAGCGTTGTTCGGCATCGGCTTGGCGGGCCTTGGCGTGGTGCGCCGGAAGCGCGCGGCCTGATGTAGAGGGCGGCCGGCGAGGGGTTTAGCGCGCCCTATTCGCCGGCCCGTGCCTTCCGAGCCTCACGCGCTATTCCCACGGTGGGACGCGCTCCGCCTCCGGCAGCGCCGAGACGCCGCGCCGCACCTCGCGCTGAATGGATAAAGCCGTTGCCGGAGGTCTCGTCTACGTTACCCAGTGCACATCCTCACGGATCATTAAACAGTTGAGCGAAATGCTCAGCCTCCACCAGGAACCGAGGTCCATGTTTAATATCTGCTGTGCGCTCGCTGCTCTGGGCGCGGCTGTCTGGTTTGGTCAGAACCTGCCGGAGCCAAGCCGCCAGCATGCCTTTACGCGTGGCTTAGAAAGCCCTCTCCCGGCGCAAGTGTCGCTCCCGTCTTCAGGACAATTGAGCAGCCGGGTAGTGGCCGGGTTGTAAGGGGAGTTTTGGGAGGGAGCAGCCCGCCGCGCATGCTTCTCTCTGACCTTCGCACGCTTCTTCGGCAGCAACCGTGAAGGAACGGTAAGCGTCGCGGCGGCGGCACATTGCGGCGCGGAGTGGTGCTGTGATGCAAGTGCGGGATGGGCAGGACGCTACCGCCGCGGATCACAGAGGCTGAGGACGCTCATACGATTACTCGTATGAGTGTGCGTGAGAAGCCGGTCGAGGTGATTACCCGCGGCGAGCGGCGGCGGAGTTGGACGGGAGCGCAGAAGCGCGACATCGTCATGGAGAGCCTGGAGCCGGGAGGCTCGCCGATAGCGGTAGCGCGGCGCCACGGCATTGGGACTGGCCTGCTCTACACCTGGCGTCGGCAGATTGTAAGCGTCGCGGCGGCGGCACATTGCGGCGCGGAGTGGTGCTGTGATGCAAGTGCGGGATGGGCAGGACGCTACCGCCGCGGATCACAGAGGCTGAGGACGCTCATACGATTACTCGTATGAGTGTGCGTGAGAAGCCGGTCGAGGTGATTACCCGCGGCGAGCGGCGGCGGAGTTGGACGGGAGCGCAGAAGCGCGACATCGTCATGGAGAGCCTGGAGCCGGGAGGCTCGCCGATAGCGGTAGCGCGGCGCCACGGCATTGGGACTGGCCTGCTCTACACCTGGCGTCGGCAGATGGTGGAGGGTCAGCTCAAGGCGCTGCGGGCTGTTGCGCCGAGCTTCGTGCCGGTCGCCACGTTGCCTGACGGTGAGGGTACGGTCGCGGAGCCGCCGATGCCGCAGGCGGTATCCTCGGCTGTCCTGCCCGCTGGCGCGCCCGCCGCGCTCGAGATCGTGCTGCCGGACGGCACAACGGTGCGGGTGGGCGCGGCGGTGGACGAGGCGGTGCTGCGCCGCGTGTTGTCTGCACTGGGTCGCCGATGATCGCGCCCCCTGCCGGATTGCGGATCTTCCTGGCCTGCGGCGTGACCGACATGCGCAAGGGGATGACGGGCCTGGCGATGCTGGTGCAGCAGGGCCTGGCGGAGGACCCGTTCGGTGGGGCGGTCTACGCCTTTCGCGGCCGCCGGGCCGGGCTGATCAAGCTTCTCTGGCACGATGGGATCGGCCTGTGCCTGCTGACGAAGCGGCTGGAGCAGGGCCAGTTCGTCTGGCCGACGACCACCACGACGGGATGCATCGCCTTGTCCACGGCGCAGTTGGCAGCGCTGCTCGACGGCTGCGAGTGGCGAGCCCCGGTGCCGCGCCGCAGGCCGGAGCTGGCCGGATAACAGGGCCGCGATTCGGCTGGAAACGGTAGCTCCGACGCGGCGACATCGACCATCATAAGGGTGTGCAGATCGACCTCGACACGCTGCCCGACGATCCCGCCATCCTGCAGAGGATGCTCCGGGAAGTGGTTGCTGCCGCGGCGCATCAGCACGGCGCACTGCATGCCGAGAACGACAAGCTCCGGCTGCTGATCCAACGCTTGCTGCGGCACCAGTTCGGCTGCCGGTCGGAACAGCTCAGCCCCGACCAGATGCAGCTGGGGCTTGAGGATCTCGAGCAGAGCATCGCCGAGAACCAGGCCGGGCAGGATGCGGCCGAGGCCCGGGAGGGACGCCGCCGCCCGGCACCGCCCCAGCGCAACCACGGCGCCCTGCCCGAGCATCTGCCGCGCTACGAGGTGCTGATCGACGTCGCCTGCCGCGACTGCCCCTGCTGTGGTGGCGCGCTGCATGCCATCGGCGAGCTCCGCTCCGAGCAGCTCGACATCGTGCCCGCCCAGCTGCGGGTCCGGGTCACCCGCCGCCCGCGCTACGCCTGCCGGACCTGCGAAGGTGCCGTGGTGGTGGCGCCCGCACCGGAGCGGCCGATCGATGGCGGCATGGCGACCGAGGCGCTGGTGGCGCATGTGGTGGTCAGCAAGTTCTGCGACAGCCTGCCGTTGTACCGCCAGGCGCAGATGCTGGCGCGGCAGGGTGTCACCCTGGACCGCTCGACGCTCAGCAACTGGGTCGGTCGGGCCTGCTGGTGGCTGACCCCACTCTACGACCTGATCCTCGGCACGGCGCTGTCCGCGCCCAAGCTGTTCGCCGACGACACGACGCTGCCGGTTCTCGACCCCGGCCGTGGCCGGACCAAGACCGGACGGCTCTGGTGCTACGCGGTCGATGACCGGCCGTGGTGCGGCCCAGGCCACCCGGTGGCGGCCTATGCTTATACCGAGGACCGCAAGGGCCTCCGCCCTGCCGGGCACCTGGCAACGTTCCGGGGCGTGCTGCAGGTGGATGGTTATGCCGGGTTCAAGCGGCTGGCGGGGGAGCGCGCCGACGGCTCGGTCACCCTCGCCTTTTGCTGGGCCCACATGCGTCGGTATTTCTACGAGTTCCACGCCTCCACCGGGTCCCCGCTCGCCGCCGAGGTGCTGGCACAGGTCCAGGCGCTCTACGCCATCGAGGGCCAGATCCGCGGCCACCCGGCCGAACACCGGCGACAGGCGAGGCAGGCGCGAAGCCGACCCCTCGTCGAGGGCCTGCATGCCTGGCTGCAGACCAACCAGGGCCGCGTCTCCGCCGCCTCGGACCTGGCCAAAGCTATCCGCTACGCCCTGCGGCACTGGCCCGGCCTAACCGTGTTCCTCGACGATGGCCGGGTCGAGATGGACACGAACGTGGTCGAGCGCGCCATCCGCCCGATCGCCCTCAATCGCAAGAATGCGCTGTTCGCGGGCAGCGATGGCGGGGCGCGGCACTGGGCTATCGCGATGACCCTCATCCAGACCGCCAAGCTGAACGGCGTCGACCCTCAGGCCTGGCTCACGGATGTGCTGGAGCGCGTCGTCTCCGGGCGGACCAAGACCGCCGAGTTGGACACCTTGCTGCCGTGGAACTGGAAGCACAGCAGCCCCGCCACGGCACCCGCCATCGCGGCGTAGCGCGCCGGAACTCAGCCAGCGCCCACCGTCAATACAATTCCGCCCCTGTCGCCGCCGCGACGCTTACNATCGCAAGAATGCGCTGTTCGCGGGCAGCGATGGCGGGGCGCGGCACTGGGCTATCGCGATGACCCTCATCCAGACCGCCAAGCTGAACGGCGTCGACCCTCAGGCCTGGCTCACGGATGTGCTGGAGCGCGTCGTCTCCGGGCGGACCAAGACCGCCGAGTTGGACACCTTGCTGCCGTGGAACTGGAAGCACAGCAGCCCCGCCACGGCACCCGCCATCGCGGCGTAGCGCGCCGGAACTCAGCCAGCGCCCACCGTCAATACAATTCCGCCCCTGTCGCCGCCGCGACGCTTACCGCTCATTCCTTTGTTTGCGCAGCTGACACTGATCCAACGCTCACGGGCGTGCCGGCGAGCATCGCGCGCTCTGACCAGCATCGGCATGGTGGGTTTGTGGGGTTTGGTGGGTTTCTCCCAGCCGCTTCTACGTAACTGTCGAGGAGACAAAGCGACCCAAGTTAGGAAGAGACTTCCTGACACTTTCCGAAGGGGGTTCTTTTGAAACCCTCCAATCCCTCAAACCCACCAACCTGTAGGTTGGCCTTGGCTAGGTGTTTGATCCCAGGGTTTGATGGTGCAGTCTTCTCCCCTGAGCGGAAGGACGCACTATGGGCCAGGTTCTCCATGGCAGCGCCACAACGACGGAGGCAATCCGTCGAGCGATACAGCATAGTCAAGAGAGCCTGAGAGGGCTGGCCAAGCGCTATGGAGTGAACCCGAAAACGGTCGCCAAGTGGAAGGCGCGTGGGTCTGTTACCGACCTGCCGACTGGGCCGAAGGAGCCGAAGTCCACGGTTCTCTCGGTCGAGGAGGAGGCCGTCGTCGTCGCCTTCCGCCGGCACA
>NZ_RCZP01000029.1 GCF_006438825.1 Muricoccus nepalensis
CCCACGGGCTCACGGGCGCCTTCGACGAGGTCGCGCAGCAGGTGGCAGAGGTTGGTCCGGTGGTTGTGGGGCACGTGGTCGGCTTTGGTGGCGACGAAGGCCACGCGCTCGATGGCGCTCTGCCGCGACCAGAGGCTTCCCCAGTCCTGCTTGTAGGTAAGGCAGCCGGCGATGAGGGCCAGGGCCTGCTCCGTGTCAAGGAAGGCATCCCGGCCGCTGTGCAGGGCGCCGAGCACGTCGACGAGCAGGATCTGTCGGTCGAAGCGGGCGAAGTGCGTCTCGAAGAAGCGTGCCCGCATGTCGGCCTTGTAGGCCTCGAAGCGCTCCTCCAGCAGCGCCGCCGTCGTGCTGCGTAGCGGGTGGTCCGGAACCTCGTCGAGCGGGAAGAACCACATGAAGGGCGCGTCAGCCCGCGGGCCTGGGCAGAGGAAGCGTCCGGGCTGGAGCAGACGCAGGCCGTACTCGTTCTGACAGGCGTGCAGCCCGTCGCGGTAGAGGCCGTGCAGCCGGCGCAGACGCTCGTGCTCCGCCCTGGCGCCGGGCTCCACGGTGGGGAGCTGCTCCAGGAAGGCGGCGCAAGCGAGGCTGCGGGGCGCCTCGCGCAGGCGGGCCAGGGTCTCACGCGACCAGGCCTGGAAGGACTGGTTGAGCATGGGTAGGTCGAGCAGCCACTCGCCGGGGTAGTCGAGGATCTCCAGGCGCAGGCGCTCGGGCCCGAGGTGCTTCCGGAAGGTGCCCTCCCGGTCCAGCACGAGCTCAATGGCGGTCTCGGTGAGGTCGTTGGTGCGGGGCGGCCAGTTGGGTTCGACGGCCGTCAGGGTCGCCAAGTTGCGGGCGTGGTCGAAGAGAGGTGTCTCGCTGCTGCCGGGCGGCACCAGGCGCACGCTGCGCAGGCGCGACGGTGCGCCGCTTCCTGCCGCCTGCCCAGCTAGGCGCTGGTGCAGGCTCGGCAGGGTGTCAAAGCTGCGGCCCAGCGCCAGGAGGTTGGTGATGAGAGAGGTGACGAAGACCGTCTTGCCGGCGCGCGACAGGCCGGTCACCGCGAGGCGCAGGGTCGTCTCGTGCAGAAGGGCGTCGGTGCGGGCGGAGGCGTCGTGGGCCGTGTTGCGCAAGCCAGATTGAAGCCAGGTCAGCATGCGAGAGAGAGCCTCGGGCGAGGAGAGGATGGGCGGCAGGCCGCGGTGCGGGCGCTGAGTATTATACACTAAACGTGAATAATAACACGATAAGTTTATAGGCGAGGCACGATCTCTGCCGCACCACCGCGGCATGCAAGAGGTCGGCAGCCGCCTGCGCGTGAGAGCCCGGGTGCTCGGGCTATCCGACGCCGAGGTGGCGCGCCGGGTTGGCCTCGGGGCTACCCGCTACGCCAACTACGTGAATGGGACGCGTGAGCCCGACTTCGCCACCTTCCTGCGCATCTGTCAGGTTCTGGAGACCACGCCTAACGATCTTCTCGGGGTCGGGGGTGAGCAGGCGTCGACCCCGAGCGCCGACGTGCTGCTGCGTCGGATTGAGGCAGCTGCCAGGGTGATGGACCTGCAGACGCTGCTGGTTGCGGCTGAGGTGGTCGAGGCCCTGGCCCGACGGACACCTGGCGGCCAACGGGATTAGCAAGCCCGCAACAGCCCGGCGCCCGACCGGTGGATTGGCTACGGGACGTGCCAAGCCCTGACCATGTGCAGAACAGGCGTGCGTGCAGCAGAGCTAAAAGCAACCTTTTCGTCCCGTCAGCCACTTTGACCCCCGAAACGCGAAAAGCCCCATGACCTCGGGTGAGGTCATGGGGCTCTGCGTGCCTCCTCTGGGAGGAGGCGTGGGTTGGCTCAGCTAGGGGGCAGCGGCAGCGAGCGCTTCAGCGCCCGCCACCGCAGGGCGAGCACCGCCGCCTGGAAGCGACGAAACTCGGGCATCCGCTCGAACTGGACGACGTAGCCGCCATAGGTCAGCTCATCGTGGCACGCTCCGCAGACCAGCCATCCATGCTCCGGCCGGTTCAGGCCGCGATGGTAGTAGTGGTCGAACTCGGCGCCCTCGATGACGCGGCCCTCCTCGGTGAGGACGGGCGCGCTCGTGCAGCAGGGACACCGGCCCAAGTAGGGCTCGGCCGCCACCGCCTCGATGATGAGCGCCTGGCTGCGCAGCGAGAAGCGCCGCCGCTGGCCGAGCACCACCTCCTGCGCCGAGACCTGGAGGAACATCAGGTCGGCCGCGTGCCGGTCGAGCGTGTCGAACCGGCGGTGCAGGGGCTCAAAGAGGCGGGTGAGGTGCGCCATCAGCCGGTCGCCGCCGGGTGCGGGGACTGCGTCCCGCCGCTCCATGGCGGCGCGGACGACGGTGTTGCACCAGAGGTGAAAGGGCGGCGAAAGGTAGCGCCCGTAGGATAGCGCGAGCTGCCAGTGGGCCCAGGTCCCGCCGCCCTGCCCTCGGATCGTGGCGACGAAGCGGTCGGTGTCGGTGTCGGCACCCCTGTCAGGGTTCCAAATGCCGACCTCGTCGGCATTTGCACCGAACGGGTCGAGGACCTCGCAGGGCTGGGTGTCGGCATGGGCACGGAGGCGCTTGGTTTCCTCAAGGGAGAGCCAGTCGGTCGGGCGCCGGGTGTCGGGTCGGCCCGCGGCCTTCCACATGTCGGTCAGGTTGAGCATCGCGCCACGTAGGCGGATGGGGGTGCCCTCGTAGGTGAGCGTGTTGATGGGGGTCATGGGTGATCTCCAACCTTGTTTCGGCCTTGCTCAAGGAGCCGCGTCAGTCGGCTTGGGAGCTGCCGAGACGGGTGGAGAGGACGGGGGCAGGCTAGAGGCCTGCCGCCGCCCCAGGACGCCGCTGCAGCGGCGTCCTACCCGGTGCTGTGGCTTGGGATGCGCAGGGAGCCCAGGCCAGGATGGTGCCGCGTCTGGCGCGGCGTGCCGGTGCGTCAGCCCCGGGGTGAGCCGGGGCGGCGCCGGGTGAGCCCTCTCATCGCCGCCACCCTGCCCCCGCGGGCAGGGTGATGGTTCGCAGAAGCAGCCAGGCTCAGTGCCGGATGCGCGGTGCCGGGCCGAGCGGCGCCATGGAGGGCGCGGCAGGGCTCCGCCGGGCGGGTGAGATGAGAAGGGAGGACGAGAGGCTCGCGGCCGGTCTCCCGAGCCAGGCCTGAGGTGGGCGCGACGTGGTGGGCGCCAGTGCTGGGGAGAAGGACGAACTGGCAGGCTGGCGGGGAGACAAGAAGGGCCGCGCCTCTCGTTTATACCACATGGGGATGCATGCTGATTTTTACAATATCAGATCGAGTATTTTTACCAGTAGAGGTCGATTTTCGATGCCGCCTACACCTCTATAGTGAGGTGATAAGTCATTTTTAATCGGCTTAGTTATGACTCATCAAGTAACTAATCTCACCAACTGCGGTTGCAAACCTTGTTAACGCTCAGCGGCACACAGGCATTCCGGCATAGAATAAGCCTTCTAATTGACTTCAACGCCCAAAATTTTGTGTCGAGTTGCGCGGTCGGCATACTTCGTTTGGCTGTCGTGGAGCTTCTGGAAGGTAACGAAGCGCTGGGAATTGAAGCAGGTGATCTGCTAAGGAAAACCACACCCAGACCTGAGCCGCAAAACATCGCTCTCAAGCCATTCTCCAGCATTGGTCAACAAGGCAGCTGCACTGCCCATACCTGCGCCGCACCTGTTATGCTGTGATCACACGACTATTTCCACGGCAAAGTTTACGACCGCCCAGTGCCACAACTTTTCACGCCGAGGAAGGCCTATAAACTGTTTGACCGCTCTCGTCGGAGCATCCGCTATCGGATCTGCGCGGGAAAGCTGCGCGCTTGTCAGGGTAGGTCGAACCTCATCCATTCGGTGGGCCGAACTGGAACCGATGTTGGTCCTTAGGGGAGACTTGACGATGAGCCAGAACCGCGGGTCTCACAGATCGCACGGCTGCCGAGTAGGCCATTCTACCTGATAAGTTGGGTGTAGACTCTTCTCATAATTGTTGGCAGCCTCGACGTCGCCTGAGGAGAGGAAGCGACGGTGTCCAGTCAACTGCAGCTCAAGTTCCCTCTCGGGAAACCAGCCCAACAGGCACGCAACGGATCTCTCAATGCCGCAGACGCTCTCGCGTTCATCGAGAGCTACCCAAACCTCGAAAAGACACAGCGAGCTCAACTTGCCAGCGCCGTCCGCAAAGCCGTTCGGATCTGCCGGCCCGAGCTTGATCAACGAGGTAGAGACAAGGCAGCTATTCTGCACGCTGCTCAGGTCGTTCCCATGGAGTGCAGTTACCTGAATGCCCGGCTTTTTAAGGCCAGCTCCGCAATGCATGGCCTAGAGGACGCCTCATTCGACAATCTTGTCTATAAACTACGAGACGTATTCCGACTGTTTGGGCGCTACCCACCTGATTTACCTCTTTCTGGCAATTTAACGCCGCCCTGGCAGGCCCTCTACCGCTTGCTATCACGCGAGCGGCAGAAAGGGCTCATTGCCTTCTTTGGCTACTGCGATCAGCAAAACCTCCTGCCGACAGAGGTAAAGCAGAAGGTCCTGGACGACTTCGTGACCTGGACTGCGGAGAAAACTCTCCACCGTGACCCGGTAGGCAGGGGACGGCGGGCCGCATCGAATTGGGAATGGGCACGTCAGCACATTGAGAGTTGGCCCGATATTCCGCTCGTACGATCCGGAATGCGCGAGGAATACACCCTTCCTTTTACCGCTTATCCAAGCTCCTTTCAGGATGATGTTGAAGCATTTCTCGATCGCTACGCCTGTCGGACTAAGGAGGAAATTTTTCCGGATAAGGTTACCGATCCCACTTACAAAAGTTTTCGCAGCCGCAGACGACCACTCAGTCCCCGCTCGGTTGAGACACGTCGCTATCAGATCCGACAAGCTGCCGCCGCTCTGGTCGCTGAAGGCGTTCCGATCGAAAGCATCACCAATCTGAACGATCTTGTGCAGCCAGTTGAACGGGTCAGGACCATCCTGCTCTTTCACCGCAGCCGTGTAGAGGAGCGGCAGAGACGGCAGGAGGAGCTGGAGCAGCCGGCTGGGGCAGAAGTGTTGGTTCCCTCCTCTAACGCCAGAAGCACGTTCCAGGACATTCGCACGTCAAACCTGGCCGGTATCGGTGAGGCGCTACGGCAGATAGCCCAGTTCCACTGCTGCGTGAGCGAGGATGACCTCGCTTTGATGAAGGAGTGGATCAGCCAAATCAAGCCACCGCAACAGACCAGCATGACGGAGAAGAATACGAACCGCCTGAGAGCATTCTTGGACACGCAGATCTATCCGCAGATCATCCATTATCCGGCGAGCCTGATGCACCGAAGCAGTGCGTCGGAACTCAAGCCGCAAGCAGCAGCGAGGCTAGCGCTTTACGCAGTTGCCTTTGAGATCCTGACAGTCTGCCCCCTGCGGCGAGGCAACCTTGCAGGTCTTCGCCTTAAGCAACATGTGCGCCGTGCCAAACCAGATGGTCCGATCACCCATCTTCATCTGCGTGCGGAAGAGGTCAAAAACAGGAAGGCGATTGACTGGCCTCTTCCTCCCGAGAGTGTCGAGCTCATCCAGCGTTACCTGGACCAGCACCGCTGCCACCTTGCGGAGCCTGGCAACCTCTTTCTGTTTCCCGGCAAGGGTCAACGTGGTCGCTCTGGGCACGACCTTGGTGTCGGTCTCACGGAGCGCTTCGAGCGAGACATCGGTGTGAGCTTCAACACCCATGCCATGCGCCACCTTGCGGTCGTCCGGTTCCTGATCAAGCACCCCGGAAAGTATGAAATCGTTCGTCGCATCCTGGGTCACAGCCGGGTAGAGACAACACTCGCTTTCTACTCGGGTCCAGAGATGGACCGAGCCATCGCACTCCTTGCCGACGTTATCCGGAATGATCGTCGCGAGTTCGGGCCGCCGGCGCTGTCCCCGCCGAAGAAGCCTCGCACCAAACGAGGGGACAACTAGGATGACGTCTCAAGCATCACGTGGTGCTGCAAAGCTTGTCTTGAAACTGGAAGACTGGCCGACAACCTGGCAGGAGCTCTGGCATACTGGTTTGAGGCCGGGAGAGCTTCTGGGTAAACGCCCGTACGCGGCAAAGTTGAGCGATATAACAATTCGCAATGCAAGGCGAGGTTTCGGAGCCTGGCTGCACGTGCTGCTCGAGGAGAGCAGCGTGGACCTGAACGCTCTACCATCGGACAGCATGACGCCAGCCAATGTGCGTCAATTCTTTGGGGCCTTAAGATCCCGCGGCAACACAGACAACACCCTTGTCACCCGCCTTTACGACATCCAGTGCGCGCTGCGTATTATGCAGCCTGACATTAGCTTCCCATGGCTTACCTCGCCGGGCGGTGTGTCGATCCGCCAGCAACTGCAGCCCGAGCCGAAGCGGAAGGATGCGGTGAGGAGTGCTGAACTTCTGCACTGGGGATACACGCTTATTGAAGCAGCACCACAGCGCCGCAGCGCCGACCTTCGCCTGACCCAGTACCGCAATGGCTTATTGATTGTGTTGTTTACCTATCTTGCTCCTCGGCTACGCAGCATGGCACTGCTGCGGATCAGCAAACATCTTGAGGTGTCAGATACGAGCTACCGTATCGTCCTCAGGCGCGAGGACAACAAAACCAAACGCGAACGGATTGATTATCTTGTTCCTGACGATCTCGCTCCCTTACTGGCCCACTATCTCCAAGTCATCCGCCCAGCATTGCTCGGGGACGCTCGGCACGACTGGCTGTGGGTGAATGCGAACGGTACTCGCTTTGGACAGCGTGGCATCGAAGGGATGATCTGGCGAGGCTCAGAAATCCACTTGGGCCGAAAGGTCGGTCCCCACCAGTTCCGCCATGCCCTTGCCACGACCGCGGCGGAGAAACTTCCAGACTTTCCTGCTCTGGCCGCGAGGATCCTTGCCACTTCGCCCCGGGTTGTAGCAGAGCATTACAACCGCTCTCAGGACCAATTGGCCATTGAAGCCTTCCAAGAACACATGCGTGAGGAGCGAGGAGGATTGCTGAACGGTCTTGCCGCACCCTTGCGTATGCCGCCAGCCGTCGCTGCGGTCCCTCGCAACTCAGCCCGACTTCGCCGCTGTCAAGGAGTGCTGCCGTTGTTCGATACTAAGCTTGTTTGAGAACCATTCTGCTCGGCCTGCTTTCCCCCTCTGGAACGCCGTCACCATATAAACGTTAACGACATCTGCTATCAGTGCGTTTCTGTTACGTGTTTTTCCAGCTACCTGCGGCAGCGTAGCGCCAGAGCATCAAATCTATCACCCTCACCCTTTCGCCCGTAGCTTGAGCAAGGGCGGCGCAGAACGTGTGCGGATCCGAAAAACCGTGCGCGTGCGCCATGCGCACAAGATGTCGGTCAGGCTTGGCCACGTCGAAGCCTAGGTTCTTGGCCAAGTGCCACACTGTCACCTCGCCGATGTGCGGAAGCAGCCGTAGCTCGGTCATGGGCCGTTCGACGATGGACCTCTTCAGCGCGTAGAAACCCGCGTGCTCCACACGGCGTGCGACCTCAACAATAGCAGCGAGCTTGCGCGGATTCTTGAAAGCCCTACTTGCGGAGAGAGCGCACGCATCACTTGCGGCAGTTATCTCAGCGGCAGATTGCCAATCAAAAAAGCATAGGCTTATATAGTCAAAAACTCGGCGAACCATGGACTCGCGAAAGCCGCCGCACAAGATAACCCAGGCTGTCTCGCGTAGCAGATCAGACTCTGTAAAATGTTCGGGCTCCACCGTACGCTGCCAATCGAGCTCACCTTCAGGTGTTAGGCGAAATGCAGCGGCTCTTGCCTTTTCGAAGGTTGCCAACGCAAGGTCAACATTAGGTTGCATCGCGCTTACCGTAGCTGAAATTGTCTTTTAGCCAGAAACGCAAACGCGTTAACGTGAGCGAGGCCGCTGGGCTTGAGTCAAGGTGTTTACTGATGGCGATCTTAAGCAAATGCCTTTGCTTTTGCCGTAGAAAATCTCCCTCAGGAATTGAGGTTGCTCCCGCTGCACCGTAACGAGCGAAAATCGGCCGACACGCCTGTTCTGTGATCTCGGCCGACGCCGCTAGCAGAACTCCTGCGTCGCGTTTCACCTCGGTGTAACCTTCAAATGCGCGGGCGTGCGCGTCGGCGCGCCCTTTCCAGTCAACACGGAGCTGAACAATGGACAAGCCGAACACGGCTACGCCGAGAAGACCTACCCACACCTGGGGCTCAAACCCGAAGGGCGTCAGCGTTAAATTAATTCGAGGCTCGACAAAGGCGAGGGCCGCTAGCCAAGCTGACGGGAGCAGAATGGCTAGATCCAGCCCAAGTGCCCGACGCTTGTAGCGATCGCGGAGCCCTGCATGCGCCGTGCACATCATGTCGGACACTCGCGCGACGCGCCGCATTTCGTCGCGGAGATCGTTGACAGTACCCGTAGTGCCCAAGCCTCCGACACGTAAAGGGGCACTGTTAGGCTGAACAGCGCTTGGAGAAGCTTCAAGCCCCTTGCTCATTCGTCCAAACCGAAGAGACCGCGCCAACGCGCCAGTGAGCCGGCAGCATTTGCGTTGCGCATCCGTTTTGCGATGGCGCCAAGTACGTGGCCTGCTGCAATTCGCTGCGGACTCTCAGCGTCGCCCAGGTAACCATCAACGTGAACCGACTGGCCAGTGCTGTCGCGAATAGGGGAGCGGACCAGGTCGCGTGCCTTTTCGAAGAACGATGGGAGCATGGCTGCCGTCGTCTTCGGGCCATTGTAGCCCCGGAATGCTGCGATTGCGAGACTTTCTACGTGATAGCCGGAGAGGCGCTGCGCCTCTGGCAAAGTGCCGTTGATAGCCTTAGCAAGCTTGATAACCGGAACCAACTTGCCGCCGCACTCGCTATTCCTGCGTGTCAAAACCTCCTGAAAGGCTTTTGGGTCGATGGCAGACCAGGCGTGGGGCTGTCGCGAGGAAGGTACGCGCAGACGTCCGTCCCCTTCTCGGACCGCAGGGAGAAGCTGGATCATCATTCCGTCATTGTACTCGACAGTGACAGCCATCTGGCCGTGCGTGATGACGGCGCGTCCAGCTAGTCGCTCCCTGAGTACTTTTTCCATGCGCTCAAGCGCCTTCCTCGGCCCACCGTCTGCCAAACTCGCGTCATTAAGGATAAGAAGGGTGTCCACGTCGCTGAGGCCATCGACGTAGGTGTGCTTGGCTACGGATCCGCCGAACACTTGGTCGAGGGTACCTTCTAGGGCGCCCTCAAGTGCTCGCTTCACATCCTCAAGCCGTTCACGGACGAGTTCGACGTCGCGTCCGTTATAGCCTGCGAGTAGTTGTCCCAGCTCACTCGACAGAGTGGATTCGAAGCTCGCATCCGCGCTTTGCTGCTCGGAATTTCGCACGAGCTGTACCAGCTCCGCCGGTGTCCTACTGCCCACCCAGCTGCCACCACCTCCACCACCCATCTAACCCTCCAACGCCTCAAGCAGGCTCTCATGCGCTTTTCGAAAGAGGTCGCTATGATGTTCGAAAGAGGCGAAGTCGCCGGTGCTCAAAAAACGGCGCATCTCCAGCTCCATATCTTTCATATAATAGTAGTTGCTGAACCAGCACCGCCCGTCCACCACATGAGCTCGAGTGTTTAAGCCTAAATCAAGAGCGGCGTAGTTGTGCCGGTAGATCGTTAGACCCCGGTGAAACGCGTAACGCAACCAAGTGAGACCGTCGAAGATGTCGGCGCCGGCCAGGAAGTAGAGCGGTGTCGATACCGTATCCAAGCTGCCAAAGATGTGGATAGGGATCTGTTCCAGCCCAACCCCGTCGATGGCTCGGCGCAGGTGCGCGATGTTGCGCATGCGGTCCAGCAGAGAATTACCGACCTCCTTTTCCGTTACTCCAATTACGTCGAAGTCGCCCAGAGCCCGAACGTGCTTTGGCTGCAGAAGGGTGTCCATCTGTAAAAATCGCTGCTGCGTGGTTTCAGGCTTGAGCAGGATCTCCCGCGCAATGCCCTTGCGCCCGGGTGCGAGTGACCTCGCACGATCAATTTGGTCGGCGACCGGCAGACGTTCATCAGGATGGTCGTAGCTGATTAGCACAGACGGCACAGCCGGGGTCCAGCCTGCGAGAACCTCCTCGTGCTTGTCGCGGCTCCAGGGTCGCGGCGAATGTTCGCGATCACCCACGTCCGACAGCTCGACATCCCTTCCCGCCTCATAGCCACCGCTATCAAGGAACAGCAACGGGGCAAAGTCGAAGGGTGGTTCTACCTTTTTGTGCCAAAGATCATAAGCGCTTACGAGTGCGGGGCCGTCGATCACCTCGCTCGTCGCGGCGACTACCTTGGCAACGTCGGGAAACCCTTTGCTCGAGAAGGAAGGCACCAGAAGTGGAGTCCGCTCCACCTCGACGCCATCCACCAGAATAGCTCGGCGTCTCGCCAGCGTTAGCATCCTAGAATTGCTCTATCGCGGCATGACGCGCAGGTACCGCAGGGGGGTACAGCCCCAGCCTCGCAGCTGTAGGTCTTGCTGATCGGGATGCTCGCGTCTCGACAATATGCGAGCACGTCAGCCTTGGACCAATCCAGTAGCGGTGTGAGGACGCGCACACGCCCATCCGTGTGCTCGGCAACTAAACGGTCCATCGCGCCAGCGAAGGCTGGTGAGCAGTCGTAGTAAGGCGTGCCAGCATGGATACCAAGAACGATGCTGCCTCCCGCGATGCGCCCAAAAAACAGGGCTGCAAGGACGAACATCGCATTCCGCCCCGTCAACTCGCCTGCGCCAAATCTACTTCCGCTTGATAGTGTTAGTTTGCATAGGGAAATACCCAGGTGTCGAGCGATCTTTTGGGCGGCGTACCGTTCCGGACCGGCCGCCTGCTGTCCATAGGACAAAAAGAGGCCGGTCACAGAATGTCCGGCCTGCTGGAGCAGGTGGGCACAGGCAGCGGAGTCAAGTCCGCCGCTTAACAGAACGATGGCCGTTCCTGCGGAGGTAGGCGGAGCGCTCAATCTGGTCACTACTCAGCTGTCATAGCTGGTACGGCTCGGCTTGCAACAACATTGTAGGGTTATCAGTGGGTCTCACCCGAGCGGCACTGTTTTGGGTCAGTGGTCACAGTCGAACACGCCCCTTTGCTTCCTGTCATTCAGGCTGCGGGCCATGCCCTTGGCCACAGCGCGACCTTCTGCCCCCCGACAAATGGGTTGCCGACGTCCACATGGGCGAGATGGGTATGTAGGGCTCCCGTCCGGCGTCTCGTTATTCCCTGGGCAGGGTCCCTCCCCTCTCCTGCTGCCGCAGCCTCGTTGTCGGTCTGGTAGAGCCCGTGAGTCAGTCTGCCGCCCAGCGCGCCTCCCCCTGCGCCACCGCCCCCACCGAGGCCCTGGCGGGCTTGGTGGAGCGGGTGACCTACCACAACGCCGAGAACGGCTTCTGCGTGCTGCGGGTCAAGGCGCGCGGGCACAAGGACCTCGTCACGGTGGTGGGGCACGCGGCCAGCATCGCCGCCGGCGAGTGGGTGCAGCTCTCCGGCAGCTGGACCAACGACCGCACCCACGGGCTGCAGTTCCGCGCGGGGTTCCTGAAGGCGAGCCCGCCGACGACGCTGGAGGGCATCGAGCGCTACCTCGGCTCGGGCATGATCCGCGGCATCGGCCCGGCCTATGCCAGGAAGCTCGTCCGCGCCTTCGGGGACGCCGTGTTCGACCTGATCGAGGCCGAGCCCGCGCGGCTGCGCGAGGTCACGGGCATCGGCCCCAAGCGGGCGTCACGGATCGTGGCCGGCTGGGCCGAGCAGAAGGTCATCCGCGAGATCATGCTCTTCCTGCACGCCCACGGGGTCGGCACCTCGCGGGCGGTGCGGATCTACAAGACCTACGGTGCGGACGCGGTGCGGGTGATCAGCGAGAACCCCTACCGCCTCGCCCGCGACATCCGCGGCATCGGCTTCCGCACCGCAGACCTCGTGGCCCAGAAACTTGGCATCGAGCCCACCGCCATGATCGGGTGCGCGCCGGCATCTCCTTCGCGCTCACACGCACGATTCGCCTACCTAGCCGGTAGGTAGCCGCTATCAACTGGCTATAAAGCCGCTTTGCGACTATTTTTCCCGCTTAGCGCTTCAACCGCTTGCTCGATGACCTCGGCCACGAGCAGGCCGCGCTCCTCGGCCAGCTTTAGGATGCTGGCCTTGGTTTCGGCGGTGACCTTGACGTTCAGCTGGTGGACCCTGCCCGTAGCTCGGAGCGACCGACCGTCCAGTACCGGCGGCGGCGCCAAGGCGAGTCCGGCCGCTGATGGTTCCGCGGGCGGCGGTAGCTCCGGCTGCCGCTCGATGCCCGGAGCGCCTTCATCCATCGGGGGCGGGCTGGGCAGGCGGCGCTTCAGCTTCGATGCGTCGATTGCCACGTCGGGCTACTCCGGGATGCTGTCGATAATGGACTGGACGACCGTTTCGGCTGCCGCGCGCAGGGTCGGGGCGCTTACTTCGGTGACCGTGCGGCCCGCGTTCTGCGCCTGCCGGTAGGACGCGCGCTCCGGCAGGTAGCCAGTTGCGACGCGATACCCGGCCTCGCTGATGTAGCCCCGCGCCGCCTCGGCCTCGGCCTCGGTGCTGATCCGGCTGAGGGCGCAAATCAGACGCTCCCTTGGGATGCCCGCCTTAACGAGCGAGTGCGCCACCCGGACCAGCGGGCGCAGGTCGTCCATGGACGCACCCGCTGGCAGCACGACGAGGTCGGCGGCCCGAGCCAGCGTGAGCGTGTCTCGGCTGGCGCGGGCGGGGCCGTCAAGCAGCAGAACATCCACGTGGGTCGCCAGGGCAAGGGCGGCGGTGACGTTAGGATACAGCTGCACCGGGGGCGTCGGTGCCAACCCGGCCCCAAGCCGGTCGCGGTGCCAGTCTACTTGGCTGCCCTGGTCTACGTCGAGGTCGGCGAGGTGAACCTCAAGGCCTGACCGCGCCAGCTCGACCGCGAGGGCGCGCGACAGGGTGCTCTTGCTGATACCGCCCTTGCCGCCCACGGCCGCGATCACCGTCACCGCTTTCTCCTCGCTTGGTCGCCGTTAGATAGCAGCTAGCTATACAAGGCGTCTAGCCGTTGGTGTGACCGTGCAAGTAGTTCCAGATGTGTTCCTGGCACGAGGCTCACTGCCTGAAAGGTGCACCAAGCTTGGCTACCCCGCTCTGGTCCTGCCGCAACGACGCGCTGTGGGCGCGCTGCGCCTGCGGCTGCACCGGCTGCGATCAGTTTCCGCGGGTAAACGGTATTGTCTAAGCATGATCACGGCTAGGTATCTGCTATCTGCTAGATATCTGATATCTGATATCTACCGGCTATTACGGTGTTGATACGGCGTCTGCGATAGGCAAGGTGCTTGATTTGGCTTTGAGCGCCAGGAGTTCGATAACGTTCCCGGCGGTCAAGAAGCCAACAATTTGCTTGACCCTGGGGCAGCAGGAGCCGTCTTCCAGCATCCGCCTCTCAAGCGGGGAGCGTGCCGCCGGTGAGGCCCACCAGATACGGGACGTTGTCCGCGTGGCCAGCCCCAGTATCAGTTCCTCCGGCGTGGTCCTGGCCCGGCGTGGTGCGGACGATCCGCGCTAGACGTTCGGTGTAGACGAACTCGTCGACACCCACCGCCGTCTTTCGGGCGCCGGTCGGCGGCACCACCGGCAGTCGCCGCGTATCGCGCTCGACCGCCAAGAGGGCGTAGGCGATGGCCTGGCGCTCCCGAGGCATATCCGGATACGCCTTCGAGTGCCAACCGACTGCGTCGTTTGCGATATCGAGCGCGCGCTCGTCGAACTGGCGCTCGATCAAGTGCCAGATATTGTGCTGGACAGTGACGCAGTACTCGCGGCCTCTCGGCTCGGCGATGTGGACCGCCAAGTCGTTGGATCGCGGGATAGCCCACCCGTAAACTGGAAAGCGACTAGTTAGCCGCTATCCGGCAGCGGCATGCCCCATTGATGGCGCGCGTTATGGCCACCGCGACAGCGTTGTCGGATGTGCATTGGGCGGCGCCGACAATCCCCGGCTGTGTGCCCAGGTACGCCAGTGCCTCCGTGGCGTCCATAATCAGCAGCCAGCCTTGGGAGTAGCGCTCGAGGTATGCAATGTCGTGTTGGTAGCGTCGGCCGCCGAGGTCCAGCTCGAAGTCAACAATGGCTTCGGGCATTGTGACAAGGTCCGAGACGTGAGCGCGGGCCTCCGCGTCGAAAGCCAGATCCGCCGTCGCCTCCTCACCCAAGCGCCTCTATGTCGAGAACAACGTCTGCACGGCGGCTGGTGAAACACGTCTCAGCCTTAAAAGGATGGACATCAGAGATGTCAGTCGTCAAAGGAATCGCAGGGTCACTTTGCGCTCCCTTGATGACGATACCGTTGCCAGGATGGCGCATGCGCGTGATCCGCCCCTTCTTCGAGCCTGCTTTCTTAGCCGTCATCGTGTTGCCAATGCTCTCAGCCTTGCTCCAGGGCGCTGCGAGGGAAGTCACCCTTGCTATGGCTTGGGCCGTGGGCGCCACCTCGGTGCTCAGCGGGATCGGTGCGCTGGCGACCGCTCTGAATGAGGGGCGGCGGACGTGGTGTTGTCCACAGCTCAAAGTCTAAAGAGTATCTATTAATATAAGTCTATTGGGTTTTTCCTCCCGTAAAATCATTGGCTTGCGGGGGGATCCTGACCCCGCGATTCCCAAGAATGACCCCGCGATTCCCAAGAATGACCCCGCGATTCACTAGACGAGGATCCGGCATCCACAGGATTGTGGACAACTCGGGAATGGCCGGGTCACTTTTGGGGCTCACAGGCTCGCGTCATGCGGCTACCATGCCGATTGCGGAATTGCCGGGTCATTATCGGGGGGACATGGTGCAGGGCGGACCGGATAAACTCACCGAGGTCGAGCGCCGCCGCCTAGAGCGGCTCGAGCGCACGCTCAAACATCGACGAGGCCGCCGGGCGCCTGCTGTCATGCCGAGCCGCCTCGCGCGAACGTCCGCCTTCGCGCCTCGCCAGCAGGGCCTCAGCAACGCCGCGGATTTCTCGCGGGTCTATGTCGTCCCCGGCCAAAGCGTCGTCGAGGTCCGGGGCAGAGAACTTGGGACGCGTCACCGGGACATGCTGATGGCCCTGTTCCGGCTACGGGCGCGTCGCGTCGAGGCAACGACCCCGCAGGGCGAGAAGTTTGTCTTCTGCCAAACCACGACGAGCTGGCGGGAGTTGCTCGCGGCATCGGGCCTGCAGAGCCACGTAAACAATCTGCTGACGTGCCTTCGGGTGCTGGAAGAACTGAGGACCACGAGCGTCCGCGTCTTTCGTGGGTCATACGAAGACTACCAGTCGGCCTCGGCCAGGGGGCGTCTCGCGGGCGCTGGATGGAGCGACGCGCTTATAGGAAAAATCGAGTGGGCGGGGGCCACTCTGGATGCCCGGCTTACGGTCGAGTACGGAGAGTGGGTCCGCCGCACCCTAGAAGAGCGGCACCTGGTTGCGGTGGACGCGGACGTCTATTTCCGCCTTGCTAGCGACCATGCACGCTGCTGGTGGCCATACATTGATAGCCAGCCCGCATACACCTGGATCTCCATCGAGACGCTCGCGCAGCTCGCCGGGCGCGACTACTCGGAGCTGACGACGCGTCAGCGTGTCAAGCTCCGCGAAGAAGCGAGGCAGGCGCTCGACGACATGGTCCGCGCCGGTGGGCTGACGTCGTGGTCCACTGAGCAGGTCGGCAGCGGCCGGGCTAAGTCCTACCGCTACCGCTACGAGCGAGCGGCCGGTCCGCAGGCCAAGCTGCCTCTCTAAAGCTACCACCAAGCGCCCAGCAGCCTTATCCATCCGGCCATAACGTTCCAGAACCCTGCCAAAGCTGTCGTTCGGCAGCAGCGCCTATCGGGTGAGTAGTGCCAGATACTCACGTTCATGTTTGAAGAGATTGTCATGAGGTGACACCCTCTCTTTCTCGCGTCACAGTTGTTGCATGGCTGCTCAGCACACCCTGCATGTCGCCCTCACCGAACCCCTTGTGCGGTATGTGGGAGGGCAGGTCGCATCGGGTCGCTACGCAACGGCAAGCGAGGTGGTACGCGCCGCTCTACGCCTGCTGATCGAACGGGACGCGGCTGCCTTGGACCGGTTGCCCGAGGCAGAGACATCCGCCGATGTCTGACCAGGAGACGAAGTTAGGTCCTAACCCCTCCCAAGAAGTGGCCGCTCTGCTGCGTCAGCAGACCACCCTAGCCCGCTTCGGCGAACTTGCCCTTCGCTCGGAAGACCTAGACGAGATCCTGACGGAGTCCTGCAGGCTCGTGGGCGAGGCGCTCGGGACGGATCTGGCCAAGGTGCTGGAACTGCAGGCGGACGGACGAACCCTGCTGGTGCGGGCCGGTGTTGGCTGGAAGCCTGGCGTGGTCGGCCATACGCAGACCGAAGCGGACGAGGACTCCTCGGAGGGACGTGCGCTCCGCACCGGCGGACCTGTCGTCTCGGCGGATCTCCTGCAAGAGACGCGCTTTACGACCCCCGCTTTTCTGCACGAGAACGGCGTTCGGGCCCTCGTCAACGTCGTCATCATCGGCGGCAAGGACCGACCGCCCTACGGCGTGCTCGAGGTGGACAGCCGATCACCGCGGCAGTTTGACGAGGACGACATCTCCTTTCTTCGGACCTATGCTAACCTGCTCGCTGCGGCCGTGGACCGGTTGCGGGTGCTGCAGGAGACCCGTCGGGCCTCTGCCTTCGTCCAGGCCACCTCCGAGGCCCTCTACTCGATGAGCCCTGACTGGAGCGAGATGCGCCGCCTTAACGGAGGCGGCTTCCTGGCCGACACCGAGACGGCCAAGCCGAACTGGTTAGAGGACTACATCCACCCCGATGATCAAGGCGAGGTGGCCGGCGCAATTTCCGAGGCGATCCGTACCAAGAGGCCGTTCCATTTCGAGCACCGCGTCCGCTTGGTCGACGGCACCCTAGGGTGGACGGCCTCGCGGGCGGTGCCGCTCCTCGATGCGAAGGACCGCATCACCGAGTGGTTCGGCGCGGCGTCGGACATCACGGAGCGGGTTCGCGCCAAACAGGCGGCAGATCGGATCAGGACACGACTGGAAACGTCGCTGCGAGTTGCACGGCTCGGCACCTACGAGTGGCATCCCTTAACGGGCAGGGTCGAGCTGGACGCTCGAGCCCGCGAGATTTTTGGCCTACCTGCTGAAGGGCAGGTTGATCAGGACGACATGTTCGGCCGCATGGCACCGGACGATGTGGACCGTGTTCGCGGGGAGGCCCAGGCGGCCATCAGTGACGAGGATGGGGACGCGACCGAGGGCCTCGGCCGGACGTTCGACATCAACTACGATATCGTGCTTCCGGATGGGTCACGACGATCAATCAGCACCAGCGGCACCACCGTTCTCGGCGACGACGGCGAGCGCCGCCTGCTCGGCTCCATCAACGATGTCACGGACCTCAAGCGCGCCGAGGCACTGCTCCGCGAGGAGAACGTGGCCCTTGGGCGACGAGTGGAGGACCGGACGCAGGAGCGCGACCGCATCTGGCAGCTCAGCCAGGACATGCTGGGCGTCGCCGACGCGGACGGAGTCTGGCTGAGCGTGAATCCTGCCTGGACGGCCATCCTTGGCTGGACGGCGGCCGAGATCGTTGGCCGGACCTCGCACTGGCTGCAGCACCCCGATGACTTGGTCCGCAGCCAGCAAAGCCGGGACAAGCTAAAAGCCGGCAAGGCCCTGTACGGTTTTGAGAACCGGCTTCGCACGCGAGATGGTGGCTACCGAACCATTCACTGGACGGCGATCCCCTATGATGGCCGGACCTACGGCGTTGGCCGGGATGTTACGGCCGAGCGGGTGAAAAGCCAGGCGTTGGCTGAGTCCGAGGCTGCCCTTCGCCAGTCGCAAAAGATGGAAGCCGTTGGCCAGCTAACCGGCGGTGTGGCGCACGACTTCAACAACCTGCTGACCGTGATCCGCTCCTCGGTCGACCTGCTAAAGCGCCCTGGCCTCGCAGAAGACCGACGCGCCCGCTACGTGGCCGCGATCTCCGACACTGTCGAGCGGGCGGCCAAGCTTACCGGCCAGCTTCTCGCCTTCGCAAGACGGCAGGCACTACGGCCCGAGACCTTTGCAGTCTGCGACAGCGTGCGCATGCTGAGCGAAATGCTAGCGACGATAGCGGGCTCAAGGATCGAAATCGTTGCGGGCTTAACAGAAGAGCCATGCTTTGTGAATGCCGATCTCAGCCAGTTCGACACGGCATTGGTCAACATGGCAGTCAACGCCCGTGACGCAATGAGAGAGGAAGGCCGACTGACCATCAGGGTCAGCACTGTCGAGGAGCTGCCGGCCACGCGCTCGCAATCAGCAGTGGCTGGCGCCTTTGTGGCGGTGTCGCTGACGGACACCGGCAGCGGCATTCCGCCCGATCAGCTGGAGAGAATTTTCGAGCCGTTCTTCACCACCAAGGAGCAGGGCAGGGGCACTGGCCTTGGCCTAAGCCAGGTGTTCGGCTTTGCCAAGCAGTCAGGTGGCGACATCGCCGTCCAGAGCCGGATCGGCGAGGGCAGCACGTTCACACTCTACTTGCCGCGTGTGGCCGCGCCGGATGCCCGGCCAGCAGAGGTAAGCGAGCCTGCTCCGCTGGTCGATGGGCATGGCACCTGCGTCCTTGTGGTTGAGGACAACACCGACGTCGGCGCTTTCGCGACACAGGCTTTGGCGGAGCTCGGTTATCGCCCCATTCTTGCCACCAACGCGGAGCAAGCCTTGGCAGAGCTGGACAAGGATGCAGACCAATTTGACGTCGTCTTCTCTGACGTGGTCATGCCAGGGATGAGCGGGATCGAGCTCGGGCAACGCATTCGCCAGAACCATCAGGACCTGCCGGTGGTACTTACCTCGGGCTATAGCCATGTTCTGGCCCAGAACGGTACCTACGGCTTCGAACTGCTGCACAAACCCTACTCGATTGAGCAGCTCTCGCGTGTTCTGCGGAAGGCGGCTACCCGGCAGCGGCGCAAGCGCATCCTTAGTCAGTAGCAGTTAGCGTCGAGCGTAACGGAACGTTGTCCGGGCATCTCGAAGCACGAGAGAATTTGGCTGCGAGCCACCATCATTTGTAATACATTGGCACTTCCTAGCCCTGAAAGGGCGTCAACATCAAAACGCCCGTGACAGTACGGATTGAAGCAGGCCTGCTGGAGGAGCTGCGCCAGCTCGCCCGGGAAGAGAACCGCACGCTGACGAACTTGATCGAGACAGTCCTGCGGCAGCGGCTCGCAGGGGCAGTTCCGTCGTCCTCAGCCAGCGAGGCCAAGGCCGTGCCCGCACGCACGGCAAAGCGCAAGAAGGACAAGCCGACCAATGCCGCCTGAGGCGACCCCCTCGACATCGCTGCCCAAGCTTGCCACGGGCATCTCCGGCTTCGACGACGTCACCCTCGGCGGCTTGCCGGCCGGTCGGCCGTCCCTGATCTGCGGCGCCGCCGGGTGCGGCAAGACCCTCTTCGCGGTGACCTTCCTGGTGAACGGCGCGACCCGCTATGGCGAGCCCGGGGTCTTCATGAGCTTCGAGGAGCGCGCCGAGGACCTTGCGGCCAACGTTGCCTCCCTCGGCTATGACCTCGATGGGCTTGTGGCCGAGGGCAAGCTGGCGATTGATCATGTGCGGGTGGAGCGCAGCGAGATCGAGGAGAGCGGCGAGTACGACCTCGAGGGCCTCTTCGTCCGGCTCGGCTACGCGGTGGACTCCATCGGCGCCAAGCGGGTGGTGCTCGACACCATCGAGACCCTCTTCTCGGGCTTCACCGACCCCGCTCTGCTGCGCGCCGAGCTGCGCCGCCTGTTCGGCTGGATCAAGGAGCGCGGCCTCACCGCCGTGATCACGGGCGAGCGCGGCGAGGGGCAGCTCACCCGCCAGGGGCTGGAGGAGTACGTCTCGGACTGCGTCGTGCTGCTGGACAACCGGGTCGAGGACCAGATCACCACGCGCCGGCTGCGGGTGGTCAAGTACCGCGGCTCGGCCCATGGCACCAACGAGTACCCGTTCCTGATCGATGCCGATGGCATCAGCGTGCTGCCGGTGACCTCGTCCGGGCTCGATCGCCCGGCCTCGAGCGAGACGGTCTCGAGCGGCGTGCCGGGCCTCGATGCCATGCTCCGCGGCGGCGGCCTGTTCCGGGGATCCAGCATCCTGCTGTCCGGGGTGGCCGGGACCGGCAAGACCACCTTCGCGAGCCAGTTCGCGGCGGCCGCGTGCCGGCGGGGCGAGCGTTGCCTGTCCTTCGTGTTCGAGGAGAGCGCCCAGGAGATCTGCCGCAACGCCCGTTCGGTCGGCCTCGACCTGGCGGGCTGGGTTGATCAGGGGTGGCTCCGGTTCGAGGCGGCCCGCCCCAGCCTCTACGGCCTCGAGATGCACCTCGCGCGCATGCACCGTGACATCGACCGCTTCCGGCCCGACGTGGTCGTCGTCGATCCGATCTCGGCCTTCCGCGGTCCCGGCACCGAGGTGCACGCGACGCTGCTGCGGATGATGGACCTGCTGAAAAGCCGGGGCATCACGGCCCTGTTCACCAGCCTGCGGGCGGACGGCGCGATCGCCAACGGCACCGACCAGGGCTTGTCCTCGCTGATGGACGCCTGGATCAAGCTCGAGGAGGTCGAGGCGAACGGCGAGCGGAACCGCTGCCTCTACCTCATCAAGGCCCGCGGCCTCAGCCACTCGAACCAGGTGCGCGAGTACCGCATCACCGACACCGGCATCGAGTTGATCGAGCCCTACATCGGCCCGGAGGGCGTGCTCACCGGCACGGCGCGCCTCACCCAGGCGGCCCGTGAGCAGGCCGCGGCCGCGCGCCGCCGCCAGGAAGGGGAGCGGCGCCAGCGCGAGCTGGCCCGCCGTCGCGCGGCGCTGGAGCGGCAGATCGGTGAGCTGCGCGCGGCGCTCGAGGTCGAGGAGGAGGAGGCCCGGCTGCTTCTGGCGCAGGAGGGCCATCACGAGGCGGCGCTGGCGAGCGACGCCGTGGCGGTCGCGGCCCGACGCGGAGCGGCCGAGTGAGCCATCCGCCCCCCCCACCGCCCGAGCAGGACCCGGACAGCGACCCGGATCCCGGTCACTACCACCTGCGGCTCTATGTCGCGGGACAGACAACGAAGTCCCTTGCCGCGATGACCAACCTCAAGCGCGTCTGCGAGGAGCACCTGGCTGGCCGCTACGAGATCGAGGTCATCGACCTGCTGGTGAACCCGAGGCTGGCCGCAGGGGACCAGATCCTGGCGATCCCGACCCTGGTGCGGAGGCTGCCCGCGCCGCTCAAGCGGATCATCGGCGACCTGTCGAACACGGAGAAGGTGCTGGTCGGCCTCGACATACGCCCCAGGGCGGCAGCGCCTTGAGCGATGACCACAGCGATGATGCGGAGACGCCTAGCTCGCCGCCTTACCGGCTGCGCCTTTTCGTGGCGGGCAGCACAGTACGATCAAGGCAGGCAATTGAAAACCTAAAGCGCATCTGCCGGGAGCAGCTGGACGGAGACGTCGATCTTGAGGTAGTCGATATCTATCAGCAGCCCGCACTGGCCGAGCGCTACCAGATCATCGCGGCGCCAACTCTGGTCAAGCTGCTACCACTGCCGATCCGGCGTATCATCGGCGACCTGTCTGAAACCGAGCGGGTCCTTCGAGGCCTGGATCTGATACCGCAGCGACAACAATCTGATGACACCGATTGATCTGCAAGGCGCCGACCCGGCGGCGCTGATCGCGCGCGTCCAGGACCTGGAGGCGCGCCTGCAGGAAAGCGAGGAGACGCTCGGCGCCATCCGGCGCGGCGAGGTCGACGCGCTGGTGGTGGGCGGACCCGTCGAGGAGCAGCGGGTCTACACGCTGGAGAGCGCCGACCGGCCCTACCGCGTGCTGATCGAGCAGATTCAGGAGGGAGCCGTCACGCTCGCGCTGGATGGGACGGTCCTGTACTGCAACCGCTGCCTCGCCGAGATGCTTGGCGTGCCGCAGGAGCGCGTCATCGGGCACTCCCTGCGGCCGCTGGTTCTCCCCGAGGACCAGCGTGCCTTTGACCGGCTCTTCGAGGACGCCCAGCACGGCGTGGCCCGTCGCGAGCTCACGCTTCGTACCCCGCTTGGCGGCCGCGTGCCGGTCTACATGTCGTTGAGCCTGCTCCGCAGCGAGGAGGGCGTGACGCTGCTCTGCGGGGTGCTCACCGACCTCACGGAGCAGAAGCTGCGCCTACGGGAGCTGGGCGAGGCCAACGAGCGCCTTCTGGAGGAGATCGCCGAGCGCGAGCGGGTCGAGGACGCGCTGCGGCAAAGCCAGAAGATGGAGGCGGTCGGGCAGCTCACCGGCGGTCTCGCGCACGACTTCAACAACCTGCTGACCGGCATCACCGGCAGTCTGGAACTCCTGCAGACCCGCGTGGCCCAGGGCCGCATCAAGGACGTCGACCGCTATGTCAACGCGGCACAGGGGGCGGCAAAGCGGGCAGCGGCGCTGACGCACCGGCTGCTGGCCTTCTCGCGGCGGCAGACGCTCGATCCCAAGCCGACGGACGTGAACCGTCTCGTCGCCGGCATGGAGGAGCTCGTCCGGCGCACCATGGGGCCGGCGGTCAGCGTCGAGCCGGTCGCGGCGGGTGGCCTGTGGACGACCCTGGTCGATCCGAGCCAGCTCGAGAACGCCCTGCTGAACCTGTGCATCAACGCGCGCGACGCCATGCCGGGCGGGGGCAAGCTGGTCATCGAGACCGGCAACCGCTGGCTCGACGAGCGCGCGGCCCGTGAGCGGGAGCTGCCGCCCGGCCAGTACGTCACCCTCTGCGTGAGCGACGACGGCACCGGCATGCCGGCCGAGGTCATCGCGCGCGCCTTCGATCCCTTCTTCACCACCAAGCCGATCGGGATGGGGACCGGGCTCGGCCTGTCGATGATCTACGGCTTCGCGCGGCAGTCGGGCGGGCAGGCGCGGATCTACTCGGAGGTTGGTCAGGGGACGATGATCTGCCTCTACCTGCCTCGACATCTTGGAGAGGCGGTCGAACTCGAAGTGCTGACGAAGCTGTCCGAGGCTCCTCGTGCCAGGCACGATGAGACGGTGCTCGTTGTTGATGACGAGCCAACGGTGCGCATGCTGGTCGCGGAGATCCTGGAAGACCTTGGCTATACAGCTATCGAGGCTGCGGATGGGGCAGCGGGGCTCAAGGTGTTGCAATCAGATGTGCGGATCGACTTGCTGGTAACCGATGTTGGCCTTCCCGGCGGCATGAACGGCCGTCAGGTGGCGGATGCCGCCCGCGTGGCGCGGCCGGACCTCAAGGTCCTGTTCATCACGGGCTATGCCGAGAACGCGGTGCTCAGCCACGGGCACCTGGAAGCCGGCATGCATGTGCTGACCAAGCCCTTCGCCATGGACGTGCTCGCGGCTCGTATTCGAGAGCTTATCGCAAGCTCTTCGGGCTGAGATCTGGAACAGTTCCGGCTGTCGTCCTAAAGGATCCTCAGCAGGTCAAAAGGTGAGTTCCACATTTAGCATGGCAGGGTACCGTCCCCGATATGGCCCGCCTTGCACACCGAAACCCAGCAAATCCGGCCAAACCCGCTCCGCCAGTGGGCCTTTCACAGCGACCTACACACGATCTATTCCCGTCGTCTAAAATATGATACTGCATCGAATCTCCGCTTTCATGCCGGTTTGATGCGGAAAGAGATGGCTCCATGCTCGAATCCGCGGCTTCCGGGCCCGTTCCCACCGTCGTCCTGTTCACGTCCCACCTGGTCACCCCCGGCATCGTCCGGCAGTTCCAGGCCCTGCGCCGCGCCTGCCCGCCCCACATCACGGCCGTCTGGCTCATGCACGCGCCCCCGGGGGCGAAGCGCCCCCGGTTTTTGCGCAACACCCCCCTGCACTTCGTGACCACGACGGAGATCCGCACGCCCGAATACCCCGCGAAGTCGGCGGGCGGGCCGGAGTGGATCTTCCACTCGGGAGGCCACACCGACCTACCGGTTCTGCATTTCTACCGGCAGCACCCGAACTACGAGCGCTACTGGTACATCGAGTACGACGTGCGCTTCAGCGGCCGCTGGGAAACCTTCTTCGCGGCCTTCGAGAACAGCAAGGCCGACCTTCTCACGACCACGATCCGCAGCGCGGCGGCCGACCCGGACTGGTGGATCTGGTTCAAGTTCGGCACCCCCGAGGGGCCGGGCGCGGTGGTGCCGGGATTCCGCTGGGAGCAGCGCATGGGCGCCTTCATGCCGGTCTTCCGCGCGAGCCGGCGGGCGATGGAGACCATGGACGCGGCCTATCGCGAGGGGTGGTCCGGGCACCTGGAGGTGACCTGGCCGACGATCCTGCACAACGCCGGCCTCCTCCTGGAGGACATCGGCGGCGCCGGCGCCTTCACGCCGCGCTACCGACGGACCCACTTCTACAGCAACACCCTTCTCGAGCCCTCCTACTACCCCGGCAGCTTCGTCTACCGCCCCCTGAAGTGGCCCGTGTTCCGGCTCAAGCGGAACTACCTCTGGCACCCCGTGAAGACCTTCAAGGACAGCCTGAAGGAGAGCTACTGGGCCATGCGCAGCGCCCTCACCCGGTGGCGGTACGGCGACGTCGTGGCCTACAAGGCCCTGCCGGAGAGCCTCAACCCCTACTACCTCGAGTTCATGGAGGAGACGGACGACCACCTCGCCTACCGCGAGGGCCGCAACCCCGCGGGCCCGCTCTCGGTGCTGGGCGAGCACGTCATGTGCAGCCTGCTCCGCTCGGGCATGACGGACGAGCAGGTCGGCGCGCAGATGAGCGTGCCCGCCGAGGATGTCGCCCGCCGGCGCGCCCGCTGGGGGCGGGAGCACGCGGCGTTGGGGTGAGCGCGGGCGGGAACCACCGTCAGGCCTCGATGGGTGGCAGTGGCGAAGCCGATAGAAACGCCAGCCTCGCTCAGCCTGCCACCAGCCTCATGAAATCAAGCAAACGCAGGCCAAAGCCGCCCCTCCAGCGGGCCTACCGCAGACACCTCTGCACGATAATCCCCCGCCTACCGTGCCTGCAGCGCTGGGCGAGGCAGGGGCCGCAATGATGGTGCGGCCCCTGGTCGATGGCCTGATTGGAGATGGGTCGGCCTCAGCACAGCTCTACGAGCCCCTCCGTGCACGAGCATCCGTTCATCGCTGAACGGATGTCAGCCGCCGGAGCCGCCCAACTGTGACGGATCCTGGGTGCCTGGGGTACCGGCCTGCGGGTCCGGAGGGCCGGCTGACGGAACAGGCGAAAGAGGCGAGGCGGCAGCGCCCGGAACGCCAGCGCCCTGGTCGGGGGTCACGCCGCCTGGAGCATTGGGCGTCGGGGCCGTGGAGACGCTCGGCTGAGGGGCTGGCGACTGAGCAAAGGCGGGGCTTGCGATCAGAGCAAACGCGAGCGCTAGGCTGTGCTTATACATAAGGGTTTTCCTGGGCCGACATGGCCCGTCGATCCAACGCTACCGTTTGTAGCCCGTTTCTTCGGCCAAAGTTGCGCCATCGGCACCGCGTCACCTGGCGAACGTCAGAACCCCGCACTTCCTTAGATCGATACCATTACTCGGCAGTCTGCTTGAACCGCCAAGGAGGACTACGCACCGCAATTGCTCGTGATCGCGGATTTAGTCAGTGCCCGTAGCCCTCATGGCGGATTTCTGGACAGGATGATCGTTTGGAGGGTGATCACTGCAGAGGACTGGAACATATAATGATGAAGTTGAGCGCTCGCAATCAGATCAAGGGCAAGGTCACCACCGTTCAGAAGGGTCAGACGACGGGGCACGTCCACATTGATATCGGGAACGGGATCACGGTCCATGCCTCGATCACGAACGAAGCGATTGACGATCTCGCGTTGAAGGTGGGCGACGATGCGATCGCCGTGATCAAGGCGTCCGACGTCATGGTTGCGAAGTAGAGGTTAGGTAGGTCGGCTCTGATCGGCTCTTAAGCCGATCAGAGCCCTTCTGGTCGTCGGTCACTCGGCCGTCGAGAACCCTCGCTGAGCGAAGATCGCTCGTGCTTCAGGTCCAGCTAGGAACTCCAGGAGGGCGCGAGCCTCTGGTACATCGCGCTCCCGCAGGACGGCGAAGGGATAGGTGATGCGCTCGTGGCTGCTCTCAGGAAAGACGCCGACCACGGCGACACCGCTGCTGACCGCGGCGTCGGTGGCGTAGACGATGCCGGCCGGGGCCTCACCTCGTTCAACCAGGAGGAGGGCGCCGCGCACGTCGTCGGCGCGCGCCAGCCGTGGTTCCACCTGGGCCCATAGTCCAAGCTGGGTGAGTGCCTGTCGTGCATAGAGCCCGACCGGTACATGGGCCGGGTCGCCCGTGGCAATCCGGCCTCTTGGCCCGAGCAGGGCAGGGAGGTCGAGGTTGGAGTTGATCTCGATGGTTCGGGCCTGATCCTTCGGAACGATCAGCACCAGCCGATTGCGCAGCAGGTCGCGGCGGGTGTCCGGGGCGATCAGGTTGCGCTCCGCCAGGTAGTCCATCCAGCGCTGGTCGGCCGAGGCAAACAGGTTGACCGGTGCTCCCTGCTCGACCTGCCGGGCCAGCGTCGAGCTCGAGCCGAAGGAGAGCCGCAGCGGCCCGTGCCCGGCCCGCGCCCAGGCTCCCGAGATATCTCGCATCGCATCGGTCAGGCTCGCGGCGGCGAAGACCGTGAGGGACTCTGGCCGCGGCTGCGCATGGGCGCCGGTGAAGGGCACCACAAGTGCCAGCGCGGCAAGGAGGAGGCCTTTGCGTCGCATGGAGAGTGTCTCCGTGGTATGGGTTTGAGGGTGCTGACAGTCAGAGCGATTAGGCTTCCGCCGCAGGCCTAAGCCGGTCCTTCTCGGCGGCGGGAGAGCATCGCGAGACCAAACAGTCCCGACAGCAGCAGCGCGAGACTGCCCGGCTCCGGGACTGTCGTGACGCGAGTGGTGTCCAGCACCTGCAGGCTCACGAGGTTGCTGACATAGCGGCCGCCGGCAAGATCACCAGGCACCACCAGGCGAGCGAAACCGTCAGCGCCAAGCGGCTGACCATCCTGGGCGAACGCAACCAGATTGGCGTTCGCGCTACCTCCGAAGCGCGGGTCCAGCTCGCCCAGGGAGAAGGCTGCTTCGTAGCCGTCACTGCCGGTCGCGAGCACGTACTGTCGAAGCTCGGAATTCTTTACTCCCGGATCGGTGACCAGACCGGCCGACACCAGCAGGGACCAGAGCGATACGCCCGTGAAGATCGCTGAGACAGGCCGTCCGCCGCTGGTGTAGGTTACGCTCTCGGTCAGCGCCGGCAGGGCAGCGAGACTCACCGCGTCATAGAGGGTGGGACGCTGGACCAGTCCGGACAGGGTGAAGCTGGACGAAGAGCTGCCTCCCTGTGGTGGGTTCGACGGGGCCTGAACGACATCGATCCCAGCCAGATTGGAGACGTAGCGTCCCCCCGCCGCGTCACCGGGCGCGACCGTCCGAGCGAAGCCGTCCAGGCCGAGCGGTTGCCCATCGCGTGCGTAGGCGATCAGCGCCGGGTTGCGGCTACCACCGAAGCGAGGGTCAAGCTCTCCGCCGGAGAAGGCGACCGCATACCCATCGCTGCCGGTCGCCACGACCACGTTGCGCAAGGTGCTGTTCCTGGCATCAGGGACAGGCGTCAGCCCGGCACCGCTCAAGACTGACCAGAGCGTCGGGCCGGTGAAGGCGGCCGAGACCTGGCCTGTGCCGGTCCCGTAGGTGACAGCTGTTGTCAGTGCTGGAAGCGCCTGCAGATCCGCAAGAGCATAGCTGCCAGGTCGGTCGACCGCCCCGCCCAGATCAAAGTTGCTGGTTATCGGCGCGGCGACCGCTGCGGGAGCGCTCGGCAGGAGCAGGGCCGCTGTCACCAAGCCAGCCAAGCAGTTGGCCAGAAGGGGCCGCGTCCAGCCGGCGGAGCCGTCTGCAGTCATGGGTGAACTCCCTGGAGAGAAGAGGCAGAACCGCGCGGGGCTCAGGGCGTCAGTTGTTGAACTGGCTGATCCCCATGGAAGCGGGCAGGTTCGCGAGGGAACGGTCCTCGGGAAAGCGCCGGACTAGTTCAGCCGGGACCGGGGCACTGGCAGTGCCAGCTCGGCTGCTCGCCCCATCTCGGCCAGTTCGCCCGGCCTGAGCGTGAAGGCCACTCCGAAGCCGTCGGTGGTGCTGAGACTAAGGATCAGCCGGTTGTGCTCCGTCGCCTGCTCCACCTTCCAGGAGCTGAGCGGGTGAGCAATGCGGGCATCGGTCTCGCCACGCAGTGCCAGGGCACGTTCCAGGATGCAGGGTAGGGTAAGCAGCAGCCCGCTCAAGACCTCCACCGGGAAGTCGAGATGGGACGCCGCCCCACTGGCTTGGGCAAAGCCAAGCCGCACCCGCCTTCCATCGGGTGACAGGGCCCAGGTCGTCAGCCGCTCACCCGCAACACCGCGCGTCGGGGGCTCGCCGTCCAACTCGCCGCTCATCCCAGACCCTCCAGTTGATCAAGCGTCATATTCGAACGGATATAGCGCGCGCGCCAGCCCTAAGATGCGGCAGTGCGGCGCCAGAGTGATAAGCTGTGCCCATGGCTCGCCTGACCCTTCGTATCGACTTCGACCAGGATCGTGCCCTCGGCCCCGGCAAGGTCCGCCTGCTGGAGCTCATTGGGGAGACAGGCTCCATCTCGGCCGCGGGCCGCGCCATGGGCATGAGCTACCGACGCGCATGGCTGTTGGTGGACGCGATGAACCAGACTTTCCGCCTGCCGGTTGTCGAGGCGCGCGGCGGTGGGGCCGGTGGTGGTGGCGCCAGTCTGATGCCGTTTGGCGCTGAGCTGATCGCCTGCTACAGGGCCATGGAGCAGGAGACACAGACCGTCCTGGCACAGCGAGTGGCTATCCTGGAGCAGTCCCTCGCGACAGCCGTCCAGTCATAAGCAGGATCGTCAGGCTCCTGCACTAGGCCTTCTGGGCACTCCAGGCCGAGCGGTAGGCGCGACGGGTGCCCTCGCCACGGGTGCGGGCGGCTTAGACGGCGGCGCGGGCCGAGAGCGCCTGCAGCTCGGACGCTTGCTCCGGGCTTCCTGGCACCCGCAGGTCGCCTAGCAGGCGGGTGTGAAGCACCAGGGCCTCGGCCGCAGCGGACGACGCGTGGGCTGGCGCATCGGGCGGCCTGGGCGGGGGAGGGGGCGTGGCGTCGTCCATGGGCTAATCTCGCCCAGGCCGTTCTGCCGGGAAAGCGCTCGAAACCGTGCTCGTCCAGCACGTCTCTCCGCACGATCAGCCTCAACAGAATGCCTGAGGTACAAGGTTGGGGTGCTCGCGATGTGAGGGTGTCCATTTGCCGCGTTGCTCCAGCCATAGCTGGTCATGAGCCCACGTCAGCTGTCGGCCGAGGATCGCCGGCTTCGTTGTCATGCCACGTGGAATACTCCCGCCGGTGATCCTTCCGGGCACTCGGGCGTTCTATTCGGAGTAACTCACGGCGCGAGACTTCATGTCGATCAGCACGCTTCTCTTCGGCCGACGGCTTGCGAACCGGGAAGCCGAAGGCCGCAAGATCGGCGCCTTCGAGGGCGTGCCCGCGATGGGGCTCGACGGGCTCGGCTCTGCCTCCTACGGGCCGGAAGCGATGCTTGCCGTGCTCGCGGTGGTCGGGGCAGCGGGCCTTGGCGTGGTGCAGCCCGTCACCTGGGCGATCGTCCTTCTTCTGGCCATCGTCTTCTTCTCCTACCGCCAGACCATCGCGGCCTATCCAGCCAGCGGCGGCAGCTACACCGTGGCGCGGGAAAACCTCGGCCTCAATACGGGGCTGGTGGCCGCGGCGGCGCTGATGGTGGATTACATGCTGAACGTCGCGGTCGGCATCTCGGCCGGGGTCGGCGCGCTGACCTCGGCGCTTCCAGCCCTGCATGCCTACACGTTGCCTTTGTGCCTCGGCATTCTCGCCATCATCACGGTCGTGAACCTGAGGGGCACGAAGGAGTCGGGCCTCGCTCTGGCGTTGCCGACCTATCTCTTCATTGGCTCGCTGTTCTTCATTCTTGGCTACGGCGTTTGGAGGAGTTGGAGCGGCCACGCGGAACCCGTGGTTCCGCCGCCCGGCGCGGCAGCGGGTGAGGCGACAGAGGCAGTGACCCTCTGGCTTATCGTGAGGGCTTTCGCCGCGGGCTGTACGGCAATGACCGGCGTCGAGGCTGTCAGCAATGGTGTCAGCGCCTTCCGTGAGCCCACCGTGAAGCACGCCCACCGCACTCTGACCGCAATCGTCGTCGTGCTCGGGACGCTGCTGTTGGGCATCGCTCACCTGGCTCAAGGCTACGGCATCCTTGCCATGAACCAAGAGCAGGACGGCTATCAGAGCGTCGTCTCCCAGGTGGTTGGGGCCGTCTGGGGGAGGGACTGGCTGTACTACGTGACCATCGGCAGCGTGCTCGCGGTTCTCTGCCTTTCGGCGAACACGAGCTTTGTCGGCTTCCCGCGCGTTTGCCGTCAGGTGGCGGAGGACGGCTACCTGCCCCGCGCCTTCGCCCTACCCGGGCGGCGGTTGGTCTATACGGCGGGCATCCTGTTCCTGGCGGTTGGAGCGGGAGCGCTGCTCGCCGTCTTCGGCGGCATCACGGACCGGCTGATCCCGCTCTTCGCGGTCGGTGCCTTCCTCTCCTTCACCCTCAGCCAAGCCGGCATGGCGCAGCACTGGCGGCGCTCGGCAGGCGGGCGCGCCGACCGCACGCGGCTTGGGGTGAATGGGCTGGGGGCCCTCGCGACGGGCCTCGCCCTCATCGTCATCCTCGCCGCGAAGTTCACGGAAGGCGCTTGGCTGACCGTCGTGGTGATCCCTCTGACTTTCATCCTGCTCCGGGCCGTGCGCCGCTACTATAGCAGCATCGAGAGCCACATCCTGCCAGAGGGGCTGCGCGAGGTGCGACTGGTGGAGCATCAACCGCCCGTCTTCCTCGTCCCACTGATGCGCTGGGACCGGCTGGCGAGCCGTGCGGTCCACGCAGCGGTTCGCCTTTCACCCGACGTCGTGGCGCTGCACCTTGAGAATCTGAACGGGCCGGACGCCGGAGCCGAGGAGGGCGGACTACGGGAGGAGTGGAGGCGGCAGGTCGAGCTTCCCGCGCGGCGGGCGGGCGTACCGGTGCCACGCCTTATCGTAGAGGCCTCACCCTACCGAAGCCTGCTCGCCCCGACCCTGCGCACCATGGAAGCGCTGCGGGGAGAGAAGAGGGGGCGACCGGTGGTCGTGGTGCTGTCCGAGTTTGTGGGTGGGCGCTGGTGGGAGGTGCTGATGCACACCCACCGCACGAAGCGGCTCCGGCGCCAGCTTCTACGCCATGGCGGCCCGGATCTCGCCGTCCTGATTCTGCCTTGGCAACTCGAGGCGCCTGAGACGGAGGAGGTCCTCACCGAGGAGGAGCCGGTCGCCGCTGGGTAGACAGGCCCCCCGAGCTCGCCATGGCACGAGAGCCCGCGCTCAATCCCGTCAGCCGCCGAACTCTCATCGGCTTTGCCCTGCGATCGGGTGCCCTGACGATCGGAGGCGTAGCCACGATTGTTCTCCATCTTCTGGAGTGGCCGAGCGCACTCTGCTTTGGGAGTGCCCTGTGCGTTCTTGCGGCTGTATTCGCGGTCGGACGGGCAGCGCGTCGTGGTGAACTACTCGGATCGTGCCCCACGGCGTGGTGTAGGAGCGGTGCTCCTCAGCGGGCTGAGCCGCCTGGGACGAGGCTGCCGCGTTCTGGGCAGCGTTCCTTGCTCTTCATGCCGCGCAGCGTCTCTCCGGCTGACGAGCTTCCCCTGGGCAGTCCCGTTAGCGGGATAAACCCCCGCTATCATGCATCAATGGTGAACTCGACCGCGGCGGGGCAGGGGCGTGTCATAGTCCATGCGGCACCTCGGCGCCCTCTTCCGTCCGGGAAGCGGGATTAGCGGACGGAACGGTCCAGCCTGTGGCGGAACTCGGCTCTGGCTCCCCGAGAAGCACGAAAACCCCAGCAAAACCGGGCTTCTCCGGTTATTTACGCACGATAATGACCCATTATCGTGCCCAAGGGGCAGGGAGGGGGCGGTTGCCACAGCTGAGCGCCGCCGGGCACACTTGGGAGGGGCGGATCGGCGCCAAGGGGGCGCCGCAGGATCGGCTGGAGCGGGGCAGGGGAGTGGGGACTCTAGTAGGAGCAGCGGCGGTGTCGCCAACAAACACGCGACTTTCCTCGCCCTCGCAGACGGACGGCGCGGTGTGACCGAGCGCCCTGGAACAAGCCCGCCGGCCGTCCCGGCGGCGGTGGTGCGCTTGGCGGCGGGCGCGCTGCCGGCGGAGGCGCTGGCGGTGCTGGCGGGACCGGTCGGTGAGGCGGTGGCCCGCGCCGCGGGCTACGCCGGGCGGGCGCTGTCGGAGAACACCAGGCGCGCCTACGCGTCGGACTGGCGCGCCTTCTGTTCCTGGTGCGAGGCGGGCGGCGTGGCGGCCCTGCCGGCCGCCCCCGTGGTGATCGCCGGCCACCTGGCGAGCTTGGCCGCCACGCTGGGTCGCAGTGGCTTGCGCCGTCGGCTGGCGGCCATCGCGCATCACCACCGCCAGGCCGGGCATCCCTGGGAGACGCGCCAGCCGGCGATCAGCGCCACCATGCGCGGCATCCTCGCCACCCACGGCAGGCCCGCCCGCCCGGCGGCCGCCCTCACCTCGGCCGAGGTCAAGCGCCTGCTGGCGAGCTGCGGCACCGACGTGGCCGGGGTGCGGGACCGCGCGCTGCTGCTGGTGGGGTTTGCCGGGGCGCTGCGGCGCTCCGAGCTGGTGGGGATTGACCGCGAGCACCTGCGCTTCACCAGCGAGGGCATGACGGTGCTCATCCCGCGGGCCAAGCGTGACCAGGAGGGGGAGGGGGCCTCGATCGGCATACCGCGCGGGCTGAACCCGCTCTCCTGCCCGGTGCGGGCGGTGGAGGCCTGGCTCAAGCGCTCACGCATCGAGTGGGGGCCGGTGTTCCGCCGGGTGAGCGCCGCGGGTGGGCTGGAGGACCGGCTGACGCCGCAGGGGGTGTGGAGGATCCTGCGGCGCCGGGCCGAGATGGCAACCTCGTGGTGGACGAGCGCGAGCGGCTCTCCCCGCACGGGCTCAGGGCGGGGTTCATTACGGAGGCCTACCTGAAGGGCGCGCTGGACGAGCAGGTGGTGCACCACACGCGGCAGCGGAGCCTCGCCACCACCCAGGGCTACCGCCGGCGCGCCAAGATCACGCAGGACAGCCCAGCCCGGCTGCTCGACCTTTGAGCGAGGAACCGGGGAGGGTGAGTGGGAGGGGCACGGGCGTGGCAGGGTTAGAGAGTGAGAGGCGCGCCTTCTCGAATGGGCTGGCGCGTCAGCGGTTCAGGACGCGGCGACCGGCTGGTTCCGTCGTCCACAACGTCGGTGTTTTCTAGGCGCTGAACTGTTCCTCGAACACGCCTGTCAGCACGCGCTCGAGTTCGCGCTTCACCGGGTCGTGGCCACTCTGCTTGAGGAACTCCCCAAGCTCCAAGCGAACGTTGCCCTGGTACAGGGCGCCACCCCGGCGGGCTTCCACGTTTTCCCAGACGTGCTCAACGTGCAGAACGCACTGTTCGGTGTCGAACACCAGGAACCAACGGTCCTGACTGTTACTAACGGGGCTGGGTGGCGTCTGGTGCAGTTGACGGCGAAGTTGGGTCATTCCGTGCTTCCATATCGAGGTTGCAATAAGCGGTACGCGACGCTGAGCCAATTAGGAAGCGTCGCATTCGCATATGATTGTGAAGGGGAGCCGTGAGGCGCTTCCTCTGGAGGGCCGCTGAGGAGTAGCCGGCCGTCTACTGGCCTGACCGGGCCTCCCGCATGATCGTGCGGAGCTCGCGGATGAGGGCCGTGCCTTTGACGGTACGCCCCACCAGCACGGACCGGCGATCCTGCGGGTTGGGCAGGCGAGAGACGAGATCCGCCTCGACCAGGCGGTCCAGAGCCCGCGAGACAGCGCTCTTCTGCAAGTCGAGGGCTTCGGCGAGATCGCGTCCGGTGAGCGGGCCGGCGTAGACGTAGACCCTCAGAAAGACGGCGAGTTGCCGCGCGGTCAGGTCAGGTCCATCACGCCGGACAAGAGCAACGATTGTCTCGTGCAGGAGGGCGACGAACTCATCCGGTGTACTCGGGCGCGGCATGCTGGTTTCCATCGCGAAGCGTCGGGCCGAACGGCCCGTCAAAAGGGGAGCGGGCGGTGACCCGGCGCTGTTCGGGGAGAGGCCGGGCGCTGACGCCCGACCTTTGGCAACCGGCTGGCCGAGCGCCCGGCACCTGCCCTGCCTCAGGCCGGCGAGGTGGCCTTGCGCCGACGCACCAGGCCGAGGCCGAGGAGGCCGGCGCCGAAGAGGGCCAGCGAAGCGGGCTCGGGCACCGGTACGGGCGCGGCGACAACGTTGGCGAGCAGCCTCAGGGTGGAGATGGATCCCTCGGGGTTGGACCAGATGCCGGTGAGGGAGTTGAACGAGCCGCGTCCCTCTTCCTCGAAGTGGAGACCCGTCAGGGCGTAGCCCGGGATGTTTGCCGTGTAGCTCGCGGCGAGAAGGTTGAGGATGAGGTCGCCGGCGGGGTTCTGGGTGTTCTGGATGTTGAGGTTGAAGGCCGCGCTCCCGAGGCCGGCGGGCGAGGTGAAGAGGTTCGAGAGGCTCCAGGTGACGTTGAAGCTGTCATCGGTGCGGTTGTCGGCGGTGGCACGGTTGGTCCAGTTGAGCTGGCCGAGGGTGACGTTCTGCCCGTCGAGGTCGGTGGTGGTTCCGGCGTCAACAGCGGTCAGCACGGAGGAGATGAAGACGGAGGGGCTGCCACCGAAGCCGTTCTGACCGCCCCAGTAGACCTGGTTCGGGCCGTTCTGGACGCAAGTGGCGGGATTGGTGCAGCCGGTGATGCTGCTGAGGGTGCCGTTGGAGGAGTAGGTGACCGAGGCCGCCGCGGCCGAGAGGCTGGTGAGCGCCAGCGGGGCGGCAAGGGCGGTGCCGAGGAGGAGGTGACGAAGGCTCATTCCTGATGGTCCTGTTCGAGGCCGAGGGGATCCGGCGACAGGACGAATGGCAATTTAGATGCCAAAACGAAACTACAACAACATCATTACGTTGCGCCGTGAGAATGGTTAACCCTCGCCGAGGTGTAACGTTTCTCGACAGACGAACCCAGCGTGTGGGCTCGGTCGCGCCCCCTCTAGCGGGAACTGAGAGAGCCCGGCCGGACCAGCCCAAGTCGGCGCCCAGCGGTAGTGCGTCGGTGACGATTAGGTCACTGCCTTGAGCTCGAACCGTTGTCGCCCGGACGAACTACAGCATATCGCGTGAGATGACGGTGGAGATGCTGGGTGGCTGACGGCGCGGTTCGCACGACGATCCTGGAGGTTCTACGTCCGAAGGTGGAGCAGGCCGGCCTTTCAGTGGAGGCCCTCGGTGACGAGGACCTTGTGGGCCTTGGCATCATCGACTCCATCGACGTGATGAACCTGATTGCGGAAGTCGAGCGGCGGACGGGCTGCAGCTTCGTCTGGGACATGTTCGACGCGGAGGACGGCCTCAGCGTCTCCGCCCTTGCCACGGCGTTCCAGGCGAAGTGAGCGCCACGATCGAGCCACTGCCTCGATCGGGCGAACGAGGGTCGCGGCCAGTTGATGCGCCTGGCGCTTGTTTGGAACGTTCAACTCCCAGTTGCCTTGGTCACCTCTTCTCTGCCTCCCGCATCTGCACCCCGGCGCTGTCTCCGCTCGCAAGGATGAACTCCACACCGGCCGCCTCCAGGCAAGTGCGGATGATGGCGAGCGTCAGCGCCTTCGGCCGCCCATTCCCCGCTTCCACGTAGCGCACCGTCTCCACCTTGATGCCGGCGTGGTTGGCGAGCTGTACTTCGGTCCAGCCGAGGAGGGCTCGAGCTTCACGGCACTGCTCCGGTGTCATAAGCCAGCCTTCCGGAGTTTGACGCCTGGCTCACCGCCAGTGATGAATGTGACGCCCGCTGCCTACAGCGCCGGACCGGCCTCTGCGCTTCCGCGCGGCGCTCGCGAGCACCTTTCTGGCCGGTTTGGAGCTCACGCGCGAGGGGAAACTCTCGCTCACGCAAGAGGAGCCGTTTGGGCCGATTGCCCTCGACGTGTGCAGGGTGAGCCATAATGGTGTTCAGGACGCAACCTGACTGAGGTCGTCGGGCGTGCCCTGATTGCCCGCTTCACAGATTGAAGTTGCCACAACCAGGCTGTCCATCCTCCGGGACTGTGGCGCACCACTCTTCGGAGATGTGTTGTCGTGGGCAGCTTCCATCGCTCTCGCGGCCGCTGTCCAGATGCTGCGACCGACGAGGCTTATGAGGATCGACGGGTGGTTTAGCACCCTCCCGGCCGGACGGGCGCTGTGGCGGTGCACCGACGTTAACATCCAAACTCTCATCGCTGTGCGGATCGGCAAGGTCATCAAGCCCTGTCCACTCGGCGAAAGTCAGACCTGTGCCAGGGACCAGGACGCAGCGGATCCGCGCAACCTACCTGGCTGGCTGAACAGCTCGTCCTATGCCATGGCGAAGCTCTGCTTTGACGAGCAGGGCACCGATAAGGTCGAACTCAGGAGGCATGGAACTTCCTCTCTCTGTGCTGCGCTTTCCCCACAGTCGGCTGCAGTGCCACCATGGCCTGTGCCCGAGAAGGACCTTAGATATTGGAGGCGGCAGCCATGAATCAGGATAGGACGGATCAGAAGCGCGACGAGGAGACCGGGCACTGGGTCTCCGATTTGAAGCCGGGCGCGACCCACGAGGCCAAGCTCGACAAGGGGGTTGAGGACACCTTCCCCGCCTCGGACCCTGTTCACAAGGGCGGTGCTACCGGCTTCATCTCCCCGGATGGTAGGGATACGGCGATCCACGGTCAGGCGGCTGCGTGGAACAGCCAGTCAGCGAGGACCGCCCGTGCGGCTCTCAACCAGCACCCGTTGCCGGCCCTTCTGATTGCCGGGGCAGTTGGCTTCGTGTTCGGGCTCCTCACCAATGGTCGGCGATAGGTTGCAACAATCGTGCTGATATTGCCCGTCGGAGAGCCAAGTAGGCGTCGCGCCCTGTTCCGGCCGCGACGCCGTCGCCCAACGTAGAACGGTGGTTGAATGACGTGCGACGTCCTTGTCCTCGACGACGACGAGCTGGTCCTGGACGTGATGGTCCAGGCCCTGGAGGACGCGGGCTACGCCGTGCAGATGGCCGAAAATGCAGCCACCGCGCTTGAGTACATTGAAGGCTCAGAGCCGTGTCAGGTTGTTCTTACCGACATCAACTTGGGTGAGCCGCTGAACGGGTTTGCTGTCATTGAGCGGACTCGGATCGCTCGTCCAGACATCAAGGTGATCTATTACTCGGGCCTACCGAGCAATTGGCATGGCCGCGCGCTGGGTCAGCAGGAGCGGAGGCTGAACAAGCCGTTCCGCTTCGAGGAACTGCTCCGAGTGATGGAGGATCTCAAGGTCTGGCCCAGCAATCCTCCAACGCTCGGTCGTGCTCGAACAACCTTTTAGCCGCGATCTGTCAGCCGTCAGAACCCCCTGCCACGTCGGGGCAGAAGCGAATTACTATCTCCGCCCACGCGGCAATCACACCAGCGTCGGATCATCCGCTCAGCGGTATCAAACAAATTCAAATTAGGCCAGCAACATCCACACCAGACGCGTGATCATAAAAAGACCGACGATCAGGTCGATGGTGGCAGTTCTGAGCGCCTTACGCTTTCGAGTGTCTTCCGCAATCCTGGCGCTAACAGCCATGACGGCCTTGAAGCACTCCCACTCCGCATTGAGCGAAGGGTTGATCGCTGCTCGTGCATCCGCCGCGTCGCAGGCTTTCATCATGGCGCACGCCACCACCAGCGTCTGTCGTTCACTCATTCTCATCTGTAGTACCGCGGTAAATTAGTTGCGATATGATAACTATATTCGCTTGGCTGTAGCCTGTGAAGGTTCGCAGCTGCTGTTTTCAGTCTCATTTGCGATTCTCGCTGGGTTCGATGCCGGCCGGCTCACCCGCTGGCGCTCCAGTTCATCCACCGTCAACGCTGCCAAGTCGGCGAGAAGAGCGCGCTGGGCCGCGTCCAAACCCGCCCGTGGCGTCCAGTCGAGCACGCAGAGCGCACCCAGGTGGTGCTGACCCTCAGGGCTGACCAACGGCATACCCGCGTAGAAGCGGATCCCGGGCGCCCCGGTGACCAGCGGGTTCCGCTCAAAGCGCGGGTCCGTGGTCGCGTCCGGAACAATGAGGGGAAGGTCTCCTGCAATGGTGTGGGCGCAGAATGCCACCTCCCGCGGCGTGCTCACGGCATCCAGGCCGTAACGGCCCACGAAGAACTGCTCGTCCCGTCCAACCAACGAGATGACGCTCGTCGGGGCGCCGAGCAGACCGGCCGTCAGGCGCGCGATCCGATCGAGTGCTTCGGAGTGGCCGCAATGGTCCTCACTGTGGTAGGCGGCCACGGCCGCGAGCCGCCGCTCCTCGTCAGGGAGGGACGGGGGCAGCGGCGACTTGGGCAGGTCCGACGAACTGACCGCTCGGTTGCGGCCCAGGCGCTTGGCCTCGTAGAGAGCCTGATCCGCCTTGGCGATGAGGCTCTCCACCTCGTGGCCCTGCGACATCGCACGCGAGTGAAGGGTGGCGCACCCCACGCTCACCGTCACGACCTTGGCCGGGTTGCCCTCGTGCTCCCACCCGAGCGCTTCGATGCCGGTCCGGATCGTCTCCGCCAGGTGCAGGGCGCCGGCCTCGTCGGTGTTCGGCAGGATCACCGCGAGTTCCTCTCCACCGTAGCGCGCCGCCAGGTCGCCGGGTCGGCGCACCGCCCGAGCAAGAACCCCGGCCGCGGCCCTCAGGCAGGCGTCGCCGCGCTGGTGTCCGTAGCGGTCGTTGAAGGCCTTGAAGCAGTCCAGATCCAGCATGAGCAGCGACAGAGCGCTTTCCTCACGCGCGGCGCGCCGCCCTTCGTGCGCGAGGACCTCGTCGAAGTGCCGCCGGTTTGCCAGCCCCGTGAGCCCGTCGGTGTGAGCGGCCTCGATCAACTGCCTCTCTACAAAGAGCCGGCGCCGCATCTCCTGGCGGAACAGCGCACACAGCACGACCAGCGCGGCGCAGAGCGTGCCGAGGATCAAGGCCATGACAATCGCCTTCCTCTCCCAGGCGGCAAAGACCTCATCCACCGATACCGCCACGCTGAGCACGAGCGGCAGGTCGGCCACGTGCCGGAAGGTGTACAGGCGGGTTACCCCGTCGAGCGTGGCCTTCCCAACAAAGCTGCCGGAGGGAGCGCTCAGGAAGCGCTGGAAGGTCGAGGTTCCGCTCAGGTCTCGGTCCACGTCCTCGTCGCGCGAGGGCGTCCTGGTCAGGACACGGCCGGCGGTGCTGAGCAGGGTCACCGAGCCACCGCGGCCAAGATTGATCTTGCTGAACAGGTCGTTGAAGTAGGCGAGTTGAACGGCGCCGGCGACCACCCCCGCGAACAGTCCCTCGCGGTCGGCCACGCGCCGGCTGAGGACGATACTGAAGCCTGGATGCCCCACCCGGCTCCGAAGAGGCCGGCTGACGAAGAGACCGGTTTCGGGCTGATCCCGGTGGACGGTGAAGTACTCACGGTCGGCGAAGTCGTAGGACGGCGGCGTCAGCGCGGTCGAGACCGCGGTCGCCTCTCCCGTTGGCCCGAGCACGAGGAGCGAGCCCAGATACTCCGCGCCCGCGGTGCGGTCGAAGAGGGCCATGTGCCGCACCTCCGGCTCGGCTTTGTCCAAGCCGGGCCGCTGCAGGGCTCTGATCGCCCCCTGCACGGACCGATCAACGAGGGCGATGTTCCGCGCGATCTCGCGCTCGAGGGCCAGCGCAAGATTAGCCGACGCCTGCTCGGCTTGGTTCCACGTGTCGTTGCGGGCTTCCGCGACGACGAAGGCACCGGCCGCAAGCAGCCCGAGCAACAGGCCGGCTCCCAGAGCAGCCATCCAGCGCATGGCGGACGGAGAGCTCAGTTTTGTTTGTAGATCCGGCAGCGGTTCGGCGTCACGCAGTGCCATTTAGCGTCCCGCCGCGGCTCGTTGCTGTTGACGCACACGATGAGCGAAGCTGTTTAAAAGGAAGATAACGGCTTAGCGGCATCGCAAATGAACGCTTCTCCAAGTCGGCAGGATGAGACAAAGCGTTCCCGAAGAAGGTAGGAGAGCCAAGCCGAAGGTCGATGTTCATGCCGGTGGGCATGGCCAAGGCTGGCTACTGCCGCTTCACCAGATCCCGCTCCTCCGTGATCGCACCACCGGTGCACCGGGAGGGTTTACGTGCCCGGTCAGGGCTCTCGACTAGCATCACCGAGGCGGGCCGTACCGGTTCAGGCAGGCGCCAAGACTTTCTTAGGTGCTGCCTTCGCAGCGGCCTGTTCGCGCAACAAGATAGCGGTGCGCAGGAGCGTTTCCTGGTCCTGAGCGAACAGGCTCAACGACGCTTTGCGTAAGGCTTGGTCGATGCTCGCCCGAAGGTCCTGCTCGTTGCCAGACATGGTGTTGCCTCTCTGCATGGAGGCAGAGTGACAGACCCAGCTTTCATCCCGCTTACGTTACTAAAAGCCTGTTCACTAATCCGCACGTTGCCAGCACCGCGTCGAACCGCTCGCTGCCATCTGCTAGGAGATACGCGATGCCAACCACCTCGTCGTAAGCCGGTTCATCACGCCGCCACTGTGGCCGCAGCTTCTGCAGAAATGCCAGTGGGAGGCGAAACAAGCTGCTTATCAGCCGCCTCGAGCCATGGCTGGTACTCCTCGCCATCGACTGAGTGCTCGCACGCAATCCTCCAACAGCACCTCATCCACCCTATGCGCCGTAACGTTCCTCCCTCTTGCGTCATTGCCGAGCCGTGGCTTAGCGTTTTGTAAGCTTGCCGTAAGCTTGCGATTTTAAGAAGCAGTACTTGTCCTGGTTAACACAACAGTTACATTGCGTTACGCTCGCTGAATACGACGCTCATCGCGTCAAGGCATCAGCCGAGCGTCAGCGAAGTCGTGCGCACGGCCTCAAGGCTGCTCAAGCGTGCCAACGGTGAGCCTATTGTCCTGCTCCAGGACAGCATGGAGATCTCCTGCGTGAACGGAACCGATGAGCAGCTTTCTCGCTAACTCCTCCGGGCCGCGACAGCTGAGCGACAGCCGGCTGGCCCAACTCGCCCTGGAGAGCGCTGTCGACTTTGCGGTGTTCACCACTAACCTCGATGGCATCATCATCAGCTGGAACAGCGCTGCTGAACGCCTTATGGGCTGGCTGGAGGCCGAAGCCGTAGGCCAGCATGCCACCATTATCTTCACGCCCGCAGATGAGGCGGTGCGAGCCTGTCAACAGGAGATGGCACAGGCCCGGCGCAGTGGACGAGCGGTGGACGAGCGCTGGCATCTTCGGAAGGACCGCTCCCGCTTCTGGGGTTCGGGCTCCATGACGAGGCTCGAGGATGACGAAACAGGCGAACACCTGGGTTATCTGAAGATCGTCCGCGACCGCACGGCGGAGCACGTGGCTGGGGAGCGGCTCCAAGCCAGTGAAGCGCTTCTGCGGAGCGTGATGGAAAGCAATCCCGACTGTTTGAAGCTGCTGAGCCTTGATGGGCATATAGTGTTCATGAACAGTTCAGGATTGGCACTGCTTGGGATTGAGCACTTCGAGAATATCAGGGGAAAGGATTGGGTGTCGCTCTGGCCGGAGGAGGAGCGTCACAAAGTCAGAGCGGCGCTGAGTAGGGCGACAATCGGTCTACCCAGCCGCTTCCAGGGTTGGTCCGCCACGGCGACTGACTCGATCCGCTGGTGGGACGTTCAGGTGACGCTCCTGCCAGAGAGCGCTGACCAGGCCCCTCTGCTTCTGACCTCCTCGCGCGACATCACCGATCAGGTCGACACTGCGGAGCAGTTGCGCGCCAATCACTCGCTCTTCCATAGCTTCGCCGAGAACTCCGCCGACGTTCTCTGGATTGTTGATGCTGGAATGCAGCACCTGGAGTACCTCAGTCCGGCCTATGAGCAGGTCTGGGGTGAAGCACGGGACAAGATCATGCAAGACCTCGGCCACTGGGCCGAGAGGGTGCACCCCGACGATCGGGAGCAAGCGTCTAAAGCCCTTCCCCTCCTCCTCAAGGGCGAGGCGCAGACCTCCGAATACCGCATCGTCCGCCCAAATGGAGAGGTGCGGTGGATTCGAGATACCGGCTTTCCTATTCGGAGAGAAGACGGTGCTATCTTCCGGGTGGCTGGTATTGCAAATGACGTTACGGTCGAAAAGCTTGCCGCACAGGACATGCATGAAACCAGCGAGCGGTATCGTCTTGCTGTCCGGGCCACCAACGATGCCATCTGGGATTGGGACCTTCGGCACAATCGAGTTGAATGGAACGAGGCTCTACAGCACGCCTATGGCTACGCGCCGGAGGATGTGGGCTCAGGTGGTGAATGGTGGCTTGAGCACATCCACCCCGACGATCGGGAACGTGTCTACGGCTCCATCCAGAGCGTGATCAAAGGGACTGAAAGCCACTGGTCCGACGAGTACCGCTTTCGCAAGGCTGATGGATCCTACGCCGACGTATTGGACCGTGCTTTCATGGTGCGCGATTCGCGGGGCGAACCTTCGCGAATAATCGGCGCCATGCTCGATCTGACGGAGCGCCGGCGGGCTGAAGCCGAGCTGCGGCGTCTCAACGAGCAACTCGAGGTCGAGGTAGCGCGGCGCGCCGAGCAGCTCCGACACCAGGAGGAGATGCTGCGGCAGAGCCAGAAGCTGGAGGCTGTGGGTCAGCTCACCGGTGGTGTCGCGCACGACTTTAACAATCTGCTAACCATTATCCGATCTTCGGTCGGGCTGCTGCAGCGACCGAACCTGCCGCCAGAAAAAAGTCAGCGGTACATGCAGGCCATCTCGGACACGGTCGACCGTGCGATGAGACTGACAGGACAACTCCTTGCCTTTGCACGCCGGCAACCTCTGCAGCCGGAGATCTTCGCCGCAGACGATCGGATTAGAAATCTATCCCAGATTGTTCGCACCATCGTGGGGGGGCGTGTGGCAGTCTCGATTGAGGATGGCCGCAAGAATTGCTATGTGCAGGCTGACCCGAGCCAGTTTGAGACCGCTCTGGTCAACCTCGCCGTGAATGCCCGCGACGCAATGGACGGTGAAGGCCGGCTGACCTTCAAGGTTAAGCAAACCTCATCGGTACCTCCCACACGTGGCCATGCCGGAGCTCCGGGCGACTTTGTGGCGGTGTCGGTCTCCGACACCGGGTCCGGTATCAGCCCAGAGATGCTGGACAGGATCTTCGAGCCGTTCTTCACCACCAAGGAGGTTGGCAAAGGAACTGGCCTTGGGCTGTCGCAGGTCTACGGGTTTGCCAAGCAATCCGGGGGGAGGTTCAGGTCGAGAGCAAAGTTGGTCACGGCACCACGTTTACGCTCTACCTGCCGGCGGCTGCAGCGACACCCAGTCACACGCTGATGACGGATGGAGCGACCGACGAAGCACAGGCAGCCGAAGGCAAGCGCGTGCTGCTTGTGGAAGACAACACCACCGTCGGTGAGTTTGCCCGGCAGCTTCTTGAGGACCTCGGTTACACCGCCGTCTGGGCCTCGGATGCGGCATCCGCACTGCACCAGTTAGAGGACAATGCGGACGACTTTGACGTCGTGTTCTCGGACGTGGTGATGCCTGGCATGAATGGTGTGGATCTCGCACGGACAATCCACAGCCGATGGCCGGACCTTAGGGTTGTTCTCACCAGCGGTTACAGCCATGTGCTCGCGAGCGAAGGCACCCAGGGGTTCGAACTTCTACGTAAGCCGTACTCCCCTGAGGAACTGTCGAGAGCGTTACGACCACGCTAACTTAGCTACGCCAATCGCTTGAGTGCGAGACAAGAAGGTGCTGCTTGCCACTCCACACGATCGGGAGGAGCACCGAATGACCGCGTAGCCTTAGACAGCTCGTTGAGACTGAAACCCCAACATTCTACTGAGAAAGTCTTAGCAGTATTTGATACTTACAATACCTAACCTGTGCGACTGGTCTCTAAAACGCGGTCTTCAGAATTCCTAAGCGAGGCGTCCTGCAACCAGGAATATGCATGCGGTCTGGAGCAGGGATTGGATGATGAAGCCGCAGCGATCATAGCGCTGCGCCAGTCGCCTGTTCTCCAGCAGCCAGGCGTTGGTGCGCTCCACTGCAAGCGCCGCTTGCCCAGGCCTGAGCCGGGTACCCGTCCGCGTTTGTGGATGCGAGGTCGGACACCGAGCTTGCGGCAGAGCTCGCGATGCCGCTCGGCGTCGTAGCCTTTGTCGGCGAGTACCGTGCGAGTGCGTACCAGGATAGCGAAAGCAGCCAGGAACAGGCGCTCGAACAGCAGGGGGTCAGGAACGTTAGCGCCGGTGACGGCGCACGCCACCGGCAGCCCGTCGCCTGTGGCCGCGACATGGTACTTGCTACCCTTCTTGGCCCTGTCCGTCGGGTTCGGGCCGGTCAGGTCGCCGCCGCGCTTGGCTCGCACTGAGCAGCTGTCGAGGATCAGGTCGGGGTGGCCTCGCAGCAGGCGGATGAGCAGAGCATGGACCCGCCCCAGTAGGCCCGTGCGTGACCACACAGCCAGGCAACGGCGCAGGGTCGAGCCGCTGGCCCTCTCTGTTGTCGCCCGCAGGCTCCGCCAAGGCGTACCCTCGCGCAGGAACACCCGCAGGGTAGCCAGCACCCGCACCAATGATGCAGGCGGATGGCCGCGCCTACAGGAGCGGCGTTCCTTGCAGCACTCTACCGCCGTCGCGATCAGTCCGAGGATCCTTTTGTCCACCTCTCCCCCCGCGCCAAAGCTGCACAGGTGGGGAGGTGCTCAGCCGATCACCGGAACAGGGTTCCTCAACTGCTGGTAGTAGTGGAAACCACCTCTTAGTTCGGCCAAGCTACTCTGAGTGCTCAGTGGAACATGGCGGCCGGAGTGGGTAGATCGTCGGCTAGCAGAACTTGCGTGATCTCCAGCTTGGTCTCAACATCGATTACCACGAACGGCAATCCCTTTTTGGCCCATCTGCGGAGTTCCTGAAGGGTAACATAATGCTGAGCTGTCGCGTTGTAGAGCCGGGTTCTACCGTACCGCTTTACGAGGACAGGTTGTACCGCCGCTCGAGTTGGCATGCTCGTTCCACCATCGGTCCTGATTTTGATGGGGTTCTATTTGTGGCCGGTTCTTCTTTTGCCTAGGAGGTAACAGCCTAAGGGTTGAGCTCGCACAGCATACTGCTGGACATCAGTTGGCGGCGATCATGGCTAGAGGGGGTGATCGCATCAGCTTGCCCTGCCGTACAAGTGCAAGCCCATTGGCAGGCGTTGCGGCAGCGGGTGCCCGTGCAGCAGCGCGGCTGCAACGGCAACCGATCCCGTTAGCTGACGCTCATCGAAAGGCTTGTGCAGGCAGCCGAGCGCTACCCCCTGTCCTCGTCCCTCGGGGCAATTACCCGTCACGAAGAGGCAGGGCACCCCAAGGGCGGCCAGGTCCGCCGCCACGTCAAGACCGCTCTCGCCACGGGCGAGACGGACGTCGACCAAGGCGAGGTCAGGCCGCTCCGTCCGGGCCAAGACGCCCGCCGAGGCCACGTCCTCGGCCACCCCCACCACCTCGTGCCCAGCGAGTTCCAGACCAGCCTGGATCTCGAGCGCGACGAGCCCTTCATCCTCGACGACGAGGAGGCGGAGAGACCGAGGAGGACTGCTGCCGCTTCCACTGCCCCCAAGGTCGCTCGGCACCAAGGCCCAGAGAAGCCCCAGATCAATGCTCGCCATTTTTTCCACCTTCCTGAACCTGCCTTCCGGGTACAATCACCGAGAAGGACGCACCGCGGCCGGAGGATCCCCGGCCCACCACGAGCCGCGCCCGAAGCTGCCGTGCGAGGGTCGACACCACGCGCATGCCCACGCCCGCGGACCGGGAAGGATCAAAGCTTTCGGGCAGTCCGATGCCGTCGTCCTCTACCTCAAGGGCGAGCCCCCCTTCCCCCGCATGGGCGTTGCGTACGCGGACCCGCAGGACGCCCTCACCGCTATCAGGGAAAGCGTATTTGACGGCGTTCGTGACCAACTCGGACCCGATCAGCGCCAGGGGCACGGCCTGGTCAATCGAGGTAAGCCGTCCATCTCCGCTCTCGTCCGGCCTCGCCTCATCGAAGTCGAGCCGCACCCTCTCCTCTGGATCAAGCGCGGCCAACGTGTCGGTGCACATCTCCCGCAGAAAGCTTGCCAGGTCCACGCTGCCGTGCGTGCCGCCCTGATAAAGCCGCTGGTGCAGACGGGCCACCACGCCAATGCGTGCCCTCGCCTCGCCAAGGGCGGTGCGCAAGTCAGGATCGCGGGCCTTGTTGGTCTGAAGCGAGAGTAGCGAGGAGACGAGTTGGAGGGAGTTCTTCACCCGGTGGTTCACCTCGGCGAGCAGCGCCTCCTTCACCTCCAGCGCTTCGCCAAGCGCGAGGCGCGTCGCTACTAGATCGTCGATCTCGGTGCAGGTGCCATACCAGCGGGTGACCTCGCGGGTGACGGGGTCGCGCACCGGTAACGCACGGCCGAGCGTCCACCGATAAGTGCCGTCAGCGGCGCGGAGCCGGTACTCGACCTCGTAGGGCTCGCCCGTGGCGAGGGAGTGCCGCCAGCGGTCCAAGGCACGCCCCTGATCCTCCGGATGGAACTGTGGGTTCCAGCCTTCTCCCTCCGTCTGTTCGGGCGTTGCGCCGGTAAACTCGTACCAGCGTTTGTTATAGAAGTCGTGATAGCCGTCGGGGTGCGTCGACCAGACCATCTGCGGGATCGTGTCGAGCGCGATGCGGAGCATGGCCTCGCTTCGCACGAGCGCCGCCTGCGCCTCCTGGCGCGGCCTGAGATCGCGAATGATGGCGGAGACGCCAATGACGCCGCTGTCGGAGGCCTGCATACGGGCTGCGGTGACAGTGACCGGGATACGGTGTCCTTGCTTTGTCAGCCAAACCGTTTCGTGTTCGTGGACGCGCGTGCCCTCCAGAGCTAGACGGATCACTCCGGTCGACCCCCCATCTGGCACATCGAGTGGCACCAGCAGGCTCACCGACCTGTCGGTGACCTCTGAGGCAGCATAGCCGAACAAGGCCTCCGCGCCGCTGTTCCAGGTGAGAATCCGCCCATCGTCGGCGGCGATGCTGATGATGGCGTCGGAAGTAGAGGTGACGATAGCGGCAAGGCGCGCGTTGGCCATTTCAGCCAGGACTCGGGCATCAAGGGCGCGGCGTCGAAAATGCCGGAGCCAGACCGCGAGGGCGAGGACGCCCGAGACAAGGACGAGCGCCGCCGCCGAGATGCTCCAGACCCAGCGCTGCGTAGCGGCATTACGCCCCTCGTGGAGCGAGGTCACTGCCGCTCGCAAGGCGCCCGCCTCAGTTCGAATCGCGTCCATGAGCGACTTGCCTCTGTCGGTCTCGACAAGGGCCAGGGCCGCGTCCGCGTTGCCCTCTCGCCGCAACGCGATAGTGCGCGCGAGCTCATCGAGCTTGGCAGGAATCAGGCGTCCAAGCTCGGTAGTTGGGCGGGCGAGCGTCGGCTCCGCCTCGCCGAGGCGGATGAGCTCGGCAATTCTTCCATCCAGCTCGCGCAGCGCGTCGTCGTATGGCTGAAGATAGCTCTCGCGACCGGTCAGGAGAAAGCCGCGCTGTCCGGTCTCGGCGTCGCGCAGATCAGAGAGCAGCACGTCTGTCTGATCCTTAGCAGCGTTGATGCGGGTCGTTCGACCTCGCTCCGCCTCGAAAGTGGCCAAGCCGAAACTGACAGCAGCCAAGGCGAGAACTAACAGGAGAAGCGCAGCGGTGAGGGGGCCAATCACACCACGAGAAGCGCCGTTCGCAAGAAAACCGGGGGTCGAACCAGTGGAGGCTTTGCCTGAACCACGAAGGATGAGCGACACCTCGATCCCTCCTGGACCTGCTGACCAAGCGCCTGGCCGGAAGCGGGCGGCGCGTGCCCCTCCGCCTTGATTAGATTGTCACATTCGGTCAAGGCAGGAATGAGCATAGCGTTAAGCGCCGACGAGAAAATGTCCAGTGGGAGCAGGTAGCAGCCGGCGCCTGCCCATGTGCGCGGTTGAGTGCCTTTGTCCACGCAGGCGGCTTCTTCACCGTGCATTCCAAGAACAATGACGCATCGGACAAGTGCCAGGAGCCTTCGACGACAAACCTTAGTGACTGTTTGAGAATTCAGCGGTGGGCGACCCTGCGGAGGAGGAGGGCGCCCATGGCGACGTGGATCATGGCTTCAGACACGTCGAGGCGTCGCTCGTAGTCCCGCACGAGGCGGCGCCAGCGGATCATCCAGCCGAAGGTGCGCTCCACGACCCAGCGGCGTGGGAGGACGCGGAAGCCCTGCTGGTCGGAGCGCCGGACGATCTCGACGATGAAGTCGAGGAACGCCGCCTTGTCCATCAGCTTGGTGCGGTCGTAGCCCGCGTCGGCGAACAGGTGCTTCAGCCAGGGCCAGCGCTTCCGGACGGCGGTGAGGATCTCCTGCGCGCCGGCACTGTCCGACACGTCGGCAGGCGTGAGCTTCACCATCAGCAGTCGCCCCTCCGTGTCCACGGCGACGTGGCGCTTGCGGCCGACGATGCGCTTGCCCCCGTCGTGGCCGCGCACCTCGGCAAAGGGCGCCTTGACCGTCCGGCTGTCCAGCACGCCGCCCGTCGGGCTCGCCTCCCGCCCCGCCGCCTCGCGGTCCAGCTTCAAGGACACATCGTGGATCGTCCTGAACAGCAGGCGCCAGACGAAGCGCCTGAACCACCAGTACACCGTCTGCCAGGGCCCGAAGTGGACCGGCAGCATCCGCCAGCCACCGCCCGAGCGTGCCAGATAGTGGATCGCGTTCAGCACCTCGCGCAGGTCCACCGAGGGCTTCCTGCCCCGCCTCGGCAGTTTCGGCATCAGCGGCTCGATCCGCCGCCACTCCTCGTCCGTCAAGTCAGACGGGTAGCGCTTCGTCTTGCGGGCAAGCTCGGCCATCCGGCGGCGCGTCTCTCGGGTCCACATCCCGAGCTTGAATCACCTCGCCCGCGCTGCGCCAAGCCATTCTCAAACGGTCACTTAGCGAGTTGACTTTCGCCCCTCCCTTTTCGGTGCACCTTCGACACGGCCAACACTGAACCCGTCTAGCCAACAGTCGCGTAAAGGAGCCAGCATATGTGAGTAGGGGCAATCACTAGCATAAGACGCTTGATCCATACCTGCTTGCCAGCCCTGTGCCGTCGCGAGAGCGACAGCGCGGAGTAGAAAAACTTCGGCCTCGCTGTTGCTAAAATTCTGCACGAGCCCTTCCTATACGATGTGTCCAAGCTTCACTGTCAGTAACAGAGATGCGGTAAGCACTACGCCGCCTTCCTCGTTCCGTACAGCAACCGCCAGGGCGGGCCGGTCGTGCTGCAGGCTGTCACGCGCGATGCTGAGAAGCGCAGCGATGGCTTCGTGGCGTGCCACATCAACATTGGGCATTTGCAAGCCCACGTTGTCTTGCTCAGGAATCTGTCCATTCCAGATGTCAAAGTAGAATAAAGGCATGACCTTTGTATGCAATGCTAGAGGCCCAATTATCGATTATACCGTCGGGCAGATGTTCCGACCCGTTCGGATCCGCCAGAGGCGAAGGGCTGAAGCCACGTCTGCCAGGCAGGGACGAGTTGATGTTGTGTCAGGACATAGGCCCGCCTGTATTACCTGTGATAAAGATCATAAGTTTTGTCAACTCATGCATTGTGCTTGACCAACTTCCCCCATCGCGCGTCACCTCCCCGGCCGTTCCTACCTCTAAACCTTACTGTGAAAGAATATGCCGCGCTCCGAGTGGGGCTGACTCCGGAATGACTTGCAGCGCTCAGATAATGATGTACCGTTCAATCGTTCCGGCTCCTTCGCCCTCCGTGCTGGTGTCAGGTCGGGCGACATGGTGGGACTGGGACCGGCTTTGGGGCGAGGTGATCGCAAGCCTCCCGAGCCGGTAGAGGCCTCGTCCTCACGGACGAGGCCTCTACGTTTCGGCAGATAGGGCAGACGGTACAGGCGTGCGGCATGGTCACAGACGAAGGCGAGGAAAGGGCAGAGTGGCGACGTCGCCTCGCGGATGCGCTGCGCGAGTGCTTGATGGCCGCGGATCGCCTTGCGACCCGGGCCGAGACGATGGAACTCGAACAGCGGGTGAGGGCTCTGGAAGAGGAAGGGCACCTGAGAAGCTTCAGGCCAGCTGGTTCATCCGGCTGGTAATTCCGCCGGGCAGATGTTCCGACCCGTCCAGATCCGCCGCAGGCGAAGGACTGAAGCCGTGTCTGCAAGGCAGGGACCAGCTGATGATGTGTCAGGGCATAGGCGCGCCGGTATAATTCAACGCGACTTGGGCTCCCGGTCGCCTCAACCTATCCGCTCAGGCCTCTCCACCAGCGATAATGAGGCTGGCCGTTCCGGTTCAGGCAGGTGCCACAGTCCGCTTGAGCGTCGCCTCGCCGCTTGGCACCAGGGTCGTGTCTCTGAGCGTGGTGCAGGAGCGGTGCTCCTCAGCAAGCTGAGCCGCCGTGTCAGGCTGCTGTGGCGGGCAGGCTGACGGAAGGAGTATCACTCACGGCACCAATGGACTCCAGTGTCATGTAGCTCGAGTGCTGTGTGGCCGACTTATCGGACTGCTCGAAGCAGTCTCAGGTCGGGCTGGTACTGTGTCCGGCTTCACGACAGCAGTGGTCCAACCTAGAAGGGTTTCCGGATCGCTGAACTTCTTACCACCTGTTTGATCGAAGTCGTAGGGCTCAGATCATTGCTGCCCACCGCAACCAAAGAGGCTGCTGGAACGTCATAGTAGCTTGGTGCGGGGCAACGCACTCCATCTCTGGTGCGAGCTAATGACCTTACCCGGCGATCGTACCTCCTCGCCACCTCCGCCTGTCAGTTCCGACATGGCCATGCCTTCCGGCGCGTTTGCGCAGGATTTGGACCTGTTCAGGGTCATTGCCGAAACCGTGAGTGATGGCGTCCTGGTGACCAGCGCAGACCTTGATCATCCCGGCCCGCGCATCGAATACGTGAACGCCGGCTTTACACGCATCACTGGCTACGAGTCCGAGGAGGTACTGGGCCAGACACCCAGGATCTTGCAAGGGCCCAGAACGGATCGTACCACGCTGGACCGGCTGCGTTCAGCCCTGTCACGTGGCGAAAGCTTTTTCGGCACTGCTGTAAACTACCGTAAGGATGGAACAGAGTACGTCAATGAATGGCTGATCAATCCATCCCGCGGTACCGACGGGCGTATTCTGCGCTGGGTATCAGCGCAGCGAGACGTGAGTGACAGAGCACAGGCCGAGGCCAGCCAGCAGATCCTGCTCGGTGAACTCAACCATCGCGTCATGAACAACCTGGCTGCGGTGCAGGCGCTTGCCGCCCGGCTTGGCCGTAGCACGGGCTCCGTGGACGAGTTCCAGGCCGCCTTGCAGGAGCGGCTGTTTGCCTTGGCACAGGCACAGAAGGCCATCGTTGCCGCCCATGGACGAAGCATAGGTTTGCACTCTCTGGCACAGGCGCAGCTGGCACCTTTTGGGATCGGCAGCCCAGGGCGCGTGGAGGCCAATGGGCCGCAGGTCCACCTTCGAGCAAGTGCGGCCGTGGTGCTTGGTTTGGCGCTGCATGAACTCGGGCTCAATGCGCTGAGGCACGGCGCACTTTCCGCACCTCGTGGTCGCGTCGGCCTGAACTGGTCCGTTGTGCCCGGGCCTGTTGGTGATGAGCTCTGCGTTGACTGGCGTGAGGCCGGAGGAGAAGTCCTTAGCGCTCCAGCACATCGCGGCTTTGGCCTTCGCCTCATTGAGGAGGTCCTGGTGCGGCAGCTGCAAGGACGTGTGCGCATGACCTTTGATGCCCCAGGGGTACGGTGCCTAATTGGCGCACCGCTCGCCACTGTTCTGGAGCGCTGTGCCCAACCTTGGGGCGGTGCATCAAGAACATAGGTGCGACTTCCGGTGCTGGCGTCCTCGGTCGTTTGCCGCTCTCACACGTTGTACTGCGACTGAGAGATCAGCAGCTGGCTCTCTGCGCAACGGAACCGAGACCATGGCCGAGAAGACCCTGAGCGACGCCTTCTACGAAACCCTGAAAGACGTTTACTACGCCGAGAAGCAGTCGGTACGTGGCTTGAAAAAGTCTGCCAAGGCGGCCGCCTCGCCCCAGCTCAAGGAGGCGTTTACCAGGCACGCGGAGGAGAGTGCGGTCCAGGTTGAGCGGCTGGTTCGCGTGTTTGAGATCATCGGCAAGCCGCCCCGTGCCAAAACTTGCGAGGCGATGCAGGGCCTGCTGGCTGAGATGGAGGAGGACCTGGAGTCCTTTGGCGAAACTGAGGCGGCCGATGACGTGCTGATTGGCTGTGCGCAGGCGATCGAGCACTACGAGATTGCCCGCTACGGCCTGCTCCGGACCTGGGCAAGTAAGCTGGGCCACGAGGATGCAGTCGAACTGCTGGAGGAGACGCTCGAGGAAGAGAAGCGTACCGACGCCCTGCTCAGCGAGATTGCGGAGGGTCTTGAGGCTTCTGGTGAGGACGAGGAGGAAGAGGAGGGTGAGGAGGAAGCGGTACCCAAGGCTCCAAAGCGCACTCCTGCCGCCAAGCGTCCGGCCCCCAAGTCCCGGTCCAAGGCGAAGGCTTAGTCTACCGTCTCCCGTAAGGGAGCGTCCCCTCACGGTGGACTGGGTGCCAGATACCCGTCCTGTTGCTTAACCCTTACCGCATGCATGGGTCTGGCCCTTTCGGAACATCACAGGTGACCGAACTCCCCTCCGATCAGAATGCCGACTATCAACAACTTCGGCTTATCCTGGCGGCCTTGCAGGACGGTGTGATCCTCATCGACCCTGATCAGAGGATCGCCTGGGCCAACAAGGCGGCCCTCCGGATGCATGGTGTGCAAGAGGTGGCCGAGCTCGGCGCCACCGTCTCCGAGTACCGCACCCGCTTTGAGCTGCGCTATCGCAACCGCCACCGCGTTCCCGAGGGGGCCTACCCGATGGAGCGGGTGATGGCCGGCGAGGCGTTCGACGAGGTGGTGGTCGAGGTGGCGCCCGCCGGGGAGAACGAGGCGCTCTGGACGCACCGGATCCGCAGCCTCGTCCTCAACGACACCGCCGGCGTGCCGAACTGCCTCGTGCTGATCCTGAATGACGAGACCGAGCGCTTCGATGCCGAGGAACGCTTTGAGGCCACCTTCAGCGCGAACCCGGCGCCCGCGGTGATCCTGCGGCTCTCCGACCACCGCCACATCAAGGTGAACCGAGGTTTCCTCGAGATGACCGGCTACGCGGAGGAGCAGGTGGTCGGCCGCTCAGCCTATGAGATCGATGTTCTGGACGGCGCTGCCCGGCGGGAGTTTGCCGTGGACCGGCTGCAGCAGGGGCGCACCATTCCGCAAATGGAGGCCGTGCTGCAGCTTCCTGGGGGCGGCGAGAAACGGGTGGTGGTGGCCGGGCAGCCGATCGAGGTCGGCAATACAAATTGCATGCTTTTCACCTTTGTCGATGTCGAGCCCCATAAACGCACTGAGGAGGCTCTACGAAAATGCGAGAGCAACTTCGCAGTGGCCTTCCAACTGTCGCCCGTTCCATCCTTCCTCGCCCGGCGTGTCGGGTGCTGCCTCCTGCGGGCTAACGAGGCGTTTGTGCGGGAGAGCGGCTACACCGCGGTGGAGCTGGCTGGCAGAGGAGCCGGTGAACTCGGTCTCTGGGCTGACGCGGCAGTGGGGCAGGAGCTGGAGCGACGCCTCGAGCTGCATGGCGGCATACGCGACTTCGCTCTCCAGCTGCGCACCCGGGCGGGCGACCTGCTGGACCTCCTTGTGTCCGCCGAGGCGGTGAGCATGGGAGAGGGACCCTGCGTGCTGGTGGTGGCGCAGAACGTGGCCGAGCACCGCCGCACCGAGGTGGAGATCGCGTCGGCCCTCGAGGCGGTCATGCAGGACACCTCCTGGTTCAGCCGGATGGTGCTGGAGAAGCTCGCCAAGCTGCGACGTCCGGACGCTCCCGACGGTGCCATGACCTCCGAGCTCTCCCAACTCTCACCACGCGGGCGCGACGTTCTGGCCCTGGTGTGCCGCGGCATGGCCGATGCGGGGATCGCCAACAAGCTCGGGCTCTCCCGCAACACGGTCCGCAACCACGTCACGGCGCTCTACCGCAAGACAGGAGTGCGCAACCGAGCGTCCCTGGTCGTCTGGGCTCGTGAGCGTGGCTTCACGGGTGGCGCGCCGCCCAAGTTGCCTAAGCTCACCAAGGTTTAGTGCAGCTCCTCTGCCGTCTTAGTGCAGGGGCATCAGCTCGGAAGAACGGCATCGTTCCTGCCGACGGAACCCTGAGAAGTTCCGCCGGTTACTGGGGCGAATGCCAGGGTCTGAACGATCCTGGTCTCGTTCGGACATCCTCATGGAAAAGCCAGATGGATAAGGATCCGGTCCCCGGCACCGCTGAGCGGATGAAGGCTTCTATCAAGGATGCCATCGGCACGCTCACCGGCGATCCCAGGGCAAAGCCCGAAGGCTGCACTGAAAAGCCCCAAACGGAGGTTCGGAGCACGGCTGCCGACACCGAAGGCGAACCCGAGAGCGCCACCCGCGAGTAAGAGATCCACGCCGGTGCGATGGCTCTCTGAGCTCCTCGCTCCGGTGTGAGTGCGCGGCATCCAGAACAAACCTGAAGGAACTTCTATCGTGCAAACACGCGCCACACCTGACGTCTACAATGATGCCTCTAGGGCAACGGCCGTTCTCCCCGAGGGCGCCCCGTCGCTGCCCTCACGTGTGTCCTGGGGCGCGGTGATCGCCGGCGCCGTCGTTGCGCTGACGGTCGGGCTGATGCTGAACTCTCTCGGTGCCGGCATTGGCGCCACCACGGTGGACGCCGCAGCCCGGGACACGCCCTCCGCCTCTTCCTTTGGGATTGGAGCCGCCATCTGGGTGCTGGTGTCCAACCTGATCGGCCTTGCGGCGGGCGGCTACGTCGCGGCCCGGCTGTCGGGCACCTCGGACAACACGGACGGTACGCTGCACGGCCTGGCGGTCTGGGGCACCACCTTCCTGATCTCGGCGGTGCTGCTGGGCAACCTTGTCTCCGGCATTGCCTCCACCGCAGCCTCCGGCGCCTCCAGCCTAGTCAGCAGCGTCGCGAGTGGGGCCGGTTCGGCGGTGTCCGCCGTGGGTCAGCAGGCCGCTAACCGGACAAGCACCAGCACGCTGCAGAATGCGGCCCAGGGCTTGGTGGACCGGGTCCAGGGAGCCCTCAGCGGGAGCGGCGGCGCTCCGGCTACGATGACCTCGGACCAGCGCAAGGCGGAGATAAGCACCTTGGTGACCCGGCGGGTGACCGACGGGCAGCTCTCGGCAGAGGATCGCACCCGCCTGAACGGGCTGGTCGCGGCCGAGTACAACATCAGCCCCCAAGACGCTCAGGCGCGGGTGCAGCAGGCTGAGCAGCAGGCGACCCAAACGGCGCGGCAGGCCGAGGAGAAGGCACGCAGTGTGGCCGATACCGCGGCCTCCGGAGCCGCCAAGGCCGCCTTCGCGGTCTTCGCGATCATGCTGCTGGGCGCGATCGCCTCGGTGCTGGGCGCCCGCCGTGGCACCCGTGACCTCCTGACGGTCAGGAGCGCCCGTGTCGCCTGAACAGGGCGCAGGGACGCCCGGCGTCGAGCAGACACGGCCATCGGGCAGCCCACTCGCCAGCGGAAGGACTGAGGAGGTCATTCCGCTAGTCGAGGAGATCCTCCACCTCGGCAAGCGGGTTGTGGAGACGGGGCGCGTCAGGGTCTCACTGACCACCGAGACGGTGGAGGAGACCCTGCGCGAGACCTTGCGCAGCCGACACGCCGAGGTCGAGCACGTGCCCATCGGCCGTGAGGTAAGCCAAGTGCCGGTGACCCGACAGGAGGGGAACGTGATCATCGTTCCCGTCGTCGAGGAGGTCCTTATCGTCACGAAGAAGCTGGTTCTCAAAGAGGAGATCCACCTGCGCTTCGTCGACAGCGAGGAGAGCGTGGAGCAGCCCGCCGAACGGCGGGTGCAGCGAGCCACGGTTGAGCGGCTGGTTCCGAAGCAGGCGGGTTCGCCTGCTGGGACGGCCGAGTGGACCGACAACACGAAAGGACGCCAACAATGACGCGTACCATCACCGCCATGTTCAGTGCTCGGGCTGCAGCCGACAGGGCTGTCAACGAACTGACCCGCGAACTGGGTATCGGGAGCGGCCAGGTTCAAGTGTACGCCGCTGAGGCGGCCCCGAATGGCGCGACCACTGCCGGAGCCGCGACGGGGGACACGGGCCTTTGGGCCTCGCTGAAGGACCTCTTTGTTCCCGACGAGGACCGTACGGCCTACGCCGAGGGCATTCGCCGCGGCAACTACGTGGTCTCGGCCCAGGTTGATGAGACCATGCTCGATCGGGCCATGGACATCCTCGAGCATAACGGTGCGGTGGACCTGGACGCTCAGGAAGCCGAGTGGCGGCAGTCCGGCTGGACCGGCCATCAGGCGGGCGCAACTACGGGGGCGACTGTGGGCACCTCTCCGTCCAATCCCCAACTGGGTGTGGTTGCCACCGGCGCGGCGGTGACCGGTGCGGCCGCAGCACCGGTTACCGGTCAGACCTCCGTGGCGACCACCCCGTCTCGTACGGGGGCTGAGGAGGTCATCCCGATCGTTGAAGAGCGCATTCAGGTTGGCAAGCGCGATGTCGAGCGCGGCCGGGTGCGGGTGCGCTCCTACATCGTGGAGACGCCGGTCAGCGAGCAGGTAACGCTGCGTGAGGAGCACGTTGACGTGCAGCGCCGCGCTGTTGATCGACCGCTGACCGATGCTGACGAGGCCTTCCGCGAGCGGGTCATCGACGCCACCGAGCACTCCGAGCAGGCGGTGGTTGGCAAGGAGGCGCGCGTTAAGGAGGAGCTGGTGATCCGCAAGGACGTCGCCGAACGCACGGAGACGGTGCAGGACAGCGTTCGCCGGACCGAAGTCGAGGTGGACGATACCAGGGGCACGACAGGCACGTCTGCAAGCCGCGCCGTGGACAAGACGCTCGGCACCAACATCAGCGGCGCCAACCCCAACAAGCGTTGAAAGCTGCCCGTTTATAAACCGCGGGACGGGGCAGTAGTCCCGTTCCGCCCCATCGCTTGAGGATGGCTTCACAGACACTGCAAAGTCTTTCTGCTGATCTGATCGCGGCACGCGAGGACCACTTACAAATCAGCTCACGCCATAGCGCCAGAACTAACAAAATAGCTTGTTGGTACGCATAAATGGACAGACTTGAGACAGGTTGGGGAAAGGATGGGAGCTACCGTCCGGCAATCAGATCTTTGATGCGGCTGGCGAGCGCTTCCATGGCGAAAGGCCTGGTCATGGCGTGCATGCCGGGCTCCAGATAGCCGTTGCCGACCACCGCGTTCTCGGCATAACCAGTGATGAACAGCACGCGCAGTCCCGGCCGTGTGACCTGCGCGAAGTCGGCCACCTGCCGGCCGTTCATGCCCCCAGGTAGACCGACGTCGGTCACCAGCAGGTCAATGCGGGCATCGGACTGCAACACCCGAAGCCCGGCTGGCCCGTCCGCCGCTTCGATAGCCATGTAGCCCAAGTCGCCTAGCACCTCGGTGACCAGCATGCGTACGGTCGGCTCGTCGTCCACCACCAGCACCGTCTCGCCCCGCTCCGCCCTCGGCGCCTCGGCTAGCTCGCTGGGCCAGCGATATCTTCCGCCTCCCTATGATGGCGCGGCAGGTAAAGGCACACCATCGTGCCCTGGCTCGGTTCGGAGTAGATGCCTACCTGCCCGCCCGATTGCCGGGTCTTCAGTCTGCTGCCCCATCGATGTTAAGGGCAGCACACTGATCGACGCTTTGACCCGGATTCCATGGTCTACTGGGATTAAGGCCGGCGCTGATGCTCCTATAGCGGTGAAGGGGACCTTGACCGCTATAGGAGCATCAGCGCCGCTTCGAGCTAGGAGCATCGATCTAATGAGACAACCTCGGTCGCTGACAGCGACGCTACGGCTGACAACAACAGACGTCTTGGCCCACGGCCAACAGTTTCACGATGTTTTCAGTCTCTTGCCCCATGCTGGGCACGTCATGTTGCGCGAGAGCGGAACAGCCGTTTGGTCCCACTCGCCCAAGGGGAGAGAAGCGCGTTGCTGTTTGAAGGCGAGCCCGCAGCGCACCTGAACGCCCGAAAGTCCGGTGGCGGTACCCTGTCAGCTTCGCCAATGCCCCGAGATGGATGTGGCGATTGCTCCAGCGGTTTAGTCGCTCCTTTCCCTTTTTCGATGGCTTTCCAACCTGTTGTGGACGTCACGACCGGGCGGGTGCACGCCTACGAGGCTCTGGTCCGTGGGCCAGCGGGAGAGCCGGCGGCAGCCGTACTGGCGCAGGTCACCCGCGCCAACCGCTACGCGTTTGACCAGTCCTGTCGCGTCAAAGCTATCGAGCTGGCGTCGAGCTTGGGAATGGCGGCGAGCGGCGCCACCCTGTCCATCAACTTCATGCCCGGTGCCATGTACCGCCCCGAGAACTGCGTGCGTGCCACCCTGGCCGCGGCGCGCCGGCACCGTTTCCCACTAAACCGGCTGCAGTTCGAGGTTACCGAGGGCGAGAAAGTGGGCGACCCGGATCACCTCACCGCCATTTTTCGCGAGTACCGGGCGCGCGGCTTCCGTGTCGCCATCGATGACTTCGGCGCGGGCTACGCCGGCCTCGGCCTGCTCGCCCGCTTCCAGCCCGACGTCATCAAGCTCGACATGGATCTGATCCGCGGCCTAGACAACGACCGCGTCCGCCGCTCCATTGTGGGCGCTGTGCTGTCAGTCTGCGCCGAACTCAACATCGCCGTGGTGGCGGAAGGTGTAGAAACCCGCGCGGAGCTGGACGCGCTCCGCGCTCTCGGTGTCCGTCTCGTGCAGGGTTACCTGTTCGCCCGCCCCGCCTTCGAGCAGCTGCCGCCTGTCTCTACCCTCGCCTGAGCGGTTTCCTCCAGGACGCGCGTCGTCACCGCTGTAGGCGAGCTACGCCGAGCGGCTCGGAACCGGTCAGGAGGCGGCGCGCACCCGCGTCACCGGTGCCTCTGCTCCAGCGACGCACACGCGGTTCCTGCCATCACGCTTGGCTCGGTAGAGCGCTGCGTCAGCATCAGCCAGCAGTTTCTCCAGGGTTGACGCGTCCGGCGTGAGCGTAGCCAGGCCAAAGGAGGCGGTGAGCACCAAGACAGTCTCACCCTTCTGGGCAGGCGTACCGGCGACCTGCCGACGCAACTGCTCAGCAACCTTTGCGCCCGTCTCGATGTCGGCGCCAGGTAGCAGGACGCCGAACTCCTCCCCACCCAAGCGACACAGCAGGCCCCCCTCCGGGAGCGCGTCGCGCAGCGCCCTGGCGACAGTGCGCAGAGCCTCGTCACCGGCGGCATGGCCGTGACAGTCATTCACCCGTTTGAAGTGGTCCACGTCGACCATCAGCACGGCAGCGGAGCCCGCGCTGTCTCGAGCGCGTCGCACGAGGTCTATGCCCTGTTCGAAAAAGGCGCGCCGGTTCAGTGCGCCAGTCAAGTGGTCAGTGGTTAGAGCCCGCCGTAACTCCTCGGCGGTCGAGCGGCGCTCCGTCGTGTCGCGCACCACCATCAGGAAACGCGTGCTGCCGCCTTCGCCCTCTGGGAGAGCGGAGACAATGCAGGTGCCCCAGAAGCGCGAGCCGTCAGCCCGTGCACGCCACCCGTCGTCGAGGTGCCAGCCGTCGCGCAGCGACACCGCTAGTCGTTCCAGCAGCGCGTCCTGGCTGTTACCGCCCCTCTCGGCAGGCGTAACGAGGCCTGCCGCCGAGGCGCCCAGGGCAGAGGCCGCGGCGTACCCGAACAACCGCTCGCCGGACGAGTTCCATTCTGAGACACGCCCTTCAGGGTCGAGGCCAAGCATGGCGTAGTCGTTAGCACCCTGTACCAACGCCGCGAACCATGCGTCACTCTCCCGCAGGCGCCGCTCGTTGGCTACTTGGGCCGAGATGTCCGACAACACCGCCATATGCCGGTCGGCGTCCATGCGCACCACTGTCAGTGACAGCACGCGCGGATCACGACCATCGGGCGCTGGGCCAAGATGCAGGCGTAGGCCGTCGCACAACGTTCCACGTGCCGGCTGATCGTCGCGCAGCAGCCGACGCAGCTCGGGGGCGCAAGGCGCCAAAGCATCGAGCAGGTTGGAGAACATCGTGCCTGGCGGCAGCAGCGGCATCACCAGGCACGAGAAGGCAGGGTTGAGCATGAGCACGGTGCCGTCGGCAGCGAACTGCGCCATGCCGTGCGGGCAGGTATACAGGAACCGGAGCAGCGCCTCGTACTCGGCATCCGCGTCGTCCTCGGAGGAAGCCTCAGCGGGGTTCAACTAGCTGCGCTCGACCAGCACGTAGCGGCGTCGGTGACCGGGTGCGCGCAGCAGCCGCAGCCGCACTGGTGTGACCCGCATACGAAAGGTGAGGACGTAGGGAAGCATGCTGTCCAGCGCTTCCTCGCGCTCCAGCCGTTCAGCCACCATAGAGTTGTTCATGCAAGGGGCGACGTCGAGGAAGAAGTGGCGGCCGAGCACGCGGTCTCGCGTCAGCCTGGCGGCCGTGGCCTCGTAGACATTGTACACCTCCACCATGCCGCTGCCATCAAGGCCGATTACCCCAAAGGGCAGCGTGTCCAGCATGCCGGCCGGTGCGGCGTCCAGCGCCTCCAGTAGGGCAGCATCGTCGAACTTCATGCGGCAATCACCCGAGATGGATGCCGGAAGCCGCCGGCAATCACCAAGGCTACCTTCCCATGCTTTACAACCCCTCTACGCCGAGAGGCTTCAGCGAAGACATGGGCGCCAAGGGGTAAGAAAGCAGCCTTCGCCGTTTGCGGCTCCTTCAAGTGAGGGTACGCCTCAGACCAGGCTTGCGGTCCTGACGCGCTCTGCGATGCGGCTGCCGAATTCCGTGATGAACACGGTGCGCACGGCCTGCATGGCGTGGGTAAGGATGCGGTTCTGATGATCCAGGTTGCTGTCCGAGAACCAGACAATGAAGCAGCTACCCTTGCCAACTTTCAGGATGTCCAACGGGCCGAGAAGCGGCTTGATGATGGCTTCGGCCAGCATCATCGCCCTCGATTCAATCCGCGGCCAGTCGGCGCCAACAGCCGCGCTAAGAGCCGAGAGGCTAATCATTCTGACTTGGCTGCCACCTCGCTGGGTAGCAGGCGTGGTCTGACCGGATGTGCTAGGTTTCGGAACAAGTGTGACAACTCGCAGGTGCCGGGAGTCTGCATCATCGAGAATGCAGGAACTCATCGTCGCGCGGAAGCGTCGTCCCCCCTTGGCTAGAGCCTCTATCTCAATTTCGTAGGCTTTGCTATCAAGGGACTGCTGCGACCGGGCAGCTTCCGTCATGCCGCTCGTGTCGGGCAGAAGCGCGTCAATATTCAGGCCGACAATACTCTTGGCGTCGTATCCCATGAGGTTCTGGAAAGCGACGTTGCTGAGCAGGATGAAGCCGTCCGCTCTGATGATGACAACCGGCGTGTTCAGCCGCATGAACACCGACGCCAGTAGCCGTTGCGCGTCGGTCCGCCTGACGACCTCGCGCCGAGCCTCGGTCAGGTCGGTTACGTTCTGCACGACCGCCATCAGCGTGGTGCTGTTAATCTTGTTGATGTCGAGCATGAGCACCGTGCGCGAGCTCGGGATCGCGATCTGCATCTGATCGAAAATCTGCCCGGCGGGGTGTCCGAACCGTTCCACGTGCGCCTGGAGGTCGGGGGCAAGGCCCTCAAACAGCCGGTAGAGATCCGACATGGCGCCGTCGGTCGCGAGCGGCATGAGCAGCTGCGCCGCTGTCGGATTGGCCATGTCAATCGTGCCGTCCGGGCGGAATTTGATAATGCCAACCGGCGCCAGGTAGAGGAACTCGATTAGGGCTTCGTAGGAAGAAGCGATGTCCGGCTCTTCGTACAGATCGCTGTCCATAACTTATGCTTTCCGTTCGACGATCAGATACATGCGCTTTCCCGCCGGTCGCTTGAGCAGTCGCAATCTCACCTTCTTGGGTGACATCCGGAGCGTCAGGACGTAGTCGATCGTGTCGTCGATCTCGGCCTCGGTCGCAAACCGATGGGCTACCATAAAGTTGTTCATGCACGGCGCCACAGCGTTGAAGAAGTGTCGGCCAGTCACACGGCTGGGTGTGAGGCCGGCCAGCTTGCCCTCGGCTACGTTGTAGTGCTCGACGGTTGCGTCAGTCGCCATTGCAATGACGCCAAAGGACAGTGCGTCCAGCTCCTCCGCGCTCGCACCTTCCAGCCATACGAACAGGGCGGGATCGTTGGTTGTCGTGGGAAGGGAGCGCTGCTCGACCGTCTCGAGAGCCGGAGTGGCGGAAGCCAGGTGCAAGGGGGAGCCCACCGGGTGCGTCTCCGACAAAGGCGCGGCTCAGGGGGCGGCCGCCAAGGCGTGCGCTTGTAGAGAAGGAGAATGTCCGAGGTCTTAACAGCGTGCTTGTTTCTCTTGCTGAGCTTCGCTGAGAAGAACGCGGCTGCAATCAGCCGGATCGAGCATCGTTGCTATGTCAAAATAACCGACTGAAATACTCGGACGTCTTAGCAAATTTTTAGAGTGCGGCTGTCAGGGTGATGGGCAAGTGCACCCGGCACGCGCCGGGAGCCCTCAGATCGACCGGTTGGAGACGCGCCCGCATGAGCTACCTGACAAACAGGCTTCAGCAGGCTCGTGGCTATACCCGCCGCATGGGCATTGTTACCCGCCTGCTGCTGGCTTCACTGCTCGGCATCGTGGTGGCCGTGGTGGCGGTCCAGGCCTGGACGCTGCGGGTGGCCTACGAGGCACAGATGCAGGCGGCACAGAGCGCGTTGCGCACCAACCTTGCGGTGCTGCGGAACGAGCTGAGTGGGATGGGTGGCGACTGGCGCCTGACGGCGGATGGGAAGCTCTCCTTGGGAGGGCAGCCGCTAAACGGCCGTGAGGATCTGGTCGACAAGGTGGGCCGCCTCACGGGCGGCGTTGCCACCATCTTCGCCGGCGATACGCGGGTGGCGACCAACATCCAGCGCCCGGATGGCCAGCGCGCTGTCGGCACCAAGCTGGCGGCCGGACCTGCCCGCGAGGCGGTGATCGGGCGCGGTGAGACATACCAAGGAACGGCGGAGATTCTGGGTGCCCCGTACCTGACGATCTACGAGCCCATCAAGGACGCAGCCGGTCAGTCCGCTGGCATCCTTTTCGTGGGGGTATCCCTGGCCGATGTTCAGCAAGCACTGAACAAAATGGTCCATCAGGGCCTGATAGCCGGACTGGCAGTCATCCTGGTGGTCGGCGGCGCCCGGTGGCTCGCGCTGCGGTCCTCCATGCGCCCGCTCAGCGGGCTTGCGGCCAGCGTTCGGTCCATCGCTGCCGGTGACCTTGACCAGCCTGCCCCTTGTGCGGATCGCACCGACCAGCTTGGCCAGATTGGCCGCGCCATCGAGGTACTCCGTGAGGGAGCTCTGCGGGCGCGTCAGGCGGAGAAGGAGGCAGCGGCCGAGCGCGCCGCAAAGGATCGCCGGGGAGAAGCCATGGAGCGGCTGACTACCGACTTCGGCACCACGGTCTCTGGCGTCCTCGTCAAGCTGACGAGCTCGGCCGACGGCATGCGGTCCGCGGCCGATGGCATGGCTCAGGCCGCGGAGAAGACCAAGCTCGAAATGGAGAGTACAGCGGCGGACGCGAATACTTCCTCGCGGAGCCTTGCCACGGTCGCAGCCGCGACCGAGGAGCTAACCGCCAGCGTAGGCGAGATCTCCCGGCAGGTAAGCCAGGCTGCGGCCGCGGCCCAGGACGCGGTGGTGCAGGCGCGGAGCACGGACACGACGGTCGCCGGGCTGAGCGATGCGGCTGGCCAGATCAGCGAGGTGGTTCGGCTGATCTCGGACATCGCCGGTCAGACTAACCTGCTGGCGCTGAACGCCACGATCGAGGCAGCACGCGCCGGGGATGCCGGAAAGGGGTTCGCTGTCGTGGCGGCCGAGGTGAAGCAACTCGCCAGTCAGACAGCTCAGGCGACCAGCCGCATCAGCGCCCAGGTGAGCGCCATCCAGTCTGCCACCGGTGAGGCGGTGGAGGCTGTCCGTGGTGTCGCCACAGCTATTGATCAGGTGAGCGAGATTGCAAACGCTATCGCCGCTTCGGTCGAACAGCAAGGAGCCGCTACGCGCGAGATCGCGGTTCAGGTACAGGCCATCTCCAAGGTAACGGACAACGCCACCCGTGCCATGCACGACGTGTGCACCACGGCCGAGCAGTCCGGCGCGATTAGCGGCACCGTGCTCCAGGCTGCGGACGAGGTGGCAAGCCGTTCGGATGGACTGCGGCAGGACGTGGACCACTTCCTGGACGCCATGCGAGCCGTTCAGAAGAACGACGAACGTCGCCGCTACGAGCGCATATCCGGCTCGGGGGCGTCCATCCGGCTTAAGTGCGCGACCTATGGCACCGGCTCGGCGGTTCTGCAGGACATCTCACTGGGCGGTGCGGCGCTTGCCTGCGAGTGGCCTTGCGATGTTGGAGCCGAGGTCCTGGTGGGTTTACCGTAAGCGTCGCGGCGGCGACAGGGGCGGAATTGTATTGACGGTGGGCGCTGGCTGAGTTCCGGCGCGCTACGCCGCGATGGCGGGTGCCGTGGCGGGGCTGCTGTGCTTCCAGTTCCACGGCAGCAAGGTGTCCAACTCGGCGGTCTTGGTCCGCCCGGAGACGACGCGCTCCAGCACATCCGTGAGCCAGGCCTGAGGGTCGACGCCGTTCAGCTTGGCGGTCTGGATGAGGGTCATCGCGATAGCCCAGTGCCGCGCCCCGCCATCGCTGCCCGCGAACAGCGCATTCTTGCGATT
>NZ_RCZP01000003.1 GCF_006438825.1 Muricoccus nepalensis
GGCGCGCCGCGGGCGGCCTGGGCGCGCGCGCTGCGGGCCAGGGCCTCGCGCCGCGCGCGGCGGGCGCGGAGCGAGAACTGGCTGTTGCCGCGGAACAGGCCGCCGATGCTGCGCACGACCTCCCCGAGCGAGCGCAGGGGGCGGTCCTCGCGGACGTCGTCCCAGTCCACCCAGGCATCGGCGCGGCCGAGCACGACGCGGGTCACGTTGCCCTCGTCGCGCAGGTTCTGCGGCGCAAAGCGGACCTGCAGGCGGGTGTCCTGCCAGCGCAGGGCCTCGGCCGGGATGGAGACGCGTTCCGGGCCCAAGTCGATCTCCAGTGTCACGCAGACGTTGTCCGCCAGCCCGTCCGGGCGCGGGGCCGCGACGGCCGCGCCGCCGAGGGAAAGGTCGAGCGTCTCGCCCGGGACCAGACGGCCGTCCGGCAGCACCACGCCGACCGGCATGATGGCGCCGACGCGCGCGCGCTCCCGCACCTGGCGCCGCTCGCGCCCGACCGCGAGGCCGGCGAGCACCGTGAGGAGCGAGAGCACCACCCAGAGCGTGTTGAGGGCGAAAGCCTGGAACTCGAGGCTCTCCGGCGGGTTCGCGGCCATGCCGTAGATGCCCGAGAGCAGGCCGAGCACGAGCACCGTGGCGAGCGCGAAGTTCGGCCCCGTCGCGCGGAGGTCGAAGTAGCCCTCCTCGAGCGTGCCGCCCTTGTCCGTCACGTTGAACTTGCCCCGCTTCGGGTCGAGCAGCGTCGTCAGCACCACCGGCAGCAGGTAGAGCGCGAGCACCGTCTCGTAGATCTCGGACCAGAAGGAATGGCGCACCCGCGCCTGGAGCTTCGAGTTGGTGAGCACGGCGTGGACGACGTGGGGCGCCGCGTAGGCGACGATGGCCAGCGGCGAGGCCGCGATGATGTTCTGCCCGAAGAGCAGGTAGGCGAGCGGCGAGGTGAGAAAGATGAAGCGCGGCAGCGGGAAGAGGAAGTGCCACATCGAGGCGACGTAGCAGAGGCGCTGCGTGACGCTGAGCCCCGGCCCGAGCAGCGGGTTGTCGATGCGGAAGATCTGGACCATCCCGCGCGCCCAGCGCATGCGCTGGCCGATATGTGCGATCAGCCGGTCGGTCGCGAGCCCGGCCGCGAGCGGCAGGCGGAGATAGGCCGTCCGCCAGCCGAGGCGCTGCATCTTGAGGCTGCAATGGCAGTCCTCGGTCACGGTCTCGGTCGGCACGCCGCCGACCTGCTCGAGCGCCGTCCGGCGGATCACCGCGCAGGAGCCGCAGAAGAAGGCGGCGTTCCAGAGGTCGTTGCCCTGCTGGATGAGGCCGTAGAAGAGCAGCCCCTCGTTCGGCACGCGGGTGCCGGAGGCGAGGTTCCGCTCGAAGGGATCGGGCGAGTAGAAGTGGTGCGGCGTCTGCACCATCGCGAGGCCCGGGTCGCGCAGGAGCCAGCCCACGGTCATCTGCAGGAAGGCGCGCGTCGCCACGTGGTCGCAGTCGAGCACGAGGACGAACTCGCCCTCGGTGCGGGAGAGCGCGTGGTTGATGTTGCCGGCCTTCGCGCCCTTGTTGTCGGGGCGCACCATGTAGCCGCAGCCGATCTCCTCGCAGAAGGCGCGGAACTCCTCGCGCCTGCCGTCGTCGAGCACGACGACGTTCATCCGGTCCCGCGGCCAGTCCATGGCCATGGCCGCGAAGATGGTCGGCTTCACCACGTCGAGCGGCTCGTTGTAGGTCGGGATGAAGACGTCGACGGACGGCCATTCCGCGGGGTCCTCCGGCATGGGGGCCGGGCGGCGGTCGAGCGGCCAGAGAGACTGCAGGTAGGAGAGCAGCAGCGCGACGACGGCGTAGATCTCGGCGAGGAGGAGGCCTGTGCCGAGGAAGGTCGCCCAGAACTCCGCGTAGTCGAGCGTGTCCGTGACGCGCCAGTAGATGTAGCGCATCGAGATCGTGCCCGAGAGGAGCGACAGGAAGACGAGCGTGCCCCGCCCTGGCACGAGCGAGCCGATGGTGAAGACCAGGAGGCCGCCGACCGCGACCCAGGCCTGCTGCTCCGCCTCCAGCGGGGCGACGACAAAGGGCAGGGCGACGCCGAAGCCGAGCAGCACCGCGAGGCGGGCGAGCCAGACGCTCCCGCCGACAAGGCGACCGAGGCCCCTCATGCCTGGCTCCCGAGCGCGGGCAGCGCCGCCGGCACGGCGGGCGGCGCCGTGGCGAGCGGCGGCGGCAGGGCAAGCGAGATCAGCCGGGCGATCTCCCGCAGGTCCGAGGCGGCGCGGCTGGCCGGGGCGTGGTCGAGCACGAGGCGCTGGCAGGCCAGGCTCTCCGCCACCGCTTCCTCGCGGCTGATCGCGCCGAGCATCCGGTAGCCGAGGTGCCGCGCGACCGCCTCGGCTGAGGCGCGCGAGAGGCGGGAGGAGAGGTCCACCCCGTTCAGCACGACGCGAAGCCGCCCCGCGAGCAGCGCGGCCATGGTGCCGCTCCCAAGGAAGCGCCCGCTCTCGATCTCGGGCACGAGCGCCGCGCTGATCGCCTCGGCCTGCAGCACGCCGACGACCATGGTCGCCATGGGCGCGAGCAGCGCCAGCGGCTGCGAGGGGCCGGGCGGGAGGTCGGCCAGGAGGACGAGGTCGGGATCGGACAGCATCTCGCGCACCGGCCGGCCGAGGAGGTCGGGCTCGCGGTCGAGGGCGATGGCGAGGTCGAGCGCGCCCCGCAGGTCCGTCGGGCCGTGCGGCAGCAGCAGCAGGCCCGACGGCGCCCGGCGCAGCGCGGCCCGCCAGTCCCCCCCTCCCTGCGCGAGGCCCGCGACGAAGCCCGCGCGGTCGCTGAGCGGGACGCCGAAATGGAGGCGCAGCGCGTTCTGCGGGTCGAGGTCGAGGGCGAGCACCCGGTGGCCGAGGCGCTGCAACGCGTCGGCGAGATTCGCGGTGAGCGTGGTCTTGCCGACCCCACCCTTGGGCGACGCGAAGCAGATCAGCGGCACGGTGCGGCTCCCGGGCTCAGGCGGCGCTTGCGGCGCGCAGGCCGGCGGCCACGCGCCGCAGGAGTTCCGGCAGCGCGATCTCGACGCGCGCGGCCGGCCAGTACCGCGCGGACGACTCCCCCGGCGCGCCCCGCCCATCCTCGTCGAGGGCGTCGATGAGGGCGTAGTGGACCGGCTCGCCGCCCCCTTTCCCCGCGAAGAGCGTGTCGAGCAGCGAGGAACCGGTGTCCGGCCGGCGGGCGGGGATCGGGCGGCCCAATGCCGGGAAGGCCACGGGCGGGACGCCGGCGGGTGCCCGGGCCTGCGGAGCCACCGGCGCCGCTCCCCCGGAGGAGGCGAGAAGAAGCTGGAGGAGGGTCTTTCCCCCGCTCCCCGGCGCGGCCTGGATCGGGGCGGGCGGCAGGGGACCGGCGGGCGCCCGGGACAAGGAGGGAAGCGGCAGTGGCGCCGCTTCCCGAGGCGGCGCGTCCGGCAGGGTCGCGGCGGGAAGGCCCCCCGCGCAGGCCGAAGCCTCCGGCGTAGCGGCCGGCGCGCGGACCGGGCGGTAGGCGTCCCGCGTCGGCACCGGCGGCGGCAGGGCGGGGGCGCGGTCGCCCAGGACGGCGTCGGGCGGCAGCTCGTTCACGAGGGCGAGCGCCTCGCCGAGGGCGCTGAGGGCCTGGTCCTCGGCCCGGGGGGATGGGGCGGGCGGGGTGCGGACGGGCTCGTTGCCGAAGCTGCGGTACTTCAGCGAGGGCGTGCGAAGGGCCGCCGCCATGCGCGCGACATCGATATCCTGTCGCATCGAGAACTCCGTCAGCCAGACACCCGCGCCCAGCGCCGGGTCCGACCAACATAACTTAATTTTGATCGAACAGTCGTCCGCTAGAGGGGCTGTTTGCGCTCCGACGCGGCCATTCTCGCGAGAAGCGAGAGTGATGTATCATAATAGTCACGCTTCTCAGGAGATAGATCGCTTGAGAAACGATCGCGGAGCAGGCCCCGCTGCCGCGCCGCGAAGCGCCCGATGCGCATCACCCCGGGACCGGCGGCGTAGGGGGCGACGGAATCCGTCGCGAGGTCGGCCCAGGCGGGCACGTGGCGCAGCGAGGAGTCGAGCCAGAAGTTCAGCGGCGCCTCCACCGCGGCCTCGTCGGCCAGGCCCGCCCAGGTGAGCCAGAGCGGCACCCGCACGGCGTCGTAGGAGAAGCGGGCGGGCCAGCCCTGGGCGGGGGAGACGCTGCGATCCGTCCGCGACACCGCCACCCAGTCCGGCGTCAGGCCCCAGCGGCCGAAGCGGGCGGCCCGGAGGATGCGCAGCCCGTCGGAGGCCACCCGCAGCCAGGCGGGATCGGGCACCGCCTCGGCGAGGGCCGCGATGGCGGGGAAGGCGTAGTAGGAGGGGTTCACCACGACATGGGTGCGGTGCTCGAAGCCGTGCGCGCCGGGAAGGAGGACCAATCGTCCCCCAGCGCGCCGCACGAGCAGGCGCAGCACGTCGCGGGCGACCGCCGTGCCCTCCTCGGTGAGCGCCGGGTCTGACCAGCGCCGGCCGCCGCGGAGGAGCGCGCTGGCGATGAAGAGGTCCCCGTCGGTCGCGTTGTTGCTGTCGGCCACGGCCGGCTGGCGGTCCGGGCGCCAGCGCCAGGCGTGCAGGAAGTCGCCCTCCCGGCGGAGGTTCCGCCGCGTCCAGCCGAGAAGGCGGTCGAAGGCCGCGCGGTCGTCGTGGTGCTCGGCGAGGAGGAGGCCCCAGCCCTGCCCCTCCGAATGGGACTGGTTGCCGTTGCCGTTGTCCACCACCCGGCCGTCCGGCAGCAGGAAGCGCGCCTTGAAGTCCGTCCAGGCCGGCGCCTCCTCCGCCGCGAGGGCAGTACCCCCGCGCCGGATCGAGGCCGCGCCGCCGGCCAGCAGACAGAGCGCGGAGCGGCGCGGAAGGTGGATCGGCATGGCCCCAGGCTGAACGGGAGGCGTTACGAAGGGCTTAGCGCGCCCCCAGGGGCACCCCGGCCTGCTCCCGACCCTACTCCTCACGATGCCGCGAGGCTACGGCCCGACGCGCTTTTCCGCCGGTCCTTGCCAGGGCAGCGGCGCTCGCGCCGCCCGGCCGCGATGCCCCCGTGCCTTCGGCGCCGCGAGGTGCCATATGCCGCGGCGATGGCACCCCCTCTCCTTCTCCTCCAGGGCATCCGGCAGGGCTTCGGCACCACGCCGCTGCTCCGCGACGCCACCCTCTCCGTCGGCCCCGGGGAGCGCCTGGCGCTGGTCGGGCGCAACGGCTCGGGCAAGTCCACGCTGCTGAAGGTCGCGGCCGGGCTCGTCGCGCCCGACGGCGGCACGCGCTTCGTCCAGCCCGGCGTCACCCTCCGCTACCTGCCGCAGGAGCCGGACCTCACGGGGCACGCGAGCACGCTCTCCTACGTGGAGGCGGCGCTCGGCCCGGGCGACGACCCCTACCGCGCGCGGCACCTCCTGGAGGAGCTCGGCCTGACCGGGGAGGAGGCGCCGGCCAACCTCTCGGGCGGCGAGGCCCGGCGCGCGGCGCTGGCGGCCGTGCTCGCCCCCTCCCCCGACATCCTCCTGCTGGACGAGCCGACGAACCACCTCGACCTGCCGGCCATCGAGTGGCTGGAGGCCGAGCTCGCGGGCATGCGCTCGGCGATGGTGATCATCAGCCACGACCGGCGCTTCCTCGAGTCCCTCTCCCGCGCCATGGTCTGGCTCGACCGCGGCACCACGCGGCGGCTCGACCAGGGCTTCGCCGGCTTCGAGGCCTGGCGCGACCAGGTGCTGGAGGAGGAGGAGCGGGACGCGCACAAGCTGGCGCGGGAGATCGTGCGCGAGGAGCACTGGCTCCGCTACGGCGTCACCGCCCGGCGCAAGCGCAACATGCGGCGCGTGGGGGAGCTTGGCGCGCTGCGGGAGAAGCACCGCCAGCGGCGCGGGCCCCAGGGCGCCGTCCGCCTCGCCGCCACCGAGGCGGACGGCTCGGGCAGCCAGGTGACGGTCGCCGACCACGTCGCCAAGCTCTACGACGGGCGCGCGGTGGTGCGGGACGTCTCCGTCCGCATCCTCCGCGGCGACCGCGTGGGCATCGTCGGCCCCAACGGCGCGGGGAAGACCACCCTGCTCAACATGCTCACCGGCGTCCTGAAGCCGGATGCCGGCGAGGTGCGGCTCGGCACGGGGATCGAGATGGTCACGCTCGACCAGCGCCGCACGAGCCTCGACGACGCGATGACGCTGTCCGACTCCCTCACGGAGGGGCGGGGCGACATGGTGCATGTCGGCGGCGCGCCGCGGCACGTCATCGGCTACATGAAGGACTTCCTTTTCCTGCCGGAGCAGGCGCGCACGCCGCTCGGCGTGCTCTCGGGCGGGGAGCGGGCGCGGGTGCTGCTCGCCCGCGCCATGGCGCGCCCGAGCAACCTGCTGGTGCTGGACGAGCCGACGAACGACCTCGACCTCGAGACGCTCGACCTGCTGCAGGAGATGATTGCGGAATACCCGGGCACGGTGCTCGTGGTCAGCCACGACCGTGACTTCCTCGACCGCGTGGCGACGAGCGTCATCGCCTACGAGGGCGAGGGGCGCTGGCAGGAATACGCCGGCGGCTACTCGGACATGGTGGCCCAGCGCGGCCACGGCGTGCGCGCCCGCGCCGCGGCCGGGTCCCCCTCCCCCGCGCCGAGGGCCGCCCCGGCCGCGGCCCCCGCGGAGAGGCCCGCCGCTGGCCGTCCGCGCCTGACCATGAGCGAGCGCCAGGCGCTGAAGACCCTGCCGGGCGAGATGGAGAAGCTCTCGGCGGAGATCGCGAAGCTCGCGGAGATCCTCGCGGACCCGCAGCTCTACGCGCGCGACCCCGTGCGTTTCGCCAAGGCCACGGAGCTCCTCGCGGGACGCCAGAAGGCGCTGGCGGAGGCGGAGGAGCGCTGGCTGGAGCTCGAGATGCGGCGCGAGGAGGCCGAGGCCGCCCCCGCGCGCTGACTGGCGCCGCTCAGCGGCACATCATGACGGGCATGTCCGCGTTCTCCAGCACGTGCCGCGTGACGCCGCCGAGGATGAGCTGGCGGATGCGGGAGTGGCTGTAGGCGCCCATGCAGAGGAGGTCCGCGCCGAAGTCGCGCGCGGCCCCGAGCAGCCCGGCGCCGACCTCCCGCGTCACGGGGAAGAACTCCACCGGCTCGGCCGTGATGTTGTGCCAGCGCAGGTAGCTGAGGATACCCTTCACGTCGGGGCCGCGGCGCTGGTAGTCCTTGCTGTAGAGGATCCGCACCGCGTCCGCCCGGTGCAGCCAGGGCAGGGCCGCGGCGATGGCGGCGGAGCTCTCGGCCGTGCCGTTCCAGGCGCAGCAGACGCGCGTGCCGATGTCGGCGGGCGGCTCGCGCGGCGCGATGAGGACGGGGCGCCCGCTGTCGAACAGGATCGCGTGCAGCGCGTCGGAGGACGAGACGTCCTCGCCGGCGTCGGGGTGCGGCACGACGGCCATGTCGTAGAGGCGCGACTGCTGCGCGACGAGGTCCTCCTCCCGCCCCGCGACGGAGGCGAAGGAGATGGTGGCGGCGTCGGCCTTCTCCGCCGCCTCGGCGCTGGTGGCGACCACCACCTCGCGCCCCTCGACGAAGCGGTCGAACAGCGCCTGGACGCGGCTCGCGCGGTCGCCCGACTCCCGCTCGGTCGCGGCCATCATCTCCTCGATCATGGCGCCCGAGAGGCCCTCGCCGGCCAGCGGCGCCACGTCGCGCGCGTCGACGCGGACGTGGATGCAGTGGACGTGGCTGTGCCAGATGCGCGCGGTCAGCAGCGCGGTGTGCAGCGCCGCCTCGCCGGCGGAGGTGCCGGTCAGCGGCAGGAGGATGCGGCGGTAGGCCATGGGCGGGACTCCGTCGAGGTCCGTGGGCGAGCTCTGCACGAGGGGATGCGGCCGCAGCCCCTCCTCACGCGCCCCGCCGATTCCGGCCGGGCGCGGACCCATCTAGCACACCGGCAGCCCGAGTGCCGCAAGAGCCGCCTCGAACGGGTCCGCGCGCGCGTCGATCCGCGTCCAGCCGATCGGGCCCGGCGGGCGGCGCGCAACCTCCTCCAGCACGGCGACGCCCGCGTCCGACGCGTCGCCCCGGCGGGCCGCGACGCGGGCGCGGAGGCATTCGAGCGGCGCCTCCAGCCAGAGGCCCGCGAAGGGCACGCCCGCCTCCCGCGCTAGCGCCTCGGCGCCCGCGCGCCGCCGGGGGTCGAGGAAGGCCGCGTCCGCCAGCACCGAGTGGCCACCGCGGAGCGCGAGCGTGGCCTCCTCGAAGAGGGCGGCGTGCACGGCGTCGCTCGCGGCCTCCGTGTACGCGGCGGGCGGCAGCGGCCGCTCCGGCGGCAGCCCGGCGAGGCGCTTGCGGATCTCGTCGCTCCGCAGGTGCAGCGCGCCGGGGGCGGCGCCGAAGCGGGGCGCGAGGAGCCGGGCGAGGCGCGTCTTGCCCGTGCCCGGCAGCCCGCCGACCGCGACTAGCCGCGCCGGCGGCGGCGCCAGGTGCGCCTCCGCGTCGCCCAGGAAGGCGAGCGCCTCCTCCCCGCGGCCCTCCGTGCGCGCGAGGCAGTGCGCGCGGATCATCGCGCGCGTGGAGAGCCAGAGCGGCAGCCCCGCGACGAGCCCCGCGTCCCCGCCGACCGCCACCGCGCGCGCGAGCACGCGGCAGGCGGCGGCCCGGCCGACGCGGCGCAGGAGGTCGGCCAGGAGGAAGGCGAGGTCGTAGCCGGTGTCGATGGTCGCGAGCGCCTCGTCGAACTCGAGGGCGTCGAAGGGCGTCGGCCGTCCCCGCCACAGAAGCAGGTTCCCGAGATGGAGGTCGCCGTGGCAGCGCCGCACGCGCCCGGCCGCCGCGCGGGCGCGCAGCACCGGCGCGAGCCGCCGCAGCGCCCTCCCGGCCGCCCGGCGCCAGCGGAGCACCCGGCGGGGGTCGAGGCCGGAGGCGCGGGCGGCGTGGGCGTTGCTCCGCAGCACGGCGTCGAAGGCGCGGACGGGATCGCCGGCCTCGGCGGGCGCGTAGGTCTCGCGGAGTGCCACGGCGGCGTCGCCGAGCGCGTCCTGCAACGCTTCGTCCAGCCCGCCGCGCGCCGCCACCGCGTCCAGGAAATCCCCGGGCGGCACGGGCGCCATCTCGACCGCCCACTCGACGGCCTCCGGGCTGTCCGCTGCGACCAGCCGGTCCGCGCTCGCGGGAATGCCGTGGACGGCGCGGTAGAGGCCGGGCGCGGCAGGGGCGTTCAGCGCCATCTCGCGCTCGGCGAAGCGCCGCCGGGCCGCGGGGGTCGAGAAGTCGAGGAAGCCGAGGCTGACCGCCTTCCTCAGCTTCAGCACGCGCTCGCGCCCGACGAAGACGGCGGAGATGTGGGTCTCGACCGGCCGCCCCGCGCCCGTCAGCCGCGCCAGCAGGGCGGCGGCGGGCGCCTGCGCGGCCGGGATGGTCACGGAGGGGTCGCCGCGCGGCGCGGCGTCAGGGATAGAGGCGGCCGGTGCGCCACGCGCCGCCCGTCGCCTCCGCGCGCTCAAAGACGAGGCGGTCGTGCATGCGGAAGGGCATGTCCTGCCAGAACTCGACCCGTGCGGGCAGCAGGCGGAAGCCGCCCCAGTGCGGCGGGCGCGGCACGGTCTCGCCGGGGTTGCGGGCCTCGACCTCGGCCACGCGCGCCGCGTACTCGGCGCGGGAGGCGAGCGGGCGGGACTGCTCGGAGGCCGCCGCCGCGATCCTCGACCCGCGCGAGCGGGAGGCGAAGTAGGCGTCCGACTCCGCGGCCGTCACGCGCTCCACGGTGCCCTCCACCCGCACCTGGCGGCGGAGCGACTTCCAGTGGAAGCAGAGCGCCGCGCGCGGGTTGGACAGGAGCTCGCCGCCCTTGCGGCTCTCCTCGTTGGTGTAGAAGACGAAGCCGCGCTCGTCCCGGCCCTTGAGCAGCACCATGCGCGCCGAGGGCCAGCCGTCGGCGGTCGAGGTGGCGAGGCAGACGGCGTTGGGGTCGTTGGGCTCCCCCGCCACGGCCTCGGCCATCCAGGCCTCGAACAGCGCGTAGGGCTCGGCCGCTTCCGGGATGGGCGCCCGCCCGGCATCGGCGGGGAGCTCGGTGGTCAGGCTCATGCGTTCGGCCCCTTGTTCCGTCACCAGCGGTGTGCCACCCCTCCCCGCCGGTCGCAACAGAGCCGGCCCCGGTCGGGGCCCCCGGTAGAGGACGCGCCATGAAGGATGCCCAGACGGTGGCCGAGCCCGCCACGCTGCCCGCCCAGGGCACGCTCATGCAGGGGCGCCGCGGCATCGTCATGGGCGTGGCCAACGACCGCTCCATCGCCTGGGCTATCGCCCAGGCCGTCGCGGCGCAGGGGGGCGAGGTCGCCTTCACCTACCAGGGGGAGGCGCTGGAGAAGCGGGTGCGCCCGCTGGCCGCGAGCATCGGCTTGGACCTGCTCGTCCCCTGCGACGTCTCGGACGAGGGCGCGATCGACGCCGCCTTCGCCACGGTCGCCGAGCGCTGGGACGGCATCGACTTCCTCGTCCACGCCATCGGCTTCGCGGACAAGCAGTACCTGCGCGGCCGCTACCTCGACACGCCGAAGGAGGCCTTCCTCCAGGCGCTGGACATCTCCTGCTACTCCTTCGTCTCCGTCGCGCGCCGCGCGGCCGCGATGATGAAGCCGGGCGGCTCGCTCCTCACGCTGTCCTATCTCGGGGCGGAGCGCTGGACGCCGCACTACAACGTCATGGGCGTGGCCAAGGCCGCGCTGGAAGCGAGCGTCCGCTACATGGCCGCCGACCTCGGCGACGCCGGCATCCGCGTCAACGCCGTCTCGGCGGGCCCGATCAAGACGCTGGCGGCGAGCGGCATCGGCGACTTCCGCTACATCCTGAAGTGGAACCAGCTCAACGCGCCCATGCGCCGCAACGTCGCGCTGGAGGAGGTCGGCGGCGCCGGGCTCTACCTGCTGTCGGCCCTCTCGGGCGGCGTGACCGGGGAGGTGCACCACGTCGACTGCGGCTACCACATCGTCGGCATGAAGCACCCGGACGCGCCGGACATCGCGACCGTCTGACGCCCGCGCCGTGTCCCACAACTCCTTCGGCCACCTCTTCCGCGTCACCACCTGGGGCGAGAGCCACGGGCCGGCCATCGGGGGGGTGGTGGACGGCTGCCCGCCGGGCCTCTCCCTCACCGAGGCCGACATCCAGCCCTGGCTGGACCTGCGCCGCCCCGGAAGCTCGAAGTTCGTCACCCAGCGGCAGGAGCCCGACGCGGTGCGCATCCTGTCCGGCACCTTCGAGGGGCTGACCACGGGCACGCCGATCGCGTTGCTGATCGAGAACCAGGACCAGCGCTCCCGCGACTACGGCGAGATCGCCGACAGCTTCCGGCCCGGCCACGCGGACCTCGCCTACCACCTGAAATACGGCGTGCGCGACTACCGCGGCGGCGGGCGCTCCTCCGCGCGGGAGACGGCGATGCGGGTCGCGGCCGGCGCCGTCGCGCGCAAAGTGCTCGGCCCGGGCGTCACCGTGCGGGGCGCCCTCGTGGCCATGGGCGGCGACCCGGTGGACCGCGCGGCCTGGGACTGGGGCGCGGTCGGCGAGAACAGCTTCTTCTGCCCTGACCCCGCCGCGGCGACGCGCTGGGAGGAACGGCTGCTCGCGCTGCGCAAGTCGGGCTCGAGCGTGGGCGCCGTGGTGGAGGTGGTGGCGGAGGGCCTTCCGCCCGGCCTCGGCGCCCCCCTCTACGGCAAGCTCGACGCGGAGATCGCGGCCGCCCTCATGTCGATCAACGCCGTGAAGGGCGTCGAGATCGGCGAGGGCTTCGCCGCCGCGGCCCTCACGGGCGACCGCAACGCCGACGAGATGCGCATGGCCCCCGACGGCACCGTGGAGTTCCTCGACAACCACGCGGGCGGGGTGCTCGGCGGCATCTCCACGGGCCAGCCGGTCGTCGCCCGTTTCGCTGTGAAACCGACCTCCTCCATCCTCGTTCCTCGCAGGACGGTCGACCGCCACGGGCAGGACCGGGAGCTCGTCACCAAGGGCCGCCACGACCCCTGCGTCGGCATCCGAGCGGTGCCGGTGGGCGAGGCAATGGTGGCCTGCGTCCTGGCCGACGCCCTTCTTCGGCACCGCGCCCAGGTGCCGGACGCCCCCCTCACCACGCGCCTCCCGAGAAACTGAACAGGCGCGCCTTTAACCAACCGCGGCACTCGGGTATTCCATCCCCAAAAGCGGGGTTGCCGTCCCATGCCGAATGCCGAGCAGAACGCCCACCGGAACGCCGAGAAGCCCGCCGACCCGCGGGTCCTCGCCGGCTTCATCGGCCTGGCCGGCGCCAAACGCTGGGAAACGCGCCTGGCGGAGATTAGCCGCCGCGCCGCCTCTCCCTCGCTGGCCGGGCGCGCGCTGCAGGAGCGCCACGCGCTCGAGCTGATGCTCCAGCGCCTCTCCTCCCCGGAGGCCATGGCCGGGGCGACGCCGGCCGAGCGCCAGCTCCTCTCCTACGCGCGGGAGGCCGTCCGCCTTGCCGAGGCCCTGCCCGCCGAGCCGCGGAAGCGCCTGCGGACCCTCGTCATGGAGGGGCTGACGGGCGAGGCGAACCTTATCCCTCTCTTCCACATTCTCCGCGTTGCGGCCCTTCACCGGGCTCGTGGCTTCGAGGTCCGCTTCACGGGCCTCGCGGACGGCACGCCGCACGATCTGCTGGTCACGCGCGGCGCGGCCGAGGTGGAGGTCGCCTGCGAGACGATCTCGGCCGAGGAGGGCCGCCCGGTGCTCCGCGGGGACTGGTGCGCCTTCGTGGACGGCATCAACCCGGACCTGCAGACCTGGCTGGCCGCCCATCCCGGCAAGTACGTCCTCAAGATGACCCTGCCGGACGGCCTCAAGCGCGACGCGCTCGACGTCCACGCCCTGCAGCGCCGCATCATGGAGATGCTGCGCGACCGCCGCCGGCAGGACTCCGCGGCCGACGCGATGCTCAAGCTCGACCCGCTGATCCTGGCGGGCGCCCAGGCCGCCGTGCCCGCCTCCGCGCTGCGCGCGCTCTTCGGGCCGGAGGCGCATCTCGCCGTGGCGCAGGGCGGCGGCAACATCATCGTGCTCGCGGCCCGGGCCGGGCAGGCGAGCGACGTCGCGAAGGCCGTCTGCCGCCGCATGACCGCCGCCTCGACCCGGCTGAGCGGCGACCGGCCGGGGATCATGGCGGTCTTCCTCGACGACATGGGCCGGCAGGAGTGGCGGGGCCTGCGCGACCGGATGGAGCTCGAGGGCGCCGTCCGCCGCTTCCTGACCACGCCGGAGGCGAAGCGGATCTCGACCGTCTCCTGCGCCTCCCGCATGGAGATGTTCCTCATGGCGCCGCCGGACGCGGTGCCCGAGGGCGAGCTGCGCTTCCGCAACCCGGCCCAGCCGATGCCGCGCGACCCGGCCCTCCTCGCCGCCCTCGCCTCCACGGGCTGAACGCTCCTCGTTCTGTTACCTTCCGAAACCTCGCGTGAACGGGGACGTTCTCCATCTACTTGCCTGCGCCAGAACAAGAAGGTGGCTTCCCATGACTGAGATGGAGATGGAGAGGGCTCAGGCGGAGCTCGACCGCCTGCTCAACGACCCCGACGTGCGGATGGACCCGGAGAGGGTCTGGACCCTGGCGGACCACCTCTCCCGCGCCGCCGCCCGCACCGCCCCGGCGACGCGCTAGCCGAACCGGCGCCCGGCCCTTCAGAGGCGCCGGGCGCCGATCAGGAACTCCTTGTTGCCTTCCGGCCCCGTGATGGGGCTCTCCGCGATCCCCAGCACCGACCAGCCCGGAAGCGCCGACCACCAAGCCTTCACGCGCGCGCAGACCGCCCGGTGCACGTTCGGGTCGCGCACCACACCCCCCTTCCCCACCATCCCCGGCCCCGCCTCGAACTGCGGCTTGATGAGCGCGACGGCGAAGGCGCCGGGCGCGGCGAGGGAGAGCGCCGCGGGCAGCACCGTCGCCAGCCCGATGAAGGAGGCGTCGCAGACCACGGCGCCGACCGGGTCCGGGATCTGCGCGGCCTCGAGGTAGCGGGCGTTCACGCGCTCCATCACCACCACGCGCGGGTCGTTCCGCAGGCTCCAGGCCAGCTGCCCGTGGCCGACATCCACGGCGTAGACCTTGGCCGCCCCGTGGTGCAGCAGGACATGGGTGAAGCCGCCGGTCGAGGCGCCGACGTCCACGCAGACCCGCCCGGCGGGGTCCAGCCCGAAGGCCTCCAGCCCGTGCGCCAGCTTCAGCCCGCCCCGGCTGACCCAGGGATGGTCCTGCCCGCGCACCTCCAGCGCCTCGTCCGCGCGCAGCTCCTGGCCGGACTTCTCGATCCGCCGCTCGCCGCTGAAGACCTTGCCGGCCAGGATGAGCGCCTGGGCGCGCGTGCGGCTCTCCGCCAGCCCGCGCTCCACCAGGGCGGCGTCGGCGCGCTGCTTGGCCGGCTTGGGCTGGGGCAAGGCGTCTCTCCCGTTCTGCGGACGCCATCCTAGCAGCCCTCGCGAGCCTTGCCGCGGGGGGCGCGGTGCGGGAGACAGGGGATCGGGAAACGCCGGCAGGGGGAGGAAGACCATGACCACGCGCCGCGGCATTGCCGGGGCCCTGCTCTCGGCCGGCCTGGCCCGCCCGGCCCTCGCGCAGCCCGCCTGGCCCGCGGGGCGCCCGGTCGAGGTCATCGTGCCCTACCCGCCCTCCGGCGGCATCGACCTCATGGCGCGGCTCCTCACGCGCCACCTCCCGGGCGCGCTGGCCGGGGTGACCTTCGTCGTCACCAACCGCGTCGGCGCCGGCGGGCAGATCGGCAACGAGGCGATCTTCGCCGCGCGGCCGGACGGCTACACCCTCGGCGCCGTCGCGACCCTCGGCTTCATCACGAAGGCGCTGGAGCGCCCGATGCGCTGGCGGACGGAGGACTACACCTACCTCGCCAACGCGGTGGACGACCCCGGCGCGCTCTGGGTCCGCGCGGACTCGCCCCTCCGCGACGCCGCCGACCTGCGCGCGGCGGCCCTGCGGCGGGCGGAGGCCGTCTCCGTCGGCACCGCCGCCGGGACCTCCTCCGACGACCACCTCCTGCTGCTGGCCTTCGAGGCGGCGACGGGCGCGAAGGCGCTGCACGTCCCCTACAACGGCACGGCGATCGCGATCCGCGACCTCCTGGGCGGGCAGCTCGACGTCGCCTCCTACAACCTCGGCGAGGGTCTTGCCCTCCTCCGCGAGGGCCGCACCCGCTGCCTCGGCCAGGCCGCGCCCGCGCGCTGGGCGGCGATGGCGGAGGTGCCGACCTTCCGCGAGCAGGGGATGGATGTGCTGGGCGGCTCGGCCCGCGGCTTCGTCGGCCCGCCGGGGCTCCCGCCGGAGATCGCGGCGCAGCTTATCGCCGCCTTCCGCACGGTGCTGGCGGAGCCGGGCTTCCTGGCCGAGGCGGAGCGCCTGAACCTGCCGCTGCGCCCCCTCTTCGGGGAGGAGTACAAGGCCGCCGTGATGGCCGAGGCCGCGTCGGCCCGGGCGCTCTACGAGCGCTCGCCCTGGTCCACCCAGCCCTGACCGAGAGAGGGTCCCGCATGCCCCGCGTCGTCGTCGTCGATCCCATCCACCCCGATGGCATCCGCCGCCTGCGCGAGGCGCCGGGCGTCGTGCTGGACTACCCCGGCGAATGGCCGGGCGGGACGGACCTCGCGGCGCGGCTGCGCGAGGCGGAGGCGGCGATCGTCCGCGGCACGGTGGTGGACGCGGCCTTCCTCGCCATGGCCCCCCGGCTGCGCATGGTCTGCCGCCACGGCGTCGGCTACGACCTCGTCGACGTGCCCGCGATGACCGCGCGCGGCGTCGCCGTGATGATCACGCCCGAGGCCAACGCGGCCTCCGTCGCCGAGCACGCGCTCATGCTGATGCTCGCCGTTGCGCGCCGCGTGCTGCCGGTGGACGCGGGCGTTCGGCAGGGCCACTGGCGGGTGGCGGGGCAGTCGGCGACCTTCGAGCTCGGCGGGCGCCGCGTGCTCGTGCTCGGCTTCGGCCGCATCGGCACCCGGGTCGCGCGGCTCTGCGCCGCCTTCGGCATGCGAGTCATGGTGCACGACCCCTTCATGCCCGCCGGCACGATCCGCGGTGCCGGCTACGAGGCGGTGAAGGACCGCGACGCCGGGCTGGCCACGGCCGACATCGTGACGCTCCACCTTCCGGCCGGGGAGGCCACGCGCGGCATGGTCGACGCCGCCTTCCTCGCCGCGATGAAGCGCGGCGCCGTCCTCATCAACACCGCGCGCGGCACGCTGGTGGACGAGGCGGCGCTGGAGGCGGCGCTGCGCTCGGGACACCTCTCGGCCGCGGGGCTCGACGTGCTGCGCGTGGAGCCGATGCGCGAGCCGGTGCCGCTGCTCCGGCTCGAGAACGTCGTCGTCACGCCGCACGTCGCGGCGAGCACCGCCGAGGGCCTGCAGCGGATGGCCTGGGACGCGGCCGGGAACGTGCTCGACTTCCTGGCCGGGCACCCCGACCCCGACGCGGTGGTCAACCGCGAGGTGCTGGCGGCGGCCCACCGGCCGCCGCCGTGATGCCCCTCTAAGCTCGGACGGGTTGTGCGGTGGTGTTGTGCTGGAGGGCGTCTCGGGCGGCTTGTACGATCTGGGGTGAGTTGAGGCCGGCGAGGTCGTACTGCTTCCTGGGCGTGTCGTGGTCGATGTAGGCGTCGGGCAGGGTGAGCGGGCGGAAGCGGAGCCCGCCGTCGAGGAGCCCGGCGTGGGCGAGGTGGTGGGCGACGAGCGACCCGAAGCCGCCGACCGAGCCCTCCTCGACGGTGAGCAGGACGGCGTGGGTGCGGGCGAGGCGCTCGAGGAGCTCGGTGTCGAGCGGCTTGGCGAAGCGGGCGTCGGCGACGGTGCAGGAGAGGCCCTGGGCCGCGAGCTCGTCGGCGGCGCGCAGCGCCTCGGCCAGGCGGGTGCCGTAGGAGAGGAGGGCGATGGTGGTGCCCTGGCGGAGCACGCGCCCCTTGCCGATGGGCAGCACCGTGCCACGGGCGGGGATCTCGAGGCCGGTGCCCTCGCCGCGGGGGTAGCGGAGCGCGATCGGCCCGCTGTCGTGGGCGGCGGCGGTGGCCACCATGTGGGTGAGCTCCACCTCGTCGCTGGCGGCCATCAGCGTCATGTTCGGGATGCAGCCGAGATAGGCGACGTCGTAGGCCCCGGCATGCGTCGCCCCGTCCGCCCCCACCAGCCCCGCCCGGTCCATGGCGAAGCGCACGGGCAGGTTCTGGAGAGCCACGTCGTGCACCACCTGGTCGTAGGCGCGCTGGAGGAAGGTCGAGTAGATGGCCACGAAGGGCCGCAGCCCCTCGCAGGCCATGCCGGCGGCGAAGGTGACGGCGTGCTGCTCGGCGATGCCGACGTCGAAGCTGCGGCGCGGGAAGCGCTTCTCGAAGGCGTCCAGCCCCGTGCCGCCGGGCATGGCGGCGGTGACGGCGACGATGCGCGGGTCGGCCTCGGCCTCGGCGATGAGCGCGTTGGCGAAGACCTTCGTGTAGGAGGGCGGCCCGGGCGGCGCCTTGGCCTGCTCGCCCGTGACGACGTTGAACTTGACGACGCCGTGGTACTTGTCGGCCGCCGCCTCGGCGGGCTGGTAGCCCTTGCCCTTCTGGGTCACGACATGGAGCAGAATGGGCCCGCTCTCCTCGGCGTCGCGCAGGTTGCGCAGCACCGGCAGCAGGTGGTCGAGGTCGTGCCCGTCGACGGGGCCCACGTAGTAGAAGCCCATCTCCTCGAAGAGCGTGCCGCCGGTGAGCATGCCGCGGGCGTACTCGTCGGCGCGCCGGGCGGCCTCGGCGATCGGGCGCGGGAAGCGCCGGGCAAGGCGGGCCATGACCTCGCGGATGGAGAGGAACGGGCGGGACGAGATGAGGCGCGACAGGTAGGCCGACATGGCGCCCACGGGGCGGGCGATCGACATGTCGTTGTCGTTCAGCACGACGATGAGGCGCGACTTCGCGGCGCCCGCGTTGTTCATCGCCTCGTAGGCCATGCCCGCCGACATGGCGCCGTCGCCGATCACCGCGATCACCGCCTGGCTGGACCGGTCGGCCACCCGCGCCGCCGGCAGCGAGGCGACCGCCCCCGCGCCGCCCCCGGCGCCACCGCCAGCCCCGCCCCCCTGGGCCGCCAGCAGGTCGCGCGCGACCGCCATGCCGAGCCCGGCCGAGATCGAGGTCGAGGAGTGCGCGGCGCCGAAGGGGTCGTACTCGCTCTCGGCGCGCCGCGTGAAGCCGGACAGCCCGCCGCCCTGGCGGAGCGTGCGGATGCGGTCGCGCCGCCCGGTGAGGATCTTGTGCGGGTAGGCCTGGTGCCCGACGTCCCAGATCAGCCGGTCGGACGGCGTGTCGAAGATGGCGTGCAAGGCCACCGTCAGCTCCACCACCCCGAGGCTCGCCCCCAGGTGCCCCCCCGTCGTCGAGACCGCGTCCACCGTCTCGAGGCGCAACTCGTCCGCCAGCTGCCGCAACTGCTCCGCCGAGAAGTTCCGCAGGTCCGCCGGAACCCTCACCCGGTCCAGCAACGGCGTCGGCACGCGTCCAACAGGCAACGACATGAAAACTTCCCTAGCCGTTCTAGTTCTTGCGCCGGATCACGTGCGAGGCCAGGGCCCGCAGGAGGTCCGCACGATCGTCGAAGTTGTCGAGATGGGTCACGGCCTGATCCACAAGCCGCTCCGCCTGGGCCCGGGCGCGCTCGGGGCCGAGCAGGCCCAGCAGCGTCGCCTTGCCGGCACCGGCGTCCTTCCCGGTGGCCTTGCCGGCCTCCTCGGGCGTCGCGGTGAGGTCCAGCAGGTCGTCGGCGATCTGGAAGGCCGCGCCCACCTCGCGCCCGTAGGCGCCCAGGCACTGCCGCTGGTGCGCCCCGGCCTTGCCGAGGATGGCCCCGGCCTCGGCCGCGAACTCGATCAGCCGCCCGGTCTTGAGGAGCTGCAGCCGGCCGACCGCCGCCTCGTCGAGGGGCTCGGCCGCCTTCTCCGCCATCATGTCCAGCATCTGCCCGCCGACCATGCCGCGCGCGCCGGCGGCCAGCGCCAGGTGCAGGCAGAGCTCGGCCCGGACCGCCGGGTCCGAATGCGTCTCGGGGGAGGCCAGCACCACGAAGGCCTGGGTCTGCAGCGCGTCGCCGACGAGGATCGCCGTCGCCTCGTCCCAGGCGCGGTGCACGGTGGGCTTGCCGCGGCGGAGGTCGTCGTTGTCCATCGCCGGCAGGTCGTCGTGCACGAGGGAGTAGGCGTGGAGCATCTCCACCGCCGCCGCGACGCGGAGCGCCGACTGGGGCGCGACCCCGAACTGCCGCGCGCCCTCGATCACGAGGAAGGCGCGCATCTTCTTGCCGCCGCCCATGCAGGCGTAGCGCATGGCCGCAAAGAGCGGCCGCTCGTCCCCTTCCTCGGCGGGAAGGAGGGCGTTCAGCGCCTCGTCCACCTCGGAGGCGACCGCGGCCATGGCCGCCCTCAGCCCGGCGTCGTCCACGACGGGGCTCCCCGCGACGGCGCCGCTCATTCCACGTCCCTCAGCGTGGGGCCGCCGGCGGCGGGGACCAGCGCCTGCACGCGGGCCTCGGCCTCGGCGAGCTTGCGGTCGCAATGGGCCCGCAGCGCCGTGCCACGGGCGTAGGAGTCCATGGCCTCCTCGAGCTTCGCCTGGCCGCCCTCGAGGCGGCGGACGATGGCCTCGAGCTCGCTCATCGCCTCCTCGAAGGACAGGCTCTCCACCTCGGGAGGATCGGTTTCGTTCATCGGGGATTCCGGTGGTCAGGCGTGCATGAGGGCGCGGACATGGGCCGCCGTGGAGCGTCCGAGCGCGTGGAGGTCGTAGCCGCCTTCCAGCATGGAGACCACCCGCCCGCCGCAGGCACGGTTCGCGAGGGCGCAGATGGCCTCGGTCAGCCAGGCGAAGTCGTCCTCCACCAGCCGCAGCATGGCGAGGGGATCGGCCTTGTGGGCGTCGAAGCCGGCGGAGACGACGATCAGGCCGGGGGCGAAGGCCTCCACCGCCGGCAGGATCTCGCGCTCCCAGACCCGGCGGAAGGCCGGGCCGTCCGTTCCGGGCTCGAGGGGCAGGTTGAGGATGTTCCCCGCCCCGGTCTCGGAGGCCGCGCCCGTGCCGGGGTAGAGCGGCATCTGGTGGGAGGAGGCGAGCATCAGCGAGGGCTCGTCCCAGAAGGCGGCCTGGGTGCCGTTGCCGTGGTGGACGTCGAAGTCGAGCACGGCCACGCGCTCCACCCCGTGCGCGGCCTGGGCGTGGCGGGCGGCGATGGCGGCGTTGGCGAAGAGGCAGAAGCCCATGGGCGAGGCGAGCTCGGCGTGGTGCCCGGGCGGGCGGACCGCGCAGAAGGCGCGCGGGAACTCGCCGCGCATCACGCTGTCCACGGCCTCCACCCCGGCGCCGGCGGCCCGCAGCGCGGCCTCCGCCGAATGGGCGTTCATCGAGGTGTCGGCGTCGAGGTGGACGCGCTGCCCCTCGGCGGGACGGGTGCCGAGGATGCGGTCCACATGGGCGGCCGGGTGCACCCGCAGGAGCTGCTCCCGCGTGGCCTCCGGGGCCTGGGCGCGGACGAGGGCCGAGAACTCCTGCGCCTCCAGCGCCCGCATCACGGCACGCAGCCGGTCGGGGCATTCCGGGTGGCCGGGGCCGTTGTCGTGCCGGAGGCAGGCGGGGTGGGTGAGGAGGAGCATCAGGCCTCGCCCTCTCCGGCCGGCGCCTCGTCGCGCTTGCGGAGCGTGTAGCGGTAGACGCCATCGCTCTCGCTGAAGGAGACGAGGGCGTGGCCCGTCTCCCGGCAGAAGGCCTGGAAGTCGGCCACGCTGGCGGCATCGGTCGCCAGCACCGTCAGCCGCGCGCCCGGCGCCAGGGCCCGTAGCGCCTTGTTCGCCTTCAGCACCGGCAGGGGGCAGGTCAGGCCCTGGACGTCGAGCAGGGTCTCGTTCGCGGCGGCCTTCGGGGAGGTTCGCGAGGACGGCCTTGGGCCGGAAGCCGGGAGGGTGGGTGGCGGTGCCATTGGGCCGGGCAATCCACCACCTGCGCCGCCACAAGTCCAGCGCCGCGACGGACACGATGGACGCAGCCGTGAACGGCCCCCGGGCTGGACGGCGCCGCGCGGCCCCGGCATTCATCGGCCATGGCGATCAAGCTCGGCGTGGACCTCGGCGGGACCAAGACGGAAATCGTGGCGCTCGATGAGCGCGGGGAGGTCCTGCTCCGGCGCCGGGTGCCCACGGGGCAGGGCTACCGCGGCATCGTCGAGACGATCGCCGGGCTGGTCACCGCGGCCGAGGCGGAGCTCGGCGGGACCGGCACGGTCGGCGTCGGCATCCCCGGCAGCATCAACCCGCACACCGGCCTCGTGCGGAACGGCAACACCCAGGCGCTGAACGGCAACCCGCTCGACAAGGACCTCGCCGCCCTGCTCGGGCGCGAGGTGCGGGTGATGAACGACGCCAACTGCCTCGCCATGAGCGAGGCGGCGGACGGGGCGGGCGCCGGCTACCCCGTGGTCTTCGCGGCCATCCTCGGCACCGGCTGCGGCGGCGGCTGGGTGGTGGACGGGCGGCCACTCGACGGCCTGAACCGCGTCGCCGGCGAGTGGGGCCATACCCCGTTGCCCTGGATGCGCCCCGAGGAGTTCCCCGGCCCCGCCTGCTGGTGCGGCCGCCAGGGCTGCCTCGAGACCTTCCTCTGCGGCCCCGCCATCGCCGCGGACACCGACGGGCCGGGGCACCGGGACGCGAGCGCGGTGGAGGCCCGGGCGCGGGCCGGCGACGCCGTGGCGCTCGCCGGCCTCGCCCGCCACGCGGACCGCCTCGCGCGGGCGCTGGCCCTCGTCGTCAACGTCGTCGACCCCGACGTCATCGTCCTCGGCGGCGGGGTGTCCAACTACGAGCACCTCTACCGGGAGGTGCCGGACCTCATGGCGCCCTGGATCTTCGGGGACGCCAAGAAGGTGAACCTGGTGCGGGCGAGGCATGGCGACAGCTCCGGCGTCTTCGGCGCCGCCCGCCTCTGGGACAAGGGCTGAGCCGCCCCTCCCCGGCGACTCGGGCCCGCCGCGGCCCCCCGTGCTAGGATGGCGCCATGCCTTCCCTCTGCCGGGACTGCTTCGCGCGACCCGAGGACCATCCGCGCCGCTGCGCCGCCTGCGGCTCCGCGCGCCTCGCGCGGCACCCGGAGCTCTTCCGCCTGCCGATCGCCCATGTCGACTGCGACGCCTTCTTCGCGAGCGTGGAGAAGCGCGACCGGCCGGAGCTCGCGGGCCGGCCGGTGATCGTCGGCGGCGGGCAGCGGGGCGTGGTCTCGGCCGCCTGCTACGTGGCCCGCACGCGGGGCGTGCGCTCGGCCATGCCGATGTTCAAGGCGCTGCAGGCCTGCCCGGACGCGGTGGTCATCAAGCCGGATTTCGCGAAATACGTCGCCGCCTCCCGCCAGGTCCGCGCCCTGATGGAGGAGCTGACCCCGCTGGTGCAGCCCATGTCCATCGACGAGGCGGTGCTCGACCTCTCCGGCACCGAGGCGCTGCACGGCGCCCCGCCCGCCGCCGTCCTCGCCCGCTTCGCGCGGCGGGTGGAGTCCGAGGTGGGCGTCACCGTCTCCATCGGCCTCGCCCCCAACCGGCTCCTCGCAAAGATCGCGGTGGAGCGGGACAAGCCCCGGGGGCTGGCCTGCATCGGCGCGGCCGAGGCCGCCTCCCTCCTCGCGCCCGAGCCCGTCACCATCCTGCCGGGCGTCGGGCCGGCCTTCGCGGCGAAGCTCGCCGGCCTCGGCTACGCGACGCTCGGCCAGCTCCAGGGCCTCGACGCGCGGGAGGCGCTCCGCCGCTTCGGGGAGGAGGGGCCGACCCTCGTCGCGCGCGCGCGGGGCGAGGACGCGCGCCCCGTGAACCCCGACCGGGAGACGAAGTCCATCTCCGCCGAGACCACCTTCGAGCGCGACCTCGCGACGGCCGCGGAGATGGAGCCCATCCTCTGGCGGCTCTGCGAGAAGCTCGCCCGCCGCCTTGCCGAGAAGGGCTTCGCGGCCGGGGGCGTGGTGCTGAAGCTCAAGACGGCCCGCTTCGCGCAGCGCACCCGCAACATCCGCCTCCCTGGGGCGAGCGCGGTGCCGGAGACGCTTTACGCCACCGCCCGCTCCCTCCTCGCGCGGGAGGCGGACGGCACGCCCTTCCGCCTCATCGGCATCGGCGCCGCGCCGCTGGTCGAGGCCGCGGGGGCGGACCGGGGGGACCTGGCCGACCCGGAGGCGCCGCGCCGCGCCGCGCGCTGGGCCGCCATGGAATCGCTCCGCGCCCGCTTCGGCGAGGGCGCGGTGCTCGCCGGCCGCGGGCTGGAGGCCCGGCGCCCCGACCCGTCGCGCCCGGCTTCCCCGCGCCCGGAAACGCGGCGGCCCGCGGCCCGGCGCTGACCCCTCAGCCGCCGACGCGGCCGACGAGGGAGGCGATGAAGAGGCCGAGCGCGACGTCGAGCAGGACGAAGAGCGCCGCGCGGACGCCGCTGATCCGGAGCGCCTTCTGCGCCACGAACCACTCCATCCAGAGCGCGTAGGCGAAGGCCACGAGCAGCAGCAGGTTGGCGACCCCCGGGGGCAGCAGCGCCCCGAGCAGGGTGGCGGCGAGCAGCGCGGCGTATAGGGCCAGGTTCGCCCAGTTCCAGGCGGCGATGAAGAGCGGCCAGAGCGGGCCTCGCCCCGAGGCGTCCACCAGGGCGAGGGAGGCCAGCGGGAAGGCCACCCAGCCGAGGACGTAGCCGATCAGCTCCGCCGGCAGGCCGGCGCCGAGAAGGGCATCGTTGCCGAGGGAGCGGATGGCGAGGAAGGGCAGCAGGCAGAGGGCGCCCGCCCAGAAGGAGCGCGCGGTCCCCTCCATGGAGAGCAGCGCGTGGCGCAGCCCCTCCTCCTTCCCGCGGGCGAGGAGGATGGCGGCCCGGATCCCGGAGACGATCTGCGCCTCCGTGCTGACGCCGGGGCCGCTCAGGCGAGGCACTCCCGGATGACCGCGCCGTAGAGCGAGGCGAGGCGCCGCAGCTCGTCGACCGGCGTGCGCTCGTCCACCTTGTGCATCGTCGTGCCGACGGCGCCGAGTTCGGCGACCGGGCAGAAGCGGGTGATGAAGCGCGCGTCCGAGGTGCCGCCGCCGGTGTCGAGCACGCCCTCCTCGCCGGTCTCGGCCCGCACCGCGCGCCGGATCGCGTCCACGAAGGGGCCGGGCCGCGTCCGGAAGGCGTCGCCGGAGGAGAGAAAGCTCGCCTCGTGCCGCGGCGCCTCCTCGGCCAGGATGCCGCGGATCCAGGCCTCGAGGCTCGCGGCCGTGTGGGTGTCGTTGAAGCGGATGTTGAGCCGCGCGGTCGCGCGCGGCGGCACGATGTTGCCGGTGGGGTTGCCCACGTCGACGGTGGTCACCTGCAGCGTGCTCGGCTGGAACCACTCCGTGCCGGCGTCGAGCGGCGCCTCGGTCAGCCGGGCGAGGACCCGCACCAGCCGGTGGACCGGGTTGTCGGCGCGGTCCGGGTAGGCGACGTGCCCCTGGGTGCCGTGGACCGTGATCCCGGCCGAGACGCTGCCCCGGCGCCCGACCTTGATGGTGTCCCCCAGCCGCTCCCGGCTCGTCGGCTCGCCGACGAGGCACATGTCGGGAAGAAGGTGGTTCTCCGCCATCCAGTCGAGCACGCGGGTTGTGCCGTCGGTGGCCACCCCTTCCTCGTCGCCGGTGATGAGGAAGGAGAGGGTGCCGCGGTCGGCCGTGCCATCGGCCACCGCGTCGGCGGCCGCGGCCAGGAAAGCGGCCACGCCCCCCTTCATGTCGACCGCGCCGCGCCCGTGGAGCACGCCGTTCTCCACCGCGCCCTCGAAGGGGCCGTGCCGCCAGCCCTCGCCGGGCGGCACCACGTCCGTGTGGCCGGCGAAGCAGAGATGCGGCCCGTTGCCCCCGGAGCGGCGGATGGCGAAGAGGTTCTCGACCTCCCCGAAACGGAGTCGCGTGAGGGCGAAGCCGAGCGGCGCCAGCGCCCCCTCCAGCACCGCCATCGCCCCCTCGTCCGCGGGCGTGACGGAGGCGCAGCGGATGAGGGCTTGCGCCAGGGGCAGCGGGTCGGTCGCCATCAGTCGCGCAGCAGCTCGTTGATGGAGGTCTTCTCGCGGGTGCGGGCGTCGACCCGCTTGACGATGACGGCGCAGTAGAGCGAGGGGCCCGGCGAGCCGTCCGGCAGCGGCTTGCCCGGCAGGCTGCCCGGCACCACGACGGAATAGGCGGGCACGCGCCCGACGAAGACCTCGCCCGTCGCGCGGTCGATGATCTTGGTGGAGGCGCCGAGGAAGACGCCCATCGAGAGCACGGCGCCGCGCTCCACGATCACGCCCTCCGCCACCTCAGAGCGGGCGCCGATGAAGCAGTCGTCCTCGATCACCACGGGGTTGGCCTGCAGCGGCTCCAGCACGCCGCCGATGCCGACGCCGCCCGAGAGGTGGCAGTTCTTCCCGATCTGCGCGCAGGAGCCAACGGTGGTCCAGGTGTCGACCATCGTGTTCCGGTCCACGTAGGCGCCGAGGTTCACGAAGCTCGGCATCAGCACCACGCCGGGCGCGATGAAGGCGGAGCGGCGGACGACGGCGCCGGGCACCGCGCGGAAGCCCGCCTCCTTGAAGCGGTTCTCCCCCCAATCCGCGAACTTCAGCGGCACCTTGTCGTAGGCGCCGGCGGCCGCGTCGGTCACGACGCTGTCCTCCAGCCGGAAGGAGAGCAGCACGGCCTGCTTGAGCCACTGGTTCACCCGCCAGCCGCCGGCGCCGTTGGGCTCGGCGACGCGGGCCCGGCCGGAGTCGAGCGCCTCGAGCACCGCCTCCACCGCGTCGCGGTCCTCGCCGGTCGTCGTTGGCGTGAGGTCGGCGCGGCGCTCCCAGAGCGCCTCGATGCGGGGCTGAAGGGAGGGGAGGTCCATGGCGGCGTCCTGCGTGCGGGGCGCGGCCCCCTTCGCCCGGCGGCGGCACGCTGTCAACGAGGCGCGGCCGGCGGGGCATGCCCCCGGCCGGATTCACCTTTTCTTTCCCTCCCGCCGGCAAACTCCGGGCCGGCCGGACTTCCCGCCTGGGGGGAACCCGGCCGACACCTGGAGGCGTTGATGGATGCCATGATGGCTCTCTCGCCCCGCCGCATGGACGATGCCGGGCGGGCGCGATTGGCGGAGCGGGCGGATACGCCGCCCGAGATGCTGTTCTTTCTCGCCAACGACCCCGCCACCAGCGTCCGCGCCGCCATCGCCGCCAACGCCGCGACCCCTGCCCTCGCCGACCAGCTCCTGGCGCGCGACACCGAGACCGGCGTGCGCCGGGTGCTCGCGCGCAAGCTCGCGGCCCTGGCGCCGCTCCTCGACCCCGAGGCGACCGAGCGGCACCGGCGGATCCACTGGGAAACGCTCCTCCAGCTCGTGCAGGACGTCGCCGTGCCCGTGCGCGCCGCGATCGCCGACCTGGTGGCGGAGCAGCCCGACGTTCCCCGGCCGCTCATCCTCCGCCTCGCCCACGACATCGCCATGGCCGTCGCCGAGCCGGTGATCCGCGGCTCGCCCCTGCTCGAGGAGGCGGACCTCATCTGGCTCGTCGCCAAGCCGCCCGTGCCGGAGACCCTCGTCGCCGTGGCCCGGCGGCCGAACCTGCCCGAGGGGCCCTCCGACGCGCTGGCGGAGCGGGCGGACGGGCCTTCCGTCGCCGCCCTCCTCGCCAACGCCACCGCCCGGCTGCGGGAGGAGACGCTCGTCGCCATCGCCGACGGCTGCGCGGCGCAGAAGTCCTGGCAGGCGGCGCTCGTCCGCCGCCCCGGGCTGAGCGAGGCGGTGCTGCGCCGCCTCAGCGGGCTGCTGGCGGAGGAGGCGCTGCGCTCGCTCCTCGCCCGGCCGGACATCGACAAGGAGGCCCTCGGCGCCGCACCCGGGGCCGCCGCGCCGGCCGCCGCCTCGGGCGCCATGGACGAGGCGAGCTTCGTCGCCGCGGCGCGCCGGGGCGGCGTGTCGGACTGCGCGCGGATCCTCGCCGCCCTCTGCGGCCTGCCCGCGGGGGTGGTCTTGCGGGCGCTCGAGCGGCGGGAGGCGCCGGCGATCGTCTCGCTCTGCTGGAAGGCGGGCCTTTCGCCGAGCACGGCGGTCTTCGCCCAGATGCGCCTCGCCGGGAGCAAGGCGGAGGAGCTCCTCATCCAGCCCGGCGGCATCTGGGCCATGGACAAGGACCTCATGCGCCGCCACGTCGAGCGGCTCCTCGCCACGGCCTGAGCGGCCGCGGCGGGACGGTCAGGGCTTGATGAGGGTCCCCGGCCCCTCGGCCGTGAACAGCTCGGCCAGCACCGCGTGGGGCACGCGCCCGTCGAGGATCACCGCCCCCTGCACGCCCTGCTCGATGGCGTAGATGCAGGTCTCGACCTTCGGGATCATGCCCGCCGAGATCCAGCCAGCCTCGATGCCCGCGCGCACCTCGGCGACGGTCATCTCCGGGATGTGCACGCCGTCGGGCCCGCGCACGCCGGGCACGTCGGTCAGCATCAGCAGCCGGGCCGCGCGGAGGGCGCCGGCGATCGCGCCGGCCGCGGTGTCGGCGTTGATGTTGTAGGTCTGCCCGTCGGCGCCGACGCCAACCGGCGCCACCACCGGCACGATGTCGGCGCCCATCAGCAGGGAGAGCACCTTCGTATCGACGTGCTCCGGCTCACCCACGAAGCCGAGGTCGAGCACGCGCTCCTCCTTGCTCTCGGGGTCGCGCACGGTGCGCTGGGCCTTGCGGGCGCGGATGAGGTTGCCGTCCTTGCCGGAGATGCCGACCGCGATGACGCCCGCGCGGGTGATGGCCTCGGCCACCTGCTTGTTGACGCTCCCCGCGAGGACCATCTCGACGACGTCCACCATCTGGGCGTCGGTGACCCGCAGCCCGTTGACGAAGGTGGACTGGACGTTCAGCCGCTTGAGCATGGCGTTGATCTGCGGCCCGCCGCCGTGCACCACCACGGGGCTGACGCCGACCTGCTCCAGCAGGGCGATGTCGCGGCCGAAGCGGAGCGCGCTCTCCTCCTCGCCCATGGCGTGGCCGCCGTACTTCACCACCACCACCTGGTCGTCGTAGCGCTTCAGGTAGGGCAGCGCGCCGGCGAGGATGGCCATCTGGTCTTGCGCGTCGGTGTTCATGGCGATTCCAGCAGGGCGGGTCGACGCGGCCGGGACCGCGGGTGGGCGGGGGTGGTAAGGGTCCGGCCCCCGCCCGGTCAACCCGGGGCGCGCCGGCTCGGTGATCGCTCAGCCGGAGGCGGCGATCTCGGCGAGCGCCGCGCGCAGTTCCGGGATGCCGGTCCCTTTGGCGGCCGAGGTCGTCATCACGACCGGGTGGGCCGCCACGCGCTTGCGCACGATCTCCGCCATCTCGGCCTGCCGCTTGAGGAGGCGTGAGGCCGGCTTTGCGTCGTCGGACTTCGTGAGCACGATCTGGAAGGGCACCGCGGCCTCGCCGAGGAGGTCCATCGCCGCGCGGTCGCCGTCCTTCGTCTCGATGCGCGCGTCCATCAGCAGGATGACGCGTCGGAGGGTCGGGCGGCCCCGCAGGTAGTCGAACATCATCCCCTGCCAGTCCGCCTTCACCGCCTTGCTCGCGGCCGCGAAGCCGTAGCCGGGCATGTCCACCAGCGTCAGGCGGGCGATCTTCCGCTCCGGCCCGTCCCCGGGGGCGGGCTCGCCCGCCATGAAGAAGTTGAGCTGCCGGGTGCGGCCCGGCGTGTGCGAGACGCGGGCCAGGCCGTGGTGACCCGCCAGCGCGTTGATGAGGGACGACTTCCCCACGTTCGACCGCCCGCAGAAGGCCACCTCCGGCGCGTCCGGCGGCGGCAGGCCCTCGAGCTTCTGGGCCGCGAAGAAGAAGCGCACGGGGCGGGCGAAGAGGAGGCGCCCGGCCTCCATCATCGCCTCTTCCTCGGGCGTACGGGCGGGAGCGTCGCTCACGTCCGGGCCAGCGCCTTCTCGTTCGCCCGCGCGATCCGGTCCTCGCGGCCGATGTAGTACTGCTGGGCGACCGAGAGGAGGTTGTTCCAAGACCAGTAGATCACCAGACCCGCCGGGAAGCTCGCCAGCATGAAGGTGAAGATGATCGGCATGAAGGCGAAGAGCTTCGCCTGGATCGGGTCGGGCGGCGTCGGGTTGAGCTTGAACTGGATGAACATCGTGATGCCCATGATGATCGCCCAGGCCGGCATGTGCAGGAAGGCCGGCGCGTCCCAGGGGATGAGCCCGAAGAGGGTGAAGAGGTTCGTCGGGTCGGGCGCCGAGAGGTCGCGGATCCAGCCGAAGAAGGGCGCGTGCCGCATCTCGATGGTGACGAAGAGCACCTTGTAGAGCGAGAAGAAGACGGGAATCTGCAGCAGGATCGGCAGGCATCCCGCGGCCGGGTTGATCTTCTCGGTCTTGTAGAGGGTCATCATCTCCTGCTGCATCTTCGCAGGATCGTCCTTGTTGCGCTCCTTCAGCTCCTGCATCTTCGGCCCGAGCGTCTTCATGCGGGCCATCGACTTGTAGGACTTGTTGGCCAGCGGGAAGAACAGGATCTTGAGGGCGATCGTGAAGATCAGGATCGCCACGCCGAAGTTGCCGGTCAGCTTGTAGAGCCAGTCCAGCCCGTAGAAGAACGGCTTGGTGATGTAGTAGAACCAGCCGAAGTCGATCGCCTTGTCGAAGTCGGTGATGCCGAGGTTGGACGTGTAGGAGTCCAGCAGGTGCACCTCCTTCGCGCCCGCGAAGAGGCGGGTGGCAAAGCCGGCGGTGGCGCCCGGCTCGGCGGTCACGGCCGAGGTCGGGCTGAAGTCGACCTGCCAGCGGTCCTGCCCGCCCTCGCTCGTGTGGCGGAAGGCGGCGCGGTCGCGGCCCGCCTGGTCGACCGGGGCCAGCGCGGCCAGCCAGTACTTGTCGGTGAAGCCGGCCCAGCCGCCGGCGCCCTCCTGCTCCAGCGCCGGGCCGCCGTTGCGGCGGGCGGCCTCGGTCTTGGCGTCGGCGTACTTCGTCTCGCGGAGGCGCCCGTCGAGGACGCCCACGAAGCCCTCGTGCAGGATGTAGTAGCCGGCGACGACGGGGGTGTGCTCGCGCCGCACGCGGGCCCAGGGCAGCACCTGCACGGGCTCGGCGCCGGTGTTCACCACCCGCTGCTCGGCAGTGACCATGAAGTTGGCGTCGAGCGAGAGCGCGATCTCGAAGCGCTGCCCGGCGCCGTTGTCCCAGCGGAGCGTCACCGGGGTCGCGGGCGTCAGGCTGCCGCCCTCGGCGGTCCAGTCGGTGCTGGGGCCGGGCACGGCGGTGCGGCCGTCGGCGGCCGTCCAGCCCCACTGGGCGAAGTAGGCGGCCGGGTCCTCGCGAGGGGCGAGGACACGCACGTTGGGGCTGTTGGGCTGGATGGTCTCGCGGTAGTCGCGCAGCACGAGGTCGTCGAGGCGCGCGCCGCGGAGGTTGAGGCTGCCCTCGACCCGCGGGCTCTCGATGCGCAGCCGCGGCGCGGGGGTGATCGGCGCGCCGTCGTTGCCGCCGGTGCTGGCGACCCCGGCCGGGTTCAGCGCCGTGTTCGCCTGCGGCAGCGGCACGCTGCTCGTCTGCGACTGCTGCACGTTCTGCGCGGCCTGGCGCTGCGCCTCCCGCGCCGGGCGGTTGAAGACGTCGAACATCAGCAGGATGCCGATCGAGATCGCGATCGCCGCGAGAAGTCGCTTGTTGTCCATCGGGTCCGGCGTTCAGGTCTTCTTTGCGGGGGGCACGGGGTCGTATCCGCCGGGGTTCCAGGGATTGCAGCGGAGCACGCGGCGGGCCGTGAGGGCGGTGCCGCGGAGCGCGCCGTGCTCGGACAGGGCCTCGAGGCCGTAGGCGCTGCAATGAGGGTGGAATCGGCAATGGGCGCCGATGAAGGGGCGCAGCGTGAACTGGTAGGCGCGTATGCCCAGCTTCAAGGCCTCGGCCACCGGATCGACGGAGGCGGCGCTCACGGCGGCGCGCTCACGGCAGGGGGCCGGCGCTGCCGGGCAGCACGCCCGCCTGGCGGAGCGCCCCGCGCAGGTCGCCCTGGAGCTGGGTGAAGGGGCGGGCGCGCGTCTCGTCGCGACCGATCAGCACCACGTCCCAGCCCTCGGGCGGCGCGGTGCCAAGGACGAGGCGGGCGGCCTCGCGCAGACGCCGCTTGGTGCGGTTCCGCACCACGGCGTTGCCCACCTTCTTCGTCACGGTGAAGCCGAGGCGCAGCGGCGCGCCCGTGCCGGGCAGGGCCTGGACCACCATCCCCGGCCGCGCCGCACGCTTGCCGCGCTGGGCGGCGCGCAGGAAGTCGCGCCGCTTCTTGATCCGGGGCAGCTTCATGGCCTGAAGGGCGGGTTGGGGGCGCCGGAGTCGATGGCGCCCCGTTCACGGGGTCCCGGGGGCGTTCAGGCCGAGAGCTTCGCGCGGCCCTTGGAGCGGCGGTTGGCGATGACCTTGCGGCCACCCACCGTCTCCATGCGGGCGCGGAAGCCGTGGCGACGCTTCCGGACGAGCTTCGAGGGCTGGTAGGTACGCTTCACGGCGGGACGCTCCGTCTGGATGCTGGCCGGCCTGTCTCGGGGCGCGGCGGCGTGGTGTGGTCGCGGCGGACCGGCGTGGCCGGTCCCTGGTCGCCCGGCAGCCCGGCCCCCCGGCAAGCGGCACCGCGGGGCGGGCGCGCGGACGCGGGCGGCCGCGGCGGGATGCCCGGCGCGGGTGGCGCTGTATAGTTAGGGCGTCGCACCGCCGTCAACCGCCGCCTTCGGTCGCGCCGCCGAGCCCGGTCCATCGGCCTGGATCGTCCCCGCGGTGCGCGCGGCCCCCCTACCCTTCTGCGGGCGGCGCGTTATCCAGGCGCCTCGCGACCGGATGGGAAGAGCATGGCTGAAACCGATATCGCCGTGATCGGCGCTGGCCCGACCGGCCGGGGGATCGCGGGCCTCGCCGCCGCGCTCGGGCTCGGGGTCACCCTGTTCGAGCGGGGCCCCATGGCCGGCGAGGCGCCCGACCCGCGGATCGCCCAGGCCGCGCTCCGGGCGGCGGCCAACCGCTGCGCGGCCGGCACGCCCGTGCCGGACTGGCCCGCGCTCCGCGCCCGCCTGGCCGCGGCGGACGCCGACGCCGCGCCGGAGGCCACGCCCGCGCGCTTCGAGGGCATGGGCGTCGCGGTGGTCCGGGCCGCCGCCCGCTTCGCGGCCCCGGACACGGTTGCGGCCGGCGGCCGCGAGTGGCGCTTCCGCCGCGCCCTTGTCGCCACCGGCTCCACCCCCCTCGTCCCGGCGCTGGAGGGGCTGGAGACCCTGCCCTACCGGACCGCGGACACGATCCACGCCCTGGAGGAGCGCCCCTCCCATCTCGTCGTGCTCGGCGGCGAGGGGGTCGGGCTCGAGATGGCCCAGGCCTTCGCCCGGCTCGGCGCGCGCTGCACCCTTGTCGCCCCCGACGGGCTCGCGCCGGGGGCCGACCCCGACCTGGCCTCGGGCCTCGCCCGCGCCCTCCGCCGGGACGGCGTCGCGGTGGTGGAGAGGGTGGCCGTCGCGCGCGCGGAGCGCCGCGCCACGGGACTCGCGCTCCGCCTCGCGGACGGGAGGGAGGTCGAGGGCTCGCACCTCCTCCTCGCCCTCGGGCGCGTGCCGCACCTGACGGGCCTCGACCTCGCGGCGGCGGGCGTGGCGGCGGCCCATCCGGCGGTGGACAGCGCGCTGCGCGTCGCGGGCAACCGGCGGGTCTGGGCGGCGGGCGGCGCGGCCGGCCGGTCCGGCACGGGCGACCTCGGCGTCCTCGCGCGGACGATGCTCTTCCGGCTGCCCGGCACGCCCCCCGCCCCCACGCCGCTCCGGGCGATCCGGACGGAGCCCGCGCTGGTGGAGATCGGCGCGCCTGGCGAGGGCGACGAGATCCTCCGCTGGCCGCTCGCCGACACCGCGCGCGGCGCCGCCGAGGGGGTGGAGGGGCTCGTGACGCTCCGGGTCGACCGGCGGGGACGCCTCACCGCCGCGGGGCTCCTCGCGCCGGGCGGGCTGGAGATGGCGGGGATGCTCGCGCTCGCGGTCGGCCGCCCGGTCTCGGCGCTGGCCGGCGCCGCCCTGCCCTACCCCACCCTCTCCGCGGCCATCGCCCGGGCCGCGCTGGAGCACCGGGCGCCGGACCTCGCCCGGCCCTCGGTCCGCTGGCTGGCGGGGATTGCGAAGCGGCTGCCTTAGGCCTTTTCTGCACCGCACAAGAACCTGGAATCCATCGCATGACCAAGCTCCTGGAGGGCCGCACGGCCCTCGTCACCGGCTCCACCAGCGGGATCGGCCTCGCCATCGCCCTCGCCTTCGCGCGGGAGGGCGCGCGGGTGATGCTGAACGGCTTCGGCTCGCCCGAGGCCATCCAGTCCGCACGGGACGAGGTCGCGGCCGTGCAGGGCGGCGAGGTCGCCTATTCCGGCGCGGACCTGTCCAACCCCGCCGCGATCCGCGGCATGTGCGCCGACGCGGCCGCCGCGCTCGGCACGGTGGACATCCTCGTGAACAACGCGGGCATCCAGTTCACCAGCCCCGTGGACGAGTTCCCGGAGGCGAAGTGGGACGCGATCCTCGCGATCAATCTCTCCTCCAACTTCCACGCGATCAAGGCGCTGCTGCCGGGCATGAAGGCTCGGAACTGGGGGCGGATCGTCAACGTCGCCTCCGCCCACGGCCTCGTCGCCTCGCCCTTCAAGGCAGCCTATGTCACGGCCAAGCACGGCGTGGTGGGGCTGACGAAGACGGTCGGCATCGAAGTCGCGCGCACCGGCATCACCTGCAACGCCATCTGCCCCGGCTTCGTCCGCACCCCGCTCGCCGAGGCGCAGATCCCGCCGCTGGCCAAGCAGCACAACGTCTCCGAGGAGGCGGCGCTGACGGACTTCCTCCTCGAGAAGCAGCCCAGCAAGCGCTGGGTGGAGGTGGAGGAGGTCGCGGCCATGGCGGTCTATCTCTGCGGGCCGAACAGCGGCGCGGTGAACGGCGCGGCCCTCTCGATCGACGGCGCCTGGACCGCCTCTTGAGCAACGAGGTCCCGGGCGGCGGCCGCGAGGGCCTGCCGCCGATCGAGGGCACGCCCACCGCGCCCGCGGTCGCGCGCCGGGCGGAGCCGCGGAAGGTCAGCCTCGCCCTGCAGGGCGGGGGCACGCACGGCGCCTTCACCTGGGGCGTGCTGCTCCGCCTGCTGGAGGAGGAGAGCCTCGAGGTCGCGGCCATCTCCGGCACCTCGGCCGGGGCGATTAACGGGGCCGCCTTCGCGCAGGGGATCGCCGCCGGCGGGCGCGACGGCGCGCGCGCCGCGCTCGACCGCCTCTGGGGCGAGATCGGGGCGAGGGCGGCCTTCAGCCCCCTCCGGAACAGTCCGCTGGAGCGCCTGCTCTGGGGGCCGGACCTCAGCAACGGCTTCGCCTGGCAGGCCTTCGACGCCCTGACCCGCGCCTTCTCGCCCTACCAGCTCGATCCCTTTTCCTTGACGATGAACCCCTTGCGGAAGGTTCTGGAGGCGGTGCTGGACCTCAGCGTCCTCTGCACCCACCCCGAGGCGCCGCGGCTCTTCGTGACCGCGACGAACGTCCGCAGCGGCAAGCCGCGGGTCTTCGCCCGCCACGAGGTGACGCTCGACGCCCTTCTCGCCTCCGCCTGCCTGCCGGCCCTCTTCCGCGCGGTGGAGATCGACGGAGAGGCCTACTGGGACGGGGGGTTCCTGGGCAATCCCGCCCTCTGGCCGCTCTACGACAGCGGCGGGCCGCCGGACCTCGTGCTGGTCGGCATCAACCCGCTCTCCCGCCCGGAGATCCCGCAGACGGTGCAGGAGATAAACACCCGGGTGAACGAGATCGGCTTCAACGCCTCCCTCATGTACGAGATGCGGGCGATCGAGTTTGTCCAGCGCCTGGTGGACCAGGGCGTGCTCAAGCCGCCGCGGTACCAGCGCCTCTTCATCCACCTGATCGAGGACGAGGCACGGATGCGGGAGCTCGGTCTTTCCAGCAAATACAACGGTGACTGGAATTTCCTTACCACCTTGCGCGAGAACGGCCGCGCCGCCGCCGACGCCTGGCTCGCTGAGCACCGCGACGACCTCGGGGTCCGGGACAGCGTCGACCTGCGCGCCCGTTTTCTTTAGCGGTTTCCGCCAGCGAAAGGCTTGCCGCCGCGTTGCCCTGGAAAGCGTCTCGGGAGAGACGGAACCACGCGAGGGGTGACGGGGGATGCGGCTCTACCTCCTGCTCGATCGGCTGCGCCTGCCGCTCGGCTACGCCGGCAAGTTCTTCCTCGTCGCCTTCGTGGCCACGCACCTCCCCCTCGTCGCGGCCGTCCTCCTTCTCCTGCGGGAGGGCCGGCCGGACTGGACGCTGGTGGGCGTGCTCCTCGCGGCCACCGTCGCCGGGCTGGCGCTCGCCGTCGCCGGCATCCACGCGCTGCTGGCGCCGGTGCGGGAGAGCACCCGGGCGCTCGGCGACTTCGCCGTCAGCGGCGCCCTGCCCGAGCTGCCGCTCGGCCACGCGGACACCGCCGGACGGCTGATGGGCGTGACCCAGGGGACGCTCGCCGCCCTCGACACGGCGCTGACCGCCGCGCGGGGGGCGCAGCGGGAGGCGCTCGAGGCGGCGCGGCGGCGGGAGCGCGCGATGACGGAGGTAACGCACGAGCTCCGCACCCCGCTCAACGCCGTCCTCGGCTTCGCCGAGCTGCTGCAGATGCAGGCCCACGGCCCGCTCGGGCACCGCCGCTACGCGGAGTTCGCGGAGGACATCGCCGAGGGCGGCCGGCACATGCTCGCGCTGATCGAGGACGTGCAGCGCTTCTCCGCGCTCCGCGAGGGACGGGAGAGCCTGCGCCTCGGCCCGGTGGAGATCGGCGTCCCGGCGCAGCGGGCGGCCCGGCTGCTGCGCGCCGAGGCGGCGGCGCGCGGCGTGGAGATCGCCGTCCGCGTGCCGCCGGGCCTCTCGGCCATGGCCGACCCGCAGTCCCTGCTGCAGATCCTGCTCAACCTCGTGGGCAACGCGGCGAAATACGCGGGCCGGGGGTCGCACGTCGCCATCGAGGCGGCGCGGGAGGGAGGGCAGGTCGTGGTGCGCGTCACCGACGACGGTGCCGGCATGGACGAGCCGGGCCTCCGCCTCGCCATGGAGCCCTTCGGGCGCCTGTCGAACACGCCCGAGCGCGGCACCGGCCTTGGCCTGCCGCTGGCCAGCGCCCTCGTGGAGCTGCAGGGCGGCCGCTTCGTCCTCGAGAGCGTGCCGGGCCAGGGCACCACGGCGCACTTCACCCTGCCGGCCCCGCGCCGGGCCGGCTGACGCGCCGCTACTCCCGGGCCATGGCGGGGCCGGCCGGCGCCGGGGCGCTCGCCGTGTCGATGCTCACCACCACGGACATGCCGGGCGCGAGCCGCTCCGACAGCGGCTGCCCGGCGTCGATCGCGATCCGCACGGGAAGGCGCTGGGCCACCTTGGTGAAGTTGCCCGTGGCGTTGTCGGCCCGGATGACGCTGAACTCCGAGCCCGTCGCGGGGGAGAAGCGCTCGAGGCGCCCCGTCAGCCGCGCCCCCTGCAGGGCGTCGACGCGAAAGGCCACGGGCTGCCCGACCTGCATCCCCGCGAGCTGGGTCTCCTTGTAGTTCGCGACGATCCAGCGAAGCGCCGGCACCACCGAGGTGATCTGCGTCCCGGCCGTGACGTACTGGCCGACGCGCGCGCCCACCTCGCCCAGCCGCCCGTCACGGGGGGAGAGGATGTTGGTGTTCTGCAGGTCGATCTCCGCCAGGCGGACGGCGGCCTCGGCGTTGTGCACGGCCGCCTCCAGACCCGGCCGCGTGGCCAGCGTCTCGGCCAGGGACTGCTGCGCCACCGTCTCCGAGGCCTGGGCCTGGGCCAGCCCGGCCTCGGCCTGGCGGAGCGCGGCGCGAAGGGTGTCGCCTTGGGCGCGCGACTGGATGTTCGCCTCGATGAGGGGCGCGAGGCGCCGCTCGTCGGCCTGCGCCTTCACGAGCACCGCCTGGGCGTTGTCGATCCCGGCGCGCGCGACCTCGATGCCCGCCTCCTTCGTTCGCCGCTGGACGTCGAGGTTGGCGAGCGCGGCCTGGGCGGTGGAGAGCTGCGCGCGGGACTGGGCGAGGCGCTGCTGGAAGATGCGGTCGTCGATCCGCGCCAGGAGCTGGCCCTCGCGCACGGGCGCGTAGTCCTGCACGGGAATGTCGACGAGGTAGCCCGCCACCTGCGGGCTGACCACGGTGACGAGGCCGCGCACATAGGCGTCGTCGGTCGTCTGGACCGAGGAGGTGAAGGGCGGCAGGCGCCAAGTGTAGAGGACGAGAAGAACGCCGAGCAGCCCGACGAGGAGGGCGGGGACGGTCGCGCGGGCGCCGCTGAGTTTGGGAAACATCATGGGGTTCCAGCTAGGTCTTCAGGCCGTTTGTTCGCGGCCGGCGGCGCCGCCCCGGCCGAGCCGGGCGATGATCTGGTGGATGACGAGCCCGAGCAGGCAGAGGGCCGAGACGAGGGCGACGACGAGGAAGAGGTCGTTGTAGGCGAGGACATAGGCCTCCCGCGTGGCCGCCTGAGCGAGCAGCGCCGACCCCTCCGCCCCGCGGAGCGCCGTGTCGCCGAGCACGCGGGCGTAGGCCGCGCCGTTTTGCGCGATCCGCTGCGCGACGAGGGGGTCGGCGAGGGTGAGGGACTCCACGATCTGGTTCGAGTGGAACTTCTCCCGCACGGTCACCAGCGTGCCCAGCGCCGCCGATCCGAGCAGCCCGCCGAGGTTCTGCGAGGCGAGGAAGACCGCGAAGAAGCTCGTCAGGTGCTGGATGCCCCAGCGGAGCGTGTGCGCGAAGCTCCACCCGACGGCGGGCGGCAGGAAGATCGCGCCGCCGAAGGCGACCAGCCCCTGGGCCAGGAGCACGTCCTGCGGGCGGGTGAGGTTCGTCCCCCGGCTCTCGAGGAAGGCGCCGACCGCGATGAGGGTCAGCGCGACCATGTGGATCGCGGCCCGGTTCTCCGGGCGGTTGATCAGGGAAACGCCGACGAAGCCGGCGAGGGTGGCGCCGAAGACCACCCAGAGCATCCCCGCCATGTGCTCGTTCAGTAGCCCGAGGTTCTGGAAGAAGCCGATCGCGCCCGTGGTCTGCTCCGACAGGACGAAGCGCGCGAAGAACATCGATCCCCCGAAGAGGATCATGTCCTTGGAGGAGAGCCAGCGGAGGTTCACCAGCGGCCGCTCCCGGTTGAGCTCCACCACCACGAGGGCCGTCAGCATCGCGATCCCCAGCGCCAGGCAGACACCGAGCCAGGGCGCCTCCGTCCACCAGTAGTAGCGGCCAAGGCTGAGCACGACCGCGACGAGCCCCATGCCGACCGTGAGCAGCGGCAGGCTGATCGCGTCGATCCGGTCGAAGACCCGCGCCGACGGCGGGGGGGTGATGGGAAGGATGTAGATCCAAGCGAGGGCCAGGAGGGAGAGCGCCAACTCCAGCAGGTTGAGCTGCGGCCAGAGGCCGATCTCGAGGAGCGCGGGCGAGACGAGCCGCGCGAGCGGCACCGCGACCTGCGATCCCACGAGCCCGAGCGCGATGCCGGTGGTGAGCTTGTGCCGCGCCGGCATGGCCTCCAGCACGTAGAGGAAGGCGAGGGTGTTCAGGATCGCCCCCGCGAAGCCCGCGACGGCGCGCAGCAGCACCGCCGCCTCCAAGTCCGTCACGACGACATGGGCGAGGGAGAGCAGGACGAGGAAGACGAGGCTGATCTTGGCGACGAGGCGCAGGCCGAACTGCGTCCGCAGCTTCCAGACGAGGATCGAGGCCGTGATGCTGGTCGAGCTGTAGGCCGCCGCCAGCCAGGCCGCCTCGTTTGGCGTCGCGCCGAAGGTGGCCTGCACCGCCTGAAGGTTGGCCGAGACAAGGTTGTTTCCGAGCCCCTGCGTAAGCCCGAAGGTGAGCGAGGCGAGGCCGTAGACGAGGAGATGGCCGGGGTGGATGCGGTCCGGCCCCGGCGGAGGCGCGGGGGGCTGGGCGGGCTCGGGCGGGCCCGCCGGGGTTGTCTCGCTCACGCGGTCGCCTCCTCGTCCGGGGTGGCCGGCACGGGCTGAACGGCCTCAAGGGCGTCGAGGTTGTCGGCGACCTGCCGGAGCACGCGGAGCGCCGTCCGGAGGTCCTCCTCGGGCACGGAGGCCAGCACCCGCTCGCGCAGCACGGCGGAGACGCGGTTGACGCGGTCCACGACCGGTGCGGCCTCCGCCGTCAGGCGCACGAGGTTCGCGCGGGACGGCCCCGGCGCGGGCTCGCGCCGGATCAGCCCCTGGCGCTCCAGCCCGTCGAGCAGGCGGACGAGGGTGGGGTGCTCGACGGAGAGCTGGCCCGCGAGGTCGCGCTGCAGGACGCCGCCGCCCGCCTCCGAGAGGAGCATCAGCGCGCGGGCGCGGCCGAGCGTCTGCCCGCTCTCGCGCAGCTCCGCGTCCCAGCGCGTGCGCCACCGCTGGGTGACGCGGCGCAGGGCAAGGACGAAGTCGGCGCTCAGCGGCATGGCCGACTATTGTAGCAAGCTAACATGCCACCTTATCTGGGCAGGCTTCCTGACCGTTCAAGGGCGGCGGCGCGGCGCCGGCGCGTCCGCGCGCCGGGATCAGGAGAGCTGCAAGGTCAGGGCCTTGAGGTAGGCACTCTCCGGCAGCATGGGATGAAGCGGGTGGTCCGGGCCGGCCCCGGTCAGCGCGAGAATCCGCGCGTCGCGGCGCGCGCGCTGCAATCCCGCGAGGACCGTGTCTGCGAACTCGCCGCTCGGGACGTGGTGGCTGCAGGAGGCGATGAAGAGGAAGCCGCCGGGCGCGACGAGGGCGGCGGCCAGCCGGGCCAGGCGGCCGTAGGCGCGCACCGCCGCCGGGATGTCCTTCCGGCTCTTCGCGAAGGCCGGCGGGTCCACGACGACGACGCCGTAGCGGGTCCCCTCGCGGCCGAGGCGCTCGAGCCCCTCCATCGCCTCGCCGCGGAGCGCCTCCACCCGGTCGTCGAGGCCGTTGCGGCGGGCGGTCTCCATGGCCGTGGCCAGCGCGTGCTCGGAGCGGTCGAGAAGGGTGACGCGCGCGGCGCCGGCGGCGGCCGCCTGAAGGCCGAAGCCACCGGTGTGGCAGAAGGCGTCCAGCACCGTCTCGCCGCGCGCGAGGTTCGCGACGCGGGCGCGGTTCTCCCGCTGGTCGAAGAACCAGCCCGTCTTCTGCCCGCCGAGGGGGTCGACCGAGAAGCGGACGCCGCCCTCCTCCACCGTGCCGGTCGCCTCGGTGCCGCGCAGCAGGAGGGTGGCCTCGGGCAGGCCTTCGAGGGCGCGCACCCCCGCCTCGTTCCGCGCGACCACCGCGCGCGGCGCGATCAGGGCGTCGAGGGCGCGGAGGATGGAGGGCGTCGCCGCCTCCATCCCCGCCGTGTTCGCCTGCAGCGCCACGAGGTCGCCGTAGCGGTCGAGGACGAGGCCGGGCATCCCGTCGGCCTCGGCGTGCACGAGGCGGTAGTGCGGCGTCGCGAAGAGCCGCTCGCGCAGGGACAGCGCCTCGGCCAGGCGGGCGCCCCAGAAGGCGTCGTCGATGGCGGCGTCCGGGTCGCGCGCGAGGCGGCGGGCGGCGATCAGCGAGTGCGGGTTGAAGTGGTGCACGCCGAGGCGCGCGCCGTCGTCCGCCTCCACCCGCACGGCGCTGCCGGGCGGGATGGCGCGGGCGGCCGGGGTCATGGCCACCTCGTTGGAGAAGACCCAGGGGTGCCCCGCCTTCGCGCGGCGGTCGCGCCCGGGGAGGAGGCGGATCAGGGGAAGGTCGGGCATGGCGGGGGCATAGGCCGGATCGGCGCCGCGCGCACCGGGTCCCCCGCGCGGGCCGGGCGCCCGGCTCAGTCGAGGTAGTCCGGCTCCTCCCGCGCGAGCACCCGCTTGACGCTCTCGAGGTGCAGCCGGGCGCTCTCGTCGCCGCCCTGCCGCATCTGGGCGTAGGTCCGCTCCGCGACCTCGCGCGGGACGGGTTTGAGCGGGCGCCCGGTGGAGAAGGCCAGCCGCTGCACCTCGGCCGCGCGCTCGAGGTAGTAGAGGTCGTCCCAGGCCTCGGCGATCGAGGGGCCGACCACCATCACGCCGTGGTTCTTCAGAAAGCCGATATCGGCGCCCTCCATGACCGCCGCGATCCGGTCGCCCTCGTCGGTGTCGAGCGCGAGGCCGTTATAGGCCTCGTCCACCGCGGTGCGGCCGTAGAACTTGAGAGCGGTCTGGCCGGCCCAGACGAGGGGTGGCCCCTCGAGCATCGAGAGCGCGGTGGCGTTGGGCATGTGCGTGTGGAAGGCGGCGACGGCGCGCGGGTGACGGAGGTGCAGGCGCGCGTGGATGTAGAAGGCCGTCGCCTCCGGCACGCCCTCCCCCGCCAGCACCCCGCCCTCGAAGTCGCAGACCAGCAGGCGGGAGGCGGTGATCTCGGCGAAGGACCATCCGTAGGGGTTCACCAGCATCAGGTCCGGCCGCCCCGGCACCAGCACTGAGAGGTGGTTGCAGATCCCCTCCTGCAGGCCCAGCCGCGCCGCCATGCGGAAGCAGGCGGCGAGGTCCACCCGCGCCGCCCGGACCGCCGGCCCGTCGAGGTCGCTGTTGCGGAGGAGGGAGGGGGCGGAGGGGTGCGCTTGCGCCATGGCGGGGGGTTCCGGCGAAGGGCGGCGCGGAGGGGCGCCGGGGCCCCCAGGGTTGCCCCGGCGTGCCCCGGCCGCAAGGCTCCGCGCCGCCTCAGGCGTGGATCGGTCGCGCCGCCTCAGGCGGCGACGGGCTGCGCCGAGGCCCGCGCCCGGATCCGTAGGACGAGGATCGAGGCGAGGAGGCAGGCCGCGCCCGCGATGTAGAAGGCGGGCAGGTAGGTGTTGAAGGCGTCGCGGCTGAGCCCGGCCCCGAGCGCGGCCGCGGCCGCGCCGAGCTGGTGCCCGGTGAAGACCCAGCCGAAGACGAGCGGCGCCCTCTCCCGCCCGAAGGCCTGGCCGGCCAGCTTCACCGTGGGCGGCACGGTCGCGATCCAGTCGAGGCCGTAGAACACCGCGAAGACCGAGAGGCCGAGAACGGAGAAGGTGCTCAGCGGCAGCAGCAGCAGCGAGAGGCCGCGTAGCCCGTAGTACCAGAACAGCAGCTTGCGGTTGTCGTAGCGGTCCGACAGCCAGCCCGAGGCGATGGTGCCCACGAAGTCGAAGACGCCCATCATCGCGAGCACCGAGGCCGCCTGCACCTCGGCCATGCCGAAGTCGACGCAGAGCGGGATGAAGTGGGTCTGGATGATCCCGCCGGTCGAGAGGCCGCAGATCGCAAACGTCGCGAAGAGGATCCAGAACACCGGGCTGGACGAGGCGTCCGAGAGGGCCGCGAAGGCGTTGCGGACGGGGTTTCCGACCGCGGCCGGCGGGGGCGCGGTGCCGGGGGCCTCGCCATAGGCGGTCAGGCCGAGCTCCGCCGGCCGGTCCCGCATGAAGAGGAGCGCGAGCGCGCCCGCGAGCGCGCAGGCCCCGAGCCCCGGCCCCATGGCGACGCGCCATCCCTCGTTCTGGGCGAGCCAGGCGGCCAGCGGAAGGAAGGCGAGTTGGCCGGTGGCGTTGGCCGCGGTCAGCAGCCCGAGCACGAGGCCGCGGCGCTTGACGAACCAGCGGTTGGCCACCGTCGCCCCCAGCACCAGCGCCGTCATGCCCGTGCCGAGGCCGGTCATGACCCCCCAGGTCAGCCAGAGCTGCCAGGCCTGGGTCATGCCCATGGAGAGCAGGCAGCCGGAGACGACGAGCGTGAGCGCCGCGACGATCGTCCGCGCGAGGCCGTAGCGGGCGAGGATGGCCGCGGCGAAGGGCGCCATCAGCCCGAAGAGGAGGAGCCGCAGCGCGAGGGCGCCGGAGATGGTCCCCACCTCCCACCCCGTCTCCCGCTGCAGCGGCAGCAGCAGCGCGCCGAGGATGCCCATGGCGCCCGCCGAGGAGACGGAGACGAGGAAGGTGAGCGCCACGATCACCCAGGCGTAGTGGATCCCGCGCCGGGAGAGCCAGGCGTTGAGGCCATGGGCCAGCATCACGCGGCGTCCCGGGCGGAGGAGAGATTCGGCATCACGGCGTTCTCATGATCGGTGTCATCTATCACCATGACGCTCGTCATGATAAACGGCAAGGCCTATCTCGGGTCCTCACGGGAGTTCACGGCATGGCGCGTTCCTCGCGGGCGGAGGTGGCCGGCAGGCGGCAGGCGGTGCTCGACATCGCCGCCCGCCTCTTCCGGGAACGGGGCGTCGAGGCCGTGAGCGTGGCCGAGGTCATGGCGGCGGCCGGCCTCACCCATGGCGGCTTCTACAGCCACTTCGCCTCGAAGGAGGCGCTGGCGGCGGAGGCCTGCGGCCAGGCCTTCGGGCGCGGCTGCACCCGCTGGGAGGGCTTCGCGGCCGCGGCCGATGGCGAGGGTTTCGCGCGGCTCCTCGAATACTACCTCGCCCTGGCCCACCGCGACGCGCCTGGCCAGGGCTGCGCGGGCCCCACCTTCCTGGCCGAGGCCGCACGCGACGCGCCGGGCGGGGCGGTGCGGCGGGCCTATGCGGCGGGCATTGGGGGTCTTGCCGCCGCCATGGAGCGGCTCCTCCCGGCCTCGGTGAAGCGGCGGCGGCGGGAGCGGGCGCTGCTGGCGCTGGCCGCGCTCGTCGGGGCGGTGTCCATCGCCCGCGCCGTCGGCGAGGACCCCTTGTCGGAGGAGATCCTTCTCGCGGTTCGGGCCGAGCTCTCGGCCTGACGCCCCCTTGTCCGCCGCGCCGGGCCGACGCATCACGGCGGACCGAACCGCGAGAGACCGAGCCGCCATGCCCGCCCCCGGAACCAACCAGCGCATCGACCCGGCCCGCCTCTGGAGCAGCCTGATGGCCATGGCCGAGGTGGGCGCGACGCCGAAGGGCGGCGTGAAGCGCCTGACCCTGACGGAGGTGGACCGCGAGGGCCGGCAGCGCTTCGCCGGCTGGTGCGAGGCGGCGGGGCTGACGCTGCGGGTGGACAGCATGGGCAACATGTTCGCCCGCCGCCCCGGACGCGACCCGTCGCGCCCCCCGGTCCTCTTCGGCAGCCATCTCGACAGCCAGCCGACCGGCGGGAAGTTCGACGGCGCGCTCGGCGTCATCGCGGGGCTGGAGGTGATGCGGACGCTGCAGGACCTCAACATCGAGACCGAGGCGCCGCTCGAGCTGGTGAACTGGACGGACGAGGAGGGCAGCCGCTTCGGCCACTCTCTCATGGGCAGCGGCGTCTGGGCCGGCGTCTACGGCCAGGACGCCACCTACGCGCTGCGCGACGGGGAGGGCGTCTCGGTGATCGAGGCGCTGGAGGGGATCGGCTACCGCGGAGAGGAGCCCGCCGCCCCCTTCCCCGCCGACTCCTACTTCGAGCTGCACATCGAGCAGGGGCCGATCCTCGAGCGCGAGGGGATGCGCATCGGCATCGTCACCGGCGGCCAGGCGCAGGTCTGGTACGACGCGGTGGTCACGGGGCAGGATTCCCACGCCGGCACGACGCCCCCCTCCACCCGGCGCGACGCGCTGCTCGGCGCCGCGCGGGTCGTGTCGCTGGTGGACCGCCTCATGCGGGCGCGGGGCGAGGACGGGCGCGGCACGGTCGGGCGGCTGCAGGTGCTGCCCAACTCCTGCAACGTGATCCCCGGCGAGGTCCGCTTCTCCGTCGAGTTCCGCCACCCCTCCGGCGAGGAGATCGAGGCGCTGGCGGCCGAGTTCCCCCGCGAGGCGCGGACGATCGCCGACGAGCTCGGCCTCCGCCTCGAGCTGCGCGAGCTGTTCCGCATCCCCGCCCAGCCCTTCGACCCCGCCTGCGTCGCCCTGGTGCGCGACGCCGCGGCGCGGCTCGGCCTGCCCGCGCGGGAGATCATCTCGGGCGCCGGGCACGACGCGATCTACGTCGCCCGCCGCGTCCCCGCGGCGATGATCTTCACCCCCTGCAAGGATGGCCTCTCCCACAACGAGGCCGAGAGCATCCTCCCGGAGGAGGCGGCCGACGGGTGCCAGGTGCTGTTCGAGGCGGTGCTAGCCCGAGCCAACCGGGCACTCTAGCGACCCGCCCCTCCGGAGGCGGCGGCGCCGTCCGGAGGGGCCGGCAGGGTTGGCAGCCGGCCGAGGGGCCTCTATGAGGGCCGCGGCGCACCGGGCCGCCGAATGGGCCGCCGAGACGGGCCGGTGAACCGGGCCTGTGCGGCACCGGCCCGGGGCCGCGCCGGATGCGCCGCGGGAGACACCCTTTTCTTGGCCACCTCCGAACCCGACCGCCAGCCCGCCACTCCCGAGCGAAGCCCGGCGCTGGTCGCGCAGGACGCGATCCTCGCCCGCCCGGCCACGCCGGCGCGCCGCATGGCCGACGCCATCCGCGCCCTCGCGATCGACGGGGTGGAGGCCGCGAAGTCCGGCCATCCCGGCATGCCCATGGGCATGGCCGACGCCGCGACGGTGCTGTTCAGCCGCTTCCTGAAGTACGACGCGGCCGATCCGCTCTGGGCGGACCGCGACCGCTTCGTCCTCAGCGCCGGCCACGGCTCCATGCTCCTCTACGCCTGGCTGCACCTGACCGGGCACGCCGGCATGGGCACGGAGGAGCTGCGCCGCTTCCGCCAGCTCCACTCCCCCGCCGCCGGGCACCCTGAGGTGGGCGAGCACCCGGCGATCGAGACGACCACGGGCCCTCTCGGCCAGGGCATCTCGACCGCGGTCGGCATGGCGATGGCCGAGCGCCACCTGGCCGCGCGTTTCGGCAAGAGCCTCGTCGACCACCGCACCTGGGTCATCGCGAGCGACGGCGACCTGCAGGAGGGCATCTCCCACGAGGCGGCCTCGCTCGCCGGGCATTTCTGCCTCGGCAAGCTGACGGTGCTCTGGGACGACAACCACATCTCCATCGACGGCGACACCGCGCTCTCGGTCTCCGAGGACACGCTGGCCCGCTTCCGCGCCTATGGCTGGGCCGTGCGCCGCGTCGACGGGCACGACCACGACGCGTTGGCCTCGGCCATGAACGCCGCGACGAAGTCCCGCAAGCCGACGCTCATCGCCTGCCGCACGATCATCGGCTTCTCCGCGCCGAAGAAGGCGGGCACGGCGGGCAGCCACGGCGCCCCCCTCGGACCCGAGGAGGCGGCGGCGGCCAAGGCGGCCATGGGCTGGGAGGGCGCGCCCTTCGAGATTCCGGCCGAGATCCGCGAATCCTGGGAGGCCGCCGGCCGCCGCAGCGGAGGCACGCGCCGCTCCTGGCTCAAGCGCCTGGCCAAGCACCCGAGCCGCGCCGAGTTCGAGCGCGCCATGGCCGGGCGCCTGCCCGAGCGCTGGGACGCGCCGCTCGCCGAGTGGAAGGCGAAGGCGGCCGAGGAGAAGCCCAAGGTCGGCACCCGCATCGCCTCGCAGAAGGCGCTGGAGGCCCTCGTTCCGGCGGTGCCGGAGATGATCGGCGGCTCGGCCGATCTCACGGGGTCGAACAACACGAACGTGAAGGGCGTGCCGGCCTTCGGGCCCGAGAACTTCGGCGGCCGCTTCGTCCACTGGGGCATCCGAGAGCACGGCATGGCCGCGGCCATGAACGGCATGGCGCTGCACGGGGGCATCATCCCCTATTCCGGCACCTTCCTCGTCTTCAGCGACTACATGCGGCCCTCGATCCGCCTCGCCGCCCTCATGCGGCAGCGGGTGGTCCACGTGCTGACGCATGACAGCATCGGCCTCGGCGAGGACGGGCCGACGCACCAGCCGGTGGAGCACCTGGCGGCGCTGCGGGCGATCCCGAACCTCTACGTCTTCCGCCCCGCCGACGTGATCGAGACCGCCGAGGCCTGGGAGCTGTCGGTGAAGCGCGCCGACGGGCCGAGCGTCCTCGCCCTCTCGCGCCAGCCCCTGCCCACGGTCCGCGCCGATGTCGGCGAGAACCGCAGCGCCCGCGGCGGCTACGTCCTGGCCGAGGCGAGCGCCGAGCGCCGCGCGACCCTCATCGCGACCGGCTCCGAGGTGATGCTGGCGCTTGCCGCCCGCGACCTGCTGGAGGAGGCGGGCATCCCGACCGCGGTGGTCTCCCTGCCCTGCTGGAAGCTGTTCGAGCTGCAGGACCCCTCCTGGCACGAGCAGGTGCTCGGCTCGGCCCTGCGGGTGGGCATCGAGGCGGCGCTGGAGTTCGGCTGGTCCCGCTGGCTCGGGCCGGACGGGATCTTCATCGGCATGCAGGGCTTCGGCGCCAGCGCGCCGGCCGAGGACCTCTACAAGCATTTCGGCATCACGGCCGAGGCCGTGGTGGCCGCGGTCCGCAAGCGCCTGCCGGGCGCATGACGGCGCGGCTTCCGCCCAGGAAGGGCGGGTTCGAGGGGGGCGGCGCGATGCCGGCCCCGCGGCACGGGTTCCCGCCCCGGGCGGCCTGACGGCCCCCGGCGCGGCGTCGCCCACCCCGCTCAACCAGAAACAGAGAAGGAAGAGAGCACATGGCGGTCAAGGTTGCGATCAACGGCTTCGGGCGCATCGGCCGCCTGGTCCTCCGCGCGGCGATGGAGAGCGGGCGCGACGACGTCGAGTTCACGCACATCAACGACCTCGGCTCCATCGAGGCGAACGCGCATCTCTTCCGCTACGACAGCGTCCACGGCCGCTTCCCCGGCGAGGTCCGGGTCGAGGGCGACAGCCTGGTGATCACGGCCGCCGGCCGCACCCACAAGCCGATCAAGGTGACGGCCGAGCGCGACCCGACGAAGCTGCCCTGGCAGGGCGTGGACGTCGGCGCCGAGTGCACGGGCATCTTCACCAAGTCCCCCGACGCCGCGAAGCTGCTGCAGGCCGGCGTGCGCAAGGTGCTCGTCTCCGCCCCCGTGACCTGGGGCGAGGAGCTGGCCGACGAGAGCGCGCAGGCGACCATCGTCTACGGCGTGAACCACCAGGTGCTGAAGCCGCACCACAAGATCGTCTCGAACGCCTCCTGCACCACCAACTGCCTGGCGCCGATCGCCAAGGTGCTGCACGACAACTTCGGCATCCTCCGCGGCTACATGGTCACCATCCACGCCTACACGGGCGACCAGAACACCGTGGACACGCTGCACAAGGACCTGCACCGCGCCCGCGCCGCCGCCGTCTCGGCCATCCCGACCTCGACGGGCGCGGCCAAGGCCGTCGGCCTCGTCATGCCGGAGCTGAAGGGCAAGCTGGACGGCACGGCCATCCGCATCCCGACGCCGAACGTCTCCCTCGTCTCGCTCGACTTCGTGCCGGCCAAGACCGAGGGGCTGACGAAGGACGCGATCAACGCGGTGATGAAGGCGGCTTCCGAGAGCGGGCCGCTGAAGGGGATCCTCGGCTACAACACGGCGCCGCTCGTCTCCATCGACTTCAACCACGACGCCCACTCCTCGACCTTCGACGCGACGCAGACGCAGGTGGTCGACGGCGGGCTGGTGCGGGTGATGTCCTGGTACGACAACGAGTGGGGCTTCTCGAACCGCATGAGCGACACCGCCGCCCTTCTCGGCACGCTCTGACAACCCCGAGGGGGGCCCCGCCCCCCTCAACCGCCGACCCTCCGAGGAGACCGCCGATGGCCTCGTTCCGCACGCTCGACCAGTTGGACGCCAAGGGGAAGCGCGTGCTGCTGCGCGCCGACCTCAACGTGCCCGTGCGGGACGGCGCCATCAGCGACCGCACGCGGATCGAGCGCCTGTCGCCGACGATCAAGGAGCTGTCGGACAAGGGCGCGAAGGTGATCGTGCTCTCCCACTTCGACCGACCCAAGGGCAAGCGCGTGCCGGAGATGTCGCTCCGCCCGCTCGTGGAGGCGCTCTCCTCCGTCCTCGGGCGTACCGTGGCCTTCGCCGACGACTGCGTGGGGCCGGAGGCCGAGGCCGCGGTCGCGCGGATGGCCGACGGCGACGTGCTGCTGCTCGAGAACACGCGCTACCACGCCGGGGAGGAGAAGAACGACCCGGCGCTCGCGGCCGAGTTCGCGAAGCTCGGCGACGCCTACGTGAACGACGCCTTCTCCGCCGCCCACCGCGCGCACGCGTCCACCGAAGGCGTGGCGCGGCTTCTGCCCGCCTATGCCGGGCGGCTGATGGAGGCGGAGCTCAAGGCGCTGGAAGCCGCGCTGGGCACGCCGTCCCGCCCCGTCGTCGCCATCGTCGGCGGCGCCAAGGTCTCCACCAAGCTCGACCTCCTGGGCAACCTGTCCCGCAAGGTGGACGTGCTGGTCATCGGCGGCGCCATGGCCAACACCTTCCTCGCCGCCCAGGGCCACAACATGGGCCGCTCGCTGCAGGAGGCGGAGATGCACGCGACCGCGCTGCGCATCCTCGACGAGGCGAAGGCGGCGAACTGCGAGATCCTGCTGCCGCGCGACCTCGTCGTCGCCGCCGAGTTCAAGCCGAACCCGGCGACGCGGACCGTCTCGGTCGAGTCCGTGCCCTCCGACATGATGGCGCTCGACGTCGGACCGGACACGGTGGACGCGATCGAGGACCGCCTGAAGCGCGCCTCCACCCTCGTCTGGAACGGCCCGCTCGGCGCCTTCGAGACCCCGCCCTTCGACGCGGCGACGGTCGCCGTCGCCGAGAGCGTGGCGGGGCTGACGGAATCCGCGGGCCTGAAGTCCATCGGCGGCGGCGGCGACACGGTCTCGGCGCTGCGCCACGCCGGCGTGGCCGAGCGGATGACCTACGTCTCCTCCGCCGGCGGCGCCTTCCTCGAGTGGCTCGAGGGCAAGACCCTTCCCGGGGTCGCCGCCCTTGAGGGGAGCTGAGCTAGGCGATCACCCGCCGCCCCGCCCCGTCCGGCAGGACGGGGTCGTGGGTGCAGAGGATGGTCACCTCCTGCGCGTGGTCGCGGGCGAGCGCCGCGAGGCGCCGCCGGCTCTCCAGCCGCGCCTCCCGGTCCACCTGCATGAAGCTCGCGTAGGCCGAGGCGAGCGGCGGCGTGGCCGGCGGCGTGTCCAGCTCCGAGTGCAGGAAGATCGTGTCGCCGGCGTGCAGCACCCAGCCGTTGCCGGTGCCGACGGCGACGCCGCAATGGCCGGCCGTGTGGCCCGGTAGTTCAACCAGGAATACCGAAGGCGGCAGACCCTCCAGCCCGCGCAGGGTCGGCAGGCCGAACCAGGGCTCCCCCGCCGCGCCGTACTCCCGCATGGGGTGGTCGAGCTGCGCCGGGCGGTAGCGGGCGCGCTCCCGCGGGGTGCCGCGCTGCCGGGCGGCCGCGGCCTCGCGCGCCGAGACGTGGACCGTCGCCGCCGGGAAGTCCGTCAGCCCCCCCGCGTGGTCGAAGTCGAGATGGGTCATCACGATGTGGCGCACGTCGCGCGGGTCCAGCCCCATCCGGCGGAGGCGCGAGACGGCCGTCTCGTCCGGCTCGAGGTGCGGGCGGTCGGCGAGGAGGAAGCCGCGGTTCAGCCGGGGAACCGGCCGGGCGGCGTCGTCCAGGCCGAAGCCGGTGTCCACCAGCACCAGCCCCGCCTCGGTCTCGAGCAGCAGGCAGCGGCAGGCCAGGTGCGCGGGGCCGAGGCCGGCCGTGACCCCATCCCAGAAGCCGCCGCCATAGGGGCGCATGGATCCGCATTCTATTGCATGAACTCTCATGCGGCAGGAACGTCCGCCGCTCCCCCGGGGTTTGGCCGCGCCGCGATCGGCCGCGCGGCCTTCTCGAGGGCGGCCGTCCCTCAGTAGCCGCGGGACGGGTCCACCCGGTTGGGCAGCGGCCGCCCGTCGCGGAGCGCCCGCAGGTTCTCCATCAGGATGTCCAGCGTCCGGTCGTTGTAGCGGAGCACGTCGTCGGCCGAGATATGGGGCGTCACGACCATCCCCGGGGTGCGCCAGAGGCGGTGGTCCGGCGGCAGCGGCTCGGGCACGGCCACGTCGGTCACGCAGCCCTCGAGCTGCCCGGAATCGAGGGCGTCGAGCACGGCCTCCTGGTCCCAGACGGGGCCGCGCGCGACGTTCACCACCCGGGCGCCCCGCGGCAGGCGCGCGATCCGCTCGCGCGAGAGGAGGTTCCGCGTCCGCTCCGTCAGCGGGCAGGCGAGGACGAGGAACTCCGCCCGCGGCAGCACCGCCTCCAGCGCCTCGTTCGGATGGGTCTCGTCGCAGTCCGGGTGCGGGTCGGCCCCGTTGCGGACGCCGACGACGCGCATGCCGAAGGCCCGCGCCCGCCGCGCGATGCCGCCGCCGAGCGAGCCGACGCCGACGACGACGACCGTCCGCCCCTCCAGCGTCGAGCTGAACAGTGGCTTCCACTCCCCGCGCCGCTGCTGGTCGGCGAAGGCGGGCATGCGGGTGTGGAGCATGAGGATCGCCATGATCCCGTACTCCCCGGCCTTGTCGGCGTGGGTGCCGCGGTTGTTCAGCAGGGCGACCGAATCCGGCAGCCAGTCGAAGGGCGCGGCGGGGTCGAGGCCGGCGGAGGTGATCGCGATCACCCGCAGCCGCGGCGCGAGGCCGGGGAGCGCCCCCTTGGGGAAGCGCGCGCGAAGCTGCCGCGTCCAGGTGAGGACCACCTCCGCCTCCGGGATCGCCCGCGCGAAGCCGGCGTCGTCGCGGGCGAAGGAGACCTCCATCGGCCCCATGCCGGGGTTCCGGGCCAGGGCTTCGGCCCACTGGGCCTCGGTGATCTCGAAATGGGGGTCGTCGGGCGGGTTCTGGATGTGGATGCGCATCCCCGCGCTTTCGCACGCACCCGGGGCGTGGTGAAGGGGCGGGACCCGGCCGGGGGCTGGCGCGGCGGCCCCGTGTGGAAGCAAGGTGCCACCCTGCCTGTTGCAGCGAAGGGGAGGCGAGGCATGAGCATCACCCGGAGAGGCGGGATCGCGGCAGCCCTCGCGGCCCCGGCCCTCGCGGGGCGGCCCGCCCGCGCCCAAGGCGCCTGGCCGGCCCGGCCCGTGCGGGTCGTCGTCCCCTTCCCGCCCGGCGGCAGCAACGACGCCGTGGCGCGGCCACTGGCCGAGCACCTGCAGGCGCGCTTCGGCCAGCCCTTCGTCGTCGAGAACCGGCCCGGCGCCGGCAGCACGATCGGCTCGGCGGAGGTCGCCCGGGCGCCGGCGGACGGGATGGTGCTGATGGTCACTTCCTCCACCTTCTCGACCAGCGCGGCGGTGCAGCGCACGCCCTACGACGCCGCGGAGGACTTTGAGGCGGTCGCGATGCTCGCCAGCGCCCCGCTCGTCGTGCTCGGCGCCCCCGGCTTCCCGCCGGGGAACCTCGCCGAGCTCGTGGCCTTCCTCCGCGCCCATCCCGGCCGGGTGGACTACGGCTCGGCGGGGCCGGGCAGCATCAACCAGCTCGCGGCCGAGCTCTTCGCGCAGAAGGCGGGCGGGCTGTCGCTGCAGCACGTCCCCTACCGCGGGATGGGGCCGGCGACGACGGACCTCGCGGCCGGCACCATCCAGCTTCTCTTCACCACCCTGCCCTCCGCGCGGGGGATCATCGACGGCGGGCGGGTGAAGGTGCTCGGCTGGACCGGTGAGAACCGCCCGTCCGGCGGCCCCTCCGCGCCGACCCCGCGCGAGAGCGGGCTGGCTGACTACGAGGCGGGGATCTGGTGGGGGCTGCTGGCACGCCGCGGCACGCCGCCCGAGATCCGCGACCGCCTGAACGCCGCGGCGAACGAGGCGCTCTCGGGCGGGCGGCTGGCCGCCTATCTCGCGAGCGAGGGCGCGACGCCGACGCCCCGCCCGGCCGCCGAGGGCGACGCCTTCCTGCGGGCGGACCTGGCGCGCTGGCGGGGGGTTGCCGCCGCGGCGGCCATCCGGGTGGAATGAGGCGCGGGGGCCCGCTGGACGTTTCCGGTCTCAACCCGATCTTCACCGGGACGTTGGCAAGCATGCCAGCCCTCTCGCCCCGCCCGTCCCCGCCCGGGGCGGGTCGGCGAAGGGCATGCCGCGCGGCCCATCGCCGCCGGCGTCTCAGGAGAGTACCAGGATGACACGTCGGGACCTGCTGCTGACCGCGACCGCCCTGGCCCTGGCGGGCACGCTCCCGGCCGGGTCCCTCCTCGCCCAGGGCGCCCCGCGGCGCATCCGCGGAACCATCGACGCCCTCTCCGGCCGCGACCTCGCCCTCACGACGCGGGAGGGCGCGAAGGTCACGGTTCGGCTGGCCGAGAACGCCGGCGTGTCGGCGGTGCGGAAGATGGCCCTGGCGGACATCACCCCCGGCACCTTCATCGGCACCGCCGCCGAGCCCGGCCCGGACGGCGTCTGGCGCGCGCTCGAGGTGCTCGTCTTCCCCGAGGCCATGCGCGGCACGGGCGAGGGTCACTTCGCCTGGGACCTGACGCCCAGCTCCTCGATGACCAACGCGACGGTCGATTCGGCCGTGCAGGGCAACGACGGCAAGAGCCTCACCCTGACCGCGCGGGGCCAGCAGGTGCAGGTGATGGTGCCACCCGAGGTGCCCGTCGTCACCCTCATCCCCGCCTCCATGGAGGACCTGCGGCCCGGCGCCCAGGTCTTCCTCTCGGCGACGCCCGCCGCCGACGGAACCCTCAACGCCGCCCGCGTCACGGTCGCGAAGGACGGCGTGGTCCCGCCGATGTGAGCGACGCCACCCTCCCCTCCGGCGCCCGCCCGCGCCGCGCCCGCCGCGAGGGGCCGCCGGCGCCCAAGCCCGGCCCCTGGCCCTGGCTCGACCGCGGCGGCCGCTTCTCCGCCTTCAAGGCGGCGGTGCTGCTCGGCTGCGTTCTGCCGCTGCTGCTGCTGGGCTGGGACTGGGCGACGCGCAACCTCGGCCCCGAGCCGCTGACGCGGGCGACGCACGACACCGGCGACTGGTGCGTGCGCTTCCTCCTGATCAGCCTCGCGGTGACGCCGGCGCGCTGGGTCTTCGACTGGCCGCGGGTGCTGCAGGTGCGGCGGATGCTCGGGCTGGCCGCGCTCGGCTACGCCCTCGTCCACCTCGCCCTCTACATCGGCAACGAGCACCTGCGGCTCTGGCACGTTCTTCTGGAGATCGTGAAGCGACCCTATCTCTCGACCGGCTTCACGGCGCTCATCGGTCTGGCGGTGCTCGGCTGGACCTCGACCGACGGCTGGCTGAAGCGGCTCGGCCGGGAGTGGAAGCCGCTGCACAAGCTGGTCTTCCCTCTGATGGCGCTCGGCATCCTGCACTTCTACATGCAGTCGAAGATCAACGTGTCCCAGCCGGTGCTGATGAGCGGCCTCTTCCTCTGGGCCATGCTCTGGCGCGCCTCGCCGGCGCGGTGGCGGGCCAGCCCGCTGCCGCTACTGCCGATCGCGCTCCTGGCCGCGGCGGGGGCGGCGGGGCTCGAGTACCTCTGGTACGCCCTCGCGACCAAGCTGCCGGCCGACATGATCTTCCTCGCCAACTTCGACACCGAGTTCGAGATACGGCCGGCGGTCTGGGTGCTGATCGGGGGCCTCGCCACCTTCGCGGCGGCCGGCGCCTGGAAGCTGGCCCGGGGCCTTCTCCAGAAGCGGCAGGCCGGGACGGCCGAGGCGCTCCCCGACTAGGCTATCCCGGCAGGCAGCGGACGGTGCCTGGGTTCGCCCGCGCCTCGGTGGGCACGGTGCCCGCCGGGCAGGAGACCTGGCGGCGGGAGGCCGGGGGAAGGTCGGCGTACCATCCTGCCACCGCCGGGTCACTCCCGCCCGACCCGCCGCGCGCGACGCCCCGGCCGTCGCAGCGCCCGGGGCGGCCCCGCATCGGCGAGCCGCCGTTCGGGCAGAGCCAGCGCCGGATCGCGGCGGAGTCGTTCAGCGCGGGGAGGTCCTGGGTCACGATCCGCGGCCCCGGCATCACCTGGAAGACGCGCCGCTCCTGCGCCGACGCGGGCGAGGCGGCGACGGCGGCGGCAAGCAGGATCGCCGCCCCGAGGCCGGAGCGGGTTCGAGGAAGGCCCATGCCGCCGACATGGTGCGCCGCGGCGGAACCGAAAAGACCTCCGGGCGCGCCCGGCGAGGGGGGCTGCCGCGCTTGACGCGCCCGGCCGGCCGCGCGAAGCCGGCGGCCGGCGGCCCGCATCCGGAGAAGACCCCTTGGACCTCGACCCCCAGATCAAGACGGCGCTCGAAGGCGTCTCGACGGCGACCCTGACGACGGTCCTTCTCAAGAAGGGGCTCCGCAACGTCTGGATGCGCGGCACGCGGCCCATCCGGGAGGGCCAGCCCCGGCTGGTCGGGCGAGCCTTCACCCTTCGCTTCGTCCCCGCCCGCGAGGACCTCGCGACCCCCGAGAGCTGGTCCTCGCCCATCTCCACCCGTGCCGCGATCGAGGCGATGCCGGAGGGCTGCATCACCGTGGTCGACGCCATGGGCGTGCAGGACGCCGGCATCTTCGGCGACATCCTCTGCGCCCGCATGGCGAAGAAGGGGGTGGCGGCGCTCATCACCGACGGCGTGGTGCGCGACATCCAGGGCGTGCTCGGGACGGGCCTGCCCGTCTGGTGCAGCGGCGCCGCGGCGCCCCCCTCGGTCGCGGGCCTCACCTTCGTCGCCTGGCAGCAGCCGATCGGCTGCGGGGGCGTCGCCGTCTTCCCGGACGACGTCGTGGTGGTGGACCAGGACGGCGCCGTGCTCATCCCCCAGGCCCTGCTCGAGGCCGTGACCGAGGCGGCGGTGGAGCAGGAGCGGCAGGAGACCTGGATCATGGGCGAGGTGGAGGGCGGCGCCTCGCTCCCCGGCCTCTACCCGCCGAACGCCGAGAACAAGGCCCGCTACGAGGCCTGGAAGAAGGGCTGACCTCCATGACCGACCTGACCACCGCCAAGGGCGTCTACGTCATCGCGCCCACCGCCTTCCACGACGACGGCCGCGTGGACGAGGCCTCGAACGACCGCCTGACCGACTTCTTCGTCGAGAGCGGCGCGACCGGCATCACCGTCCTCGGCCAGATGGGCGAGGCGCCGAAGCTCGACATGGAGGAGAGCGTCTCCATCGCCTCCCGCATGATCCGGCGGGCGGGCATCCCGATCGTCGTCGGCGTCTCCGCCCCCGGCTTCGCCGCCATGAAGTCCCTGACGGCGGCGGTGATGGACGCGGGCGCGGCGGGCGTGATGATCGCGCCGCCGAACACGCTCCGCACCGACGACCAGATCGTCGCCTACTACGCCCAGGCGGCGGAGGCGATCGGGGCGGACGTGCCCTTCGTCATCCAGGACTATCCCCTCTCCTTCAGCGTGGTCATGACGCCGGGCGTGATCCGCCGGATCGTGCAGGCGAACCCCTCCTGCGTCATGCTCAAGCATGAGGACTGGCCCGGCCTCGAGAAGATCAGCGCGCTGCGGGGCTTCCAGAAGGACGGCTCGATGAAGCCGATCTCGATCCTCTGCGGCAACGGCGGCCTCTTCCTCGACTTCGAGTGCGAGCGCGGGGCGGACGGCGCGATGACGGGCTACGCCTTCCCGGACATGCTGGTCGACGTCGTCCGGATGCACGCGGAGGGGCAGCGGGACGCGGCGCACGACCTGTTTGACGCGCACCTGCCGCTGGTCCGCTACGAGCAGCAGCAGGGCGTGGGCCTGGCCGTGCGGAAATACGTGCTCAAGCGCCGCGGCATCCTGGCCAGCGAGGCGCAGCGCCGCCCCGGCGCCGGCCTGACGCCGACGGCGCGGGCGGAGGTGGACTACCTCCTCTCGCGCGTCGCGCGCTTCGACCGGCGGGCGGACCTCGGGGCCGTGAAGGCCGCCTGACGCGGCCCTAGCGCCGCGGCGCGAGGACGGCGGCGGGGTCGATCGCGGACCCCATCGCCAGGTAGCCGGCGCGGTTCGGGTGGAGCTTGTCGCCCGGGCCGCCGGTGGTTGATTCCGGGATCATCTCCGCCCGCAGCCCGCCGCCCTCGGGGTCGAGTGTCGGGCGGTCGAACTCAACCACCGCGTCGAAGAGGCCGCCGTCCCGGATGAAGGCGTTGAGCGCCCGGCGGTTCTCGTCCTGCTCCTTGTGGCCATGCGCCGCGCTGCTGCTGCCGAGCGCCGAGGTCACAGTGGCGCCGATCACCCGCACCCCCGGGACGCGCGCGCGAAGCTGGCGCACCCCCTCCTGCATCCCACCGCGCACCGCCTCGAGGGTGGCGTTGCCGTTGCGGCTGAAGTCGTTCGTGCCCTCAAGCCAGATGACGGCCGTGACGCCGGAGAGGGAGATCACGTCCCGCTCCAGCCGCGCGAGGGCGGAGGGACCGCCGGGGAAGGGCTTCTCCGGGCCGTACTCGGCCGGACCCACCACCTGGTTGCCGCCGATGCCCGCGTTCACGACGGCGGCGCGGTTGGGCCGCTCGGCCTCGAGCCGCCGCGCCAGCACGTCCGGCCAGCGGTCGTCGCCGTTCATCGTGGAGGCCGTGCCGTCGGTGATGGAGTCGCCGAAGCAGACGATCACCGGGGTGCCCGCCGGCGCCACCATGTCCACCGCGTCGAGGAAGAACCAGGAGGCGGTCGGGAAGGGAAAGGAGCTCTCCCCTTCCTCCGCCCCCTTGGCGCCCGCGCCGGGCGCCGTGCCGTAGGAGGTCTGCAGGGCCTTGGCGTGCCAGGTCATCGGCCCGCTCGCCTGCGGGACGTGGAGCGAGACGGCGAGCTTACGCCCCATCAGCAGCGGCGAGGCGGGATCGGCGGCGAAGGGCAGGTCCACCGGCTCCGACCAGGCCTGCCCGCCGGGCGGGATGGTGACGGAGTCGCCGCCGCTGAAGCGGACGGGCCGGTTCGTGCCCGGCACCACCGCGGCGCCGCCGAGGTGCAGCCCGGCGTGCACGCCGTCGATGACGAGGGGCCGCGTGCCGAAGGCGTTCGAGAAGCGCAGCCGCGCCTGCCGCCCCCAGACGGAGGGCCGGACCACGAGGCGGAGCGTCTGGTCGCGCGCGCCCTCGGCCGGTGTGGGGAAGAGGAAGCGCTGGTCCGGCTGGGCGGAGGGATTGCCCACGGGGTAAGGCCCCTGGACGGAGCCGGCCCAGCTCGTCACCCAGCCCTCCCCGGCGGGCGCCGTCTGGGCCAGGGCGGCGGGCCCGATGGCCTGCCCGATGGATTGGAGGAGGGCGGCGGCCAGTGCCCCCTCGCCGAGCGTGCGTCGGTTCATGGCGGTTCCTCTCTCGACCGGCTCTGCGGCCGGCCGGGGAGGCTTCCACGGCGCCCGGCGCCGCGCAATCGGCGGCCCCGCGGCGTCAGCCCGGCGGCGGCGGGAAGTCCCCGGGGCGGCGGCGGTGGACGCGGCGAAGCCGAAGAGGCGCGAGGCGGCGGAGGAGGGGCGCCACCAGCAGCAGGGGCGCCGTCAGGATGGGAAGGATGCCGAGCCAGGCCGCGAGGACTCGCGACCCCAGCAGGACCGCGCCCGCCGCCACCCCCATGGCCGCGGCGTTGGCCAGGATGGAGCCCACCCACCAGCGGCGGGCGCGCAGTTCCAGCCGCTCGGCCGCGCCGGGCGGCGCGGGGGCAAGGGTATAGGGACGCCCGTCCCGGCCTACCTCGTAGAGCCGGTCCGGGTCGGGGACGAACCCCCCGGCCACCGCGGCGCGGGGGTCAACGGCGGGGGACGACAAACACCGCGGCGCCGCCCCGGCGAGCCCGCCGCACGCGCCACCAGAGCGAGCCGAAGCCGACGGCGCCCGCGACGAGCAGCACCGGGATGAGCAGGCCGAGGATCACGACGGCCGAGGCCGCGAGCACCAGCCCGCCCGCGACCACCGCGGCGAGCACCGCGACGCCGCCGACCTTCATCAGGGCGCGGTCCAGCCAGGACCCGCCGACCGGGCGCGGGGCTTCGCGGAAGCCGCCCTCGGGCGTCATGTCGAGAACGGGCGGGCGGCGGTCGTCCTGCATCATGCCGGGGATGTCGCCCCTCCCCCCCGGCGCTTCAAGAGGCCGTGCCGCGGGGGTAAGGAGGGGGGATGCCGCTGCCCCGCCTCCGCTCCCTCGACGAACTGCACCCGGGGGACCGCTACGAGCTCGGCCGGCTCTCCCTCTCGCTGGAGGAGATCCGCGACTTCGCGGGGCGCTACGACCCCCAGCCCTTCCACCTCGACGAGGAGGCGGCGCGGTCCTCCGTCTTCGGCACGGTGGTGGCGGCGGGGCTGCACACGCTCTCGGCCTGCTTCGGCCTGCTCATGGCCAGCCCGCTGCTGCGCGACATCAGCCTGGCGGGATCGGCCATGGACGTCCGATGGCCCGCGGCGCTCCGCCCGGGCGAGGAGGTGGCGGTGACGGTGGAGGTGGTCGAGGTGAAGACCTCCCGCGCGCGGCGGGACCGCGGCTCGGCGCGGCTCCGCTACGTCGCGACGCGGGTGGCGGACGGGGTGGTGGTGCTGGACGCGACGGGGCTCCACCACCTGCGGCGCTGAACGCGAAAGGGGCGGCGCCCGCCGGCGCCGCCCCTTTCCCAGCCGTCCGGTCGGCCGCGCGCGGGGCGCGGCCGGCGCGGGTCAGGCCGAGGCCTTCATGATCTCCTCCGCCACGTTCCGGGGGACCGGATCGTAGTGGTGGAACTGCATGGAGAAGGAGGCGCGCCCCTTCGTCATGCCGCGGAGGTTCGAGATGTAGCCGAACATCTCCTTCAGCGGCACGTGCGCCCGGATGATGACCGAGGTGGAGGCCATGTCCTGCGACTGGATGACGCCGCGGCGGCGGTTCAGGTCGCCGACGACGTCGCCCACGTGGTCCGCGGGGGTGGTGACCTCCACGTCCATGATCGGCTCGAGGATGACCGGGCTCGCCTTCTTCATGCCCTCGCGGAAGCAGGCCTTGGCGGCGATCTCGAAGGCGAGCGCCGAGGAGTCGACGTCGTGGTACTTGCCGTCCACGAGGCTGAACTTGAAGTCCACCGTCGGGAAGCCGGCGAGCACGCCCGTGTCGGCCTGGACCTTGATGCCCTTCTCGACCGCCGGGATGTACTCCTTCGGCACCGAGCCGCCGGTCGTGGCGTTGACGAACTCGACGCCCGTCGTGCGCTCCTTCGGCTCGAAGGTGATCTTCACCTCCGCGTACTGGCCCGAGCCGCCCGACTGCTTCTTGTGGGTGTAGGTCTCGGTGTGCGGCTTGGTGATCGTCTCGCGGTAGGCGACCTGCGGGGCGCCGATGTTGGCGTCCACGCCGTACTCGCGGCGCAGGCGGTCGATGATGATCTCGAGGTGCAGCTCGCCCATGCCGGACAGGATGGTCTGGCCGGTCTCCTGGTCGGTGCGCAGCCGCAGGCTCGGGTCCTCGCCGGCCAGCTTCTGCAGGCCGAGCGTCATCTTCTCGACGCCTTCCTTCGTCTTCGGCTCGACGGAGATGTCGATGACCGGGACCGGGAAGGCCATGCGCTCGAGCACGACGGGGTCGGCGGCGTCGGCCAGGGTGTCGCCCGTGCCGGTGTCCTTCAGGCCCACGAAGGCCGCGATGTCGCCGGCGGTGACCTCCTTGATCTCCTCGCGCTTGTCGGCGTGCATCTGGAACATGCGGCCGATGCGCTCCTTGTTCCCCTTCGTCGTGTTCATCACGGTGTCGCCGGACTTCAGCACGCCGGAGTAGACGCGCACGAAGGTCAGGTTGCCGTACTTGTCGTTCACGATCTTGAAGGCGAGGCCGGAGAAGGGCGCGTCCACGTTCGCCGGGATGATGCGGCGGTCGGGCTGGGTGGTCTCGTCCATGCCCTCGTCATAGGCGACCTTGATGCCCGCGATGTCCGTCGGCGCCGGCAGGTAGTCGATCACGGCGTCGAGAAGGGGCTGCACGCCCTTGTTCTTGAAGGCCGAGCCGCAGAAGACCGGGCGGAAGGTGCCGTCGATCGTGCCGCGCTTGATGGCGCGCTTGAGCGTCTCGACCGAGACGTCGCCCTTCTCGAAGTACTCCTCCATGCCGGCGTCGTCGACGCTCAGCGCGGTGTCGAGCAGGATCTGGCGGTACTCGGCCGCCTTCTCCTTCAGGTCGTCGGGGATCGGGGCGTCGTGGTACTTCGCGCCGAGCTCGTCGCCCTCCCAGATGAGCGCCTTCATCTCGACCAGGTCGACCACGCCCTTCAGCGTGTCCTCGATGCCGATCGGCAGCTGCAGCGTGACCCAGTTGATGCCGAGCTTCTCGGTCAGGGTCGCGGCCGCGCGGTAGAAGTCGGCGCCGGTGCGGTCGAGCTTGTTGATGAAGATGATGCGGGGGACGTTGTAGCGGTCCGCCAGGCGCCAGTTCGTCTCGGACTGCGGCTGCACGCCGGCCACGCCCTCGATGATGAAGACGGCGCCGTCGAGCACGCGCAGCGACCGGTTCACCTCGATGTTGAAGTCGATGTGGCCGGGGGTGTCGATGACGTTGATCCGGTGGTCCTTCCACTCGGCGGTCACGGCGGCGGAGGTGATCGTGATGCCGCGCTCACGCTCCTGCTCCATGTAGTCCGTCGTGGTGTTGCCCTCGTGGACCTCGCCGATGCGGTGGTTCTTGCCGGTGTAGTAGAGGATCCGCTCCGTCGTGGTGGTCTTGCCGGCATCGATGTGCGCGGTGATGCCGATGTTGCGGATACGGTCGAGAGGGGTGCGCGCCACTGGGGCCTCCGTCAGTCGCGGCCGGGCCGCGCAGTGATGTCGCGGCAGCGCCGCGCCGTTGGTGCGCGGCAGGGCCACGCGGGTGTCACGCGGCGGGCCGCGCGGTCGTCTCGGTCGGCACGCCGCGGACAGGGTCCGCGGGACGCGCCAGGGGGGCTGCAGCTGGGTTGGCCCCGCCCGCCTGGCCGGCCTGGCCAGATGGGGCGGAAGGGCCCGGCGTCCCGGATGCGGCTGCGCGGGCCTTCGCGACATCGTCGCTCCGCCCGTGGCCCATCCGGTCTGCCTGATGCCGCAGGGCGCCGCTGCCGCGCCCTTGCCGCGGGCGGACACATGCTCCCGCAGCCGGGATTTTGCAAGTATTCTCGCCGGAGCGGCCAGGTTGCCCACGGCCGCGTCACGTTTCGTTGCCGTATTGCCCTTGAGGGCGCGGCGGGGCCGGGTGCTAGCTGGCGGCGATGAATCCCGCCGGCCACATCGCCGCCCTGCGCTTCGGCCTCGGCCCGCGCCCCGAGGCGCCGCCCCCCGAGGACCCGCGCGGCTGGCTGCTCGCCCAGCTGGAGGCCCCGCCGGACCCGGCGATTCCCCCGCCGGACTGGGAGACGGAGCCGACCGTCTCCGACGCGCTCGCGATCAGCGTGCTCGACCAGCGCTCCCCCGTCCCGCCCGGCGAGCGGCAGCGGCGGGGGCTCCTCTTCACGGCGGAGCTCCGCGCCTATCTCGGCCGGCTGATCGCAACCCCCACCCCCTTCCGGGAGCGGCTGGTCGCCTTCTGGACGAACCACCTGGCGGTCAGCGGGCGGGACGGCTCCACGGCCGCGCTGGTCGGCGACTACGTCCGCCGGGCCATCCGGCCCCACGTCACCGCCCCCTTCGCGACGCTGCTGAAGGCGGCGATCCGGCACCCCGCGATGCTCGTCTACCTCAACCAGGACTCCTCGGTCGGCCCGGACAGCGCCTTCGGCCGGCGGACCGGGCGGGGCCTGAACGAGAACCTCGCGCGCGAGGTGCTGGAGCTGCACACCCTCACCCCGGCCGCCGGCTACTCCCAGGCGGACGTGACCGCCTTCGCGGCCCTCCTCACGGGGCTCGCGGTCGAGCGCAACGCGGAGCCCCGGGGCACGGAGTTCCGCGCCGGCAGCCACCAGCCCGGCGAGAAGACGGTCCTCGGCCGGGCCTTCCCCCCGGGGGAGGCCTCGATCGACGCGGCGCTCGACTGGCTGGCCTCCCACCCCGCCACGCACCGGCACCTCGCCCGCAAGCTCGCCCGGCACTTCGTCGCGGACGACCCGCCGCCGGCGGTGGTCGACCGGCTGGCGGGGGTGCTGCGCGATACGGGCGGCGACCTCGGCGCCGTCTCGCGCGCGCTCGTCGCGCTGCCGGAGGCCTGGGCGCCGCCGCTCTCCAAGTTCCGGGCGCCGAACGAGCTCGTCGTCGCCGCCCTCCGAGCCCTCGGCGGGGATGCCGGGCTGTCGGAGTTCGCCCTCGGCAGCGCGACCGCGCTCGGCCAGCTCATCTGGTCGCCCGCCGCGCCGAATGGCTGGCCGGACGAGGCCGCCGCCTGGATCCACCCGGAGGGGATGCTCCTGCGGCTGGACCGCCTGCACGCCCTCGCCGGCCGCTTCGCCCGGCGGGACGCCCGCGAGGCGCTGGACCTCGCCCTCGGCCCCCTCGCCTCGGACCGGACGCGCGAGGCGGTGCTCCGCGCGGGCTCCAACCGGGAGGCGCTCACCCTTCTCCTCGGCAGCCCGGAGTTCCAGCGCCGATGACCCGCCCCCTCCCCGCCCTCGGCCGCCGCGGCCTCCTGCTCGGCCTCGGGGCCGGCGCCTCGCTCGGCGGGTCCCGGCTCGCGCTCGGCCAGGGGCCGCTCGGCGAGCAGCGCCTCGTGGTCGTGCTCCTCCGCGGCGCGCTCGACGGTCTCGCGGCCGTGCAGCCCTACGGCGACCCGGCGCTTCCGGGCCTTCGCGGCCGCCTGGCCCTGCCGGAGCCGGGGCAGGAGGAGGGGCTGCTCGACCTCGGGGGCTTCTTCGGCCTCCACCCGCGCCTGGCGAAGCTGCACGCCCTCTTCGCGGCGGGCGAGGCGATCGCGCTGCACGCCGTCTGCGGCCCCACCCGCTCGCGCAGCCATTTCGTCGCCCAGGACATGCTCGAGATCGGCGCCGAGGAGCGACTCGGCTCCGGCTGGCTCAACCGCGCCCTGGCGGGGCTGCCGGGCCACGAGGCCGGTCCGAACCGGGCGGCCTTCGCCATCGGCACGGACCTGCCGCTGATCCTGCGCGGGGGAGAGCCCGTCGGCATGTACGCGCCGTCGCGCGCGGAGCGGCCGGGCGCGGAGCTCTACGCCCGGCTGATGGAGCTCAACCACACGGACCCGCTGACCGGCCCCGCCCTCGCGGAGGGGCTGCGGGCGCGGGGCTTCACGGCCGGCGTGGTGCCGCCGCCGGAGCAGCGCGGCGGCTTCGTGGAGCTGGCCGCCGCCGCGGGCCGCCTCCTCGCGGCGCCCGACGGCCCGCGCGTCGCCGCGCTGGAGATGTCGGGCTGGGACACCCACGCGGGCCAGGCGAACCGGCTGCGCGGCGTGCTCACCGGCCTCGACGACGGGCTGGACGCGCTGCGCGAGCGGCTGGGGCCGGCCTGGCGGCAGACCGCGGTTCTCGTGATGACGGAGTTCGGCCGCACCGCGCGGGCGAACGGCAACGACGGCACGGACCACGGGACCGGGAGCGCCGCCTTCCTGCTGGGCGGGGCGGTCGCGGGCGGGAGGGTGGTGGCGGACTGGCCCGGGCTGGGCGAGGGACGGCTCTACGAGAACCGCGACCTGGCGCCGACGCTGGACCTGCGGGCGGTCGCGAAAGCCCTGCTGCGGGACCATCTTGGCCTCTCACCGGCGGCGGTCGCCGCGGCCTTCCCGGGGAGCGGCGCCATCGGGGCCAAGGGGGGCCTGCTCCGGGGCTGAGAGGTCGGTTCGCCCGGGTCAGTCGTCCCGGTGGACGCGCTCCATGCGCTCGTGGCGCTCCTGGGCCTCGATGGAGAGGGTGGCAATCGGCCGGGCCTCGAGGCGGCGCAGGCCGATGGGCTCGCCGGTCTCCTCGCAGTAGCCGTAGGTGCCGTTGTCTACCCGCTCCAGGGCCTGGTCGATCTTGCTGACGAGCTTGCGGGCGCGGTCGCGGGTGCGAAGCTCCAGCGCGCGGTCGGTCTCGACGCTGGCGCGGTCGGTCAGGTCCGCCTCGACGATGCCGCCCTGGCCCATGGAGGACAGGGTCTCACCGGCCTCGCGCAGGAGTTCCTGGCGCCAGCGAAGCAGCTTCTGCCGGAAGTAGGCGAGCTGCCGCGGATTCATGAAGGCCTCGTCGTCCGAGGGTTTGTAGTCCGGCGGCAGGGTGATGAGCATGGCTGGCATCCTGATAGCCTGGGTCTGATTCGGCCGGTCACCCGCCCGGTCAGGCAGCCGCGTATAGCGACGGGGCCGCGCCGAAAACAAGGGGGCACCCCTGGCAAAGGCCTGAAACCGATGGGGTTTCACAACATTGCCATCTCGCTAGCCCGCTTCGGGCGCGCCGCTCCCCGCCCGAGTCGACCGCCGCATCGTGTGGCGGGCGAGCTCGATCCGCGCGCGCAGGCCGATCCCGGCCAGGGCGTCGGCCAGGACCGGGTCCGGCGGCGCCTCCCCTTCGGCCAGGACAGCCAGGCGCTGGAGGGCTTCCGGGTCGGCCTCCCCGGCGAGGAGACCCATCTGCAGGGCGGAAAGGTCGCGCAGCATGTCCCGCGCCCGCGCCGCCCCGCGCCGGTTGCGGCCGGTGGCGTCCTCCGCCTCCTGCAGGGCCATGAGGCCGAGCGGCGCGACCTCCTGCGCCGCGCCGGCGCCGGCGACCTCGCGCGCCGACTCGGGCAGCCGGAAGGCGCCGGCCTTCCCCGCGCGGGCGCCCGCCCCCGTCCGCCCCGCGGCCACCGCCCCGCCCGGCCCCGCGACCGACCCGATCATCCTGCCCGACATCGCCGCCTCCTGCCCTGCGCCTGCTGCCCGGACCGGCCGTCCGGGCCGATCCTGCCGGGGCCGGCGGTGAGAAGCTTCCGCCGCCCGGCACTTCCTGCCGCCTTTCCCCGCCCCGTCCCTGGCACGCCCGTTGCGCTGTGACCGCTGCGCCGGGGAAGGCGTCTGGCTGGAGGTCACATTGCACGCGACCGGTTTCCGAACCGCGAAGAGGATCCGCCAAAAGGGCGGCGCCACGGGCATGCTCCTCCTCGCCGTCGCCTTCCTCGTCGCCGGCCTGCTGCCGGCCGCGCCCGCCGCCGCGCAGGTGCGCATCAAGGACATCGCGGACATCGAGGGCGTCCGGGACAACCAGATCGTCGGCTACGGCCTCGTGGTCGGGCTCCCCGGCACGGGCGACCGCCTCCGCAGCGCGATCTTCACGCGCCAGTCCCTCGTCGGCATGCTGGAGCGGCTGGGCGTCAACACGCGCGACCAGGAGACGCGGCTCGACACGCGCAACGTCGCGGCGGTCATGGTCACGGCGAATTTTCCGCCTTTCGCCCGCCCAGGCAGCCGGATCGACGTCTCGGTCTCCTCCCTCGGCGACGCCTCGAACCTGACGGGCGGTACCCTTCTCGTGACCCCCCTGCTGGGCGCCGACGGCGAGGTTTACGCGGTGGCGCAGGGCGCTGTCGCGACGGGCGCCATCGCGGCCCGGGGCGCCGCCTCCTCCGTGCAGCGGGGCGTGCCGACCTCGGCGCGGATCAGCAGCGGCGCGGTGGTCGAGCGCGAGGTGCCCTTCGAGCTCGCCGGCCGCGACCGCATCCGCCTCTCGCTGCGCAACCCCGACCTGACCACCGCCCAGCGCGTGGCGGGCGCGATCAACCGCGCGGTCGGCAACGGCAGCGCGAGCGCGACCGACCCGCGCACGATCGTCCTCCTCACCGGCGGGCGCGACCTCGCGCGGCTGCTGACCGACATCGAGCAGCTTCGCGTCGAGCCCGACCAGGCTGCCCGCGTGATCATCGAGGAGGCCTCCGGCACCATCGTCATGGGTGCCAACGTCCGGGTTTCCACGGTCGCGATCGCCCAGGGCAACCTCACCATCCGCGTCACCGAGACCCCGCAGGTGAGCCAGCCCGGGCCGCTCTCGAACGGCGAGACGGTGGTGGTGCCGCGGACGAACATCAGCGTGGACGACCAGCGCGAGCGCCGCCTCGGCATCCTGCCGCGCTCGGTCACGCTCGAGGACCTCGTGCGCGGGCTGAACTCGCTGGGCGTCGGGCCGCGCGACATGATCACCATCCTGCAATCCATCAAGGCGGCCGGCGCGCTGCAGGCCGAGCTGGAGGTCCGCTGATGAGCACGATCCCCGCGACCCTCCGCGCCCCTGACAGCAGCGCCCTCGCTCGCGTCGCGCGCCGCTTCGAGGCGCAGGCGCTCAGCGCCCTCCTCAAGCCGGTCTTCGGGGAGGCGCCGAAGGGGCTTCTCTCGGGCGGCCCCGCCGAGGACCAGTGGCGCCCCATGCTCGTCGAGCAGCACGCCCGCGCCTGGACCGAGCGCGGCGGCATCGGCATCGCCGCCTCCGTCCACGCCGAGCTGCTTCGCGCCCAGGCCGCGCAGGCGGGCGACGGCGCCGGCGGGGTGGCGGGCGCGGGCAACGGCCGCGCCGCCGCCCCCTCCATCGCGCGGGCGCCCGTGCTGCCCGCCTCGCTTCAGGAAGGAGCCCGTCGATGAACGACATGACCGGGAAGGCGGCGGCGAGCCACGCCCCGATGATCCAGGCGCTGCTGAACGCGGGGATGCGTCTCACGGAGGCCCTGCGCGAGGAGAACGAGGCGCTGGCGCGGCTCGACCTCTCCCGCGCCGCGACGCTCGCCACCGCCAAGATGCAGGCCTCCGACGCCTTCGCCGCCGCCTTCGGCGCCGCGATGAAGACGGGCGGCAGCGCGCAGGGCGAGCTGCGGGTCGCGGCCGAGAAGCTGGCCGCCCGGCTGCGCGACCTGTCGGAGGACAACCGCCGCCTGCTCGAGCGCGCCATCGGCCTGCAGTCCCGCGTGATCGAGACGATCGCGGGCGCGGCCATCCCCGCCGCGCGCCCGACGACCTATGGCGGCCTCGGCGAGCGCGCGATGGCGCGCCAGACACCGGCGCTCGCGCTCACCGCGCGCGCCTGAGGCGCGGGGCGGCCGGCGCGTGCCAAGAGGGCGCGCGTTGGCCACCCTGCGGGCCGCCTCACGGGCCGCCCCACGAGCCACGTAGGGAAACGCGGCGAAGGCGGCCGCCCGCAGGGGGCGCCTCGAGCACCCTGGCGCAACGAAGCCCGCTGGGGCATAGCTCCACGCGATGGACGCCAGGCCCGACGAAGGCACGACAGAGACAGGCTGGCCCGCGCTGCTCGCGCGCCGCGCGGGCGTCGCGACGGGACCGCTCTCGCGCCTCTTCGACCCCGTGCTCGGTCCGGGCGCGGGGGACGACGGCTGCCTCGTCATCGGCCGGCTCGCGCAGACGCTCGACGGTCGCATCGCGACCTGCGGCGGGTCCAGCCAGTGGATCGGCGGGCGCGGCGACATCCTGCACACGCACCGCCTGCGCGCGCTCTGCCACGCCGTCGTCGTCGGCGCAGGCACGGTCGCGCAGGACGACCCGCGGCTGACGACCCGCGAGGTCCCCGGCGAGAACCCCGTCCGCGTGGTGCTCGACCCGGTGCGGCGCCTTCCGGTGGAGCGGCGCCTCTTCCGGGACGGCGAGGCGCCGACGCTGCTCGCCTGCGTCGAGGACGCGCCCGGGGGCGACCGCCACGGCGAGGCCGAGGTGCTGCGCCTGCCGCGCGCCGGCGGCGGGCTGGACCTGGCCGCGCTGCTGCGGGCGCTCGCCGCGCGCGGGTTGTCGCGGATCTTCGTCGAGGGCGGCGGCGTCACCGTCTCCCACTTTCTCTCCGCGGGGCTGCTGGACCGGCTGCACGTCACGGTCGCGCCCGTCATCCTCGGGTCGGGCCGCTCGGCCTTCATCCTGCCGGAGGCGTCCCGGATCGCGGACGGGCTGCGCTTCGCCTGGACCTCCTACCCGCTGGAGGGCGGCGACATCCTGCTCGACATTCCCCTCGCCCGCTGCCGGCCCCGCGTCTGCGGGGGCGCATGAGCGCCCCCCTGCCCGGCGCCTCGCTTACGGCCACCGCCTTCTGGACGACCGAGCCCGGCCAGGGCGCGATCCACGGGGAGACGCTGCGCGCGCCCGGCCCCGGCGAGCTTCTCGTGCGCACGCTGGCCAGCGGCATCAGCCGCGGCACGGAGCGCCTCGTCTTCCACGGGCGCGTGCCGGAGGCGGAGTGGGCCCGCATGCGCGCGCCGCTCCAGGCCGGCGACTTCCCCTTTCCCGTGAAGTACGGCTACGCCGCCGTCGGGCTGGTCGAGGACGGGCCGCTGGACTGGCTCGGCAGCCGCGTCTTCTGCCTCCACCCGCACCAGGACCGCTTCGTCGCACCGGTCGCCCTCTGCGCCCGCGTGCCGGACAGCGTGCCGGAGTGGCGCGCGGTGCTGGCGGCGAACATGGAGACCGCGCTGAACGTCATCTGGGACGCGCAGCCCCTCGCGGGGGAGCGCGCGCTGGTGGTGGGCGCGGGCGTCGTCGGGCTGCTCTGCGCCTGGCTCGTCGCGCGCTTCCCGGCGGTGGAGGTCGTCATCGCCGACCCGGACGCGCGGCGCGGCCCCGTCGCGAAGTCCCTCGGCCTTCGCCTCGTCGCGCCGGAGGAGGCGCCGGGCGAGCGCGACCTGATCATCCACGCCAGCGGCCAGCCGGAAGGGCTGCGGACCGCGCTCCGCTGCGCCGGCTTCGAGGCGCGCATCCTCGAGGCCTCCTGGTTCGGCGACAAGGAATGCGCGCTGCCGCTGGGCGGCGGCTTCCACGGCGGGCGCGTCACCCTCCGCTCCACCCAGGTCGGGCAGATCGCGGGGCCGATGCGCGGGCGGCGCAGCCACGCGGAGCGGATGGCCCTCGCGCTCCGCCTGCTGGCCGATCCCGCGCTCGACGCCCTCTGCGGCCCGATGGTCGCCTTCCGCGACCTGCCGCGCGCCATGGCCGGCCTGCTGGACGACCCACCCGAGGGACAGCCCGCGCCGCTCTGCCCCGTCGTCACCTATGAATGAGAAGCCTATGTACAGCCTGACCGTCGCCGACCACGTCATGGTCGCCCATTCCTTCCGCGGCGAGGGCTTCGGCCCCGCCCAGCGCGTGCACGGCGCGACCTTCGTGGTGGAGGCCGAGTTCCGCGCGCCGCGGCTCGACGACGCGAACCTGCTCGTCGACATCGCCGCCGCCCGGGTGGAGCTTCGCCGGATCCTCGACACCTTCGACTACGACAACCTCGACACCCTGCCCGCCTTCGCCGGCCAGAACACGACCACCGAGTTCCTCTGCTTCCACATCCACGGGCTGCTCTGCGCGGCGCTCGCCGGGGGCAAGCTCGGCGCCGGCGGGCGCGACGTGCGCTCCGTGAAGGTTCTGCTGCGCGAGAGCCCGCTCGCCTGGGCCGCCTACGAGGCCGAGGTGCCCGGGGCCGCCGCCGCGTGAGGATCGCCTTCGCGGTCCCGGCGCCGCTCTCGGCGGTCAGCGGCGGCTACGAGTACGACCGGCGCCTCCTCGCCGGCCTGCGCGACCTCGGCCACGAGGTCCGGGTGGAGGAGATGCCGGGCCGCCATCCCCTGCCCGACGCGGAGGCCGAGGCCGCCGCCCGCGGCGTGCTGGACCGGCTGGGCTCGGCGGAGGCGCTGGTGGTGGACGGCCTCGGCCTGCCCGCCTTCGCCGCCTTCGCGGAGGGGGGCTGGACAGGCCGCGGCCTCGGGCTGGTCCATCACCCCACGGCGCTCGAGCGGGGCTTTCCCGAGACCGAGCGGGAGGCGCTTCGCGGGCTGGAGCGGGCGCTCTTCCCACGGCTCGCGCGGCTCGTCACCACCTCCCGCCTCACCGCCTCGCGCCTCGCGCCGGAGTTCGGCGCCGATCCCGGGCGCATCGGCACGGTCGAGCCGGGCACGGAGCCGGCGCCGCGCGCGACGGGCTCGGGCGGGCCGGGCTGCGCCATCCTCGCGGTGGGCAACCTCATCCCGCGCAAGGGGCACGACGTGCTGCTGCGCGCGCTCGGCCGGCTGACCGACATCGACTGGACCCTCACCATCGTCGGCGGCGGGCGCGACGCGGCGCACGCCGCCCTCCTGCGCGCGCTGGCGGAGGAGCTCGGCATCGCCGCCCGCGTGACCTTCGCTGGGCAGGTGGAGGGCGCGGCGCTGGAGGCGCTCCTCGCCCGCGCCGACCTCTTCGCCGCCGCGAGCTGGTGGGAGGGCTATGGCATGGCCGTCGCCGAGGCGCTCGCGCGCGGCCTGCCGCTGGCGGTGACCGAGGGCGGCGCGCTGGCCGACCTCGCGCCGCGCGACGCCGCCGTCATCTGCGCGCCCGGCGACCACAACAGCCTGTCGCGCGCCATGCGGCGGCCCATCTACGACCCGGGGCTGCGCGCGGCGATGTCGGACGCGGCCTGGCGGGCCGGGCAGCGCCTTCCCCGCTGGTCCGACCGCGCCGCCGCCTTCGCCGCCGAGATCGCGGCCGCCCTCCCCTCCCGCCCCACCGGACCGGCCGCCCCCGCATGACCGAGAGCTTCGACGCCGACTGGCTGGAACTGCGCGAGCCGCACGACGCGCGCGCGCGCAGCATCGCGCTCGCGCTGCGCCTCTCGGCCGCGCTGCCGGCCCGGCCGCGCCTGCTCGACCTCGGCGCGGGCACGGGCAGCCTCTTCCGGTGGCTGGCCCCGATCCTCAACCGCCCGCAAGCCTGGACGCTGGTCGACGCGGACGTGACCCTCATCGAATTCGCCTTCGACACCATTGCCGACCGCGCGGTCTCCGTCGGCTTCGAGGTCTCGGCGCCGAACAAGCGCACGCTGCTCGTGCACACCCCCTCCGGCGCCTGGCGCGTGGAGGGGCTGGTGCGCGACCTCCACGACGCGCCGGAGGGGCTGCCGCTCGACCGGGCTGATGCCGTCGTCTGCACCGCGCTCTGCGACATCGTCTCGCGGCCCTGGGTCGCGGCCATGGCGTCCGGGCTCGACCTTCCCTTCTACAGCGCGCTGAACGTGGTGGGCGACGCGCGCTTCCTGCCGCCGCACCCCGCGGACGGCGCCATCGCCCGCGGCTTCCGGCGCGACCAGCGGCGCGACAAGGGCTTCGGCGGGCCGGCGCTCGGGCCGGACGCCGTGCGCGCCATGGCCGCCGCCTTCCGCGCGGAGGGCTTCGAGGTGGCGACCGCGCCCTCCCCCTGGCGGATCGGCGCCGCGGAGACCCGCATGCTGACCGACCTCGCGAGCGGCCACGCCTCGGCGGCGCTCCAGAACACGCCGCGCGGCCGCGCGACGGTGCAGGGCTGGGCCACGGTGCGCACCGCCCAGGCACGGCGCGGAAGGCTGCGCGCGCTCGTCGGGCACGCGGACCTCCTCGCCCTTCCCGCGGCCGGGGCGCGCTAGCGTGGCGCAGCTCGGCTGCCTCGCAGAGAGCCTCGCCGTCGCGCTCGAGGTCGGCGCGGCGCTGTCGGCGGAGGGGATGGACACCGCGCTCGTCCTCGGCACCCCCTCCGCGCCGCTGCCCGAGGCGGAGGCGGTGGTGATTGTCGCGCCGGGCGACGGCATCGCCGCCTGCGACGCGCTGCTCGCCGCGGGCGCGCGCCAGGTGCTGCAGGCGATCGCGGCGGATTTCGAGCCGCTGGCGACCGGCCGCCTGGCCGACGCCCTGCTCCGCCGGCTGCAGGCGAGCTTCGCGCCCCTTGCCCCCTCCGATCCCGCGCGGGGGCGCAGCGTCTATCTCGGGCACCTCTTCCTCGGCGCCTCGCCGGCTGGCGGGGAGGCCAATCTCCCGCGGCGTCTCTCCGCCGGCACGGAGGAGCCGGCGGGCCTCATCCCCTTCCGCGTCGTCGAGGCCGGCGCCGGCGCGATCCGCGCGGAGATGTCGCGCCTGGCCGAATGGGGGCGGCGCTACGCGGTGGTCGACGCGATCACCGGGGAGCACCTGGACGCGCTCGGGGAGGCCGCCCGGGCGCAGCCGCTGCTGATCGGCGGCGCGGGCCTCGCCGCCGCGGCCGCGCGCCAGCTGCCGCGCGGTGGTGCCATCGTCTCGCCGCCCTGCGGCCCGGGCGCCGTCCTCTCGGCCTCGCCCGCGCGCGAGACGCTGTCCCAGGCCGGCCTCGCGCGGCTCTACGCGCCGACCTTCGATCTCCGCGACGCGGAGGGCGCGGCCGCCGCGCTCGAGTGGGCGGCACCGCGGCTGTCGGACGACACGCCGGTCGTGATCGCGGCCCTGCCGCCCGCGATGCCGGCGCTCGGCGCGCTGGCGCAGGGCCTCGTCGCGCGTGGCGTCACGCGGCTGCTCGTGGCGGGCGAGGAGGCCTGTGAGGCCGTCGTGGCCGCGCTCGGCCCGCCCGTGCTGCGGATGGGCGCGGAAGCGGATCCCGGGATCGCCTGGTGCGCGGCGGAAGGCGGCGCGCTGCACCTGCTGCTCAAGCCCGGCACGGCCGGCGCCCGGGACCTCCTGCTCCGCGCCTTCGCGCCCCCGGCGTAGGGGAGCGGGCAGCAAAAAGGGGAGCGCCGGAGCGCCCCCCTTGATGACCGGGCGAAGCCCTGCGGCTTCGCGCGGCGCTCAGGTCGCGTCGTTGCTGGACGGCGCGTCCATCTCCGGCGCCGGCGCCTCGGGCGCGGCGGAGGTGGCCTCGGCCTTCCGGCGGGCGCGGGTGGCGGCGCCCTTCTTCGCGGCCTCGCTGCGCGCGGAGGGCGCGGCGCTCTTGCGGGTGGCGGCGCTGCGCGTCGCGGCGGCGCGCTTAGCCGGCGCCTTGGCGGCGGGCTTCGCGGCGGTCGTGCGCTTGGTCGTCACGGCCTTGCGGGCCGGCGCCTTGCGGGCGGTCGTCGCGGTGGTGCGCTTCGCGGCGGTGCTGGTGCGCTTGGCGGCCGGACGACGGGCGGTCGCCGACTTGGCGGCGGTCTTCGCGCCGGTCGCGCGCTTCGCGGGCGCGGCGGCCTTGCGGGCGGGCGCGGCCTTGCGGGCGGCGGTCGCGCGCTTCGCCGGCGCGGCCTTGCGGGCGGGCGCGGCCTTGCGGGCGGCGGTGCTGCGCGTCGCGGCCGTCTTGCGGGCGGGCGCCGCCTTCTTCGCGGCGGGCTTGCGCGCGGCGGCCGTCTTCGTCGCCGCGGTCTTGCGGGCGGGGGCCGCCTTCTTCGCGCCGCGGGCGACCGCAGTCGTCTTCTTCGCCGTCGCGCTGCCCTTCTTCGGGCCGGGCTTCTTCGCGGCCGTCGCCTTGGCGGCGGGCTTCGCGCGGCCGGCGGTGCTCGCCTTGCGCGTGCCGCTGCTGCGCCGCGTGGTGCTCATGGCCATCGCGGCCGCTCGGGGGGTCTTCTCGTCGCTCATGTGCTGGATCTCCTGGTGGGTTCGTGCCGGATGGGTCACGTCACTGGGTCACGCGTGTCCCGAGGACGCGCCCACCTGTCGGGAGGGAGGCGTCACAGGGTCTCCGCAACGGAAGAAGCAGGGCAGCCGGACGTCCGGCGCGCGCCGGGGTCCTGCCCTCGGGCGGTGCCGAACCGTGCCGGGCTTCGCGCGGGTTGCGATGCCTCTCGTCGAGGACCGTGTCCCGCTTCCGCCCCGGGTTCGTGGTGTCATCCGAAGATGCCAGGAACCATCCTTCCGTGTTGCGTCGCGCCGATCACCGTCGCCAGCGCCGCGGGAAATCTGTCAGGCCGGTGCGTGGAGGTGGCACCTTGTTCTTGACAGCATCGCGTGCGAATCGCGTGTGACGGTTCATGCGCGTGTCACGCTATCTGCACGAGCATCCGGCTTGTCAACGAAAACACGCGACGCGCGCGCTGATTTTCGCGTGCATCCGAAGCGCGGCGCGGCGCGTTGCACCGCGCCGCGCGCCACCATCCTTCGTCAAGCGTTGCCGCGGCGGGCGACGCGCGCGCGCGAACGCCCGCCGCGGCGCGCGTCAGCCGCGCTCGGCCATCGGCGGAACGCGGCGCTGCGCGGCGCCCGTGTACTCGGAGAGAGGGCGAATGAGGCGGTTGTCCGCGGCCTGCTCGATGACGTGCGCGGCCCAGCCGGTGATGCGGGACGCGACGAAGATCGGCGTGAAGAGCGGGATGTCGAAGCCCATCAGGTGGTAGGCCGGCCCGGCCGGGAAATCGAGGTTGGGGTGGATGTTCTTCTTCGCCAGCATCTCGCCGGCCAGCAGGCGCGACATCTCCATCCAGCGGCGGTCGCCCACCACCTCGGCCATGCGCTCCGCGTACTTCGTCATCGTCGGCACCCGGCTGTCACCGTTCTTGTAGACGCGGTGGCCGAAGCCCATCACCAGCGCCCGGTGGTCGAAGCGCGACTGCAGCCATTCCACCGCCCGGGTGGGGTCGCCGATCTCGGTGAGCATGTGCATCACCGCCTCGTTGGCGCCGCCGTGCAGCGGGCCCTTAAGGGCCGCGATGCCGCCGACCACCGCGCCGTGCAGGTCCGCCCCGGTGGAGGTGATGGTGCGGGCGGTGAAGGTGGAGGCGTTGAAGCCGTGCTCGGCGTAGAGGATGAGGGAGACGTCGAAGGCCTTCACCACCTCGGGCTGCGGCACGCGGCCGAAGACGAGGCGGAAGAAGTTCTCGGCGAAGGTGAGTGACGGATCAGGGTCGACCGGCGCCTGCCCCTTGGCCGCGCGGTGGGCGGCGGCGATGGCGGTCGGGATCTTCGCCAGCAGCCGCATCGCCTTGCGGCGCGTGGCGGGCTCGGACACGTCGCCGGCTTCCGGGTCCTCCATGCCGAGGAAGGACACGGCGGTGCGGATCGCGTCCATCGGGTGCGCGTCGTGCGGGAAGGCGCGGATGACCTCGTGCAGCGCGGGGGTGAGCGCCCGCTCGGCCGCCTCCTCCGCGCGGAAGGCGGCGAGCTGGGCCGCGTTGGGCAGCTCCCCGTTCCAGAGGAGGTAGGCGACCTCCTCGAAGGCGCAGTTCTCCGCCAGGTCCTGCACGGGGTAGCCGCGGTAGGTGAGGCTGTTGGTCTCGGCCATCACCTTGGAGACGGCGGTGACGTCGGCGACGACGCCGACGAGGCCCTTGCGGATCTCGCTCGCGGTTTCGCTCATGGGATGCTCCTTGTTCCGTGTGGCGCGGCCGCGCCGCCGGGGGGCGGCGGCGCGGGCGGTGGTCAGAAGATGCCGGGCTTGCCGGCGGCGAGCTTGCCCTCGGGCAGGCGAACGGTGAGCTGGTCGAGCTCGCCCGCCTTGAGGTTCGGCAGGTTCTCCGCCGCCGCGATGAAGCGGTCCTGCTCGGCCTTGTCGACGATGCCGTCGGTCAGGATCCGGAACTTGCGGATGTAGTCCGCCCGCCCGAAGGGCTTCGCCCCCAGCGGGTGCGCGTTGGCGACCGCCAGCTCGTCCACCAGCACGCTGCCGTCCTTCAGGGTGATCTCCACCCGGCCGCCGAAGGCGAGCTCGTTCGGGTCGCGGGAGTGGTAGCGGCGCGTCCACTCCGGGTCCTCGCGCGTCTCCATGCTGTGCCAGAGGCGGACGGTCTCCGGCCGGGCGGCGCGCTCGGGGGCGTAGCTGTCCACGTGGTGCCAGCGCCCGTCCTCGAGGGCGACGGTGAAGATGTACATGATGGAGTGGTCCAGCGTCTCGCGGCTGGCCTTGGGGTCCATCTTCTGCGGGTCGTTGGCGCCGGTGCCGATGACGTAGTGAGTGTGGTGGGAGGTGTGGAGGAGGATCTTCTCGACCTGCGAGAGGTCCTTGATCCTCTCCCGCATGCGGAAGGCGAGGTCGATCAGGGCCTGGGACTGGTACTCGGCCGAGTGCTCCTTCGTGTAGCTGTCGAGGATGGCGCGCTTGCCCTCGCCCGGCCCGGGCAGCGGAACCTGGTAGTAGGTCGGCTCGTAGACGTCGCCCTGGTATCGGTGCGTGCGGCCGGCGAGCACCCAGGCGATGACGGAGTCCTCGCCCTCGTAGATCGGGCTCGGCGCGCCCTCGCCGCGCATGGCGCGGTCCACGGCCTCGACGGCCAGCTTGCCGGCGTGGGCGGGGGCGAAGGCCTTCCAGGAGGAGATCTCGCCCTTGCGGCTCTGCCGGAAGGTCACGGAGACGTGCAGCGCCTGCTGCACCGCCTGGAAGATCGTCGCCTGGTCGAGGCCGAGCAGCGTGCCGATGCCGGCGGCCTGGGCGGGGCAGAGATGGGCGATGTGGTCCACCTTATGCTCGTGCAGGCAGATGGCGCGCACGAGGTCGATGTGGATCTCGTAGCCGGTCGCGAGGCCGCGCAGCAGGTCGGCGCCCGACTTGCCCATGGTCTGGGCGACGGCCAGGATCGGCGGGATGTTGTCGCCGGGGTGGGAGTAGTCGGCGGCGAGGAAGGTGTCGTGCATGTCGAGCTCGCGCACCGCCGTGCCGTTCGCCCAGGCCGCCCATTCCGGCGAGACGCGGCGCCCGGGCGGCAGGCCGAACACGGTCGCGCCGCCGTCGCGCGGGTGGCCGAGCGCCATCTGGCGGGCCGAGGTCGGCGCGGAGCGGTTGATGGCGGCGATCGCGACCGAGGCGTTGTCGATCACGCGGTTGATGATCATCGCCGCTGTATCCTCGGGCACGGCGACGGCATCGGCGGCGACCGCCGCGATCTTCCAGGCAAGCTGGTCCTCGCGCTTCAGCAGCGCCTTGGACGGGTGGACCTTAACGGCATGCGACTGCACCGGCGTTCTCCCCTAGGAATTGTGCTTGCGCGGTTCTGCACCCGGCGGGCGTGATCGTCCAATCCGATTGACGGGGCCGCGCGATAGGCTTCTCGTATGAGGATGGACTTCCGCCTCGTGCGCCGGCTCGGCCACTTCCTCGCGGTGGCGGAGGAGGGGCATTTCGGCCGCGCCGCCGCCCGCCTCGGCCTCTCGCAGCCGCCGCTCACCGCGCAGATCCAGGCGCTGGAGAAGGAGCTCGGCGTGCGGCTGCTCGAGCGCGGCGGGCGCGGCACGCGGCCGACGCGGGCGGGCGAGGCGCTGCTGCCGCTCGCGCGCCGCCTGGCCGAGGACGCGGGGGCGCTGGAGGCGCTGGCGCGCGAGCTGCGCGCGGGGCGGCACGCGCCGGTCGCCATCGCCTGCGTCACCTCCGCGCTGCTCGAGGAGCTGCCGCCCCTCGTCCGCGCCCTCTCCGCCGCGCGGCCGGAGGCGGCGGTCTCGGTGCGGGAGATGGACACGGCGGACGCAATGGAGGCGCTGCGGCGGGGCGAGGTGGACATCGCGCTGCTGCGCGACGACCGCGCGCGGCCGCCCATCGGCATCCGCCCGCTCGGCAACGACCACCTCCTCGTCGCGCTGCCGGAGGGCCACGCGCTGCTCGCCGCGCCCGACCCCCTGCCGCTCGCGCTGCTGGCGGACGAGGCGATGCTGATGCTGCCCCGCTCCATCTCCCCCGCCTACGCCGACGCCATGGTGGCCGCCTGCCGCGCCGCCGGCTTCGCGCCCCGCGCAGTGCGGGAGGTGGGGTCGGCCATGGCGCAGCTCGGCTTCGTCTCGGCGGGGCTCGGCGTCGCGCTCGTCTCCTCCGGCATGGCGCGGCTACGCCCGCCCGGCGTCGCCTTCCGTGCGCTGGCCGGGCCCATCCGCGCGGTGGGCGTGGCGCTGGCCTGGAACGCGGAGCGGGACGGCGAGGCGGCGGCGCTTGCCCGATCGCTCGCGGCGTCGATCTTCCCGCTCGCCCCCGGGATACACGGCGGGGCCGATCTGCCCTAAAGCTTGGCCCTCGCCACAGCGACGGAAGCCCCGCATGAACCAGCCCTTCGACCGCGTCATCCTCGGCGACGTCGTCCTGCCGGACCGGGTGCTGCCGGGCGGCTACGTCGCGGTCCGCGAGGAGGTGATCGCGGCGATCGGCCAGGGCGAGCCGCCGCCGGCCGCAGCGACCGAGAGCCACACGGGGCGCCTCGTCTTCCCGGGCCTGGTGGACGGGCACATGCACACCGCGAGCTCCATCGGCTGGCCGGGGATCGAGGGCGCGACCATGTCGGCCGCGGCGGGCGGCGTCACGACCTGCGTCGACATGCCCTACGACATCCCCCTCCCCGTCACTGACGCCGCCATCCTGCGCGACAAGGTCGAGTGGCTGCACCGCCTCGCCCACGTGGACGTCGCGCTCTACGGGACCATCCGGAAGGACGCCCAGGGGGAGGCCGTTGTCGAGGCCATCGCGGGGCTGGCCGAGGCCGGCGCCTGCTCCTTCAAGTTCTCGACCTACGAGTACGACGCGGTGCGCTTCCCCCGCATCGACCCCGGCCTGATGCGCGAGGCCTTCGCGGAGATCGCGAAGACGAACCTCATGGTCGCCGTGCACAACGAGGACCAGGAGCTGGTGATGAAGCTCACGGCCGAGGCGAAGGCGGCCGGGCACACTGACCCCATCATGCACTGCCGCACCCGCCCGCCGCTGGCCGAGAACCTGGCGAACCTCGCCATCTTCGAGATCGGGCTGGAGACGGGCGCGCATGTCCACATCGCGCACTCCTCCCTCGCTCGCGGCTTCGCGATCGCGGAGGACTTCCGCCGCGCCGGCGCGCGCTCCTCGGGCGAGGCCTGCCTGCACTACCTCTGCATGACGGAGGAGGACATCGTCCGCCTCCAGGGCTTCGGGAAGTGCAACCCTCCCTTCCGCACCGCCGAGGAGGTGGAGCGGATGTGGGCCGCGCTGCTCGCGGGCAAGGTCGCCTACGTCTCGACCGACCACGCGCCCTGGCAGCGGGAGCGGAAGATCTACCAGGGCGACATCTTCGCCCTCGGCGCGGGGCTGACGGGCATGCAGTCCTTCGCCCCCGTCCTGTTCACCCTGCTGGAGGAGCGCGGCCTGCCGCTGACCCTCATGGCGCGCTACGCCGCGGCAGAGCCCGCGCGCTACCACGGCCTCGCCCCGAAGAAGGGAAGCATCGCGGTCGGCGCCGACGCCGACCTCTGCGTCATCGAGCGCGGGAGCTTCACCTTCGACCAGGCCGCGATCCTCGACCGGCCGGAATTCCAGCACTCCGCCTATCACGGCCGTGCGCTGCGTGGGCGCGTCGCCGCCACCTACCTCCGCGGGCGCCTCGTCTGGGACGGCACGGCGGTGCTGGCCCGTCCGGGCGACGGACGCTTCGTTCCCCGCCAGAACGCGCTTCCCGTGGCCCTGCCGGCCGCGGCGTGAGCGGGCCGCGCCGGGCGGGGGCGCGATGAGGCACCCCATGCTGGTGGCGGTGCCCGGGGCCCTGCTGGGCTTCGGCGGGTGGGTCTGGCTCACCGGGCCGGGGACCTCGGTGCCGAACGCCCTCATGGCGCTTCTCAGCGCCGTCCTCTGCGGGCGCGGCGCCTGGTGGGTCGCGGCGCGGCTGCTGCCGGACCGCGACGCGCCGGAGGACGCGGGAGAGGCCGGCGCCCGCCCGGCCGCGCCTCCGCGCCCGCCGGACCGGCACGCCGCCCCGCCGCCCGCGGCCCGGCGCGGCCCGCCGCCGGCCGATCCCGAGCCCTGGCGCCGGCCGGAGGGCGATGCCTGAGCCCGGCCACCGCCCGGCCGAGCGCTCCGGTGGTCCGCACCCGGGTTGATCCGCTACAAGGCTGGCGCAAGCGCGGGAGATCGAGCGAATGGCGGCTGACAAGGTCCTCATCGGCAAGGGTGCCCTCCCCCAGTACGTCCACCTCTCCTTCGCCAACCGGCACGGGCTGATCGCGGGCGCGACCGGCACCGGCAAGACCATCACGCTGCAGAGCCTCGTCGAGGGCTTCTCCCGCGCGGGCGTCCCCGTCTTCTGCGCGGACGTGAAGGGCGACCTCGCCGGGCTCGGGCTGCCGGGCACGCCCAACCCGAAGATCGCGGAGCGCGCCGCGTCCCTCGGGGAGGCGGAGTTCGGCTGGCAGGCCTCGCCGGTCGTCTTCTGGGACGTCTTCGGCGAGCAGGGGCACCCCGTGCGCGCCACCGTCGCGGAGATGGGCCCCCTCCTGCTCGGCCGCCTGCTCGACCTCAACGACACGCAGGAGGGCGTGCTCGCGATCGCCTTCGCGCTGGCCGACGACGAGGGGCTGCTGCTCCTCGACTTCAAGGACCTGCGGGCGATGCTGTCGCACGTGGCGGAGCGGGCGGGCGAGCTCTCGGCACACTATGGCAACGTCAGCAAGGCCACCATTGGCACGATCCAGCGCCGCCTCCTCACCCTCGAGCAGCAGGGCGCCGAGCACTTCTTCGGCGAGCCCGCGCTGGAGCTGACCGACCTGATGCTGCTGACGCCGGACGGCCGCGGCTCGGTCAACATCCTCGCGGCCGATAAGCTCGTCGCCAGCCCGCGCCTCTACGCCACCTTCCTCCTCTGGCTGCTGTCCGAGCTCTTCGAGGAGCTTCCCGAGGTGGGCGACCTCGACCGCCCGAAGCTCGCCTTCGTCTTCGACGAGGCGCATCTTCTCTTCCGCGACGTGCCGAAGGCGCTGATGGAGAAGATCGAGCAGGTCGTGCGCCTGATCCGCTCGAAGGGGGTCGGCGTCTACTTCGTCACGCAGAGCCCGCTCGACCTGCCGGGCGCGGTGCTCGGCCAGCTCGGCAACCGCGTGCAGCACGCGCTCCGCGCCTTCACGCCCGCCGACCAGAAGGCGGTGCGCGCGGCGGCCGACACCTTCCGCCCGAACCCCGCCTTCCGCACGGAGGCCGCCATCACCGAGCTCGCGGTCGGCGAGGCGCTCGTTTCCACGCTGCAGCCGGGCGGGCAGCCGGGCATGGTCGACCGCGCGAAGATCCTCCCGCCGCGCTCGCGCATGGGCGCCATCACCGCGGCGGAGCGCGCGGCCATCCAGGCGCACAGCCCGATCGGCGGCAAGTACGACACGCCGCTCGACCGCGTCTCCGCCTACGAGCACCTCAACGGCCGCGCGACGACGGTTCCGGAGGACCCGGCGCCGCGCGCCGCGGAAGGCCCGGCCGCGGCGCAGGCCGACGGGTCCTGGGCCGGCGCCGGCCGCGGCCCCTGGGGCGGCCCCGCCGCCTCGGTCCCGGCCAGCGGCGGCAGCGTCTGGGGCACAGGCGCGGCGAGCTCCACCCTGCCGCCCGTGCGCCGCGTGCCGGCCCCGGCCCCGGCCGCGCGCGGCGCCCCGGCGCGCGCCGCGCCGCCCGAGCCGCGCGGCAGCGGCGGCTTCGGCGACGTGATCTCCGACATGCTGACCGGCGGCGGCGGGCGGCGACAGGGCGCGGTCGAGGCCATGGCGAAGTCCGCCATGCGCAGCGTCGGCAGCCAGGTCGGGCGCGCCCTCGTGCGCGGTGTGCTCGGCTCCCTCCTGAAGCGCTGACCGCGCGCGCCGGCGCGCCGGCCACCCCTTTCCGCACACTCTATATATGGATGCACCGCATGCCCCGCCGCCTGACCGTCGCCGCCGCCCAGCTCGGCCCCATCCAGAAGGCCGAGGGCCGCGAGGTCGCGGTCGGCCGCATGGTGCGGCTGATGGAGGCGGCGCACCGGCGCGGCGTCGAGGTCGTGGTCTTCCCCGAGCTCGCGCTCACCACCTTCTTCCCGCGCTGGTACGAGGAGGACCGCGCCGCCGCCGACCACTGGTTCGAGACCTCGCTCCCCTCCAACGCGACGGCGCCGCTCTTCGAGGCCGCGCGCAAGTACGGCATCGGCTTCCATCTCGGCTACGCGGAGAAGACGCCGGAGGGACGCCACTTCAACACGGCGGCCTACGTGCATCCTTCGGGCGAGGTGGTCCTCAAGTACCGCAAGGTCCACCTGCCCGGCCACGCGGAGCACGATCCCGTCCGCCGCGTGCAGCACCTCGAGAAGCGCTACTTCGAGGTGGGCGACCTCGGCTTCCCCGTCGTGCGCGCGCCGGTCGGCGGCGCGGGGCCGGTGAACATCGGCATGCTCATCTGCAACGACCGGCGCTGGCCCGAGGCCTGGCGCGTGCTCGGCCTGCAGTCGGTGGAACTCGTCATGCTCGGCTACAACACGCCGAGCCTGAACATGGACAACCGTGGCTTCGAGGCGCACCACCTGCGCGTCCTGCACTCGCACCTCTCGATCCAGGCGGGCTGCTACCAGAACGCCACCTTCGGCATCGCGACCGCGAAGGCCGGCGTCGAGGACGGGCACGAGCTGTTCGGCCACTCCATCATCGTCAATCCGCAGGGCGAGATCATGGCCCAGGCGACTTCCTGGGACGACGAGCTCATCACGGCCGACATCGACCTCGGCATGTGCCGCCTCGGGCGCGAGACGATCTTCAACTTCGCGGCCCATCGCCGCGTCGAGGCCTATGGCCGCATCACCGGGCAGACGGGCGCCGAGGCGCCGCGGGCGTGGGAACCCGCGCGCGGCTGACAACCGGTGCTCCCCGGGGCGCGTTGAGCCCCCGGAGGTACCCCGCCCATGCGCCGTCTCGTTCTTCTCCTCGCCCTCGCCGCCGCGCCCGTCGCCATGGCCCAGGCCCAGGCGCCGACCCCGAGCCCCGCCCAGCGCCAGGCGCAGCAGGAGGTGCAGCGCGACCAGGCGGAGGACCGCGTGACCGACGCGGCGCGGGAGCTCTCGGCCGGCGGGCGCGTCGGCAGCCCGCCGCTCCTCGAGGACCTCAACCGCGACCGCCCTGGCCTCACGCGCGAGCGCCTCTCCACGCCGGGCGTGACCTCGCGCTCCACCACGGAATCGGGAATCCCGCTGCTCAGCGACAACCCGCAGCGCTGAGGGACGTCGCAACGCCCCGCCAGGCCGGGCGTTCCCCCGGCACGCTTTGTCGACACAGGGAGGTACCATGCGCCGCAAGATCATTCTCTCGGCCGCGCTCGGCCTTCCCGCGGTCGTCGTCGCCCTCGCCGCGCCGGCCCGCGCGCAGGACCTGAACGGGCTCCTCGAGGGCGCGGTCCGGCAGTTCGGCGGCAATTCCGACGACGCCCGGCGCCGCGCGGAAGAAGATGATCGCCGCCGCCGCGACGACATCCGGCGCGACCGCGACGTCGATCGTCGCGACGACCGCGGCCGCCGCGATGACGGCGACCGCCGGCGGGAGGCGCTCGACCGCGACCGCGGCCGGGGCGAGGACCGCGCGCGCTACGACCGCGAGCGGCAGCTCAGCGACCGCCAGCGCCAGCTCGACGACGAACAGCGCCGCCTCGCCGACGAGCGGCGCCGCCTCGACGAGGACCGTCGCCGGCGCTGAGGGCAACCGCCGCTGGGAACAGGCGTTACGGCCTGAAGGAAGACGCCATGACCGCTCCCTCCCTCATCCCGCTGCTTCTGCTGGCCTCGGGGCTGCTCGCGGCCCCTGCTGCCCGCGCGTCCGATCCCCTCTTCGGCGATCTGACCGGTCGCTCGGTCGAGCAGGCGGCCCCAGCGTCCGAGGGCGAGAGCCGCCGCCACGAGGCGAGGGAGCTTCGGCGGGCCTACTGGCAGCGCGAGCGCAACCGCCTGTCCCTCGAGGCGCCCGCCGGCTCCCCGGCCGGGCCGGGCCGCGCGCTGGCGACCCGCTAAGGCGGGTCAGGCGACGGCGAGCAGCGCCTGGACGGCGCCGGCCGCGCAGGGCTCGATGACCGGCACGTCGAGAGCTTCCTGGAGGAACGCGTGATGGCCCGCCATGCCCGTGCACCCCAGGACCACGGCGCCCGCGCCGGCCTCCACCAGCCGGCGCCCTGCCGCGAGAAGCGCCGCCCGGGGGATCTCGGGGTCGAGAAGCTGGGCCATGCCGAGGTTCAGCGCCTCGCTCGCGGCCAGCCCGTGCTCGGCGCCCATCGAGAGCAGCACCCGGCGCTGCCGCTCCTTGCTCGCCTCGACGAAGGCGATCACGCCGAAGCGGTCGGCCCGGGCGAGGGCGCCGAGCACGGCCGCCCGGAAGCACCCGATCACGGGGCGACCCGTTGCCTCCCGGACCGCCTCGATCCCGGGATCCGAGACGCAGGCGACCACGTAGGCCTCCGCCGGCTCCCGCTCGGCCAGCGCGACCAGGGGCGGGACGGCCTGGTACCAGTCCTGCCAACTCGCGATGGCCGCGGGGCCCTCGGCGACGCCGACGGTGTCGAACCGTGCCCGGCCGGGAAGATCGTAGGGCCGAACGGCCGCGGCGATCCCGGCCGTGCAGGCGGCGTCGCGATTCGGGTTGATGACGAGGATGCGGCGTTCCATCCGCGGGAGGGTGACGACGCCCACCGGGCCCGGCAAGGCCACGTGCGCCTTGCCGGCCGGCGCGCGCGCGCCCATATTGCATTGCAACAAAAGAGGGTGGGGTGACGTTGACCACCAGCCTCCGGAGGATCGTCCCCATGCCCATTCCGACTGGCGCCCCGCAGCCCGTCGCCACCTGGAGGCCGGATTCGGCCCTTCGCGCGGAGGGCGTGGCGCCGACGCCCTTCTGGACCTCGCTCCGCCGCGGCGTGATGGGTCGCTGCCCCGCCTGCGGGCAGGGGCGCATCTTCCGGGGCTATCTGACGGTCGTCGACGAGTGCGCCGTGTGCCACGCGCCGCTCGGGGTGTTGCGGGCGGACGACGCCCCTCCCTACATTGTCATCTTCCTGGCCGGCCACCTGCTGCTGCCGCCCATCTTCTGGATCGAGAAGGCCTATGAGCCCCCGATGTGGCTTCACATGGTGGTCTGGCTGCCGCTCTTCGCGATCGTCTGCACGCTCCTGCTGCGGCCGGTGAAGGGAGGCGTGGTGGCCTGGATGATGCGCCTCGGCTTCGCGGACGGGGACCACCCCCAGAACAGGCCCGAGGGCCTGCCGGGTGCCCCGCGGGATGGCTGAGCAGGCCCTGGCGGAGCGCGAGGTCGTCTCGCGCGACATCGTCCGCATCGAGCTGCCGGACCACGCGCCGCTGCCCTCCGCCTTCGCCGAGGCGGACCGGCAGCAGGCGGTCGCGGACCTCCTCGCCGGCAACCGCTTCTCCCCGGCCGGACTGCAACCCGGACCCTATGTCCTGCACTTGGCGCTCCGCGACGGGCGTCTGTTGCTCGACATCCGGGACGAGGCGGACGCCCCGCTGCACGCCTATGTCCTGGCGCTCGGCCCCTTCCGGCGGCTTATCAAGGACTATCAGATGGTCATCGAGGGCCACGAGCAGGCCGTGACCGAGGGCGCGGGCGAGGCGCGTATCCAGGCGATCGACATGGGCCGCCGCGGCCTGCACAACGAGGCCGCCGAGCTTCTCCGGGACCGCCTCGCCGGCCGCGTGGTGCTCGACTTTGAGACGGCGCGCCGCCTCTTCACCCTTGTCTGCGCCATGCACCAGCGGATCTGACGCCTTGAACATCGACGGCAAGCCCCACCGCAGCGTCTGGGTGGAGGCGGACGGGCGTTCCATCGGCATCTTCGACCAGACGCGCCTGCCCTGGTCCCTGGAACGTCTCACCCTCTCCGACGAGGAGGCGGCGGCGACGGCCATCCGCTCCATGCAGGTCCGCGGCGCGCCGCTGATCGGGGCGGTCGGCGCCTACGGGCTGGCCATGGCGCTGCGGCGCGACCCCTCGACCGCCAACCTCGAGCGCACGGCGGCGATGCTGAACGAGACGCGGCCGACGGCCGTGAACCTCAAATGGGCGCTCGACCGCATCCTCGCCGCCGTCCGCAACCACCCGCCGGAGCGCCGGGCGGACGCCGCCTATGCCGAGGCCGCCGCCATCTGCGACGACGACGTGGAGACGAACCGCCGGATCGGCGCGCACGGGTTGCCGCTGTTGCAGGAGATCGCCACCCGCAAGCCGAAGGGCGAGCCCGTGCGCGTGCTAACCCACTGCAACGCCGGCTGGATCGCGACGGTGGATTTCGGCACTGCCCTCTCTCCTATCTACCAGGCCCATGACCTCGGCCTCGACGTGCATGTCTGGGTAGACGAGACGCGGCCGCGAAACCAGGGGGCGGCGCTCACGGCCTGGGAGCTCGGCGCCCACGGGGTGCCGCACACGCTGGTGGCCGACAACGCCGGCGGGCACCTCATGCAGCGCGGGCTGGTGGACATCGTGCTCGTCGGCACCGACCGCGTGACCCGCCGGGGCGACGTGGCCAACAAGATCGGCACCTACCTCAAGGCGCTGGCCGCGAAGGACAACCGCGTGCCCTTCTGGGTCGCCCTCCCCCACTCCACGCTCGACATGACGGTGCGGGACGGGCTGGCCGAGATCCCGATCGAGGAGCGCTCGGCGAGCGAGGTGACCGACGCCACCGGGCGCCTGCCCGACGGCACGGTGACCACGGTGCGGGTGGCGGCGGAGGGAACCCCGGCCGCCAACCCCGCCTTCGACGTGACGCCCGCCCGCCTCGTGACCGGGCTGATCACCGAGCGCGGGCGCTGCGAGGCAAGCGAGGCGGGGCTCTCCGCCCTCTACCCTGAGAAGGCCGGCTAAGCGGGCCGGCGGGCGCCTCTCAGGCGGAGACGGGGCGGCCCGGCACGCGACGCACGGTGAGGAAGGCGCGGCGCTCGAGGATGGCGAGGCCGCTCACGATCACGAGGCCGCCGAGGGCCGCGCCGGGGGCGGTGAGATCGGCCAGGGTGCCCTGGGTGCCGCCGAGAACCGTGGCGACGATCGACAGGATGACCACCAGGCCGGAGACGATGAGGGCGAGGGCGATGCGGTCCATGGGAACCTCCATCCCGGCGGTGTGCCGGGCGACGGGGGGATAAGACCCCCGCCCCGCGGCAAGGGCGCGACGGCATCGTGGCAGGAATGGGGCATTTTGCCCCCCTCCCCGGCCCGATGCTTGCGTGCAAGGCTCCCGACGACCCGACTCCTGCCCCGTTTCCGGAGATCCCCGATGCGCCGCCTGCTGCTCGCCGCCGCCCTCGCCGCCCTGCCCGTGCTGCCTGCCCTGGGCCAGGGCGGCCCCCCGCTGCGGACGGCGGTGGACGGCACCTTCGCCCCCCACGCCTACCCGCGGCTGGAGGGCGGGGTGCAGGGCTTCAACGTGGACCTCTTCCGCGAGGTCGCGCGCCGGCTGGGGCGGGAGATCACCATCGACAGCGCCTCCTTCTCCGGCCTCGTGCCCGCCATGAACGCCGGCCGCTACGACTTCCTCGCCGCGCCGGTGACCGTGACGAAGGAGCGGGCGGAGGGGATGCTCTTCACCGAGGGCTACCTCTTCACCGAGTTCCAGCTCGGCATCCGCCGCGGCAACGCGCCCATCCGCAGCCTCGAGGATCTGCGCGGCAAGGCGATCGCCGTGAACAAGGGCAGCGCCTACGACGCCTGGGCCCAGGCCAATGCGGAGCGCCTCGGCTTCACCGCCCAGGCCTACGACACGAACCCCGACGCCGTGCAGGCGGTGATCTCGGGCCGGGCCTACGCGGTGCTGGCGGGGAACACGGTGGTGAAGTACGCGGCCAGCCAGCAGCGCAACCTCGTGCCCGACTTCGTCCTGCGCGAGACGCGCGCGCACTGGGCCGCGCCTTTCCGCCGCGACAACGTGGAGCTGCGCAACGCCGTCGAGAACGTCCTCGAGTGCATGAAGCGCGACGGCTCGCTCGCGGCCCTCTCCGAGAAGTGGTTCGGCGCCAAGCCGGCCGCCGACGACGCGGAGAACACCGTCTTCCCGGGCTACGGCGTGCCGGACCTGCCGGGCTACGACCCCACCCCCCACGAGCCGCGCTGCAACTAGCCCGTGGGCGGACTGGACGGCTTCGCCTTCACCTTCCTCAACCTGAAGGTGATGGCGACCTGGCTGCCCAAGATCGCGGAGGGCTTCGTGCTCACCGTGCTGCTCGCGGCCCTCATCGTGGCGGCGGGGCTCTCGCTCGGGCTCGGCCTCGCGGTGCTCCGCGCCTTCGGGCTGCGGGTGCTGAACTGGGGCATCGTCTTCGTCGTGGACCTTTTCCGCGCCCTGCCGCCGCTGGTCATCATCGTGCTGCTCTACTTCGGCCTGCCGGGCATGGGGGTGTCGCTCTCGGGCTTCTGGGCAACCTGGCTCTCCCTCACCCTCGTGCTGGCCGCCTTCTCGGAGGAGATCTTCTGGGCGGGCATCACGGCGACGGGGCGCGGCCAGTGGGACGCGGGGCGCGCGCTCGGCCTCCGCTTCCTGCCCATCCTGTTCCGCATCATCCTGCCCCAGGCCGTGCGGATGGTCGTGCCGCCGCTGACCAACCGCACCATCGCCATCACCAAGGGCACGGCGCTCGCCTCCGTCGTGGGCGTGGGGGAGATCCTGGGCTCGGCGCAGTCGGCCATGGCCTTCTCGGGCAACCCCTCGCCGCTCACCCTCGGCGCCATCGCCTACGCGCTGCTCTTCCTTCCCGTCGTCGGGCTCGGCCGGTGGATCGAGCGGCGCGCGGTCCTTCCGGGACGATAGACGCGTGCTCGAGGACTTCGCCGACAACTTCCTCAACCTCGACATCGTGGCGCGCGCCTGGCCGATCCTCGTGCGCGGCCTCGGGCAGACACTCCTGCTCTCGGCCATCGTCGTGCCGCTCGGGCTGGCGGGGGGGCTCGCCATCGCGCTGCTGTCGCGCTCGCGCCGCCGCTGGGTGCGCTGGCCGCTCGCGGCCTGGACGGACACATTCCGCTCCCTGCCGCCCCTCGTGCTGCTCATCTTCCTCTACGCGGGGCTTCCCTTCATGGGGATCGACCTCGGGCCCTGGGGCGCCGTCGCGCTCGCCTTCTTCCTCAACACCGGCGCCTATTACGGCGAGGTGCTGCGGGCGGGGCTCGACAGCGTGCCGCCGGGGCAGATGGAGGCGGCGCGCGCGCTCGGGCTCCGGCCCTGGCTCGCGCTCTGGCTCGTGGTGCTGCCGCAGGCCGTGCGCAACGTACTGCCCGACCTCGTCTCGAACACGCTGGAGGTGGTGAAGCTCACCTCGCTCGCCTCGGTCGTCGCCATGCCGGAGCTGCTGTTCCAGGCGCGGCAGGCGCAGAGCGTGACCTACAACGCCTCCCCCATCGTGGCGGCCGCGCTCGCCTACTTCATCATCCTCTGGCCGGTCGTGCGGCTTCTCTCACGGTTGGAGAACAAGGCGATTGCCGGGCGCTGAGGCCGTGCCGAGCAGGCACGGCCCCAGCTCCTCCATGCGCCCGAAGGTGACGGCCGGCTGCCGCGTCGCGAGCAGCGCGGCGGTGGCGTAGCCCCAGGTGACGGCGCCGGCGTCGATGCCCGCCGCCCGGGCGGCCTCGATGTCGCGCGCCTCGTCGCCGATGGCGATGGCCTCCGCCGGCGCCACGCCGAGGTCGCGCAGCACCCGCCGGAAGCGCCGCGCCTTCCCGAAGAGGGAAGTCCCGCACTCGAGCCGCGCGACGAGGGAGGCGAGCTCCGGGCCGAGGATGCGGCGGACGGTGACCTCGGCGTTGGAGCTGACGATGGCGAGCGTCACGCCGGCCGCCGACAGGTCGCGGAGGGCGTCGCCCGCACCGGGAAAGAGATGGATGCGGTCGGACTCCGCCGCCATGCGCGCCCGCATGTGGCGGGCGATCGACGGCAGCTTCCAGAAAGGCAGGCCCAGGTGACGAATGACCGCGCGGTTGTCGAGCCCGCGCAGCATCGCGGCCTCGGCGGCGCCGACGGGGCGGAAGCCGTAGGTCCCCGCCACGTCGTTCAGGGCGGCGAGCACCCAGCGCGCGCTGTCGGCGAGCGTGCCGTCGAAGTCGAGGATGACGAGGCGGTAGGGCGGGAGGCGCGGCGGGTGTTCGATCACCCGCCCATAGGTGGCGCGCCGTGTCAGGCCGTCAATCGCGCGGCGCGCCGGCGCCGGCGACGCGGGCGTTCCGCCAGACGGTAACCGGCGAGCCCGCGCGGCGTTCCCCTCGCTCACCGAGGAAGCGCCGCATGGCCCAGTCCGCCCCCATCGTATCGCCGCGCGAGCGCCTGCTCGAGGTGCATCACCGCCTCTGCGAATCCTTCGGCTGCCCCATCGCCTATTTCCACGCCCACGCGCCGATGGACGAGCTCGTCTCCTCGCTTCTCTCGCACCGGACACGCAACGCGGACAGCGCGCGCGCCTTCCGCAACCTGAAGGAGAGGTTTTCCGACTGGGCCGCCGTGCGCGACGCGCCGGTGGCGGCGGTCGAGGAGGCGCTCCGCCCCTGCACCTGGCCGGAGGCGAAGGCGCCGGCCCTGCAGCGCATCCTCACCCTCATCACCGGCCGGCGCGGGGCGCTCAACCTGGACCACCTCGCGGAGATGCCGGTGCCGGAGGCGCGGGCCTGGCTGGAATCCCTTCCCGGCGTGGGGCCGAAGACGAGCGCGGCGGTGCTCTCCTTCTCATCGCTACGCGGCCGCGCCCTGCCCGTGGACAGCCACCACCACCGGGTCGCGCAGCGGCTGGGCATCATCCCGGAGACGCTCGCCGTCGGCCCGTCGCACCGCGTGCTGGAGGCGATGCTGCCCCCGGAGTGGGACGCCCAGCAGGTCTACGACCACCACGAGGTGCTGATGCTGCACGGCCAGCGCGTCTGCCACTTCCGCTCGCCCGCCTGCGCGCGCTGCGTGCTGCTCGACCTCTGCCCCACCGGCCAGGCCCGCCAGCACGCCGCCCGGCCGAGCGCGCCGGGCGCCGCGGACCGGACCGGCGCCCAGGGCGGCCCCGCGTGAGCGCCACGGGGAGGGCGGGACGCGCGAACCCGCCATCGTGAAGTGACAGCGCGCGCGCCAGGCCTTACCTCCGCCCGCTCTCCTTCCGCGGCGAGTTATCGCCCGATGCCAGATCGGCCCTGGTGCCGCTCCACCCCTGGCCGCACGCCACCGGCCCGAGGGAAGCCACGACAGCGATGAACGCCACGCCCCATCCTTTCCCCGCCCTCACGCCCGAGCCCGCCACGGATCTCTCCGCGGAGGAGGCGCTCACCGATCTCGGCTGGGAGATCCTGCGGCACCATGCCCGTCCCGCGGGCACGCCGGGGGAGCGCGAGGAGCCGCGCTTCACCGTGCTTCACCCGGACTTCGGCGTCGCCCTTCTGGACCTCGCCCCGGAGGCCACGCCGGGCGCGGTCGCGGCGTTCCGCAAGCGGGTGGAGGAGGCCGGGCCGGTGCCCGGCCTGCCCGTGATCTACCACGCCCTCACCGGCGAGGACCTCTGGCGCCTGACGAGCGTGCTCGACCGCCACTTCGCGACCCTGCCGCCGCTGCCGGAGGGCGCGGGCGAATGGCCGGCCGTCGTGCGCGCGGCCCTCGCCGGGGCGAAGCCCGCGGCAGGCCCGGCCGCGCCGGTGCCCCCCGCCGCGGCCGCCTCACCCGCCGCCCCGGCCGCCAGCGCGGCAAGGCCTGCGCCGGTCCGCGGCGACCTGCCCCCGGCAGAGCGCGCGGTCCCGGCGGAGGCCAAGCCTGTGGCAGGCTCCGCCGCGCCGGTGCGCCCCACCCCGCCCGTGCGTCCAACCGCGCCCGCTCCGGCCATTGTTCCCACCGCTGACGCCCCGCGGCCAGCGCCGGTGCGCGACGATCCCCCCCCGGCGCGGACGCTCTCGGCGGAGGCGAAGGCCGTGCCGCGCCCGGCCGCGCCGGCGCCCGCTCCCTTCGACATTCCGACCGCCAGCGCGGCGCGGCCCGCGCCGGTTCGCGCCGAGCCGCCCCCGGCGGAGCGGCCCGCGCCACCCTCCCGGCCGGCGCTCCCGGAGGTCGTGCGGCGCCCGCCCGCCTCGCCGATGCCTATGCCGAGCCCGGCGCCGCCGCGCCTGGTGCCCACGGGCGCGCGCCGGGTTTCGTTAGCCGAGGACCCGCTGTTCGAAGGCCTGTTCGAGGAGCTGCCGCCCGTCCGCGCCGGCCGGCCGGCTCTCGCGCGGGCGGAGGCACCGTCCGAGGCCCCGCTGGCCCGAGCGCCCGAGACGCCGGCCATCGCGCCCGCCGCCCCGCCCGTCCAGCCGACCCCCGCCCCGGCGCCGGCCCCCGTGCCGGAACCGCCGCGCCCTGCCGCCGAGGCCGTCCGCCTGGAGCCGGAGCGCGCGCCGCTCCGCCTGCCGCCGGTGCCCCCGCGGCCGCCGCGGCCGACCTCCCGCCTCGGCGCCCGCCGGCGCTCCCGGCTGCGCGCCCTTCTCTTCCTTACGGGCGCGGCGGCGCTGGTGGTTGCGGGGGGCGTCGCGACCACCCTGCTCGACGGGGCCGCGGGGCTGCGGCGCCTGCTGCCGCTGGAGCGCGTGCAGGAGGCCTCGATCGTGCCCGTGGCGCCGGCCCTGGCGCCCGCCCCGGCTCCCTCCCCCGCGCCGGCGGCCTCCCCGGCGCCAGCCGCACCCGAGCCCGCGGCCGCGCTGCCGCCTCCGCCGCCCTCGCCGCCGCAGCCGGCATCGACCGCGGCGGGGTCGTTCAACCCCCCGGCCACCCCGCGCCCCGCGACGCCGCGCTTCCAGACCTACCGGGGCGAGCCGCTGGTCCCGACCCCGGGGCCCCAGGGCGAGGCGCCGCGCGAGAGCCCGCGGCCGGCGGCGACCACGGGCGGCCGCCGCGTGGTCGTGCACTACCCGCCCGGCCTCTGGGACGGGGTCGAGGCGCTGGTGGACCAGCTCAGCGGCTTCGGCGTGCCGGTTGAGCGGCGGGTGGTGCCCGCGACGCCCGGCCGGAAGGTGATCCGCTACTTCAACCCGGCCGACCAGGACGACGCCGAACAGCTCGCCCGCAGCCTCGGCCGCGACTGGATGGTGCAGGACTTCACGACCTATTCGCCGCGGCCGCGGTCCGGGACGCTCGAGGTCTGGGTTCCCGCCGGCGCCGGCTAGGCGGGCGCCCGGGGCTGCCCCGGGCGCCGCGTCTCAGCGCTGCCGCCAGGGCAGGCTTTCGGCCTTCCAGCCGGCGGTGGTGCCGCGATGGCCCTCCGCGTCGACCGGCCCCTCGAAGCCATCGGCCACGTTGTAGGCGTTCGGGAAGCCCGCCGCCTGGGCCGCCTGCGCCGCCGCGAGCGACCGCGCGCCCGAGCGGCAGAGGAAGTGCAGCTTGCTGAGCGGCGTCGCCCCGGCCCGGCGCAGGTGCTCCACGAAGGCGCCGTTCACCCCCATGGAGGGGTAGACCTGCCAGGGGATCAGCACCGGCTGCTTTCCGGTCGCCGAGAGGTCGGGGATGCCGACGAAGTTCCACTCCGCGTCGGTGCGCACGTCCACGAGCATGGCGTCGGGATCGGTCCGGAGGGCTTCGTAGCTGTCGCTGGGGGAGATGTCCTCGACGGGCATGGCGCGCTCCTGTGCTCCGGGCCCACGGGGTCCCGGGGTTCGATGGTCCGGCGCCAGATTGGGTGCGCGCCGTGCCGCCGCCAGGGGCGACCGCCGGCCCGCGCCGTCGCGCGGCGGATGCTTTCGACTACCGCCTTTGGCCCACCCCTTGCTAGGAGGGGGGAGGATTTCGGCCTCGCGGCGCCGGGACGGGCCGCCCCCTCGGGCCGCGCCGCCCCGGCCCGTCGGGCCGGCAGGGATGTCCCCCGGCGGTGGCGGGGCGTGGCTTTTCGGGAGGCGGGCGAGGGTATGACCGGGTTCGAGAGGCCCTTCGTGGAGATCGACGACGTCTCCATGCGCTACGGGGGAACGGAGGGGACGCTGGCGCTGCGCAACACCTCCATGCGCATCGCCAAGGGCGAGTTCGTGGCCGTCGTCGGCCCCTCGGGCTGCGGCAAGTCGACCCTCATGCGCTTGGTCACCGGGCTCTGGCCCTGCTCTGCCGGTAGCGTGATCGTGGCGGGCAAGGAGGTGGACGGCCCGCTCTCCATCGCCGGCATGGCCTTCCAGGCGCCGACCATGCTGCCCTGGCGCACGATCCTGCAGAACGTGATGCTGCCGCTCGAGGTGGTGGAGCCTCACCGCCGCCGCCTGCGGTCCGAGCGGGCGATGTACGAGGACAAGGCGCGCAAGCTCCTCGCCCTCGTCGGCCTCAAGGGCTTCGAGGACAAGACGCCGCACCAGCTCTCGGGCGGCATGCAGCAGCGCGCGAGCCTCTGCCGCGCGCTCATCCACGACCCCCAGCTCCTGATGCTGGACGAGCCCTTCGGCGCGCTCGACGTCTTCACGCGGGAGGACCTCTGGGTGGAGCTCGAGGGGGTCTGCGGCATCCTCAAGCCGACGGTCGTGCTGGTGACCCACGACCTGAAGGAGGCGGTCTTCCTCGCGGACCGCGTCATGATCATGTCCGCCCGCCCCGGCCGCATCATCGCCGAGCGCACCGTGCCCTTCCAGCGCCCCCGCTCGCTCGAGATGACCTACACCCAGCCCTTCCAGGCCCTGGTCCACGACCTCCGCGAGCACATCAGCGCCGCCCGCCGCGGCGAGGACGGGCCCGCCAGCATCGCCCCGCAGGAGGCGCCCCATGCCGCTTGACGTCTCCCCGAGCGCGTCCGCGTCCTCGAAGACCGCGGCGCAGCGGCGCATCGAGGCGCTGTCGGCCGCCGCGCGCCGCCGCCGGCGCCTGCAGGCCGCGCTGCCCTGGCTGATCATCGTCGGCACCTTCCTGCTGTGGGAGGTGGTCTGCCGAGCCTTCGAGATCCCGCAGTTCATCCTTCCCGCGCCGTCGGCCATCATGGCCAGCATGGCGAAGTGGTGGCTGCCGCTGCTCGACAACTCCTGGCAGACGCTGATGACGACGCTCATCGGCTTCGCTCTGGCCATCGTCTTCGGCCTGCTGCTCGGCGTCGCGATCGGCTCCTCCACCCTCCTCTACCACGGGCTCTACCCGCTGCTGATCGCCTTCAACTCCGTGCCCAAGGTGGCGGTGGTGCCGATCCTCGTGATCTGGTTCGGCATCGGCACCGTGCCGGCCGTGATCACCGCCTTCCTCATCTCCTTCTTCCCGATCGTGGTGAACGTCGCGACCGGCATCGCGACCGTGGAGCCCGAGCTGCGGGACGTGCTGCGGGCGCTCGGCGCCCGGCCCTCCGACATCATCCGCAAGGTCGGCCTGCCGCGGGCCATGCCCTACTTCTTCGCCTCGCTGAAGATCGCGATCACTGTCGCCTTCGTCGGCTCCATCATCGCGGAGACGGTCGCGGCGAATAAGGGCATCGGCCACCTGATGATGCTCGCCTCCTCCCGCTTCGACGTGCCGCTGGTCTTCGCGGGGCTGATCATCACGGGGGTGATGGGCGTCATCATGTACGTCGTCGCCGTCGCCATCGAGAACCGCACCACCGGCTGGGCCATGCGCGGCCAGGACCAGGGCCAGGTGACGGTCGCGGGCGTCTAGCCCGGCCGGGCCCGGGGCGGCCCCCCGGGTTTTCCCCCGGGGGTGCCCGTGTTACGCATCCCGCTCGGCGCGTCCCGCCCCGCCCAAGGCCGGGCGGCCCGGACCGGACCCGCCGGGGGAGTGAACGGCCGGATGTTCATCGCGCTGGGCGGCATGGCGGTGCACGTGCAGGTGCAGGGGCCGCCGGGGGCGCCGCCCCTCCTTCTCCTGCACAGCCTCGGCACCTCGCTGCACGTCTGGGACCCGCAGGCGGAGGCCCTCGCCCGCACGCACCGCGTGATCCGCTTCGACCTGCGCGGCCACGGCCTCACCCCGCCCGGCGCCGGCGAGGGAAGCATGGCCGAGTTCGCGGCCGACGCCTTCGCGCTGCTCGACCACCTCGGCATCGCCGCCGCCCATCTCGGCGGCATCTCCATCGGCGGGCGCATCGCGATGGAGATGGCCGCGAGCCGGCCGGAGCGGGTGCTCTCCCTCTTCCTCCTCGACACCGCCCTCGAGTTCCCCCCGCCCGAGAACTGGCAGGCGCGGATCGAGGCGGTCGGGGCCGGCGGCATGGCGGCGGTCGCGGACGGCGTCCTGGCGCGCTGGGTGATGGACACCGCCTCGGCCTCCTCCCGCGCGCTGCGCGCCATGCTGCTGACGACGCCCCCCGAGGGCTACGCCGCCGCGGCCGCCGCGCTGCGCGACGCACGCGCGGCCCCGCTCCTCGGGCGCCTCTTCGGCCCCGCGACCGTGGTGGTGGGGGCGGAGGACCTGGCGTCGCCGGTCGCCTCCGCCGAGGCCATCCGCGACGCCATCCCCGGCAGCCGCCTCGTCGTGCTGCCCGGCGTCGGCCACATCCCGACCTTCGAGGCGGCCGAGGCCGTGACCGCCGCCCTGGCCGCGCATCTCGCGCCGGTGCCGGAGGGCGACGCCCTCGCGGCCGGGCTCGCGGTGCGCAAGGCCGTGCTGGGCGAGGCCCATGTCGCCCGCGCCCAGGCGAATGTCACCCCGCTCGACGCCGCCTTCCAGGACTACATCACCCGCAACGTCTGGGGCGGCATCTGGACGCGCCCGGGCCTTCCCCGCCACACCCGTTCCCTGCTCACCCTCGCCGTCACCGCGGCGCTGGCGCGGGAGGGGGAGTTCGGGCTGCACGTCCGCGCGACGCGCAACACCGGCGTCACGCCGGAGGAGATCGCGGAGGTCCTGCTGCAGGTCGGCGCCTATGCCGGCGTGCCGGCGGCGAACCACGCGCTGAAGATCGCCAAGGAGATCCTGGCGGAGATGGAGAAGACCGCATGAGCGAGGCTGTGCACGGCTATCGCCGCCCGGGGGCCGCGACCCAGCCGCCCCTGAACTCCCCGTCCTATGGCAGCACCCGCGCGCGCCACCCGCAGCAGCCGCTGCTCGAGCTGCCGCACACGCTGACGGAGACGAGCAGCCCCCTCTTCACCCCCGTCCGCTACCCCGAGACGGCGGACCTGACGGTGCTGGAGAACGGCGCGGGCCACGCCATGGGCGAGCGGATCATCGTCGGCGGCCGCCTGACCGACGAGGACGGGCGGCCCATTCGCCACGCCATGGTCGAGGTCTGGCAGGCCAACGCGGCCGGCCGCTACAACCACGAGGGCGACCAGCACGACGCGCCGCTCGACCCCAACTTCCGCGGCATGGGCCGGGTCTTCACGGACGAGAACGGCTTCTACCGCTACGTCACCATCCGCCCCGGCGCCTATCCCTGGCGCAACCACCACAACGCCTGGCGGCCGAACCACATCCACTACAGCCTCTTCGGCCACGGCTTCGCCCAGCGGATGATCACCCAGATGTACTTCCCGGGCGACCCGCTGCTGCCGCTGGACCCCATCTTCAACACCGTCGCCGACGAGGCCGCGCGCAACCGCCTCGTCTCCAGCTTCGACCTCGAGTTGACGGAGCCCAAGCACGCCCTCGGCTACCGCTTCGACATCGTGCTGCGCGGCCGCGAGGCGACCCCGATGGAGAACCCGTGACCATGGCCGGCGCGACCCCCGAGCTCGCCCCCTCCGAGGCGACGATCGCCTCGGCCCACCAGACGGCCGGCCCCTACTGGCACCTGGTCGACTTCCCGGAATGGGCGGACACCACGCGCCACTTCGCGGGCGCGCTGCCGGAGGGCGAGCGGATCGTCATCACGGGCACGCTGCGGGACGGCACCGGCGCCCTCGTCACCGACGCCATGGTCGAGATCTGGCACGCCGATCCCGCGGGCCGGTATCCCGACCCGAACGGGGACCCCGCGGCTTTCCAGGGCTACGGCCGCTGCGCGACGGACAAGGAGGGGCGCTTCCGCTTCACCACCCTCAAGCCCGGCCCGGTGCCGGTCGGGCCCCATGCCGGCGCCAACGCGATGCAGGCGCCGCACGTCGCCCTCGCCGTCTTCGCGCGCGGGCTGCTCCAGCACGTCTCCACCCGCCTCTACTTCGAGGGCGAGCCGCTGAACGCGACCGACCCGGTGCTGAACGCCGTGCCCGAGGCGCGCCGCGGCACGATGCTGGCTCGGCGCGGCGGCGACGGAAGCTGGACCCTCGACCTCCGCCTGCAGGGCGAGGGCGAGACCGTCTGGATGGCGGTCTGAGCATGGCGGTCAACCCGGCGGACGGCGCGGTCTGGGGCACCCTCTACGGCACCGACGCGATGCGGGGCGCCGTGGGGGAGACGGCGCTCCTCCAGCGGATGCTGGACGTGGAAGCCGCGCTCGCCCGCGCCGAGGCCGGGCTCGGCATCGTGCCGGCGGAGGCCGCCGCCGCCATCACCGCCGCCGCCCGGGCCGAGCGGCTGGACCTGCCGAGGCTGGCCGCGGCCACGCGCAACACCGGCTACCCGGTGGTCGGCCTGGTGAAGCAGCTCGGCGCGCTCGCCGGCGAGGAGGCCGCGCGCTGGACGCATTGGGGCGCGACGACGCAGGACATCCTCGACACCGCGCTGGTGCTGGCGATGCGGGACGCCTTCGCGCTGATCCGCGCCGACCTCGATGCCACCATCGCGGCGCTCGCCGCCCGCGCGCGGGAGCACCGCGGCACGGTGATGGCCGGGCGCACCCACCTCCAGCACGCCCTGCCCGTGACCTTCGGGTACAAATGCGCGGTCTGGCTCGCGCCCCTCCTCAACGCGCGGGAGACGCTCGACGCGCTGCTCCCGCGCCTGCTGCGCGTGCAGTTCGGCGGCGCGGTGGGCACGCTGGCCTCCCTCGGCGACCAGGGGCCGGCGGTGGCCGAGGCCCTGGCGCGGGAGCTGGACCTCGCCGTGCCCGATATCCCCTGGCACGTCGCGCGCGACACCGTGACGGAGGCCGTCTGCTGGTGCGGCATCCTCTGCGGGGCGCTGTCCAAGATGGCCACCGACGTGATGCTGCTCATGCAGACCGAGGTGGCCGAGGTTTTCGAGCCGCACGAGGCCGGGCGCGGCGGCTCCTCCACCATGCCGCAGAAGCGCAACCCGATCGCCTGCGAGTACGTGCTGGCGCAGTCGCGCGGCGTCCACGCCCTCGTGCCGCAGGTCATGTCCGCCATGGCGCTCGACCACGAGCGCGGCACCGGGCCCTGGCAGGCCGAGCCGCTGGCCATCCCCCAGGCGCTGCTGCTCACCCACGGCGCGCTCGAGCAGGCGCGCGCCATCGCCGAGGGCATGACGGTGGACGCCGCGCGGATGCGCCGCAACCTCGAGGCGACGGGCGGCGCGATCATGGCCGAGGCCGTGATGATGGGCCTCGCCCCCATGCTCGGCCGCGGCGCCGCCCACGACGCCGTCCACCACGCCTGCGACGTGGCGTTGGCCGAGCGCGTGCCCCTGGCCGAGGCGCTGGGCCGCGACGAGGCCGTCGCCTCCCGCCTCGACGCGGCGGCCATCGCGTCGATCACCGACCCCTCAACCTATCTCGGCAGCGCCGGTCTCTTCATCGACCGCGTGCTGGGGAGACTTGCATGAGCCCGCCCGACGGAAACGCGGCCGCCCCGGTCCCGCCGCCCGCCCAATCGGTCTACCGCACCGTCTCGAAGGACCTCCCGCGCGTCCTGCGGCCGATCCTCGCGCTCGACGACTTCGAGCCGGCGGCGCGGCGCAAGCTGCCGCGGCCGCTCTTCGGCTACGTCGCGGGCGCGGCGGAGACGAACGCCTCGCTCCGCGACAACCGCAACGTCTTCGCGGACTGGGCCTTTCGCCCGCGCTACCTCGTCGACGTCTCGCGCCGCAGCATGGCGACCTCGCTCTTCGGCACGCCCTACAAGACGCCCTTCGGGATCGCGCCGATGGGGATCAGCGCGATGATGGCCTATCGCGGCGACCTCGTCCTCGCCCGCGCGGCGCGGGACGCCGGCATCCCCATGATCATGAGCGGCTCCTCGCTCATCCCGCTCGAGGAGGTGGCGCGCGAGGCGCCAGGGAGCTGGTTCCAGGCCTACCTGCCCGGGGAGGAGGCGCGCATCATCGGCCTCGTGGACCGCGTGGCCGCCGCCGGCTTCGGCACGCTGCTGCTGACGGTGGACACGACCACCCTCGGCAACCGCGAGAACAACGTCCGCACCGGCTTCTCGACGCCGTTGAAGCCGAGCCTCCGCCTCGCCTGGGACGGCGCCATCCGGCCGCGCTGGCTGCTCGACACGATGCTGCCGACGCTGCGCCGGCACGGGATGCCGCATTTCGAGAACTCCTACGCGACGCGCGGCGCGCCGATCATCGCCCGCCACGTGGAGCGCGACTTCGGCGCGCGCGACCACCTCAACTGGTCGCACCTTGCCCTCATCCGCCGGCGGTGGAAGGGCAAGCTCGTCGTGAAGGGCATCCTCCACGGCGAGGACGCGCGGCGCGCGGCGGAGGAGGGCGTGGACGGCGTTGTCGTCTCCAACCACGGCGGGCGCCAGCTCGACGGCGCCATCTCCGCCTTCCGCGCCCTGCCGGAGGTGCGGGCCGCGGCCGGGTCCATGGCGGTGATGATGGACGGCGGCATCCGCCGCGGGTCCGACGTGCTGAAGGCGCTCGCCATGGGCGCCGACTTCGTCTTCGTGGGCCGCCCCTTCCTCTACGCGGCCGCGGTCGGTGGGGAGGCGGGGGTGCAGCACGCCATCGCCATCCTCTCCTCGGAGGTGCACCGCAACCTCGCCTTCCTCGGCTGCCAGTCGCCGGCCGAGGTCGGGATGCATCACCTGATGCGGGTGGGCGGCGTCCCCGGCTGACGCGGCCCGGCTACTCCGCGGCGCTCCGGCCCGGCAGGGGCGCCGCCGCGGGGGCGGTGATGGCGGGCAGGTCGCTCAGCTCCAGCGCCTCGATCGAGGCGCCGCGGCGGGTGATCTTGCCGGTGGTGATCTCGATCCCCTGCACGTCCGCCTGCATGTCGAGGAAGTGCTTGCGCAGCTTCGTCACGCGCTCGTCGAGCCGCGTCACGTCCTTCATCAGCTCGGCCACCTGGTTCTTGATCTGCCCGGCCTCGCTCCGCATTCGCACGTCCTGCATGAGGGCGCGCATGGTGCCGAGCACGGCCCAGAGAGTGCTCGGCGAGACGATGTAGACGCCCCGCCGCGCCGCCGCGTCCACCACCGGCGCGTGGGCCGCGTGCAGGTCGGCGTAGATCGCCTCCGAGGGCACGAAGATGAGGGCGCCCTCGGCCGTCTCGCCGGGGCAGATGTACTTGCCGGCGACGTCGTCCACGTGGCGCGTGACGTCGGCGGCGAAGCGCTTCGTCGCCGCGATCCGCCCGGCGTCGTCGGCAGCATCGCGGGCGGCGAGCCAGGCCTCGAGCGGGAACTTGCTGTCGACCGCGATGGGCCCGGGCGGGTAGGGCAGCCGGATCAGCACGTCGCAGCGCGTGCGGTTGGCCAGGGTGTGCTGCCAGGCGAAGCCGTCCGCCGGCAGCCGGTCCTCCACGAGCTGGCGGAGCTGCACCTCCCCGAAGGCGCCGCGGGACTGCTTGTTGCCGAGGATCTGCGCGAGGCTGCCGACCTGGGCGCCGAGCGCCTCCATGTTCGCGCGGGCCGCGTCGATCACGGCCAGGCGCTCGTGGATGCGCCCCGCGGTCTCCTCGGCCTTCAGCGCGTTCTCGCTGAGCACCTTCCCCAGCCGCTCGTTCTGCCCGGCCAGCCGGTCGGCCAGCGCCCGCTCCGTCGCGGCGAGGCGGTCGTTCTGCCGGGCGAGCGCGGTGGTCAGCGTCTCCGTCAGGCCGGCGGTCGTGGCCGCGAGGCGATCCGCCAGGGCGCGCTCGGTGGCTGCCATGCGGTCGGCGGCGGCCATGGCCTGCCGGTCCTGCGCCGCCCCGAGAGCGTCGAGCTTCCCCGCGAGCGCGCCGAGCGCCTCGTCGCCCCCCGTCCGCCGCAGGAGGAGCACCCCGACCCCGAGCAGCGCGAGGCCGGCCAGGAGGAGGGGGAGGAGCGTCGCCAGGTCAGCCATCCGGGTCTTTCAGCGGTCTTCGCGCGGGGCGGGGCCTCGCCGCCGCGCCATTGCATGCCATATACCGGGGGCCCATGGGAACATTGCCGGAACCCTTCGCGGGCTGGTTCGCCGCGCGCGGCTGGACACCGCGCCCTCATCAGTTGGCCCTCTGGCGCGCCGCCAGGGCGGGCGAGAGCGCGCTGCTGATCGCGCCGACCGGCGGCGGCAAGACGCTGGCCGGCTTCCTGCCGACGCTGCTGGATCTCCACGCGAGCCCGCGGGAGGGGCTGCACACCCTCTACGTCTCGCCGCTGAAGGCGCTGGCGGTGGACATCGCGCGCAACCTGATGGATCCGGTGGAGCAGATGGGCCTGCCCGTCCGGATCGAGACCCGCACCGGCGACACGCCCCAGAACCGGCGCGCCCGGCAGCGCGAGAGCCCGCCGCAGATCCTGCTGACCACGCCCGAGAGCCTCGCCGTTCTTCTCTCCTCCCCCGATTCGCCGGAGCTCTTCGGGGGGCTGCGCGCGGTCGTAGTGGACGAGGCCCACGCCATGGCCGGCACGAAGCGCGGCGACCAGCTCTGCCTCCTCATGGCGCGGCTCGACGCGCTGGCGCCGGGGCTGCGGCGCGTCGGCCTCTCCGCGACGGTCGCGCATCCCGACGCGCTCCGCGCCTGGCTCTCGCCCACGGCCCGCGCCGAGGACGTCCGCCTCGTCCTCGGCCGCGGCGGCGCGGAGCCGGTGATGGACCTCCTGCTGCCGAAGGGGCACCTGCCCTGGGGCGGCCACATGGGCATCGCCTCCGCGCCCGGGGTGCTGGCGCGGATCGCCGATGCCGCGGTCACCATCGTCTTCGTCAACACGCGCGCCCAGGCGGAGCTCATCTTCGCGGCGCTGTGGCGCCTGAACGAGGGCAACCTGCCGATCGGCCTGCACCACGGCTCGCTGCAGATCGAGCAGCGCCGCAAGGTGGAGGCGGCGATGTCGGCGGGGCGCCTGCGGGCGGTGGTGGCCACGGCCTCGCTCGACCTCGGCATCGACTGGGGCGCGGTGGACCAGGTGATCCAGGTCGGCGCGCCCAAGGGGGTCGCGCGGCTGCTGCAGCGGATCGGGCGGGCGAACCACCGCATGGACGAGCCGTCCCGCGCCGTCCTCGTGCCCGCCAACCGCTTCGAGGTGATCGAGTGCGTCGCCTCCACCGAGGCGGTGCGGGCGCATGAGCTGGACGGGGAGCCGCCGCGCCCGGGCGGGCTCGACGTGCTCGCGCAGCACCTCCTCGCCATGGCCTGCCAGGCGCCCTTCCGGCCGGACGACCTCTACGCCGAGGTCACGCGCGCCGGCGCCTACGCCACCCTCTCCCGCCGCGACTTCGACGACGTGCTGCGCTTCGTCGAGGACGGCGGCTACGCGCTGCGCGCCTACGAGCGCTTCCGCCGCCTCTTCCGCGACGCGGAGGGGCTGGTGCACGTGTGCGACCTCAAGGTTGCGCGCCAGGCGCGGATGAACCTCGGCACCATCGTGGACACGCCCATGCTCAAGGTGCGCCTCCGCGGCGGGCCCGTGCTCGGCGAGGTCGAGGAGTGGTTCGCCTCCACGCTCGAGCCCGGCCACTGCTTCATCTTCGCGGGGCAGACGCTCCGCTACGAGGGGATCGACGCGCTGACGATGGTGGTGACCCGCGGCGGCGAGGGGGAGCCGCGCGTGCCGGCCTACGCGGGGTCGCGCATGCCGCTCTCGACCAACCTCTCGCTGCGCGTGCGCTCCATCCTCGCCGATCCCCGCCGCTGGCGCGCGCTGCCGGAGCCGGTGCGGGACTGGCTCCGCCTGCAGCAGCGCCGCTCCGAGCTGCCGCAGCGCGACGGCATGCTGATCGAGGTCTTCCCCCGCGCCGGCCGCTGGTTCCTCGTCGCCTACTGCTTCGAAGGGCGTCTCGCGCACCAGACGCTGGGCATGCTGGTGACGAAGCGGATGGAGCGGATGGGCTACGGCCCCATGGGGTATCTTGGCACCGACTACGTCCTCGCGACTTGGAGCGCCTTCGAGCCGACCGACCCCGAGCGGCTGTTCGAGGAGGACATCCTCGGCGAGGAGCTGGAGGAATGGATCGCGGAGAGCTCCATGCTCCGCCGCACCTTCCGCAACATCGCGACCATCGCGGGCCTCATCGAGAAGAACCACCCTGGCGCGGAGAAATCCGGGCGGCAGATGAGCATGAACTCGGACCTGATCTACGACGTCCTGCGCCGGCACGAGCCGGACCACATCCTCCTCCGCGCCACCCGCGCCGAGGCCGCCACGGGGCTGACCGATGTCGGCCGCATCGCGACGCTGCTGGCGCGCGTCCGGGGCGCCATCCGCATCCGCCGGCTGGACCGCGTCTCGCCGCTGGCCGTGCCCGCCCTCATCGAGGAGGGGCGCGAATGGGTCGCCGGCGGCGCGGAGGACGCGCTGCTGGCCGAGGCCGCCGCCCTGGTCGACGACGCCACCGGGGGCGCCGAACATTTCGCGGATGTGCTCTCCGAGGTGACGGAAGGCCTGCGCGTGCGTTCCGGGGTGGTGGACCGCCCGCGAAGACAGGACCGGAAACGCCGCCCGCCGCTGCGCCGCTTCGTGCGGAGCGCGCGCCTGCCGGGCGGGGACGCCGCGCCGTGACGCCCGCGCCCCTGCACCTGGCCGGCGAGCGGCTGATGCTCGACCCCGCCGGCGTCGTCGCCTGGCCGGCCCAGCGCACCCTCGTCGTCTCCGACCTCCACCTCGAGAAGGGCAGCCACTTCGCGGCGCGCGGCTTCTTCGTGCCGCCCTACGACACGCGGGAGACGCTCGCGAAGCTCGCCCTCGCCGTCCGGCGCTACGCCCCGGCTCGCCTCGTCCTGCTGGGCGACAGCTTCCACGACGCCGGGGGCTGCCAGCGCATGGCGCCCGCGGACTGCGCGGCGCTGGGGCGCCTCCTCGCCGGCGTGGCCGAGGTGGTCTGGGTGCTCGGCAACCACGACCCCGTGGCGCCGGTCGGCCTGCCGGGGATCGCCACGGAGGCGCTGACCGACGGCCCCCTCACCTTCCGCCACGAGGCCGACCCGCGCGCGGCCGGCGAGCTGAGCGGGCATTTCCACCCCAAGGCGACGCTGCCCACCCGCGCCGGGCCCGTCAGCCGCCCCTGCTTCGCCACCGACGGACGGCGCGTCATCCTGCCGGCCTTCGGCGCCTACACGGGCGGGCTCGACATGCGCGACCCGGCGCTCGGCGGGCTGTTCCCGCGGGGCGGGCGGGTCTTCCTGCTCGGGGCGGACCGCCTCTTCAGCGTGCCGCTCGCCCCGATGCGGCGCCGGGCGGAGAGCACGGCATGACGGCGCCGGCTATCCTCTGGTTCCGCCAGGACCTTCGCCTCGCCGACAACCCAGCGCTGGTCGCCGCGGCCAAGGGACCCGTGCTGCCGGTTTTCGTGCTGGACGACGCGGCGGCCGGGCGCCTCGCCTTCGGGGGCGCGGCGCGCTGGTGGCTGCACCACAGCCTCGCGGCGCTCGGGCGGGACCTCGCCGCGCGCGGGGCGCCGCTGCTGCTGCTGCGCGGCGACGGGGTCTCCCTGCTGGCGGACCTCGCGGAGCGGACCGGCGCGGCCTCCATCGAGGCCGGCTGGCTGGTGGAGCCCTGGCCGCGGGCGCAGGAGAGTTCGCTCTCGGCGCGGCTCCTCGCGGGGGGACGGCGGCTCAACCTCCACGCCTCCACCCACCTGCTGCGGCCGGACGCCATCCTGTCGGGCGCGGGCAGGCCCTACACGGTCTACGCCCCCTTCGCGCGGAAGGTGCTCGCCGGGGGCGAGCCGCCGGCGCCGATCGAGCCGCCGGCGCCGCTTCGCGGGCTAGCGCCTCCCGCTCCGGGCCTGCCGCTCGCGGCGCTGGACCTCCTTCCCCGCCCGCCTCAGTCCGACTGGGCCGCGGAGTTCGGCACCGCCTGGCGCCCGGGCGAGGCGGGCGCGCTCGAGCGCCTCGCCCGCTTCACCGCGGGCGGCCTGCCGAACTACCCGACCCGCCGCAACGACCCGTCGGTCGAGGGCTCCTCCGGCCTCTCGCCGCATCTTCGCTGGGGGGAGGTCTCGCCCCGGCAGGTTTGGCACGCCGCGCGCGAGGCCGGCGGCGAGGAGGCGGTGCCCTTCCTGCGCGAGATCCTCTGGCGGGAGTTCTCCCACCACCTCCTCTGGCACCGGCCGGAGATCACCCAGACCGCCCTCCGCGCCCCCTTCGCGCGCTTCCCCTTCGCCCCGGACCGGAACTTGCTGGCGGCTTGGCATCGCGGGCGCACCGGCTATCCGATCGTGGATGCGGGGATGCGCCAGCTCTGGCGGATCGGGTGGATGCACAACCGCGTTCGGATGGTCGCCTCCTCCCTCCTGGTGAAGCACCTCCTCCAGCCCTGGCAGGACGGCTTCGACTGGTTCATGGACACGCTGGTGGACGCCGACCCCGCCAACAACGGCGCCTCCTGGCAGTGGATCGCCGGCAGCGGCACCGATTCCTCGCCCTATTTTCGCGTCTTCAACCCCATCGCCCAGGGCGAGAAGTTCGACCCCGAGGGCGCCTATGTGCGCCGCTGGGTGCCGGAGCTGGCGCCGATGCCGTCGCGCTTCGTCCACCGCCCCTGGGAGGCGCCGGAGGAGATCCGCCGCGCGGCGGGGCTGACCGAGGCCGCCTATCCCCGCCCGGTGGTCGGCCACGCGGAGGGGCGCGCCCGCGCCCTGGCCGCGCTCCGCGCCACCGCCCGCGGCGAGCTGCCCGAGGAGGAGGCGGCGGATTGAGCGAGCTCCGCGATCGCTTCGAGGGCATCCGCGTCGTCGGCGACGTCCACGGGGAGGCCGCGGCCTTCCACGCGGCGGCCGACGGCGCCGAGGCGGAGCGGCTCTTCCTCATCCAGCTCGGCGACCTCACCGACGGCGGCCCAGACGCGCCGGGGGTGCTGCGCCGCGCCTTCGCCCTTCGCGCGGAGGGGCGCGGCGTCTTCATCCTCGGCAACCACGACCACAAGCTGCGCCGGGCGCTCGAGGGGGCCGCGCTGCGCATCGAGCCGAGCGGGCTGGGCCGGACGCTGGAGCAGATCGACGCCGCCGAGGACGGCGAGGCGCTGCGCCGCCGCGCCGTGGCCGAGATCGGCCGCGCCCCGGCATGGCTCCGCATTGACCAGCGCCTCTTCGTCCACGGCGGCTTCCACCCGCGCATGCTCCACGCGCCCCCGCCGCCGGACGCCGGGGCGCGCAAGCCCGAGGGCCTGGTGCCCCGCGCCCTCTTCGGCCAGGTGACGAGCCGCGTGCGCGAGGACGGCTACCCCGAGCGCCTGCACGACTGGGTGGACCGCATCCCCCAGGGCTTCACCATCTACTGCGGGCACGAGGTGCGCAGCGCCAACGGCCGCCCGCTGATGCAGGTGGGCGCCGGCGGGGGCGCGGCCGTCTTCATGGACACGGGGGCCGGCAAGGGAGGCCACCTCTCCTGGGTGGACCTCCCCTGGTGAGCTAGGCCACGCCGATGCGGCGGTTGACGAAGTCGAGCGAGTAGGCGCGGCGGAGGTCGAGCCCGGCGGGATAGACCCCGTTGTCCCGCATGGTCGCGTAGAAGCGGTCCCAGCGCTCGTGCGTCATCGCGCCGACGCCGAGCGTCGCGGCCTCGTTGTCGGTGACGATCTTGCGCTCCTGCATCACGCGCAGGCCGTAGGCCATCTTCTCGGCGGGCATCTCGGCGTTCTGCGACTGGATCAGCGCATTGGCCGCGCCGATGTCGGCGCCCTTCATGTACTCGGTCCAGCCCTCGACCGTCGCGTCGACGAAGCGCTGCACGAGGTCCCGCTTCTCGGCTACCATCCTCGCGGAGATGTCGATCGTGGTGTTGTAGGCCTCGTAGCCGGCATCGGCGAGGAGGTGCACGCGGGGCCTGGCGCCCGCCTGCATCGCCGCGAAGGGCTCCGAGGAGACCATGCCCTGCTGGATCGCGCCCTTGTCGGCCATGAAGGGCTGCAGGTTGAAGGTATAGGGGCGGATCTGGGCGTCGGTGAAGCCGAAGCGGCTGCGCAGGAACGGCCAGTGCGTCACGCGCCCCGCGGCGCTGATCATGATGGGCTTGCCGCGCATCCCCTCGAAGCCCGCGATCCCCGCCTCCTCGTGGCTCATCAGGATCATCGGGTCCTTCTGGAAGATGGCGCCGATGCAGAGGAAGGGCAGGTTCTCCCGCACGTAGTTCAGGGCCTGGAAGGGGTTGGACATGATCATGTCCGCCCGACCGCCGACGAGGAGCTGCGCCGGGTTCTGCATCGGCCCGCCCTGGCGGAGGTCGCAATCGATCCCGTAGCGCCGGTAGATCCCGGCCGCGACGGCCTGGTAGTAGCCCCCGTGCTCGGCCTGGGCGCGCCAGTCCGTCTGGAACGAGACCTTGTCCAGCACCTGCGCCGAGACCCGCGCGCCGGGCACGGCCACGAGCGAGAGGGCGGTGCCGCCGGCCAGCAGGGCGCGGCGTTGGATGACGTACTTGGTGCCCATGGCTTCTCTCCGTGGCCGGTTCCGCCGGCGGGCCCCGGCCCGCCGCGATGCGCGTGCCCCCGTGATGGCACGGCGCGATCCCCGCTGGCCAGAAAAGCCTTTGCGGGGGCGTGACCATCGCGGGTCCCGCGCCGGGCTATCCCCCGCCGCCCCGGCAGCTATGCTGCGCCGCCCCGACCAGGAAGGTCCCCGACCGCCCGCATGGCCAGCGCCGTCCTCCTCACCCACGTCACCACCTACCGCTACGACCGGCCGGTGCTGCTGGGGCCGCAGACGATCCGCCTCTCGCCGGCGCCGCACGCCCCGGCCGTGATCCGGCGGCACGCGCTGACCGTGGAGCCCGGGAACCACCGCCTGCTCCACCGCCGCGACCCCCAGGGCAACCCGGAGTCCCTCGCCGTCTTCGACGGCCGGGTGGAGAGCTTCACCATCACCGCCGCGCTGGAGGCGGAGCTGGTGCCGGTGAACCCCTTCGCCTTCCTCCTCGAGGGCGGGGCCGACCGCTGGCCCTTCGCCTACGAGCCGCTCCTCGCCGCCGAGCTCGCGCCGAACCTCCGGCCGCCCGCGGCCGGCGCCGGGCTGGCGGCGCTGGTGCCCCGGCCCGCCCCGGGCAGGGAGGAGACCATCCCCGCCCTCCTCGCCCTCGCCCGCCGCGTCGCCGGCGAGATCCGCTACATCCGCCGCGACGAGCCCGGCGTCTGGGAGGCGGAGGAGGTGGTGGCGCGCGGCGAGGGGTCCTGCCGGGACACCGGCTGGCTGCTCGTGCACGCCTTCCGCGCGATGGGCATCGCCGCCCGCTTCTGCTCGGGCTACCTGCTGGACACGAACGAGGGCACGGCGGAGCTGCACGCCTGGGCCGAGGCCTTCCTGCCAGGCGCGGGCTGGGTGGGCTTCGACCCGACCTCCGGGCTGCTCGCCGCCGAGTTCCACCTGCCGCTCTCCGCCGCCTCCGACCCGCGCCTCGCCGCGCCCGTTAGCGGCACGCACGAGGCCTGCGGCGTCGCCTTCTCCGCCTCCCTCTCCCTGGTCCCCGCGTGACCGCCGCCGAGGCCTCCGTCGACGAGATGGTGGACGGCGGCGGCCGCGTGCGCCCGCAGTGGCGGGGCCTGCTCGGCGCCCTCTCCAGCCTTCCCGAGGGCGGCCTCGTCGCCCGCGCCCGCCTGCTCGACCGCGCCTTCGAGGAGGAGGGCTCGGCGGGGCTGCTGCCCTCCCACGCGGCGCCGGGCGCGGCGCCCGGCGGGCGGGGCGCGGCCGGGCGGCTGGACCCCGTGCCGCTGGTCCTCGACGGCGCCGAGTTCGCGGCCCTGGCCGAGGGGCTCGCGCAGCGCGCGCGGCTGCTGGAGGCGGTGCTGGAGGACCTCCACGGCCCGCAATTCCTGCTCGGCCGCGGGGCGATCCCGCCGGAGCTCGTCTTCCCGAACCCCGCCTTCCTCCGCCCCTGCTGCAACGGCGTGCCCGGCCCCTTCCTGCACCTTTACGCCGCGGACCTGCTGCGCGGGGCGGACGGCGCCTGGCGGGTGGCCGGGGACAGCGTGGTCGGCATGGAGGGCCTCGCCCAGGCCTACGCCAACCGCTCCCACATGGCGCGGACCCTGCCCGAATGCGCCCGCGCCGTGCAGATGCGCCCGCTGCGCCCCTTCATGGACGCCTGGCGGGACGTCCTCCAGCGCGCCGTGGGCGGGGAGCCGGCGGGCGCCGCGACGGTCGCGCTGCTGACGCCGGGCGTCGGCCATCCCCACTGGGCCGAGCACGTCACCCTCGCCCGCGACCTCTCCTGCGCCCTCGCCGAGGCGGGGGACCTCACCGCGCGGGGCGGCGCGCTCTTCCTCAAGACGCTCCGCGGCCTGCAGCCGGTGCGCGTGCTGCTCTCCCGCGTGCCGGGGGCGCTGCTGGACCCGCTGGAGCTCGGCGGGCGCACGGCGGCCGGCGTGCCCGGGCTGCTCGACGCCGCGCGGGCGGGGAACCTCGTCGTGCACAACCACCCCGGCGCGGGGCTGGCCGAGGCGCCGGCCCTGCCCGCCTTCCTGCCCGCCCTCTGCCGCGACCTCCTCGGCGAGGAGCTCGCCCTCCCCTCGGTCGGCACCCTCTGGCTCGGCGACCCCGGTTCCCTCGCGCGCTACGCCGCCGCGCCCACGGGCTTCGCGCTGCGCGCCGCGGGCGAGGCGGGGCGGGGCGCGGAGGCGCTGTCCGGCGACCCCCGCGGCTGGGCCGCCGTCGAGCGCCCCGCGGCCTCGCTGGCCCCCACCCTCGTCGGGGAGCGGCTCGAGCCGCGGCCGGTCGCGCTCCGCCTCTTCCTCCTGCACGACGGCGCCGGCTGGCGCTGCCTGCCCGGCGGCGTCGCGCGCGTGGCGGACGCGGAGGGGCGCGGCGGCGAGGTCTCCAAGGACGTCTGGGTGCTGTCCGAGGAGGGCGCGGAGATCCGCGGTCCCGCCGCGCTGCAGGTGCCGGCCCTCGCGATCCGCCGCGCGGCGGGCGACCTTCCCTCCCGCGTGGCCGACAACCTCTTCTGGCTCGGCCGCTACGTGGAGCGGCTGGACGATTCCGCGCGGCTGATGCGCGCCACCATGGCCCGCCTCGACCGCGCGCCCATGCTCCCGCGGGACCTGGCGGAGGTCGCGGCGCTGTCGCGCTGCCTGCTCGACGCGAAGCTGATCACGGAGGAGCAGCTTCCGACCTCCGGCGACGACGCCGCCCTCCGCCGCGCCATGCTCCAGGCCGGGCGCAAGGGCGGGCGGGTCCACCGGCTGACGGGGGAGGTCGCGCGGCTGGTGGAGGGCACGCGCGACCGGCTGACCGGGGACATGCACGCCGCCTTCACCCTGCCGCTGCGCGACTGCCGCGCGGCCCTCATGGAGGCCTCGACCCCGGCCGCGCTCGGCGCCGCCCTCGGCGGCCTCGTGCGCTACGCCTCGGGCGTCGCCGGGGTGGCCGCCGAGAACATGGTGCGCGGCGGCGCCCACAGCTTCCTCGACCTCGGGCGGCGGCTGGAGCGGGGGGCGAGCGTCGCGGCCCTGCTCGGCCACCTGCTGGCCGAGCCGCCGGCGCGGGTCGAGAGCGCGCTGGCCCTCGCGCTCGAGCTCTGCGACTCCGTCATCACCTACCGCACCCGCTACCTCCACCTCCTGCAGCCGGCGCCGGCGCTGGACCTCGTGATGGCGGACCCCGCCAACCCCCGCGGCCTCGTCTTCCAGCTCGCCGCCGCCGAGGCGCTGCTGGCGGGGGTGGAGGGCGGCGGCGACCCCAGCCTCTCCGCCTGGGCACGGCGCCTGCGGCTGGAGGGGGAGGCCATGGCGGCCGAGGTCGCGGGCGCGGCGGAGGGGGCCACGGCCGCGACCCTCCTCTCGCCCCGCCTCCTCGCGCTCGAGGAATCGGTGGGGGCGCTCTCGGACGCGATCGGGCGGCGCTACTTCACCCTCGTCGCGCCGCCGCGGCTGCTCGGCGTCGACACGGCGGAGGCGCCCGCGCGCGGCGCGGTGCGGGGGGCGGCGTGATCTACCGCCTCCGCCACGTCACGGCCTATGGCTACGAGCTGCCGGTGGAGATGGCGACGCACCTCCTCCACCTCACGCCGCGCCCGCTTCCGCGCCAGCGCGTGCTCGACGCGGCGCTCGACTGCGACCCGCCGCCGGCGCGGCGGACGGAGGGGATCGACCACTTCGGCAACCCCAGCGCCTGGCTCTACCTCGACCGGCCGCACGCGCGGCTGACGGTGACCGCGGAATCGACCGTGCAGGTGACGGCGCCCCCGCCCCTGCCGGCAGCGACCCCGCCCTGGGAGGCGATCCGGGCCCTCGCGCTGGGCTACGCGGAGGCCGCGGAGTTCCTCTTCCCCAGCCCGACCCTGCCGCCGGTCGAGGCCGCGCGGGCCTTCCTCGCCCCCTACTTCACGCCCGGGCGCCCCGTGGGGGAGGCGGCGGTCGGGCTGATCGCGCATTTCCGGGACCACATGGCCTTCCGGGCGGGGGTCACCACCGTCTCCACGCCGGTCGAGGAGGTGCTGCGGCGGCGGGCCGGGGTGTGCCAGGATTTCGCGCACCTGCTCGTCACGGGGCTCCGCATGCTCGGCATCCCCGCCCGCTACGTCTCCGGCTACATCCGCACGCGGCCCGCGCCGGGGGGCGTGCAGCGGGTGGGGGCGGACCAGTCGCACGCCTGGGTGGCGGCCTGGATGGGCCCGGAGGCCGGCTGGATCGAGATGGACCCGACGAACAGCCTCTTCGTCGCGGACGAGCATGTCGTGCTCGGCTGGGGGCGCGACTTCGGGGACGTCTCGCCGTTGCTGGGGGTGATCCTGGGCGGGGGGAGGCACAGCGTCACGGTCGGCGTGGACATGGAGGAGGCGGCTTCCGTTTCGGGCTGAACCGATCCGGCACCGTTCCTGCATGGACGACCGCTCCGCGCCGGGCGATACCGGCGCCCGCCACGTCCCGGCATCCCCGAAGCCGGCATCCCCAGGAGAACGCCGCCCATGCTTGCTCGTCGCACCCTCCTCGCCGCCGGCGCCGCCGGGCTGGCCGCGCCCCTCGCCGCGTCCCTCTCCTCGCCGGCCCTGGCCCAGGCCGGGGCGCCCGTGCGCTTCGCGCTCGACTGGGCGCTGCAGGGCAACCACGCCATGTTCGCGCTGCCCGACGACCGCGGCGTCTTCCGCCGCGAGGGCATCGCGCTCCGCATGGACCGCGGCTTCGGCTCGGGCGACACGACCGTGAAGGTCGCCTCCGGCGCCTACGACATCGGCTACACCGACGTCTCGACCCTCGTGAAGTTCAACGCCGAGAACCCGGACAAGCGCCTCGTCTCCTTCTACCAGGTGCTCGACCGCACGGCGGCGGCGCTGATCACCCTCAAGAAGTCGGGCATCACCACGCCGAAGGGCGTCGCCGGCAAGCGCCTCGGCGCGCCCGAGGGCGAGGGCAGCCGGATGCTCTTCCCGGCCTTCTCCCGCGTGGCCGGGATCGAGGCGTCCGGCATCCGCTGGACGAGCATGGCGGCCAACCTGCGCGACACGATGCTCGCCCAGGGGCAGGTGGACGCGGTGACGGGCTTCCTCTTCACCACCTACTTCAACCTCGTCGGCCTCGGCACGGCCGAGAGCGACATCGTCGCCTGGCCCTACGCCGAGAACGGCCTCGACATCTACGGCAGCGCCCTCGTCGCCCGGGCCGAGTGGCTGGAGCGGAACCCGCAGGTGGCGGCCGGCTTCGTGCGCGCCTCGGTGGAGGGGCTGAAGATGCTCATCGCCGAGCCCGACGCCGGCATGGCCGCCCTCAAGAAGCGCGAAGCGCTCTTCGACGAGGCGCTGGAGAAGCGCCGCTGGGGCATGACCTACGAGCGCTCCATCCTGACGCCGAACGTCAAGGCCGGCGGCACGGGCGTGCTCGACAGCGCCCGCGCCGAGACCCTCATCCGCGTGAACGCGGAGGCCTACGGCGTCGCGAACCCGCCGAAGGTCGCGGACATGTTCACCGACCGCTTCCTGCCCCCCGCGGCGGACCGCCGCATCGGCTGATCCCCGCGCCGGTCACCGCCCGCGGAGCGAGACGCGCGCGGTCAGCGGCAGGTGGTCCGAGGCGCGGCGGGCGAGCGGCGTGTCGTGCGCCGCGACCGCCGCCGCCAGCCCGGCCGGGTGCGTCATGATCCGGTCGAGCGCGAGGAAGGGCCGGAAGGCGGGGAAGGTCGCGACTGCGGGCGGAGTCCCGAAGGCCGGCCGCAGCACGCCGAGCACGGAGCCGCCGGCGCGCCACTCGTTGAAGTCCCCGACCAGCACGGTCGGCAGCCCCGCGCCCGCGCCGGCCTCCATGGCCGCGAGCAGCGCCTGCCCCTGGCGCACCCGCCGCGCGGCGCCGAGGCTCAGATGCGTCGCGATGAGGCGGAAGGGGCCCCAGCCGAGGTCGAGCTCGGCCATGATCGCCCCGCGCGGCTCCATCCCGCCGATCCGCAGCCCGACCGGCGGCCGCAGCACGGTCGCGTCCCGGCGCACGAGGACGATGTTGCTCCGCCAGCCCTGCTCCCGCGGACGGTCGGGCAGGCGGAGCGGGCGCAGCCCGGCCTCCCGCGCCAGAAGTTCCTCGTCGAGCATCGGCGCGTCCGGCCGGAGGTAGTGCTGCGCCTCCTGCAGCGCGATCAGGTCGGGGCGGATCTCGGCGATGACGCGGGCGATGCCCTCCGGGCGGAACAGCCCCGCGGGCGGGCGGCCGCGATGGACGTTGTAGGTCGCGACGAGCATGTCCCGGTCGCCGCGCGCGGGGGGCGGCGCGTGGATCAAGCGCGCGGCCCCCGGCGACGGGCGGCGAGCGCCGCGGCGACGACGGCGCCGAGCGTGGTCAGCAGGATGTCCGTCCAGGTGTCCGTGAAGTCGCCGATGAGGCCGGTGATCGCCTCGAAGACCTCCCAGGCGCATCCCAGCGCCAGGCCGAAGCCGGCGCCGGCGAGGAGGATGCGGCGCGGGGTCCGCGCGCGGCCGTCGGCCAGCAGCAGCCCCACGAAGACCGCGCCGGCCAGGCCGCCGCTGACGAGGTGGACGACCTCGTCGTAGGGGTTCTCGCCGTAGAACCAGTTGAGCCCGTAGCCGGGGCTGCTGAGCAGGCTGGCGAGGAGCGGCGCGGCGTCGAGCGCGCGCGGGAGGGCGCGCAGGCGCTCCGGCAGCACCGCCATCCGCTCCCGCGGCGGCAGGATCAGGCCGAGACAGCCGACGACGGAGACGAGCACGCCCATGGAGGCGTTGCGCTTGTCCAGCGACCAGAACCAGGCGGAGATGGCGAGAAGGAGAAGCAGGCAGGCCCAGGCCGTGACCGATTGCCGGCGGAGGTCGTCGCGCGTCAGCAGGGGCAAGCCCGTCTCTCCCTCCCGGCCGCCTCGGCCGGAATGGCTGAACGCCGGGGCGGCGGGCCGGGTTGTGGCGGGCGGCGCCCCTAGTCCGGCGTGATCGGCGCCTCGCGCACCACGCGGATCCACTCGTCGAGCTCCCGGTTCACCCGGGCCTGGATCTCGGCGGGCTGCATGACGCGGATCACGGCGCCCTGCTCCTCCGCCCGGCGGCGGAACTCGGGCGTGGAGACCACGGCGTTGCAGCCCTCCACCAGCCGCGCAAGCACCGGCGCCGGGGTGGCGGCGGGGGCGAAGACGGCGAACCAGCCGACCACCTCGAGGTCCGGCAGGCCGGATTCCGTGAGCGTCGGCACCTCCGGCAGGGCGGGGGAACGCTCGCGCGCGGTGATCGCCAGCGCCTTGAGCTTGCCCTCCCGCACGAAGGGCATGAGCGGCGGGGGCGTCGTCATCATCATCTGCACGCGCCCGGAAATCAGGTCCTGGGTGGCCGGGCCGGTGCCGCGGTAGGGAACGTGCGTCATCTCCGTGCCCGTGCGCAGCCTCAGCAGCTCGCTGCCGAGGTGCTGGAGGGAGCCGATGCCGGAGGAGGCGTAGTTCAGCACGCCCGGGTTGGCCTTCGCGTAGGCGATGAACTCCGCGACGGAGCCGGCGGGCACGGAGGGGTGCAGGAAGATCACCTGCGGCGCGTCCAGCAGGAGAGAGACCGGCGCGAAGTCGCGGCGGACGTCGTAGCCGATGTTCGGCACGATCGCGGGCGAGCCGACGTGGTAGCCGGAATACTGCACCAAGAGCCGGGTGCCGTCCGGCCGCGCCCGCGCCACGTCCTGGGTACCGAGCGCGCCGTTCGCGCCCGCCTTGTTCTCGACGACGACCGTCTGGCCGAGCTGGCGGGACAGGGGCTCCGCCAGCAGGCGCGCCGCGAAGTCGGTGGTGCCCGCGGGCGCGGTCGGAACGACGAGGGTGATGGTCCCCGCCTGGGCCGCCACGCTCCGGGCGATGAGCGCGGCAGCGAGGCCGCCGGTGGCGGCGCGGCGCGTGACGGGCATCGAGGACCTCCCCATTTCCGGCGAGGATGGCGCAGCCGCCCGCCCCGCGCCACTCACGCAGCCGCGGGATCCCCCGGTGCCGTCTCCCAGGCGAGGCCGACGAGCGCCACGACGCGGCGCCCGCCGGCGGCCGGGCGGGTGACGATCAGGCCCTGCTCCTCGATCCAGGTCAGCAGCCGCCGCGCCCGCCCGGCGGAGCGGCTGCCATAGGCGCGGGCGATGGCCGCGTCCGACGGGCAGGGCAAGCCCTGGCGCGCCGCGTGGGCGAGGAGGAGGAAGACGCCCTGGGTGTCCTCGGGAAGGGTCTCGGCGCGGGCCGCGGCCTCGGGCCAGCCGGGATCGTTCGCGGCCTCGGGCGGCACGCCCGCGCGGGCGACGGCGAGCAGGCGGCGGAAGGCGGGAAGCTCCGGCGGGCGGCCCGCGACGGCGTGGATGCGCAGCCGCACGAGCAGGTCCTGGTAGAGCACGCCGATCGGGCGGAAGGCCGCGTCGGGCTCGTCGAGCATCGCCTGCAGGATGGCCCCGACCCGCGCGCCGCGCTCGGCCTCCTCCTCCGGCGTGGGCTCGGGCTCCGGCGCCTTCGCGGCGACGGGGCGGGCCTGGGCGAGCTGGGCCAGCATGTCCTGCGGCGGCACCGGCGGCGGCCGGCGGGAGGGGCGTGGAGCGGCGGCCCCGGGGGCGGCCAGGATCAGCTCGCGCGCCTCCTCGGGCGCGGTCTGCGGCAGCGGCATGAGGCTCGGTCCGGCACCGCGGCTCTCGGTTTCCACGGGGCCGATGCGGATGGAGAGCGGGCGGCGGGAGAGGGCGGGGCCGAGGCCGATGAACTGCCCGCGGCCGAGGTCCCGGAAGGCCTCCGCCTGGCGCCGCTCCATGCCCAGCAGGTCGGCGGCGCGGGCCATGTCGATGTCGAGGAAGGTGCGGCCCATGAGGAAGTTCGACGCCTCCGCCGCCACGTTCTTGGCGAGCTTGGCCAGGCGCTGCGTCGCGATGATGCCGGCCAGGCCGCGCTTGCGCCCGCGGCACATGAGGTCCGTCATGGCCGAGAGCGAGGCGCGCCGGGCGTCGTCGGACACGTCGCCGCCGGCGGCCGGGGCGAAGAGCTGGGCCTCGTCCACCACGACGAGCATGGGCGTCCAGTGGTCGCGCTCGGCGTCGAAGAGGCCGCCGAGGAAGGCGCTGGCGTGGCGGAGCTGGCGGTCGGTCTCCAGCCCCTCGAGGTTGAGCACGACGGAGACGCGGTGGCGGCGCACGCGGTCGCCGGCGGCGGCCATGGTCTCCTCCGCGTGGGCGGCGGCGTCGATGACGAGGTGGCCGAAGCGGTCGGCCAGCGAGGTGAAGTCCCCTTCGGGGTCGATGATCGCCTGCTGCACCCAGGGGGCGGACTGCTCCAGCAGGCGGCGCAGGAGGTGCGACTTGCCGCTGCCCGAGTTGCCCTGCACCAGCAGGCGCGTGGCGAGAAGCTCCTCCAGGTCCAGCCGGGCCGGGCCCGTGCTCGCCTGCCCCATTTCGATGCCGACCGTCATGGCCCCCCTGCCCGCCGGGCGTCGATCCCCGCGGCGGCTCCTATAGCGGATCGGGCGGGGCTGTGCAGGCCCGGCGCTACCGCTCGGCCACGCGGGCGACGCAGCCGTACCAGTCCCGGCCGGACACCCCGGCATCGGGCACGCCGAGAGCCGGCAGCTCGGCGCCCGATCCCTGCACGCTGGCCGTCCCGCCGCCGAGGAGGTCGCGGATATAGGCCTCGCCCCGCTCGTCGAGCGGGATGGTCGCGAGCGCCGCGCGGCCGCTGCCGCGGGCCGGCGCCTCCCAGCTCCCGTCCTCGCCCCGGAAGACGATCCGCGGCCGCCCCCCGGCGCGGCGGCCCGGCGAAGCCGCGGAGAAGGTGACCTCCTTGCCCGGGCCGGCGGTGATGCCAAGCGTCGCCTCGCGATGCGCGACCTGGGCGGTGCAGCGGTCCCCGGCGACCCCGAAGGACCAGGCGCCCTCCACGCGCGCGGGCACCGGGCGGGGGGCCGGGCGCGCGGCGCGCGGAGCTGCCACGGGGGCCGGCGGCGGAGCGGACTGGCACGCGGCGAGGAGGAGGGGGAGAAGGAGCCAGGCGGCCCGCCTCATGAGGGCGCCCCGCCGATGGCGAAATGCCGCCAGGGGCTCGCGCTGTAGCGCCGGGCCGCGCGCGAGACGGTCAGCACGCGCCAGGCGTAGCGGCCGGCGCCGGCGAGCTGGACGAGCTGCTGGTCGGGGGCCTCGGCATAGGCCGCGAAGACCTCGCGGAAGGCGGGCACGCCCTCCCCCGGGCGGCCGGCGCCGAGGGAGACGACCTCGATGAAGCAGCAGCCGGGGCGGTTGTCCCCCGGGGTGGACCAGGCGAGCACCACCCCGCGCCAGGCGGCGTCGGCCGGCAGGGTGGTGCCCTCCGGCGGGTAGGCGAGGCTCGCGGCCGCGGGGGCCGGTAGGTCCTCCTCGCCGGCAGATGCGTCGCGCTCCTCCGCCGCGGCACCGGGCTGGGCGAGGGCGAGCTCGATGGTGCCGGGGCGCGGGGCCGCGCCGCCGGGCGCGCCGAGCTGCGCCGCGCCGGCGTCCAGCCCGCCAAGCCCCGCGATGCGAAGCGCCGCCTCGCGGTCCTCGCGGAAGAAGTAGCTGAGCGCCGGGCCCGCCGGGGGGCGGGAGACCGGGAAGGGCGCGCCGACCGCGATCCCCGCCTGGGTCAGCGAGGCCGCGAGGGCCACCCCGCGCCGCGCGGCCTCCGCGGCGCCGCGCGGGTAGGTGAGGACGACCCGGACCATGGCGCCGGACGGAAGGGCAGCGCCGGCAGTCCGCGGCGGGGCGGGCGCGGGGTCGGCCGGCGGAGGCGCCGGCGCGGCGGCGGCCTGCTCGCCGGGCGGGGCCGCGCCCTCCGCGCGCGTGGCCGGCCTCGGCACCTCCCGCGCGGAGAACCAGGCGAGGCCGCCCAGGAGAAGGACAATCGCGCCCGCGAGGACGGCGGGGGCGAGCCGGCGCCGGGCGGGCTCCTCCTCCGGCGGGGGCGGCGGCGTGAGGGAGAGGGCCCGGCCGAAGGACCGCGGCGCGGGCTCCGGGCGGCCGAGCCGGACGGGCTTGCCGGCGGGCTCGGCCGCCGCGCGGGGCGGCGGCGCGTCGTGGCCGGCCAACGCCTCGGCCGCCTCGGCGCGCAGCGCGGCGGCCTCGCGCACGTGGCTCTCGAGCACCGTCTCGCCGCCGGTCATGTCGGCCTCGTGGTAGGCCATGGCGAGGAGCAGGTTCAGGAGCCGCGGGGTGCCCCCGGAGAGCTCGGCGAGCGCCGCCGCGGCCCCCTCGGTCAGGCGCGCGGCATCGAGTTCCGCGATGATCATGCGGGCGGTGAGATAGGACGGGATCTCGCCCGCCGGAAGCGGCGGCAGCTCGACGATCCGGTGAGGCCAGGGCGCGAGGCGGCGGGCGAGCGGGGGCAGGCCGACGAGGACGGCGAAGCATCCCTCGCGCTCCGCCACCTCCTCGAGCGCCGACTCGCTCATCCGGTCGGCCTCGTCGACGAGCAGCACCTCGGTCTCGGGCGCGGCCGCCAGCGCGCCCTCCGCGCCGTCTCCGCTCTCGAGGCGGAGCACGCGGATCGCCTGCGGGCGCAGCGCCGCTTCCACCTCGCGCAGCAGGCAGGTCTTGCCCACGCCGGGGGGCCCGAGCAGGGCGACGAGGTGCTCGCCCGTCGCGAAGGCCTGGAGGATGGCGCGCCGCGCCGCCGCCCAGGCGGCGTGCGGCACGGGGGCCGTTCCGCCCGACGCGCGTGGAATCGTGATCGGCCCGGACACCATGCCGCTTTATGGGCCGGGCGCCGGGGTCGTCACAATGGTTCCGCTTGCGACCGAACCTCGCGGGAGGATCAAGGATCGGTGTCCTGTGTTAACACGCGGCGGGTGTTGGCCGCGGGCCACGCGGCGGTCGGGGCGGCCTATGGCGTCCCGTGGAAGGGACCTAAGGTCCCCGCATGAAGCGACTCCTCATCCACGGCGCCCGGGTCCTCCTGCCGGACGCGACCGCCGCCCCGCACCGCGACATCCTCGTCGAGGATGGCCGCATCGCCGCCCTGCTGGCACCCGGCACGGCGGTGGAGGACGCGTCGCGGCACGACGCGACGGGGCGGCTGGTGATGCCGGGGCTGGTGAACGGGCACACGCACGGCCATGGCGGCCTCTCCAAGGGCATGGGCGACAAGTGGGACCTCGCCCTGCTGCTGACGCACGCGGGCTGGATCGGCGGCTCGCGCGGGCTGGAGGACAAGCGGCTGGCGACGACGCTCACCGCGGTCGAGATGCTGCGCAAGGGGTGCACGGCCGGCTACGACCTCGCCTTCGAGTTCCCGGGACCGACGGTCGATGGGCTGCAGGCCATGGCCGAGGCCTACCGCGCCGTGGGGCTGCGCGCCGTGCTCGCGCCGATGGTGGCCGACCTCACCTTCTTCCAGGCGACGCCCGGCCTCCTCCAGGCGCTGCCCGAGCCGCATCGCGCGCGGGCGGCGGCGATGTCGATGGCCAGGGCGGACGACATCCTCTCCACCATCCACGAGGCGGCGAAGGGCTGGCGCGGCGGCGAGGTCCGCCTGGGCTGCGCGCCGACGATCCCGCTCCACTGCTCCGACGACTTCCTAGCGGGCTGCCGCGACCTCGCGGAGGAGCACGGCCTGCCCGTGCAGACCCATGTGGCGGAGGCGCGCTACCAGGCCGCCGGCGGGGAGGTGCGCTACGGCTCCACGCTGCTCGCGCACATGGACGCGATGGGGCTCGTCGGCCCGCGCTTCAGCGTGGCGCACGGGGTGTGGCTGACCGAGGCCGACCTCGCGCTGCTCGCCGCGCGCGGGGCGGGGCTCTCGCACAACCCGGGCTCCAACATGCGGCTCGCCTCCGGGATCGCGCCGGCGCGCGCCGCGATCCGCGCGGGGGTGACGGTCGGGCTCGGCACGGACGGGTCGGGGTCGTCGGACAACCAGAACATGTTCGAGGCCATGCGCCTCGCCGCCTTCGCCTCCCGCCTCTGGGAGGACGCGACCGAGGAGCACTGGCTGGGCACCGCGGAGACGGTGCGGCTGGCAACCCAGGGCTCGGCCCGGCTGCTCGGGCTGGACGCCGGCGCGATCGAGGCGGGGAAGCTCGCCGACATGCTCTTCCTCGACCTCGCCCACGTGAACTGGGCGCCCTTCAACGACGCGGCCAACCAGCTTGTCTGGACCGAGGACGGGCTGGCGCTGCGCGAGGTGATGATCGGCGGCGAGTGGAAGCTGCGGGACGGCCGCGTCCTCGGCGTCGACGAGGCGGCGCTGGCACGGCAGGCGCAAGAGGCGGCGGACCGGCTGGCCGCCGCCAATGGAGGCACCCGCGCCTGGTGCGAGGCGGTGGCGCCGCACGTCGCCTGCCACTGCCGCGCGCTGGGCGGCCGCTTCACGGCGGCCCGGCGCCTGCTGCCGGCTCATTAGGGCCGGCTCATTGGGGATGGAATCCATGCTGCTGAAGGACCGCGTGGTCGTCGTGACCGGCCCCGCCAAGGGAATGGGGGCGGCGGCGACGCTGCTGATGGCCGACCACGGCGCCGACCTCGCCCTCGTGGGCCGCGACACCGCGGCGATCGGGCCGGTGGCGGCGGAGGCGCGCGCGCGGGGACGGCGGGCGGAGGTCTACGGCTGCGACATCACCGACGCGGACGCGGTCGGCGCCATGGCCGCCGCGGTGCTGCGGGACTTCGGGCGGGCGGACGTGCTCGTGAACATCGCGGGCGGCACGGGCCCGCTCGGCAAGACCTTCTGGGAGACCACGCCGGAGGAGTTCCGGGAAATCCTGGACCTCAACGTGACCGGCTGCTTCCTCACCATGCGCGCCTTCGCGCCGGGCATGATCGCGGCGAAGGGGGGCAAGATCGTCAATGTCGGCGGCACCTTCGGCCTGCGCGGCAAGGCCGGGCGCGCTGCCTATTCCGCGAGCAAGTGGGGCCTGCGCGGCATCACCAAGTCGGCCGCGCTGGAACTCGGGCCGCACAACGTGAACGTGAACTGCGTCTGCCCCGGCATGATCGAGGGCCCGCGCTTCGAGAAGGTGCGCGGCGAGATGGCGGCCCGCCTCGGCATCACGATGGAGCAGGCGCGGGAGGAGTACGCCAAGGACTACGCGCTGCGCCGGATCAGCACGGACGCGGACGTGGCGGGGGCGGTGCTGTTCCTCGCCTCCGATCTGTCGCGGCAGGTCACGGGGCAGGACCTGGCGGTGGACGGGGGCTGGGTCATCTAGCGCCGCTCAGCCAGAGGTCGAGGCCGGCCGCCGCCGCGATCCAGAGGGCGACGATGACGGCGGCGCCCGCGCGGCTCACCGGCCGCGCCGCCGCCCGGGCGGCCGCCTCGCGCTGCTCCGGCATGACCGCGGGCGGGATCAGCCGAATGGCGAGCAGGATCAGGGGCGGCAGCAGCAACGCCTCGTCGAGCAGGCCCAGCACCGGGATGACGTCCGGGATCAGGTCGATGGGCGAGAGGGCGTAGGCGGCGATGGCGAGCGCCAGCGCCTTCGCGTACCAGGGCGTGCGGGGGTCCCGGGCGGCGAGGTAGAGGGCGTGCACGTCGCGCCGGATGCGCCGCGCCCAGGCGATGAGCCGTTCCAGCATACCCTCCCCTCCCTCCGCCGCGCCGGCCCCTCTATCGGCATCCTGCCCGCCTGCGGGATAAGAGGCGATGGAACCCCAGGAGGGCGTGATGGAGCCGATGGCCGACCTTCTCATCACCGGCGGCACGGTGGTGAACGAGACCGGGCGCTTCGCGGCCGACGTGGCGGTGAAGGACGGGGTGATCGCCTTCCTTGGCCATCCGTCCCTCGCGCCGCCGGCGCGGGAGGTGATCGACGCGCGCGGGCGCCACGTGATCCCCGGCGCCATCGACGTGCACGTCCACATCCGCGAGCCCGGGATGACGCACAAGGAGGACTGGACGACCGGCACCCGCGCCGCCGCGGCCGGCGGGGTGACCACGGTCTTCGACATGCCCAACACCGACCCGCCGACCTGGGACCTGGAGGCGCTGGCGATCAAGCGCGAGGCCGCCGAGCGCCAGGCGCACGTCAATTTCGGCCTCTACGGGCTCGTTGACGAGCGCAAGCTCGACAGCCTGGAGCCGCTGATGGACGCGGGCGTCGTCGCCTTCAAGCTGTTCTACGGGAACACGACCGGCAACCTCCCCGCGCCGAACGACGGCGCGGTGTTGGAGGCCTTCGAGGTGCTGGCCGCGCGCGGCCACCGCTGCACCATCCACGCCGAGAACTCGCCCATCCTGTTCTGGCGCGAGAACCGGATGAAGGCGGCCGGGCGCACGGACAGCTACGCCCACTGGTGCGCGCGCGCCGACATCGTGGCGCTGGAGAGCCTCAACCGCTGCATCGTCCTCAGCGAGTGGACGGGGGCGCGCATCCACATCGCCCACGAGAGCTGCGCGCGCTCGGTGCCCTATATCCGAGCCGCCAAGGCGCGGGGCGTGCCGATCACGGTGGAAACCTGCCCGCAATATGTGCTCCTCGCCGCCGAGGACCTGACCGGCGAGGCCGCGCGGATCGGCCGGCTGAACCCGCCGATCCGCGAGGGCGCCCAGCGCGAGGCGCTGCTGGAGGCGCTGGCCGAGGGCACGATCGACATCCTCGGCACCGACCACGCGCCGCACGCGGTGGCGGAGAAGACAGACCCCTCCATCTGGGGGAACGCCTGCGGCTTCCCGGGCGTCGAGACCTCGATGCGGCTGATGCTTACGCTGGTGAATCAGGGCAGGCTGACGCTCGAGCAGTACGTTCGGATGGCCGGCGCCGCGCCGGCGCGCGCCTTCGGCCTCTACCCGCGCAAGGGCGTCGTGCAGCCCGGCGCGGACGCGGACCTCGCCGTGGTCGACCTCTCGGCGGAGGGGGAGATCCGGGGGGCGGAGCTGCACTCGCTCCGCAGCCGCTTCACGCCCTTCGAGGGGATGCGGACCACCGGCGCGCCGGTCGCCACCATCGTGCGCGGCCGCGTGGTGATGCGGGACGGCGTCGTGGCCGAGGCCGCGGGCTGGGGACGGATGGAGCGGCCCGACATGCCCGCCCCCGCCCCCCGCAACCTCGCCACGACGACGGCGGCTATTCTGCGGCCCGGCGCGATGCCGTTCGGCTGAGGGCCATCGCCCGCCACACCTTCTCCGCGGTGAGCGGCATGTCGATGTGGTCCACGCCGAGCGCGTCGCAGACGGCGGAGACGATGGCCGGCGGCGCCCCGCAGGCGCCCCCCTCCCCCGCGCCCTTCACGCCGAGGTCGTTGGTGGGGGTGGGCACGACGTTGAGCGCGAGGTCGAAGCCGCAGGCGTCGCCCGCGCGCGGCAGGGCGTAGTCCTGGAAGGTGCTCGTCAGGAACTGGCCGCTCTCCGCGTCGTAGCGCGCCTCCTCCATCAGGGCCTGGCCGATGCCCGTCATGATGCCGCCGTGCATCTGGCCGTGGACGAGGAGCGGGTTGATGACGTTGCCGACGTCGTCCACGGCGGCGTAGCGCGCGAGCGTCACCTGCCCCGTCTCGGGGTCCACCTCCACCTCCGCCACGTGGCAGCCGTTCGGGAAGTTGCACTCGGTGTCTCGGGTGTAGGTGAGGAGCTCGTCGAGGCCGGGCGTCTCGCCCTCCGGCAGCCGGGCGGGGTCGTGCGCGGCGGCGATCACGCGCGGCCAGTCGACGCCGATGTCGGTGCCCGCGACGCGGAAGCGGCCTTCGGCCAGCTCCACGTCCCCCGGGGCGGCCTCGAGCAGGTGGGCGGCGATGCGCCGGGCCTTCTCCGCCACCGCGTTGCTCGCGCGGAGCACCGCGACGCCCCCCATCTGGGAGGAGCGGGAGCCGCCGGTGCCGCTGCCGGCGGGGAGCTCGTCGCTGTCGCCCTGCACGAAGTCCATGGCGTCGGGATCGAGGCCCAGGCGCTCGGCCACGATCTGCAGGAAGGCGGTCTCGTGGCCCTGGCCGTGGCTGAAGGTGCCGACGCGAAGCTCCACCCTCCCCGAAGGCGTGATCCGGAGCCGGACGGTCTCGCTCGTCAGCCCGCCCGAGGCCTCGATGAAGTAGCCGAGCCCGATGCCGCGCAGCCGCCCCGCCGCGCGCGAGGCCGCGCGGCGCACCGGGAAGCCGTCCCAGTCGGCCAGCCGCAGCGCCATGGCCTGGGTGCCCGCGAAGTCGCCGGAATCGATGAGGTTCCCGGCCGCGTTCCGGAAGGGCATGGCCTCTTGTCGGATGTAGTTGCGACGGCGGATCTCGTCCCGCCCGATCCCCAGCGCCTCGGCGGCGCGGTCGAAGAGGCGCTCCATGATGTAGGCCGTCTCCGGGCGGCCGGCGCCGCGGAAGGCGTCGGTCGGCACGGTGTTGGTGAAGACGCAGCGCACCTGGTTGTTGATGGCGGTGCAGTCGTAGACCGTGCCCATGACGCGGGCGCCGCCCGTGGTGGGCACGCGCGGCCCCATGTCCATGAGGTAGGCGCCCATGCTGGCGACGGTGCGGATGCGGACGGCGAGGCACTTGCCCCCCTCGTCGAGCGCCATCTCGGCCGTCGTCACCTGGTCGCGCCCGTGCGGGTCGGACTGGAAGGTCTCGGTCCGCCCGGCGAGCCACTTCACGGGCCGGCCGAGGCGGCGCGCGGCCCAGAGGACGAGGGCGTTCTCCGGCATCAGCTTGCCGCGGGCCCCGAAGCCGCCGCCGACATCGGGCGAGACGACGCGGAGCCCGGCGGGCGGCACCTTGAGGGCGAGCTTGGCGAGGTTGTCGCGCAGGCGATGGGTGCCCTGGCTCGGGCCGTGGAGGAGGTAGCGACCGCTTTCGGCATCCCACTCGCCGATGGCGACGCGGGGCTCCATGGGGTTGGCGACCATCCGGTTGTTGACGAGCGAGACCGAGACGGTCCGGCGCGCCGCGGCACAGGCGGCGTCGACCTCGGCCGCGCGGCCGCTGTCCCAGAGGACGCAGAGGTTGTCGGCCCGCCCCTCCCAGATCACGGGGGCGCCCGGCGCGGCGGCGGCGGCGGTGTCGGTCACCGCGGGGAGCGGCTCGTACTCCACCTCCACCAGCTCCGCGGCGTCGAGCGCCCCCTGGCGGGTCTCGGCGACGACGAGGGCGACGGGATCGCCGACGTAGCGGACGCGCTCCGTCTGCAGGATGTCCCGGCCGGGGTCGAAGAGCGGCGCGTCGCGGCCGGGGACGTCGAAGAGGGTGGCGAGGCGGCCCAGCCCGTCCGCCGCGGCGTCATGCCCGGTGAGGATGCCGATCACCCCCGGCAGGGCCGCCGCCGCCCTGGTCTCGATCCCGAGGATCCGGGCATGGGCGTGGGGGGAGCGCAGGACGACCGCGTGGGCACAGCCGGGCGGGTCGATGTCGTCGGTGTAGCGGCCCCGGCCCGTCAGCAGGCGGACATCCTCGCGCCGGCGCACCGGCTGGCCGATCCCGTTCTTTTCCATGGTCCGCTCCCCGTTCCCGGCGGGGAGTATAGGGGCTGCGGCCGCCGCGGGTAGGCGGCGGCCGCGGGCGTCGCTAGCGCGCGACCTCCTCGGCCGAGATGCCGAAGGCGGCGACGCCCTCGGAGAGGTAGTCCCCGAAGAGCTCCATGTTGGTCAGGTATTCGGCCGCCGTGCCGCCCTCGTTCCGCTCCTTGGCGAGGCGGAGTGCCTCGGCCCATTCGGAGGCGTCGTGGTCGCCGCGGCCGATCCAGGTGAGGGCGATGAGCGAGGCCTGCTCGTCCTCGTTCAGCTCGTCAATCAGCCCCTTGAGGGTGTCGGCGATGGCGTCCGGGTCGTTGTCGTCGAGGTTCTCCTCGTCCTGGACGTCCTCGTTGTCCTGCTCCTCCTCCAACTCTCCCATCGCGCGGGCGGCATCGATGATGCCGACGACGGTGGCGAGGCTGATTCCGAGGTCCATCTCGTCATCGGGGGCTGGACGATCGCTCATGGGTGGCGCTTCCCGGCTGGGGTTCGTGGGGGCCGGCGGCGCCGCGCGGCGAACGGGCCCCTTCCGGGGCCGGCCGCCGGGCGGGCGCCGCCGGGACTGTTCCTCGGCGGCTATTCCTCGGGGCGCTCGATCATCCGGCGCCCGCGGATCGGCGAGATGTCCACGGGACCGCCGAGCGCCTGCGCCAGCTCCGAGCGGTCGCCCGCCTGGAACTCGCCGGGCGAGACCGGCTCGGCCGCGGTGCCGGAGGCCGGGTCATCGCCGCGCTCATCCGCCATGCGCCCGTGGGCCTGGCGGTGGGCGAGGGGGTTGTCCTGGATCGGGTTCTCGTGGGTGACGCTCGTGTCCGGCGTCGGGTCGCGCTCGCGATCGGTCTTGTCGCTCATGGCGGCGTTCCTTTCTGTCAGGCTTGGCCTGTCAGGCCTGGAACGCGACCTTTTCGGCAGGGTTGCCCGCGGCGGCCGGGGGGCGGCCGGCCTTGCCAGCGCGGCCGGCGCCCCCCAGGCTCCGTGCCTCACAACGGGGGGAAGGTCCATGGCGGATCGGTTCGCGGTCGTCACCGGCGCGGGGCAAGGAATCGGGCGGGCGGCCGCCCAGGCGCTGCTGGCGGAGGGATGGCACGTCGCCGTCCTCGGCCGCCGGATGGCGCCGCTGGAGGAGACGATCGCCGGCCACGACCGGGGCGTCGCCTTCACGGCGGACGTGGGCGACCGGCCGCAGGTGGAGGCCGCCTTCGCGCGGGTGAAGGAGCGCTTCGGGCGCCTGGACGTGCTGTTCAACAACGCCGGGCGCGGCGCGCCGGCCGTGGACTTCGACGAGCTCTCCCCCGAAGACTGGGAGGGGGTCGTCGCCGCCAACCTCAACGGCACCTTCTTCTGCGCCCAGGCGGCCTACCGGATCATGCGGAACCAGTCCCCCCAGGGCGGCCGGATCATCAACAACGGCTCGATCAGCGCCCACGCGCCGCGGCCGGGGGCGGCGGCCTACACCGCCACGAAGCACGCGGTCACGGGCCTGACGAAGCAGATCGCCCTCGACGGGCGCAAGCACGACATCACGGCGAGCCAGATCGACATCGGCAACGCCGCGACGCCGATGACCGAGCGGATGACCAAGGGCGTGCTCCAGCCGGACGGCTCGACCATGGTGGAGCCGCGGATAGACGTCGCCCATGTCGGGCGGGCGGTGGCGCACATGGCCTCGCTGCCGCTGGAGGCGAACATCCCCTTCATGACGATCATGGCGACCAAGATGCCCTTCCTCGGCCGCGGCTGAGGGCGGCGCGGCCGGCCCGGGGAAACCCGGGCCCCGTCCCGTGGTTCAAGGAAGGGGGACGGCGCTCGGCCGGACGAGGACAGTCCCCCCTCCCCTCCCGCACAGGTTCAGCCGCTCCCCATGCCCGACAGCACGCCGACGATCGGCCGCGCCAACATCGCCACCGCCCAGAACGGGCGCCAGCAGCGGATCAGCGAGGGCCGGCCGTTTCCCCTCGGCGCCACCTGGGACGGGCTGGGCGTCAACTTCGCCCTCTTCTCCGCCAACGCCACGAAGGTGGAGATCTGCCTCTTCGACGCCACCGGCGAGAACGAGCTCGAGCGCGTCACGATGCCCGAATACACCGACGAGGTGTTCCACGTTTACCTGCCCGACGCGCGCCCCGGCACCGTCTACGGCTACCGCGTGCACGGCCCCTACGACCCCGCGAACGGGCACCGCTTCAACGCCAACAAGCTCCTCCTCGACCCCTACTCCAAGGGAACGGTCGGCGAGCTGAACTGGCACCCCTCCCATTTCGGCTACGTGATGGAGAGCGGCGACGACACCACCTTCGACGAGCGCGATAGCGCGCCCTACACGCCCAAGTGCCGGGTGGTGGACCCCGCCTTCACCTGGGGCAACGACCGCCCGCCCAACGTGCCCTGGGGCGAGACCATCTTCTACGAGACCCATGTGAAGGGCTTCACCAAGCTGCACCCCGCCGTGCCGGAGCCGCTGCGCGGCACCTACGCGGGGCTCGGGCAGAAGGAGGTCGTGGACTACATCCGCGCGCTCGGCGTCACCTCGGTGGAGCTCCTGCCCGTCCACGGCTTCGTGCAGGACCAGCACCTCACCGACAACGGCCTTGCGAACTACTGGGGCTACAACACGATCTCCTTCTTCGCGCCGGAGCTGCGCTACTCCGCCACGGGCTCGCTGAGCGAGTTCAAGGAGATGGTGGCCCGGCTGCACGCGGCCAACCTCGAGGTCATCCTCGACGTCGTCTACAACCACACGGCCGAGGGCAACGAGCGCGGGCCCACCCTGTCCTTCAAGGGCATCGACAACGCCTCCTACTACCGGCTCATGCCCGACGAGAAGCGCTACTACATCAACGAGACCGGCACTGGGAACACGGTGAACCTCTCGCACCCTCGCGTGCTGCAGATGGTCACGGACAGCCTGCGCTACTGGGTGCAGGAGATGCACGTCGACGGGTTCCGCTTCGACCTCGCGACCATCCTCGGCCGCGAGCCCTACGGCTTCGACGAGGGCGGCGGCTTCCTCGATAGCTGCCGGCAGGACCCGATCCTCTCCTCGGTGAAGCTCATCGCCGAGCCCTGGGACATCGGTCCCGGCGGCTACCAGGTCGGCGGCTTCCCGCCGGGCTGGGCGGAGTGGAACGACAAGTTCCGCGACACCGTCCGCGAGTACTGGAAGGGCAGCGAGGGCAAGCTGCCCGGCCTGGCCACCCGCCTCACCGCCTCCGGTGACGCCTTCAACAAGCGCGGCCGGCGCCCCTGGTCCTCGGTGAACTTCGTCACCGCGCATGACGGCTTCTGCCTGCACGACCTCGTCAGCTACAACGAGAAGCACAACGAGGCGAATGGCGAAAGCAACCGGGACGGCCACTCCGACAACCAGTCCTGGAACTGCGGCGCCGAGGGGCCGACCGAGGATCCTGCCATCAACGCGCTGCGCGAGCGCCAGAAGCGGAACTTCCTGGCGACGCTGATGCTCTCCCAGGGCACGCCGCTGCTTCTGGCGGGGGACGAGCTGTCCCGCTCGCAGTCCGGCAACAACAACACCTACTGCCAGGACAACGAGCTGAACTGGATCGACTGGGCGAACATCCCCGAGGACGGGCAGTCCCTGATCGAGTTCACGCGCAAGATCATCGCGCTCCGCAAGGCCCTGCCCATCCTCCGCCGCGGCCGCTTCCTCACGGGGCGCCACAACGAGGAGCTGGACGTCCTCGACGTCGACTGGATCTCCCCGGACGGCCAGCCGATGCGACCGGAGCAGTGGGACGATCCCAGCGCGAAGTGCCTCGGCATGCTGCTGGACGGGCGCGCCCGCGCCACGGGCATCCACCGCCCGGCGATGGACACCAGCGCGCTGCTGGTGCTGAACGCGCACCACGACGTCGTCTCCTTCACCCTACCGGAGGTGGCGGGCGGCGCGGCCTGGCACTGCCTGATGGACACGAACCACCCCTCGGGCGTCGAGGTGGAGACCTTCCAGATGGGCGACACCTACCTGGCGACGGGGCGTTCGTCCCTGCTCTTCACCCTGGAACTCGGCGAGGGGCAGTCCATCGCCCTGCGGCAGGCGACGCAGGCGCTGCAGGAGTTGCAGGAGACGCCCTTCGAGCCGCCCACGCAGGATGGGTCCCCGAAATAGGGGGCACGGCGCGCCATCCGCACGAAAAAGGGGAGGTTCCCGGGCGGGACCTCCCCTTCTCCTTGCCGCGGCGGCCGCTCAGCGGGCGCGGGCGATGCAGAACTCCACGATCCCCGCCAGCGCGCGGCGCTCCGGGCAGTCCGGGAAGATCGAGAGCGCCGCGAGCGCGCGGGCGCCGTAGTCGCGGGCGCGGCGGATGGTCGCGTCCAGCGTGCCGCGGGACTGCATGAGGGCGATGGCGCGGTCGAGGTCCCCCTCGGCTTGGTCGCGGTCCTCCAGCACCCGGCGCCAGAAGCCGCGCTCGGCCTCGTCGGCCGCGCCGAAGGCGAGGAGGACCGGCAAGGTGATCTTTCCCTCGCGGAAGTCGTCGCCCACCGTCTTGCCGAGCGCCGCCTGGCTCGCGGAGTAGTCCAGCGCGTCGTCCACGAGCTGGAAGGCGACGCCGAGGCAGTGGCCGTATTCCCGCAGCGCCTCCGCTTCCACCGGCGGGCGGTCGGCCACCACCGCGCCGATCTCGGTCGCCGCGGCGAAGAGGGCGGCGGTCTTGCCCTCGATCACCTGGAGGTACTGCTCCTCGGTGGTGCCGGTGTCGTTCTGGGTGACGAGCTGGAGGACCTCGCCCTCCGCGATCGTGGCCGAGGCGGTCGCGAGGATGTCCAGCACGCGGAGCGACCCGTCCGCCACCATCACCTGGAAGGCGCGCGCGAAGAGGAAGTCGCCGACCAGCACGCTCGGCTTGTTGCCGAAGACCGCGTTCGCGCTCGGCGCCCCGCGGCGCAGCGCGCTCTCGTCCACGACGTCGTCGTGGAGAAGGGTCGCCGTGTGGATGAACTCGACGCAGGCGGCGAGCGCGACGTGGCGCTGCCCCCGGTGCCCGCACATCCGCGCGGCGGCGAGCGTGAGAAGCGGGCGGATCCGCTTTCCCCCGGCCGCGACAAGGTGCGCGGCAAGCTGCGGGATGAGCGCGACGGGGCTCTGCATCCGCTCGACGATGAGCCGGTTGCAGGCCTCGAGATCGGTGCGGACGAGATCGGTGAGGACCTCCAGCGCGTGTTCGGGATCGGGCGCGGGGTGCATGCTAGGGGCTCGAACAAGGGGCGCGCCTGGATCAGGCGCGGTGGTGGCGCTCACGCGGGCATTGACCTGTCCATGGGGGGCGGCACCATAGCCACGGGGTGGACCGGCAGCAACCGGCCCCCCAGAGGGTGGTGACGAAGCCGCGAATACGAAGGGGGCGAGGGATGATCCGCGTGCTGCTGTCGGAGGGCGACCCGATCCGGCTCGGCTTCCTCCAGGCCCTGCTGCGGGACGGCGGCCTGCGCCCCCTCCTGCTGGACAGCCACATGAGCGCCGTCGAGGGCCGGATCGGCGCCTTCCCGCAGCGCCTCGCCGTCCCTGAGGAGGAGGCCGCCGCCGCCGAGTCCCTGCTGCGCGAGGCCGGGGAGTGGCGACTGGGCTGAGCGGGGCCGGGCCCGTCCAGGCGCTGCTCGGCGGGCGGGTGCGGCTCCGCCAGCCGGCGACAGGGCTGGGCGCGGGGCTGGACGCCGTGATGCTCGCGGCCTCCGTCGAGGCCCCGGCCGGCGGGGTGGTGCTCGACGCCGGCTGCGGGGCGGGCGCGGTCTTCCTCTGCGTCCTGGCGCGCCTCCCGGGGGTCCGCGCCGTCGCCGTGGAGCGCGACCCGGAACTGGCCGCCCTGGCGCGCGGCAACGCCGCGATGAACGGCTGGTCCGACCGGGTCGAGGTGATCGAGGGCGACGTCGCGGAGGGAGCGCTCCGGGAAGGCCTGCCGCCCTGCGCGGCGGCGGTCAGCAACCCCCCCTACTGGTCCGGCGGATCCCGGCCCCCGGCCCGGCTGCGCGCCGGCGCGACCCACGCGGGGGATCTCGGGCTCGACGCCTGGGCCTCCCTTCTCGCGGCCGCGCTCGGGCGGGGCGGTCGGGCGTCGATGGTGCTGCCCGCGGCCCGGCTGGAGGAGGGGCTGGTGGCGCTCCGCCGGGCGGGCCTCGGCGGCACCGAGGTGATGCCGCTCTGGCAGCGGCAGGGCCGGGCGGCCAAGCGGGTGCTGCTCCGGGCGGCCCGGACGCCCCGGGCGCCCAACCGGCTCCTCCCGGGGCTCGTGCTGCACGGGGAGGCCGGCTGGACCCCGGCGGCCGACGCCGTGCTGCGGGGCGCCGCCCTCGGCTGGGCGGCCGGCTAGTCCTCGGGGTGGCGGAGGTGCCAGAGCCGTTCGTGCGCGGCCACGAAGCTCTCGATCGTCTTGCGCCGGTTCTGGCCCGGATGGACCTCCCGCCGGGCGACCATGGTCTCGAGGATCCCGAGCAGTTGGTCGGCTACCTCGAAGTCGCGCTGGTCGCAGGCCTGGTGGAAGGCGATGAGGATCTTGTCGGTCAGGCGCCGCGTGTAGCGGGGAACCGGGGCGCCCCGCCCCTCGGTCCCGTCCTCGCCCGTGTCCTGCCCCGGCATGCGCTGAAGAACCTTCCCCTCGTTCCGGCGACCGTATGATAAAAACCTCCAGCGCCGGCCGCCATAGCCAGGTTGAAGGCCACGCCGAAGGTGATCGGCCGGCAGAGAGACGGCGCCCGTTGCTCTCGCAACGGGCGCCGTTCCGCAGGACAGGCCGGCCGGGTCAGCGGCGCGCGTCTTCCCCAAGCAGGATCGCGCCCTCGGGCTGAGGGGAGCCAAAGGTCTGGTCGGCGAAGGCTTCCTCCCAGGTGCCCTCGGTCGAGGCGCGGGAGTACTCGGTCGAGCGGTTCTCGAAGAAGTTCGTGTGCTCGACGGCGTTGAGCATCTCGTCAAGCCAGGGAAGCGGGTTCTTCTCGATGTGGTAGAGCGGGTCGAGGCCGAGCTGCTGCAGCCGGCGGTCGGCGATGAAGCGGATGTACTCCTTCGTGTCGGCGGCATTCAGCCCATCCACGCCGCCCATGCTGAAGGCGAGGTCGATGAAGGCGTCCTCGTGGTCCACGATGGTCGCGCAGATGTGGTAGAGATCGCGCCGCAGCTCCTCCGTCCAGATTTCCGGGTTCTCCTGCACGAAGGTGCGGAAAAGGCGGATGACCGAGAGGCAGTGGAGCGTCTCATCGCGCACGGACCAGGAGACGATCTGGCCCATCCCCTTCATCTTGTTGTGGCGCGGGAAGTTCATGAGGATGGCGAAGGAGGCGAAGAGCTGCAGCCCCTCCGTGAACGCGCCGAAGGCGGCGAGCGTCTTCGCGATCTCGGTCTTATTCTCGACCGAGAAGTTCTGCATGTAGTCGTACTTGTCCTTCATCTCCTTGTACTTGAGGAAGGCCGAGTACTCCAGCTCCGGCATCCCGATGGTGTCGAGGAGATGGCTGTAGGCGGCGATGTGGATCGTCTCGATGTTGCTGAAGGCAGACAGCATCATCAGCACTTCCGTCGGCTTGAAGACCTGGGAGTAGTGCTTCATGTAGCAGTTGTTCACCTCGACGTCGGCCTGGGTGAAGAAGCGGAAGATCTGCGTCAGCAGGTTCTTCTCGGCCGGGGTGACGTTGCGCTGCCAGTCCTTCACGTCGTCCGCCATCGGCACCTCCTCGGGCAGCCAATGGACGCGCTGCTGCGTCAGCCAGGCGTCGTAGGCCCAGGGGTAGCGGAAGGGCTTGTAGACGGGGTTGGCGGTCAGCAGGTCGAAGCGGACGGGAAGCTCGTCGCGGGAGATGGCGCCGTCGGGCATGGGAGCGGTTCCTCGGAAAGATAGCCGATAGGGCGGTGAGGATGTCGGGAAAGGGCCACGGCGGGCATCGCGCCCGCCGCTGGCCAAGGCTATTGCGCCGGAACGCGCGGCGATCCCTCCGGCGGCGTCGGGCGCCGCCGGTGCCGGATCAGCCCGGCGGCCTCATTGGCAGGCGAGGCATTCCTCGTAGTTGGTGCTCTCGGCGGGGGCGGCGGCAACGGGCAGCGGCAGCACGGCGTCCACCGCATAGCCGAGCTTCGGCTGCACCGCCACCTTCTCGCTGATCGTGTCCGCGCGCTGGATCGACAGGCTGCGGCAGTAGTAGAGCGTCTTAACGCCCTTCTTCCAGGCCTGGTAGTGGATCTGGTGAAGGTCCCGCTTGTGGATGTTGGCGGGCAGGAAGACGTTCAGCGACTGCGCCTGGCAGATATAGGGCGTGCGGTCGGCCGCGTGCTCGATCACCCAGCGCTGGTCGAGCTCGAAGGCCGTCTTGAAGACGTCCCTCTCCTGCTGCGTCAGGAAGTCGAGGTTCTGCACCGAGCCCTTGTTCACGGTGATCGAGGTCCAGGTCTCCTCGTCGTCGCGCCCGTGCTTCGCCAGGACCTTCTGGAGATAGGGGTTGCGGACGATGTAGGAGCCCGAGAGCGTCTTGTGGTTGTAGACATTGGCCGCGATCGGCTCGATCCCGGGGCTCGCGCCGCCGCAGATGATGCTGATGCTCGCCGTCGGCGCGATCGCCATCTTGTTCGAGAAGCGCTCCATGATGCCGTACTCGGCGGCATCCGGGCAGGGACCGCGCTCGGCGGCGAGCTCGCGCGAGGCGGCGTCGGCCTGGGCGCGGATGTGCCGGAACATCTTCATGTTCCAGACCTTCGCGATCACGCTCTCGAAGGGCACGCTCTGCGCCTGTAGGAAGGAGTGGAAGCCCATCACGCCGAGCCCGACCGAGCGCTCGCGCATGGCGCTGTACTTCGCCTTCGCCATGGTGTCGGGCGCGGTCTCGATGAAGGACTGCAGCACGTTGTCGAGGAAGCGCATCACGTCCGGGATGAAGCGCGGCTCGTCCTTCCACTCGAACCAGGTCTCGCAGTTGAGCGAGGAGAGGCAGCAGACCGCCGTGCGGTCGCGCCCGTGGTGGTCCCGCCCCGTCGGCAGCGTGATCTCGGAGCAGAGGTTGGAAGTCTTCACCTCAAGCCCGGCGAGCTTGTGGTGCTCGGGGCGCGCGCGGTTCACGTGGTCGGCGAAGATGAGGTAGGGCTCGCCCGTCTCGATCCGCGCGGTCAGGATGCGGATCCAGAGCGCGCGCGCCGACACCTTGCGCACGAGGGCGCCGTCCTTCGGGCTGGTGAAGGCCCACTCCTCGTCGGCCTCGACCGCGCGCATGAAGGCGTCGGAGACGAGGATGCCGTGGTGGAGGTTGAGCGCCTTCCGGTTCGGGTCGCCCCCTGTCGGGCGGCGGATCTCGACGAACTCCTCGACCTCGGGATGCGAGATCGGGAGATAAACGGCGGCCGAGCCGCGGCGGAGCGAGCCCTGGGAGATGGCGAGCGTCAGGCTGTCCATCACGCGGATGAAGGGCACCACGCCCGAGGTCTTGCCGTTCAGCCCGACCTTCTCGCCGATGGAGCGCAGGTTGCCCCAGTAGGAGCCGATGCCGCCGCCCTTGGAGGCGAGCGCCACGTTCTCGTTCCACAGCCCCACGATGGCGTCGAGACTGTCGTCGGCCTCGTTCAGGAAGCACGAGATCGGCAGACCGCGCTTCGTGCCGCCGTTCGACAGAACGGGCGTCGCCGGCATGAACCAGAGTCGCGAGATGTAGTCGTAGATGCGTTGCGCGTGCGCGGCGTCGTCGCCATAGGCGCTGGCCACGCGGGCAAAGAGGTCCTGGTAGGACTCGCCCGGCAACAGGTAGCGGTCGCTCAGCGTGGCCTTGCCGAACGCGGTGAGCAGGTCGTCGCGCGAGCGGTCGACCTGAACCTGGCCGTGGCCCTCGAGCTGGATGGCATCGAACATCGAACGAACCCCTAATTTCCCCCGCGCCGGAGGATGCCTCCTGTAGGGCGGCCCGCACAAGATGTCGGGCCTCGCGGAGAGAACGAACCCTATATCTGGGGGTTTCCCGTTGCAACGAGGACACGGTCCGGGGGTTGCGGGGATACGACTCGCGCAATTTCAGCGAGTCGTAAGACGATGTTCATCGTTTCGCGCGGCAGAAAAATTTTTGTGAGACGGGCCGTCCCCGTGATCCCCGCAATCCACAGCCCGCGGCGCATGAAAAAGGGCCGGGGAGGCGCGCTCCCCGGCCCTTGCGCCGCCCGGTGCGGCCGCGGCGTCAGCGCATCGGCGGCGCGTATTGCAGGCCGCCCTGCGTCCAGAGGCTGTTGATCCCCCGCGGGATGCCGATCGGCGTGATGTTGCGCTCCCACACCTCGCTGAAGTTCCCCACCTGGCGGACGATCTGCACCGCGAAGTCGTTGTTCAGGCCGAGCTGCTTCCCGAGGTCGCCGCTCCGCCCCATGAAGCGCTGCACGTCCGGGTTCCCGCTGTCGTTGAAGGTCGCGAGGTTGGTGCTGTTGATGCCCATCTCCTCGGCGTTGACCATGGCGAAGTGGCTCCAGCGCACGACGTCGAAGAACTTCCAGTCGCCCTTCCGCACGACGGGGCCGAGCGGCTCCTTCGAGATGATCTCGGGCAGGAGGAGGTACTGCTCGGCGTTCGGCCCCTGGCTTGCGCGGAAGGAGGCGAGGGAGGAGGCGTCGTTGGTGTAGACGTCGCAGCGCCCGGCGATGAAGGCGGCGCGCAGCTCCTCGATGTTGTCGATGATGACGGGCGTGAAGCGGATGCGGTTGGCGCGGAAGTAGTCGGCCATGTTCAGCTCGGTCGTGGTGCCCGGCTGCACGCAGACCGTCGCGCCGTCGAGCGCGCGGGCGGTGGTCACGCCCGAGGCGCGCTTCACCATGAATCCCTGGCCGTCGTAGAAGTTCACGCCGGCGAAGGCGAGGCCGAGCGCCGCCTCGCGCCCGAGCGTCCAGGTCGTGGAGCGGACGAGAAGGTCGATCTCGCCGGACTGCAGCATGGTGAAGCGCTGCTGCGTGCTGGCGGGGATGAAGCGCACCTTCGTTGCATCGCCCAGAACGGCGGCGGCAACGGCGCGGCAGGAATCGACGTCGATCCCGCGCCACTCGCCGCGGCTGTCGGGAATCGAGAAGCCGGCGGTCGACGGCGCGACGCCGCAGGTGAGCATCCCGCGCGCGCGGATGGCGGCGACGGTGTCGGCGGGTTGTTGGGCCAGGGCCGGAAGGGCCGAGGCCGCGGCGGCGAGAAGCCCGGCGGCAAGAGTGGCGAGACGCATCCTGGAAACCTCCGCGAGGAACCGCCCGGGCTTCCTTGCCGGTTGCGGGTTCGACGGCGAAGCTTCCCTGGCTGGCGCGGGGCCCGCAAGAGCGGGCCGGGCGCGGATTTCAGCGCGCGAGGCGCCGCGCTGCCGCGGGCTTGGGCAGCCTGGCGCCCGCTTGGGCGGCCGCGCCCCGCCCTACTCCCACTCGATCGTCCCGGGCGGCTTGCTCGTGACGTCGTAGGTCACGCGGTTGATGCCGCGCACCTCGTTCACGATCCGATTCGCGACCCGGCTGAGGAAGGCGACGTCGAAGGGGTAGACGTCGGCCGTCATGCCGTCGACGCCGGTCACGGCGCGCAGGGCGCAAGCCTGCTCGTAGGTGCGCCCGTCCCCCATGACGCCGACGGTGCGGACGGGCAGCAACACGACGAAGGCCTGCCAGATCGCGTCGTAGAGGCCGGCGGCGCGGATCTCCTCGAGGAAGATAGCGTCGGCCTTCTGCAGGATGGCGACGCGCTCGGGCGTCACCTCGCCGGGGATGCGGATGGCCAGGCCCGGCCCCGGGAAGGGGTGGCGCCCGACGATCGCCTCGGGCACGCCGAGCTCCCGGCCGAGCGCCCGGACCTCGTCCTTGAACAGCTCGCGCAGCGGCTCCACCAGGCGCATGCGCATGCCCTCGGGCAGGCCGCCCACGTTGTGGTGGGACTTGATGGTGACGGAGGGGCCGCCGGTCGCGGAGACGCTCTCGATCACGTCGGGGTAGAGGGTGCCCTGGGCGAGGAAGTCGGCGCCGCCGATCTTCGCCTGCTCCTCCTCGAAGACCTCGATGAACAGCCGCCCGATGGTCTTGCGCTTCAGCTCGGGGTCCGTCACGCCCGCCAGCGCGCCGAGGAAGAGGTCCGAGGCGTCGCGGTGGACGAGCTTGATGTTGAAGCGGTCGCGGAAGGTCGAGACCACCTGCTCCGCCTCGCCGCCCCGCAGCAGGCCGTGGTCGACGAAGATGCAGGTGAGCTGGTCGCCGATGGCCTCGTGCAGGAGCACGGCGGCGACGGAGGAATCGACGCCGCCCGAGAGGCCGCAGACGACGCGGCCGCCGCCGACCTTCGCGCGGATCCGGGCGATCTCCTCGGCGCGGAAGGCGCCCATCGTCCAGTCGCCGCGCGCCCCGCAGACGAGGCGGGAGAAGTTGCGGAGGAGCTGGGCGCCGTGCGGGGTGTGGACCACCTCCGGGTGGAACATCGTGCCGTAGAAGCGCCGGGCGTCGTCGGCGATGACGGCGAAGGGCGCGCCCTCGCTGCGGGCGACGACGCGGAAGCCCGGCGGCAGCTCCGTGATGCGGTCGCCGTGGCTCATCCAGACCTGCTCGCGCGCGCCGGGGGACCAGACGCCCTGGGTGATCGCGCACTCGCCGGTCACGTCGACGAAGGCGCGGCCGAACTCGCGGTGGTCGCCCGTCTCGACCCGCCCCCCGAGCTGGGTGGCCAGCGTCTGCTGGCCGTAGCAGATGCCCATGATCGGCAGGCCCATGCCGAAAATCGCCGGCGCCGGGCGCGGGCTCTCGCCGTGCGTCACGCTGGCCGGGCCGCCGGAGAGGATGATGCCCTGGGGGTCGAAGGCGCGGATGCGGGCCTCGTCGGCCGTGTAGGGCCAGACCTCGCAGTAGACGCCGTCCTCGCGCAGGCGGCGCGCGATGAGCTGGGTCACCTGGCTGCCGAAGTCGAGGATGAGCAGGCGCTGGTGGCGCTCGCTGCCAGGGAGAAGGGCCGTGGGCTCGGAGGTCGTGTCGGGCATGGCGGCCATCACCACAGAATGGCCGCCGCTTCAACCCTTCCCTTGGCCCTCGCCCGGGCAGGGGCCCCCGCGATACGCGGCGGTGGCCTCCATGAGGAGGTCGATCGGGTTCCAGAGCACGGCGGTCTGCTCCACCGGGCGGCCGCCGACCGAGATGCTCTCGCGCCCGACGAGGCGCCCTCCGAGACGTCGGTAGAACCAACCGGCGCCGTTGGCCGAGAGGACCCACAGCATCGCGGAGCCGCAGCCGATGACCGACAGGTGCGCCGCGGCCGCCCGCATCAGGCGCCGGCCGATGCCCTGGTCCTGCCAGTCCGGGAGGATATAGAGCGTCTCGATCTCGCCGTCGGCGATGCCCAGGCGCCGCGCGCGCCCGGCGGTGGCGAAGCCGACCGCCGTTCCGTCGGGGCTGCAGGCGACGAAGGTCGCCTCCCCCCCGCCGCGGCGGAGCATGGAGCGAAGGTAGCCGGCCCCGATCCGCCGCTGGTCGAGGCCCGCGAGGTAGGCGTCCGGCAGGATGCCGGGGTAGCTGTCCTGCCAGGTCACGCGGTGGATGGCGCCGATGGCCGCGGCGTCGTCGGGCCGGGCGCGCCTGATCTGGATCATCCCCCTCTCCCGATCATGGCCGGCGCGTTGCGGCCTAGGGACGGCGTTGCAGCACGGCGGCGAAGAAGCCGTCCGTGCCGTGGCTGTGGGGCGCGAGCGCCATGTAGGGGCCCTCCCCCGGGGGGGAGCCCGCCATGCCCGCCTCCGCCCAGGCCTCGGCCAGGGGCAGCGCCGCGAAGTCGGCGTGGCTGTCCAGGAAGCCCCTCACCTGCTCGTCGTCCTCCCCGGGAAGCACCGAGCAGGTAGCGTAGATCAGCTTTCCGCCGGGGCGCACCAAGGAGGCGGCCCGATCGAGGATGGCGCGCTGCTTCGTGATCAGCTCCTCGAGGTCGCGAGGGCTCGTGCGGAGCCTCGCGTCCGGGTTGCGTCGCCAGGTGCCGGTGCCCGTGCAGGGCGCGTCGACGAGGACGCGGTCGAAGGTGGCGGCGCGGCGCTTCACCCAGCGGTCCCCGGCCTCCAAGAGGTGCGTCTCCGCGTTGTCCACCCCGGCCCGGCGGAGACGCTTCGTCGCGCCGGCGAGGCGAGGGACGGAGACGTCCAGCGCCGCGATACGGCCCCGGTTGCCCATGGTCGCGGCCATGGCCAGCGTCTTGCCCGCGGCCCCCGCGCAGTAGTCGGCGACCTTCATCCCCGGCCGGGCGTCGGCGAGGAGGGCGATGAGCTGGCTGCCCTCGTCCTGGATCTCGACCATGCCCTCCTCGAAGGCCCGCGTGGCGAGGACCGGGCGGCGGTCGGCAACGCGGAGGCCCCAGGGGGAGAAGGGCGTCGGCGCCGTGGGAATGCCCTCCGCCGCCAGGGCCGCCGCCGCGGCCTCGCGCGTGGTGCGGAGGAGGTTCACCCGGAGGTCGAGCGGCGCCGTGCCCTCCAGCCCCGCCGCCGCCGCGGGCAGCGCCTCCCCGAAGCGGGCGCGGAGCCCCTCCAGCGCCCAGTCCGGCACGTTGAGCCGCGTGGCCTCGTCCATGCGGGGGTGGTGCAGCGGCCGGCCCTCGAGCTTCGCGAGGAACCGGCGCTCCTCGGGGGTCAGCGGGCGCTCGGCGTACTGCCCGCCGGTGAAGGCCGCCTCCACGCCGGCCAGGCTGCCGCCCTCGGCGAGGATCATGTGCGCGGCCATGAGGAGGCGCCCCGTGGGGGCGGCGCCGACATGATCGAGGTGCCAGTCGAGCCGGGCGCGCTCCCGCACCACGCCCCAGGCGCGGTCTGCGACGGCGCGGCGGTCGCCGCCGCCAATGAAGCGGCGGGCGCGGAAGAAGTCGTTGGCGACCGCGTCGGCGGGCCGGCGGGGGGCGGATTCCAGCGCGTCCAGCAGGGCGATGGCGGCGGAGATGCGGGCGAGCGGGGTCAAGGGATGAGGTGGTCCGGAAGGGAGGCAAGGCTGGGAAGGATGGTCGCGGTCTCGTCCAGCCCGTACTCGACGGGGCCGCCGGCCCGGTTCACCCAGGCCGCGCGGAAGCCGAAGCGGGCCGCGCCGTAGGCGTCCCAGGCGTTGGAGGAAACGAAGGCGACCTCGTGCGGCGGCGCGCCGAAATGCCCTGTGGCCAGGGCATAGACCTCAGGATGCGGCTTGTAGCGGCGGAGCGGGTGGACGGAGAGGACCGCGTCCAGCCGGGGCGCGAGGCCGGCGGAGGCGACGGCCGCCGCGAGCATTCCGGGCTCGCCGTTCGAGAGGATCGCCGCGGGGATGCCGGCCTCCCGCAGCCGGTCGAGGGCCGCGAGCGCGTCGGGGAAGGCGTCGAGGGCGCGGTAGGCGGCGAGGAGGTCGGCCCGCAGCGCCGCGTCCCGGAGGCCGTGGGCGGCGAGCGTGTGGTCCAGGGCGCGGGCGGTGAGGACCGCGAAGTCCTCGTAGTCGCCGGTGGCGCTGAGGATCCAGGTCGCCTCGAGCTGCTTCGCACGCCAAAGGGCGGAGACCGCGGCGGCCCCCTCCCCCAGCCGCGCCGCGTGGCGCCCGACCGCGGAGTGGATGTCGAGCAGCGTGCCGTAGGCGTCGAAGACGGCGGCGCGCGGCTGGGCCGTCATCCCTCCTGCCGGTAGTTCGGCGCCTCCCGGGTGATGGCGACGTCGTGGACGTGGCTCTCCCGCAGGCCCGCGCCGGTGATGCGGCGGAAGCGGCAGTTGGACTGCATCTCGCCGATGGTGGCGTTGCCCGTGTAGCCCATGGCCGAGCGGAGCCCGCCGACGAGCTGGTGGATGACGTTGCCGACCGGCCCCTTGTAGCCGATGCGCCCCTCGATCCCCTCGGGCACGAGCTTGAGGCTGTCCTGAACGTCCGCCTGGAAGTAGCGGTCGGCCGAGCCGCGGGCCATGGCGCCGAGGCTGCCCATGCCGCGGTACGACTTGTAGGAGCGGCCCTGGTAGAGGAACACCTCGCCCGGCGCCTCGTCCGTGCCGGCGAAGAGGCTGCCCATCATCACGCAGTCCGCGCCGGCCGCGATGGCCTTGGCGATGTCGCCGGAGGTGCGGATGCCGCCGTCCGCGATGGCCGGCACGTCCTTCTCCCGCGCGGCCGCCGCGCATTCCATGACCGCGGTGAGCTGGGGCACGCCCACGCCCGCCACGATGCGGGTGGTGCAGATGGAGCCGGGGCCGATGCCGATCTTCACCCCGTCCGCCCCGGCCTCGATGAGGGCCTCCACGGCTTCGGGGGTCGCGACGTTGCCGGCGATGATCTGGACGGAGTTGGAGAGGCGCTTGATGATCTCCACCGACTTCAGCACGCCCGCGGAATGGCCGTGGGCGGTGTCGACCACGATGATGTCCACCTCGGCCGCGACCAGCGCCTCGGCCCGCGCCCGGCCGTCGTCGCCCGTGCCGGTGGCGGCGGCGACCCGCAGCCGCCCGAGCCCGTCCTTCACCGCGTTCGGGTTGGCCTGGGCCTTGTCCATGTCCTTGACGGTCACGAGGCCGACGCAGCGCCCGCGCTCGTCCACGACCAGCAGCTTCTCGATCCGGTGCTTGTGCAGCAGGGCACGGGCGCGCTCGGGGGTCACGTCGGCGGGGACGGTGACGAGGTGCTCGCGCGTCATGAGCTCGTAGACGCGCTGGGCGGGGTCGGTCGCGAAGCGCACGTCGCGGGAGGTGACGATGCCGACCAGGCGGCCGGTCTCGGGCTCCACCACCGGAATGCCGCTGATCTTGTACTGGTCCTGCAGCGCCCGAACATCGGCCAGGGTCTGGTCGGGGTGGATGGTGACGGGGTTCACCACCATCCCGCTCTCGAACTTCTTCACCCGGCGGACCTGGGCGGCCTGCTCGTCGATGCCGAGGTTCTTGTGGATGACCCCGATGCCGCCGTGCTGGGCCATGGCGATGGCCATGGGCCCCTCGGTGACGGTGTCCATCGCGGCGGCGACGAGGGGGATGTTGAGGGCGATCTCCCGGGTGATCCGGGTCCGCGTGTCGGTCCCGCCCGGCAGCACCTTCGAGTAGGCGGGCACGAGCAGCACGTCGTCGAAGGCGTAGGCCTCCTCGAAGCGCGCGAGGAAACGGGGCGGGGTGCTATCGGGTGCCATTGGCGGGGGCCTCTCGGGACGGGGCGGCGCTGCCTTGGCGATCCCTCCTACGCGCTGAGGGGGTTGCGCCGCAAGGCCGGGCGCATGACGCTGGCGAGACGCTGATCCCCGGCCCGGACGGGGGTGGCGCCGCCCCGGGTGCGAGTCCCCTCACCGGGGTTTTGCGGACGTTCACCGGGGCAAGGGAACGGGGGCGGCCTGGCAGCCAGGATGACCCGGCGGGCAGGCCGTCGGTCAGGGCCAGCACCATCTGAACGTCTGCAACAGCTAAATCCCGGCAGCCGCACCAGGGCCACCCTGTTCCAACGAGTGTGCATGGACCGGCCTGCCCGGCGAGCGTTGCGGCAGCCTTTGCTAGGTCCCGTTTCACGGCCTCCCTACAGTCATCCTCCGAGGATCAGCCCGGCGTCCCTCTCCTTTGCACCGGCCACGCTCGACGCCCCCTCCGAAGCATCTCGCAGCATCTCGCCCACCGGCGCCGCCCGATGGTTGGCCTCTCGGCAGCGGCGCTCAGCAGGGCTCGGCATGACCTCAGCCCGCGCCCGGCCCAGCGACCGGCGGCGGTGCTGGCCAATGCCTTGGCTTCGCGTGATGGGAGACATCTTAGGAACGCAGCAAGCAGGCCGAGCCTCGCGTGGCTGTCCCGCGCGAGGAAGGCTGCATCGTCGGTGGCTGCGGAGAGCGTGGCTGGGGAACCTGGATTCGAACCAAGACTGCCCGAGTCAGAGTCGGGAGTTCTACCGTTAAACTATTCCCCAACGGCAGGCGCCCGGCCCTATAGCCTTGCCCCGCCCGCCGCGCAAGCCCGTCAGGCCTTTCGCCTGCGCCAAGGAGCGTGAGCCATCGTGCGAGCGGAAGACCCCCTCCGGCTCACGGCCCCCCGCCACCGCCGGCCCGTGGAATCCGGCCTTGCTCCGTCCTATTTATGGGTGGAGGATAGCAAATCCAGTACCATGCAAACCCGGAACGCCCCTGATCCGCCGGGCGGCAGGCGGGGGGAGGCTCCCCCGGTGTCGCCGATCGCCAGCCCGCCGCAGGCTTCCGCGGGCGCGCCGCTCTACGCCGCGCTCGATCTCGGCACGAACAACTGCCGCCTCCTCGTGGCCAGCCCGTCCGGGCCCGGGGGGTTCCGGGTGCTGGACAGCTTCAGCCGCATCATCCGCCTCGGCGAGGGGCTCAGCGCGACCGGCGCGCTGTCCGACGCCGCGATGAACCGGGCGGAGGCGGCGCTGGAGGCCTGCGGCCAGAAGCTTGCTCGCCGCCCGGTCCAGGTCGTGAACGCCGTCGCCACCGAGGCCTGCCGGCGGGCCAGCAACGGCCCCGGCTTCATGCGCCGGGCCGAGCGCGCGCTCGGCGCCCCAATCCGCGTCATCCCGGCGCGGGAGGAGGCGGAGCTCGCGATGGAGTCCTGCGCCCCTCTTCTGCGCGAGGAGGACCGTCGGGCGCTGCTCTTCGACATCGGCGGCGGGTCGACCGAGGTCGCCTGGGTCCGCACCGACGGGCCGGAGGCGCCGCGCCTCATCGGCACCATCTCCATCCCCCTCGGCGTCGTGACGCTGATGGAGCGGGACGGGGCGGCCTGCTTCTCCGAGGAGGGCTTCGACCGGGTGGTGCAGGAGGTCGCGGCGAAGTTCGAGGCCTTCGACGGGGTGCACCGCATCCGCCAGGAAATGCGCGCCGGCGGCGTGCGGCTGATGGGCACCTCCGGCACCGTCACCACCCTCGCCGGCATCGCCCTCGACCTTCCCCGCTACAGCCGCGCGGCCGTCGACGGGCACGAGCTCGAGATGGGCTGCGCCGACAAGGCGCTGGAGACGCTTCGCCTCATGGGCCGGGCGGGGCTGGCCGCGCATCCCTGCATCGGGCCGGAGAGGGTTGATTTCGTCCTTCCCGGCTGCGCCATCTACGCGGCCATCCGGCAGGTCTGGCCCGCGGCCCGCATCACCGTCTGCGACCGCGGCCTCCGCGAAGGCCTGCTTCTCCGGGCCATGCGGGCCCGCCGTCGCAACCGGCGCGGCGGCTGACCGGGCCCGCGCCGCCCCTCAAGGAATCCCTCGTGACCGAACCCCATGGGCCGGGCGGCCAGCGCAGCACCACCACGCGGCTGCGCACCGCCAAGGGCCGCACCACCGCCAGCCAGAAGTGGCTCGAGCGGCAGCTGAACGACCCCTATGTGAAGGCCGCCAAGGCTGCCGGCTGGCGGTCCCGCGCCGCCTTCAAGATCCTGGAGCTGGACGAGCGCTTCAAGCTCTTCCATCCCACCCAGCGCATCGTCGACCTCGGCGCCGCACCCGGCGGCTGGACGCAGGTGGCGCTGCGCCGCATCGGGGACCGGGGCAAAGTGGTGGCCCTCGACATCCTGCCGATGGAGCCGATCACCGGGGCCATCACCCTGCAGGGCGACTTCCAGGAGGAGGCGACGGAGCGCGCCGTGCTCGACGCCCTGGCCGGGCAGGCGGACCTCGTGATGTCGGACATCGCCCCGAACACCACCGGGCATAACGCCACCGACCACCTCCGCATCCTCGCCCTCGTGGATCTGGCGGCGGACTTCGCCCGGCGGGTGCTGGCCCCCGGCGGTGCCTTCGTCGCCAAGGTCTTCCAGGGCGGCACGGAGCGCGAGCTGCTCACCGGGCTGAAGCAGGACTACGCGAGCGTCCGCCACGCCAAGCCGCCGGCCAGCCGCAAGGACAGCTCGGAGATGTACGTCGTCGCCCAGGGCTTCCGCGGCGGGGCCTCGGCACGCAATCGCTAGGTCTACGGACGCTGTGGTGCGCCACAGGACGGTGGCGGCGCGGGTCGGGCGGTGGCGGTTGCCTCCGCCCCCTGCCCTTCCGCCTCGCCCTCCGCATCGTCCGGGGTGAGCACGACGCCGGGCGCTGGCCTGAGGGAGAGTTGCTGAAGCCAGGTGCTTGGTTTTGCCCGCGCCCCGTTGATAGGAACAGCAGACCGCCCTGGCGGCTCACAAACACCCGCCGTTGAATGGGTCGCCACCCCGCGTGCTAGCGTCCGCCACAACGACGAAGCGGAGGACACGGCCATGACAGGTGACACACCGAACGCACCCGGGCGCCGCAGCATCCTGGGTGCCGCGGCAGGCCTCGCCGCCGGACCCGCCCTGGCCCAGGCTCCGGCACCGGCTCCGGCCCCCGCCTCGAACTGGCCGAGCCGCCCCATCCGCTGGATCCTCGGCTTCGCGCCCGGTGGCGCCGGCGACATCACCGCCCGCCTCATGGCACCGCGCCTGCAGGCCCTTCTTGGACAGCCGGTGTTGATCGAGAACCGCCCGAGCGCCGGCGGCATCGTCGCGGCGGAGGCCGTCGCGCGCAGCGCGCCGGACGGCCACACGCTGCTGCTCGTCACGAGCACCTCCTCGACCGCGGTCGCCTTCTACAGGACCCTCCCCTTCGACACGGAGCGCGACTTCGCGCCGGTCGGGCTGATCTCCACCTTCGGCCACGTCCTGCTGACCGGGCCGAACGCGCCCTACCGCAACCTGACCGACGTGATCGCCGCGGCCCGGGCGCGGCCCGGTTCCGTCAACATCGCCTCCATCGGCGTCGGCACCGCGCAGCACCTCTCGGCCGAGCTGTTCCGGGTGATGTCGGGCATCGAGACGGTGACGGTCACCTACCGCAGCACCCCGGACCTGCTGAACGCCGTGGCGGCGGGGGAGGTGCAGCTCGCCTTCGAGACCCTGCCCCCCGTGGTCGGGCAGCTCGGGCCCGGGGCGCGGATGCGGGCGCTGGCGATCTCCTCCGCCGCGCGCTTCCCCGGCCTGCCGGACGTGCCGACGGCCGAGGAGGCTGGATTGCCGGGTTACCTCGCGGGCTCCTGGAACGGGGTCCAGGCGCCCGCGCGGACGCCGCCGGAGATCGTGGCCCGCCTCAACGCCGCCATCAACCAGGTGGTGGCCGAGCCGGAGATCCGCGCACGGCTTCTCGAGATGGGGCTGCAGCCCAGCGCGGGCGCGCCGGACGCCCTGCAGGCCCGGCTGCTCGGCGACATTGCGCTCTGGAACCGCGTCGTGGCGGAGGCGAAGATCGAGCGGCAGTAGCGCCGGCAAGCGGGGCGCGGAGAAGGCCTCGGCCCCTCCCCTCAGGCGACCGGGCCGGTGCCGCGCACGGTCACCGGCATGCCGCGCAACTCCTCGACGAAGCCCGCCAGCCGGCCGGCGATGGCCGCCACCATGGCGCGACCTTTCTCGGCGCTCGCGAGGGAGTCGTCGCCGTCCACCCCCTGGCGCGCCTCGGTGCGCGCGCGGAACTCCTCGGGCGTGTGCGGCAGGAAGACGCTGTCCCCGTCCAGCCGCCGGTCCAGCGAGCCGTGCCCGCGCCGGGGCGGGCTGGCCAGATCGGGAACCGGGGCGGGCACGAAGCCGCCCGGCGCCTTCGCGAGGTCGGTGAACTGGGGCCAGTAGGCCATGACCATGGAGATCTCGGTCTCTCCCGCGTGCCCGATGGTGCCCGGCGCGCCCTCGCAGAGCGCCGCCACCGCCTCCCGCGCCAGGAGGCCGCAATCCGCCACGGCGACCGCCGCCCCCGTGGCCACGCGAAGCTTCACCGCCGCGATCTCCAGCGGCGGCAGGTTCGCAACCCGGTTGCCGTTGACGAAGACGACCCGCTTGAAGCCCGAGTGCAGGAGGGAGTGGGCGATGTCGGTCGCGACGGCGGTCAGCGTCTCCGCCCGCAGCCCGATCGCGCCGGGATAGGCCATGTGCCCGCTCGACCAGCCGAAGTGCAGCGGCGGCGTCACGAGGCAGCCGGAGCGGCGGGCGGTCTCCTCGGCGACGACGATCGCCCAGCCGGTGTCGAGCAGCATCGGCGCGAAATGCCCGTGCTGCTCCGTCGCCCCGATCGGCACGAGGGCGACGTCGTCGCGGCGCAGGTGCTCGTCCACCTCGTTCCACGACATCTCGTGCATCCAGACGCTCGCTGTCCGCGGCATGGCTCTCTCCGTGTTCCTCCCCTCGACGATGCCGGGATCCGTTGAAGGCCGGAAGAGGAGCGCGAGGCGCGTGTCACCGACGCGGCCGTGTCGGCCCGTGCCCCGCTGTGCGGATCCTCAGAACTCCTGTGTATCGACCATCAACCACCCGTTGCGACAGGGAGCCGCGCGTGGTTGGCTGGTTCGGTGGCGGGCTGCCTGAGGGTCTTTCCATCCTTGTCGGACGCGAGTACGCCCTCCGCCGAGCACGGACGAGCGTGGTGCACCCGCTGCCGCGTTGACGCCAGGCGGCAACCACGTCCGTTCCGGCGGATCCTCCCTCGGCGCTGGCGCCTCTCGTGACTTATCCATGAGCCTTCTTGTTCGTAAGGTCTTCCATGCTGGACGCAATCGTCGATCAGGCAGTGGCCGAGCACCCTCAAGCGCAGTTCCGGCGGCCCGGGTGGACCGATCTCCGGGGCCCTTGGGGCTTTGCCTTCGACGACGAGGATCGCGGCATCCAGGAGGGATGGCCAGGACGCACCGATGTCTTCGCCCGGGAAATCCTCGTTCCCTTTCCACCGGAATCCCAGGCCAGCGGCATCCAGGAGCGAGGCTACCATCCCGTCGTCTGGTACCGCCGCGTGTTCGAGCTCCCCACGGCCGAGCGGACGCCACGACTTCACCTGACCTTCGGTGCCGTGGACTACGAGGCCCAGGTCTGGATCAACGGCCATTTCGCCGGACGCCACGAGGGAGGGCACACCCCCTTCACCCTCGACATCACCGCCTGGCTGTCGCCCGGGACCGAACAGGTCATCGTCGTGCGCGCCCACGACGACCCGCTGGACCTGACCCAGCCGCGCGGGAAGCAGTACTGGGAGCTCGAGCCGGCGGAGATCTGGTATCACCGCACCACGGGCATCTGGCAGCCGGTCTGGCTGGAACCCTTGGGCGAAGCCTTCGTCGATTCCGTCCGGTGGACGGCCGATCCGGATCGCTTCGCCGTCGGGATGCGCTTGCGGGTGGGCGGTCGCGCCGCCAAGGCGACGCATCTCCGCCTCCGCCTGTCCCTGCGCCGGCAGCCGCTGGTGGAGGACATCTACGCGCTGGATGGGGCGCTCCTGGACCGGGAAGTGGTCCTGCCACGGCGCATGCACCGGGTCTCCGCGGTGTGCTGGGCGCCGCACCATCCCCATCTGATCGACGCCTCGATGGAGTTGCTGGCGGCCGACGGCTCCGTCCTCGACCAGGTCGAGAGCTATTTCGGCCTGCGCCGCATCGAGGCGGTGGACGGCCGGCTGCTGCTGAACGGCGCGCCCCTGTTCCTGCGCCTCGTCCTGTCCCAGAACTACTGGCCCCAGTCACACCTGGCGCCGCCGAGCGACGAGGCCATCCAACGGGAGGTGGAGCTCGTCAAGGAACTTGGCTTCAACGGCGTGCGCATTCACCAGAAGGTCGAGGACCCGCGGTTCCTCTACTGGTGCGATCGCCTGGGCGTGCTCGTCTGGGGCGAGGCGGCCAACGCCTTCCAGTTCGACGAACGCGCCGCCGAGCGCCTGTGCCGCGAGTGGACCGAGGCCGTGCGGCGCGACTTCAACCACCCTTGCATCATTACCTGGGTGCCGTTGAACGAGAGCTGGGGCGTGCCGGACCTGGAGCACGACCCGGCCCAGCGTGCCTACGTGAGGGCGTTGTACCACCTGACGAAGACCCTGGACACGACACGCCCCGTGATTGGCAACGATGGCTGGCAGAACGCCGTCGGCGACATCTTCGGCGTGCACGACTACGCCATGGATGCGGTCAAGCTGACCGAGCGCTACGGCTCGGCCGAGGCGCTCCGGCGCACCTTCGAGGCGATCCGCCCGGCGCATAACCGCCTCCTCGTGGACGGCCAGACCTTCGAGCAGCAGCCGGTCGTGGTCAGCGAGTTCGGAGGCCTTAGCATCAAGCCGGGCGCGGGGGAGAACTGGCATGGCTACGCCACGACGAACGACGCGCAGGAGCTGCTCGTTCTCTACGAGGCGCTGGTTGGAGCCTTGCTGGACAGCACCGGGATCGCGGGCTTCTGCTACACGCAGTTGACCGACACCGAGCAGGAGACCAACGGTCTGCTGACCGCCGCGCGCAAGCCCAAGCTGGACATCCCGACCATCCGGGCGATCAACTCCCGCCCGGCCAAGTCCGTCCCCAGCGAGATCCTGGACGCCATCTTCCAGCACGAGGTCGAACGGCGGCGTAAGAGCCGGACGGAGGAATAGCCCCGCGGCGGCGGTCGCTTCGATGAGGTGGCGGGCATCAACCCTGGCACTGCTGCTCCGGATCGAAACGGCCAGCTGACCCGTTCGGAAAAGCCTCGTGCCGCGCCCCTAACGCGGGGTCGCCCGGCGCCAGGACGTCTGAAGCGTCATGCCACTCGGCGTGCGCGGGTTGCTGAACTGCAGCTCGTTCACGGTGAGAGAGGTGATGATCCGCCGCTGCGATGGCCCAAGCAGGTTCGCGTAGGTGCTGCCCTCGAGTGTGATGGACAGGGAACGGTTCGTCTCGTCCACCGCGTAGGTGCCGTAGTAGGCGATGGAGTCCCGCACGACCGTCATTGCTTCCTCGGGCGTGGCCCGCGCCCGGTCGCTGGCCGCGAGACGGGGTAGCTCCGCCCGGGACTGGAAAAGGCTGAAATGGCCGTCACGGGTGAAGATCATCACCCCCTTCGGGCCGGGCCCGAACGGCTCGCCCCGCGTGCCGTCGTCCGCCTGGCTGACGACCGAGACGAGCACCCAGGTGCCGACGATACCCTCCGTGATCGGCCCACCCTGCGCGAGGGCCGGCGCGCCTCCGCCCAATAGGGCGAGCAGCGCCGCCAGCGAAAGACCAAGTGCGTTCCGGCGCAGCATCTGGTCCTCCATGACCTGGACGGGGTTGAAACCGCGCGGGCCCTCCCCGCGTCCGTCGCAACCCTGTCGCGGAAGCCCACCGCACGTCCATCGGAACAAGGCGCGTCCGCCGGAGGACCCCGTCTCAGGCCTGGGCAGCCCCGTGCGGCGCGTCGTCGTCCCCGCGCCGCGCGCCGGACCAGGGCGACGAAGTGCCGGACCGCGGCCGAGGGATCGTCGCGCCGCGCCATGATGCCGAGGAAGGCGCGCGGCCCGTCGGCGCCTTCCAGCTCCCGGTAGGTCACGCCCTCGAGCGCCATGCGCTGCATTGAGGCCGGCACGAGGGTCACGCCGAAGCCCGTGGCCACGAGGCTCAGCGCGGTGGTGATCCGCGGCGCCTCCTGGCCGAGGCGGGGGACGAAGCCCGCCCGCAGGCAGGCCGCCACCATGGCCTCGTAGAGGGCCGGCCCGGTGTCGCGGGCGTAGGCGATGAACGTCTCCTCCGCGAGGGCGCGGACCGGGACCGCGCGGCCGTCGTCCCGCGCCAGCGCATGCCCGCTCGGCAGCGCGGCGACCATCGGCTCCTCGCGCAGCGGGTGCACGGCAAGGCCCTCCGGCGCGGCGATGGAGGCGCGGAGGAAGGCCACGTCCACCTGCCCGCCGCGGAGCCGCTCCAGCGTCTCCGTCCGCAGGCTCTCCTCCATCGCGAGCGAGACGAGGGGATAGGCGTCGCGGAAGGCGCGGATCACCGTCGGCACGAAGGGGTGGAAGGGCGCCGTCGGCGGGACCGAGAGCCGCAGGTGCCCTTGCTCCCCCCGGGCCGCGCGCTTCGCCGCCTCGACGCCCTCCGCCGCGCGCGCGAGGCACGCCCGCGCGTGGCCGAGGAAGGCGCGGCCCGCCTCGGTCAGCTCGACGCCCCGTGGCAGCCGCCGGAACAGCGCGGCCCCGAGCTCGCGCTCGAGCGCCCGGATCTGGTGGCTGAGCGGCGGCTGCTGGATGCCCAGGCGCTCGGCCGCCCGCGTGATGTGCCCCTCCTCGGCAACGGCGACGAAGTAGCGGAGGTGGCGCAGCTCCATGGCATACCCGGCGTGTATGGGTTTCGGGGCGGACCGATTGTGGCCCGTCTGCTTCGCCGGCGCTATCGAGGGCGTCGGGCCTGTCCGGCGCCCCGGCCCGGCTACCATTGCCAACCCCATGGAACAGAAGGCGCTGGGGAACAGGAGAAGAGACACGATGACGCTGCTCCGTCGTACCGTCCTCACGGGTGCAACCGTCGCCTGCGCCCTCTCGCTCCGCCGCGCCGCTCGTGCCGAGGCCTACCCGTCCCGTCCCGTGCGCCTGGTCACCGGCTTCGCTCCCGGCGGCCCGATGGACATCGTGGCGCGCATCCTCGGCGCCGCGCTCGCGCCGCGGCTCGGCCAGCCGGTCCTCGTCGAGAACCGCCCGGGCGCCGGCGGCAACCTCGCCACGGAGGCGGTGGCGAAGGCCGCGCCCGACGGGCACGCGCTTCTCCTCTGCGGCCCGGTGAACGTCATCAACGCCGCCCTCTACGAGCGCCTGCCCTTCGACTTCGCCCGCGACATCGCGCCCGTCGCGGGGCTGGTGCGGGTGCCGCTCGTGATGCTGGTGCACCCCTCCGTTCCCGCCGCCACGGTCCCGGCGTTCATCGCCCACGCAAGGTCGGCGCCCCGGCCGCTCGCGATGGCCTCGGCGGGCAACGGCACGCCGCAGCACGTGGCGGGCGAGCTGTTCAAGATGATGGCCGGCGTCGACCTGCTGCACGTGCCCTACCGGGGATCGGGGCCGGCGCTGACGGACCTGCTCGGCGGCGGGGCCGCCCAGGTGATGTTCGACGCGGTGCCGTCCGCTATCGGCCACGTCCGCGCGGGAGGCCTGCGCGCCCTCGCCGTCACGACGGCAGCGCGGGCCGACGCCCTGCCGGACACGCCGGTGCTGGCCGACACCCTGCCCGGCTACGAGGCGAGCTCCTGGTACGGCATCGGCGCGCCGCGGGGCACGCCCGTGGCGATCGTCGAGCGCCTGAACGAGGCGATCAACGCCGCCCTCGCCGATCCCGGGGTGCTCGCGCGCTTCGCCGATCTCGGCGCAACGCCGATGCCCGGCCCATCGGCCGACCTCGCCGCGCTCCTCGCCCACGAGGGCGAGAAGTGGGGGCGGGTCGTGCGCACGGCCAGCGTGAGGGTGAATTGATGCTCGCCCGAGCCTAGCCGTCGCCCCACGGCGCACGCTTGGGGAGGGACGCCGCGCGGGGCCAGCCGCGGCGCGCGGCTCAGCGGCGAATCCTCGCACCCGAGCCACCTTCCCTTCCTGGAGAGCCTGGCGCCTCGCCGCACGTTCGGGATTTACCGCAATTTACGCCGGCGGCCAGGGAGGTGTTGGTAAGCGATCGTGGCAAGGTCACTCAGGAGAGTTCTGTGGAGTACCACCCGCTTCCGGTCACGCATGTCGGCCTCACGGTCACGGACATCGAAGCAGCGACGGCATGGTATGCAAAGGTGCTATGCTGCCGGCACATCATCGGGCCGCTCCACATCACGGATGATGGGAGCCAGATGTGGAAGGTCTTCCGAGGCATCTTCGGGGAGCGCTTCCAGGAAGGCTATGTTTGCCACCTGGCGACCGCGAACGGTGTCGGGATCGAGTTGTTCCAGTTCGTCACGCCACGGTCCGAACCAGCGGAGAACAACTTCGCGTACTGGAAGACCGGCGTGTTTCACTTCTGCCTCGTTGACCCGGAGATCGAGGCCCTCGCCAAGCGGATCGCCGACGCGGGCGGGAAGCAGCGGTCTGACGTGTGGACGCTCTTCGAGGGCGAGGCGTTCAAGGCCGTCTACTGCGAGGATCCTTGGGGCAATCTGATCGAGGTCTACAGCCATTCCACCGAGTTGATGTACGCGAACCGCGGCAAATAGGGCGACGATTCAGCCTTCTCGGTCGCTGGACAACACGGGGCGGCGTTCTGCTCGACAACGCTTCGGAAGAGCGGGCCTGTGCGTAGGGGGCGCTCCATTACTGACCGACGACAGGCCGTCAGGGCAGAAATGGAGCGATGGGCCGTTGCTCATCCCCCGCGATGCGGGCTCGGCTTGAGCTTACGCCGCCATCTCCTCAAGCTCAGCCATCAGTGTCTGGATAAAGGCCGTGGCGAGCTGCGGGAGCGCGCGGCCGTCCGGTGTCATCAACGTCACCGGCAGCATGATCGAAGGGGCAAACGGCCGCCAGCCCACCCCTGGCAGGCCGATATGCCGGATGAAGCCGTCGACGATCGCGACCCCCGCGCCGGCGAGAACATGGCACACCGCCGACATGCTCATCGTGATCTGGAGTGCAACGTCGCGCGAAAACCCCGCTGACGCGAAGGCCTGATCCAGAACCTGCCCGAAGTAGGTGTCCGATCCATAGGACACGAGAGGATGAGGCGCGACGTCGGCCGGCTGCACGACGCGGCGGCGCAGCACCGGGTGGCCTTCCGGCGCGATGAGGATCATTCGCGGGCCAGGCAGCGTTCGCACGGCCAGGCCCGGCTTTGGAACCGGCGACAAGCAGAGGCCCAGGTCGGCTTGGCCGGAAAGCACCGCATCCGCGGTCTCGCGGGCGGGGAGCAGGTGGGACGCCATGCGCACCATCGGATGCCGCCGCTCGAAGGCGGCGACTGCCCTGGGCACCAGCGTGATGGACAGCGACGAGGACGCAGCGACGCGCACCAGTCCAGCCCCGCCGGACCGGACCTCGCCCGTCAGGCGGGCGAAGGCGGCGACCTCGTTCACGATGCGCTCGGCGTCCGGTAGCAGGCGTTGCGCCTCCGGCGTCGGCAACAGCCGCCCTTTGACCGTGTGGAACAACCGGAAGCCTGTCTGGCGTTCTGCCAGCCGCAGGGCCTTGCTCACGGCCGGTTGCGAAACCCCGAGGAACGCGGCGGCGCCGGTCACGCTCCGCATCCGCATCACGGCATGGAAGATTTCGATCTGACGAGCGTTCATGGCGGAAGGGAGCATAACCGACGGTTATGACCCTTGCACGCGTCTGACGTGGCACGGTCCAGCGGGCGCCGGCTACTGCTCTCGTGCCGCGGCATTGACCGCGCGGCTTGAGACGGAAGTCACCCCATGAGCTCTTGTGTAGGCGCCGACATCAACGAAGCCTTCATCGGCCTTTGCCTCTGGAACGAGAACACGGCGGAGCTGAGCACCCTGGCAACGCGAGGAGCGGAGTTGCTGCGCGGCCGCCGCAGCCTGAAGGAACGCCAAGGGGCAGAGCCGTCAAAGACCACCCTCGCCGTCCAAGGCACGACGGCCGGCATCAACACCGCGATTCAGTGTCCAAAGTGCTACCGTTCCGATGTCTCGAGCGACTTGGAAGGGGGGCGCCGCGGGTGCGGGCCTCCGGTGCGCATGCGGACTGACGGGCAGGGTGGCGCCGCGCCCCACGCCGAGGCCGGAACGCCCGCGCCGCCGCGTCCCATGCCCACGCGGCGCGCCCAGACAGCCGCTCGGCCAGGCGCCGCGACCAGCGCCGCCGGCTAGGGCGGGGCATCTCATGGACATCCCGCTGCGCGGATCCGACCAGGAGGCATCCTTCGCCTTCGGCCCTTTCCTGCTGCTGCCGCGTCGCCAGTTGCTGCTCGCCGAGGGCCACCCCGTCCGCCTTGGCGGGCGGGCCTTCGAGCTTCTGCGGGTGATGGTCGAGCGCCCGGGCGAGCTGGTGACCAGTGAGGAGCTGATCGCCGCGGTCTGGCCTCGGCTGCACGTTCACGACGGCAACCTGAAGGTGACCGTCGCGAGCCTGCGCCGTGCCCTCGGCGACTATCCCGAGGCGCCGCGCTTCGTCGCCACCGTGGCCCGGCGCGGCTACCGGTTCGTCGCGCCCGTCACGGCCGGCGGCGCGCCCGCCCTTCCCCATCGCCTTGCCACGCCGCTTCCTGCCCTGAGCGCGCTGCCCCGCTCGCACCGCATCATCGGCCGCGCGCAGGAGGCCTCCGCCCTTCGGCGGCTGCTCGACGATGAAAGAGGGGTCACGATCGTCGGGCCAGGCGGCGTGGGGAAGACGGCGCTGGCCATCGAGGTGGCGCACGCCATCGGCCCGTCCTACCCGGGGGGCGTGCACTTTGTCGATCTGTCGCCCGTCGACGATCCGGTCTCGCTTCCGGCGGTGCTGCTCCAGGCGCTGGGATTGCCGGGCAACCCGGCCGACGCCCTCGCGAAGGTCCTCCAGCAGCTCCGCGCGGCGCCCACGCTGCTGCTGCTCGACAACTGCGAGCATCTGCAGCCCGCGGTGGCCATCTTCGCCGCCAAGTTCCTCGCCGGACGCGGCGCCTCGCGCCTGGTGGCCACCAGCCGGTTTCCGCTCGGCGCCCTCTCGGAGAGAGCGTTCACCGTCGAGCCGCTTCGCTACCCGGCCGGGGGCGAGGCGCCGGACTTGCGCCAAGCGCTGAGGTTCCCGGCCGTCGAGATGCTGGTCGGCCGCGCGGCGGACCTGACAGGCTATCGCTTCGTGGAGGAGGACTGCGCCGTCATCGCGCGGATCTGCCGGACGCTGGACGGGCTTCCGCTCGCGCTCGAGCTGGCCGCCGCGCAACTGGGCGTCCAGGGGCCGGACCGCCTGAGCGACACGCTCGACACCCAGCTCACCGTTCTCCGCCACTCGGACGGCGCGGTGCACTCCCGCCAGCGAACGCTGCAGGCCACCATGGACTGGAGCTACGGGCTGCTGTCCCGCGAGGAGGCGGCCCAGTTTCGGCTTGTCTCCGTCTTTCCCGACAGCTTCGACCAGGAGGACGCCGTGGCCGTGGCCGCCGCCACCGGCCTGGACGCGGCGGCCGTGGCCCGCTGCCTCGGCAGCCTCCTCGCCAAGTCGCTGCTGACGACGCTGACGACGCTGACGGGGCCGGCGGGGCTCCGCTTCCGGCTGCTGCACACCACGCGGCTCTACGCGGGCGAGCGGCGCCGGCGGGACCCGCAGGATGCCCTGATCCAGCGGTCCCACCTGCGCCGGGTGCTCGCCCTGTTCGAGCAGTCCGAGCGCGAATGGAGCTGGCGCGAGAGCGGTGAATGGGTGGCGCGTCACAGGGACCGGCTGCCCGACCTTCGCGCCGCGCTGTCCTGGGCCCTGGACGCGGGGAAGGAGCCCGGCCTCGGGGTTCGTCTCGCGGCGGCGGCGCTCCCCCTCTGGTTCGAGCTCTCGGCCCTGGCGGAAGCCCGCCGCTGGACCGACGCGGCGCTCGGCCACGCGCGGGCCGCGCCCTGCGACGGGCTGGCCCTGGCCAAGCTCGCCGACTTTCGGGCCTGGGTCATGGTCTACGAGGCCAGGCCGATGCACGAGGTCGAGGACGCCTGGCTCGTCGCGCTTCAGGCCGCGGAGCGCGCGCGACAGGCCGGCCAGCATCTCCGGGCGCTCGCGGCCCTCGCGCTCTACCTGATCCAGACCGGGCGCATCCGCCAGGGACTCACCCGCCTGGAGGAGTTCAGGGCGCTGTCCGCCACCATGGGGAACCCCTCGGTCCTGCCGGAGGGCGAGCGCGCCCTGGCCCTGGCCAAGGCCTATCGTGGCGATCTGCTCGGGAGCCGGGAAATCCTCGACCGGCTGGCGGCGGCGCACGCGCTGCCCGACCGGCGCTCGCGCATGGCGGGCTTTCAGGTTGATCGCTCCATCGGCATCGGCAGCTACCGGTCCCTGGTCCTGTGGCTGACAGGCAGCCCCGACCGGGCGGCATCCACCGCGCGAGCGGCCGTCGAGGCGGCCGGCACCCTGGGCCACCTCGTGTCGCAGTCCAACGCGCTCGGCCTGGCCGCGCTGCCCGTGGCACTGTGCCGCGGGGATGCGGCGGCGCTCGGGCGCGACACGGCGAGGCTGCGCGAGAACCTCGAGGTAGAGCACCTCGCCATCTGGGTTCCGGTGGAGCGCTTCCACGCGGCGGCCCTGGCGGAGATGCGGGACGAAGCCGGGGCGATCGACGCTTTAAGGGCGGCGGTCCGGGACCTGCTGCAGTCCGGCTACGGCGCGCGCATCGGACTGTCGCTCAGCGTCCTGGCCGAGGCGCTCGCCCGCCGGCAGCGGTTGGACGAGGCCAAGGCCACCCTCGAGGAGGCCTTCCGGCAGCAGGACCGGCAGGACCAGTGGTGGTGCCGACCCGAACTGCGGCGGATCGAGGCCGCCATCCATCGGGGCCGCGGGCAGCACCGACGCGCCGACACCCTTCTCCGCGACGCGATCGAGGAGGCCCGATCCATGGGCGCCACTGCCTTCGAGCTGCGGGCCGCGAACGACCTGGCGGCCCACGCCATCGACCAAGGGCGGTCGGCCGCCGCGACGGCCCTGCTCCTTCCCGTCTACCGACGTTTTACCGAGGGCTTCACGACGCGCGACCTTGCCGAAGCCGGTCGCCTCCTGGCCCGGGCCGGGGACGCCCGCCCGGGCCCTCCGGTCCCGCGCTTCCCCGCCGGCCAGGAGGAATGAACCACGGCGCCCGGATCGTGCCGGGCGCGTCAGCCTCCGCCGAGCGCACCCTCGGGCGGCGGCGGGTAGCGAACCACGTCCACCCGCATCTGCTGGTCACGCAGCCGCCACACGCGGGTCAGGCGGCGCGTGAGGGGCGAGATCGCCCAGATCAGCGCGACCGAGACGGCTCCGGAGGTCAGCGCGAGCCGGATTGCCCAGGGGAGCGTTGGGGCCACCCGGTCGAGCAAGGCGCTCAGGGCCAGCAGCAGCGGGTAGGTGAGGACCCAGGTCGAGGCGAGCACCTTCCACTTCGGCCCGGAGCCATCGCTGGGCACCGTCATCCGGACGATCGGCTCGCCGATGACGCAGAGCTCGCGCAGCGAATCGCGCTCCAGGGCCGCCACCATGCGCCGGTGGGCCGGCGAAGCCCTCCAGCGCCGCAGGTCCTCCTCGCCGGCGAACTGCGAGACCAGGAAGCTGAGCCCGTCGCCCTGCTGGATCAGCAGCGTTCCGACGTGGTGCGCTTCCTGGCCCGCCTCGAAGAAGGCGCGCTCGATGTCGCCGGCAATCGCGGCCTCCTGGCCACCCCGGGAGATGAGGGAGGTGACGGTCGTCAGCACGCGGGAGACCTTCCCGGCATCACGGCGCCATCTTCGCCAAGTGCCGCTCCTTGGCCTCGAGGAAGGTCCGCTTGACCGGGTCCAGCGCCTGGACGAACTCCAGCTGCTCGCCCTCCGGCCCCTTGCAGTAGATCAGCGACCACCCATCGGATTGGCCCTCGCGGATCTTGTTCGTGTTCGCGCTCACCGGGGCGCCGCGGCGCGCCTCCTCGGTGCGGGTCGTGATGACCCGGTTGGCCCGGACCTGCGTCATGCCCCGGTGCGCGCTCTCCGCCTCCAGGTCCGCGATGAAGCGGTCGAAGTCCACGTCGTCGCGAACATGAAAGCAAATGTGCATTGAGCGGGGGTAGGCCGGGCTCATCCGGTCGCGCGGCTCGGCGAAGCTACGGCCCTCGCCCTCGGGCTGGTCGGCGTTCCGGTACTGGAGGAGCTCGATGACGACGTTGTCGAACTGCACGAAGCGGACGTCGAGGCGCTGCGCCCCGCCGGCGAGGTCGGGCACGCCGATGGTCGCCGGCACGATGCCTTGCGCGGCGGCCCGGATCTCCTCGTCCGTCAGCAGCGTGTTGTGGATCGCCTCGCCCTGGAAGTCCCCGTCGCGCATCACCTCCGTGCCGCCGAGGACCTCCGTGTAGAACTCGAAGGCCCGGTTCATGTTCTGGACGGTGACGCCGAAGTGCTGCACGCCCTGCAAGCGGAAGCCCAGCGGCGCGCGGTCACGCGACGGCGCCGCGCCCGCCCCCTCCGCGCCGCTTGGACCGCGCGGGGTGATCGGGCGGGCGTGAGAGGGGATCGGCATGGACTTCATCCTGATCGGCTGGCGCCCCATCGGGGCGGCGGTGTGACGTGCATAGCCGTCCAACCGGATCGAGGGGCGTAAAATGGGGTAAATGCGCTTCATGGCGGCTCGCCCCGCGCGTTAGCCTTCCGGAGACCGCATCCGGGGCAGAACGAGAACAAGGTGAGACGCGGAACCGACAGCGGCTATCACCGCGCCGAGGCCTTCAGCGACGCTGTGATCGCGATCAGCGTCACGCTCATGGCCTACGAGCTCCTGGGAACGACGGGGGCAGAAACGAGTGATCCCCTGGGCGCGCTGAGGGCGGCCTGGCCCTCCTTCCTGGCCCTCGCAATGAGCTTCCTCGTGGTTGGCCAGATGTGGATTGTGCACCACAACCTTTGGCGCTTCGTGCGGGAGGTCGACCAGGGCATGCTCCTGCTCAACCTCGCCCTGCTGTTCTTCGTCGCCGTGCTACCCGTCGCGGCAAAGTTGCTGGCGGCCCATCTCAACGGCCCGCTGGCGCCGCTGCGCGTTGCCGCCGGGCTCTACGCCGCGGTCGCGCTCGGGCAGGCCCTGCTCTTCAACGCGGCGCTGCGCTGGGCCTGGTCGAAGCGCCTCTTCGACATGGGCCCCGAGCGCTACGCAGCCTTCCGCCGGCATTTTCTCATCGGGCCGGCCATCTACCTCGTCGCGTTCCTGCTGAACTTCGCCTCGCCCTATCTGAGCATCGCCTCCTATCTTGCGGTGCCCGTCGCCTACCTGGGCTTCGGCTTCGGCCGCGCGAAAGACGAGCCCTAGGCGGATCCGCTCAGAGCAACGCGAGGGCCGGCAGCGCGTGCAGGTGCTTCTCCAGGGTGATGGGATAGTCGCGCACCCGCAGCCCCGTCGCGTTGTAGACCGCGTTGGCGATCGCCGGCGCCGCCCCGCAGAGGCCGAGCTCGCCGATGCCCTTGGCCTTCATCGGGGAGGCCAGCGCGTCCGGATGATCGAGAAGGACGACGTCCAGGTGCGGGATGTCGGCGTGGACGGGCACCTCGTAGCCGGCCATGTCGTGGTTCACAAAGAAGCCACGCCGGGGGTCAACCGCCAGCTCCTCGATCAGCGCCGCCCCGAGCCCCATGGTCATCCCGCCGATCACCTGGCTACGGGCCGTGGCCGGGTTGAGGATGCGGCCGACGTCGCAGACGCAGAGCATGCGGCGGAGCCGGACCTCGCCGGTGAAGGCATCGACGCCCACCTCTGCGAACTGGGCGGCGAAGGTGGATTGCTGGTAGCGCTTCTCGAGGTCGCCGAACTCGATGCTGTCCTCGCCGGTGAGCCCGCCCCCGCGGGCCGCCTCCTGCAAGGGCACGACCTCGTTCCCCGACCGGACGGTGCCCCCGATGAACTCGCACCGGTCCCGCGGAAAGCCCAGGCGATCCGCGATCGCATCCCTCAGGGCAACGCAGGCGGCGAACACCCCGGAGGTCGCGTTGGCCGCGCCCCATTGCCCGCCTGAGCCCGCGGCGCGGGGGAAGTTGGAGTCGCCCAGCCGCACCTCGACCTCGGCCGCCGTGAGGCCCAGCATCTCCGCCGCGGTCTGCGCCACGATGGTGTAGGTGCCCGTGCCGATATCGGTCATGTCGGTCTCCACGATCAGGCCGCCTGACGCCTCCAGGCGCACCCGCGCCCCCGACCTCATGGCGATCGCGTTGCGGATGCCGCTGGCAACGCCCATCCCGACCAGCCACCGTCCCTCGCGCCTCTCCCCGGGGCGGGATCTCCGGGCCGACCAGCCGAAGCGGGCGGCACCGGTCCGGAGACATTCGACGAGATGGCGCTCGGAGAAGGGCCGGCTCGGGTTGTGCGGATCCACACGCGTGTCGTTCAGGACGCGGAATTCGACCGGATCCATGCCGAGCTTCTCGGCCATCTCGTCCATGGCCACCTCCAGCGCCATCAGCCCGGGCGCCTCGCCCGGCGCACGCATGAAGTTGCTCTCTGGCAGATCCATGGCGGCAAGCGTCATGCCGATCTCACGATTTGGCGCGGCGTAGAGGATCTTGGTCTGCGATGTCGCCATCTCCGCGCCCCCGAGCGGCAGGTTGCCGCTCAGGCCGCGGTGGGAAATCCCGGTCAGGACCCCGTCGGCACGGGCCGCCAGGCGCACGCGCTGGATCGTCGCTGAGCGATGGGTGCCGTTGTTGAAGATCAGCGCGCGCTGAAGCGCGAGCTTCACGGGCCGGCCCGCCGCCTTCGCCGCAAGGGCGGCCAGCACGACGTCGCTGCGGATGAAGAGCTTGGCGCCGAAGCCGCCACCGATATAAGGCGATACCACGCGAACCTTGTCCTGGCCCATCGACAAGGCCCTGGGCAGGTCGCGGATCGCCCAGTTGACCATCTGGTTCGCGGTCCACACGGTCAGGCGGTCTCCCTCCCATGCGGCCACCGTCGCGTGGGGCTCCATCTGCGCGTGGCTCTCATGCGGCGTCGTGTAGGTGCTGTCGATAGTGACCGCCGCCTGCTGGAACGCGGCCTCGAAGTCACCGACACGGTCAACATCTGGCGCGTCGGGACCGCCGTTCTCCCTGTCCGGCGCGGGCTTCGCGTTCCCGGCCTCGGCCGCGAGTACGAAGCGCCCGTCCTCCCTCTCGTAATCAACCTTCAGCAGCCGGGACGCGGCGCGGGCCTGCTCGAAGGTCTCCGCCACGACGACGGCGATCGCCTGATGGTAGTGCTCGATCATGTCACCACCGAAGAGCATGGCGGCGGAGAGGTCCGCGCGCGAGAGGGGAGCGTGGTCCAGCGTGGTCACAACGGCCAGAACGCCCGGCGCCGCGCGGGTGGCCGCCGCGTCAATCGCGCGCACGCGGCCCTTCGCCACGCCCGCGCCGAGGACGAATCCATAGGCCGGGTTGGTGACCGCGTCGTTCCGTTCGAAGGCATAGCGCGCCGCGCCGCTGACCTTCAGGGGGCCGTCGATGCGAAGCACGGGACGGCCGACGACGGTCCCGTTGTCGATCGGGTTGCCGGCGGCGGGCTGATCAAACAGCATCGGTTGTCCCCTTCGCTTCGGCGAGGACGGAGGCGAGCGCTCGCGCGGCCAGCGGGATCTTGAACGCGTTCTGCTCGGTGGGCGTGGCACCGGCGAAGGCGATGGAGACCACCGTCTCCGCCCCTTCGGCAAGGGCGTTCTCCGCCTTCTCCACTCGCCACGGCTTCGGCGCGACACCGCCAAAGGCGATGCGGCCCGTGCCGTCCTCCTGGATCACCGCGGCGACGGAAACGAGCGCGAACGCATAGGAGGCGCGGTCGCGAACCTTGCGGTAGATCTGCGTGCCGCCGATCGGCGGCGGCAGGAGCACGGCGGTGATCAGCTCATCGGGCGCCAACGCGGTCTCGATCTCCGGGGTGTCACCGGGAAGGCGGTGGAAATCGGCCACCGGGAGCGTCCGCGTCCGGCCGGCCGCGTCGACCGTCTCGACGGATGCGTCCAGCAGGCGCAGCGCGACAACGAGATCGCCGGGGTAGGTCGCGATGCAGGATGCACTGGTTCCGATCACCGCCAGCCCGCGCGAGACACCGCTCAGCGCCGAGCAGCCCGACCCGGGCAGGCGCTTATTGCAGGCTTGGTCAGTATCGTAGAAGTACGGGCAGCGGTTACGTTGCAGGAGGTTGCCAGCGGTGCTCGCCTTGTTGCGCAACTGTCCCGTCGCGCCCGACACGATTGCCCGGCTGATCACGCCGTAACCCCGCTTGATCCTACCGTGCGCGGCAAGGTCGGTGTTGGTCACCAGCGCTCCGATGCGCAGACCGCCGTCGGCGGTCTCCTCAATGCGGGAGAGATCGAGGTCGCGTATGTCGACGAGGTGGGACGGAACCTCGATCTCCAGCTTCATCAAGTCGAGCAGATTGGTCCCGCCCGCGATAAGCTTGGCGCTGGGCACCTGCGCCAGCGCCGCCGTGGCCTCCGCCATCGTGCCGGCGCGCTGGTAGGTGAAGGCCTTCATCGCGCTTCTCCGACGAACTGGGTGATGGCGTCCTGGATGTTGGAGTAGGCGCCGCAACGACAGATATTGCCGCTCATTCGCTCGCGCATCTCGGCCGGTGTCGGGCTTACGGAGGTTTCGAGCTCCGCCGTCACATGGCTGGGCACCCCACGGCGCAGCTCATCCAGGGCTCCCAGCGCCGAGCAGATCTGGCCAGGCGTGCAGTAGCCGCATTGAAAGCCGTCGTGCTCCAGGAAGCATTGCTGAAGAGGATGCAGATCGGCCGCGGTCCCAATGCCCTCGATTGTCGTCACCTCGTCGCCGACGTGCATGACGGCGAGGCTCAGGCAGGAGTTGATCCGGGTTCCATTCACAAGCACGGTGCAAGCACCGCACTGGCCCTGGTCGCAGCCCTTCTTCGTGCCCGTCAGGTCCAGGTGCTCCCGGAGGAAGTCCAGCAGCGTCGTCCGAAGATCGCCATCGAAGGCTCGTCCCTCCCCGTTCACCATGATCGCTCCCGCCTGTGCTCCGCTCTGGCATCGCGGCGAGGACGTCGGTTGGCCCGGCTTGACGGTCCGATCCTGCACGGGATGTCCTCCTCGACTGTTCTGCGTTTCACCCGAATTGTAGCGTTGCGGGGATCATGGCCGAGGTAAAATGCGGTAAATGGTTCCAGGGCTGCTTCTTCGTGTTGGCGAAATCACTGGTCTCAACTCGGGCAAGCGAACGTCACGCGTAGGCACAGTTGCATTTGAGTTATGTTCGTAGCCACGCGGCAACTCGCCAAGCCTTCCCGAGCAATGGGCCTGCGACCGCATCGGGTTTGACAAGTGCACGACGGGCTTTGAAGGTTGGAGGAACCGGAACGGAGGGGGCCAAGATGGAGCGGGTCGGGTTTGTTGGTCTCGGACGGATGGGGCGGCCGATGGCGGCTAACCTACGCCGCAAGCAGTTCGCTCTTTCGGTCTTCGACACGGTCCCTTCGGCCACAGAAGCACTTGAGGAACTGGGGGCAAGCCGAGCCCGCTCACGAGCCGATCTGGCCCGGACTTCCTCCGTCGTGCTGACGATGTTGCCGGGTCCTCGGGAAGTGCGCGAGGTCGTGCTCGGTCCAGACGGCCTGCTGACGCATCTCCATCCGGGATCGCTGGTTATCGATAGCTCCACGGTCGACCCCGCGACAAGCGACGCGCTGGCATCAGCTTGCGCGGAACGAGGCGTTGGTTTCGTGGACGCGCCAGTCGGGCGTCTGGCAAGCCATGCGGAGCGCGGCGAGAGTCTCTTCATGGTGGGGGCAAGCGACGCTGATTTCGCCCGGGCTCACCCGCTCCTCGCGGCGATGGGAAGCACCATCCATCACTGTGGACCGCCAGGCAGCGGCACCCGCATGAAGCTGGTGAACAATCATCTCGCCGTCCTGCTTTGCACGATCAATGCCGAGGCCCTCGCCTTGTCGACGCGCTTCGGGCTCGATCTGGAACGAACGCTTGAGGTGCTGCACGGGACCACCGCCACGAACGGCCAGCTGAAGGTAAACTGGCCTCAGAAGGTCCTTGCTGGTGACACGAGTCGCGGCTTTGCGATCGACCTGGCTCACAAGGATCTCACTCTCATCGTCGACGCCGGCAACGCGGAGCGCGTGCCGCTGCCCATGGCAGCGGCGGGACGGGAAACGCTCTCCTCCGCACGGGCGCGCGGCTTTGGGGGAAAGGATTTCTCGGCCTTGCTCGACGCGCAGTGCGACCTCTCCGCCTTGCCGCCGCCCAGATTGAAGGCTGGCACACCGCCCGGCTGAGGGTGGGATCCGACTTGGCGTCATCGGCTTGCCCACTGCTTGATGGCGGACGCCAAGCAGAGGCGACCCAACCACCGCCCAGAAGATAAAGAAGGCCAGGCATTGACGATGACCGCAGCCACTGAATCCGAAAAGCTGGAGAAGGCCCACCTATCCTGGCCAGGCGAGATCTACAACGTTCTTCGCAACCTGGAAGTGACCATTGCCGCCTATGTCCCCGACGGGGGCCATGCCGAGTTGATCCAGAGGTTGCACGACGATCCTGCGGTCACGGCGGTACCGCTGACGACCGAAGAGGAGGGAGTTGCCCTGGTCAGCGGCGCCTGGATGGGCGGAAAGCGGGGCGTGCTGCTGATGCAATCCAGCGGCGTTGGCAACTGCGTAAACATGCTCTCGCTCGTGAAGATCTGCCGCTTCCCGCTGCTCACCCTCGTGACCATGCGCGGTGAATGGGGTGAGTTTAACCCGTGGCAGGTTCCCATGGGATCGGCGACGCAAGAGGCGCTTGAAATCATGGACGTCAAGGTCTTCCGGACATCGGTCCCATCCGACGTGGCACCCACGGTGGAGGCGGCAGGGCAGATGGCGTTCCTCGGTGGAACACCCGCAGCGGTCCTCCTGTCCCAAAGACTGATTGGCGCCAAGGTTTTCGCGAAATGACCTACTCGAACACGGCGCGGACTGCTCCGCTCGACCGCCGGGCGGCCGTGCTCGGTATCGTCGAGGGCCGCCGAGACCTTCTTGCGGTCGCAAGCCTTGGCTCACCCACCTATGATCTGGCAGCGGCCGGCGACCACGAGCGGAATTTCTACCTTTGGGGAGCAATGGGTGGCGCCGCAACCTTCGGGCTTGGCTTGGCCCTCGCCCAGCCCGAGGTGCCGGTCCTCGTTCTCCTCGGCGATGGAGAGTGCCTGATGGGCTTGGGCGCCCTGGCGACCATCGCCGTCCAGCGCCCCTCCAACCTGTCGATTGTTGTCCTCGACAACGGCCTTTACGGCGAGACGGGTGCGCAGCGGAGCCACACGTCGGGTGGCTTGACCAAGCTGGACCAGGTTGCGCGGGCTTGCGGGATTTCCGAAACGATGTGCGTGGAAACGGAGGCACAGGTCAGGGAACTGGCGGAGAGGGTCAACCACCGTGGCGCAGGACCGCTGGTGGCCGTCGTCCGGATCAATGGTGAGGAGCAGCCCCGCTGCCTTCCCTCCCGTGACGGGGTGGCGTTGAAGACACGGATGCGCCACGCGCTCGGGCTGGAATCGATGTGAGGATGCGTCCGCCAGGATCCTGACGGGCTGAGTTCGCGCTGGTATCTTAGGCACGCTCCGCTGGTGGATGCGAAATTCCCATCCACCGCGAATGGTTCCTGGCGAATACAATCCTTTCGGTTCGGGCAGCGGCCGCTCGCCCGTAGCCCGGGTGCCGACGACGGCGATGCGTGCGCAGACGCGGCAGCGAAGAAGGACTGAACGGCGATTCGCTTGCGCGGGCAAGGTTTCCGTTTTCTACTCTAATCCAAGAAGAGTTCGAAGAAAGGAAGCGCTATGGACCGCCGCATGCTGCTCGGGAGCTCGGCCGCTCTTCTACCTTCTGCACTTGCCGCGCCCGCCGTTGCTCAATCGCTCCCAGAAATCCGCTGGCGGCTGACGTCCTCTTTCCCAAAAAGTCTCGACCTCCTGTCCTCGGCGCCCGAGAGCGCTGCGCGGCGAATCGCGGCGCTAACGGACAACCGCTTCCAGATCCGCATCTTCGCCGCGGGCGAGATCGTGGGTGGGCTACAGGCGCTCGACGCCGTGCAGACGGGAACGGTGGAGGCTGCGTTCACGGCGCCCTACTACTATGTCGGTAAGGACCCGACCTTTGCCTTCTTCTCCGTGCTGCCTTTCGGCCTTACGCAGCGACAGATGACCGCCTGGCTCCGGCATGGCGGGGGTCTCGATCTGGCGAATGAGCTTTTCAGGGGATACAACGTCATTGGTTTTCCGACCGGCGACACCGGCGCTCAGATGGGCGGTTGGTTCCGCAAGGAAATCCGCACCCCCGACGACTTCAAAGGCCTGAAGTTTCGGGTGGCTGGCCTGGCGGGCGAGGTTTTCGCGCGCATGGGGGCCGTGCCGATCCAGATCGCGGCCGGTGATATCTATCCATCCCTGGAGCGCGGCACGCTGGATGCGGTGGAATTCGTGGGCCCGCACGACGACGAGCGGCTCGGCTTCGCACGTGTCGCGCCTTACTACTACTATCCCGGCTTTTTTGAACCGAGCGCACGCCTGTTCACGATGGTGAACCTTCGTGCGTGGGAGGGCTTGCCGGAGCAGTACAAGCAAGCCTTCCAAGTCGCTTGCCTTGAACAAGAATCAGAATTGACCAGCCGGTATGACCATTCCAATCCACAGGCGCTCCGCCGCCTCGTGGCGGCAGGAACGCAGCTACGCGCCTATCCACGGCCCGTTCTTGAGGCCGCCTGGCGCTCGGCCAATGCTGTCTTCGAGGACGTTTCGCAGCGGAACGAAGGATTTCGAAAGGTTCTGGAATCCTATCGTCGGTACCGCGACGACGAGTTTACCTGGTTCCGAGTAGCCGAGAACTCTTACGACAACTTCGCCTTTACGGCGGCGCAGGTGGTGCGTTGAGTGGCCTTGGATAGCGGTCGCCCAATGGATCAGTTGCGGATAGACGGTCACGAGGAATGAATCTCAGTAGCCGATGAGGTGTTGGCTAAACCGTACAAGACAGGTTCCAGCCGCCAGCATCGTATCCCGAAGCAGCAGCCCCGGGGTACGAATTGGTCCTTCTACGAGGCAGGTTTGTGCGCCAGCGGCATCTCACCGCACGCTTCGCGGAGTAAGCCATCAAGTCACAGGGCATGACACATTCCGCCACACCCTTCATCGCAACGAGCAACGCCGCTTCGTCGTGGCGGGATATGGCGCAGGCGTCAGGAGTTGGCATTATGAACGTGGCGGCTATCCCCCACCAAGTCTGCATTCCGACCCGCTCCACCTCACCCTTCCAGCGATCCATTAACAAGATGCATGCCTTGGCTGTCGCGCGGGAGGCGGGTAGGTGGTGGTGACATCGTTGGACTCAAACCCCTGTTTCAGGCCTGAGGGTCGACCCAACCCTCCGACGCGGCGATAGGCCGCACAAGATCGCCCATACTCCGGCGCCCGCTCGCGCGCCGGATGACGGAGAGCTGTCCGCGTGCTTCAAGGATCGCGAAGCGAACCTCGCCGAGGTCTTCGAGACCCTGGCGGCGCAGGAGGGCGTGGAGGTCGGCGCGCGTCAGCCCGCAGGCGGCGAGGTCACGCTCCCGTACTTGAGCATCCACGACGAGGAGCCTGGGGGCCGGGTCCAGAAGGTGGCCGACAGAGGGCGAGGCGTGCAGGCGGGTGACGCACCAGTGGCCGGCGAGCACGGCCGCCAGCGTCGCAACGCCGGTGAGGTAGCTTGCGTCGTGCGCGTTCGGGATGCGGCCGACGATCGCGCCCACCGCGACCGCGGCGACGAAGTCGAAGGGCGACAGGTCAGCGAGGGTGCGGCGCGAACTGAAGCGCAGCCCGATGACGGCGCTGAGGTAGAGCAGCAACGCCTTGAGGGCGATCCAGCCCAACTCGTCCGCGCCGCCCAGCAGATGTTCCATCGCAACCCCTCCGTTCCACTTGGCGGCGCCCGGCCGAAGGTGAGCAGCCCCGGCGGGCTGCCCACGCTGTCCTCCTTCTGACAACGTCGCCCACCCCTGGACGGCTCTCCTTACCGGGGTTCTCTCACCTGAGAGCCCGAGGTCGTGAGCCGTGCCGCGCGCTGGTACACCCTGCTGTCGCTCGATGCCGGACGCGACATCCCTTATCCTGCTGAACGCCGGCGTTCAGCCTTTGGCTCCCCGTCGCTCGAGCCTTCACCGCCATTGGAAGCAGGAAGGACCTTCAACAAATGCAGCGTCGCACCTTCGTCGGACGTGCCCTGGGAGCACCCCTCCTCGCCGCGGCTGGGTTGCCCCAGGCGGTTTCAGCGCAGCAGTCCTCCCTTCCAGCCACCATCGCGCTCGTGGTGGGCGCCTCCCCCGGCGGCACGACGGATACTCTTGCCCGCGATGTCTCGGAGGTGCTGCGCGAGAAGCTCGGGCGCACCATCGCGGTGGAGAACCGCGCGGGCGCCGGTGGGAACGTGGCGGCCCAGTACGTCGCACGCTCGGCCCCCGATGGGGGAACGCTGCTGGTCGCCTTCACGAGCCACACCCTGAACGCCGCCATCATGCGCCAGGTACCCTACCGGCCGATCGAGGACTTCACCCCGGTCGCGCTGCTCGCCCAGCTGAGCGCCGCCGTGCTGGTGGTCGGCCCGAGCGTGCGGGAGGGAGACCTGGCTGGCTTTGTCGCGGCCGCGCGCGCCCAACCGGACCGGTACAGCTTCGCCATCGGCGGCGTCGGCAGCTCGCTGCACATGCAGACCGTGCTGTTCCGTTCGGCGCTCGGCCTGTCGGGCCCGGAAGTGCCGTTCCGCGGGACGGCGCCGGCGCTCGTGGACGTCGTCGCCGGGCATGTCGACGCGATGTTCGCGCCCCTGGATGTCGCCGGCCCGCTGCTGAGCGACGGAAAGGTCCGAGCGCTCGCCGTCACCTCGCGAAGCCGACTACCCTCCCGGCCCGACCTTCCGTCCCTGTCGGAGGCGGCCCCGCAGGTTCAGACGGCGGCGGCCTGGTTCGGCGTGCTCGGGCCCGCGGGCATGCCTCTCCCGGTCGTCGCCACCCTGAACGAGGCCATCCGCGCGGCGCTTCGCACGCCCCGGATCGTCGAGCGGATCGTGCACGCCGGCGGCGAGGTGCCCGACCTCACCCCGGCGCAGTTCGGCGAGTTCCTCGAGCGCGACCTTGCGCTCTGGATCGAGACCGCCCGGACGGGGAAGGTGGAGATCCAGTAGGGCCGTGCAATGGCCGGCCGTGTGTCGTCAGGTTGCCGAACAGGGCCGCGCCGATCGCCGGCCGACGCCTCCCTCAGGGATGACCGGCTCATCGACGCTCCGCCCCCCCTTCCGCGCGGCCCTGCTACGGGAAAGGGCTGCCCACGACGGGCAGCCCTCCCAACCCGGCAAGGCCGGGTTCCCGTCCCGTGGGAACCCGGCCCGCTCGCTCAGTGCGGACGGCACTCCTGGCAGGTCCTCGCCCGCGTCATCGGCGCCCGCGCGAGGTGGAGCTGGTAGAGCTGGTCCCCTGCCGCGATCCGCCCCGTGCTGCCGTTATTGTCCAGCATCTGCCAGCCCGGGCAGGAATTCCCGCTGCACGCCACACCGGTGTGGCGCCAGATCCGGCCCGTGTTGTGCACCTGGTAGAGCTGGTTGCCCGAGGCCACCAGGTTGATGGTTGCCGGGTTGTTGTCGAGCATCTGCCAGCCCGGGCAGGCGTTCCCGTTGCAGGCCGCGCCCGTGAAGCGCCAGATCCGGCCCGTGTTGTGCAGCTGGTAGAGGCTGCCCCCCGCGGCCACGATGCCGACCGTCGCGCCGTTGTTGTCGAGCATCTGCCAACCAGGGCAGGAGTTCCCGCTGCAGGCCGCGCCCGTGAAGCGCCAGATCCGCCCGCTGTCGTGAAGCTGGTAGAGCTGCGCGCCGTCGGCCACGATGCCGACCGTGGCGCCGTTGTTGTCCAGCATTTGCCAGCCCGGGCAGGAGTTCCCGTTGCAGGCCGTGCCCGTGAAGCGCCAGATCCGGCCCGTGTTGTGCAGCTGGTAGAGCTGGCCGCCGCCGGCGGCGAGCGCGACCGTCGCGCCGTTGTTGTCGAGCATCTGCCAGCCCGGGCAGGAGTTCCCGCTGCAGGGCGCCCCGGTGTGGCGCCAGATCCGCCCGCTGTCGTGCAGCTGGTAGAGCTGCCCGCCATCGGCCACGATGCCGACCGTGGCCCCGTTGTTGTCGAGCATCTGCCAGCCCGGGCAGGAGTTTCCGCTGCAAGGCGTCCCGGTGTGACGCCAGATGCGGCCGCTGTTGTGGAGTTGGTAGAGGTTCCCGGCGGAGGCCGCCAGCCGGACCGTCGCCGCGTTGTTGTCGAGAAGCTGCCAGCCCGGGCAGGAATTACCGCTGCAGGCCGTCCCGGTGTAGCGCCATACGAACCCTGCGGTCGAGGCCGGCGGGCGGTTCCGGAAGGCGGCGACGGTGGCCGCCGTCCCGTTCAGCACGCGCGCGTTGTCGTTCGTCGCCGCAGTGCCCATCGGCGTGCCGCCGTAGCTGACGTTCGGGTTGGACCAGTACTGCAGCCGCGTGCAGCCACCCGGGCAGGCATAGGCCATGATCGTGCGCCAGGCGGGCGACGGCGAGCGGTGCTGGAAGCCGTGGCCGTAGGCGTAGGGCGTCGCGGTGCTGTCGTTCGCCTCGTCGTGCCGGGCGCCCTGCAAGTGCCCGATCTCGTGCGCGAAGGAGTAGTAGCCGGTCGCGCAGTCGTAGTGGACGATCGCGAAGGCGGTGTTCGCGTTCGCCATGATGGCGTCGGCGAGGCCGCAATAGTCGGTCTTGTTGATGATCAGCACGGCCACGTCCGCCCCGACGTTGTTGCGCCGCGCGTTCACGCCCGCGTTCCCGGCGAAGTCGGCCAGGATCGTGTCGAAGCTGTTCGTCCCCTCCGTGTAGGCGTGCTGGAAGCTGTCGACCAGGTTGAGGCGGAGGTTGATACCGCTGTTCTGGTAGGACTGGTTCGCCTCCGCCACCGCGAGCTGGACGGTCGCGACGATGTCGCTGACGGCGGCGGCGGCGGAGGGTGTGTAGGCGACGAGGACGTCGATGACGGCCGGCGCGTCGGCCCGCTGCGTGTCCTGCTGTGCCGGCGCCGGCGCCGGGATGTCGCCGCGCTGCTGCCGCTGCTGGAAGCTCGGCGGGTGCTCGGGCGGGAAGCGCGACTCATCGATCTTGATGAGCGCGTGCACGCCGCCGCCGACGGGCTCGATCCGGTAGAGGCTGGCGCCGTCGTTGATCGTCCCGGTGACGTCCCCGTTGCGCACGACGAAGGTCGCCTGGCCGGGAACGCCGGGCGACCCGGCGGACCAGGTGAAGTCGGCACCGCCGCCCTCGCCCTGGCGGCGGCTGGACAGCGTGAGCGTCCGGGCGTCCGGCAGCGTCAGCCGCGCGTCGCCGCCGCGGAGCGCCTCCGGATCGATGCGGACAAGGTTGAGCGACTGCGTGGTCCGGCGCTGGCGAAGCTGGTCGATCCGCTGGGTCTGCGCGGGCGTCGCGTCGGTGAGCTGGTTCGCGGGCACGGGCGTGAAGAGCTCCCGTGGCTGCGCGAGGGCCGCGCCCGCCGGAAGCAGCCAGGCCGCCAGCAGAAGCAGCCCCCACAGGGGCGTGCGCCGTGCGGCTCGTCGGAACGGCGGGGCGGTCCGGCCCGTGGGCGAGACCCGCGCCGCGTGGCGGTGGTCGTCATGCGAGAGCAAACGCATCCTTGCCTCCTCCTGGGTTTTCCCGAGGAACGCACGGCGCCGACTTTGCCGGACGAGCCGGCCGTCGCTTCCCTCAGGGTGTCAACGCCATCCTGTCATCGGTGCGAACCGTCCTTCCCGCGCTTGCCGAATGCCGGCACGCGGAGGCTAGCACGGCCCGGAGCGAGGGTTTCAGGAAAGGAGGGCTCCGGGATGTTACCAAAGTCACGGGACCGAGCCGGCGGTCGTCGAACCGCACGCCCGCGCGGCAGCGCGCGCCGGACACCCCCCGACCAGGTGGCCAGGCCGGTGCCCCCCGGGGCGGGCGGGCCTAGTTCGTCAGGAAGGGATTGGCGGGACCGCGCCGCCGCGGCTCCTGCGGCGGGAACGCGCCGGCGAGATAGTCGACGATCAGCCGGCGCTCGTCGCCTTCCAGGGGCGGCATGCCGTGGCGTTCCGTCATCCAGTCCATCAGCTCGTCCCAGCGGTCCCGGGACAGGCGAGAGCGGCGGATGACCGCGGTGCCGTGGCAGGCGGTGCAGCGGTAGAAGGTGTCCTCGCGGCCATGCCCGTCCGGCAGGGCCTCGGGCGCCTCCGCCACCGGGTCGGTCGCGGCCGGCGGCGGCTGCGCGGCTGGGGAACCGCCCGGCAGCACCAACAGCGCGAGCGTCGCCGCGACGGCGGCGTTTCCCAAAGCCCGGCGGGAAGGACGGAACACCCCCCTCACCCGACCAGGATCGCCGCGCGGCTGATCGCGTTGCTGCCGTAGCCCTGCGGGTTCCAGTTGGCGGCGACGTGCGGCTGCATCATGCCGTCGCTGTCCGTGGCGCGGTACCAGACCTCGAAATAGCCGTCCGAGGGCAGGCTCACGCGCCCGGACCAGCGCTGCCAGGCGTGGCGGTTCGGCGGCCCGTCCGTCCGCATTTCCTGCCAAGTCGTGCCGAAGTCGACGGAGGCGTGCACCGCCCGCACGGTCCTGTCGCCGGCCCAGGCCTGCCCGCGAAGGTCCAGCCCTCGCGTGCCGGCCGGAAGGCGCGTCCCGTTCGCCAGGTTCGTCAGCACCGAGCGCACGGGCATGGATTCGAGGTCGCGAAAGCCGCTCCCGTCGTTGCGGCTCCCGGGCACGATGGGGGCCACGGGCACGCGGTAGCTCGTCCCGCCCATGCCCTGCCCGTCATGCGGCCGGTCCCGGACCAGGACGCGCGTCAGCCACTTCTGGCTGAGCGACCCCGGCCAGCCCGGGGTCACGAGACGCAGCGGCGCGCCGTGGATGAGCGGGATGGGCTGACCGTTCATACGGATCGCGACCAGCGTGTCCTCGTCCAGCGCCTTCTCCAGCCGCATCCCGCGGCTGATCGCCTGCCGCTCCGGGTCGCCCGAGAGATGCGGGTCCGCGCCGAAATGGCCCGTGAACTTCCCGCTCTCCTTCACCCCCGCGGCCTGCAGCAGGTCGCGCAGCCGCACGCCGGTCCACTCGGCGCAGGAGACGGCACCGTTACCCCACTGGTTGCCGCGGGTCTCCGGCGAGAAGAACGACCGGCCGTTGCCGCCGCACTCCAGCTGCAGGCGCCGCGTCACGAGCGGGAAGCGGCCGCTCCCGAGCTCGCCCACCGTCAGCTCAAGCGGCGTGTTCACCTCGCCGTCGAGGCGGAACCTCCAGCGCTGCGGATCGGCGGGCGCCTCCGGCACCTGGCCGTTGTTGCGGACGAACATCCGCTCCGCCGGGGTGACGTCGTCGTCGAGCAGCGTCTCCGGCGTCTCCGCGTTCAGCGGCCGCTCGCCCTGCAGGATCAGCGGCGCCTTGCCCTCGAGCTTGACCATGCGGGGCGCGTCGCCCACGGCCGCCGGCTGCGCGAGCGCCGCGGGCAGCAGCCCCGCCGGCAGGTGGCGGCCGAAGGGGATGGCGGCGCCGAGCGCGGCGCCCAGGGAGGCGAGGGCGGCGCCCTTCAGCGCCCCGCGGCGGCCCCAGAGGAGCGCGTCGGACCGCTCCGGGTCGTCCTGGTAGAGCTCGCGCAGCGAACGCTCGGGCCGGCCGATGAAGGGCATGGGCGCTCTGTCTCCTCTGCTTGTCTCGTTCGCCGGGTCGGGGCCGGGCATGGGCGTGGCGCGCGCGAAACAGGCGGCGCCTCGCGGGTGGAGCCTAGGCACGGCGTCCCGCGGTGCCAAGCCGGGCGCCCGGCCTGGCACCGGGGGGCAGGATTCAGGGACTGACGGCCACCGCCGCCGGCCGGCCCCGCAGCCGGACGACAATCCAGGCCGCGATGGCCAGGTTGAGCAGGTTCCAGCCCATGCCGTTCACCACCGCCCAGCGGTAGCTGAGCGTCGCGTCGAAGATCGCGCCCGAGAGCCAGCCGCCCAGCCCCATGCCGGCCAGCGTCGCGGACAGCACGAGGCTGACCCGCAGCCCGGCCTGGGCCGAGGGGAAGAACTGCCGGACCATGACCGCGTAGCTTGGCACGATGCCGCCCTGGAAGAGGCCGAAGACCGCGGAGAGGACGTAGAGCGCCGCAAGGCTGTCGAAGCGGAGGAACAGCGCCAGCGCCACCGCCTGCAGCCCCGAGCCGAGCAGCAGCATGACCGGCGCGCCGACCCGGTCGGTGATGGCGCCCGAGACGAGGCGGCTGACGACGCCGAAGCCGAGCATGAGCGACAGCATCTCCGCCCCGCGCGCCGGGCCGTAGCCGAGGTCGGTGCAGTAGGCCACGATGTGCACCTGCGGCATCGCCATCGCCACGCAGCAGGCGACGCCCGCCAGCATCAGCAGCGCCTGCAGCGCGTTCGGCGAGAGCCCGAGCCGCACCAGTCCGTCGGTCGCCCGCCCGTTGCCGCCGGCGGATTGCACCGGCGGCCGCCGCCGCAGGGCGAGCGCCAGCGGCAGCATGGTGACCACGCAGAACAGCCCGATGCCGACATGCGTCGCGCGCCAGCCATGGGCCGCGATGAAGTGCTGGAGGATCGGCGGCCAGACGGCGCCGGCGAAGTAGTTGCCGCTGGCGCAGAGCGCCACCGCGATGCCCCGCCGCCGCGTGAACCAGAAGGAGGTGTCCGCCACCAGCGGTCCGAAGACCGCGCAGCTGCCCAGCCCCCCGACCAGGAGCGCGTAGAGGATCCCGAACTGCCGGAGGTCGGAGACGAAGGCCGTGGCGACGTAGCCGGCGCCCAGCGCCAGCGCGCCGATCACCACTGGCACCACGACGCCGAAGCGGTCCGCCAGCCGCCCCATGCCCACGCCGCCCACCATGAAGGCGAGCATGGTGAGGGTGTAGGGCAGCGAGGCGTCGGCGCGCGCCACGCCGAACTCCGCCTGGAGCGCCGGAAGCGCGACCACGATGGACCAGAGCCCGATCCCGCCGATCGTCGCCAGGAGCACCGCCGCCACCAGGCGCCACCAGGCATAGGACGAGTCCGCCACGCTTTCCTTCGGCACCCTCTCTCCTTCCCGTCTCCGCCCCGCGGCTTCCGCGACGGGCACCCGCGCGGCCCGCGCCGCCCGGCCCGCCGTCAGCCCGGAACCAGCGCGATGCGCCGCTCGGCCGCGCCCTCCACGGCGGGGCGGCTGTAGAGCATCGGCACGTAGCCGCCCGTGCGCCAGGCCTCGAACAGGTCGCGGTAGTGCGGCGTCGAGGGATCCCCGGACTGGCCGGGCGTGTTGACCACGCGGCTGTTGTCCCAGGCGCCGACGTCCACGACCATCCGGAAGGAGGCCCCGGCCGTCAGCCGGAAGCTGCCCGGCGCGTAGGTCGCGGCGGAGACCGTGAAGCCGCTGCCCGCCTTGGGCATGGGCCCGACCCGGAAGCGAGCGCGCGTCGCCTCGTCCATCCAGGCGGCCATCGGGTGGTCGAACTGCACGGTGTGCACGCGCCCCCAGGCCCAGGCGTTCCGGTCGGCCCCCATCCGCGCCGCGGCATCGGCCAGGGCGGCGCGCAGGCTCTCCGCGAGGATGGCGTCGCGGCGCCCCGGCGGATCGGCGCCCAGCCGGGCGTCCGGCCTCTCCATCAGCTCCACCGCCGTGCGCACGTCGCCGGCGCCGACCACCGCCCGCAGCGGCTCGGGCACGGCCGCGGCCACGATGGCGGGGCGGAGGTGGCGCGTGGACCAGAGCTCCATCAGCGCGCCCTGCGGGCTCTCCTCGGTCAGGCGCCCGTCCCAGGCGCCGATCCAGGCGATCGCGTCCCGCAGGGCCGGGTCCTCCGTCCGCAGGCCGGCCAGCACCCGCTGGAGGCGGAGCCCGTGCTGGGAGACGACATCCATCTGCAACGCCTGCGCGTCCTCCACCCGCAGCCGCGGCGTGGCGGCCAGAACCTCCCGCGACCGCTCGAAGCGCGAGCGGTCCGACCATTCCCGGCCGATCAGCGCGGCCGGGTAGCCCTCGGGCAGGTTGTTCTCGTTGGAGGTGTTCACGAAGCCGGCCGGCGGGTTGACCGACGCCGGCATCTCGGAGCGGTCCAGGAAACCGTCCCACTCGTAGCGCCCGTCCCCCGGCACGGGCAGCAGCCCGTCCCAGTTCGGGCGCCGCGGCATCAGCCCGCCCGGCACCCAGGCGATGGTGCCGGCGGTATCGGCGTAGACCTGGTTCTCCGAGGGCGCGCCCCAGCGGTCCATGGCGCCGAGGAACTCGTCGACGTTGCGCGCCCTCGTGTAGTCCAGGCCGCCGAAATAGGGCGCCGTGCCGGGCTCCAGCCACACGCTGCGCACCGCCCAGGCCCGGTTGCGGTCCGCCTGCTCGAGCACGACGGGTCCGTGGCGCGTGAACTTCAGCGTCACCTCCCGCGGCGCCTCGCCGCGCACGGGAATGGCCTCGCGGACGACGCGCATCGACTCGTTCCGGCCGCGGTAGCGGTAGGTGCCCGGGTCGGCCGCGTCGGTCTCGTAGAAGAGGAGGTCCTCCTGGTCCATGGCGAAGATCGTCAGCCCGAAGGCGACCGTGCCGTTGTGCCCGATCGAGATCCCCGGCAGCGCCGGCTCCCCCGCGCCGATCACGTCCATCCCGGGCGCCGTGAGGTGAACCACGTAGCGCAGCGAGGGGGTACCGTGCGCCCGGTGCGGGTCGTTCGCGAGCAGCGGCCGGCCCGTCGCCGTGCGGCTCGCCGCCACGACCCAGTTGTTGGAGCCGATGGTGGAGAGTTCGTAGGGCTCGGCCTCGCCGAGGCGCCGCTCCCCCTCGCCGCCCGCGTCCGCCCGGCGCTCGGCCGAGGTGAAGGGCACGTTCCGCGTCGCCAGCTCGAAGACGTCGAGCACGTTCGCGGGCACGGCGCAGGGGTCCAGACCCTCCGGCACCACCGGCGCCGGGTCCGGCGGGTCCAGGCGCTGGCGGATCGTGTCCGTCGCGGCGTCCGCGCCGCACAGGACCTGGGCGCGCCGCAGCTCCGACTGCACGTTGCGCGTCAGCCCGTGGGAGCGGATGCGGACGACGTCCTCCGGCGCCCACTCGCCGGGCTCGTAGCCGAACTGGCGGAACTCCGCCGGCAGGCGCGCAGGATCGGCCCTGGCCCAGCGGATATAGGCGTTCACCCCCTCCGCGAAGCGCGTCGCCGCCCGGCGCGCGCCGTTGCCGTAGGAGAGCCATTCCGTCCGCATGTCGCCGCGGTAGAGGAACAGCCGCGCCGCCCGGTCCTGCTCGACATAGGCCGGGCCGAAGGCCTCGCTGACCAGGCCGAGGCCGCGCCGGCGCCAAAGGTCGATCTGCCAGAGGCGGTCGCGCGCCGCGTTGAAGCCCTGCGCGAAGTAGGCGTCGTCCTGGCTGGCGGCGGTGATGTGCGGGATGCCCCAGCGGTCCACGAGGATCTCGGCGGCGGAGCGCAGCCCAGGAACGGCGACGCGCTCCTCCGCGACCGCCGCCGGCGCGGCGGCGGGCAGCGCCTGCGCGAGGGCCGGCAGCGGCGCGGCGAGGAGAAGCGCCGTCGCCAGGCGCGCGCGTGCCGTGGGCCTCATCGTTTCCTCCGGTTTTGTTGGACGAAGCCTAGGCCACCTTCCCGCCGCCCGTCACCCTCCGCCCCGGTTGGTCGCGCTCCCGCAACCGTCCGGCCCTTCCAGGCGCGGGGACCGGCGCCTCTCGTCCCGCGCCAGCGCCGCCCCCGATGGCCTAGGGCGCGAGGCCGATCTCGCGGAGGAAGCTGGCCGCGCTGCGATACTCCTCCTCCAGCCGCGTCCCGAAGGCGGCCGCGCCGAGCGGCGGCGCGATCTGCCCGGTGCGCGCGGCCATCTCGCGGTACCCCGCGCTCCGCACCGCCTCCAGGCAGGCGCCCTCCAGCCGCTGCAGGAGGGCCGTGGGCACGCCGCGCGGCGCCATGATGCCGCCGAAGCCTCGCCACTCCACGGGCTGGCCGAGCTCCTTGAGCGTCGGCACCTCGGGCAGCGCCGGCTGCCGCTCGTCGGCGACGACCGCCAGCACGCGCAGGTCGGTCCCCCGCACCGTGGCGAAGGTCGACATGGAGAAGGCCAGGGCGCCCGACTGCGTGTCGAGGATCATCTGCGGCGAGTTGCGGTAGGGCACGTGGGTCATGCGCAGCCCGTTGCGGCGCGACAGCTCGAGCGCGACGAGGTTGCCGACCGTGCCCGGCCCCGCGTCGCCCCAGGAGAGCGCGTCCGGCCGTGCCCGCGCCGCCGCGACGAGGTCGGGAAGCGCGCGGAAAGGCGAGCTCGCCGGGACGGCGACGACGAAGATGTTCTCGAAGGTCTGGCAGACCGGCTCCAGCGCGCCCCAGGCGTAAGGCAGGCCGCGCACGAGGAAGGGCAGCGTCGTCACCATGCCCGAGGGACCGAAGTAGAGCGTCGCCCCGTCCGGCTTCGCCGCCGCCGTCGCCGCCGCGCCGACCGCGCCGCCGCCGCCGTCGCGGTTCAGCACCACCACGGAGGCGCCGCCGCCCAGCGACGCGCGCAGCGCCTCCGCGAAGGGCCGGGCCATGATGTCCACGACGCTGCCGGCGGAGAAGGGGACGATGAGCGTCACGGCCCGCGGCACGCCCTCCTGCGCCCGCGCCGCGCGGGCGGCGAACGCGGCCATCCCGGCGATGCCGAGGGTCCTGCGCGTGATCATGCCTGTCTCCTCCCCAAGGCCCCTCGCGGGGCGCTCCGTTCCGGTCATCGGGCCGGCTCGATGGCCCGCAGAAGCTCCGCCTTCTCCGCGACGTCCCGCGCCAGCCGCGCGGCGAAGGCGGCGGCGCCGGCGTGGTAGGCGTCCGGCTGCAGCGCCCGCCGGGCGGCCGCGCGGTAGCCCTCCTCCGCGGCCACCGCCGCGCAGGCGGCCTCCAGCAGCGCGACACGCTCCGCCGGCGTGCCCGCGGGCGCCATCAGCCCGCCGAAGCTGGTGGGGGCGACGTCGAAGCCCTGCTCCGCCGCGGTCGGCACCTCCGGGAAGGCGGGGTTGCGCGCCGTGTCGAAGACGGCGAGCAGTCGCATGTCCGTGCGCCCGGAGGCGGAGCCGAGCACGATGGCCGCGAAGTCGATCCGCCCGGCCAGCGCGTCCGTCATGACGGCGCCGTCGCCGCGGTAGGGCACGTGCGTCATCTCGATCCTTGCCGCGCGCGCCCATTGCAGGATCGCGAGGTGCGGGATGGAGGCGATGCCGAGCGAGCCGTAGGTCACGGCCCCCGGCGCGGCCCGGGCCGCGGCGACGAGGTCCGCCAGGCCGCGCAGCGGCGAATCCGCCCGCACCGCGATCGCCTGGGCGTTGGCGAACATCTGGCAGACCGGGCGGAGCGAGTCCGGCCGCAAGCCCGAGTTGGGCTGGGTCACCGGCAGCACCGACAGCACGAGGGCCGGCACGAAGGCCAGCGTGTACCCGTCCGCCGCCGCGCGGGCGACGCCGAGCGTGCCGACCGCCCCCGCCGCGCCGTCCCGGTTCACGACCACCACGGGCTGGCCGAGCCGCGCCTGCAGCCCCGCCGCCAGGGCGCGCGCCATGAGGTCCGTGGCGCCCCCGGCCGGGTAGGGGTTCACCACCTGGAGCGGGCGGGAGGGAAAGGCCTCCTGCGCGCAGGCCAGGTGCGGCGCCGCCAGCATCGCGGCAAGGGCGCGTCGTCCGATCATCCTTCTCCCCGTCCCGTCACGCGGTCCCACGTTCCTACTCCTGCGCGATCACGGCGTCGGCCCAGGCGCAGCCCGAGCTGAAGGGGCCGGGCCTCGGGTCCGGCGCGCGCACGCCGCGGCGGGCGGCGTCCATCGCGATCTCGCGCATCCGCGCCCGCCCCTCCTCCGGCAGGTGGAAGCGCTCGTGCCCCCAGAGGGTCGGGCCGTCGAAGGTCTCGTGCGCCCGCCAGGTCGCCGGGTCGATCACGCGCGCCCCCCAGCCGTACTCGACGAAGAAGCCGGACGGCGTGGTGGCGTAGAAGGAGGTCATGTGGTCGTTGGTGTGGCGGCCCAGCCCGAAGGCCAGCCGCCCCTCCTCCGTGCGCGCGAGGTCGTGCCCCTGCCCCACGTCGTCGAGCGCGCCGAGCTCCACCATGAAGTGGTGCAGGCCAGAGCGGCCGGAGCCCACCATCGCGAAGGAATGGTGCCGCCCGTTCATGTGGAAGAAGTAGAGGGGGTAGGGATGGCGCGACCAGTCCGTCACGGCGAAGCCGAGCACGTCGCGATAGAAGGGGATGAGCGCGTCCGCGTCCGCCACGTGCAACACCGCGTGGCCCATGCCGAGCGGCCCCGTGCGGAACCCCGTGATCGCGCGGCCGGGCACGAAGGGGCCGTCCGCCCGCACGGGGCCGTGGAAGGCCTCCAGCCGCGTGCCCTGCGGGTCCTGGAAGAGGATGAGGTCCGCCACCTGCCGCTCGGCGGCCAGCGCGCGCGACCCGCGCGCGACAGGCGTGCCCGCCGCCTCCAGCCGTGCCGCTAGGGCGTCGAGGGCCGCGGCGTCCTCCACCTCCCACCCGATCGTCGCGGGGGCGGCGCGGTCCGAGACGAGGAGGCGCTGGCTCCGGTCGTCCATGCGGAAGGCCCGCAGGCCGCCGCCGCGGTCCACGGCCTGCATGCCCAGCAGGCGCGTCGCGAAGTCGTCCCAGTCCGCGAGCCGGTCCGAGCCGATCACCATGTAGCCGAGCGACTGGATCGCCATGGCTAGGCCTCCTGAACGACGGGGTTGCGCAGGACGCCGATGCCGGAGATCTCCACCTCCGCCACGTCCCCCGGCTTCATCCAGAGCGGCGGGTTCCGCTTGGCGCCCACGCCGCCCGGCGTACCGGAGACGATGACGTCGCCCGGGAGCAGCGGCAGGATCGTGGAGATGTAGGCGATGAGGCGCGGCACGCCGGTGATCATCAGGTCGGTGGTCGTGCGCTGCACCACCTGCCCGTTCAGCCGCGTCTCCAGCGTCAGCGTGGAGGGGTCGGGGATCTCGTCCGACGTCACCAGCCAGGGCCCGAAGGCGCCGGTGCCCGCGAAGGTCTTGCCCGCAAGGAACTGGGTCGTGTGCATCTGCCAGTCCCGCACGCTTCCCTCGTTGTAGCAGGCGTAGCCCGCCACGTGCGCCAGCGCGTCGCCCTCCACGACGTGCCGCCCGGCCGTCCCGATCACGACGGCGAGCTCGCCCTCGTAGTCGAAGCGCTCGGAGACCCTCGGCCGCACCAGCGGCTGCCCGTGCCCGACCTGGCTGCCGGCGAAGCGCGCGAAGAGGGCGGGCTCCGGCGTCTCGGTGCGGCCGGTCTCGGCGACGTGGTCGCGGTAGTTCAGGCCGACGCAGATGATCTTGTCGGGATCGGGGATCACCGGGAGCAGGCGCAGCCCGGCGAGCGGGCGCCGCGGGGCGCTCGCCGCGGCGTGGCGCGCCTCCTTCAGCAGCCCCGCCGCCAGGAGGCCGCGCAACCCCGCGGCGCGCCCGGCGAAGGCCCCCGTCAGGTCGGCCACCGCGTCGCCCTCGACCAGGCCGAAGCCCGCGCCCCCCTCCGCCTCGAAGGATACCAGCCTCATCTCGTCGTCCTTCCCGTCATCGCGTCACAGCGCCTCGGCCAGCGCGCGCATCTCCGCGGCGTCGCGGGCCGCGCCCAGGACGTGGCGGTCGGGCCGCAGCAGCACCGCCTGAGCCCCGGCCTCGTCCAGCATCGCGCCGACCGAGGGCGCGGGATCGGCGACCAGCACGGCGCCGTGCGCCGAGAGCCGGTCCAAGAGTTCGTTCGGCAGGGCGGCCGCGAAGCCCGCCCGCATCACCGCCGCGAAGCGCAGCCCCACCCGGTCGTCGAGGAGCGTCCCGTCCGAGAGGCGCGGCTGGGACAGCAGGCGCCCGGCCGGCCCCGCCCAGCCGGCGGCCGGGCCCGGGCCGAGCGCCGGGCGCACCGGCGCCAGCCGCGCCGTCGCCTCGCCGCGCAGCACCGCCGCGGGAACCACCGCCTCCATCGCCGTCGTGTTGATCAACCCGCCGATCCGAACGGCCTCGCGGATATAGCCCTCCACATGCGGCGCGCGCTCGCTGCCATAGCTGTCCAGCAGCGCCTCGGGCACGCGGCCCCGCAGGACCTGAGCGAGCTTCCAGGCGAGGTTGGCGGCGTCGCGGATGCCCGCGCACATGCCCTGGCCGAGGAAGGGCGGCGTCTGGTGCGCGGCATCCCCCGCGAGCAGGAGGCGTCCCTCGCGCCAGCGCCGGGCGACGGTGCTGTGGAAGGTGTAGACCGCGGATCGCTCGATCGTCGCGTCCTCCGGCGTGATCCAACGCGACAGCAACGGCCAGGCTCCCTCCGGCCGCGCGAGCGCCGAGAGGTCGTCCCCGGGCCGGAGCGAGATCTCCCAGCGGCGCCGGTCGCCGGTGCCCCGCACGTAGGTCGCGGGGCGGTCCGGGTCGCAGTGCTGCACCGTGTGGTCGCCAAGGTCCGGGCGCGGCCGGCGGAGCAGCGCGTCCAGCACCAGCCAGCGCTCGTGGAAGCCGAGATCCTCCATCGGCGCGCCGATCCAGCGGCGCACGAGGGAACGGGCGCCGTCGCAGCCCACGACGTAGCGCGCCCGGGCCCGTCCGATCCGGCCGTTCGACAGGTCCTCGAAGCGCAGCCCGACGGCCTCCGCGCCCGGCTCCAGCGCGAAGACCTCCGTGCGGCTCCGCAGCGCGACCGAGGGCCAGCGCCCCGCGCCCCGGCGGAGCACCGCCTCCAGGTCCGGCTGGTGGAAGCGGTAGGAGACGTTCCAGCCCTGCGGGCCGACATCGGGGGAGCGCGACCAGTCCAGCAGCAGCCGCCCCTGCCCGTCCACGAAGCGCGTGCCGGGGGAGACGTGGGTGACCGGCAGGATCGCCTCCGCCAGCCCCATGGACTGGAAGATGCGCATCACCTCGTCGTCGAAGTGGACGGCGCGCGGCAGGTGGTAGGCGGCGGCCTCGCGCTCGAGCACCAGCGCGCGCAGGCCACTCGCGCCGAGCAGGTTCGCCAGCGCCGCGCCCACGGGCCCGTAGCCGACGATGGCGACGTCCCAGGTTTCCTCGCTCACCCCCCGGCCTCCAGCCAGGCCCGGCCGCCGGCGCGCAGCGCCGCCTCGCCCTCGCTCCCCGGCCCCGGCAGGTCCGCCGGCACCGTCCGCCCGGCGCGGCGCAGGCGCCAGGCGAGGAAGCGGTGGCCCGGCGCGTCCCCGGCATCGGGCGCCGGCGCGACGCCGCCGGGCAGGGCCGGCACCATCCAGTCGTGGTCGTAGATCGCGTCCCGCCGCAGGACGCGCCAGGCGCCGTCGCCCCGCCGCTCCACCCGGTCCAGGAAGCGCATGGTGGTCTGCCCGATCATCTCGGCGCCGTCGACGGGCCCGCGCATGCCGAGGAGCACGTCGGTCTCGACCAGCGCGCGGTCGCCGTCCAGCGCCGCGCGGCTGCCGCACATCACGTGCTTGGAGAAGGCGGCGCCGCGCCGCGCGCGGAGGGTCTCCACGAAATCGGCGAAGGGGCCGTCGAACCAGCTCACGGCGATGCGGCCGTCCGGCTGGAAGGTGGCGGCCAGCGCGTCCCAGTCGCCGGAATCGCGCGCGAAGCCCCAGGCCTCGATCAAGCGGCGGATGGCGGCACGGTCCGCCTCCTCGGCGGCGCTGCCGGGACGGCCGGGATGCGCCCCTATTGGGAAAGCCCCGCTCATCCGGGAAGGCCCCTCGCCGCCCGCCGCTCCACCGGTTCCGCCACCGCGGCGACCTCGCGCCGACGCCTCCTCCGCATGCCCGCTTCCCCCGTGGCTCTCCGGCCGCCGCGAAGCCTAGAGGGGCGCGGAGCGGGCCGCGAGCGGGATGGTGGAAGTGTCCGCCCGGTGGACAGCTACCCCTCGCCGCGGGCCAGCCGGTGCTCGATCAGGCGGGCGGTCTCCAGCAGGGGCTCGAGGCACTGGCGGATGCCCTCCTCCCGGCCGATCACGCGGGCCATCCAGATCACGTTGATGCACCCCAGCACGCGGCCGCCGTGACGGATCGGCACGCCGATGGAGCCGGTATGCGGCCAGGGCGCCCCGCCCTGCCGCACCGCGTAGCCCCGGCGCCGCGTGGCCGCGAGGAGGCGGGAGACGCGGGCCGGGTCGCGCGCCGGGGCGTCCGCCGGGTCGTCCGATCCCGCCAGCAGGCGGAGGATCCCCTCCCGCTCGGCGGCCGGCGCGTGGGCGAGATAGGCGAGCCCCACCGTGCTCGCGAGCGGCGGCAGGCGCCGCCCGACCATCCCGTGGTCAATCGAGAGCGGCGCGATGCGGTGGGTCGTGTCCCGGATGATCATGCGCGTGCCCTCCAGCGTCGCCACGTCCGAGGGCCAGAGGATGCGCGCGGTCAGCGCCGTCAGGGCGGGCTTGGCGACAGTGGAGATCCACTGCTCATCCTCGAAGCCCTCGGAGAGCTCCCGGACCCGGAGGCGCAGCAGGAAGCGGTCCTCCGAGGCGCCGCGGGCCACGTAGCCGTCTTCCAGCAGGGTCTGCATGACGCGGTACACCGTCGCGCGCGAGAGCCCCGTCTCCCGCGCCAGCATCAGCACGCTGGCCGGTCCGAGGCGGTTCAGCGCCGCTAGGACGTCCAGGCCCCGCGACAGGGCGCGGATCGGCTTGGGCTGCATCGCAGGACCGGCTCAGCCGGGCAATGGCCGGGGCGGCCCGGGAGGCCGCCCCGCTCCGCCGGCGGCACCGCCGTCCGTCACAAGACCGGGGCCGAACGCGTCAGCTTCTGACAACAGCATCCTCCGGCGCGCGGCCTCGTCAGGCAGGACGGGCGACGCCCGCGCCGGGGATCACCAGCGAATCCGGCCCGACGGTCAAGGGCCGGGCCGAGGCGAGGCGCGCCGGCGCCCGGGCACCCGCCGGCCCCGCGCGGCGCCGGCCGGAACGCCGCTTCCGCCCTTCCGCGGGATCGCCCCTTGATCCCTGGCCCAGGGAGGGTCGTATCTGGGCACGGCAGCAGGAGCCTGGACCATGGACGGTGTGCGGGACGGGGGCGGCGAGGCGCGGCGCGTGTCATGGCGCGTCGAGGGCATGGACTGCGCCTCCTGCGTCGCCAAGGTGGAGAAGGCCGTGAGCCGGCTGCCCGGGATCACGGACGTCTCCGTCAACCTGATGGCGGAGCGGCTCGGCGCCACGCTCTCCCCGGGCGGGGCGACGCGGGAGGCCGTCGAGGGCCAGATCGCGGCGGTGGGCTACCGGGCCACGCGCCTCGAGGGGGCGGCCGACGCGGCCACCACCGGCGCCCGCGCGGCCCACGACCACGCGGCCCACGACCACTCGCACGACCACGCGGGCCACGATCACCACGACCACGCGCATGATGGCTATCACGCGCACGGCGATCACGCGCAGGGCGGTGCCTTCGGCCATTCCCACGCCGACCACGACGACCCGGCCGACGCGACCAGGCCCTGGTACGCGACAGGCAAGGCCCGGCTCGTCTGGCTCCTAGGCGCCCTGGTCCTCGGCGCCTACGCCCTGTCCCTCGTCCTTCCGGCCCGGCTGACCGACCCGCTCTTCCTCGTCGCCACGCTCGTCGCCCTCGTGCCCTTCGGCCGCCGCGCCGTCGCCCTGGCCCGGGCCGGGACGCCCTTCTCCATCGAGACCCTGATGGTGACCGCCGCCGCCGGCGCCGCCGTCATCGGCGCCGCGGAGGAGGCGGCCGTCGTCGTCCTTCTCTTCGCGCTCGGCGAATTGCTGGAGAACGTGGCGGCCGGGCGCGCCCGAGCGGGCATCCGGGCGCTGGCCAGCCTCATGCCGCGGACGGCGCAGCGCCTGCGCCCCGACGGCACGGCCGAGGAGGTGCCCTCCGACCGCCTCGCCGTCGGCGACCTCGTCCTCGTCCGGCCCGGCGACCGCGTCCCCTGCGACGGCGCCATCGAGGAGGGCCAGTCCTCCCTCGACGAGAGCCCCGTGACCGGCGAGAGCATCCCCGTCCCCCGCGGCCCCGGCGAGGCCGTCGTCGCGGGCTCGATCAACGCCGACGGCGCGCTGCGCGTGCGGGTCACGCGCGGCGCGGCGGACAACACCATCGCCCGCATCATCCGCCTGGTGGAGGAGGCGACCGCCTCCCGTGCGCCGACCCAGCGCTTCATCGAGCGCTTCTCGGCCTACTGGACCCCCGGGGCGATGCTCGTCTCGCTGCTGGTCATCCTGGTGCCGCCCTTCCTGCTGGGCTGGGACGGGTGGACGAGCCTCTACCGCGGGCTGGCCGTGCTGCTGATCGCCTGCCCCTGCGCCCTCGTCATCTCCGTTCCCGCCGCCCTGGCCTCGGGCCTCTCCGCCGGCGCCCGGCGCGGCCTCCTCATCAAGGGCGGCGCCGCGCTGGAGGCGATCGGCGCCGCGACGACCGTGGCCTTCGACAAGACCGGCACGCTGACGGAGGGGCGCCCGACCGTGACCGATCTCCTCCCCGCCCCCGGGACCTCGGAGGCCGAGCTCCTCGCGCTGGCCGCCGCCGTCGAGCAGGGGTCGTCCCACCCCCTCGCGCGCGCCGTCGTGGCGGCGGCCGAGGCGCGGGGCCTCGCGACGCCGCCCGCCTCCGGCCAGGGCGCCGTGCCCGGGAAGGGCGTCGTCGCCACGGTCGGCGGCCGCCGCGTGAGCGTCGGCAGCCCGCGCCACGCGGCGGAGGGCGGGGCGGAGCTCGGCGCCCTGGCCGAGGCCGTCGCCCGCCTCGAGGCCGAGGGAAAGACGGCCGTCGTGGTCCTGGACGAGAACGCCGTCCGGGGGGTGCTGGCGCTGCGCGACGAGCCGCGCGGCGACGCGGCCGAGGGCATCCTCGCCCTCTCCCGCCTGGGCATCCACTCCGTCATGCTCACCGGCGACAACGCCCGCACCGGCGCCGCCATCGCGAAGGCCCTCGGCCTCGAGGCGAAGGCGGAGCTCCTGCCGGCCGACAAGCTCCGCGAGATCGCGGCGCTCCGGTCCGCCGGGACGGTGGTGATGGTCGGCGACGGCATCAACGACGCCCCCGCCCTCGCGGCGGCCTCCGTCGGCGTCGCCATGGGCGGCGGCACGGACGTCGCGCTCGAGGCGGCGGACGCGGCCGTGCTGCGGGACCGGGTCTCCGGCGTGGCGGAGCTCGTCGGCCTGTCGCGCTCAACCCTGGCGAACGTGCGGACGAACGTCGCCCTTGCGGTGGGGCTGAAGGCGGTGTTCCTCGTCACCACCCTGATCGGCGCCACCGGCCTCTGGCCCGCCATCCTGGCGGACACCGGGGCCACGGTGCTCGTCACGCTCAACGCGCTGCGCCTGCTCGCCTGGAAACCCGCCGCGTAGCGGCACCGGAAGCCCGCGCGGCAAACGCCGGGCGTCACGGCTTCGTCGGCTCCTGCAGCGGCGTCGAGGCGTCCGTCCGCGCCGTCCCGGCCGCGGCCGGCCCCGGCTCCACCAGCGCGGCCAGCAGCCGCCGCGTCATCACCGGCAGCATGAAGATCGGGAAGACGCCGAGCGCGAGCAGCAGCTCGACCACCGGCCGGTCCGCGAGGAAGGGCGCGGCGGCGGACCAGATGAGGGTGATGTTGCGGTTGCCGCTCACCAGGCCGACGGTGAGGGCGCGGGTGCGCTCCATGACGCCGCTGAACAGCAGCGCCCCGACGAGCTGGAAGCCCGCGTTCGCGAGGAAGGCAACGCCCAGCAGCAGCGCCGCCTGCAGGGGCGCCTCCAGGATCTCGTCCCGCATGCCCCGCATCGCCCCCACCGCCACCAGCAGGAGGCCGAGGACCGCGACCCCGGTCATGGCGTTCGGGTTCCCCGCCACCCATCCGCCGGCGAAGCGCCGCAGGAGGATGGCCGCGCCCGCCGCGCCCCCGACGATCAGGCCCAGCCGCCCCGCCAGCGCCACGGGCTCGATCGCCAGCTCGGCGCCCGTCAGCGCGGCGGCGAGCGGCGGCAGGTAGAAGGGCGAGGCGAGCGTCGCCACGACCGTGGCCAGCAGGGCGAGCGGCGCGCTGAGGCCGAGCATGGCCGCGATGGCCGCCGCGCTGCCGACCGGCGGGGCGAGCGCGGTGAGCAGCAGCCCCTGCGCCACGTCGTGGCTCGGCCGGGCGAGCAGCAGCAGGCCGAAGGCGAGGAGCGGCACGCCGAAGGTCGCCCAGGCCAGCGCCGCGAGGAGCCCGGCGCGGTCCGCCGCCTCCGCGCGGAAGGCCGGCCCGTCCACCTTCAGGAAGGCGCCGAGCGTGAAGACGAAGACGGCCACCCCCATCAGCGGGCGCGCGAGCTCCGCGAGGGGCGGGGCGACCAGCCCGATCAGCACGCCCCCGCAGAGCAGCCCCGGCCCGTTCCGCCCGGCGAAGGCGAGCAGCCGTCCCGCGCTCATGGCCCGACGGCCCGGCGCCCGCGGCGTAGGGCCCGGAGGCGCCCGGCCGCCGTCGCGGCGCGCGCCCGTCCCGCTCCCACTCGCTGCCCCGGCCACGAAACGGCGCCCCGCGCGATGCCCATCGGCTTCCCCTCGACCATCCTGGTCCTGGACGGCCGCGCGCCGCCCCTCGCCGCGAGCATCACGGCTGGCGTCCCGCCCCGGGCGTGAAAACCCCGTCAAACCCGGCGCCGGAACGTGTGACGCCCGCCGCGGCGTGCCGGCGCCGCCCCGGGTCCGGCGGGCGGGCCGCGCGCCTCATCCGGCACCGGCCGGCCACGAGGGGTGGAGAAGCGCCTGCCGGAGCGCCCGCCCGATCTGCCCGGCCCGGACCATTCGGCTGAGATGGCACGCCTGGGCGAGGAGGACCGCCGCGTTCCCCGCGTCGAGGATGGAGCAGGTCAGGGGCAGGGCGCTGACCATCCGGAAGGCCAGGTCGGCCGCGACCGACGGGTGGTCCTGGCCCATCCAGGCCGCCAGCGCGGCTACCCCCGCGAGGGCCGTGCCGCCGCTCGTCGCCGCCTCCCGCCGGGCGCGGCAGCGCTGGACGCGCATCGCCGCAAGCAGCTGCCGCTCGGCCTCGCCGACCGGATCGGAGGCGTCGAGGGACGCCCGCCCGCAACGGGAGAGGTATCTCCACGCGAGGCTCCGGCACTCGGCCTCCGCGTCGCGCGCGACGGACCCTTGCGGCATCGCCTGTTCCCCTCGCTCCACCATCCGGCCCGTCGCCGCGGGATGGCCCGGGCGGCCGCGCCGGGAACGACCCTCCACCGGCTTGGGGCGGAAGAGACCCCGAACGAGGTTGCCCCGTGCCGCCGCGCCCGGCCCGTGCCGAAGGTCACCCGCCGGGGAGCACCCAGGGCACTCCCCAAGGAAGGGCGGCGGCACGGGCCTCAGGGACGCAGCGGTCCGCGCGCCGCGGGCGTTACGAGCGCGACGGCGCAATCGAGGGCGGCCGCGCCGATCAAGGGCGCACCGGACCAGGCGGCCGCGCGCCGGACGGGGGAGGCGCCGGGCGCTTCGGCTCCGGGGGATGGCCCGCCGTCGGCCGGCACCGCCTAGTCGAGCGCCGGCACGCAGTCCTCGTCCAGCAGGGCGAGCGCCGCGAAGCGCGGCCCGAGCGGGCCCAGGTAGCGGCGCGCCGCCTCCTCCCCCGCGCGCAGCACCGCCGCGCCGCCGAGGCCGGGAACGCCGAAGGCGGAGACCGGGCCGGCCGGCAACCCGCGCAGCATCCGCAACGCGCCGAACAGGTCCGGCAAGAGGTCCTCCGGCGCCGGTGCCGGGGGAAGAAAAGCGCTGTCGGCGGAGAGGCCGCGCGCGGTGTGCACGTCCAGCTCCAGCACCGCCGCCCCCGCCTCCAGCAACTCCGCCGCGAGCCGGTCGCGCCAGGGCTCGGCGCCGGCAAACTCGCCGAGCAGGACGGCGGCGGGGTCGCCCGGCCGCCAGGCGGCGGGCGTCGTCAGCATGGCCGGCACGGGGCCCGGCGATGGCGCTCCCCCGTCGGGCGGCGCGGCCGGCTCCACCCAGCGAGCCTCCATGCGCGCACCGGACGGAGTCTCCAGTCCGGTGGCGACGCTCGTGCCGAGGCCGGGAAGGCCCGCCAACGCCAGGACGGCGACGCGCGCCGCGGCCCCGGCGCCAGCGACGGCGCGCCCGATGCCCCCGCGCGCCCCGTCCGTCGCCGGGGTCACGGCGCGCCCTCCCGCGTCTTGGCCGGGCCCGACCGCCTCGGCCCGCCGCCGTGCCACGCCCGCGACCCGACGGGCGTCGACAGGCCGGCCGTGCTCTCGCGGGGCGCGGGCCTCTCCGTCGCCGCCGTCCCGGCCGCGGGCGCGTCGCAGGCCGATCGCCTCTGCCGCTCCAGCGCCGCCAGCTCGTTCCCGGTGAGCGCGCCGGCGCGGTGCATGACGGCCAGGAACCGCGCGTAGGTCGCCGGGTCGAGCAGGGTCTCCACGCCCTCCAGCGAGCACTCGCAGGCGCTCCCCGCGGCGCGGCAGAAGGCGACGACCTCCGTCGACGGATCCGGCGGCAGGCCGTCCGGCCCCGCCCCCAGCGCCGGCCGGCAGGCCGGCCACGACGAGAGACAGGCGGCGAGCCACGCGCCGGTCACCGACCTCCAGGACACGATCGCCCTCCTCCGCTGCGGGAATACGGCCTCGGCATCGCGCCGCCAGCCTGCCGCTGCGCGTCGCGACAGGCTGCACGCCGCGGGCGGAAAGGGGGCGTTAGAAGCGCATCAAAACCGGGCTCGAAACGTGTAACGGGCCGGGCGGCACGCGCCGCGGAACGCCTTGGGCGGCGCATGCAAATGAGTTAATGCCGGCCGGCTCTCCAGCCCGCCAGATTGATCCGTGGCCCCTCCCCCGCGCGTCGACGGCGTGCGGGACGGGGCGGACGGAGGGCTTGCGATGGTCGAACCCCTCACCCCCGCTCCCGCGCCGGAACCGTCCCGCGCGCACGTCCGGCTGCTCGGCCCCTTCGAGGCGCGGCGGGCGGACGGCGCGCCGGTCCCCGGGCTGGGGCACCGCGGCGTCGCCCTTCTCGCCGTTCTCGCCCTGGCCGAGGCGCCGCCCGCGCGCGACGAGCTCGCGGCGCTCCTCTGGCCCGGGCGACGGCCGGAACAGGCCCGCGGCAGCCTCCGGCAGGAGCTGCTGCGCCTCCGCCGCGCCTTCGGCTGGCCCGCGGGCGGCCCCCTCCTGATTCCGGACGCCCTGGCCGGGGTGGACGCGCGCGACCTGAGCCGCGCGCTGGCCGGGAGCGCGGGGCTGGCGGAGGCCGTCCGGCTCTACCGGGGGGTCCTGCTGGCGGGCTTACCCCTCGGCCCAGACGACCCCTTCGCCCGCTGGCTCCTCCCCCGGCGCGCCGCCCTGCACGAGCGGGCGCTCGCGACCATGCGCGCGCGGCTCCGCGCGGGCGAGGGCACCGAGGCGCTGGCCCGCCGCCTCCTCGCCCTCGACCGGGGGGACGAGGACGCGCATCGCCACCTCATGCGCGGGCACGCCGAGCGCGGCGACCTCGCCGCGGTGCTGGACCAGTACCGCTGCCTCACCGAAGCCCTCGGCCCCGCCGGCCCGGGCCCCTCGGCGGAGACGCGCGGGCTGCTGGACGAGCTCACGCTTCGGCTCGGCCCGCGCGCCCCCGCCGAGCCCGCCGGTGCGCCCGCGCTCGACTGGATCCGCGCCGCGCCGGACCGCGCCCCGGTGCCCGCGGTCCCCGCGCCCGGCCCCGTCGCCCCGGTGGACGACCGGCCCTCCGTCGCCGTCCTCCCCTTCGCCGGGATCTCCCACGACCCCGTGGCGGGCGACGTGCTGGCCGACGGCCTGACGGAGGAGATCACGAACGCCCTCGCGCACGTCCCCGGCTTCTTCGTGACCGCGCGGCAGTCGGCGCTCGCCTATCGCGGGCTCGGCATGGACGTGCGCCGCATCGCGGCGGAGCTCGGCGTGCGCTACCTCGTGGAGGGCGGGGTGGAGCAGGACAGCCACCGGATCCGGCTGAACATCCGCCTGCTCGACGGGCGGACCGGGATGCATCTCTGGGCGGACTCGCAGGGCGCGCGGCTCGGCGACGCCATGGGGCTGCGCGACACGATCGTCCAGCGGATCGCGGCCCGCCTGGCGCCGCGCCTCATGCAGGAGGAGGTCGCGCGCGCTATGCGCCGGCCGCCCGAGTACCCGGACGCCTGGACCTGGCTGCAGCGCGCGAACGGCGTGCTCCTCGGCGGCCGGCACAAGGCGGCGCTGGAGCGGGTGCTGGAGCCGCTCGGCCGCGCGCTGGAGGCGGACCCCGGCTACGCCATGGCGCACGCGCTGGCCGGCGCCGTGCGCACCGCGCGCTGGCTGACGAAGGAGTTCCCGGACCCGGACGGGGAGCGCCGCCTCGCCCTCCAGCACGCGGACGCCGCCCTGGCGGCGGACCCGGAGAACCCCTTCGTCCTGTCGCATTGCGCGGAGGTGGCGCTCTACGCGCGCGCGAGCACGGAGGAGGCGCGCGCGCTGATCGAGCGGGCCGCGCAGCGAAACCCGAACGACGCCAACAGCCTCGCGCTCCTCGCCCATATCCGGCGCCAGGCGCAGGAGGACCCGCGCGCCTGCCTCGGCCTCATCGCCGACGCGCTCCGCCTGAGCCCGCGCGACCCCCGCAGCTTCGCCTGGCACCACTACGCGAGCTGGTGCCACTTCCGGCAGGAGGACCTCGGCGCGATGGAGGCCGCCTGCCGCCGCTCGATCGGGCTCTACGGGCGCTACCCGATGAACTGGATCGCCCTGACCTCGTCCCTGTCCCTGCAGGAACGCGAGGCGGAGGCGCGCGAGGCCGCGGCGGTCCTGCGGCGCCTGCAGCCGGGCTTCCGCGCGGACGGCTTCTTCGAGGCCGCGCGCGCCACCTACGGCGCGCGGTTCGAGGGGCCGGTGCGGCAGGAATACGAGGCCCTGCGCGGCGCGCTCACCCGCGCCCTCGCCGACTAGCCCCGGGGCTCAGGCCCAGCGGACGCCCCAGAAGGTCGGCAGCCCCGGCGGCACCCCGGCCAGCCCGCGCCGGTGCGCCGCCCGCGGGAGCACCGCCCCGATGGGAATGTAGGGCAGGTCCTCGAAGGCCTGCCGCTGCAGGGCGCGGGCAAGGCCGTCGCGCTCCCCCGGGCTCCCGGCCTCGAGCCAGGCGTCGCGCAGGGCCTCGATCCGCGGGCTCACCGGCCAGCCGATACGGCCCTCCCGCCCGTTCCCGCGGAGATAGGGGTGGACGGCGGGGTCCAGCATGTCGAGGCCGGAGAACCAGGTGTGGACCACGTTCCAGCCCCCCTGCGCCGGCGGGTCCTGCCGCGCGAGGCGCCCGAAGGCGGTGGCCCAGTCGAGCGCCTGGACGTCGACCTCGAAGCCGACGCGCCGCAGCAGGTCGGCCCCGACCTCCGCCTGCGCCCGCAGGATCGGCACGTCCGTCGGCGCGATGAGCACCACCCGCGCCCCCGCGGCGCCGGCCCGCGCCAATGCACGGCGCGCCCCCTCGAGGTCGCGCGGGCCGAGCAGCACGTCCAGCCCCTCGTCGCTCGCGCCCAGCGCGCCCTCCGCGAAGAAGCCGACCTCGGTCCGTCCGCCCCCTGGGAAGTCGCCGGCGACCGCGGCGACGTAGTCGGCGGGCGAGACCGCCGGCAGCAGCGCGCGGCGCACCGCCGGGTCGTCGAAGGGCGGGTGCAGCTGGTTGAAGCGCAGCGCGCCGTGGAGGCCGAGCGCGCCGGGCGGGGTGACCGCCACGCGCGGGTCCCGCGCGAGGGAGGGCAGCAGGTCGAAGCCGGGATTCTCCCACCAGTCCACCTCGCCCGCGCGCAACGCCGCCGCCGCCGTGGCGGGGTCGGGCAGCACGTGCCACTCCACGCGGTCGACCTGGACGTGCTTGGGCCCGGCGGTGAGGCCCGCCCCGCCGCCCTCGCGAGGGAGATAGGCCTCGTTCCGCTCGTAGGCCACGCGCGCGCCGGCGAGGCGCTCGGCGGGCAGGAAGCGGAAGGGGCCGCTGCCCACCACCTCCGTCACCGGGCGGTGCGGATCGGCCCGGGCCAGGCGCTCCGGCATGATCGCGCAGACCGGCGAGCCCGGCTTGCCGAGCGCGTAAGTCAGCAGCGGGAAGGGACGCCGGAGCCGGATGCCGATGTCCCGGTCGTCGAGCGCCCCGATCTCCTCGGCCGCGGCGAGCAGCGCCCCTCCGAAGCCGTCGCGCGCGCCCCATCGGCGGAGGCTCGCCGCGGCGTCGCGCGCGAGCACCGGCTCGCCGTCGTGGAAGCGCAGGCCCTCGCGCAGGCGGATCGTCCAGCGAAGGCCGTCGGCGGACACCTCGTGCCCCTGGGCCATCTGCGGCTGGACCCGGTAATCCGCGTCCATGCCGTAGAGGGTGTCGTAGACCATCAGCGCGTGGTTGCGCGTGACGTAGGCGCCGGACCAGACCGGGTCCGTGACGCCGAGATCCGCGTGCGGCACGAAGCGCAGGACGCGCGCGCCCGCGCCGGCCGCAAGGCGCGGGGCGGCAAGGCCGAGGGCGAGCGCGGCGCGGCGCCCAAGGGCAGCGGAGGGGAGACGCATCGCGAGCTCCAGCAAGGACCGGCGGCGGGAGGATCGGCCTCCTGGCGGGCCTGCACCACCGGAAAGCGGGGCGGGCGCGGGCGGTGCGGCGCCTCTTCGGCGCGCGGGCCGGAACGCGCTGGCGGGTGCGCCGGTCCTGCGTGCCGCCGGGGCGCGCGGAGGGCAGCTGCGGCTAGCTGCCAGTCCTGGCCGCCCATGCCCGAGCCGACGCCGCTGATCGCGCACCCTCGACGATCACCGGCCGCCCGTCCTTCCGGTTCGTCATGCGAAGCCCGGTCGCGAGGGCAAGCCGCGTCTCCGTCGCCCGCGTCATGCCGCCGGTCGGCGCGCCGGCCACGGAAGGATGCGCGAGCCGTTCGTCCGAAGCCTCGTCATCGGGCTGTTCGACAACCGGGAGGGCCTCGCCGGCTGGCACGATGACCACGCCGCCTTCGTCGAGACCATCTGGCGCCAGCGGCACCGGGCCGCCGCGCTCACGCAGCAGCATCTTGCGAGGATCAGCAGGATCTTCGTCTCAGTCGCCCGCGCCGCCATCAGCGTGTGGCCAGCTGTGGCCCGGCCCGTCGCGGGACGGACGGGGATCAGCCCGCGGAACGGTCGAGCAGCACCCACAGCCGCGCGATGCGGCCACCCACGATCTCCGCCGCGTCCGCGCCGGTGACAAGGGTCTCGCCGCCCTCCGGACCGGCCCGCCAGCGCAGCACGCCCAGCCCGTGATGGCCGACCGCCGCGCCCTCCGGCACGAAGGCGAAGCCCGGCCCGAACCCGTCGAGGAGCCGGCCCGCGACCTCGGCGATGCCTGCCTGCCCCTCGACGACGCCGTCCGGCTCGAACATCACGGGGTCAGACACGTACAGCTCCGCCAACGCGACCGCCCGCCGCGCGGCGTCGCGCTCGTTGAAGACGCGCAGGAGGTTGGCGCGGAGCAGATGGTCGTAGTCCGGCTCGGCGGCGGGGTCGTTGGCGTCCGGCATGGCGGTCTGGATCCTCTGGTCGTCGCGGCACGTTCGAAGCGGCCGGCGGCCCCCGGCCCGCAAGGAGGCCACGGAGGGGTGGCGTGGCGCAACGAGCCCGCCCTCCACCACCGATAGCCTAGGCCACCCCAGGCCCTGCCCGGAAGTCGGGGGCCGGCGCGCGGCTCCTGCGGCGAGGCGGAGCGGGCGCGTGATGGAGGGCGGTCCTCACGCGGCCGACGCACCCAGCGTGACCACCTCGCCGCACGCGGGACGTTTCCCTGATCCCGTCACGGCCATGCGGCGGGCTGCCCATCCAGGCCGAAGACGCCGCGGCCGTCTCAGGCCCAGAGCCCCTTCCCCGCGAGCCATTCCTGGACCAGCCCCGCGACGGTATCGCTGTTGCGGTCCATCATCATCATGTGGCTGTTCCCGCGGATCCCGCGCTCCGGCAGGTTCACCACGTCGACGGATCCGCCGGCCGCGCGCACAGCCTCGGCGAAGCGCATCCCGCTCGCGCGGATGGCCGGCCAGCGCGCGTCGCCGTCGATGTAGTCGCCGTAGAGGACGAGCATCGGCACGTCCTTCAGGGCGGCCACCTTCGCCAGGTCGCCGACCGCCGCGGGCTCCACGAGCACGAGGGCGCGGACCTTGTCCGGCCGCTCCTGGGCGGCGCGCCAGCCGAAGAACCCGCCCTGGCTGTGCACCATCACCACGCTCGGGCCTACGCGGTCGAGCAGGGCGCCGTAGGCCTCCAGCGTCAGCTCGTCCGTCGTGGTGAAGCGGGGCACGTTCTGCCGCATGAAGTTGCGGTAGCTGTCCCCGTCCGCCGGGAACTGGTTGCCCGGCAGGGTGGTGCCGCGCGCGCGGGAGCCGGGGCCGTCGCCGATGCGGAAGCGCTCGTAGGGATTGTCCTCGGTCAGGAAGATCGGCTGGCCGCCGGTGGCCTCCGGGATCATCGTCCAGCCGGACCGCCCGCGCTCCACCGCGTCCGAGACATAGACGGGCCAGCCGCGCCGCAGGAAGAAGTGCTGCCAGCCCTCCCGGCCGTCGGGCGTGGTCTCCCAGGTCACGCCGGTCAGGCCGCCACCGTGCCACATCAGCAGCGGGAAGCGGCCGCGCTGCGGCGCGGGGATCATGTAGCCCGCGTACATGCCGCCCACGAGGTAGGTGCCGTTCGGGTCCACCCGCGCGGGCTGCCCGCCCGGCGAGAAGAGGACCTCGCGCGTCGGCTGGCCGGAGACGACGAAGTCGCGCCCGCCAACGTGGAAGGAGCCGAACTCCGCGAGCGTGATCGGCGCGCGCCCCGCCGCGGGCGCAGCCACGGCCGGCGCCGTGCCCGGCACCATGCCCTGGGCGACGCCGGACTTGGGCAGCGCCGCCGCCGCGACGCCCATCGCCGCCCCTTGCAGGAACGTCCGTCTCATTGTCGCCTCCCGAATGTCAACCGCGCGGCCCAGTCTGCACGTCGCCCGCCGCCCTGACGAGGCAGGGCGCGAGCCGCCGGCCGTCAACGTGATCGGCCAGGGCGCGCCATCCAGAACCGGCGGCCAACTCAATCGACCGCGGCTTCCGGTCCGGAGGCCGCGGTTAGCGCGCGGGAACCACCGGGCCCAGGCCGGCGCGAAGCGGCCCGGCCTTTCCGGGGCGCGCGGCGGAGGACAGGGTGGAAAGGACCCGCGGCACTTCCGAGGACGGTACCGGCCGGCTGAACAGGTAACCCTGGACCTCCGTGCAGCGCTCGGCCTCGAGCCGGCGGAACTGCTCCTCGGTCTCCACCCCCTCGGCCGTGCTCGCCATGCCGAGCCGCTCGCAGAGGCCGGTCACCGCGCTGACGATCGCCGCGTCGTCGGGCGAGGTCCCGAGGTCGCGCACGAAGGCCCGGTCGATCTTGATCTTGTCGAAGGGGAAGCTGCGCAGGTAGCTCAGGGACGAGTAGCCCGTCCCGAAGTCGTCCATGGCGATGCGCGCGCCGAGATCCTTGAGGCGGTGCAGCGTCGCGATCGTCGCCTCGGTCTGGTGCAGCAGCACCCCCTCGGTGATCTCGAGCTCCAGCCGCCCCGCCGGCAACCCGCTGTCGGCGAGCGCCTCCGCCACCATCTCCACGAGCCGCGGGTCGCGGAACTGGATGGGCGACAGGTTCACCGCGACGCGCAGGCCCGGTGCCCAGCCGGCCGCGTCCGCGCAGGCCCGGCGCAGCGCCAGCTCGCCGAGCGCGACGATGAGGCCGATCTCCTCCGCCAGCGGGATGAACTGGGCGGGGGGGATGAAGCCGCGCTCCGGGTGCCGCCAGCGCAGCAGCGCCTCGAGGCCGGTCGGCGCCCGGGTCTCGACCGCGATCACCGGCTGGTAGTGAACCTCGAACACCTCGGGCGTGGCGTGCAGCGCGCGCCGCAGCTCGAGCTCCAGTTGCCGGCGCTCCTGCGCCTGCTGGTCCATCTCGCGCTTGAAGAAGCGGGCCCGCCCGCGGCCATCCTGCTTGGCCCGGTAGAGGGCGAGGTCGGCGTGCTTCAGCACCTCGTCGGAGGTGGTCCCGTCCTGCGGGAGCACGGCGACCCCGATCGAGCTGCCGATGACCACCTGGTGGCCCTCGATGTCGAAGGGCTCGGAGAGCACCCCGATCAGGCGGCGCGCGAGCGCGGCCACCTCGGTGTTCACGGGGCGCTCGCCCTCCTCGTCGAGGGCGACGACCACCGCGAACTCGTCGCCGCCCAGCCGGGCCACCATGTCCCCGCGCGCGCCGCGCACGTTGGCTAGGATGCGCGCCGAGGCCGCCTTGAGCAGCGCGTCGCCCACCGGGTGGCCCAGGGTGTCGTTCACCTCCTTGAAGCGGTCGAGGTCCATGTAGAGCACGGCGGCCGGCGTCCCGCGCGCCGCGGCCTCCGCCACCGCGTGGCCGAGCCGGTCGTGCAGGGCCAGCCGGTTGGGCAACCCCGTCAGGGCGTCGTGCCGCGCCATGTGCTCGACCCGCGCCTCGGCGGCGCGGCGCTCCGTCACGTCCTCGAAGGTGACGACCCAGCTTCCGTCGGGGGCGGGCTGGTACACCACGGAGGCGGCGCGCCCATCCTCCAGGTCCTGCACGAAGGCCCCGCCCTGGCGCGCCTCCACGAAGGTCGCCAGGCGGTCCAGCACGGGCCGGGCCTTCCCCGACGCTGCCCGCAGCTCCTCGAAGGTCGCGCCCGGGCGGAGCGCGCCGCGCGGATAGCCGATGATCCGCGCGCAGTTGTGGTTGGCGAGCTCCAGGCGGCTCTCCGCGCTGAACTTCCAGAGGCCCTGGGACATGCCCTCGACGGCCATCCGGAACCGCGCGTCCTGCGCCGCCAGCTCGCTCTCCCGCCGCAGCCGCTCGGCCAGTGCGGCCTGCTCGGCCTCCGCCTTCCGCGCCGCCGCCGCCAGGGTCACGCCGATCAGCAGGAGCAGGAGACCGCAGCCAATGATCAGGTTGATCCCCTGCTCCCGCCAGCCCGCGAGCGCCGCCTCCGTGGTGGTGCCGACATGGACCCGCAGCGGATGCCCCGCGAGGGCGCGCGCGGAGACCAGCCGCTCGCGCCCGTCGACCGCGCTGGCCATGCGGACCGCGGCGCCGTCCGGCGCGGCGAGGGTGGAGCGGAACTGGGGCGAGGCGCTGAAGTCGCGCCCGACGCTGCTCCCCGCGTCGGGGTAGCGGGCGATCAGCGTGCCGTCGGTCCGGAACAGGGCGACGCTCGTCTCCGGACCGAGCGCGAGTTCCCGGTAGAAGCTCTCGAAGTAGGCGAGCTCCACGACGCCCACGGCGGCGCCGAAGAAGCTCCCGTCGGGGCCGGAGATGCGCCGGGCGAGATGGATGCTCCAGGTGCCCGTGCCGCGGTTGTGCACGGGCGGGCCGATCACCCAGTCCTGGCCGCCGTCCCGCAGCAGGCGGAAGTACTCGCGGTCGCCGAGCTCGGTCGGCGGCGCTGGCCAGTGGCGGGAGAAGGAGAGGAGCCGGCCATCGGCGCCGATGAGGAGCAGCGCGTCGGCCTGCGGCATCGCGTCGGACCGCTCGCGCAGCGCCTCGTGCACGGAGCGCGCACGGGCCCAGGCCGCGAGGCGGTCGGCCGAGGCGAGCGCGCCCTCCGCCCGCGCGCGCTCGAGAAGCGCCTCGAGCGCGAAGTCGACGGTCTGGAAGGCGCGGTCGGTGTGGTCGGCGAGGACCACCGAGATCGTTCGCAGCTCGCGACCGGCATCGACGATCGTGCGCTGGTACGTCTTCCACGACACGAAGGCGCTCGCCAGGATCACGGTCAGGCCGAGCAGCAGGGCCGCGACCACCGGCACCCGCGCGCCGCGCAACAGCGCGCCCGCGCCCGCCGACGCATCGCGCGCGGCGTCCCGGCCCGGGCGAGGCCGCGTCGGGGTCTCCGGGCGGAGCGCTGGCGCGGGCATCGCCGGCTAGAGAGCCCGCGGCGGGCGCTGGATCCGGGAGGGACGGAGCGGATACCCGACGGACGGTGACCTCACGGGAGCAGGCCTTCGCTGATCTTCTTGCTGCCGCCACCGATACAGGCCGCCGGTTGAAGGATTCGCTAACGGGCGGCGCGGCGCGTTCCAGGCCGCCGCCCGCCTAGTCACTTGCCGCGCGGCGTGGCCGGTAGGACCTGCCTGCCGGGAAGGCCGGCGACGGCGCCTCGCCCTGCCGCAACCGCGCCGATCCCGCGCGCGGCGGCCCGGACGGATTGCGCGCAGGGCGCCCCCTGCGGGATCGCTGCCGCGCCGGTCTTGCCTAGCGCCGGTAGGACGCCCCGATCTCCGGCAGGTCCATGCCGGGGAACTCGGCGCAGCGGTAGCTTTCCGCCGTCGCCTGATCGCCGGCCCCGTCATGCACCGCGCGCTGGGGGTAGGGGCAGAGCGGCCGGCTGAACTGGATTGCGCCGTCGGGGCGGTTGCCCTCGCGGTGGTGCGCGAGGATCCGCGCGGGGGGCGTGCCCTCCTCCACCCAGCGCTCCAGCGCCGCCTGCAGCTCGGGCTGGTTCGCGCCGGGGCCGCCGCGGCAGTGCTCCATGCCCGGGACGAGGAAGAGCCGGTAGAAGGACGGGACGTCCCCGCCCGCCGCCTCCGCGACGCGCCCGTGGTAGGCGATGGACTCCGCGAAGGGCACGACCGGGTCGGCCAGGCCGTGATAGGCGATCAGCTTGCCGCCGCGCCGGCGGAAGGCGGAGAGGTCCGGGTCCGTCGCGTTGATCACCGGCGCCAGCCGCGCATCCACCGCCGCTATGTCGCGGTCGAAGTCGAAGGCCCACCAGCTCCAGCCCGCGCCGAACCCGGCCCAGTGGCGCCAGTAGTTCACCCGCGCGGGCGCCGAGGGGTTGCCCGGGTCCGCCCAGTAGAGGCTCCAGCCCGGCAGGCTCGGCGGCCCGCCGCTGTTCTCGCTGCCCCGCGGGAAGGGGAAGTGGATCCGCTCGCCGGTGCGCGGGTTGCGCGGCCCGTCGTACATGGACCGGAGCGCCTCCACCTGCGGGTCCGTCAGGCAGTCCGCGCCGTCCCCGCCGGCGCAGCGCAGGGCCGCCGGATCGAAGCGGCAGGCCAGGGGATCGTTCAGCCAGCCGTCCGCCGCATGCCCGCCGCCCGCGCCGTTGCCGGCCCGGCAGGCCGCCAGCGCGGCCTCGGCGACGAGCCGCAGCTTGGCGGGCGGGACAAGCGCCGCGGCGTCGTCGCCGGGCGCGTGGTTGCGCTGGTACTGCCAGAGGAAGCCCGCGTTCAGGTGGGTGCGGTTGCCGCCGGAGGCGCCGGCGATGATGCCGTCGAAGTCCTCGGGGTAGCGCTGGGCCGAGGCCATGCCCTGGTGGCCGCCGGTGGAGCAGCCCGCGAAGAAGGTGCGGCGGGCGGGCTGGCCGTAGAAGGCGGCGACGACCTGCTTCGCCCGCACGACGGATTCGTGCACCGCGCGGTGCCCCCAGTCCACGATCGCCTCCGGGCGGCCCTCGGCGAAGGAGGGGTCGTCGCCCTCGTGGCCGGTGTCCGTGCCCAGCGTGGCGTAGCCGCGCCGCAGGAGCCCGGCCATCTCCCCGTAGGAAAGGGCGGAGCTGTAGCCGCCGTTCCCGAACATCTGCAGCCGCCCGTTCCAGCCCCCGGCCGGCAGCCAGAGCTCGAAGCCGATGCGCGACCCCGCCACCGGCTCCACGACGCCCCGGACGCGGCAGAAGGCCGGGAGGGCCTCCTGCACCGGGCCGGAGGGCGGGCGGTAGCTTCCCGCCGCCACCTCCTCCGCCTCGACCCGCGCCTGCGGGAGGGCGAGCCCCGCGAGCGCCCCGCAATCGGCCGCGCGGGCCGGCGCCGGCATGCCCGCCAGCAGCGCGAGCGCGGGGCCGGCGGCCACCCCCAGGAACGTCCAGCGATGCCTCATCGGCCCCTCCTCCCTCCGGGCACCCTCGCCCGCGCCCCTCCGGCCACCCGCGCCGTCCCGCGCTCAGTCCGGGATCGCCGCCCGCCCCGCACGGACCTCGATCCGGTCTCCGGCCGCGGGCTCCGCCGCGGGGGGCGGCACCGCCGCGGCCACCAGCGGCGGCGCGGACCCGGCACGGCCGCCGCGGGGCGTGGTGCGGACCACCTGGCTCGGCGGGATCGGCGCGCCGGCGGTCAGATGGGCCCAGAGCGCGTCGAGCCCGCGCAGGAGGTAGAGGTTCAGGGGGACGAAGCGGGTGTCGAAGCCCGGCCCGGACAGGCCGAAATGCTCCGCGTTCTCCACCTCCCAGTAGCGGAGGTTCCCGCGGTCCCCCTCGGCCAGGCTGTTCAGCGCGAGATAGGGGCGCGAGGAGAAGGCCGCCGGGACCCGGTCATCCAGCCGCCCGTGGACAATGATCACGGGCCGACCGCGCAGGTTCCCGTTCGCGAGGAACTCCGCGATGCCCGCCTGCACGCGCCGCGCCTCCGGGCTGCCGCCGACCGCCATCTCCCGCAGGCAGAGCGCGCCGTCGAGGTTGTAGTCCTGGCGCCCCGTCGAGGGGGAAACGGAGAGGGCGTTGCGCCGCGGGCCGGTCGGGTCCCGGTCGTTCACGATGTCCACGGGCCCGAAGGGCGCGCCGCCGGGCGCGGTGGCGAAGCTCTGGGCCAGCACCTCCGGCGGCGCGGCGACCGGTCGGCCCTCCGCGTCCACCGCGGCGAAGCTGAGGCCGCAGACCCGGTCCTCCACCCCGAAGCGGCCGTGCGCCGAGACGTACTTGGCCGCGGTGGCGTCGGGCACGACCGAGTAGTTGTGCGCGTGCAGGATCTCGACCTCGCGGTCGTAGCCGTAGGCGTGCACCCGCTCCAGCGCCTCCCGCGCCTGCGCCGGGAGGTCGTCCGCCGCCAGCAGCCCCTTCTCGCGCAGGGAGGCGCAGCGTTCGGCGGCGCGGGCGATGCCGGCGCGGCCCGGGGCGTCCTCCGGCAGGGCCGGCGCGGCGCAGGGGAGGTAGAGGTTGCCGAAGGTGAAGTAGTCGAGCAGCGTCCGCCCGGGATCGCGCCGCTCCCGCCCGCGATAGGCCACGACGGCGCGCGCCTCCGGCCGGACCTGCACCTGCGGCTCGCCCGCGAGGACGGCGTCCACCAGCCCCGCGTCGTCCGCCTCCCCGGCGTAGAGGGCCGCCCCGCCGCCGTTCGAGTTCCCGGCCACGATGACGAGCGTGTTCGCGCGGGTGAAGCGCTCCGACCCGGCGCGCTCGTTGAGCTGCCAGAAGGCGTAGCGGATGGTGCGGAGCACGTCCTCGCCCCAGCCCGCCTCCGCGTTGCGGCGGGAATGCGCGTGCTTGAAGGCGATCCGGTGCGGCGCCTCCGCCAGCAGCCGCCGGCGCGCCTCGGGTGCGAGGTCGGCGGCGAAATGGGCGTGCTCGCCGGCCTCGGCGGCCGGGGCGCGCGTGCCGTCGATCCGGTGCACCGTGTCGGTCCCGAGGTCGTGGACGCCGTTCCCCGCTCCCTTGTCCGTGTAGACGACGGCGCAGCCGCGCCGCAGGCCCCAGAACCCGAAATCGACGATGTCGCGGAACAGCGCCGAGGAGCCGTTCACCGGCACGGCGAGGATGCAGTTCCGCTCGCCCGACCGATCGCGCGGCACCTGCAGCAGCACGGCGACGTGGCGCGACCCGCGGCCGGCGGGATCGTCGGTGAAGGCCAGGTACTCCTCGCCCGCGATCCGCCCGTCATCCTCGAGCAGCCGGCCCGTGGCCGTCTCCACGTTGGGCCCGAAGAGGCGCCCGAAGCCGAAGCCCGCGTCGCCGCGGCGGAACATCGACGCGCGGCGAAGCTCCTCCGCCGTCGGCGCCCGCGGGTCGGCGTAGCCGGGCGCCGGGCCGGACAGGAGGCCGCCCACGCCCCGCCCCGCGGTGACGAGGTCGTCGGAGAGGCCGTCCAGGGTCCGGTGGCTCTCCACGCGGAGCCAGGCGGGCCGCGGCGCCACCTCCGCGGCCGCGGGGACCGGGGGCGCGACGGCCCCGCCGGCCAGCAGGAGAGCACCCAGGAGCCGCACAGCCGCCATCGTCGTTCCTCGCCCGTCCAGCACCCTTGGCCCCGCCCGGCCGCGGCGGCCGCCAACCCCGCGAAGTCCCGCACGGAACGGACCGGCCGGCAATCCGGCCGCCGCGGTCCCTCCCCCGACCGTGATCCCCGGCGCGCGGAGGCGCCGCGGGCGCGGACGGACTCCGCGGGCCTTACGCTTCCTTCATCCACGTCGGCTTAGGAAGGAGGCGGCATCGCCGTGAGAACCCGGTGCCGCCCGCCCGGCGCCGGCCCTGGCGGGGCAGGACGCCGCCAGCCGGGGATCGGATCCGCCGCATGCTTTCCCTCGTCGCCGCCGCCCTGAAATGGCCCGAGAGCGCGCGCCGCCGCGGACCGGGGCCGGCCACGCCCGTCGAGGCCGACGATCGCCGGGCGGCCTTCCACCGGGCCGCCATCGGCGCCCTCCTCGCGGCCGCCATCGGCCTCGCGACGGCCGGCTACCTGGGCAACCAGCGCGAGGCCGCGCTGCGCGACGCGGAGCGGGAGGTGCGGAACCTCTCCCTCGTGCTGGCCACCTGGATCGGCGACGGCTTCCGCACGATCGAGCAGCTCGAGGCCGGGATCGCGGACTGGATGCGCGCCGAGGGCGTCGACGACCCCGCCGAGTTCTACCCCCGCCTCTCCACGCGGGCGGTGCACGAGATGCTGCGCGGCCGCGTCGCCGCCCTGCCGCGCGTGAGCCGCTTCTTCCTCGTCGACCACGACGGGCGGAACACGGCGAACACCGCCTCCTTTCCCGCGCCGTCGATCAACTCCATCGGCCGCGACTACTTCGACGCACTGCGCAACGACTCGGCGCCCGACACCTTCCTCAGCGCGCCGTCGCGCAACCAGGTGGACGGCCAGTGGAGCATCTTCCTGGCCCGCCGCCTGCACGCGCCGGACGGCCGCTTCCTCGGCGTGGTCGCCGCCGGCATCGACCTCAACTACTTCGAGGGCATCTTCGGCCGCCTCACGCTCGGGCCCGGCAGCTCGGTCCAGCTCGCGCGCCGCGACGGCCTCCTCCTGGCCGGGCATCCCTGGCCCGAGAGCCTGATTGGCACCTCCATGGCGGGGGACGAGGTGTTCACCGCGCTCCTGCCGCGCGCCGGCGACGGCACGATGCGCAGCGCCGGCGGGGCCGACGGCGAGGCACGGGTCCTCGCGGCGCGGGCGCTCGATTCCCACCCCCTCGTCGTCGTCGCGAGCCGCGCGACCGACCAGATCCTCGCGCCGTGGCGAAGCGAGGCGCGGCGCCTGGGCGCCGGCGCGGCCGTGCTGGACACCCTGATCCTCGCGGGCGTGCTGCTGGTCAACCGCCAGGCCCGGCAGCGGGCGGCGGTGCGCCGCCTGCAGGACGCCCAACGCGAGGCGGAGGCGCGGGCGGGCGCCGCCGAGGCGCAGGCGCGCGACGCCCGGCTGCTCGCGGCGCGGGAGGCCTCGCTGCGCGCCATCTTCGACAACGGGACGGCCGGCATCGCCGAGGTCGACGCGACTACGCGCCGCTTCCTCCGGGTGAACCGCCGCTACGCCGAGATCACGGGGCGGAGCGAGGCCGAGCTCCTCGGCGGGCTCGGCCCCATGGACGTCGTCCACCCGGACGCGCGCGAACGGATCCGCGGCACCTGGGAGGCCGCGCGCGACCGCGACAACTGGGAGATGGAGGCCCGCTACCTGCGGCCCGACGGCACGATGGTCTGGGCGCGACTCAGCGTCGCCGTCGTCGCGCGCGACGCCGCGGGCGCGCCGGTCCGCCTCGTCTCCATCGTGCAGGACGTGACCGAGCGGCACGAGGCCGAGGCCTTGCTGCGGCTGAGCCTGGAGGTGGGCCGGATCGGCAGCTTCCGCCACGACATCGCCGCCGGCACGGTCGCGTCCGGGCCGGAGATGTGCGCCATGCTGGGCCTGCCCGCCGTCGAGCGGCTCCTGACCGAGGAGCAGTGGTTCGCCCCCGTGCTGCCGGAGGATGCCGAGGGGCTGCGCGCCGCGATCGACCGCGGGGTCGCCGCCCGGGAGGCCGAGGGCGCGGTCGAGTACCGGATCCGCCGGGCCTCGGACGGCGAGGTGCGCCACGTCGAGGCGCGCGTTCGCCTCGAGTACGACGGCGAGGGCCGCCCGCTCTCGGCCGTCGGCGCGGTCATCGACGTGACCGAGCGGCGCGAGGCGGAGGCGCGGATCGCCCACCTCGCCCACCACGACGCCCTCACCGGCCTGCCGAACCGCCTCCTCCTCCGCGAGCGGCTGGACGCGGCCCTGGCGCGCGCGCGGCGGGGCGAGGGCTTCGCCGTGGTCTGCCTCGACCTCGACCGCTTCAAGGAGGTGAACGACAGCCTCGGCCATCCCGTCGGCGACAGCCTGCTGCGCGCCGTCACGGAGAGGCTGAAGGCGGCCGTGCGCGGGACCGACACGCTGGCCCGCCTCGGCGGCGACGAGTTCGCCATCGTCCTCGCCGACGTCGACCAGCCCGCCGAGGCCACCTCCCTCGCGCGGCGGCTGGTCGAGGTGGTCGGCCAGCCCTTCGAGGTCGACGGCCACCAGGTCGTCATCGGGACGAGCATCGGCATCGCGGTCGCCCCCGGCGACGGCCTCGACGCCGACGTGCTGCTCAAGGCCGCCGACATGGCCCTCTACTGCGCCAAGGCGGACGGGCGCGGGCGGTGGCGCTTCTTCGAGCCCGAGATGGACGCCCGCATGCAGATGCGCCGCGCCCTCGAGACCGACCTGCGCCACGCCCTCGCCATGGGCGAGTTCGAGGTCCACTACCAGCCCATCATCGGCGTCGGCTCTCGGCGGGTCAGCGGCCTCGAGGCCCTGGTGCGGTGGCGCCACCCGGTGCGCGGCCTCGTGCCGCCGGACGCCTTCATCCCGCTCTGCGAGGAGATCGGGCTCATCGTGCCGCTCGGCGAGTGGGTCCTAGCCCAGGCCTGCGCCGAGGCGGTGACCTGGCGCGGGGCGCCCAAGGTCGCGGTCAACCTCTCCGCCGTCCAGTTCGCCAACCGCGGCCTGGTGGAGGCGGTGGCCGCGGCGCTGGAGGCCTCGGGCCTCGCGCCCGGGCGGCTCGAGCTCGAGATCACCGAGACCGTCATGCTGCAGGACACCGAGTCCACGCTGGCCACCCTGCACCGGCTGAAGGCGCTCGGCGTGCGGATTGCCCTCGACGACTTCGGGACGGGCTACTCCTCACTGAGCTACCTTCAGCGCTTCCCCTTCGACAAGGTGAAGATCGACCGCTGCTTCACCCGCGGCCTCGACCATTCGCGCCAGAGCGAGGTCATCGTGAGCGCGGTGACCGGCCTCTGCGCGGGTCTCGACATGACCACCACGGCCGAGGGGGTCGAGACCGAGGAGCAGTTCCGCGCCCTGGCCCGCAACGGCTGCACGGAGGCGCAGGGCTATCTGTTCAGCCGCCCCTGCCTCGCGACCGAAGTGCCGGCCACGCTCGCGCGCCTCAACGCGGCCGCGGCCGGGCAGGTGCGGGCCGCGCCGGCCCCGGCGTGACCCGGCGCCGGCTGGCCGCACCGCCTATTCCACGCGGATGTTCAGCTCGCGCACTACGCGGCCGAAGCGCTCAAAATCCGCGCGGTTGACCTCGGCGAGCCGCGACGGCGGCCCGCCCGCCGGCACGCCGCCGAAGGCGGCCAGGCGCTCCTGCACGTCCGGCATCGCCAGCACGTCGTTCATGTGGGCGTTCATCGCATCAACCATCGGCGCGGGCAGGCCGCGCGGGCCGAAGAGCCCCCACCAGGTCGTCACGTCCAAGTCGTAGCCCGATTCCTTGTAGGTGGGCACGTTGGGAAGCACCGGGCTGCGCGCCGCCTCGGAGACCGCGACGGGGACGAGCGTTCCCGCGTTGAAGTGGTCGTAGACGGCGCCGATCGTCACCAGCCCGACCCCCAGGGAGCCGGAGAGCAGGTCGTTCACCACCGGCGCGACGCCGCGGTAGGAGATCTCGGTGAGCTGCAGCTTCGCGAGGTGGTTGAACATCTCGGCGTAGATGTGCATCGGCGACCCGGACCCGGGCGAGCCGTAGCCGACGAGCTGCCCCGCCTTCGCCTGCGCGACGACGTCGGCCAGCGAACGGATGCCGCTCTGCTTGCTGGCCACGAGGACGATCGGGTTCGTCGCGATCATGTGGACCGGCGTGAAGTCGCCCACGGGGTTGTAGTTGACCCCTTGCTTGAGGACGAGCGGCGCGATCGGGAAGGTCGAGGGGGCGAAGAGCAGGACCGACCCGTCGGGCGGGACGCGGGCGACGTACTGGGTGCCGACGGCGCCGCTCGCCCCGGACCGGTTCTCCACGATCACCTGCCGGCCCAGGCGGGGCGTCAGCCGGTCGGCGAAGAGCCGCGCCAGCGCGTCGGTGTCCCCGCCCGGCGGGTAGGCGACGACGAAGGTGACGGGCCGCACGGGCTGCGCGACGGCGGGAGCGGCCAGGCCGGCGGCGAGGCCGAGGGTGAGGGTGAGGGCGCGTCGTCCGAGGTTCTTCATGAACAGCCTTCCCAGGTGGGCGGATAAGAGGTTCAGCGTGAGCCGTGGCCGCCCCCGCGCGGCGCGGCGAGCGTCCACCGCCGTGCGACGGACCGGATGACAACGCGCTCCCGTTCTTATTTGAACAGTGTGTTCGAATTGCCCGAAGGGTGTGAGAAGAGCCCCCGCAAGGTCAAGCCGGATTTTTCCCGGCCAGCAAGGAAAGGCGATACCCGGCCCGGCGGGAACGGCGCTCGCTCGGAAACAGATTGCCTTTGACAAGCCGAACCCGCGCCGCCATCTTCCATTCATGAACACTTGGTTCGAATATGAACAAGTTGACCACGCGGCTGCGACGCGGGGTGCCTGTTGGAAGCGGGCCGCGTGAGCGCGGTGGGGAATCTTCTGGCCGGCCGCACCGTGGTGGTCACGGGCGCAGCGCGGGGCGTGGGGCGGGCCATCGCGCTCGCCTGCGCCGCCGCCGGCGCGCGCCTCGTGCTGGCCGACATCCTGGCGGACCCGCTCGCGGAGACGACCGCCGCGCTGGTCGCCGCCGGCCACGCGGCCCGCGCCGTGCCGCTGGACCTGGCGGAGCCGGGCAGCGTCGCGGCCTTCGCCGCCGACATCGCGGCGCATGAGGGGCGCGTGGACGGGCTCGTCAACAACGCCGCCATCGCAACCGGCATCGGCGGCCCGGAATTCGACGCGATCGAGATCGAGACCTGGGACCGGGTGATGCGCGTGAACGTGCGCGGCACGTGGCTCGTCACCCGCGCGGTCGTCCCGCTGATGGGCGCCGGGCGGATCGTCAACATCGCCTCCGACACCGCCCTCTGGGGCGCGCCGCGCCTCCTCGCCTACACGGCCAGCAAGGGCGCGGTGATCTCCATGACGCGGTCGCTCTCCCGGGAGCTCGGCCCGCGCGGCATCGCCATCGCCTGCGTCGCGCCGGGCATCATGCGCAACGAGGCGACGGAGTACGTCCCCGCCGAGCGCCACCGCCTCTACGAGACCGGCCGCGCCGTCCCCGGCCCCCAGGTGCCCGAGGACATCACGGACACGGTGGTCTTCCTCCTCACCCCCGGCGCCCTCGCCCTCACCGGCCAAGTGCTTCCCGTGGGCGCGGGCTTCGTCTTCACGTGAGCGCCCGCCTCGAGGCCGCCGGCATCGCCCTGCTGCACCGTTCCGGCCCGGACGCGGTCCCGCCGCTGGTGCTGCTGCACGGCATCGGCAGCAACGCGGAGAGCTGGCGGCCGCTGATGGGCGCCCTGCCGGAGGGCCGCGCCCTCTGGGCCTGGAACGCGCCGGGCTACGGCGGCTCCGCCCCGGTCGCGCCCGCCGCGCCGACGCCGGGCGACTACGCCGCCGCGCTGGCGCGGCTGCTGGACGCGTTGGGGCTCGACCGCATCGTCCTTGCCGGCCATTCGCTCGGCTGCCTCTTCGCCGCCCGCTTCGCCGCCCGCCATCCGGCGCGTGTCGCGCGTCTCGCGCTGATGTCGCCCGCCCTCGGCTACGGCGTCACGGCCGGCCCGCTGCCGCCGGCCGTGCAGGCGCGGATCGACGACCTGAGCGCCCTCGGCCCAACGGCCTTCGCCGAGCGCCGGGCCGCCCGCCTCGTCCACGACGCGCCCAGCCGCCCGGCGGTGCTGGAGGGCGTGCGCCGCGCCATGGCCGCCGTCGACCCCGCGGGCTACGCCCAGGCCGTCCACGCCCTCGGCGCCGGGGACCTGCTGGCGGACGCCGCGCGGCTCGCCATGCCCGTCCTCGTCGCGACCGGGCTGGAGGACGTCGTGACGCCGCCCGACAACGCCCGCCGCCTGCACGCCGCGCTCCCGAACCCGATCCGCCTCGCGGAGTTCCCGGCGGCCGGCCACGCCCTGCCGCAGGAATTCCCCGCCGAGGTCGCGGCCCTTCTCGCGGAGACGATCCTTGCCTGAGCCGGAGGCCGACGCCCACGCCTACCTCTCGCCGCCCGTGCAGCGCGCGGCGCTTCTCCTGCGCCACATCGCGGAGGGGGACCGGGTCACCAACATGGCCGCCACGGCGCGCGCGCTCGGCATCAACCGCACGACCCTGCTGCGGCTGCTGACCACGCTTGAGGCGGAGCGCTTCATCGAGGCCGCGCCCCAGGGCGGCTGGCGCATCGGCCTCGGCCTCATCGGCATCGCCGCCCAGGCCTTCTTCTCGCAGGACCTGGTGCAGACCGCCGCCCCGGCCATCGGCCGCCTCGCCGACCAGCTCGACCTCTCCGCCCATCTCGGGGTCCTGGACCGCACGGAGATCGTCTACGTCGTCCGCCGCACGCCGGAGAACGGGCGCTACGTCAGCAACATCCGCATCGGCAGCCGCCTTCCCGCGCACGCCGCGAACATGGGCCGCATCATCCTCGCCCACCTGCCCGCCGCGCGGGTGGAGGAGATCTTCGCCCACGCCCCCCTGCCCGCGAGCACGGCCCAGACGCCCGTGACCCTCGAGCAGCTCCGCGCCCGCCTCGACGCGGACCGCGCCGAGGGCCTGGCCTGGAGCGACGGCTTCTTCGAGGCCGGCATCAGCTCCGTCGCCGCGGCCATCCTCGACGCCGCCGGCACGCCCGTCGCCGCGCTCAACGTCAGCGGCCAGACCGCGGCCTTCGACGGCCCGGCGCGGCGCGAGCGCATCGGCGGCCTCGTGCGCGAGACGGCGGAGGAGATCTCCCGCCGGCTCGGCTGGCCCGGCCCGGCAGCCCTCCCTAACCCAACGAAGCTGAAGGTGGTGGCATGAGCGAGACGGCCACGGTCGATTTCATGCGCGGGATCGCCATGCGCGCGCCGGGCGTGACCGCGACCCGCGACTTCTACGAGAAGAGCTGGGGCCTGCGCGCGGTGGCCCAGGGCAACGACGGCACGGTCTACTTCCGCGGCACCGGCGCGGAGCAGTGGATCTACGCCCTGCGGGGGGACGCCACCTTCGGCATCGACTACATCCATTTCGGCCTGAACAGCCGCGCCCGCGTGGACGCGCTCCACGCCCAGCTCGCGGCCGCGGGCATCGCCCTCGGCGGCGCCCCCGCCGAGCTCGCCACCCCCGGCGGCGGCTACGGCTTCACCGCGCTCGACCCCGAGGGCCGCCGCCTGCGCTTCTCCGCCGACGTCGCCCGCCACGCCGACACCGACGACAGCCGCGCCATGCCGCGCAAGGTCTCCCACGTCGTGCTGAACACGCCGGGGATGGAGGCGCTCAGCGGCTGGTACCGCGAGCATCTCGGCTTCCGCGTCACCGACTACTCCGCGGACATGATGATCTTCCTCCGCGCCGCCACCGACGCCGCGTTCAGCGACCACCACTCCATCGCCCTGAACCGCGCGCAGTACGCCTCCGTGAACCACGTCGCCTTCGAGATGCCCTCCATCGACAGCTTCATGCGGGGGATCGGGCGCATGCGCGTGGCCGGGCAGTCGCCGGCCTGGGGACCCGGCCGCCACGGCCCGGGCAACAACCCCTTCGCCTATTTCGTCTCGCCCTCCGGCTTCGTCATCGAGTTCACCTCCGAGGTGCACAAGGTGGAGGAGGCGACGCACCAGCCCGAGGTCTGGCCGCGCGACGTGCCGGAGAAGATGGACACCTGGATGACCGCCGGCCCGCCGACGCCGGCCATGCGCACCGTCATGGCCGGCCGCCCCGACGCCGGCTGGCCGACGGCGGGCTGAGCGGTGGACCTCGGCTACGCGGGCCGCGTCGCGGTCGTGACCGGCGGCACCTCCGGCATCGGCCTCGCGACCGCGCGGCTGCTGCTCGAGGAGGGGGCGCGTGTCGCCGTCTGCGGGCGCGACGCCGGCCGGCTGGAGGCCGCGCGCGCCGCGCTCGGCGGCGACGTCCTGGCGCGCCGGTGCGACGTGCTCGACCGCGCGCAGGTGCAGGACTTCGCGGCCGCCGTCGCCGAATGGGGCGGCGGGGCGCTGGACCTCCTCGTGAACAACGCCGGCCAGGGCCGCGTCTCGACCTTCGCGGAGACGACCGAGGCCGCCTGGCGGGAGGAGCTGGAGCTGAAGTTCTTCTCCCAGATCCACGCGCTGCACGCCTTCCGCTCGCTGCTGGAGCGGGCCGCGGCGCCGGCCATCGTCGGCGTGAACTCCCTTCTCGCGCTGCAGCCCGAGGCGCACATGGTCTGCACCTCCGCCGCCCGCGCCGGCGTGCAGAGCCTGCTCAAGTCCCTCGCGACGGAGTTCGCGCCGCGCATCCGCGTGAACTCCGTCCTGCTCGGCCTGGTGGATTCCGGCCAGTGGCAGCGCCGCTACAAGGCGCGCGAGGACCGGGCCCAGACGCGCGAGGCCTGGTTCGGCGCGCTCGCCGCGAAGAAGGGCATTCCCCTCGCCCGCCTCGGCCGCCCGGAGGAGCCCGCGCGCGCCATCCTCTTCCTCGGCTCGCCGGCGGCGAGCTACGTCACCGGCGCCAGCCTGGAGGTTTCCGGCGGCGTGTCGCGGCACATCTGACGAGAGCCCGCATGGACCACCTCCCGCTTGCCGCCCCGACGACGACCGAGGAGCCGGTGGGCGACCTCGTCGCGCGCGCGCTCGCCGATCTCGGCGTCACCACCGCCTTCGGCGTCATCTCCATCCACAACATGCCGATCCTCGACGCCATCGCGCGCCAGGGCCGCATCCGCTTCGTGCCCGCGCGCGGCGAGGCGGGGGCGATGAACATGGCCGACGCCTTCGCCCGCGTCTCGCGCGGGCTCGGGGTCGTCATCACCTCCACCGGCACCGGCGCCGGCAACGCGGCGGGCAGCCAGGTGGAGGCGCTGACGGCGGGCACCCCGCTCCTGCACATCACCACCACCATCGACCGCGCCTTCATGGACCGCGATCGCGCCGCCATCCACGACGTGCCGCGCCAGCCCGAGATGCTGAAGGCGATCAGCAAGGCCTATTTCCGCGTCTGGGAGCCCTCCGGCGCGGTGGACACGCTGCTCGCCGCCGCCCGCGCCGCCCTCACCGCCCCCACGGGGCCGGTGAGCATCGAGTTCCCCGTGGACCTGCAGCGCGCCAAGGTGCCCGGCCGTGCCCGGCCCGCCCGCCTCCACGTCGCGCCCCAGCCGCCCGACCCCGCGCAGCTCGACGCCCTGGCGGAGGCGATCCTCCGGGCCGAACGGCCGATGCTCTGGCTCGGCGGCGGCGCGCGCGGCGCGTCGGAGGCGGCGACGGCGCTGGTGAACCGCGGCGTGGCCGCCGTCACCAGCACACAGGGCCGCGCCGTGGTGCCGGAGGACCATCCCTGGTCGCTCGGCGCCTTCAACATGACGCCCGCCGCCCAGGCCCTCTACGACCGCGCGGACCTGATGGTCGTCCTCGGCTCCCGCCTGCGCGGGAACGAGACGCGCAACAACGCCATGCCCCTGCCTCGGCCGCTGGTGCAGGTGGACGCCGAGCCCTCCCAGGCCGGGCGCAACTACCCCGTGGACATGTTCATCGCCGGCGACGCCCGCCTGGCGCTGGAGGGGCTGCTGGCCCGCCTGCCGACGTCGCTTGCCACCGACGCCGCCTTCCTGCACGACGTCGCCATCGCCCGCGCCCAGTCCGAGGGCGCGCTGCGCTCGGCGCTCGGCCCCTACCAGGTGGTGGCGGACGCGCTGCTGGCCCGCGTGCCCGCCGGGCGGCACCCCTTCGTGCGCGACGTGACCCTCTCCAACTCCACCTTCGGCAACCGCTACGTCCACCTGGCCGCGCCGCATCTCGGCGTGCACGCGCTCGGCGGCGGCATCGGCCAGGGCATCGCCATGGCCATCGGCGCTGCCATGGCGGGCGAGGCGAAGACAATCGCCCTCGTCGGCGACGGCGGCGCCATGCTGATGATCGGCGAGCTCGCGACGGCGGCCGACACGGGCGCCGACGCCGTGTTCATCCTCATGAACGACGGCGGCTACGGCGTGATCCGCAACATCCAGGACGCGCAGTACGGCGGCCGCCGCCACTACGCCGACCTGCTGACCCCTGACTTCGGCACCCTCTGCCGGAGCCTCCGCCTCCCGCACGAGAAGGTCTCCGACATCGGCGCCTTCGAGGCCGCGCTGGACCGCGCCCTCGCGCAGGAGGGCCCCTGCGTGCTGGAAGTGGACATGGCCGCCATCGGCCCTTTCGCCGAGAGCTTCGCCGGTCCCCCCGCCGGCGCCGCGGGGAGCGTGCGCTGAGATGCTGCGCCTCGGCATCATCGGGGCCGGGGGGATCGCCTCCACGGTCCTCTCGGCGCTCTCGGCGGAGCTCCCGGCGCCGCTCCGCTCCCTCGACCTCCTCGTCCGGCCCGGGCGCGAGGTGGAGGGCGAGGCGCTGCTGGCCGGCGCCGGCGGCCTGGCCGCGGAGCGCCGCGTCCACGCCGCCCTCGAGCCCTTCCTCGCGCAGGCCCCGGACCTCGTGCTCGAGTGCGCCGGCCACGGCGCCGTGCGCGCCTACGCCGAGGCCGTGCTGCGCGCCGGCCGGGACCTCGTCGTCGTCTCCGTCGGCGCCCTCGCGGACCCCGCCCTGCACGACCGCCTCCGGGCGGCGGCGCGGGAGGGCGGCGCGCGGCTCGTCCTGCCCGCCGGCGCGATCGGCGGGATCGACGTCCTGGCCGCGGCCCGCGCCTCCGGCCTGGAGGAGGTCTCCTACATCGGCCGCAAGCCGCCCCGCGCCTGGGCCGGCACCCGCGCGGAGGGGCTGCTGGACCTCGGCGGCCTGACGGAGCCGGCCACCTTCTTCGAGGGCAGCGCGCGGGACGCCGCGCGCGACTACCCGCAGAACGCCAACGTCGCGGCCACGGTCGCGCTGGCGGGCGCGGGGTTCGACGCGACGCGGGTCCGCCTCGTGGCCGACCCCGGCATCGCCCGGAACCAGCACGAGCTCGTCGTCCGCTCGGCCGCGGTGAACTTCACGATCCGGCTGGAGGGACGGCCCTCCGCCGCCAACCCCAAGACCTCGCTCGGCGCGGGCTACAGCGTCGCGCGCGAGGTGCTCAACCGCGTGGCCCCGGTGGTGCTCTGATGGCGCGAACGGAAACCTGCCGGTCCCCCGTCCCACGCACCGCCGGCGCGCGCCGCCCCAGGGTCTGGGCCAAGGCGGGGGCCGGCGCATGAACGCCATCTCCGCCGCCGCCGCGCGGACCTTCCCCGCCCTGCTGCGCCGCGTGACCTACGTCGCCCCCGGCGTCCTCGCCCTCGACTTCGAGGCGGAGGACGGCGGCGAGCTGCCGCCCTTCGAGCCGGGCTCGCACCTCGACGTCCACCTGCCGGACGGCACCGTCCGCCAGTACTCCCTCTGCGGCGACCCCGCGGACCGAACCACCTACCGGATCGCCGTGCGCGACGTGAAGGGCGGGCGCGCCTCCCGCTTCGTGCACCGCGGGGAGCTCCGCCCGGGCGTGGTCGTCACGCTGGGGGCACCGCGCAACAACTTCGCCTTCGAGCCCGCGGCACGCTACCTCTTCGTCGCCGGCGGGATCGGCATCACCCCGCTGCTGCCGATGATGCGCGCGGCGACGCGGGCCGGGACGCCCTGGACCCTTCTCCTCTGCGCGCCCCGCAGCGCCGAGGCCCCCTTCATCCGCGAGGCCCGCGCCCTCGGCGGCGAGGTCTCCGTCCACGCCAGCGAGGAGGGCACCCGCCTGGACGTGGCCGGGCGGCTGCGCGACGCCCCCGCCGACACCCTCCTTTACTGCTGCGGCCCGGAGCGGCTGATGCTGGCGGTGGAGGAGGCGACGGCCCACTGGCCCGAGGGCAGCGTCCGCTTCGAGTGGTTCACCGCGCGCTCGCGCCCCGAGGGCGAGGTCTCCGGCACCTTCGAGGTGGAGTGCGTCCGCTCCGGCCTCACCCTCGCCGTGCCGCCCGAGCGAAGCGTGCTCGCCGTGCTGAACGACGCGGGCCTCGCGGTGCCCTGCTCCTGCGAGCAGGGGGTCTGCGGCACCTGCGAGGTGGCGGTGCTGGAGGGGGAGGTGGACCACCGCGACAGCATCCTCTCCGCCTCCGAGCGGGCGGCGAACGCGACGATGATGACCTGCGTCTCCCGCGCGGCATCGCCCCGGCTGGTGCTCGACCTGTGACGGCGCGTCCCGGCGAACCGCGCGGCACCGGCCGCCGCGCGCCGCCCCGCTTCCCGGCCCGCCCGCGCGGACCGGACGAAGGTTTGCTTCGGCAGGAGAGGAAGGCATCGTGAACGACACCTATCGCTTCCCGCACCTTGAGGAGCGGCAATCCATCAACCGCCTGCCGACCGAGTGGGAGGGCAGCCTGGCGGACGCCATCGAGGCCGCCTTCGCCAAGGGCAACTGGGAGCTCGAGGACCTCGTCGCGGCCCTGAACCGCTCGCGCGTGCGCCCGAGGGCGGGCGGCGAATGGACCCCCGAGAACTTCCAGGCCACGATGCACGAGCTGGGAGCCTAGCCCGATGAGCGCGACCACCCTCTCCCCCGCCGCCGCCCGCCCCGCCCCGCGCGGCACGGAACCGGCCCCGCCGAACCCCGTGACCGACCTCGAGATCCGCGAGGCCCTGAAGCTCGGCGTCCGCAACCGCTGGTGGCCCGTCCTGCCCTCCCGCTTCGTCAAGGCGGGCGAGAAGCCCGTCGGCCTCACGCGGCTCGGCGAGCCCCTCGTCCTCTGGCGCGACGCCGCGGGCGGCATCCACGTGCAGGTCGACCGCTGCCCGCACCGCGCCGTCCCGCTCTCCCGCGGGCAGAACGAGGGCGACCGGCTCCGCTGCAACTACCACGGCGTCGAGGTGGGGCCGGACGGCACCGTCCTCGCCGTCCCCGGCCAGCCCGGCTGCCCGCTGGAGGGCAAGAAGGCCGTCAAGACCTACCCCTCCGTGGAGGTGGCCGGCGCCGTCTTCGTCTGGTTCGGCGACGCCCTGCACGAGGAGGCGCCCGACTTCGTGCCCCCGCCCCAGCTCGCCGCGCCGGAATGGGAGCGCTTCGTCTGCTACGCTGACTGGGAGATGTACTGGCGCTACTCCCTCGACAACGCCATGGACCCGATGCACGGGACCTTCCTGCACGCCAACTCGCACACGATGTACCAGGGCGACACGCAGGCGCACTTCGTCACGCGCGACACGCCCACCGGCTTCTTCTTCGAGAAGGAGGGCCAGCGCGATGTGAACTTCGACTGGTCCGAGCTCGTCGACGACGGCGCGCTCTACGTCCGGCTCGAGATCCCCTACCCGCCCTCCGGCGGCCCCGGCGGCAACTTCGCCATCATCGGCTTCGCGACCCCGATCGACGAGAACAACACCGCGAGCTTCTTCTGGCGCTGCCGGAAGGTGCAGGGCTGGCAGCGCGACGTCTGGCGCTTCCTCTACCGGACGCGCATGGAGCCGCGGCACTGGGCGGTGCTCGAGCAGGACCGCGAGATGCTGGCGGGCTGCAAGCCGGGGCTCGAGAAGCACGAGATGCTCTACCAGCACGACGCCGGCCTCATCCGGCTGCGGCGCTACCTCGCGCAGGTCACGCGCAGGCAGCTCACCGAACTCCGCGCCGCCGGCAAGGGGTGAGCGGCCGAGCTGCGCGGGGCAGCGAGGAGGCGGGGATGGATCCGGACACGCGGCGCATCGCGGCCGTGGTGGCGCACCGCCACCGCGCGGGCCGCTGCCCGCTCCTCGTCCACGCCCTCGGCACCGGCGAGAGCTTCGCGATCGAGCCCCTGCCGGACGGCTTCCGCGACGTCGCCTCCGGCCAGGTGGTGCGCCCGCGGCCGGACGGCTTCGCGCTCGAGGGCGGCGGCCAGGTCGAGCTCCGCTTCACCGGCGACCTCGACTTCGAGGGCCGCGACGGCGCCTCGGGCGCGCGCTTCACCGGCCGCGCCGGTGGCGGCGCCTCCGTCACCCTCTACGGGCGCGACCCCGCGGACTACGCGACCTACGCCATGTCCTACCGGCCGGACGGCGCCGTCGCCCAGCCGGGGTGACGCGGCGGGACGGCCGCGCCGCCCAGGAGCGTGCCTAAGCACGTTTCTCCTTGCCGCTCCGGGGGGCGGCACCTAGAGTGGCCGCGTCGCGCGGCGCCCCGATGTTGGATGCCCGCTGCCGCGAACGGCCCGGACGAAGGCGACCATGACGACAGAAGCCCGGCTTGACGGCGCGGCCTCGACGATCGGACGGCCGACGCCCCCGCTCAACGCGCGCGAGAAGCTGACGGGGCGCGCGCTCTACGCCGCCGACTTCAAGATGCCGGGCATGCTGCACCTCAAGGTGCTGCGCAGCCCCCACGCCCACGCGCGGATCGTCTCCGTCGACACCGCCGCCGCCCGCGCGCTGCCGGGCGTCCACGCCGTCCTCTGCGGCGAGGACACGCCGGACCGGCTCACGGGCGTCCACCGCAAGCAGCACCGCATCCTCGCGACCTCCAAGGTGCGCTTCGTCGGCGAGGAGGTGGTCGCGGTCGCGGCGATCGACGAGGAGACGGCGCGGGACGCGCTGGACCTCGTGCGCGTCGCGTACGAGCCGCTGCCGCTGGTCCGCAGCATGGACGAGGCGCTGCGGCCCGGCGCCGCAGAGGTCCACGAGAACACCGGCAACCTCTCCATCGAGTACAACGTGGAGCGCGGCGACGTCGACGCCGCCTTCGCCGGCGCCGCCCTGGTGCACGAGGCCACCTACGAGACGACGCCGCAGTACCCGGGCTACCTGGAGCCGATGGCGACCGTGGCCTGGGTGGACGGCGACGGGCGCCTCGTCGTGCGCACCTCCACCCAGTCGGTGTTCCTCCAGCGCAACCGCTACGCCGACGCCCTCGGCCTGCCCGTCTCCGCGGTCCGCGTCATCCAGGCGACCGTCGGCGGCGCCTTCGGTGGGAAGGTCGTGGAGGAGTGCAACAGCCTCATCTGCGCCTGGATGGCGCACCGGCTGGGGCGGCCCGTCAGCTTCGTGAACAGCCGGCTCGACGACTTCCTCGGCGCCCGGTCGAGCCCGGCCGAGCGCATCACGCTCCGGATGGGCGTCGACGCGGAGGGCCACATCATTGCCAAGGAGGTCCGCATCCTCGCCGATTGCGGGGCCTACGAGGGGCTCGCGACCCATGTGCTGCAGGTGTCGCTCGTGCGGAGCGACAACATGCACCGCCACCTGAGGAACGTCCGCTCGAACGGCCGCCTCGCCTTCACCAACCACCCGCCCCGCGGCGCCGTCCGCGGCTTCGGCGGACCGCAGGCGGCCTTCGCGCTGAACAGCCACATGACGGAGATGGCGCAGGCCCTGGGCATCGATTCCGTCGACTTCATGAAGCGGAACGCCGTGCGAGCCGGCGACACCAGCGTGCACGGCTTCGAGCTTGGCAGCGCGGGCCTCGCCGAGTGCTTCGACCAGGTGAGCGAGGCCATCGGCTGGGCCGCCAAGCGGGAGCGCCCGCGGGACCGCGGCACGAAGCGCCGGGGGATCGGCTTCGCGGGGGCGATCCACGTGAGCGGCAACCGCGAGATGGGCAACTGGGACGGCTCGATCGTCACCGCCCGCGTGACGGCGGATGGCCGCGTCACCCTGTCGACCGGCGAGTCCGACATGGGCCAGGGCGCCTACACGATGCTCGCCCAGTGCTGCGCGAGCGAGCTGGGGATCCCCGTCTCGCGCGTCACGGTGCTGCCGACGGACACGGACCTCTCGCCCTACGGCCACGGCTCCATCGCGTCCCGCGTCACCATCCTCGCGGGCAACGCGGCGATCCGCGCCGGGCGCGCGATCCGGGGCCGGCTGCTCGCCCTGGCCTCCGAGGTGCTCGGCGTGCCCGAGGGCGACCTCACCATCGCGGGCGGCGAGATTTACGCGACCTCCACCTCGCCGAACCGCCGGCTGACCTTCGGCGAGCTCTCGCGCCTGCACCTCTACCGGCACGGCGGCGAAGAGCTGCGGGTCACCGCGACCTACGACCCGCCGACCTTCCTCGCCATGTCGCGGCCCGACCAGTACGGCAACGTCGCCCCCGGCTACTCCTTCGCCGCGCAGGCCGTCGAGGTCGAGGTCGACACCGAGACCGGCCAGGTCGAGATCCTCGCGACCGTGGTCTCCGACGACTGCGGCCGGGCGCTCAACCCGCTGGCGGTGCACGGGCAGACCTGCGGGGCGGCCGCCATGGGCATCGGCTGGGCGCTCTACGAGGAGATGAAGTTCGAGGACTGCCGGCTCCTGAACGGCAATCTCGCCGACTACACCATGCCCACCGCCGGATCCCTGCCGCATATCCGGTCCGAGATCGTCGAATCCATGGAGCCCAACGGTCCCTACGGCGCGAAGGGGGCGAGCGAGACCGCGATGCTTCCGGGCGCGGCGGCGATCGCCAACGCGGTGCACGACGCCGTGGGGGTGCGCATCCGCGAGCTGCCGATCACGCCGGAGAAGATCCTCGCGGGGCTGCGCGCCCGCGCGTCGGCGGACGCCGCGCCGGGTGCCTCCCATGCGTGACGTCGACTACCTCCGGCCCGAGACGGTGGCCGAGGCGAGCGCGCTCCTCGCCGAGCTTGGCGAGGGCGGCCGCCTGATCGCGGGCGGGACGGCGCTCCTGCTCGCGCTGCGCCAGCGCATGGTGGCGCCGACGCATCTCGTCTCCCTCGCGCGGGTGGGCGGCCTGCGCGGCATCACCTACGACCCGCGCGACGGGCTCCGCATCGGCGCGCTGACGACGCACAGCGCCCTCGCGCGCTCGGCCGTGGTCCGGGCGCACTACCCCGTGCTCGCGGACATGGCGGGGCGGCTCGCGGATCCCCAGGTCCGGAACCAGGGGACCCTCGGCGGCAACCTCTGCTACGCCGACCCCACCACCGATCCCCCGACCTGCCTCGCCGCGCTCGACGCCCGCCTGGTGCTCGGCAGCGCGCGCGGCGACCGGTCCCTGCCGGTCACGGAGTTCCTCGTCGACTACTTCACCACCGCGCTGCATCCGGACGAGATCCTCACCGGGATCCGCCTCCCGCCGCCGCGCTTCGACCTCGGCCACCACGCCCGCTTCCACCGCACCGCGGCCGAGCACCGCCCCCTCATCAACCTCACCCTCCTCGCCCGGCGCGACGGGGATACCGTGGCGGAGGCGCGGCTGGTGGTGGGGGCGACGACCGTCGTGCCGACCCGCGTCGCCGCCGCCGAGGCCTTCCTCGCGGGCCGCGCGGTGACGGCGGCCGTGGCGCGCGAGGCCGCCGACATTGTGGCGGATGCGGTCGAGCCCCTCTCCGACCTCCGCGGCACGGCCGCCTTCCGCCGCGACATGCTGCGCGTCATGGCGCGCCGCTCGATCGAGCGCCTGATGCCGCCGGGCATGGAAGGCCGGGAGGTCGCATGAGCCGCATCCCGATCGAGGTGATCGTCAACGGCGTGGCGCAGCGGGCGGAAGTGCCGGCGCGGCGGCTTCTGGCGGACTTCCTCCGCGACGACCTCTTCCTGACTGGCACGAAGCGCGGCTGCGAGACGGGCGTCTGCGGCGCCTGCTCGGTGCTGCTCGACGGCGAGGTCGTCAAGTCCTGCCTCTCCCTCGCGGTGCAGGCCGACGGCCACGAGGTCACCACGGTGGAGGGGCTCGCCGCCGGGGAGGACCTGCACCCGCTGCAGGAGGCCTTCGCCGAGCACGGCGGCTTCCAGTGCGGCTACTGCACGCCGGGCATGCTCATGGCCGCCATCGCGATCCTGCACGAGACGCCGAGCCCGACGGAGGCGGAGGTCCGCGCGGGGCTGAGCGGTAACCTCTGCCGCTGCACCGGCTATGTCGGCATCGTGGAATCGATCATGGCCGCCGCGGAGAAGATGCGTGGAACTTGAGAAGACGCTCACCGTCGCCGCGCCCATCGCGCGCGTCTGGGACCTCCTGCTGGACCCCCGGGTCATGGCCGGCTGCGTCCCCGGCACCGGCGCGGTCGAGGTGCTGAGCGGCACCGAGTACCTGGCGGAGATCACGGTGAAGATCTCCTTCGTCGCCGCCCGCTTCAAGGTCCGGACCCGGATACTGGAGGCGCGCGCGCCCGGCTACCTGCGCATCGAGGGCACGGGAGAGGACGCGTCCGTCGCCAGCTCGATGCGCCAGGAAAGCGAGCTGTTCCTGACCGACCTCGGCGACGGGCAGACGGAGCTCCGCGTGAGGGTGAAGGCCGAGGTGCTCGGCCGGCTCGGCTCCTTCGGCCTCGGCATGATGGCGACGAAGGCCGACCGGATGTGGGACGAGTTCGGCGCGAACTTCGCGGCCGCGGCGCGGCACGACGCCGAGGCGGCGGGCGCGCCGGCCCCCGCGGCGGTTAAGGCCCTCCCCCCTGCCGACGAAGCCGTTCCCCCTCCCGCGCCTCCCCCGGGACCAGCATCGCCCGACCCCTCGCATGGCCCGGCGCGGGCGCGCTGGTGGCAGCGCCTCGTCGGCGCCGCCGCGCCGGCTGCCCCCCTCGGCGAGCGGCGGCTGCCGACCGACATCTACGTCGAGCTGCACCGCGCGGACGGCGTCGTGAAGGTCCTCTGGCCGGCGAGCGCCGCGCCCGAGGCGGTGCGCTGGCTGCGGGAGCTCCGCTAGCGCGCTCAGTCGAGGATCGGCGTCGCCTCCTGGGCGACGTGGTAGACGTTCCGCATCATCTTCCGCAGGACCACGAAGAAGAGCCCCCGCTCCTCCTCGCCGATCCCCTCGAAGGCGTTCGCGATCTGCGCGGCGGTCGCGGGCAGCAGCACCTCGGCGAAGCTCCGCCGGCCTTTGTCGGTCAGACGCACCCGCGTCGTCCGGCGGTCATCCGCCGGCGAGGTCCGCCGCACCAGGCCGCGCTCCTCCAGCGTGCCGACCACGCGCCCGACGAAGGACCGCTCGAGCGTCGTGATGCGCGCGAGCTCCGTCAGGGTGAGGTCGTCCGCGTACTGGAGCGTCGAGATCACGCGCCAGTCCGACTGGCTGAACCCGTGGCGGCGGAGCTCCGCGACGACGTTGCCGTCGAAGCGGGTGAGGATATGCGCCAGGAAGAACATCGGGTGGTCGAGGAGGTCGAAGCGGCCCGCCGGCGCCTCACCCGTCGTGGCGCCAGGACGGGCCCGGCTAGGCGCCATCGCGCGCCGCCCTGGTCGGGGCTCCCATCCCGGCCGGCGGGCCGCCCGGGCAATGCGCGTCGACATGCGTAGCCAAGCCCGTGCCCCGTCCCGGTGATCCACGGCCCGCTATCGCATACCCGGCCCCCTCTTCCCAGGGGCCGGAGGATGGGCCAGCGGGGCGCCCGGCCCGCCTCCGGCTAGGCGGCCTCGAAGCGCACCGTCTCGGGCTCGGCGGTGCCGATCACCTGCCACACCGTCACGGGGCCGGCGCTGTTGTTGCGGAACCAGTGGCGGCGCCCCGCCGGGTTCAGCACGAGGTCCCGCGGGCCGAGCTCGACCTCGACGCCGTTCCCCGCCTCGTCCTCCCAGCCCACTGTCAGGCTTCCCTCCAGCACCAGGAAGGCGTCCTCCACCTCGCGGGCGTAAGGCTTCACGCCGACGCCCACGGGCACGCCCAGCATCTCCTTCCGGCAGGTGTCGCTCTCGATGCCGCCCGGCCCGACATAGACCTTGCGCGTGAAGCCCGCCCCGTCCCACAGCGTCGGCTGCTCGCTGTGGCGGATGACGTAGCGCGCCATGTGCTGGGCCAGCGGGTGCTCACCGGTCGGGCTGAAGGCGATGGTCCGGCCCGGCTGCGCGCCGAAGCTCCGCGCGAGCTCGGGCGCCGTGTTCTTCGGGTGGTAGAGGTAGCGCGGCGGCAGCGGCTTGCCGACATCGACGCTGATGGACATCAGCACGGGCTCGATCCCGTCGTTGCGGAAACCGTGCCCGATGTCGCGGGCGTTCAGGATCATGTCCTTCGGGCCGAGCTTCACCTCGACCACCTCGCCGTCCCTCTCCCAGCCGACGGTCAGCACGCCGTCGATGATCAGGAAGCTCTCCTCGATCTCGTGCGCGTGGCAGGCCGCGTACTTGCCGACGTGCTTGTAGATGAGGCTGAGGGTGAAGTGCTCCGGCTTCAGCGTGGAGCTGTCGCCCACCTTCGGCGACCCGCCGGCGCCGATGTAGCGCATCTGCGCGCGCTCCAGGTCGGGGAAGCCGCGGTTGCTGGGGAAGGCGTCCCAATCGAAGGTCTTGGCGACGTGGCGGCCCACATGGGCGCGCAGCTCGGCCTCCAGGGAGGAGGGAACGGGGGCGAGGACGTTCATCGGGCGCTCTCCGGCGGTCTCCGGCCCATCGCCGGCGCGCCAGGACTATCCCCCGCCCGTTTTGGATGCTAGGTGCTGTTTTATGGGTAAACAACCAACCGACGGGCAAGAGGCGGTCCCGGTTGACGACCGCTACATCGTCCCCGGGCTGCAGCGCGGGCTGCAGGCGCTGCTGGCCTTCACGCCGGAGCAGCGGCGGATGACGCTCACCGAGTTGGGCCAGGCCGTCGGTGTTACCCGCTCCGCCGTGTTCCGCATCGCCTACACGCTCGACCAGCTCGGCTTCCTCGCCTACGACCCGCACACGCGCACCTACGCCCTCGGGCCGCAGGTGCTGCGCCTCGGCTACGGCTACCTCGCCTCGCGCGACCTGCTGGAGGTGGCGCGGCCGCAGCTGGAGGCCCTGCGCGACCGCACGGGCTGGTCCGCCCATCTCGGCGTGCTGGAGGGGCGGGAGGTCGTCTACCTGGCGCGGCTCCCCACGCGCGGGTCGCTGTCGAGCGTGGTGCAGGTGGGCACGCGCCTACCGGCCCATGCCACCAGCATGGGCCGCGTGCTGCTGGCCGCCCTCGCCCCGGCCGCGCTGCGGGACCTCTTCGCGGGCGCGCCGCTGGAGCCGCACGGCGCGCGCACGCCGACCACCCTCCCCGCCCTCCTCGCCCAGGCGGAGCTCGACCGCGACGCTGGCTTCGCCGCCCATGTGGCGGGCTACGAGGCCGGCGTCGCCAGCGTCGCTGCCCCCGTCCGCGACGTGACGGGCGCGACCGTCGCCGCTATCAATATCTCGACCGTCGCCTTCCTCACCTCGGAGGAGGAGCTGCGCGGCCCCCTGGCGAGGGACGTGATGGCCACCGCCGCCCGCATCTCGGCCGCCCTCGGCGCCCGCCCCGCCTGAGGCCGGGCAAGGGGCATCCTCCTTGCAACCCCTCCCGGAACACGCCCCCTGCCCGATGAGGTCCCCATGATCCCCGCCCAGCCCGCCCTCGGGCGCCGCGCCCTCGCGCTCGGCCTCCTCGCCCTCTCCGGCCGCGCGCGCGCCGCCGACGCCTGGCCGTCGCGCCCCGTCACGATCGTCGCCCCCTTCACGCCGGGCGGGCCGGTGGACGTGCTGGCGCGCGTCATTGCCCAGGGGGTCCAGGCGGGGGGCGGCCAGCCGGCGGTGGTGGACAACCGGGTCGGCGCCCAGGGCAACATCGGAATCGACGCGGTGCGCCGCGCGGCGCCGGACGGCCACACGCTGTTGCTGGTGCCCGCCGGCAACCTGACGATCAACCCCACGCTGATGGGCAACCTGCCCTTCGTCGTGGAGCGGGACTTCGCGCCGATCAGCCTCCTCGCGACCGCGCCCAACGTCATCGTCTGCGCCAACGACCTTCCCGTGCGCAGCATCCCCGAGCTGGTCGCCTACGCCCGCACGCAGCGCGACGGCCTGACCTACGCCTCCCCCGGCGTCGGCAGCCAGCTCCACCTGGCGGGCGAGCTTCTCGCGCAGCGCACGGGCATGCCGATGCTGCACGTGCCCTACAAGGGCTCCAGCCAGGCGCTGACGGACGTGATCGCCGGCAACGTGCAGCTTCTCTTCACCAACCTGCCGGCGACGCTGGCGGCGATCCGCGGGGGGCAGGTGCGCGCCCTCGCCCTCACCACCGCCGCCCGCGCCCCCGCCGCGCCGGAGATCCCGACGCTGGAGGAGCTCGGCGTCGGCGGCTTCGACATCACCTCTTGGTACGGGCTGATGGCGCCGCGGGCGACCCCGGCGGCGACCCAGGCGGCGCTCTTCGAGGCGATCCGCGCCGTGCTGCACGCCCCCGCCACGCGCGCGGCCCTCGAGGCCCAGGGGCTGACCGTCACCGACGAGGGGCTCGCCGCCTTCGGCGAGCGCATCCGGCGGGAGACGGAGACCTGGGCCGAGGTGATCCGCGCCCGGAACATCCAGTCCGGCCTCTGACGGGCCGGGCCGCCCGCCCGCGGGGGCTCAGCCGAACAGGTCGGCCGTGATGCTCGCGTACCAGTCGTCGGCGTAGCGCGCCTCCAGCCGGCGCTGCTCGGGCAGGTCGCCGCGCGGCGACACGCCGCCCGAGTTCGGCACCTCGGCGATCGCCGTCCCCTCCGCGTTCGGGCGGAAGACGTTCACGACGGAAATCCCGTAATCCGCCCCGACATGGGAGTAGCAGGTGTTGAAGTAGGGCGCCTCCGGCACCGCCTCCCCGCGCAGCAGCGCGGCGGCGCTGGCGACGGCCTGCTTGGCCGTCGAGCTCGCGACGAAGCCCGACTTCGGCATCGGCCCCGGGATGTTCGCGTCGCCGACCACGTGCACCCCCGGCGCCGCCCGCGCCTCGAAGGTCCGGGTGTCGACGGGAACCCATCCCGTCGCGTCCGTCAGGCCCGAGGCAACGGCGATGCGCGCCGCCGACTGCGGCGGGATGACGTTGCCCACGTCCACCCGGTGCCGCGTGCCGAACTCCGTTTCCAGCACCCCCTCGCGCGCGTCCACCCGCACGACGCGCCCGTCATCCGCCAGGGGCACCCACTCGATCATGCCGGGATAGAGCGCGTTCCAGCCGTCCTGGAACAGCGCCTGCTTGCTGAAGGCGTCCTTCGCGTCGAGGGCGAGGATCTTGGAGCGCGGCTTGTGGCGCTTGAGGTAGTGCGCGATCAGGCTGATCCGCTCGTAGGGGCCGGGCGGGCAGCGAAAGGGGTTGGCGGGAATGGCAAGCCCGACGACGCCCCCGTCCGGCATCGCCTCGAGCTGCCGCCGCAGCAGCCGCGTCTGGGCGCCGTCGCCCGCGATCCAGGCGTGCGGCATCACTCGGGACGCCGCCTCGTCGTAGCCCTCGAGCGCGCCGAAGCGGATCGCGATGCCCGGCGAGAGGATCAGCCGGTCGTAGGATAGCGTCTCGCCCCCGCGCAGCCGCACCCGGCGCGCGACGGGGTCGATCTCCTCCGCCCGGTCCTGGATCACCCGCACCCCGCGCGCGCGCAGGCCGTCATAGCCGTGGGTGATCTCCTCCATCCGCCGCTCGCCGGCGAGGACGAGGTTGGCGTAGGGGCAGGTGACGAAGCGCGGCTGCGGCTCGACGAGCGCGACGTCGAGCCAGGGGTGGTTCCGGCGCGCGAAGCCCGCGGCCGAGGCGCCCCCGAAGCCGCCGCCGATCACCAGCAGCCGCGCCGCCCCCTGCGCGCGCGCCAGCGCCGGGACGGAGAGCGCCGCCGCGGCCGAGAGGAGGGCGCGGCGCCGGAGGGCCGTCACGCGCGCCTCCTCACGGCCGCCGCGCGAAGTGGTCGAGGGCGGCCGCCGTCTCCGCCTCGGTGTAGCCCCGCGCGATGCGGTTCATGATCGTCGCCGGCCGCTCGTTCGCGCGGAAGGCCGCCATGGCCGCGGCCAGCTCGGCCCGGTCCCGCCCGGCCAGGCCCGGGACGCTCCCGCTGCCCGCGCCGCCCGGCCCGTGGCAGCCGAGGCAGCCCTGCGCGACCAGCGGCGCCGGCTGGGACCGGGCCGGCGCCGCGCCCGCCAGCGCCGCCAGGACCGCGGCGCCCGCGAGGCCCCCTCCCCGGATCGCGCGCTGCCACCCCATCGACGTCCTCCCTCCCCTCATCGGCGCAGGCCCGGCGCCTCGATGGGCAGCCCCGCCGCGCGGCTCGCCAGGAACAGCTCCAGCGCCAGGTACTCGGGCGCGCCGAGCGGCAGTTGCTCCGCCCGCACGCCGAGCGAGCAGGCCCGCAACCGCCGGTGCAGCGAGCCAAGCGTGTTCCAGTCGAGGCGATAGGCCGGGTAGCCCGTGCCGAGCCCGTTCGAGATGACGTCGCCCCGCAGGCGCCGCCCGGCGTTGTCGTCGTGGCACTGCCCGCAGGACAGGTTCAGCTGGCCCTGCCGCGCCTCGTAGAAGCGGCGCCCCTCCTCGAGGAAGGGCGCGGCGGCCCCGCCCGTCTCCACCGCGACGGGCTGCCCGTGGGAGCGCAGCGCGACCGCGGCGGTCAGGGCGAGGAGCGGCTCGCTCTCGTAGCCGAAGGCGGGCGCGCCCTGGTGCCGCGCGCGGCACCGCTCGATCCGCCCCTCCAGGTTCAGCAACGCGCCGTCCTCCGCCACCGCCGGGTAGCGCGCGGCGACGCCCGCCATGCCCGCGATGTCGCCGTGGCAGGACTGGCAGCTCCGCGCGCCCTCCCGCCACAGCGCCTCCCCCTCCTCCACCCAGAGCCAGCCGGGATGGCGCGAGGGGTCCTCCTGCGCGTCGCGGAGCCCGGGCGAGAGGTAGTCGCGCGTCGGGCGGATCTCGGCGGCCCCCGCCAGCAGCCCCGCCACGAGCCAGGGCAGGGCGAGCAGGAGGGCGCGCGCCGCGCGGCGGCCCGCGGTCACGCCACGTCCAGCCGGGCCTCGCGGCGGTAGATCGCGCCGCCGTCCTCGTGCCACTCGAAGACCAGGGTGCCGCTCTCCGTCGCGACGGTCGTGAACTCGACATAGGGGTTGGCGGTGACGCCCGGGGAGAGGTCCATGCGGAACACCTCCTCCCCGCCATAGGTCACCCGGAACGCGTGCAGGATCCGACGCGGCGTCGGCGCCACCCCCGGCGCGTTGGCCGCGCGCTCCATCGGGTGGCGGACCAGCACGCGCACGGTCACGACCTCTCCCTTCCGCGCGGAGGCGGGCATGGTGATCCGGGCGGTGATGGGGACAGTGCGCATGGTCAGCCCGTTTCCACGCAGGCGCCGAGGATGACGATCACGTTGCGGCCGACGCGGTGGACCGTCCCGCGGCTCGTCTCGGCGAGGGCAACGAGCGTCTGGCTCGTCGCCAGCCGGACCCGCGTCGAGACCTCAGCGCGGCCGGACCGCGGCGTCAGGTGGAAGGTCGCGACGCGCGGGAAGGGGTTCTTCTCGGACAGGACGTGGATCGCCGTGACGTGGTCCTCCGCCGTCATCGGGCTCTCGGCCGCGACCGACAGTTCCACGGAGTTGCCGTTCTCCGACAGCGGCGGCACCTCGAGCGCGATCCCGCCCTCGACCGGCACCCGGCCCGCGAGGATGGCGCGCTCGGCCGCAGCGAAGCTCTCCGCGCTCTGCACCTCGGTCAGCACCGACGGCGCCGCGGCCGGGGGCGCGCCCTGGGCACGCGCGGCCGCCGCGCCCATCGCGGGCGGCAGGGCCAGCACGGCGCGGCGGGAAAGGGCACTCATCGCGTCACTCCTTCAGTCCGGCGAGGTAGGCGACGACGTCCTCCACCTCCTGCGCGCTCAGCACGGGCTCGCCGCGGTAGCGCGGGTCCACCCGACGGAGCCCCTCGGTCCGGTGGTAGGCGGGCATGATCGCGCCGGGGTTCACGCGCGTGGGGTCCACCAGCCGCAGCCGCACCTGCCCCGGCGACAGGCGGCTGCCGACGCCCGCGAGCGGCGGGCCGACATCGCCCATGAAGGGCTCCGCCGTGCCGGGGATGGCGTGGCAGATGAGGCAATTGGCCGTCTCCCGGTTCCGGACGACGGCCTCGCCCCGCGCGGGGTCGCCAGCCAACCCGTCCAGCGGCGCCGCGATCGCGTCCCCCGCCACCACGAAGGGCGCGACCCGCCCCGCCGCCGGCGCGGCGGCGAGCAGGGCGAGGAGCGCGAGGACGGCGCCGCGCCGGCGCGCGTCAGGCGCGGCGGAGGTCGTGGTGCTTCAGCGGCATGTCGCGGATCCGCTTGCCCGTCGCCGCGAAGAGCGCGTTCAGCACCGCCGGCGCCGCCACCATGATCGTCGGCTCGCCCACGCCGCCCCAGAAGCCGCCGGAGGGCATGACGATCGTCTCGACCTTCGGCATCTCGTCCATGCGCAGCACGTTGTAGCTGTCGAAGTTCGTCTGCTCGACGGCGCCGTCCTTCAGGGTGATCTCCTGGTAGAGCATGGCCGAGAGCCCGTAGACGAAGGACCCCTCCACCTGCATCTCGATCTGGCGCGGGTTCGCGGCGTGGCCGGGATCGGTCGCGGCCACGATCCGGTGGATGCGGAGCTGCCCGGCATCGCTCACCGAGACCTCCGCCGCCGCCGCGACGTAGCTGCCGAAGCCCATCTGCTGCGCGAGGCCGCGGTGCACGCCGGGCGGCGGGGGCGAGCCCCAGCCGATCCGCTCCGCCACCGCGTTGAGCACCGCCAGGTGCTTCGGGTGGTTCGCCATGAGCTTGCGGCGCAGCGCCAGCGGGTCCTGCCCCGTCGCGTGCGCGACCTCGTCGAGGAAGCACTCGAGGTAGATGGCGTTCTGGTTGTGGTTCACGCCCCGCCAGAAATGCGCGGGCACGTGCGTGTTGCGCATGGCGTGGTCGACGAGCAGGTTCGGGAAGGTGTAGCCGATCGCCCCCTCCGCCCCGCCCGGGTTCAGCCCCTGGAACTGCACGGGGTCGCGCCCGTTCTGCAGCCCGCCCGGGAAGGCCGTGGAGAGGATCGACTGGCCGGAGATGCGCATGTGCAGCCCGGTGATGTCGCCCTTCTCGTCGAGGCCCGCGGTCAGCCGGCACTTGGTGACGGGGTGGTAGCGCCCCTGCACCATGTCCTCCTCGCGCGTCCACATCGTCTTGACGGGAAGGCCGGGCACCTGGCGCGCGATGCGGACCGCGTCCTCCAGCCAGTCGTGCACCGTGCGCCGGCCGAAGCCGCCGCCCAGGTCCACGCGGTGGACGTCGCAGGCCGTCTGCGGCAGGCCGGCCGCGCCGGCGGCGGCGGCCAGCGCCGCCTCGCCGTTCTGGGTCGGGCACCAGACGTCGCAGCGCGCCGGGGTCCACAGGACCGTGGCGTTCATCGGCTCCATCGGCGCGTGGTTCAGGAAGGGGTAGGAGTAGGTCGCCTCCACCTTCCGGGCGGCGCCCGCGATCGCCGCGCGCGCGTCGCCGCTCTCGTTCCCGACGAAGGCCTCCTTCGCGGTCAGCCCCTCGTCCAGCATGGCGGCGACGGTGGCGGAGGAGACGCGCCCGCTCTCGCCCACGTCCCACTCGACCGGCAGGGCGTCCAGCGCGGTCTTCGCGCGCCAGAAGGTGTCCGCCACGACGGCGACGCAGGAGTCACCGACCTGCAGGACGTGCTTCACGCCCGGCATGCCCGTGACGGCCGCCGCGTCGAAGGACTTCACGCGCCCGCCGAAGACGGGGCAGCGCCGCGGCACCGCGACGAGCATCCCGGCCATCCGGAGGTCGGCGCCGTAGACCTGCTTGCCCGTCGTCTTGTCCGCCGTGTCGATCCGCGCGAGCGGCTGCCCGGCGATCGTCCAGCTGCGCGGGTCCTTCAGCGGCACGTCCGCCGGCGGCGCCAGCCGCGCCGCCTCGGCCGCGACCTCCCCGTAGCGGAGCCGGCGCCCGGTCGGGCCGTGGGTGATCACGCTGTCCTTCGCCGCGCACTCCCCCGCGGGGACGCCCCAGCGGTCCGCGGCGGCCTGGACGAGCATCATCCGCGCGGCGGCGCCGCCCCGGCGGACGTATTCCTGGCTCTGGCGGATGCCCTGGCTGCCCGCCGTCAGGAAGGCGCCCCAGGCCCGGTTGCGGGCGAGGCTCTGGCCGGGCGTCACGTACTCCGTCGAGACGCGCGACCAGTCGCATTGCAGCTCCTCGGCGATGAGCTGGGCGAGGCCGGTGCGCGTCCCCTGCCCCATCTCGGTCCGGGCCATGCGGAGGACGACGCGGTCGTCCGGGTGGATGACGACCCAGGCGTTCACCTCCGGCACGGGGGGCGGCACGCCGGGCGCGGACGCCGGCTGCGCCAGGGCGCCCTTGGACGGAAGGTGGAAACCGAGCAGCACGGCCGCCCCGGCGCCCTTCAGCAGGGTGCGGCGCGACGCGCGGGATGCGGTCTCGGGCGTGACGGTGTCGGGCGTGGTCATGGCGCGTCGTCCCTCAGCCCGTGGTGCCGGCGGTCGCGGCGGCGGCCTGGTGGATGCCGGCGCGGACGCGGTTGAAGGTGCCGCAGCGGCAGATGTTGGTCATCGCCTCGTTGATCTCGTCGTCCGTCGGCCGCGGCTTCTCGGCCAGCAGCGCCGCCGCGGCCATGATCATCCCGGACTGGCAGAAGCCGCATTGCGGCACGTCCAGCGCGCGCCAGGCCACCTGCACGGGGTGGTTGCCGTCGGGCGAGAGGCCCTCGATCGTCACGATCTTCTGGTCCTCGGCCACCGCCGAGACCGGCAGGGAGCAGGCCCGGATCGCCTGGCCGTCGAGGTGGACGGTGCAGGCCCCGCACTGCGCGACGCCGCAGCCGTACTTCGTGCCGGTCAGGCCGACATGGTCCCGGATCGCCCAGAGCAGGGGGGTGTCGGGCTCCGCGTCCACCTCCACGGTCTTGCCGTTGATGTTCAGCCTGGCCATCGCGGTTGCCGCCCTCGGACGTTTTCGTTGCGTCGACTATCGACAACCCGCGCCCCCCCTGCAAGCCCGACCTGCGGCGGCCCGGCCCGCGAGGGACCGGCCGCGGCGGGGGCGCCCGCGGGCCGCGGCGACCCGGGCGCGGCGGAACCGCGCCCGGCCCGCCCCTCAGGGGAGCGGCATTCGCGCCGCCCCGCTGAGCGCGGCCTTGACGCGCTCGGGCGTGAAGGGCGCGCGCCGCAGCCGGGCGCCGGTCGCGTCGAAGATGGCGTTGCCGAAGGCGGGCGCGATGACGGCGGCCGCCGGCTCGCCCGCCCCCCACATCGGCTGGTCCGGCCGGTCGAGGATCTCCACCGTGATCCGCGGCACCTCGGGGAAGGTGATCAGCGGGTAGCTCTCCCAGTCGAGGGTGGTGATCCGGTTCCCCTCCCAGGCGATCTCCTCGCGCAGGCACCGGGAGAGGGTCTGCACCACGCACCCTTCCGCCTGCTGCCGGACGCCGTCGGGGTTGATCACCTGCCCGCAGTCCTGGGCCAGCCAGGCGTCGGTGGCGCGCACCGTCCCGTCATCCAGGTTCACCTCCGCCGCGATGACGCAGGCGACGTAGGTGCGGGTGTTGTCGTAGCGGATATAGGCGATGCCCCGCCCGCGCCGGATTGGGCCGGACGCCTCGCCCCTCGGCGAGGGCCGCCCGTCCCAGCCGGAGACCCGCGCCGCCGCCTCGATCACCGCGCGCCCGCGGGGGTCGGAGAGGTGGTCGAGGCGGAAGCGCACCGGGTCCTTCCGCGCGGCCGCCGCCAGCTCGTCCGTGAAGCACTCCACCGCAAAGCAGTTCTGCACCCGCCCCGGCGTGCGGATCCAGGAGGGGCGGAAGGGCGTCTCCGCGATCCGGTGCACGACCGTCCGGGCGGCGGGGATGCCGTCGTAGGGCGGGTTGGAGTTCGCGTGCCAGTTCCCCGAGCCCGGCGCGCCGCCGTCCTCCTTGTCCAGCAGCGCCGACGCCGTGGTGCGGAGCAGCGTGACGGTGGAGTGCGGCACCCAGGACTGCGAGTCCCAGGCGGCCATGCGGCCCTCCGCCGTCAGCCCGCCCTTGAGGTCCATGACGGTGGGCGGGCCCTTGGGCTCGGAGCCGTGCTCGTCGTGGCGCATCCATTGCAGCCGGACCGGCCGCGGCGCCACCGCGGTTGCGATCACCGCGCATTCCGACGCCGCGTCCTCGAGCCCGTTCCGCCCGAAGCAGCCGGAGGAGTGGTGGTAGAGCACCCGCACCGCCTCGTTCGGCATCCCCAGCGCGCGCGCGATCTGCGCCCGGAGGTCAAAGGGCGCCTGGGTGCCGGAGTGCACGGTCAGCCGCCCGTCGGCAAGCTGCGCGACGGCGCAGGAGGGGCCGATCGTGCCGTGGGTCTGCACGGCAAAGGCGTAGCTCGCCTCCAGCGTCGACGCGGCCTCGGCCAGCGCGCTCTCCGGGTTGCCCCGGTTGACCGTCACGTCGGCCCGCACGGCCGGCGTGCGCCGCGCGACATCGTAGACCTCCTCCATCGAGGGAATGGCCTTGCCCGCGCTCCAGGTTACCGCCAGATCGCGCGCGGCGCGCACCGCGTCCCACTCGCGCTCCGCCACCACCGCCAGCACGCCGCCCTGGCGCACGAGGCGCGCGGGGATGCCGGCGATCGAGGCCTCGTCCACCGCGACGGGCTCGGCGCCCAGCGCGGGCGCGTGGATCACCCGGGCGTGCAGCATGCCCGGCAGGCGGACGTTGTGGATGTAGTCGCCGCCCGCCGTCAGCTTGTCCACCAGGTCCGGGCGCGGCAACGACCGCCCCGCCACCTTCCAGGCCGCGCGGTCCTTCACGCGGGCCTCGGGGTCGATCGCGACGTCGAAGCGCCGCCCGCCGACGAGTTCCGCGTAGCTCACCCGCCGCCCCGGGTCGGAAGCGACGCGCACCGCGCCGTCCACCGTCTCCACGTCGCCGGTCGCGACGCCGAGGCGCTCGGCCCCCATCCGGGCGAGGGCCGCGCGCGCGGTCGCGGCGGCGCGGCGCAGGCGCGGCCCCACGACCTGCAGCGTGACGGAGCCGCCGGTCAGCCCGTGGTCGGCCGAGCGGTCGGTGTCGGGGAAGGGCAGGTGGACGGCCTCGAAGGGCAAGTCGAGCTCCTCCGCGGCGATCTGGGCGAGGGCGGTGCGGATGCCCTGGCCGAACTCCGTCTTGCTCGTCAGCACGGCGCAGCGGCCGTCGGCGCCGATGGCGAGCACGCCGTCCACGTCGGTAGCGGGCGGGTCGGCCAGGTTCGTCTGCGCGCCCACCGGCGCGCCGCGCAGGCCGAGAGCCACGAAGAGGCCGGCGCCGGCCGCGAGCACCGAGCGGCGGGGAAGGATCGCGTTCATCGTCCCGGCCTCCTCAGCCCGCCATCGCCGCGGCCGCGCGCGCGACCGCCGCCACCATCCGGTTGTGCCCGCCGCAGCGGCAGAGGTTCCGCGCCAGCGCCTCCTTGATCTCGCTCTCGCTTGGCCGCCGGTTCTGCGAGAGCAGGTCGGCCGACTGCATGATCATGCCGTTGGAGCAGTAGCCGCACTGCCCCGCCCCTTCGGCGTTGAAGGCGGCCTGGAGCGGGTGCGGGCTCTCCTTCGTGCCGAGCCCCTCCAGCGTCGTCACGGACTGCCCCTCCACCGCCTCGGCCGGGTAGGAGCAGGAGCGCACGGCGCGCCCGTCGATCAGGACGGTGCAGGCGCCGCACTGCGCGAGGCCGCAGCCGAAGCGCGGCCCGTTCAGCGCGAAGGGCTCCTCCCGCAGGAGGTAGAGCAGCGGCTGGTCGGGGGCGGCGGGCTCCGCCTCCGCCGGACGGCCGTTCAGCGTGAAGCGCAGGGTCATCGAACCTCTCCTCCCGCCCCTGTTCCGGGGCTTTTCTCCCGTTGCCGAACCCGGCCCGTCGCCGGCACGCGCCAGCGCCCCCGCCGCGCCCGTCATGGCGCGCCAGCAAGGCCAGGCCCGCGGCATCGTGCCCAAGGAAGGCGGGGCCCGTCCACTGATCGTCGCACGCAGGGCGGCCGGCGCGGCGGCGAGGCGCGCGCCGAAACGTCGCGCGGCGCCGCTTTGCCCCCTTCAAGCGGAACCGGATGTGTGATGACCTCCGGGATGAAGCACCGGGCTGGCCGGCGATGTTCCGTCGGCCGGAATCAACACGACGTTCGACACAACGATCCCGCCGGAACCAACCGGCGGGACGCTCCGGAGGAAGCGCCATGCCCGTCACGTCCCCCCTCACCCGCCGCGGCGCGCTCGCCGCCGGCTTCGGCTCCGTCCTGCTCCCGGCGGGCCTCTCCGCGCAGGCGCCGGCGGCCAAGCCGTCCGAGCTGAAGATCGGCATCACGACCTTTCTCTCCGGCCCGGCCTCTGTCTTCGGCGTGCCCGGCCGCAACGCCGCGGAGATGCTGGCCGAGGAGATCAACCGCGAGGGCGGCATCGGCGGCGTGCCGATCCGCCTCTTCTTCGTGGACGAGGGCCCGGGCATCGACCACCTCGTCGGCGAGTTCCGCCGCCTCGTGCAGAACGAGAAGGTGGACGTGATGCTCGCCTCCATCTCCTCCGGCTCCTGCCTCGCCTGCACGCCGCTGGCCGAGGAGCTGCGGAAGGTGACGCTCCTCTGGGACTGCGGCACCCAGCGCATCTTCGAGGAGGGGTCCTACAAGTACGCCTTCCGCAGCCAGGCGAACTCGACGCCCGAGATGATGGCCCCGCTCCTCTACCTGCTGAAGCACAAGCCCGACTTCCGCTCGCTGGCCGTGGTGAACCAGGACTACGCCTGGGGGCGCGATTCCTGGGAGCTCTGGAAGGCCGCGATGGACGTCCTCAAGCCCGGCGTGCGCGTCGTGGCAGAGCTCTTCCCGCGCTTCGGCGCGACAGACTTCTCGGCGGAGGTCACGCGCCTCCTCGCGCTGCGCCCGGACGTGGTGCTCAGCACGAGCTGGGGCGGCGACCTCGACACCTTCATCCGCCAGTCGGCGGAGCGGCGCCTCTTCGAGCGCTCGACCTTCGTCCTGCCGCTCGCGGAATCCTCGCTCGAGCGCGTCGGACGCCTGCTGCCGCCCGGGCACATCGTCGGCAGCCGCGGCGACCACTGGCACCAGCACCCGCGCCCGGCCGACCCGGCGGCGCTGCAGCGCTTCGTCGCCAACTACCGGCGCCGCTTCAACGCCTACCCGATCTACCCGACCTACCACATGGCCCAGGCCTTCAGCGCGCTCCGCGCCGCCTACGCGAAGGCGACCGCGGCGAACGGCGGCAACTGGCCGTCGGACGTGCAGCTCGCGGGCGCCTTCCCTGGGCTGGAGTTCGACAGCCCCACCGCGCGGCTGCGCATTCGCGAGGACGGCCAGGCGCTGGAGCCGCAGCTCATCGGCACGACGGCGCAGGACGATCGCTTCCCCTTCCCGATCATGGACCGGATGGTGGTCTTCCCCCCCGAGACGATCATGCCCCCGGTCGGCCAGAAGAGCCTCGACTGGATCCGCACGCTGACGGCCGACGCGGTGTCGCGCGTGCCGGACCCCGTCCGCCCGGCCGGCTGACGGGCGCGGCGCATGGGGGAATGGTTCGAGCAGAACGGCGCACTCCTCGGCCTCGCGCTGCTGGACGGCATCGCGAGCGCCGCGCTGATCTTCATGGTGGCCGTCGGGCTCAACCTCGTCTTCGGGGTGCTGCGGGTGCTGAACGTCGCGCATGGCAGCTTCTTCGCCATCGGCGGCTACATGGCCGCGTCCATCGGGCTCCTGATGACGGCGGTCGGGCTGCCGCCCTGGGCCTCCTTCGCGGCCCTCCTCCTGGCCGCGGTCGTGACCGGTGCGATCCTCGGCCCCCTCATCGAGCGCTTCCTGCTCCGCCGCGTCTACGCCGAGGAGTCCGTCCTGCAGCTCCTCGTCACCTTCGCGCTCTTCATGATCCTGGAGGACCTGCAGAAGATCGTCTGGGGCGTGCAGCCCGTCTCCTTCGGCGGCCCCGTCGCCCTGATGGGCACGGTGGACGTCCCCTTCGCCGGCGACGTGATCCCCTACAACGCCTACCAGGTGATCCTCCTGCCGGTCGTCGCCCTCCTCACCCTCGGGGGCCTCGCCTGGTTCCTGCGGCGCACGCTGGCGGGGCGCGTCATCGTCGCCGTCACCCTCGACCGCGAGGCGGCGACGGCGATGGGGATCGACGCCGGGCGGGTCTTCCTGCTGACCTTCACCTTCGGGGCCGTGCTGGCGGCGCTGGGCGGCGCGCTCTCCGCGCCCACCGCCTCCCTCGTCCCGGGCGTCGGCGCCTCCACCATCGTGCTCTCCTTCGCCGTGGTCGCGACCGCCGGGCTGGGGCAGATCGAGGGCGCGGCGCTGACGGCCCTGATGATCGGCATCGGCCGCTCCGTCGCCGTCACCTTCGAGCCGGAGCTGGAGGTGGTGGTCCCCTACCTCATCATGGTCGCCGTGCTGCTGCTCCGCCCGCAGGGCCTCTTCGGGGTGCCGGAGACGCGGCGGATATGAGGGGCCTGCGCCGGGCCGAGATCCTCATCGCCCTCCTCCTCGCCGCCGCCATCGTCCTCGCCGCCTTCTCGACGCCCTGGCTGCGCTTCGTGCTCACCGTCGCGCTCGCCAAGGGCGTCGCCGTGCTCGGCATCCTGCTGCTGCTGCGCGCCGGGCAGGTGAGCTTCGGGCACGCGCTCTACGTCGCGCTCGGCGCCTACGCCGTCGCCTTCCTCGCGCCCCGCGTGCCCGAGGCGGCGCTCCTCCTCCCCCTCGCCGCCGTCGTCGCGGGGCTGGTGGGCACGGTGGTCGGCCTCTTCGTGTCGCGCTACCGCGAGATCTTCTTCGGCATGCTGAACCTTGCGCTCAGCATGGTCTTCTACTCCGTGCTGGAGAAGCTCTACCACATCACCCGCGGCACGGACGGCATCCGCGTGCCCGCGATCACGGTGCTCGGCCAGCCGCTGGAGGGATCGTCCTACGACTGGGCGGTCTTCGCCATGGCGCTCGGCCTCGCCCTCCTCTTCGGCCTTCTGGCCCGGGCCTACCTCGCCTCCCCCGTCGGGCAGGCCCTGGCCGCGATCAAGACGCGCGAGACCCGGCTCGACTTCATGGGCGTCTCGCCGCGCCGCGTCCTCCTCTCGGCCTATGTGCTCTCCGCGGTCATGGCGGGCTGCGCGGGGGCGGTGATCGCGATGGCGACGCGCCACGTCACGCCGCTGCTCGCCTACTGGACCGCCTCCGGCGAGCTCGTCTTCATCGCCGTGCTCGGCGGCGCGGGCGGCGTGCTCGGCCCCTTCCTCGGCGCCGCGACCTTCGAGCTGGTGCGCGTCTACGCCGCGGCCACCGTCGCCGACGCCTGGGGGATGATCCTCGGCGCCGTGCTGCTGCTCGTCATCCTCTTCGCCCGCGGCGGCCTCTGGGGCATCGTCGCGGCGCGCCTCGGCCGGCGGCGCGCGGCGTGAGCGCCCTTCTCGAGGCGCGCGGCCTTCGCCTGGCCTTCGGCGGCGTGAAGGCCGCCGACGGTATCGACCTCGCGGTGACGGCGGGCGAGTTCCTGGCGATCATCGGCCCGAACGGCGCCGGCAAGACCACCTTCATCAACATGGCAACCGGCTACCTGCGCTCGCAGGGCGGCCAGATCCTCTTCGACGGCGCGGAGATCACCGGCCGCTCCCCGCGGGAGATCGTCCGCCGCGGCATCGCTCGCTCCTTCCAGCTCCCGCAGCTCTTCTCCGAGCACACGGTGGAGGAGAACGCGGCGTTGGCCATCGCCGCGCGGGACGGGATCTGGTCCCCCTTCCGCCCCCTGCTGCGCCCCGCCTGGCGGGAGGAGGCGCGCGACCTGCTGGACCGCTTCGGCCTGCTGCCCGCCGCCGCGCTCCGCGCCGACGCGCTGAACGAGGGCACGCGCAAGCTGGCCGACATCGCCATGGCCGTGGCGCTCCGCCCGCGCGTGCTGCTGATGGACGAACCGACGAGCGGCGTCGCCGCCTCCGAGAAGATGGCGGTGGTCGAGACGCTGGCGCGCGTCCTGCGGTCCTCCGGCGTGACGGCCGTCTTCGTCGAGCACGACATGGACGTGGTGGAGCGCTTCGCCGACCGCGTCGCCGTCTGGGCGCAGGGCCGCATCGCGGCGCTCGGCTCCCCCGCGGCGGTCCTCGCGGACCCGGAGGTGCAGCGGAACGTGATCGGGATCGCGCGGCCCGCCCGCGCCACGGGCGGGAGGGCCGCCGATGCTTGAGCTCCGCGCCGTCGCCGCCGACATCGCGGGCGCGCCGGTGCTGCGCGGCGTCTCGATGCATCTTCCCCCCGGCGGGCTCGTCGCGCTCATCGGGCGCAACGGCGCCGGCAAGACCACCACCCTGCGTGCGATCATGGGCCTGCTGCCGCTGCGCGGCGGCCAGGTGCTGCTCGGGGGCGAGGAGGTGACGGGCGTGCCCGCGCATCACCGCGCCCGCCTCGGCGTCGGCTACGCGCCGGAGGAGCGGCGCCTCTTCGGCCCTTTCTCCGTGCGCCAGAACCTCCTCCTGCCGGCCGAGGTGCTGCGGCTTCCCGCGGCGGAGACCGCCCGCCGCCTGGAGGCCGTCTTCACCTTCCTGCCCGAATTGGCGACGCTGGCGGACCGCCGCGCGGCCGGGCTCTCCGGCGGGCAGGGCAAGATGGTCGCGCTCGGCCGCGCGCTCATCGTCGGCACGCGCGCGGTGCTGCTGGACGAGCCCTTTCAGGGCCTCGCGCCGGCGCTCGCGCAGCGCTACGCGGACGCGCTCCGCGGCTTGCACGCGGCCTTCCCGCGCGTCGCGCTGCTGGTGACCGAGAGCAACCCGCAGCTTCTCGAGCCGCTGGTGGACACGACCTACGTCATCGAGCGCGGCGAAATTCTGACGGCGGACGCCGCCACCGCGGCCTAACGGGCGGGACAGCGGCGAGGCCAGGCGTTACGCTCGGCCGGCACGCCGCCGAAGGAGGTGAACGAGGCTCTCAGACTGCCGGCTGGGCCGCGGCACGCCGCCCCGCCGGAGCGACCCCGGGCCGCAGGACCGGGATCAGCAAGAAGAAACAAGCACGATGGAGGAAAAGAGCATGAACGGGCTTTCGAGGCGCGCCCTCTTGGGCGCCACCGCCGGGTCGGCCATCGCCGGGCTGGCGCTGCCCGGGGCAGAGGCCGCCGCCCCCTTCCGCAACGACCTGCCCCCGGCCTGGCACCGGTTCCGGATCGGCGAGTTCGAGGCGACGGTCCTCTCCGACGGCGCGCTGCCGCTCGGTGACCCCACCGACTCCTTCCTCGGGGTCGAGGCTGGCGAGATCCGCAAGATGCTCACCGACAACTTCCTGCCGCCGGGTGCGGCGACTCTCGCGCAGAACGCGCTCGTGCTGAACACCGGCCGCCAGCTCGTGCTCTTCGACACGGGCATGGGCGACAGCATGGGCGAGGCCAGCCGCATGTTCGGCCCGACCACCGGCCAGCTCCTGCGGAACATGCGCGCCGCCGGCATCGACCCCGCCCAGATCGACATGGTGATCGCGACCCACGCCCATTGCGACCACATCTGGGCGCTGGTGGACGCGAACGGCAACCGCAACTTCCCGAACGCCCAGGTCGCGATCGCCGAGGCCGACCTGCGCTTCTGGACGGACGAAGCGAACAAGCGCGGCCCGGACTTCATGACGGCCTTCATCGACGGCGCGCGCAAGAACCTGGCTCCCTATCGCGACCGCATGGTGATGGTGCGCGACGGCCAGGAAGTGATCCCCGGCGTGACCGCGGTCGCCGCCCCCGGCCACACGGTGGGCCACCACTGCTACATCATCAGCTCCGGCGACCGGATCGTCATGAACACCGGCGACCTCGCGCACCACCAGCTGCTGCTGCTGCGCCGGCCCGGGCTGGAGTTCTCCTTCGACACGGACCCGAAGCTCTCGGCGGTAACGAGGACCCGCCTGCTGGACCGCATCGCGCGGGACCGCTACGCGGTCCTCTCCTACCACTTCCCCTGGCCGGGCCTCGGTCACGTGCTGCGGGAGGGCGACGGCTACGGCTGGCTTCCGGCGACGATCAACACCACGCTCGTCGAGTAGCGGGGGACGATGCGCCGGGCGGCCTCCCCGCCCGGCGCCGCTCACCCCACCATCGTCAGCGTGAAGCGGGACAGCGAGCGGATATGGGCCTGCACCGCCCGCCGCGCCGCCCGGGCATCGCCGTCGATCAGGGCGTCCAGGATCGCGATGTGCTCGCTCGAGTCCGGCCCCACCCGGTCCGACAGCCAGGCGATCTCGAAGAGCCGCGTCGTGATCCGCAGGCTCTCGATCAGCCGGGCCATTACCTTGTTCCCGCAGTGCTCAGCGAGGACGCGGTGCACGGCGTCGTCCGAGGTCCAGTGCGCGTCCGTGTGGGCGGGCGCGGCGTTCAGCTCCACCGCCTCGGCGCGCAGCGCGCGCAGCCGCGGGACCGGGATCCGCCCCGCGGCTAGGGCCGCCGCCTCCGGCTCGAGGATCTCCCGAACCTTGAGGCTCTGCAGGTACTCCGCCAGCTCGACATGGCGGACGACGAAGGACCGGTTGGGCGCCTTCACGACCAGCCCCTCGCCTTCCAGCCGCTGTAGGGCCTCGCGCAACGGCGTGCGGGAGACGCCGAGCGTCTCGGCGAGGCGCTGCTCCACGATCGTCTCGCCGCCCTTCAGGCGCCGGTCGCGGATCATCTCCGACACCGCCCGGTAGGCGAGGCCGGAGAGGTTCAGCGAGCCCCCGCCCTCCCCGCCGCGGGCGCCGGCGGGGGGCACGGGCCCCTTCCCCTCCCGCCCGGCCTCGGTCTGCGCTCTGCGTCCGGGCAAGGATCCCTCCTGGGTCGCGGCCATCCGAGAGCCGCTCACCGGTGGTCGGCGGCTTCGCTCGCGTATCCCCGGCCGAAGCGCCGCTCCAGCGCGCGCTGCACGAGGTCCCAGGCCGTGGTCATCGCGAGATAGTAGAGGGCCGCCACCGTGAAAAGCTCGAGCACCAGGAAGCGCTCCTGGATGAGGATCTGCGTCCGCCGCAGGAGCTCGTCCATCGAGATCACGCTCGCGACCGAGGTCGTCTTCAGCAGCCCGTTCACGCTGTTGCCGAGCGGCGGGATGATGATCCGCAGCGCCTGCGGCCAGACGACCAGCCGGAAGACCTGCGCGCCCCGCAGGCCGAGCGCCCGCGCCGCCTCGCGCTGCCCGCGAGGCACCGCCTGGATGCCCGCGCGCACCGTCTCCGAGAGATAGGCGGCCTCGTTCAGCGAGAGCCCGAGCAGCGCCGCCACCGGCACCGAGAGCCGAATGCCGAAGAGGGGCAGCGCCGTGTAGATCACGAGCAGCTGCACCAGCACCGGCGTGCCCCGGAACAGCCAGCAATAAGTCGCGGCGACCCCCGACAGCAGGCGGCTCTTGGAAAGCCGCATCAGGGCCAGCCCGATCCCGAGCACCAGCCCGAAGGCCAGCGACCCCGCCGTCAGCCCCACCGAGAGGATCGCGCCCTCCAGCAGGTAGGCGTTCAGCAGGTAGTCGAGGAATCCCGGCCAGGACCAGACCTGCATCTCAGGGGGTCGGGCCGGTCACGTCGAAGGCCGCGTCCCAGCCGCGCACGCCGTAGCGCTCGAGCAGGGCGGCGTAGCTGCCGTCGGCCCGCATCTCCTCGAGCACCTTCGCCACCGCCTCCGCCAGCGGGCGCGAGCGCAGGCCGAAGGCGATCGGCGTGGGGAAGAGCCCGCTGATGGGGCGCGCGAAGTCCCCGCGCGTCTCGTACTCCTTGGCCGTGCTGTCGATCGACACCGCGGCGTCCACCTGCCCCACCCGCAGCGACTGGAAGGAGACGGCGAAGTTGTCGAAGGCGCGCACCGTGGGCGCGCGGCCGCCGGCGGCCGTCACCTGCCGCAGGATGTCCTGGGAGCGGTTGAACTCGAAGCCCCCCTGCTCCACCCCGATCGAGAGGCCCGCCAGGTCCTTCACCTCGCGGATGTTGCGGGGGTTGCCGCGCGGCACGGAGATCGAGATCGCCTGCTGCTCGTAGCGCACGAGCTGCATCAGCCGCGCGCGCTCCTCGGTGAAGAACATCCCGGTGTTGATCATGTCCCAGCGCCGCGCGGCCAGGCCCGGGATCATGGCGGCGAACTCCACCCGCACGTTCTCCACCTTCAGGCAAAGCCGCTTCGCGATCTCGGCGCCGAGCTCCACCCGCATCCCGCGCAGCGCGCCCGAGGAATCGACGAACTGCATCGGCGGCAGCGTCGGGTTCGTCGAGAGCGTCAGCGTTCCCGGCGTCACCAGCTCGGAATTGGCCACGCGCGGCGCGCAGCCGGCGGGCGCCTGGGCCAGGGCGGGCAGGGCAAAGGCGCAGAGCGCGACGCCGGCGAGAGCGGGGAGGAGGCGCATGGCAGGGGTCCTTGTCAGGGGGAAGGAGGGGTCAGGCGGCGAGGAGGCCGAGGCCGCCCAGCACGTCGCGCAGGGCCGCGTTGTCGGCTTCCGGCAGCGGCAGGCGCGGCGGGCGCGGCGGGCCCATGTCCATCCCGGCCATCCGCAGCGCCGCCTTGGTGCCGGAGACGTAGCGGGGCCCGCCGACGAAGGGCAGCAGCGGCGCGAGCTTGCGGTAGAGCGGCAGCGCCGTCTCGCGGTCGCCGGCGGCCGCGGCCTCGAACATCGCGGAGGACAGCGCGGGCGCCACGTTGGAGCAGACCGCGACCCAGCCCACGGCACCCAGGAAGGCGCTCTCGTAGCCGAGCACGCCCGCGAAGACCGTCATGCGGTCGCCGCAGAGCGCGAGGATGTCGCGCACCCGCGTCGGGTCGAGCGTGGATTCCTTGATGTAGCGGCAGTTGTCGATGCGCGAGAGGCGCGCGACGGTCGCCGGCAGCAGGTCCACGTTGGCGGTGGCGGGGTTGTTGTAGACCATCACCGGGATGCCGATCGCCTCGCCGATGCGGCGGTAGTGCTCGAAGAGCTCGTCCTCCGTCGGCACGGAGTAGAAGGGCGGGATCACCATCACCCCGTCCGCGCCCATCCGCTCCGCCTCGCACGAGAGCGCCACGGCCTCCCGCGTGTCCTCGCAGCCCGTGCCGACGATCACCGGCACCCGCCCGGCGCTCGCGCGCAGCACGGTCTCGACCACCGCCGCCCGCTCCTCGCGGGAGACGCTCAGGAACTCCCCCGTCGAGCCCAGCGGGATCAGGCCGCGCACGCCGTTGGCGATCTGATGCTCGACCAGCCGCGCCAGCGCCGCCAGGTCCGGGGCGGCGCCGTCGGCGGTGAAGGGGGTGACGAGGACGGTATGGGTGCCGCGGAAGGGCTCGGCGGTCATGCGCGCAGGACTCCAGGAGACGTATTCCATACCGAGTGTATACGATCCGGGCCGCCTGCCTATATCCTGACTGCCCTGCCCCGAAGGCCCCGCCCCCGCCCATGCGCCTCGACACGCCCGGATTCAGCCCCCTCGGCCCCGCCCTGACCTTCCGCTTCGACGGCGAGCCCGTCACGGCGCTGCCCGGCGAGACCGTCGGCGCCGCCCTTGCCGCCAGCGGCCGCCTCGCGCTCCGCCGCACCGCGGCCGGCGCGCCGCGCGGCCTCTACTGCGGGATGGGCGCCTGCTGGGACTGCGCCGTGACAATCGACGGCCGCGCCGGGGAGCGCGCCTGCCAGGTGAAGGCCGCGCCGGGCCTGGACGTCCGCTCGGCGCCCCCGGGCACCCCCACCCCCTTCGGGTTCGACGCGGCGCCGCCCGCCGAGCCGGAGGAGCACCGCCCGGACCTGCTGGTCGTCGGCGCCGGTCCCGCCGGCCTCTCCACCGCCATCGAGGCCGCCCGCGCCGGCGCCGTCGTCACCGTGCTCGACGAGCGCGACGCGGCGGGGGGCCAGTACCTCAAGCCCCTGGCCGCCCACGCGGCCGACCGCCCCGACGCCCAGCACCGCCGCGGCGACGCGCTGCGCGCCGAGGCCCGCGCGGCGGGCGTGCGGCTGGAGACCGGCGCCCTCGTCTGGGGCGCCTTCGCGCGGGACGAGGTGGCGGCGCTGCTGCGGGGGCGGGCCGCCCTCTTCCGCCCCCACCAGCTCCTCCTCGCCCCCGGCGCGCACGAGCGGCCCGTGGCGCTGCCCGGCTGGACGCTGCCCGGCGTGATGACCACGGGCGCCCTGCAGACCCTCGCCCGCGCGGGCCGCGTCTCCCCCGCCCCGGTGGTGGTGGTGGCCGGCAACGGCCCGCTGAACCTCCAGCTCGCCTGCGAGCTGGTGGAGGGAGGCGCGCGCGTGGCGGCCGTGGTCGAGGCCGCGCCCCGCCCCGGCCCCCGCGCCTGGCGCGACGCGCTCCGGATGGGCCTCGCCGCGCCGGACCTCGCCTGGGACGGCACCCGCTACCTCCTCCGCCTCCGCCGCGCGGGGGTGCCGGTGCTCTGGGGCGCGCGGGTCGCGGCCTGCGAGGGCGAGGGGCGGCTGGAGCGCGTCCGCGTCGCCGCGCCCGGCGGCGAGCGGGTCCTCGAGGCGGGCGCCCTGGCCCTGCACCACGGCTTCGTGCCGGAGACGGGCCTCGCCCGCGCGCTCGGCGCCGCGCACCGGGCGGGGCCGTCGGGCGCGCTGGAGACGGTCACCGACGAGGAGGGCCGCACCGACGTCCCGGGCGTGGCCGCGATCGGCGACGGCGCCGCGGCGGGCGGGGCGCGCGCCGCCCTCGCCATGGGGCGGATCGCCGGCCGGGCGGCGGCGCGGGCGCTCGGCCTCGACGCCCCCGCCCGCGCCGCGGACCGCGCCGCGCTGGACCGCGCCCGGGCCTTCCAGGCCGCGCTCTGGCGGCTCTTCCGCGCGCCCCCGCCCGCCGCCCCGCCCGACGACGTGATCGCCTGCCGCTGCGAGGAGGTGACGGCCGGCGCCGTCCGCGCCGCCGGGGGAACGGCCGTCGCCGCGCGCCGCGCCACGCGGGCGGGCATGGGCGCCTGCGGCGGCCGCTTCTGCGCCTCCACCCTGCGCGACATCCTCGGCCCGGCGCCCGGAGAGGCCGGCTTCGCCGCGCCCCGCGCGCCGCTCCGCCCGGTCCCCGCCGCCGCGATCTGGCACCCGCGCCCCGAGGCCGCGCGCGAGCGCCTCTACGACGCGCCCGCCCTCCCCCGCCGCTGGACGACCGCCTCCCCGGCCCCGGTGCCGCCGGACTGCGACGTGCTGGTCGTGGGCGGGGGCGTCGTCGGGCTCTCCACCGCGCTGTTCCTCGCGCGGGAGGGCCGCGACGTGCTGGTGGCCGAGCGCGGCGAGCCCGGCCTGGGCGCCTCCACCGCCAACGCCGGCAGCCTGCACGTCCAGCTCCTGGCCTACGCCTTCGGGGACGTCGGCGACCCCGGGCCGCTGGCCGAGGCGCTCGCCCTCGCGCCGCCGGCCGTCGCCCTCTGGCGCGAGCTCGCGGCCGCGGCCGGGGAGACGCTCTCGATCCGCACCGAGGGCGGGCTGATCCTCGCCGACACGCCCGACGCCCTCGACTGGCTGCGCCGCAAGACCGCCTTCGAGCGCGCCCGCGGCATCGAGGCCGAGGTGATCGGCCCCGCCGAGCTCCGCGACCTCGCCCCCGCCCTGCGCCCCGGCCTCGCCGGCGCCTCCTGGTGCCCGGCCGAGGGGCAGATGGACCCGCTGCGGGGAACCGCGGCCCTGCTCCGCCTCGCGCGGGCGGCGGGGGCACGGGTGGCGCCGGGGCTCGAGGTCCTGTCCCTCGCCCGGGACGGCGCGGGCTACCGCGTCGGCGTGCCCGGCGGCGCCTTCCGCGCGGGGCGGATCGTCAACGCCGCTGGGCCCCACGCCATGGCGGTGGCGCAAATGCTGGGGGAGGCCCTGCCGATGCGCCTCGTGGTGCAGCAGGTGATCGCCACCAGCCCGGGGCCGCCCTCGCTCCGGCCGCTCGTGCAATGGGCGCGCCGGCACCTTTCCCTGAAGCAGACGGACTCCGGGCAGCTTCTCATCGGCGGCGGCTGGCCCGGCCGCCTCGACGAGGACGGCGCGGCGCGGCTCATCCGGGAGGCGGTCGAGGGCAACCTCTGGACCGCGGGGCAGGCCCTGCCGATGCTGTCGGGCCTCCGGGTGCTGCGCGCCTGGGCCTCGCCCAACATCCACCTCGACCGCGGGCCGCTGCTGGGCGAGAGCGCCCGCAACCCCGGCCTGTTCCACGCCATCACCTCGAACGGCTGGACCCTGGGCCCGCTGGTCGGGCGCCTGGTCGCGGAGGCCATCCTCGGACGGGGCGGCCCGCCGGCGGCCTTCGCGCCGGGACGCTAGCGGCCGGGCCGCGCGCCCTTCAGGCGGGGCGGCGCGCCCTCAGCCTCGGCCAGGCGACGCCGAGGGCGATCGCCCCGACCACCGCCACCAGCCAGGCGGCGGAACGGGCGGCCTCGCGGTAGCCCTCCAGCTCCCACGCCGCCAGCCAGCCGTCCAGGGCCGCGAAGACCGCGGCGGCGAGGATCACCGCCGTCAGGACACCCAGCTTGTCAGCCCACCGCGCCATGCGCCCCCGCCCTTCCCGTTGCGCCCAAGGACCCGCCGCCGGGGATCAGGTGTTGATCCAGGGCGTGCGGCGCCACAGCTCGGTGTAGCGGCTCTGGGTGGCGCGCATCCGCGCCTCCCAGACCGGCCCGGGCTCGACCGTCGGCTCGATGAACTGCGCCTCGAAGGCGCGCGCCGTCGCGGGGTCGGTCGCCGCCTCCTGCATCGCGTCGCGCAGCCGCTCGGTGATGCGCGACGGGGTCGCGGCGGGCACGACGAGGCCGCGCTCGGAGTACATCTCGAAATCGAGGCCCAGGCTCTTGAAGGTCGGCGTCTCCGGCGCGAAGCGGCTCCGCTCCGCCCCGCCATGCGCCATGAAGCGCGTGCCGCGCGGGTCGGGCATCGCCTCGCCGATGGAGACGCAGTTCACCTGCACGAGGTTGGACAGCAGCGCCGTGCGCTGCACCGGGGCGCCGTTGTAGTGGACGATGGTGAAGCGCGCGCCCGTCAGGCTCGAGATGAGCGCCATCATCAGGTGGTCGTCGGTCCCGATCCCCGAGGTGGAGACGGTGATGTCGTCGGGCGCCGCGAGGGCGCGGCGGATGAGGTCCGGCACGTCCTGGATGGGGCTGTCCGCCCGCACCATCAGCCCCGTCGGGTCGGTCATGATGTTGCCGAGGAAGGCGAAGCTGTCGAGGTTGTACTGCGCCCGCCGCTCCACCGGCACGGTGACGAAGGAGGGCATGTTGGTCAGCCCCAGCACGTGCCCGTCCGGCCGCGAGCGCGCGACGTAGGACAGCGCCACCTCGCTCGAGGCCCCCGGCCGGTTCGTCACCGTGATCGGCTGGCCAAGGCGCGTCTCGAGGTGCCGGGCGAAGAGCCGGGCGACGACGTCCGTGCCGCCCCCCGGCGCAAAGCCGACGACGAGTTCCACCGGCCGGTCGGGCCTCCAGTTCGAGGCGAGCGCGGGCGCGGCGAGGGGAGCTGCGAGCAGGCTGCCAAGAAGGGCACGGCGCGGAAGTGGCGTCATCGAGGATCCTCCAGGAGGGATATCCTCAGTAACGCCACCCCGGCCGCGCCGGGAACGGCCGCCGCGCGCGGCGAGATTGAAAGCTGTAAAGCCTTGCACCGCGCCGGCGGTAAACCTGTAAAGCCTTTACGGCGCCGGCCCCGGAGGCTTTCGCCACCGCCAAATGATGGTAGCCTCCGCCCAACATCGAGGAGGAGGCGCATGGTGGCACACCAAACCATCGCGGGACTGCTGGCGGACGGAGCGGCCTCGTCGCCCGCGATCCGCGCGACGGAGGGCCGCCCCGCGCTGACCTACGGCGCGCTGCGGGACCTCGTCGGCACCACCGTCGCCGCGCTGAACGCGGCCGGCATCGGGCGCGGCGACCGCGTCGGCATCGTGCTGCCTAACGGCCCGGAGATGGCGGCCGCCTTCGTCGCCGTGGCCTCCGCCGCGACGACGGCCCCGCTGAACCCCTCCTACCGCCAGGAGGAGTTCGAGTTCTACCTCGACGACCTCAAGGCCCGCGCGCTCGTCGTGCTCCGCGGCGACGAGACGCCCGCGCGGGCCGCCGGGATGAAGCTCGGCGTGCCGATCCTCGAGCTCGTGCCCGACCTCGCGTCCGGTGCGGGCGCCTTCGCGCTGGAGGGCGGGGCGCCCGGCCGCGCCGCGAGGCCTGGCCCCGCGGAAGCGGAGGACGTCGCGCTCGTCCTGCACACCTCCGGCACCACCGCGCGGCCGAAGATCGTGCCGCTGACCCACGCGAACGTCACGGCCTCCGCGCGCCACATCGGCGTTGCCCTCGCGCTGACCCCCGCCGACACCTGCCTCAACATCATGCCGCTCTTCCACATCCACGGCCTGATCGCGGCGGTGCTCTCCTCGCTCGCCGCCGGCGGCGCGGTGTGCTGCACGCCCGGCTTCGACGCGCTGCGCTTCTTCCGCTGGATAGATGAGGAGCGGCCGAGCTGGTACACGGCCGTGCCGACCATGCACCAGACGATCCTCGCGCGGGCGGAGCGCAAACGCGACATCATCGCGCGCGCCCCGCTGCGCCTCCTCCGCTCCTCCTCGGCCTCCTTGCCCGGCCCGGTGATGCAGCAGCTCGAGGCGGTCTTCGGCGCGCCGCTCGTCGAGAGCTACGGCATGACCGAGGCCGCGCACCAGATGTGCTCGAACCCGCTCGCCGGCCCGCGCAAGCCCGGCAAGGTCGGGCTGCCCGCCGGGCCGGAGGTCGCGGTCATGGCCGACGACGGCACGATCCTGCCCCAGGGCTCCATCGGCGAGGTGGTGATCCGCGGCCCGAACGTGATGGCCGGCTACGACGCGAACCCGGAGGCGAACGCGAAGGCCTTCCTCAACGGCTGGTTCCGCACCGGCGACCAGGGCCTCTTCGACGAGGACGGCTTCCTCCTGCTCACCGGCCGGCTGAAGGAGCTCATCAACCGCGGCGGCGAGAAGGTCTCGCCGCTCGAGGTGGACGGCGTCCTCTCCGAGCACCCGGCAGTGGCCCAGGCGCTCACCTTCGCCATTCCCCACGCGAAGCTCGGCGAGGAGGTGGGGGCCGCCATCGTGCTCCGCGACGGCCAGGCGTTGACCGAGCGCGAGCTGCGCGACTTCGCCGCCGTGCGCCTCGCCGACTTCAAGGTGCCGAAGAAGGTAGTGTTCCTCCCGGAGATCCCGAAGGGGGCGACGGGCAAGCTCATGCGCATCGGCCTCGCCGAGAAGCTCGGCATCTCGCTCTGACCACGCGCATCGACCAGGCGAGGAGCTTCGCATGAGGATCTGCATCTTCGGGGCCGGCGCGATCGGCGGCCTCATGGCCGCGCGCCTCGCGGCCAAGGGCGACGCCGAGGTCACCGTCGTGGCGCGCGGGCCGCATCTCGCGGCCATGCAGGCGAACGGCATCCTCCTCCGCAGCGAGGGCGAGGAGATCCGCGCGCGCCCGCGCTGCGTCGGCACCGCCGAGGAGGCGGGGCCGCAGGACTACGTCGTCGTCACGCTGAAGGCCCACTCCCTTCCCTCGGCCGCGCCGGGCATGCAACCCCTTCTCGGCCCCGACACGGCGATCGTCTCCGCCGTCAACGGCGTGCCCTGGTGGTACTTCCACAAGCTGCCCGGCCCCTTCGAGGAGACGCGCGTGCGGAGCGTCGACCCGGACGGGCAGGTCTGGGAACGCCTGCACCCGTCCCGCGTCATCGGCTGCATCATCTACCCCGCCGCCGAGGTCGCCGAGCCCGGGGTGATCGAGCACACCTACGGCGACCGCTTCACCCTCGGCGAGCCCGACGGCGCCCGCACCCCCCGCATCGCGGCCCTCTCGGAGGCCCTGATCGGCGCCGGCTTCAAGGCGCCGATCCGGCCGCGCATTCGCGACGAGATCTGGGTGAAGCTCTGGGGCAACCTTGCCTTCAACCCCATCAGCGCGCTCACGGGCGCGACGCTCGACGTCATCACCGCCGATCCCGGCCAGCGCGGCGTCGCGCGCGCGATGATGGTGGAGGCGCAGGCGGTCGCGGAGCGGCTCGGCACGCGCTTCGCCATCGACGTCGACAAGCGCATCGCGGGCGCGGCCGAGGTCGGCGCCCACAAGACCTCCATGCTGCAGGACCTGGAGCGCGGCCGCCCGATGGAGATCGACGCCCTGCTCGGCGCCGTGGTGGAGCTCGCCGAGCGCGTGGAGGTGCCCGTTCCCACCTGCCGCACCGTCCTCGCGCTGCTGCGCGGCCGCGGACGCGCCGCCGGCTGCTACGAAGGCTGAGCCGGCGCCCCCTCCGCGGGGGCGAAGACGTTCCGCAGCGTCCCGATGCCATCGATGGTGACCTCCACCACCATGCCCGGCCGCATCGGCAGCGCGCCGACCGAGGTGCCGCAGGCGATGACGTCGCCGGGCTCGAGCGTCATCTCGCGCGAGAGCAGGGAGACGATCCGCGCGGGCGGCAGGATCATGTCGCTGACCGGGTAGTCCTGCCGCACCCGCCCGTTGAGCGCCACGCGCACGCGCAGCGCGGAGGCGTCGAGCCCCGTCGCGATGGCGGGGCCGATCGGGCCGAAGCTGTCGCAGCCCTTCGCGCGCGCCCATTGCGGGAAGGAAGGATCGGCGTTCAGCAGGTCGAGCGCCGTCACGTCGTTCACGCAGGTCAGCCCGAAGATGGCGGAGGCCGCCTCCTCCTCCGTCGCGTCCTTGCAGCGCCGCCCGATGACGAGGCCGAGCTCCCCCTCGTAGATCACGCGCCCGGCGTAGCCGGCCGGCGGCCGGATCGCCTCCTCCGGCCCCACGACGCTCCGCGATGACTTGAGGAAGTAGAGCGGCGTCTCCGGCAGCGCCCAGCCCGCCTTGGCCGCGGCCTCGTGGAGGTTGTTCCAGAGCCCGATGAAGGCGCCCGGACGCACCGGGGCGAGGAATCGCAGGCCCGCCGCCGGGATCGTCTCGCCACTGGGCGTGGGGGCCGCGAAGAGGTCGCCGCTATGGGGCTGAATGCTGTCGCCCTCCAGCGTGCCGAAGCCCTCGCCGCCCGCGTGCTGGAACCGGACCCACAGCGCCATGTCGCCCCCTCGCCATCCCCGCTCAACTCTGGCGAAGCCGGGAAGCGGTGGCAACGGGCGGCCTCCTCGCCGACACCACCGATCACCGCGTCGATCGGTGAATGGCCAGGCCTCGCGCGCGCTGCAGAACCACCGCGGGGTGCATCCCTCGCCCACTATCGCGGTACCGGGCGGCCACGCGGAATGCAATTCGCCGGAAAGTTGCCGCCGAGGGCTCTCCTCACGGCGATGTCATTGCCATCGGCGCCGCGGTCTCAGCATCCTCCGCTCGCCGGTCGCGGCAAACAGCAAAAAAATTGTGGAGGTACGCTCGTGGAAGGTAAGGCATTCCTGGTTGGCGCCGGCCTGCTGCTGGCCTCGGTGGCGTCGATGGCGCTGGCGCAGCAGCAACAGCCTCAACCGGGCCGCGGCGTTCCCTCGAACACCGCCGGCTCCACGCCCGGCGAGACGCCGACCAACGTGCGCCCGCCGCCGGGCGGGCCCGTGCAGGGACAGGCCGACAACCTCGAGCGGCTGCAGCAGTTCCGCACCACCGGCGCCTCCCTGCAGATCGAGACCGTTCCCCAGGAGGGGCGCCGCGCCGACGCGCTGCGCCGCAACCTCGAGCGCATCCGCCTGCCGGAGGGCTTCCGGATCGACCTCTACGCCGTCGTGCCGGACGCGCGGCACATGGCGGTGGGCGCCGGCGGCGTCGTCTTCGTCGGCACGCGCAAGACGCGCGTCTGGGCGCTGACCGACCGCGACCGCGACCGGGTCGCCGACGAGGTGAAGGTCTTCGCCCCCTCCATCGGCTTCTCCGTCCCGAACGGGCTCTGCTTCTCGCCGGACGGCATCCTCTACGTCATCGAGCACAACCGGGTCGTCGCCTTCCCGGCCGCGGAGTTCTTCTACGAGAGCCCGGACGTCGCGGCCGAGGTCGTGGTGCCGCAGGGCCAGCTCGTCCCCGCGTCGGAGGAGAGCTTCAACCACGGCGCGCGGGTCTGCCGCATCGGTCCGGACAACAAGCTCTACATCTCGCTCGGCCAGCCCTTCAACGTGCCGCCGCCGGCGAAGCTCGACCTCTACGGGCAGGTCGGCATGTCCGGCATCATCCGCATGGACCGCAACGGCCAGAACCGCGAGGTCTACGCGCGCGGCGTGCGCAACTCCGTCGGCATCGCCTTCCGGCCGAACTCGAGCGAGCTGTGGTTCACCGACAACCAGGTGGACGGCATGGGTGACAACACCCCGCCCGGCGAGATCAACCGCAGCACCGCGGCCGGCCAGCACTTCGGCTTCCCCTGGTACGGCGGCGGCAACGTCCGCACCCGCGAGTACGCCGACAGCCAGCCCCCGGCCAACGTCGTCTTCCCGGTGGTCGAGACGCAGAACCACGCCGCCGACCTCGGCATGACCTTCTACGACGGCCGGATGTTCCCCGAGGAGTACCGCGGCGCCATCTTCAACGCCCAGCACGGCTCCTGGAACCGCACGGAGCCCGTGGGCGCGCGGGTGATGGTGACCTTCCTCAACCCCGACGGGTCGGTGAAGGAGAGCAAGCCCTTTGCCGAGGGCTGGCTGGACGACGAGACGAACGAGTATCTCGGCCGTCCCGCCGACGTGGCCGTGCTGCGCGACGGCTCGCTGCTCGTCTCCGACGACATGGCCGGCGCCGTCTACCGCATCTCCTACAACCGCAGCCGTCGCTGATGCGGCGGGCAGCGGCCCTGGCGGTGCTGCTCCTGGCGGGGGCGGCCACCGCCCCCGCGCGGGCGCAGGACGGCGACGCGCGGTCCGGCCGGCGGCTCGCCGCCGGCATCTGCTCGAGCTGCCACGGGCGGGACGGCATTGCCACCCTGCCCGAGGCGCCGAACCTGGCCGGGCAGAACCCGGCCTATGTCGTGGCCCAGCTCCGCGCCTACCGGGACAAGACGCGGCAGAACGAGCAGATGACCATCGTGGCGCAGGAGCTGACCGACCAGCAGATCGCCGACCTCGCCGCCTGGTACGCGGCGATCGAGGTCACCGCGACCATCCCCGGCCGCTGACCAGCCGGGAACAACCCGGCGCCTCCGATCAGAGCGGGCCCTCATCGCAACTTAAGGTGACCACCCGCCGCGCCCGCGCGCCTAGCCGTGCCCGGCCCGACCGCCCACTTGCGCTGGCCAGCAAGAGCGGACGAGGTCTCGGAATATGGCGGGTACGGCACTGATCGCGGGCGTGAGCGGCATCGTGGGCAACAACCTGGCCCGGCACCTGCTGCGGAACGGCTGGCAGGTCAGTGGCCTCGCCCGTCGCCCGCCGGCGGGGATCGAGGGGTTGCGGCCCGTCGCCGCCGACCTCCTCGACCCCGCCGCGCTCCGGGCCGCGCTCGCGGAGGAGCGCCCGAGCCACGTCTTCATCACCACCTGGCTGCGGCAGCCGACGGAGGCGGAGAACATCCGCGTCAACGCCGCCATGGTGCGCAACCTGCTGGACGCGCTCCGCCCGGGCGGCGGGCTGCGGCACGTCGCGCTGGTGACCGGGCTGAAGCATTACCTTGGGCCCTTCGAGAACTACGGCAAGGGAAGCCTGCCCGCCACGCCCTTCCGCGAGGAGCAGCCGCGCCTCGACGTCGAGAACTTCTACTACGCGCAGGAGGACGAGGTCTTCGCCGCCAGCGCGCGCGACGGCTTCGGCTGGAGCGTGCACCGCCCGCACACCATCATCGGCTACGCCGTCGGCAACGCGATGAACATGGGCGTGACGCTGGCCGCCTACGCCACGCTCTGCCGCGAGACCGGCCGCCCCTTCCTCTTCCCGGGCTCCGCCGCGCAGTGGAACGGCCTCACCGACATGACCGACGCCCGCCTCCTCGCGCGCCATCTCGAATGGGCCGCGACCACCCCGGCCGCGCGCGACCAGGCCTTCAACGTCGTCGACGGCGACGTCTTCCGCTGGAGCTGGATGTGGGGCCGCCTCGCGGCCTGGTTCGGCCTCGAGCCCGCCCCCTTCCCCGGCCAGGGCACGCCGCTCGAGGCGCAGCTCGCCGACGCCGCGCCCCTCTGGCGGGAGATCGCGGCGCGGCACGGCCTCGTGGAGCCCGACCTCGGCCGCCTCGCCTCCGCCTGGCACACGGACGCCGACCTCGGCCGTCCCATCGAGGTCGTCACCGATATGAGCAAGAGCCGCCGCCTCGGCTTCCTGGACTACCAGGCAACGGACGACGCCTTCCTCGACCTCTTCGCCACCCTGCGGGAGGCGCGCGTCATCCCCTGACGGCACGCCGTTCCCTCACCCCCGTGGAAGCAGGTTCTCGCGCGCGGCGAGCTCCCAGCGCGCGTCCTCCTGCCGCATCAGCTCGGCGAGCGCGTCGAGGCCCATGGGCGCGGCGTCGACGGCCAGGCTGTCCAGGCGCTGCTTCATCACGGCCTCGCCGAAGGCCGCGTTGATCGCGTCGTTGAGCCGCGACGCCACCGCCGGCGGCAGGCGCGCCGGGCCGAAGAGGCCGAACCAGCCGATGAAGTCCGCGCCCTCCACGCCGCTCTCCCGCAGCGTCGGGACGTCCGGCAGGAAGCGCGACCGTTGCGGGGCGCTGATCGCGAGCACCTTCACCGTGCCGGCCGCGCGCAGCGGCATGACGGTCGCCGTGCTCGCCCAGGCCACGGGGATGTGGCCGCCGGTGAGGTCGGCCAGGTAGGCGCCGCTGCCGCGATAGGGCACCTCCACCATCTCCACGCCCGCGCGCTTGGCGAGGTTGTTGGCGGTGAAGGAGGTCTGCGCGTCCGCCGTCGCCTGGGCGATCGTCCCCGGCCGCGCCTTCGCCGCGCGGATGAGGTCGGCGACGCTCGCGAACTCGCTCCCCGGCCCGGTGACGAGCACGAGCGGGTAGCGTGCGAGGAGTGCGACCGGCGTGAAGTCGTTCACGGGGTGGTAGGCCAGCCGCGGCACGATCTGCCGGTTCATGATGTGCGTGCTCGTCGCCGCGACGAAGGTGTAGCCGTCCGGCGCCGCCCGGGCCACGGCCTCGGTCCCGACCACGCCGTTGGCGCCGGCCCGGTTCTCGACGACGAAGTTCTGCCCGAGGGTGTGCGACAGCAGCTCCCCGATCGCGCGCGTGGTCACGTCCGTCCCGCCGCCCGGCGCGTAGGGCACGATGACGCGGACGGGCCGGTCGGGCCAGGCCTGCGCCCGCGCCGCGCGCGGGAGCGCCAGCAGGGCGGGGACCGTGGCGGCCCCGAGGATCCCGCGCCGCGTGATCGTCATGTCTCTCTCCCTCTCGACCCCGGTGCCGCGCCCGGCGCGCGCCACCACCCGCCCCGTCACGCCGCCGACCGCCGCAGGCCGCCCGCCGGGTGCATCGGCAGGCGCAGGTTCTCGCGCAGCGTCGCGCCCTGGTATTCCTTCTGGAACAGCCCGCGCCGCTGCAGCTCCGGCACGACGTGGCGCACGAAGTCCTCGTAGGACCCCGGCATGTGCGTGGCCGCGAGGACGAAGCCGTCGCAGGCGCTGCCGAACCACTCCTCCATCCCGTCCGCGACCTGCTTGGCCGTGCCCACGAAGCAGGGGAACTCGCGGATCGTGCCGCGCCCGGAGAAGTGCACGAAGTCGCGCACTGTCGGGTTCGCCTTGCCGCTGAGGGAGACCACGCGGTCGCGGAAGCCGTGCCAGGAGAGGCCGGCCAGCTCCTCGTCGCTGAAGGGCTCGTCCATCGGCTTCTTGCTGAAGTCGACGTTCAGCACCTCGCAGAGAAGGTTCAGCCCGTCCACCGGCTTCGCCAGCCCGTCGATATAGGCCTTCTTGTCCTCGGCCATCGACTGCGTCTCGCCGACGATCGCGTAGACCGCGGGGGCGATGCTGACGCTGGCGGGATCGCGCCCGGCCGCGGCCAGCGCCGCCTTCATCTCGGCGTAGCCCTTGCGGCCCGCGGCCAGGTTGGGGAAGACCGCGAAGATCATCTCCGCCCAGCGCGAGGCGAAGGCCCGCCCGCGCCCGCTCTGCCCGGCCTGGATCAGCACGGGCTGCCCCTGCGGGGAGCGCGGCACGGGGAAGGGCCCGCGGGAGCGGAAGTACTTCCCCTCGTAGTCCAGGCGCCGCACCTTCGCCGCGTCGGCGAAGCGCCCGCTCTCCTTGTCGAGGATCAGCGCGTCGTCGTCCCAGCTGTTCCAGTGGCCCGTCACCACCTCCAGGAACTCGTCCGCGCGGTCGTAGCGCGCGTCGTGCTCGAGGTGCTCGGACCGGCCGAAATTCGCCGCCTCCGAATCGTTCAGCGACGTCACGATGTTCCAGGCGGCCCGCCCGCCGATCATCAGGTCGAGCGTCGCGAAGAGGCGCGCCACGTGGAAAGGCTCGTAGTAGGTGGTGGAGTAGGTCGCGCCGAGCCCGAGCCGCGAGGTCGCGAGCCCCATCGCCGTCACGATCGGCATGAGGTCCATCTTCACCGCGCGCACCCCGTTCTCGACGGTGGAGGCGTGGTCGTTGCCGTAGATGTCGGGAATCGCCAGCCGGTCGTCGAAGAAGGCCATCTGGAACTTGCCGGCCTCCAGCACGCGGGCGATGCGCTGGTAGTACTCGGGCCTCAGGAAGTCGCTCATGCTCCCCTCGTGCCGCCACGAGGCCGGGTAGTTGGAGCAGTTCTGGGCCTGGAGGAAGGCCACGAGGTTCATCTGGCGGGGCGCGGTCATCGCGGGGGCACTCCTGGCGGATCGGTCTTCAGACGGCACCGGCGGCGCGCAGGGCGGCGATCTCCGCCTCCTCCAGGCGCAGCAGGTCGCGGAGGATGGCGTCGGTGTCGGCGCCCAGCGCGCGCCCGGTGTGGCGCAGCGCGGGCGGCGTCTCGGACAGCGCGGGCACGCCCGCCGGCAGCACCACGCGGCCGATGCGCGGGTCCTCCACGTCGAGCATGTTGCCGCGCGCGCGGAACTGCGGGTCCTCGAAGATGTCGGCGATGCTGTTGATGGGGCCGCAGGGCACGCCGTGCCGGTCGCAGGCCGCGATCAGCCCCTCGTAGTCCTGCGCGCCCACCCATTCCGCGACGAGGGCGTTCACCGCCTCCCGCCCCGCCACGCGCTGGGCCGTGCGGCCGAAGGGCCCGGCCCCCGCCAGCTCCGGCCGCCCCATGGCCACGGCCAGCCGCTCGAACATCTTGTCGCTGCTGCAGGCGAGCGCGATCCAGCGGCCGTCCCGCGTGCACCAGTGCCCGTGGGGCACCACCGCCGGCACGTCCGCGCCCATGCGCTCCCTGACGGTGCCGTGCGCGGCGTAGACCGGCGCGATCTCGTCGAGCATCCGGAAGATGCTCTCGTAGAGGCCGATGTCCACGACCTGCCCGCGCCCGGTGCTCTCGGCCTGCCGCAGCGCCATCATCACGCCGACGCAGCCCCAGACCCCCGACATGTAGTCGGCGAGCGACGTGCTCCCCGGCACCACCGGCGGCCGCCCCGGCTCCCCCGCGAGATAGGAGAGACCCGCGAAGCCGTGGGCGATCCGCGCGAAGCCCGGCTTCTCGCGCATCGGCCCGGTCTGGCCGTAGGCGCTGATCCGCAGCATCACCAGCTTCGGGTTGATCGCGCTCAGCGCCTCCCAGCCGAAGCCCCATTTCTCCATCGTGCCCGGGCGAAAGTTCTCGATCAGCACGTCGGCCTCGGCCACCAGCCGGCGGAACACCGCGGCGCCCTCGGGGCTGCGCAGGTCGAGCGTCATGCAGCGCTTGTTCCGCGCCTCGCTCAGCCAGGCGAAGGTGTCGCCGCACTCCGTCGGCGTGCCGAAGCCGCGCAGCGGGTCGCCGCTGCCGGGCTGCTCGACCTTGATCACGTCGGCGCCGAAGTCGCCCATGATCGTGCCGCAGAAGGGACCCGCCAGGAAGGTCGCGATGTCGAGCACGCGCACGCCGGTCAGCGGCTGCGTCGCCGTGCCCACGCCGGCCGCCGGGATCGCGTCGGTCATCCGTCCTCTCCTCCCTCGCGGCGCGCGATCAGCGCGGCCCGCTCCATGATCGCCCGCGCCCGCCGCGCGTGGACGAGGTCCACGAGCACGCCGTCCATCCCCACCGCGCCGCCGCCCTCCGCCGCCGCCCCGTCCAGCGCCGCCGTCACGGCCCTTGCCCATTCGAGCTGCTCCGGCGCGGGGGAGAAGGCGCGGTTGGCGGCCTCCACCTGCGTCGGGTGGATCGCCCATTTTCCCTCGAAGCCGAGGGCACGCGCCCGCGCCGCGCTGGCCGCGAAGCCCTCGGGATCGCGGTAGTCGGTGTAGGGTCCGTCGATCGGCCGCAGCCCGTTGGCGCGGCAGGCGTTCACCACCCGCGCCAGCGCGTAGTGCCACTGGTCGTTCCAGTGCAGCGCCCGCGCGCCCTCCGCGCCGGGGTCGGTCAACACCGCGTAGTCTGGGCTCGGCCGGCCGAAGACCGTGTCGGGCGTGCGCAGGTCCGCGCTGTAGTCGCCCACGCCGAAGACCATCGCCTCCAGCCGCGGCGAGGCGGCGGCGATCTCGTCGGCATGGACGATGCCGCGCGCCGTCTCCAGCAGCACCTCGATCCCGACCGGCCGGTCGCGCGGGCGCTCGCGCTCCACGCTCGCCAGCAGCTCCGCCACGAAGCGCACGTCGAAGGCGCTCTCGGCCTTGGGCAGCAGGATGAGGTCGAGCCGCGGGCAGGCGCGCGCCACGTCCACGATGTCCCGCAGCACCCAGGGCGTGCCGAGCGCGTTCACGCGCACCGCCATGGCGCGCCGGCCCCAGTCGATGCCCTGCAGCGCCTCGATCACCCGCTCGCGCGCCACCTCCTTGGCGGCGGGCGCGACGGCGTCCTCGAGGTCGAGGAAGACGATGTCGGCCGGTCCCTGCGCCGCCTTGCCGAAGAAGCGCGGTTGGATGCCGGGCACCGCGAGCTCCGAGCGGTGCAGCCTCGCCGGGCGCTCAGCCATGCCGCCCCCCGCGCCCGGGGGCGCCGGGCCGTCCCGGGCGGGTCACGAAGGCCGGCGCGGCTCTGCTGCTCAATGGATGCCCCTCCCCGCCCGGTCTACGCCGGCGTCGTGGCGGGATGGAGCCAGGGACGGCCCTCGACGTCCAACGCAAAGGCCTGACATATTGATCAGCGCCGCTGATCAATGCCGCCGGGCGGAGTCCGCTGGATGAACGTCAACCTGAACCTCCTCCCGACCTTCGTCGCCGTGGCGGAAGGGGGCAGCTTCCGCCTCGCCGCCGAGACGATCGGGCGCACGCAGTCGGCCGTCAGCATGCAGATCCAGCAGCTCGAGGCGCAGCTCGGCCGGCGCCTCTTCAGCCGCACCACCCGCCGCGTCGCCCTGACGCCGGAGGGCGAGCAGCTCCTCGGCAAGGTCCGCGCCGCGCTGGAGGATCTCTCGGACGGGCTGCGGCAGGCGAGCGGCCTCGTCGCCTCGCATCGCGGCCGCGTCTCCGTCGCTTGCGCCCCCAGCCTGGCGGGCTCGCGCCTGCCGGGCGTGATCGCGGCCTTCCAGAAGGCCCACCCGGCCGTCAGCCTGCGGCTCCGCGAGCTGCCGCTGGCCGGCATCACCGAGAGCGTGCGGCGGCAGGAATCCGACTTCGGCGTCGGCCCGCCCCCGCTCTCGCCCGCCGGCCTCCTCTTCCAGCCGCTCCTCACCGACCCGGTCTGCGTCCTGTTCCGGACCGGCCTGCTCCGCGGTCAGCGCAGCGTCCGCCTCGCCGCCGTCGCGGACCAGCCGATCGTGCTGATGGGCGGCCTGCGCCCGATGATGGAGGAGGCGGCGCGGCGCTCCGGCCTCGCCTTGCCCGTCCGCCACGAGGCGCAGCAGATCCTGACCGTGCTCGGCCTCGTACGGGACGGGCTGGGCGTCGGGATCGTGCCCGGCATCGCCGTCCCCGACCCGCTGGAGGAGGGGCTGTCGGCGCTCCCGCTCGGCGGGCCGGGGCTGCACCGCGAGATCGGCATCATCACCCGCGCCGAGCGGCCGCTCCCGCCGGTGGCCACGGCCCTCGTCGCCCTGCTCCGCCGCTGCCTCTCCCCCGCGGCGGCCGCCAGGCCGCGCCCGGGGCCCCGGCGCCCGGCGTGACGGGGCTCCCGCCCCGGGGCGGCCGGTGATACCCTGGCGGACCATCCCGCGGCCCGCCGCGGAACCACGGTGCCGGCCGCGGCCGGCGCGCCAGGCTGCGGGGGACGCGAGGCAAGGATGCGCGGCTGGGGCGAGTTCATCGCGGCCTTCCTGGCCTTCCTTCTCTCCCACGCGCTGCCGGCCCGGCCCCTCCTGCGCCGCCGCCTGACCGCGCGGCTCGGCGAGCGGGGCTACCTCGCCCTCTACAGCCTCGCCTCCCTGGCCGTACTCGCCTGGCTCGTGGCCGCCACCGGGCGCGCGCCCTACGTCCCGCTCTGGACAGCCGAGCCCTGGCACCTCGCGGTGCCGAACCTCGCGGTGCCGCTGGCCTGCCTGCTCGTGGCCTTCGCCGCCGGGGCGCCCAACCCCCTCTCCTTCGGCGGCCCCGCCACCGGCTTCGACCCGGCGCATCCCGGCATCGCCGGCCTCGCGCGGCACCCCCTGCTGCTCGCGATCGGGCTCTGGGCCCTTGCCCACGCCGTGCCGAACGGCGACCTCGCCCACGCCGTGCTCTTCGGCAGCTTCGCGGGCTTCGCGCTGCTCGGCATGCTGGCGATCGACCGGCGCAAGCGCCGCCGGCTCGGCGCGCCGGAATGGGAGGCCCTGGCCGCGAGGACCTCGCTCTGGCCCGGGGCGGCGCTGCTCGCCGGCCGCTGGCGCCCCTCGGCGCCGCCCTCCGCGACCCGCCTCGCGGCCGGGCTCCTGCTCTGGCTCCTCCTGCTCCTCCTGCACCGCCCGGTCATCGGCGTCTCGCCGCTGCCGCCCTGACCACCGGCGGGGGCCGGGAGGCTCCTTAGAGCGGCAGCCCCTTCAGCCGCGCCACCGCCGCCATCACCCCGCGCAGCTCCGCCAGGCCCCGTAGCCGCCCGATCAGCGGGTAGCCCGGGAAGGTCGGCTTGCCGATGTCGTCGGCCAGCTCGTGGCCGTGGTCGGGCCGGAAGGGGATGCGCCAGTCCGCGCGCCCGGCGTCCCGGCGCCGCCCCTCCTCCGCGAGAAGCGCCTCCACCACCGCCACCATGTCGGTGTCGCCGCCGAGGTGGTCGGCCTCCATGAAGGACCCGTCCGGCTCCTTCGCCACGTTGCGCAGGTGGGCGAAGTGGATGCGGTCCGCGAAGCGCGCGGCGATGCGGGCGGGGTCGTTCGCCGGGTGCGCGCCGAGCGACCCCGTGCAGAGCGTCAGCCCGTTGGCCGGGCTGTCCGCCATGGCCAGGAGGTCGGCGATGTCCTCCTCCGTCGAGACGACGCGCGGCAGGCCGAAGAGCGGGCGCGGCGGGTCGTCGGGGTGCATGGCCAGGCGCATGCCCAGCTCCTCGGCGGTCGGGACGACCTCCTCCAGGAAGCGCCGGAGATTCGCCTTCAGGTCCGCCGCCGTCATCCCGCCATAGGCCGCGAGGATGCGCCGCAGCCCCGCGACGTCGTAGCGGTCGTAGGCGCCGGGCAGCCCCGCCATGATGGAGGCCAGCAGCACCGCCTTGTCCTCGTCGCTCGCCGCCTCCACCCAAGCCCTGGCGCGGGCGAGGAGATCGGGCGCCACCCCCTCCTCCGCCCCGGCCCGCCCGAGGATGAAGACGTCGAAGCCGACATACTCGTGGGCGTTGAAGCGCAGCGCCCGCCCGCCGCCCGGCAGCGTGTGCCGCAGCTCCGTGCGGGTCCAGTCGAGCACGGGCATGAAGTTGTAGCAGATGGTCGTCACCCCGCAGGCCGCGAGGTGGCGCATCGACCGGCGATAGTTCTCGAACAGCGCCCCGCAATCCGCGTCGCCGCGCCGGATCTTCTCGTGCACCGGCAGGCTCTCGACCACGCGCCAGTGCAGCCCGAGGGAGGGGTCCGCCGCCAGCACCGCCTGGCGCCGCTCGATCTCCTCCACCGTCCACACCTCCCCGTAGGGAACGTGGTGCAGCGCGGTGACGATGCCGCGCGGGCCCGCCTGCCGGATGTGGTCCAGCCGGACGGCGTCGTCGGGGCCGAACCAGCGCCAGGTTTCTTCCATCGCTCGCGGTCCTTGCGGAAGGGGTGTCAGCCCGCCGCGGCGGCGCGGGCGCCGCTCGCCAGCAGGCGTTCATAGGCGCCGGCCACGGCGGCGCGGAAGCCGGCATGGGCCGGCAGGTCGGTCCCGAAGATCGCCTCGAGGCCGAGCAGGGCGCCGAGGCGCGCCTTCGCATCCCCGCCCGAGGCCAGGGCGGCGCGGATCGCTGGCGCCAGTGGGTCGCGCAGCTCGATCGGCGCGCCCGTCTCGTCCAGGCCCTCGGCGTGGCGCGCCCAGGCCGCGACGGCGAGGGCGAGCGCGGGGATGGGCAGCCCGGCCGCGAGCCGCTCGCGCACCGTCGAGAGAAGGCGCTGCGGCAGCTTCTGCGACCCGTCCATGGCGATCTGCGCCGTCAGGTGCCGTATTGCGGGATTGCCGAAGCGCGCGAGCAGCTCGTCGGTGTAGGCCTCCAGCCCCTGCCCGGGGGGGGGCGGCACCATCGGCCGCACCTCCGCCCAGAGCCGCGCGAGATAGGCCGCGAGGGCGGGGTCGCCGACCGCCTCCACGATCGTGCGGTGCCCGGCGAGGGTGCCGAGATAGGCGAGCGCGGAGTGCGCGCCGTTCAGCAGCCGCAGCTTCATGTGCTCGAAGGGCCGCACGTCCGCCGTGAGCTGGGCGCCCGCCAGCTCCCAGGCGGGGCGGTCGCCGCCTTCGAAGCGGTCCTCGATCACCCATTGCCGGAAGGGCTCGTGCACGACCGGCGCCTCGTCCCGTAAGCCCGTCGCGGCCTGCACCTCCGCCCGGTCGTCCTCCACCGTCGCCGGCACGATGCGGTCGACCATCGTGGAGGGAAACGGCACCGCCTCCGCCACCCAGTCCGCCAGCCCCGGGTCGACGCGAGCGGCGAAGGCGCGGACGAGGCCCGCGAGCAGCGCGCCGTTGTCCGGCAGGTTGTCGCAGCAGAGCACCGTGAAGGGCCGCAGCCCCGCGTCGCGCCGGCGGCGGAGCGCCGCGGCCAGGAAGCCGACGGCCGTGCGCGGCGCGTCGGGCGAGGCAAGGTCGTGCCGGATGTCCGGGTGGTCCTCGCGCAGCCGCCCCGTCGCCGGGTCGTGGCAGTAGCCCTTCTCCGTCACGGTCAGGCTGACGATCCGCGTCTCCGGCGCGGCGAGCAGGGCGACGACCCCGGCCGGGTCCTCGGGCGCGACGTGCACCCCCAGCAGGTTGCCGACGACCCGCGCGCGCGCCCCGCCCGGCCCCCGCTCCAGCGCCGTGTAGAGCCCGCCCTGCGGCCCTAGCCGGTCGCGCTGGTCCGGCCGCTGGAGAGAGACGCCGACGATTCCCCAGTCCCCGCCCCGCGCGTTCAGCACGTCCTCCGTGAGGAGCGCGCCGTGCGCCCGGAAGAAGGCGCCGAGCCCGAGATGCACGATCGCGGGGCTCAGCCGCGCGCGGTCGTAGCGCGGCAGGGCCACCCCCGCGGGCGGCGGGTGCGCGGCCAGGGCATCGGGCGAGAGGCGGGGCATGGGATCGGGCATCGCGGCCGTGTCCTCGGGGGCGGCGTTCACTTGAAGTAGAGGCCCGGCAGCCAGAGGGCGAGCCAGGGCACGTAGCTGACGACGAAGAGCACGATGATGTTGCAGATCAGGAAGGGCACGATCGCCTTGCTGATGGAGCCGAGCGAGACCTTCGCGATGTTCGCCGCCACGAAGAGACAGACGCCGACCGGCGGCGTCGTCAGCCCGATCATGAGGTTCAGCACCGCGATGATCGCGAAGTGGATCGGATCGACCCCGACCGCCACCGCCACCGCGAGCAGCGGCGGGAAGAGGATGATCAGGGCCGCGATCGTCTCCATGAAGGTGCCGACGATCAGCAGCAGGATGTTGATCAGGAGAAGGATCAGGTACTTGTTCGTCGTCAGCGACAGCATGGCCGCGGCGATGGCCTGAGGGATCTGCTCGCTCGTCAGGATCCAGCCGAAGACGTTGGCGAAGCCCACCAGCAGGATCAGCGCCCCGGAGCCGATGGCGCTCTCGAGCAGGATGGCCGGGATCTGCCGGAGGCGGAACCCCTTGTAGACGAAGAGCCCGACGACCAGCGCGTAGAGGGCGGCGACCACCGAGGCCTCCGTCGGCGTGAACAGCCCGCCGACGATGCCGTAGAGGATGACCGCCGTCATCAGCAGCGCCCAAAAGGCCCCGCGCGAGGAGCGGAGGATCTCGCGGAACCCCGCCCACTCGCCCCGCGGGTATTCGCGGCGGACGGAGACGATGTAGACCGTGACCATCATCGCGATGCCCAGCAGCAGCCCCGGGATGGCGCCGGCGAGGAACATCTTGCCCACCGAGAGCCCGGACAGCGTACCCACGATGATCATCGGCACGCTCGGCGGGATGATCGGCCCGACCGTGGAGGCGGCGGCGGTGACCGCGGCGGCGAAGGGCGCGTCGTAGCCGGCCTTGCGCATCGCCGGGATCATGACGGCGCCGATGGAGGCGGTCTCGGCGACGGCCGTGCCGGAGATCCCCGCGAAGATCATCGACCCCGTGACGTTGGCCAGCCCCAGCCCGCCCCGGATGTGCCCGACGAGGGAGTTGCCGAAGCGCACGATCTGGTCGGTGATCCCGCCGCCGTTCATCAGGTTGCCCGCCAGCACGAAGCCGGGGATGCAGAGGAGCACGAAGCTGTCCATGCCCGCGTAGGCGTATTGCGCGACGACCGAGAGGTCGATGTCGGCGCCGATAAGGTAGACGGCGCTGGCCAGGCCGAGCGCGATGCCGACGGGCACCCCGAGCACGAGGCAGAGCGCGAAGGTCGCGAAAAGCAGCGACACAAGCATCAGGTGAGCTCCCCGTGCGAGGCGGGCGGCGTCTCGGCGAAGCCCAGGAGGCGGAAGAGCGAGAAGAAGGCGAGCGCGGCGGGGATCAGCAGCATGACCGCGTAGACCGTGATCATCGGCAGGTCGACCGAGCGCGCCCGCTCGCCGAGGCTGAAGGCGACGTAGTCGTAGGCGCCGGGGATGATGACGAGGCTGAAGCCGAGGACGATGACGTCCACCACGCGCTCGATGACGCGCCGGGCGGAGGCCGGCAGGGGTGCGACGAAGAGGTCCACGTTCACCATCTCGCCCCGGAGCAGCGCCAGCCCGCAGGAGAAGCCGACGAGGTAGACGAGGGCGAAGCGCGCGATCTCCTCGGTCCAGGAGGGGGCGGGGAAGCCGGGGATGCGGCCGAGGACCTGCACGGTGACCACACCGATCAGCACGGCGAAGGCCGCGAGCGTTCCCGCCCGGCAGACCGCGCGGACGGCGGCCAGGATGGCGGCGAGGGCCAGGCGCATGGGGTGTCCTTGTTGAAGGCCGCCGCCCGCCGCTCGGGCGCGGCGGGCGGCGGGGTCAGGCCGCGATGATCTGCTCGTAGACCGGGCGGATGTCGGCGTTGAGCGCGGCGATGACCGCGTCCCGGGCCTTGGCGGCGTAAGCGGCCTTGTCCACCTCGGCGAAGGTCATGCCCTTTGCCGTCAGCTCGCTTGCAAGGTTCCGCTCGTCCTCCAGGAACAGCCCGCGCTCATACTCCTGCGCCGCCTTCGCCGCCGCCATCACCGCCGCCTGCTGGTCGGCCGGCAGCCGCCCGAGCTTCCGCGTGCCGCCGACGAGGTAGATCCAGCTCAGCACGTGCTCCGTGCGGTTGATGGTCGACTGGACCTCGCTGAAGCTCGCGGACTTGATGAGCGCCAGCGGGTTCTCCTGCGCGTCGATGGTGTGGTTCTGGAGCGAGGTGAAGACCTCCGAGAAGGCCATCGGCGTGGCCTTGGCGCCCAGCGCCTCCCAGAAGCGCACGAAGAGCGGCACGTTGGGCACTCGGACCTTGAGCCCGCTCAGCTCCGCCGGCGTCGGGCAGGCGCGGTTGGCCGTCAGGTAGCGCGGCCCGCGCGCGAAGTAGCAGAGCGGCCGGAGCTGCGTCCTGCCGGAGATGTCCTCGGCGATCCGCTGCCCGATCGGCCCCTCCACCACCCGGTCCATGTGGGCGAGGTCGCGCACGGCGTAGGGCACGGCCAGCAGCGCCGCGGCCGGCGCCCAGTTCTGCAGCGACTCCCCCGTGATGGTGAAGTCCACCGTGCCGAGCTGGATGCCCTTGATGAGGTCCGTCTCCTTGCCGAGCTGCTCGTTCGGGAAGACGCGCACCTCCAGCGCGCCGCCCGTGCGGCGGGCGACCTCCTCGGCGAACCTCAGGCTCGCCTTGTGCCAGGTGTTGTCCTCGTTCCCGAGATGGCCGAGCTTCAGCGTCGCCGCCGCCCGCGCGTTGAACGCGGGCGCGACGCCGAGCGCCAGGATGCCGGCCATGCCGCCGAGCGCCGCCCGGCGCGGGGTCTTCGTGGTCCTCATGGTCGCGTCCTCTCCTCGTGCGATGGGGTCAGTCGAAGGCGAGCTGCACCTTCACGGTGCGGCCGGGGTCCCGCTCGATCAGCTCGAAGGCCTCGCGCGCGTCGCCGGCCGCGAAGGTCTGGGTGATCATCGCGGCCGGCCGCAGCTGGCCGCTCTCCAGCCACGCCACGACCTGCGGCAGCAGGCGGCAGTTCAGCCGCGACCCGGCGAGGGTGAGCTCCTTCTTGACGATCTCCTGCTGGCTGACGTTGCAGGGGGCCGGCGAGAAGCCGAGGATCCCGATGCGCCCGGCCGGGCTCGCGACGCGGCAGGCCTCCTCCAGCAGCGCCGGCACGCCCGCCGCGTCGATCACCACCGAAGGCCCGAGCCCGTCGTGCTCGCCCGCCACCGCCTCGGGCACCGACCGCGCGCGGGAATGGACGACCACCTCCGCGCCGAAGGCCCGCGCGCGCTCCAGCCGCGCCTCGTCGAGGTCGGCCACGATGCAGCGCGCGCCGTGCAGCCGGGCCACCTGCAGCACGGTCAGGCCGATCGTCCCGGCCCCGTAGATAAGCACGGAATCCTCCGCGGTGATCCCGGTGCGGGCGAGCACGTTCGCCGCGATGGAGAAGGGCTCGGCCAGCGCCGCGACCTCCATGGGAAGGCCGGCCGGCAGCTTCACCGCGTTCCCGGCGGGCACGGCGACGCGGCTGCGGAAGCCGCCGTCGCGGTGCACGCCGAAGACCTCGAGCTTCCCGCAGACGTTCGGGCGCCCGGCGCGGCAGGCGTAGCAGCGCCCGCAGGAGACGACGGGATCCACCACCACGCGGTCGCCCTCGGCCAGGCCCGAAACCGCGCCTCCCACCGCCTCGACCACGCCGGCGAACTCGTGCCCGATGATCCGCGGGTAGCGCGCGAAGGGGTTGCTGCCGTGGTAGATGTGCAGGTCGGACCCGCAGATCCCGGCCCGCTGCACCCGGACGAGGACCTCCTCCGGCCCGGGGACCGGCACCTCGTCGGCAAAGAGCTGCAGGACATGCGGCGTGGCGACGGCGATCGCGACCATGGAGGGGTCCCTTCGGGCGGGCGCGTCAGCGCCGCGGACTGAAGAATTCGGGCTTGCTGTGCAGCAGCCGCTCGATGGCGGCGAAGACCGTCCGCAGGTGCCCGCGCATCACCGCCTCCGCGCCGTCGGCATCGCCGTCGAGCACGCGCTCCACCAGCCGCTCGTGCTCCACGAGCAGCATCTCGAACCAGTCCTGGCTGGCGAAGGACAGATAGCGCACGCGGTCGAGCTGGACCTTCACGCCCTGGATCACGTCCCAGACCGCCGGCCGCCCGGCGAGGCGCGTCAACTCGCTGTGAAGCCGCTCGTCGGAGCCGAAGAAGGCGACCTCGTCCCGTGCCGCGACGGCGAGGCGCTGCGCCTCGAGCTGCCCGGCCAGGCCGGCGCCGTCGCGCCCCGCGGCCTCGGCGGCCAGCCGGACGGTGCGGCACTCGAGCGTCTCGCGCACGAACTGGCCGTCATGCACCGCGGAGAGGCGGATCGGCGCGACGAAAGTGCCGACCTGCGGGCGGATCTCGAGCAGCCCCTCGTCGGCCAGGCGGCGGAAGACCTCCCGCACAGGCGTGCGGCTCACGCTGAGCCGCCCGGCGATCGGCGCCTCCGAGATGGCGGTGCCGGGCACCAGCACGCCGCGCAGGATCTGCTGGCGGAGCGCCGCGTGGAGCTCACGGGCGATGGGCTCCCGCCCTTCCAGGTTCAGGTCGAGCACGAGGCGGCGTTTCCTTGCTGGTATACTAGTGACCCGCCCGCGGCTCGCCGGTCAAGCCCCGCCCCGCGGCCCCCTGCCGTTCAACGACCCGCCCGCGGCGGCCTCAGCGCCCCCCGCCCATCGCCGCGTTCCAGTAGGTTGGATCGACGTAGCGCGAGGGGTCCGAGAGCTCCTTCGGGCGCGTGGCGTAGCGGGCGCGCAGGTCGAGCACCTTGCGCAGCCCTTCCTCGCTCACTCTCGCCCCGCGGAAGAAGCCCTCCTGCGGGTCGAGCAGCTCCGCGTGGGTCTCCGCCGCGAGCGCCGCGCCCATGTCCGGCAGGTTGCGGCGCAGGATGGCGATCGCCTCCTCGCGGTTCCCCGGCTCGTAGAGCCAGTCGATCGCGGCGGCGTAGGCGCGCACGTAGCCCACGACCCTGTCCGGATGGGCTGCCGCCCAGCCGCGCCGCGCGGCCGCGACGTTCCCCTGGTAGGGGCCGATCACCTGCGTCGCCCGGGCGAGCTGGCGGAACCCGCGCGCCTTGGCGAGGATGTCGTAGGGGCAGGACAGGATCGTCCCCGCCTGCTCGCCGCGCTGAAGCGCCTCCCAGCGCTGCGTCATGCCGCCCACCGTGACGATCGAGAGGTCGCCCTCCCCAAGCCCCTCGCGCGCCAGCATCTCGAGCAGCACGAAGGCGTAGCCGGTGGTCCGCGCGTCGACCGAGAGCGTGCGGCCCCGCAGGTCGGCGAAGCGCTCGATGCCCGGCGCCACGCAGACGCTCAGGAAGCCGCTGTCGCTGCCCATGAAGGCGAAGAAATCCGGCTGCGGCCCGATGGGCGCGGCGCCCTGCCCCTCCACATAGGCGACGATGTTGTCGACCGCAGTCATCGCGATGTCGAAGCGCCCGGCGGCGAGGTCCGTCATCTGCTCCATCGACCCGCGCGTGCCCAGCATCCGCACGCGCAGCCCCTCGCGCGCGAAGAAGCCCCGGGCCGTGCCCGCGAAGATCGGCCAGTTGAAGCCGCCCGGGAACACGTTGACCGTGACCTCGGCCAGCCCGGCGTCGCCCGCCTGCGCGGCCGCGCGACGCGGGACGAAGGGCGCGCCGAGCGCGCCGGCGAGAAGGGGACGTCTCCGCATGGCCTCGTGCTCCTGATCCGTCGCCGGAGGCGCCCGGCGCCGTTCGCCCGGCGCCAGACTGCCGCCCGTATCCCCCGTCGTCGAGCGAAACCGCGGGGCTGACCGAGGACGCTGCGTGGCAGAGACCACCGAGGGGGGGCTTGCCGTCGCCCGCGCCGTCGCGGCAGCCTTCGCGCGGCCGGACCGGCCGCCCATGGCGGCGCCGGCCGCCCGGCCCCAGCCTGGAGTGCCCGCGATGATCCAGCCGCGCGACCGCGCCCCCTTCTCCGCCATCGTCGACCGCCCGCCGCTCCGCCTGCCGGGTGACGCGCGCGTGGTGGTCTGGACGATCGTCAACCTCGAGGTGTGGGACATCGCCAACCCCATGGCACGCCAGATCCTCCCCGCGCCCACCGGCCAGGTCCTCCTGCCCGACGTGCCCAACTGGTCCTGGCACGAGTACGGCATGCGCGTCGGCTTCTGGCGCTTCCACGCCCTCTACGAGCGGCTCGGCCTCCGCCCCACCCTCTCGATCAACGCGCGCGTCTGCGACGACTACGAGCGCGTGGCCGCCGCCTGCCGCGACGCCGGCTGGGAGTTCATGGGGCATTCCTGGCAGCAGGGCCCCATCCACAAGGAGCCGGACCAGCGCGCCATGATCCACCGCTCCATGGACCGGCTGGAGGCCTTCACCGGCCGCCGCCCCGTCGGCTGGCTCGGGCCCGGCCTGACCCAGACCTACGACACGCCCGAGCTCCTGGCCGAGGCCGGCGTGAAGTACATCGGCGACTGGGTCTGGGACGACGAGCCCTGCGAGATCCACACCGAGAAGGGCCCGCTGGTCACCCTGCCCTACACGGTCGAGCTGAACGACATCCCCACCATGGTCGTCCAGCACCACGAGAGCGCCTACTGGGCCACGCGCTGCCGCGACACGCTCGACCGCCTGCACCAGGAGGGCGCCGGGCGCGCGAAGATCATGGCCATCGCCATCCACCCCTACATCTCCGGCCAGCCCCACCGCATCCGCTACCTCGAGGAGGTCTACGACTACGCCCGCGGCAAGGAGGGCGTCCTCTTCATGAACGGCGCCGAGATCCTCGACTGGTACCGCGCCGCCGCGCAGCCGGAGCGCCGGGGCGAGCCGCGCGGCTAGGGCCCGGCGACCCCCGTCAGCCCCGCCTTGATGCTCGCGACGTGGTCGCACATGAGGTTCTCCGCCCGCCGCGCGTCGCGCCGCAGCACCGCCTCGAGGATACGGTGGTGGTCGTCGTGGCGCCGGCGGACCCGGCGGTACTCGAAGGCCACGACGTGGTGGTGCGAGGACAGGGGCAGGTTCTGGCTGAGGCGCAGCATCTCGCCCAGCATGCGGCTGCCGGAGGCGCCGTGCAGGGCCTCGTGGAAGGCGGCGTTCATCCGGATATAGGCGGGCCGGCTGCCCTCGGGCAGCTCCCCCCGCGACAGCAGCGCGTCGCCTTCCGCGAGGATCGCCTCCAGCCGGGCGCGCGCCGCCTCCTCCAGCCCGCGCTCCGCGGCGAAGCGCGCGGCCAGGCCCTCCAGCGCCGCGCGGATCTCGAAGGCGTTCAGGATCTCCGTCGCGTCGAAGCGGCGCACGCTGTAGCCACGGCGCGGCGCGTGCTCCAGCAGACCATCGGCCGCCAGCGCCTGCAGCGCGAGCCGCACGGGGGTGCGCGACACGCCGAGCCGCTTGCTCAGCCGCACCTCCTGCAACCGCTCGCCCGGGCCGAACTCCCCCGCGATCACCGCGGCCCGGAGCTCGTCCGCGACCGACAGGGACCGCGGGAGGCGCCGCGCGCCGGCGGGCCGCGCTTCAGACCGGGTATCCACGCCGCTCCCCTAACCGATCGTCCCGTAGGGATCCCTGCTTAAGGTCCGTCATCGCCCGGGACAACACCCGCTGCATGCAATCCGCCCCCGGCGCCGCCCTGGCCAGCTCCACCCGTCCGGCGGAAAGCCCGTTGACGCCGGCGATATTGCATACAATCCTCCCCTCCGAGGGCGACCGCTGCCGCCGCGAGGCGGCCGGCGGGGGATCCCCTGGCCCGAGCGGGAGCATGCCATGACCGACGCGCCGCCCGGCTACGTCCTGCCGCCGCCCCCCGTCGCCTCGCTGCCCGTGGCCGGCCGCGCGGCGCGCCTGCCGGTCCGCCGGATCTACTGCGTCGGCCGGAACTACGTCGCCCATATCCGCGAGATGAAGGAGGCGGACGAGCGCGACCCGCCCTTCTTCTTCCAGAAACCGCGCGACAGCCTCGTGCCCGACGGCGCCACCATCCCCTATCCGGCCGACACCGCCGACTTCCAGTACGAGGTCGAGCTCGTGGCCGCGATCGGCACGGGCGGGCGCGACATCCCCGCGGCCGAGGCGCTGCGCCACGTCTTCGGCTACGCCATCGGCATCGACCTCACCCGCCGCGACCGCCAGCGCGACGCGCGGGACCGCCAGCTCCCCTGGGAGATGGGCAAGTCCTTCGATCTCTCCGCCCCCTGCGGCCCCGTCCACCCCGCCGCGCCCGGCGGGGCGCCCGGCGGCGCCATCGCGCTGGCCGTGAACGGCGTGGAGCACCAGCGCGGGCAGATCGGCGAGATGATCTGGAGCGTGCCGGAGGTGATCGCGCAGCTCTCGCGAAGCTACGCGCTGGAGCCCGGCGACCTCGTCTTCACGGGTACGCCGGCCGGCGTCGGCCCCCTCGTCCCCGGCGACGTCGTCACCGCCTCCATCGAGGGGCTGGGCACCCTCACCCTGACGATCGGCCCGCCCGAAGCGCCGGGCGGCAAGAGGGACTAAGCGATGCTCCCGACCGAACGCCTCTCCTTCTCCCCCATCGCTGGCCGCCCGCGCCACGCGCTGCCGGGCGGCGCCCGGATGGTCGTCTGGGTGATCGTCAACGTCGAGGAATGGGACCCGCGCGAGGTGATGCCCCGCACCGTCCTCACGCCCCCCGCCGGCGGCGCCCCGATGCCCGACATCCCCAACTGGTGCTGGCACGAGTACGGCAACCGCGTCGGCTTCTGGCGCATGCTGGAGGCGCTCGACGACAACGGCGTCCGCGCCGTGCTCGCCATCAACGGCAAGGCCATCGCGAGCTACGAGCCGATCGCGCGCGCGGCCCTCGACCGCGGCTGGGAGTTCATCGGCCACGGCTACGGCCAGAAAAACATGCAGAAGGTCCCGGACGAGCGCGAGGACATCCGCCGCACCACCGAGGCCATCGCCGCCTTCACCGGCAAGCCGCCCCGCGGCTGGCTCGGCCCCGGCCTCACCGAGACCTGGGAGACCCCCGACATCCTGTCCGAGCAGAACTACGACTACGTCTGCGACTGGGTGCTCGACGACCAGCCCGTGGAGCTCCGCACCCGGACCGGCAGCATCACCAACATCCCCTACACCCAGGAATGCAACGACGTCGCCATGATGCTCATCCAGCATCACAAGGCCTCGGAATACGCCGACCGCGCGCTCGACCAGTTCGAGCAGCTCTACCACGACAGCCGCCACGGCCCGCGCGTCATGGCGCTCGTCGTTCACCCCTACATCATGGGCGCGCCGCACCGCCTGAAGTACTTCCGCCGCGTGCTCGAAGCGGTCCGCGCGCGGGAGGACGTGCTGGTCTGGACCGGCGAACAGATCCTCGACTGGCACCGGGCCACGACGCCCAAGCCCGCGGAATGAACAGCCTCAACCTCTTCCAGCTTCTCAACGGCCTCACCTTCGCGGCCCTGCTCTTCGTCGTCGCCTCCGGCTTCACCCTCATCTTCGGCCTGCTGCGCATCGTCAACCTCGCGCACGGCGCGCTCTACCTCCTCGGCGGCTACATCGGCTACGCGGCCGCCCTCGCCACCGGCTCCTTCCTCCTCGCGGTGCTCGCCGCCATGGCCAGCGTCGCCCTTGCCGGCCTCGCCCTCGACCAGGGGCTGCTCCGCTTCGTCCGGGGCTTCGAGCTGCGCCAGGTCCTCCTCACCCTCGGCGTCGCCTTCATCCTGAACGACCTCGGCCTGCTCGCCTGGGGCGGCGACACCTTCACCGTCCCCGTGCCCGAGGCGCTCCGCGGCGCCCTGCGCTTCGCGGGCGTCTTCTACCCGAAGTACCGCCTCTTCGTGCTCGCCCTCGGCCTCGTCGTCTTCCTCCTCCTCTGGCTCCTGCTGAACCGCACCCGCCTCGGCGCGCTCATCCGCGCGGGCGTGGACGACGCCGAGACGCTGGAGGCGATGGGGGTCAACATCCGCCGCATCTTCCTCGTCACCTTCATGCTCGGCGCGGCGCTCGCCGGCCTCGGTGGCGTGGTCGGCGGCGCCTTCCTCACGCTCTACCCGGGCGCGGATTCCGAGATCCTGGTCTTCTCCCTCGCCGTCGTCATCATCGGCGGCCGCGGCAGCCTGCCCGGCGCCGCCATCGGCGCGCTCATGGTCGGCCTGCTGAACTCCATCGGGCAGGTCATGTTCCCGGAGCTCGCCTACTTTGTGATCTTCGGCCCCATGGCGCTCATCCTCGCCTTCCGCCCCCTCGGCCTCTTCGGAAGGGCCGCCTGATGCCGCGCGCGGGCCCCAGCCTTCCCCGTCTCGGCGTCGCCCTCGGCGTCCTCCTCTTCGCGGCCCTGCCGCTCGTCCTCCCGACCTACCAGGTGAGCGTCGCCACTCGCATCCTCGTCTTCAGCCTCCTCGCCGTCTCGATCGACGTGCTCGCGGGCTACACCGGGCGCACGCCGCTCGGCCACGGCGCCATCTTCGGCGTCTCCACCTACGTCACCATCTACTGGGTCACCGTCGCCGGCGGCTCGCCCTGGGCGGGCATGGCGCTCGGCGTCCTCGCCGCGACCGGCCTCGCCGCCGTCTTCGCCCTCCTCGCGGTGCGCACCTCGGGCGTCTACTTCCTCCTCCTCACCCTCGCGCTAGGCATGGTCGTCTGGGGCGTCTGCCTGCGCTGGAGCACGGTGACGGGCGGCGAGAACGGCCTGCGCGGCAGCGTCCGCCCCGCCGCGCTCGCCTCGCAGGTCAGCTTCTACTACGCCGTCCTCGCCCTCGTCCTCGCCGCCACCTTCCTCGTCTGGCGCCTCGTCCGCTCGCCCTTCGGCCTCACGCTCCGCGGCATCCGCGACAGCGAGAGCCGCATGCGCGCCCTCGGCTACAACGTCCCGCTGCACCTCTTCATCGCCTTCACCCTCTCGGGCATGGCAGCCGGCGTCGCGGGCGCCGCCTACGCGCTGTTCAACGAGTTCGTCAGCCCGACCACCGTCTCCCTCGCGCAGTCGGTGCAGGGGCTGCTGATGGCGATCGTGGGAGGGGTCGGCACCCTTTTCGGGGGCTTCATCGGGGCGGCCGCCATCATCGTCCTCGAGAACACCGTCAGCTTCTACACGGAGCGCTGGCAGACGGTGATGGGCCTCATGTTCGTGCTCCTCATGATCTTCGCGCCCGAGGGCGTCATCGGCCGGGGCCTCGCGCTGCTCCGGCGCCGCCGCTGACCCGCAACCCCGCAGAAAGGCCCCCGCCCATGCTTCGCAGACACCTCCTCGGCGCCGCGGCGATCGGCACCCTCGCCCGGCCGGCCCTCCTCCGCGCGCAGGAGGGCCCGATCCGCATCGGCCTCATGGCGCCCCTCACCGGCGTCGTCGCCTCCGGCGGGCGCGAGATGGTGGACGACTTCAACTGGTACCTCTCCCAGCGCAACAACGAGATCGCCGGCCGCAAGGTCGAGGTCATGGTGGAGGACGACGGCTCCAACCCCGACACCGCCCTGCAGAAGGCCCGCCGCCTCGTCGAGCAGGGCCGGGCGGGGCTCCTCTTCGGCAACCTCCTCGCCAACACGGGGCTCGCCGTCGCCAACTACGTCAAGGGCACCGGCACCCCCTACTTCATCCCCATCATCGCCGCCGACGACCTGACGCAGCGCGGCCGCATCAAGAACGTGGTCCGCGTGGCCGGCTACAGCGCGAGCCAGACGACGCGCCCGCTGGCGGACTGGGCGCTCAAGCAGGGCTACCGCAAGATCGCGACCGTCAGCCAGGACTACGCCTTCGGCCACGAGCAGTGCGGCGGGCTCGCCCAGACCTTCACCGAGGGCGGCGGGCAGATCGCCGCGCAGTTCTGGCACCCCATCAACACCGCCGACTTCTCGCCCTATCTCGGCCAGCTCGCGAACTCGGGCGTCGACGCGATCTTCACGATGCAGACGGGCGCGGACGGCACGCGCTTCATCCAGCAATACGCGTCCTTCGGCCTCAAGGGCCAGATCCCGCTCCTCGGCTCGATGAACGCGACCGACCAGTCCGTCATCCGCACGATGGGCCCGGAGGTCGAGGGCATCGTCACCGCCGCCCATTTCGCCGAGGGCTCCGACAACCCGACCGTCCAGGCCTTCGTGCGCGGCCACGTCGCCCGCTTCGGCACCATCCCCTCCCTCTACGGCTTCTCGATGTACTCGGGCGCCATGTGGGTGGCCGAGGCGCTGGAGAAGATCAACGGCCGCACCGACGACCCCAACCTGCTGATCGACACCGTGCTCAAGACCGACCTCGTCGGCTCCCCCCTCGGCCGCGCCGTCCGCCTCGACGACCTCGGCAACCCGATCTACGACATCCAGATCCGCAAGGTCGTCCGCAACGCCGAGGGCAAGTTCTGGAACGCCCCCATGGCCTCCTACCCGGAGGTCTCGCAGTTCTGGAAGTACGACCAGGCCACCTACCTCCGCCAGCCGCCCTACTCGCGCAACTTCCAGGGCATCCGCCGCTGACCCCTCCCCCCGGCGGCGGGCCCGCGCCCGCCGCCGGCAACCCCGCGAGGCGCCCCGCCCCATGGAAGACTGCCTGGTCCTCGACGACGTCGGCGTCCGCTTCGGCGGCCTGAAGGCCGTCGACGGGGTCTCGCTCCGCGTGCCGGCCGGGCAGCGCCGCGCCATCATCGGCCCCAACGGCGCCGGCAAGACGACGCTCTTCAACGCCGTCACCGGCGTCGTCCGCGCGACCTCCGGGCGCGTCCTCCTCGAGGGCCGCGACGTCACCCGCCTGCCCGTCCACGCCCGCGCCCACCGCGGCATGGGCCGCACCTTCCAGATCACGAACCTCTTCCCGCGGCTCACCGTCATCGAGAACATGCACCTCGCGCTCCGCGGTCTCTCGCCCCGCCGCTTCGCGCTCCTCGGCGAGGATCGCCTGGACGCCGCGGAGCGCGCGCGCGTCGAGGCCGCCCTCGGCCTCTCCCGCCTCGCGGGCCGCCTCGACCGCGAGGTGCGCGAGCTCTCCTACGGCGAGCAGCGCCAGCTCGAGATGGCGATGGCGCTGGCCACCGAGCCCCGCCTCCTCCTCCTCGACGAGCCGGCCGCCGGCCTCTCGCCGGTCGAGCGCGCCATCGTCTCCGACATCATCCGCGCCCTTCCCCGCGCGATGACCGTCGTCCTGATCGAGCACGACATGGACCTCGTCCTCAGCCTCGTCGACTGGGTCACCTGCCTCGACAACGGCCGCCTCCTCGTGGAGGCCGCGCCCGACGCGATCCGGGGCGACGCGCGGGTGCAGGAGGTCTATCTCGGCAAGGCCCGCCACGATGCTTGAGGTCGAGGGTCTGCACAGCTTCTACGGCGACGCCCACGTCCTGCACGGCGCCTCGCTCACCCTTCCCGAAGGCGAGGTGCTCGCGCTTCTCGGCCGCAACGGCATGGGCAAGACCACCCTCATCCGCTCCATCATGGGCCTGCGCCCGCCCGCGGTCCGCCAGGGCTCGATCCGCTGGAAGGGCGAGGAGCTGCTCGGCCTCCCCGCGCACGAGATCGCCCGGCGCCGCGTCGGCATCGTGCCCCAGGGCCGCCGCCTCTTCCCCTCCCTCACCGTGCTCGAGCACCTGACCACCCTCAAGCCCGCGCGCGCCACGGGGGGCTGGACCGTCGCCAAGGCCTTCGAGTTCTTCCCGCGCCTCGCCGAGCGCAAGGCCAACCGCGGCCACGAGCTCTCGGGCGGCGAGCGGCAGATGCTCGCCATCGCCCGCGCCCTCATGACCGACCCCGCGCTCCTCCTGATGGACGAGCCCACGGAAGGCCTCGCCCCCGTCATGGTGCAGCAGGTCGAGCGCATCGTCCTCGAGCTCCGGCGCGCGGGCCTGACCATCCTCCTCGTCGAGCAGAACCTCTACAGCGCCCTCGCGCTCGCCGACCGCGTCTCCATCCTCGAGACCGGCCGCGTCGTGCACGAGGCGGCCGCGAGCGAGGCCGGCCACGACCACGCCACCCTCACCCGCTTCCTCGGCGTCCACTGAGCAAGCCCGGCACCGGACCCTCGCCCATGATCATCGACATCCACGCGCACACCTTCTGCCCGGCGGTGGAGCCGCTGCTGCGCGACCAGCCCGGCCACGCCGCCATTCCCTACAAGCGCGACATTCACCCCGACAGCGCCGCCACCGACGCCGGCCAGGCGGCCCTGCTGCGCGAGCCCTTCAACGACCTCGCGCGCCGGCGGGCCGACATGGCGCGCATGCGGGTCGACGCCCAGCTCGTCGCCCCCGCCCCGGGCCAGCAGCACTACTGGGCCGAGCCCGCCCTGCTCGCCCGCGTCTCGGCGATGCAGAACGACCACGTCGCGGGCCTCGTCGCCGAGGCCCCCGGCCTCCTCGCGGGCCTCGGCACCCTGCCCATGGCCGACGTCCCCGCCGCCATCGCCGAGGCGCGCCGCGCGGCGGAGGGCCTCGGCCTCCGCGGCTTCCAGATCGACTCCCGCGTCAACGAGCGCGAGCTCTCCGACCCTGCCTTCGACCCCCTCTGGGAGGAGCTCTCCCAGCTCGGCGCCGTCCTCGTCATCCACCCGCTCGGCTTCTCCGACGGCGCCCGCCTCGGCCCCTTCTTCATGGTCAACACGGTGGGCCAGCCGCTGGAGGAAACCATCGCCTTCCACCACCTCGTCCTCGGCGGCGTGCTCGACCGCCACCCCGGCCTGAAGGTCCTCATCTGCCACGGCGGCGGCTACGTGCCCTCCTATGTCGGCCGCCTCGACCACGCCTGGGAGCACCGGCCCGAGCTCCGCCGCCTCATCCCCCGGCCGCCCTCGGCCTACCTGCCGCGCCTCTTCTTCGACACCTGCGTCTTCCGCCCCGACCTCATCGAGAACCTCGTCCGCCTCGCCGGGGCCGAGCGGGTGATGCTCGGCTCCGACTACCCCTTCGACATGGGCGACCCCGACCCACTGGCCACGCTCGACGCGGCCGGGGCGCTGCCCGCGGCCGACCGCGCGGCGATCGCGGGCGGCAACGCGGCCCGCCTCTTCCGGATGGCCCCGCCCCCCGCCTGAGCCGCGGCTCGGCGCGCGTCGCCGGGCGCGAGGCCGGGCCGTCCTTCCTGTGCAGCACCGCTCCCGCCGCGCGGCGCCGCCGGCCTCAGCCCCGCAGCACCTGCCGCGCCGTCGCCGCCGCCTCGATCCCCGTCCAGGCGTAGCGCATCGGCACCATCTCGCAGGCCGCCCAGGCCGCGTGCTGGTCGGCGTAGTGGGGACTTCCTGGCCGGCCCGACGCGCCGTGGAACACCGCCCAGCGGCAGGCCTCCCAGTGGCCGACGTCGAAGGCGTAGCGCGCGAGCGGCCCGTAGGCCGCGGCCGTCCCCGCGGAGGCGACCACGCCCTGCGCGAGCACCGTGTCCCCGTCGCCCCCGATCGCCCGCGCCGGGGCGTCCAGCAGCGCGGCCGCCTCCGGGAAGAGGGCCGAGAGGGGATGCGCGAAGCGCGGCCGGTGCGCCTCCCCCCAGGGCCGCCCCGCCTCGACCTCCGGGGCCGCGGCCGCCTCGGCGAGCGCGGCGCCCATCGCCTCCTCCCAGCTCCAGCCGCCCAGCAGCGAGGCGTCGTCCGCCCGCAGCAGGGCCGGCAGCGCCCACCAGAGTTGGTTGAGCGGCACCACCCCCGGCGAGGGCGAGAGCCAGGCATGCCCCGCGACCCCCGCGAGCCCGCTCCGCGCCGCCAGCACCCCCGTCAGCGCGCGGCGGAGCGCGACATAGGCCGTCGCCGCCGCGCTGCCCGCCTCCATCCGCCCGTCCCAGCCGAGCAGCCGCGCCCGCAGCGCCGCCGCGGCCTCCCCGGCCGGCGCCGGCTGGCGCGCCAGGCGCTCCTGGAACAGCAGCGCGATGGGGGAGAGGACGTCGCCGTGGATGGCCCCCGCGCCCCCCGGCCCCGGCCTGCCCGCCGCCAGCAGCTCGGCGATCCGCCGCGCCCGGTGCGGCGGGTGGCAGTCGGTGCAGAGGTAGTCGGGATGCCCGTCCGCCACCACGCGGTTGTTCGCCGTCACGATCACGCCGCCCAGCGGGTCCAGCACCACCGGCATCGCCCCGGGCTCGATCCACCCCTCCCACTCATGCCGCCCGAGCCAGCCCGGCACGGGCAGCCACCCGTTCTCCCGCGCCCGCCGCGGCACCTTCGCGCGCACGAGGTGGCCGATCCGCCCCGCCGTGTCCGCCGCGACCAGGTTGTGGTCGATCACGCCCCAGCCCCGCGTCGCCTCGAACAGCGCCTCCACGCCCCCGGCCCGCAGCATCCGCGGCAGGCAGTCGAAGGACCGGTCGGTCTCGGCGAACTGCACGGAGCGCAGCGCGAGCGCCGTCCCGGACTCCGGGTCGCCCGCGATGACCGGCCCGTGCGCCGTCTCGACGACCGTCACCGCGCGGTCCGCCCCGCCGCGCACCCGCACCACCTCCGTGCGGCGCGAGACCGGCCGCCAGCCCTCGGCCGTCAGGGTGTTCGCCGCGCCCTCGTCGAAGCGCTCGAGGTAGAGGTCGTGGATGTCCATGAAGGCGTGCGTGACGCAGTAGGCGACGCGCCCGTTATGGGCGAAGTGCGGGAAGCCCGGCACGCCCGGCACGGTCAGCCCGATCACGTCGAAGGCGTCGCAGGCGAGGTGGTGCTGCGCGTACATGTTCGGCATCTCGAAGACCCGGTGCGGGTCGCCCGCCAGCACCGGCCGCCCCGTCGCGCTGCGCGACGGCCCGACCGCCCAGTTGTTGCTCCCGCCCCCCGTCGCGTCCCCGCCCTGGGCTTCGAGCAGGGCAGCAATGGCCGGGGCGAGCGCGGCGAGGTCCGCCTCCCACCGCGCCGCTTCCGCGCCCGGCGGGATGCAGAGCAGGTCCCCGCCCCCGTCGTCGTAGCGAAGCTTCGCCGCGCCCGCCGCCCCCACCACGGGCAGCGCCGCCGCCCGCCACAGCTTGAACCAGACCGAGCCCATCAGCAGCCCGAGGCGGCGCATGACCGCGATCGGGTGCCAGGGCTCCCAGGCCTCCGGCGCGGCGCCGAGCAGCGCGTACTCGATCGGCAGCGGCGCGCCGGCGCCGAGAAAGGCGTTCACCCCCGCCGCGTAGGCCTCGAGCATCGCGCGCGCCTCCGGCGAGGCCGCCGCGAAGTCGCGCCGGCTGGCCGCCTCCACCCCCAGGCGCCGCGCCAGCGCGTCCCCCTCCGCCGCCGCCGGGCCGAGCCATTCCGCGGCCCGCCCGAGCGCGCGGCGGCGGTTCAGCTCCATCTGGAACAGCCGGTCCTGCGCGTGCACGGCGCCGAGCGCGAACCAAGCGTCGGCCTCGCCCGCCGCCCGGATGTGCGGCACGCCCCACTCGTCCCGCAGCACCTCGACCGGGGCCGCGAGGCCGGGCAGGCGCAGCTCCCCCGCCAGCGGCGGCAGCGCCGCCTCCAGCATCTCGGGCGTCAGCTTCGCGGCGGCCATGGGATCGTCCGGGACTGTTCGCCGGCGATGATATATCAAATACTCTTCCTGTCGATTTCCCGGAGAGCCATCCTGCCCACCGTCGCCGAGCCCCGATGACCGATCCCCTCGCCTCCCTCGCGCCCATCGGCCGGGACAACCTCGCCGGGCGCGTCTACGCGGAGCTCCGCGACGCCCTGCTGGAGGGCCGCCTGGCCCCGGGCCAGCGGCTCAAGATCCGCGGGCTCGCGGCGGCGATGGGCGTCTCCGAGACGCCGGTGCGCGAGGCGGTGATGCAGCTCGTCCGGGAGCGGGCACTCCGCATGGAGGCCGCCCGCTCGATCACCGTCGCCGGCCTCACCCTCGAGCAATACCTCGAGCTCCGCCTCGTGCGCCTCGAGCTTGAGGGCCTGGCCGCCGAGGCGGCGGCGCTGCGCATCCGCCCGGAGGCCATCGAGGCGCTCGCTTCCGACCATGAGGCCCTCGTCGCGGCGGAGGCGCGCGGCGACGCGCCGGCCGCGAACCGCGCGAACTGGCGCTTCCACCACGGCATCCACCGCGCGGCCGCCATGCCCGAGCTGCAGGCGATCATCGAGGGCATCTGGCTCCGCAACGGCCCGACCCTGGCCCACCTCTACCCCCACGCCCCCCCGACCTATCCCGGCCGCCACCGCCATCTCGACGTGCTGGACGGCCTGCGCGCGCGCGACCCCGTCGCCACGCGCGCGGCCCTCGCCGCCGACATGACCGAGGGCGGCGCGGGCCTCGTGCGCCGCCTGCGCGACCTGGAGGAGAACGCGTGACGACCACCCCGCTCCGCACCGACACCCCCTGGTTCCGCCTCGAGACGGAGGAGGAGGACTGGACCCGGGAATCGCCGGCCGACCTCGCGCGCTGGATGGAGCAGCTCCTCGTCATCCGCCGCTTCGAGGAGGCCATCCTCGACCTCCACGGCAAGGGGCTCGTCCACGGCCCCGCCCACGCCTCCATCGGCCAGGAGGCGGGCGCGGTCGGCGCGATGTCGGTGCTCTCGAGCGCGGACAAGATCAACGGCACGCACCGCGCGCACCACCAGATCCTCGCCAAGCTCCTCAACCACGCGACCCCGCCCGGCCACGACCCCCGCCACGACCCGCCCGCCGAGGGGGCCGCGGCCCTCGTCCGGGGCGCCATGGCGGAGATCATGGGCCTCTCCTCCGGCTTCTGCGGCGGCCGCGGCGGCTCCATGCACATGCGCCACGCGGCCTCGGGCATCGTCGGCAGCTCCGCCATCATCGGCGGCAACGTGCCCCACGCCGCCGGCTACGCGCTCGCCGACAAGGTGCTCGGCCGCGACCACCTCTCGGTCGCCTTCTTCGGCGACGGCACGCTGATGGCGGGCCAGACGCTGGAGGCGATCAACCTCGCGGCCCTCTACGCGCTGCCCGTCGTCTTCTTCCTCGAGAACAACCTCTACGCCGTCTCCACCCACGTCTCGGAGCAGACGCGCGAGACGCGCCTCACCACCCGCGGCGCCATGCTCGGCGTGCCCGCCATCGAGTGCGACGGCATGGACCTGCTCGCCGTCCGCCGCGCCATGCAGTGGGCGGCCACCACCATCCGCGAGCGCGGCGGCCCCGTCCTCATCGAGGCGACCCTCTACCGCTTCCTCCACCAGTCCGGCCCCCTGCTCGGCAGCCAGCTCGGCTACCGCAGCAAGGAGGAGGAGGAGGCCTGGCGCGCGCGCGACCCGCTGCTCACCCTGCCGGCGCGGCTGAGGGCGCTCGGCGTCCTCGACGACGCGGGGCTCGCGGCGCTCGAGGCGCGGGCGCGGCGCCTCGTGGAGGAGGCGGTCGACGCGCTGACGGAGACGCCGCCCGGCGCCAACGCCCCCGCGCTCCGCCCCGGCCTCCTCCCCGATCCTGCGGAGGTCGACCGCGGCATCCGGGGCGACCTCGCCGAGCTCGCCGGGGAGCGCTTCCGCGAGGCCGGCACCCTCCCGGCCGAGCCGGTGCGCGAGACGCGCTACATCGACGCCGTCGCCGCCGCCCTGCTGCGCAACATGGAGCGCGACCCGCGCGTCGTCGTCATCGGCGAGGACATCCACCGCCTCCGCGGCGGCGTCTCCGGCTCGACGAAGGGCGTGATGGAGCGCTTCCCCAACCGCGTCTTCGCCACCCCCATCTGCGAGAACGGCTTCACCGGCATGGCGCTCGGCGCCGCCCTCTGCGGGCTGAGGCCGGTCGTGGACATCATGTTCGGCGACTTCACCATCGTCGCGGCCGACCAGATGTTCAACGGCATCGGCAAGTTCGCGCATATGTTCGGCGGCGGCTTCGGCGTGCCCCTCGTCGTGCGAGCCCGCGTCAGCCCCGGCACCGGCTATGGCTCGCAGCACTCCATGGACCCCTCCGCCCTCTTTGCGATGCACCCGGGCTGGCGCATCGTCTCGCCCTCGACGCCGCACGACTACGTCGGGCTGATGAACAGCGCGATCCGCTGCGAAGACCCCGTGCTGGTCATCGAGCACGCGGAGCTCTTCGCCGAGACCGGGCCAGTGCCGCTCGACCCCGACTACTGCGTCCCGCTCGGCCGCGCCCGCGTCGCGCGCCCCGGCTCGGCCTGCACCGTCCTCACCTACGCCGCCATGGTGCGGGCGAGCGAGGAGGCCGCGCGCGAGACCGGGGTCGACGCCGAGGTCATCGACCTCCGCACCCTCGATCCCTTCGGCCTCGACTGGGAGACGGTGGAGGCGAGCGTCCGCCGCACCAGCCGGGTTCTTATCGCCGAGCAGACCGCGCGCGGCACCTCCCTCGGCGCGCGCCTGGCCGCGGAGATCGGCGAGCGCTGCTTCGACTGGCTCGACGCCGAGATCCTCCGCGTCAGCGGCGGTGAGGCGGCGCCGACGGTCTCGCGACCCCTGAACCGGGCGGCGCTGGGGGACGCGGCGAAGGTCGCGGCGGCCCTCCGGCGCCTGGTGCCGGGCTGAGAGGCCCGACCCTCAACCCCGGCGGGTTTTCTCGTAAACTTTACATCTCTGGGCTGCAACCCGCGGTCGCTCCGGCAACACCCTGTTCCGCCTGGACAATTTCTCTGGCATGCCGCTTGCCGTCTGCTGGTCGCCCCGTCCGTGATCCGGTCGGGGCATTCGCGTCCACGAGAATCGTAGCAGAGGAAGGACCCATGGGAGCTTCGATAAAAGCCGCCCTGCTGGCAGCCTGCGCGTTCTTAGGTGCCACAGCCGCGCAAGCGACACCCTTCACCCTCACCTCACCCACCGGCGGCCTCCTGCCCGCCGGCGTGTCGGAGGTCGGCGGCATCGTCATCGACCTCACGGGCGCGAGCGGCACGCGCGTCGTCAGCCAGGTGGCGGCCAGCACCGAGTTTGTCGGCAACCAGAGCGCCAGCAACAACCCGCTGCTCTTCGGCACGCAGACCGGCTTCACCTCCTCGATCGTCTCGTCGCTCGGCGGCGGGCTCACCGCCGCCTCCTTCCGCATCACCCTCTACGACGGCGACAGCCAGGCCGGCGACTTCGACTTCAACGAGAACAACCTGCTGGTCAACGGCGTGAACTTCGGCAACTTCAGCAGCGTCGCCACGCAGGAGACGAACGGCACGGGCACCACCGTGCTCTCGAGCGGCCTGGGCTTCGGGAACAACATCCTTGGCACCGGCTTCTTCAGCTCCACCAACAGCAGCATTCTCTCGGCCCTGTTCGGTACGCTCGCGAGCGGCAGTCTGCAGTTCCAGGTGAACGACGCCAGCCCCGGCGACCAGTTCTACGACTTCACCCAGGGGCTCGACGCCTCGCTCATCAACGTCGGCAGCGGACCCGTGATCGCCCCGCCCGGCGGCGGCACCGTCCCTCCGGTCACCAGCGTGCCCGAGCCCGCCTCCCTCGCGCTCTTCGGCCTCGGCCTTGCCGGGCTCGGCTTGGCGCGCCGCCGGCGCCCCGCCTGAGGGAGGGCGCACACCGACGCGGCGGGCGGCCTTCCCAGAGGCTGCCCGTTGCCCGCACCTAGCGCAGCCGCAGGTCCTGCACCCGCACCAGCCCGTCCGGATGGGCCCGCAGCCCCTCCAGCCGCGACGAGGCCCCGTGCAGCACCCGCGAGTGCCAGAGGTAGATGTAGGGGCGATCGCGCAGCAGCACGCGCATCGCCGCCTCGTAGGCCGCGGCGCGGCGCGCCGGGTCCACGCTCGTGCGGCCCTCGCGCAGCGCGGCATCGGCCTCGGCGGAGCAGTACCTGCCGCCGTTCAGGCTCTCCCCGCAGGCGTTGAAGCCCCAGAGGTTGCCGTCGAGGTCGACGCGCCCCGACCAGGCGATCAGCAGCGCCTCGAAGTCGCCTGCCGTCCATTGCCGCAGCAACGTCGCCGTCTCGACGAGCTGCAGCTCGACCTCGATCCTGGCCTCGGCCGCCATCGCCTGGATGACCTCCGCCGCCTGGGTGTACTCGCTCGTGTTCGGCACGGAGAGGCGGAGCTTCGCGCGGCCCTCGAAGCCGGCCTCGCGCAGGAGCGCCCGCGCGCGGGGAAGGTCCCGCCCCGGCACGGGCAGGGCGGCCACGTAGTTCGGGCTCGCCGGCGAGGCCGACTGGTTGCCCGGCAGGTACTGGCCATCGAAGGCGACCTGCACGAGGGCCTGGCGGTCGATCGCGCGCTCCAGCGCCTCGCGCGCCCGCGGGTCGCGGCCAAAGGGCGTCGCGGCGCGCGGCCCGTTCGCGACGTTCACCGCGATGTAGACGCTGTTCAGGCTCGGCGCGGCCGCGATCCGCACCCGGCGGTCGGCGCCCAGCTCCGGCAGGTCCGTCGCGGCCACGCGCTCGGCGACGTCGAGCGTCCCGGCGCGGAGGTTCGCGGCCGTGACCGTGCTGTCGGTGATGGGGCGGTAGACCAGCCGGTCGACGTGGATCCGCGCCGCGTCCCAGTAGCCCGCGAAGCGCTCGAGCTCGATCCGGTCCTGCGCCACGCGGCGCACGAAGCGGAAGGGGCCGGCGCAGAGGGGCTCGCGCGCGAAGTCCTGGTTCACGCGCCCCGCCGCGCCCGGCGAGACGATCATCCCCGCGCGGTCGGACAGGGCGGCGAGCAGCGGCGCGAAGGGCTGCTCCAGCCGCAGCGTCACCTCCAGCGGCCCGGTGGCGACGACCTCGCGCAGCGGCCCCATCTCGCCGCGGCGGGTCGAGGCGGGCGTGTCGAGGTGGCGCCGCAGCCCCGCGGCCACCGCCGCCGCGTCCATCGCCGCGCCGTCGTGGAAGCGCACGCCCGGGCGGAGCGCGAGCACGAGGGCGCGCCCCTCCTCCTCCCACCGCCAGGCCGTCGCGAGCTGCGGCACGAGCCGCCCCTCGGCGTCGAGGTCGAGGAGCTTGTCGCACATCGCCGCGAAGACCTGCCGCGCGGCGAGGCTGCGGGAGAGCGTCGGGTCCAGCACGTCCGGGTCGCTCGCGATGCCGATCCGGAGCGTGGCGCCCGGCGCGCCCCCTTGCGCCAGGGCGGGCGTCGCCGACGGGGCAGCAAGGGCGGCGAGCACGAGGCCCGTCAGGGCGAGGCGCGGCATCCGCATGGGGACCCTCCCGGAGGACTGGCGAAATCCTGCCCCGCCCGATATGATATATCAACCCTCCAGCAAAGGACCGCGCCCGTGTCCCAGGCCATCGCCGCCGCGCCGGCGCCCCTTCCTGCCCCCGCGTTGCCCCTCGACACGGCGCTGCGCGCCCGCGCGAGCCGGGTCATCCCCGGCGGCCTCTGGGGCCACCTCAACGCCGCCCGCCTGCCCGAGGGCTACCCGCAGTTCTTCGCGCGCGCCGAGGGCTGCCGTCTCTGGGACGCGGACGGGCGGGAGTTCATCGACTTCATGTGCTCCTGGGGCCCCATCGTCCTCGGGCACCGCCACCCCGTGGTGGAGGAGGCGGCGCGCGCGCAGGCAGCGCGGGGCGACTGCCTGAACGGCCCCGCCCCGGTGCTGGTGGAGCTCGCCGAGTTGCTGGTCGCGACGATCCCGCACGCCGAGTGGTGCCTGCTGGCCAAGAACGGCACCGACGCGACGACGAGCTGCGTCACCGTCGCCCGCGCGGAGACGAGGCGGCGCAAGATCCTCGTCGCGCGCGGCGCCTACCACGGGGCGGTGCCCTGGTGCTCGCCCTCCATCGCGGGGGTGACGGAGGAGGACCGCGCGCACCTCATCCCCTTCGACTACAACGATGCCGCGAGCCTTGAGGCCGCGGCCGGCTGCGCGGGCGCGGACCTCGCGGGAATCATCGTCTCCGCCTTCCGCCACGACATGGGCGTCGCCCTCGAGCTGCCCGACCCCGCCTTCGCGCGCGCCGCCCGCGCGGCGGCGGACGCGGCCGGCGCCGCGCTGATCCTCGACGACGTGCGCGCGGGCTTCCGCCTCGACCTCGGCGGCTCCTGGGAGACGGTGGGCGTGCGGCCGGACCTCGCGGCCTACAGCAAGGCGATCGCCAACGGCCACGCGCTGGCCGCCGTCACCGGCGCCGAGCGCTTCCGCGACGCCGCCACGCGCGTCTTCACCACCGGGTCCTTCTGGTGCACCGCCGTGCCCATGGCGGCGGCGGTCGCCACCCTCACGGAGCTCCGTCGCCTGGATGGCCCCGCGCGGATGCGGGCGATGGGCGAGCGCCTGCGCGCGGGCCTCGACCGCCTGGCCGCGCGGCACGGGCTCGCGATCCGCAACAGCGGGCCGCCGGCGATGCCGCTGATGCAGTTCGCCGACGACCCCGGCGCCCGCCTCGGCGAGGCCTTCTGCGCGGCGGCGCTGCGGGCGGGCGCCTACTTCCACCCGCGCCACAACATGTTCCTCTCCTGCGCCCACGGCGAGGCCGAGATCGACGCGGCGCTGGAGGCCGCCGACGCCGGCTTCGCCGCCGTCGCGCGGCTCGGCTAGACCGAGACCTCCCAGAAGATCGGGAAGCTGGAGCGGAGGAGGCCCTTCATCCGGCTGCGGTAGCCGGCCGGGCGCGAGAACTGGCCCCACATGAGGTTCGGCACGAGCTCGTAGGCGATCACCTGGATCTCGTCCGCGAGGCGCCGCTTCTCCTCCATCGTTCCCGCCTTGGCGAAGCGCTCGACGAGGGTCGGGATGCGCGCGTCGCAGCTCCAGCCCGGGTAGTCCGCGCAGGTGCTCGCGATGTAGAAGTGGTTCAGCGGCGAGACCATGTCGACGCCGTTGGAGTAGACGGGGAAGAGGCTCCAGCCCTGCTTGTTCGCGCGGCGCGCGAGCACGGTGCCCCAGTCCATCACCTGCTCGTCCACCGTGAAGCCCGCCTCCTTCAGCGCCTGGGCGAAGACGTTGGCCGCGGTCTGCGAGATGGAGCCCGAGACCTCCAGCATCACCACCGGCTCGCCCCTGTAGCTCGTGCGGCGAAGCATCTCGCGCGCGGCGGCCACGTCGTAGCGCGCGGGCTCCGCGCCCGCCCGCGTCTCGAGCGGCGCGTCGCACATCCAGAAGGAGTTGCAGCCGGGCTTGGCGAAGCGCGCGGGGATGCCGATCGCCTGCATGATGCTCGACTGGTCCACGAGGTGCCAGAGCACCTTGCGCACCTCGGGGTCGGCGAAGGGGCCGCTCGCGTGGTTGAGGCGGAAGTTGCCCTGGAACATGTGGATGCCCGAGAGGCCCATCAGCTCCACGCCCCGCGCCCGCTCCAGCCGCTGGAGCTGGTCGAAGGCGAGGTACTGCACGTAGTCGACCTCGCCGGCCGAGAGGGCGCTGGCCGCCGTGCCGTCGTCGGGCATGACGCGCAGCACGAGGCTCTCGACCTTCGCGCGCTTGCCCCCCGCGAGGAAGTCCGGCGGCTCCTCGCGCGGGACGTAGAGCGGGTTGCGGGCGAGCACCATCCGGTCGCCCGCCCGCCACTCCGCCGCGCGGAAGGCGAAGGGGCCGGAGCCGACGATCTCGGTGACGCGCGCTCCGGGATCGGCGGGAAGGACGCGGGCCGGCAGCATGAAGGGCACGGGCGCGTTGGGCTTGCCCAGCACGTCCAGCAGCAGCGGGAAGGGCTCCTTCAGCGCGATCGTGAAGACCGCGGCGCTTCGCGGCTCGATGGAGGCGGTGACCGCCTGCAGCATTCGCCCCAGCGGGTCGCGCGGCATCCAGCGCCGGAGCGAGGCCACGCAGTCCGCCGCCGTCACCGGCGCGCCGTCGTGCCAGAGCAACCCGTCCCGCAGCGTGAAGGTCCAGAGGAGGCCGTCGGGCGAGCGCTCGTGGGAGCGCACCATCTGCGGCCGGATCTCCCCGTTCTCCGCCATGGCAAAGAGCGTGTCCCAGACGTGGTAGCCGAAGGTGCGCGTGATCGCCGCGGTGGTCGTGTAGGGGTCGAGGATGACGACCTCGGATTCCAGCACCAGCGTCAGCGTCCCGGCCTCCTGCGGGGCGCGCTGGGCGAGGGCGGGCCGGGCCGCGCCGCCGGCGGCGAGGGCCGCGCCGGCCCGCAAGAGGGCGCGCCGCCCCGGATCCTGCTTCAGCATCGCGTCTTCCTTCCTGGACAAGGGGAGCAAGCGGTTGGCCGCGTTGGATCGCGGCGCGGGACGGGGCGCCTCCTTGGTGGGCGCCACCGGACGATATATCAGATATCGAAGCGGCGGCTCCAGCAGGATCGGGCCGCGCCCCGAGGAGCCCGCCCGTGCCCGACGATAGTCCCCTCTTCCTCACGGCCGCCCAGGCCGGCGCGCTCATCCGGCGGCGAGCCCTCTCGCCTGTCGAGTACGCGGAGGCCGTGCTGGCGGCGGCCGAGCGCGCCCAGCCCCGCCTCAACGCCTTCGTCACCATCACCCGCGAGCGCGCCCTGGCCGAGGCGCGGGCGGCCGAGGCCGCGGTGATGGCGGGCGCGCCGCTCGGCCCGCTGCACGGCATCCCCGTCAGCATCAAGGACCAAGTGGACACCGCGGGCATCCGCACCACCCACGGCTCCGCCATCTTCGCCGACAACGTGCCGGCGCGGGACGATATCTTGGTGACGCGGCTGCGCGCGGCCGGGGCGGTGCTGATCGGCAAGACCCGCCTTCCCGAGTTCGGCCACAAGGGCCTGACGGACGGCCCCTCCTTTGGCGCGACGCCCAACCCCTGGGACCCCTCCCGCACCTCGGGCGGCTCGAGCGGGGGCGCGGCGGCGGCGCTCGCCGTGGGCCTCGGCCCGATCGCGCTCGGCACGGACGGGGCGGGCTCGATCCGCATCCCCGCCGCCTGCTGCGGCGTGGTGGGGTTGAAGCCGACCCTCGGCGCGGTGCCATGGGAGTCGGCCGCGGACGCCTTCGGCAACTACACCTACGCCGGCCCCATGGCGCGCAGCGTGACGGACGCCGCGCTGATGCTGCAGGCCATCGCCGGACCCAGCCCGCAGGACCCCTGGAGCCTGGGCCGGACCGGCCTCGCCACCCTGTCGCCGGGTCTCCTCGGCGAGGACCTCTCGGGGCTCCGCGTCGGCTTCATCGAGCGCGCCGCCAACCCGCGGCTGGACCGCGACATGGAGGCCAACACGCGCGCCTCCCTTGACGCGCTCGCCGCCCTCGGCGCGGCAGTGGAGCCGGTGACCGAGGCGATCGACTGGATCGAGCTCCCGGGGCGCATGATGTACCAGGGCAACTACGCCGTCTCGATGGCGAAGCACCTGCCGGAATGGCGCGGGCGGATGGACCCGGCGCTCCTCGCCTTTGTCGAGCGCGGCGGCGCCTTCACCCTCGCCGAGTTCCGCCAGGCGCAGTACGCGCGCACGCGCCTCTTCCGCGCCGTGCAGGCCCTGTTCGAGCGCTACGACGTGCTCGTCTCCCCCACCCTCACCCGCACGGCGCTCCCGATCGACTTCGATGCCGCGAACGACGAGGTGGAGGTCGAGGGCGAGCGCTGCGGGATCACGCGGCAGGGCTGGAGCGCCTATGTCTACCCCTTCAACCTCACGGGCCACCCCGCCCTCACCGTCCCTTCCGGCGTGGCGCGCGACGGGCTGCCGACGGCGGTGCAGATCGTGGGCCGTTGGGGCGCGGACCTCGACGTGCTGCGCCTCGGCGCGCTGCTCGAATCGGCGCGCCCCTGGTCGGGCCGCCGCCCGCCGGCGGCCTAACCCAGCGGGCGACGAAGCGGCGCGGCACACGGCAAGGGGCGACCGCCGGCACACCGGGGTCACGTGCCAAGCCGCCCCCCAAATTCAGTGATTGAACGTAACGATACGATTCCGCTACGCATCGGTCTGCCTAAGACGCCTGAGCGCCTGACCTTAGGAAAATTTTAGAGTTCAGCCGGCTACAATCGAGTCATCCGGCGTGAAACCTCGACGAGGAAGCCGACCGGGGCAGGCGCTTCACCGACACTTGCCTGCCTGATCGATGCGTGTCGTGACACCGCCAGAAAAACCTCTGGAGGAACCTTCCGGGCAGGACGCCCTCCCCCAACGAGTGTCCGCCACGGCGCCCGAGCGCCCTGGCCAGGAGAGCCCCATGCTGCAGCACTCTTCTTCCGCCCTTCTCGTCAAGCTCGCGGTCCTGCGCGACCGCTTCTCCCGGGACCGCGAGGGCGTCACGGCCGTCGAGTACGGCCTGCTCGCCGCCCTCATCGCCGTGGTCATCATCGGCGGCGTGACCGCCTTCGGCGGCTCGCTGAACGCCTTCTTCAACGGCCTCGCCGCCAAGCTGAAGATCTGACCGGCCGAGGGCGCGGGACCCTCCGGTCCCGCCACCCCCGCCCTCTGGCTGCCGCAAACCGGTGGACCGTCATCCCGGGCCTTCACCAGACGGCCCTCCGGGCAAGACGCCCGTCTCAACGCGTGTCCGCCGCGGCGCCGAAGCGCCTTGGCCGGGAGAACACCATCTTGCAACACCCTTCCTCCAGGCTTCTCGTCCGGCTCGCCATCCTGCGCGGGCGCTTCCTCCAGGACCGCGCGGGCGTCACGGCCGTCGAGTACGGCCTGCTCGCCGCCCTCATCGCCGTCGTCATCATCGGCGGCGTCACCGCCTTCGGCGAGTCGCTCAACGGCTTCTTCAACGGCCTCGCGGCCAAGCTGAAGCTCTGACGGGGCGGGCGGCGGATCGTGCCGGCCCCTCCCTCCCCCTCCCCCGGCGCGCGCGCGACGCCAACGCCGCAGCGGCCGCGGGGAATGAACAGGCCGCAAAACGCCCCCTGGCTCTCTTCATCCTTCGGCAAGCAACGGCCGGTACCATCCCCCTCATGACGCCCGGTTTCCACTACTTCCTCGCCCTTGCCGCTGCGCTGCCGCTGGCAGCCGCCGCGATCTCGGACGTGGCCACCCGCACCCTGCCGGACCGCGCCGCCCTGGCGGTTGCCGCGCTCGGCCTCGCCGCGCGCCTGCCGGAGGGCGCTGCCTCCCTGCTGTGGTCGCTCGCGGCCGCCGCCGCGGTCTTCGGTGGATGCTTTCTCCTCTGGCTGCGCGGCTGGCTCGGCGGCGGCGACGCGAAGCTCCTCCCCGCCGTCGCCCTCCTGGTGCCCGCCGCGGCCGTGCCCGCCCTGCTGCTCGCGGTCGCCATGGCGGGCGGCGTCCTGGCCGTCGCCTACCTCGCCCTTCCGCACCTCCTCCCGGCCGCGCTGCCGGCGCTGCCTGGCCGCGGCGGCGCGCTGGCCGCCCGCCTGCGGGCCGTGGAGGCCCGCCGCCTGCGGCGCGGCGCCCCCCTGCCCTACGGCGTCGCCATCGGCGCCGGCGCCCTCGCCGCCACCCTGCTCGCTTCAGGACGCTGAACCATGCTCGGACGCACCGTCGTCGCTCTCCTGATCACGCTGATCGCGGTCAGTGGCCTCGGCGTGCTGGCCGTCTCCCTGCTGCCCGAGACGCCCGCCACCGTGGCGGCCGCGCCCCCGGCTACCGTGACGGTGCTCACGGCCGCGAACGCGGTGCAGGGCGGCACGCTCCTTCGCATGGAGGACGTCGGCAGCCAGGAGATCCCCACCGCCAACCTGCCGGAGGGCGCGATCCGCGACAGCCAGGCGGCGCGCATGGACGTGGTGGGCTCCATGGTCCGCCGCTCCCTTCCCGCGGGCGAGGCGCTGCGCGCCGAGGCGCTGCTGCGCCCGGGCGACCACGGCTTCCTCGCCGCGGTGCTCTCGCCCGGCCGCCGGGCTGTGACCGTCGGTGTCGACGCCGTGACCGGCACCGCCGGGCTGATCTGGCCCGGCGACCGGGTGGACGTGATCCTCACGCAAAGCCTCGACGAGGCGGAGCAGCCGATCGGCCGCCGCGTCCTCGGCGAGCGCGTGCTGAGCGCCGTCCGCGTGATCGCGGTGGACCGCTCGCTCGTGCAGGGCGCCCAGCCCGGCGGCGTGGTGGACCCGATGCGCGACGCCAACCGCACCGTGACGCTGGAGGTCTCGGCCGACGAGGCGACCCGCGTCGCCGTGGCGTCCCGCCTGGGCAAGCTCTCGCTCTCCGTCCGCGCCGCCGGCACCCCGGCGAGCGCCGACGCGGTGCCGCTCCACGTCTGGGGCGGCGATGTGAGCCCGGCTCTCGCCGGGGCGCGGGGGAACGCCGCAGGCGGCTCCGCCGTGCGGGTGTTCAAGGGTACGCAGAACGTCGAGGAGATCCGGTTTCGATGACGAAGAACCTCCCGCTGCAGGACGCACGGGATCGGCGGCGCCAAAAGGCGACGATCGCCACGGCTCTCCTGTGCTGTCTCCTCGCGCCCGGCGCGGCCCCTGCGCAGGCGCCGGACGCGACCTCGATCGAGCCTGCGCGGCGGCCCGCCGCGCAGCGCCCGGCCTCGAGGGTTTCCTCGCCAACCGGTCCGCGCACGCCCACCCTGGCCCTAGAGGCAGGCCAGGGTCGGCTCGTGACCCTGCCCGGCCCGGCGGCCTCCCTCTTCGCGGCCGACCCGAAGGTGGCAGAGCTGCGCCCGGCGAGCCCCACGACGGTGTTCCTCTTCGGCGTGGGCGCCGGCCGGACCACCCTCGCCGCGATCGACGAGGAGGGCCGCCCGCTCGCGCAGTGGGACGTGACGGTGCGCCCCTCCTCCGCCCTGATCAGCGACGCCCAGTCCTCCCTGCGTCGCTCCTTCCCTGGCAGCAGCATGCGCGTCGAGGCCGGCCCCACGGGCGTGGTCCTGTCGGGCGAGGTGTCGACCCCGGCCGAGGCCGAGCGAGCCGTGGCGATGCTGCGCACGCGCCTGGCCGACGAGAAGGTGACGGTCGACAACCGGCTGGACATGATCGGCACCACGCAGGTCAACCTGCGCGTCCGCATCGCCGAGGTCAGCCGCGAGGTGACGCGGCAGTTCGGCATCAACTGGTCCGCGCTGGGCGGTATCGGCCGCATCGGCACCACGGCGGTTCTTGGCGGCGCGGGCCCGGGCGGGCTGGCCCTGGCGACGGCGAACGCCCTCCTCGACAGCACCAACCCGGTCGACGCGCTGGGCTTCGGCATCCGAACGGGCGCTCGGGAGTTGCGGGACATCAACGCGGTGATCGACGCGCTGGCGCGCGACAACCTCATCACCATCCTGGCCGAGCCGAATCTGACGGCCAACACCGGCGAGGCGGCCTCCTTCCTCGCAGGTGGGGAGTTCCCCATCCCCGTCAGCCAGCGCGACAACCAGGTGACAATCGAGTTCAAGCAGTTCGGCGTCTCCCTCGCCTTCGTCCCAACCGTTTTGAGCGAGGGACGCATCTCCCTCCGCGTGCGCCCGGAGGTGAGCGAGATCTCCGAGAGCGGCTCGGTCCGCCTCCTCGGCGGCAACAACAACGCCGTGACGGTGCCAGGCCTGACGGTGCGCCGGGCCGAGACGACGGTGGAGCTCGGCAGCGGCCAATCCTTCGCCGTTGCCGGCCTGCTGCAGGACAGCTCGCGCCAGAGTGGGCGGGCGACGCCCTGGGTCGGTGAGGTGCCGGTCCTGGGCGCCCTGTTCCGGTCAGACCGCTTCCAGCGTAACGAGACCGAGTTGGTGATCATCGTCACCCCCTACCTTGTCCGCCCGGCGAACGCCGCCTCCGCGCTGGCGACACCGGCGGACAGCTACGTCCCGCCCTCCGACGTCGAGCGCATCCTCTACATGCGGCAGGTCGGCCGCGGCGCACCGCCGCCGCGGGGCCGCCTGCCAGGCAATGTCGGCTTCGTCTTGGACTGACCCATGAACCAGACCCCACGCCTCTCCCTGCTCGCCCTTCTCCTCCTCCTCTCAGCCTGCGAGGCAGCGGTCGTCGACCCGTACCTTGCAGAGGGGCGGTGGCGCCCCTCCGGCGTCAACGAAGCGAACCTCCGCGCGATGGTGGCCAACCCGGGCCATCTCGTGAGCGGCCAGGGCCCGATCCGGGTCGACGCCCAGTCGGCCGCCGCCGCCGTCGCCCGCTACCGCGCGGACCAGGTCCGGCCCCTGCCGCGGACCAGCAGCTCCGACATCGGCGTCGAGATCGGGGGCGCCAATGGCCGCTGACGGCGGGGTCGGGCCCCTTCCCGCCGCCGGCGGCATCGAGCGTCCGGTCCTCCTGGCCTTCGTGACCGATGGCGAGAGCGAGTCCATGCTGCGGGACGCGCTCCTGGCCGACGTCGGCGAGGGCGCGGACATCCGCCGCGGCGACCTCCAGGCGGCGGCGCGCACCCTCCGGAAAGGCGTGACGCCCCGCACCCTGGTGGTGGACGTGTCGGGGCTGGACCAGCCGCTCTCCGCGCTGGAGGAGCTCGCGCAGGTCGTCGAGCCCGACGTCCGCGTGCTCGTCATCGGTGACCGCACCGACGCGGCCTTCTACCGCCAGCTCACCCGCGGGCTTGGCGTGCTGGAGTACCTGCACAAGCCGCTTGGTCAGGAGATGCTCGCGCGGCACTTCATGCCGGTCATCAAGGGGGCGGCCGGGGTCGCGCCGGAGCTCTACCTGCGGGGCGGGCGGGTCGTCGCGGTCGTGGGCGCGCGCGGCGGCGCCGGTTCGACTTCGATCGCCGGCAACCTCGCATGGCATCTGGCGGAGCAGAGCCGCCGTCACACGGTCTTGCTCGATGCCGACCTGCACGCGGCCGGGGCCGCCCTGCTGCTCGGCGCGCGCACGACCAACGGCCTCCGCGTCGCGCTCGAGAACCCCGACCGCGTGGACGAATTGTTCGTCGAGCGAACGGCCCAGCCCGTAAGCGAGCGCCTCTTCGTGCTGGCCGCCGAGGAGGCGCTGTTCGACGGGCCGCGTGTGGCTCCGGGCGCGCTGCCGCGGCTTATGGACACGCTCCGACGGCGGTTCAACTTCGTCGTCGTCGACGTCCCGCTCCGGGCTGGTCCGCTCGCACGTGAGGTGCTGGACCTCGCCCACCAGCGGGTCCTGGTCACGGACCCGACGCTTCTCGGCACGCGCGAGATGCTGCGCTTCGCCGCGCTGCCCAGCGCGCCCATGCAGGCGCGGCGCGCCTTCAAGGTGATTAACCGCATGGGCCAGCCCGGCATGCTGAACCGCGAGCAGGTCAAGCAGGCCCTGGGCGAGGAGCCGGACCTCGTCATTCCCTGGCTGCCCAAGCTCGTGGCGCCCGCCGCCGATCTCGGCAACCCGGCGGCTGGCCGCCGCGGCGCCTTCCGGGACGCGATTGACCGCCTGTCGCACGAGATCGCGTCGAGCAGCGGCCGCCCGCCGGCGAAGCCCGGCCTGCTGCAGCGGATCTTCCGTTGAGCGCCGCCTCCTCGAGCGGCTTCGGCCGGAAGAGCGCCGAGCGCGAGCTCGCCGCCGCTCCCGTCGCGGCCCCTCCCCCGCCGCCCCGGCCGGAACGCGCCGCGGAACCGGCCGTCGTCCCGCGCGCGAGGCAGGAGCTGCGCGCGGCCTGCCTCGCACGGATCGATCCCGGCACCGTCGGCGCGCTGTCGCCCGAGGCGCTCATGGGCGAGGTGGAACGCCTCCTCGCGGAGATCGCGGACGCGCAGCGAATCGGCCTGTCCGGGCGCGAGCAGCGCGAGTTGGCGGCAGAACTGGTCGACGACATGCTCGGTCTCGGCCCGCTGGCTCCGCTGCTGGAGGACGACAGCGTCACCGACATCATGGTGAACGGGCCGAACCGCGTGTTCGTCGAGCAGCACGGCCGCGTCACCCTCTCGCCTGCTCGCTTCCGCGACAACGGGCATCTCGGGGGCATTGCCCAGCGGATCGCCGCGGCGGTGGGGCGCCGCATCGACGAATCCTCGCCCATGGTCGACGCGCGCCTGGCGGACGGCTCGCGCGTGAACATCATCTTCCCGCCGCTCGCCCTTAACGGACCCTGCCTGTCCATCCGCAAGTTCGCGAAGCGGAAGATCGACTTCGACCAGCTGGTCGCGAGCGGCTCGGTCCCGCCGCCCATGGCGCGGGTGCTCGAGATCGCGTCCCGCTGCCGGCTCAACATCATCGTTTCCGGCGGCACCGGATCGGGCAAGACCACCCTGCTCAACGCCCTCTCGCGCCTGATCGACCAGGGGGAGCGGATCGTCACCATCGAGGACGCGGCCGAGCTTCAGCTCCAGCAGCCCCACGTCGTCCGCCTCGAAACGCGCCCGGCAAACCTCGAGGGCAAGGGCGAGGTCAACCAGCGCGACCTCGTCCGCAACGCGCTCCGCATGCGGCCGGACCGCATCATCCTCGGCGAGTGCCGCGGGCCGGAAGCCTTCGACATGCTCCAGGCGATGAACACCGGCCACGACGGCTCGATGTCCACCATTCACGCCAACACCACGCGCGACGCGGTCGCGCGCATCGAGAACATGGTCCTGATGGGCCAGGCGAGCCTGCCGGCACGCGCCATTCGCACGCAGATCACCTCGGCCGTGGACCTCATCGTGCAGGTTGAGCGCATGCGCGACGGCGTGCGGCGCGTGACCCAGATGACGGAGGTGCAGGGCCTCGAGGGCGACGTCGTAATTCTTCACGACATCTTCCAGTGGGTCTACGAGGGCGAGGACTTGGAGGGGCGGCTGCGCGGGACCTACCGGGTCAGCCGCGCGCGGCCGGCCTTCTCGCCGAGGCTGGCCTATTTTGAGCTAGAGCGGGCCTGGACGGCGGCGCTCGAGGGGACCGCCCCATGACGCGCCTGCAGCTTTTCCTCCTCGGCGTTGCCCTGAGCGCCACGGCTGGCCTCGTCCTGCTGCGGGCGCTCTCCGGTGGCAAGCAGGCGCGGATGCTCTCAGGTCGGCTCGCCGGCGTCGCACACGCCCTGGCTCCCGCCCGCGTCATGCAGGAGGGCGCGCGGCGGCGGCGTTCGATCCTTGTCCTGCCGGCGAACTTGCCGCACGCGGTCGCGGCCACCTTCGGCTACCGGCTGGAGCGGCTGGACCAGTACCCGCTGCCGCCCCTGGCCATCGTGCTCGCGGCCCTGCTGCCCGCGACAGTCGCGGGCCTCTACGCCGCTTCGTTCTTCAGCGGATGGGCGCGCCTGCTCGTGCTTCCGCTCTGGCTGCTCTTCGCGCGCATGGCCTTCGGCAAAATCCACGCACGGCGCGCGGCAAAGCTCTACCTTCAGCTTCCGGACACGCTTTCTATGGTCGTCCGCGCCGTGCGCGCCGGCATTCCTGTAGTTGAGGCCCTTCGCACCGTGGGGCGAGAGGTCATGGACCCCACGGGCGCCGAGTTCCGGCGCATGTCCGACCAGCTCTCCATCGGCATCACGCTCGAGACCGCCCTCCGCGGGCTGGCGCTGCGCTCGGGCCTTTCCGAGTACGGGTTCTTCGCGGTGGCGCTGACCCTCCAGAACGCCGCAGGCGGCAACCTGACGGACACGCTGGACAATCTCGCGGACGTCGTCCGCAAGCGCGTCGCCGCGCGCCAGCGCGGCGCGGCCATGGCGAGCCAGGCGCGCACAAGCGCCTACATCCTCGCCTCCGTGCCCGTGGTCACGATCGCCGCGCTTCTGCTGATCAATCCCGACTACATCATGCTCCTCTTCGAGGATCCCCGCGGCAACACGCTCATTGCCCTTGCCCTCGCCTCGCTCGGCTGCGGCCTGGGCTCCATGCGCCTGATGATCACGCGGAGCCTGTCGTGACCCGGTCGCTCGCGCTCTCCATCCTCGGCAGCGTCCTCGTCCTCTCGGTGCTCGGGACGCTGATCGTCCTGCCCCGGATGCGCCGGAACGCGGCGTTGGCCGAGCGCCTTCGCTGGCGTGGCGCCCGCGGGGTGGCGCCGCGGCAGAACGGGGAGGCGCTGGCCGGGCTTATCGGCCGGATCGGCAACGCGCTTCTCGCCACCGGCGTCGTCGGCGCCGGCACGCTCGACGAGCTCCGGCGCACGGTGACCGCGGCCGGCTTCCGCGGCAGCGCCTCCGTCTCGGTGTTCCTCGGCGCGAAGATCCTGCTCGCGCTTCTACTGCCGACGGTCGCCTGGGTCGCTACGCGCGGCGGAGAGCCGGGCCGCCAGATTATTATTGTCGCCGTCGCCGTGGGGTTCGGCCTGCTGCTGCCGGACCTCGCGCTTCGCTCCGTCCGCCAGCGCCACCGCAAGGCCGTGTCCAAGGGGCTGCCCGACGCGCTGGACCTGCTGGTCATCTGCGCGGAGGCAGGCCTGCCGCTCGACGCGGCGGTAGAGCGCGTGGCGGCGGAGCTCGCCGACGCCTCGCCCGCCGTGGCGGGAGAGCTGGCGCTGACCGCGACCGAGCTGCGCATCCTTTCCGACCGCCGTTCCGCCCTGCTCAACATGGGCACGCGGACGGAGCTCGACTCCCTCCGGCGCCTCGGCGGCACGCTCGCGCAGACGCTGCAGTACGGCACGCCCCTAACTCAGGCGCTGCGCGCGCTGGCGGTCGAGCTGCGCCACGAGACGCTGATGGCCTTCGAGACCCGGGCCGCGCGCCTGCCCGCGCTGCTCACCCTGCCGACCATCCTCTTCATCCTTCCCTGCCTTTTCCTCGTCGTCGGGGGCCCGGCCGTGCTGCGCGTGCTGGACCTGTTCGGCGGCCCCTGATTCTGGAGACAGACATGTCAAGCATTCGTCGTGCCCTCTCCACCGCCGGCCTCGCGCTCGGGGCCTCGCTCTCGCTCCTCGCCTGCGCGGAGCCGGGCTCGGCGCCCCGGCCAGTGGCATCCGCCGGCGCCGCGCCTGTTGCCACGGGCGGCAAGCTCGCGGCGGGGCGGACGGCCCTGGCAGCCGGCGATGCCATCCGAGCCGAGTCCCTCCTCAACGACGCCCTCCGCGAGGGCTCGAAGGACGCGATCACCCTCTCGTTGCTCGGCGTGTCGCTGGATATGCAGGGCAAGCAGGCCCAGGCGCAGGCGCGGTACCGTGAGGCGCTGGCCCTCGATCCTGCCCATGCCGGGGCGCGGAACAACCTCGCGCTCTCGCTTGCCCTCTCCGGGCGCGGCTCGGACGCGGTGGTCATCCTCGAGCCCCTCGCCGGCGGCACCGGCGCCGGTGGCCGCGCGCGCCATAACCTGGCCGTCGCCTACGCGGCGTCCGGCGATGCGACCCGGGCGGCGGGGCTGCTGGCGCCCGAGCTCGGCGGCGGCGCCACGGCCGCGGCCGATGCCTGGCGCGCGGCCCTCGCCGGTTCATGACACCACGCCGCCCGCCACGGCCGGGGGCGAGGCGGGGCTCCGCCCTTGCCGAGTTCGGCCTCGTGGCGCCGCTGTTCATGATGCTCACCCTCGGGCTGATCGAGGGCGCCTGGCAGACGCTCACGGCGGCCGTGCTGGACCTCGGCGTGCGGCAGGCGAGCCGCTTCGGGGCCATCGGCAGCGCCGCGCCCGACTGGCTGCCCGCCCCCGCCCCCGCCAGCCGCGAGGACGCGCTGCGCCGTATCGTCCTTCACTACGGCAGCGGCGTGCTCGACCCCAGCCGACTGAGCGTGACGCTCACCGCCTATGCCGGGCCGACGGCGCTGCGCACGGGGGTTGGCGGCGTTTCGGGCACGGCGGGCGAAGGATCCGCGATGGTCATGTACCGCTTTGACTACATCCAGCCCGCCTTCACGCTCTCCCCGTTGATGCAGCAGCTCTGGGGACGCACCAGCTTCCAGCACCAGTCCCGCACGGTGGTCCGCAATGAACCCTTCTGAGCGGACCCTGCCCTGCCTCGGACGCCGGGGTGTCGCCGCAGTCGAGTTCGCGATCATGCTGCCCTTCCTGCTGACGCTCACCCTGGCGACGGTGGATTTCGTCTCCCTCCTGCGGGACAACCTGCGGATCGAGCGGGTTGCGGGCGAGGTCGCGACGCTGGTCAGCCAGTACGAGACGCTGCGCGCCGGCGGCGCGGCGAACGATTTCACCGATATCTTCGACGTCGCCGCCAAGATCGCCGACCCGCTGACCGTGACCGCGAGCGGGGGCACGGTGATCGTCTCCGGCCTGGCCGAGACGGGGACGGGACCGACGGTGCTCTGGCAGCAGTCGCGGGGGCTGCCGGGCAATCTCAGCGCCTTCGGGGCCGCGGGGGGACGCGTCACCTTCCCCGCCGCCGTTCCCGACCCGGTTCTCGCCCCCGGCCAGGGCGCGGTGGTTGTCGAGGTGTTCCTTCAGCGCCAGCCCTGGACCCTGCCCCTCCTGCAAGAATGGCTGCCCGCCTCCTACGCCCGGCTCTGGAGCTTTGCGGTGCAGCGGCCGCGGCTGGTCGGCATCCTGCGGGTGACCGCGTGAGGGGGGCGACCGCGGCGCGGGCCGGCCGCAGCCTCGCGCGGCTCCGCGCCTGCCGGCGCGGCGGCGTGGCGGCGATGATGGCCGCGATGCTGGTGCCGCTGATGCTGGCGGCGGGCCTCGCGATCGACCTGACACGGCTCTACGTCCTGCAGTCGCGCCTCAGCGCGGCAGCGGACGCGGCGGCCCTGGCCGGGGCGCGGGCCATCTTCGACGCCGACCGGGACACCCAGGTGCGCCGGTGGTTCTGGACGAACTTCACGCGCGAATCCACCACCAGCAACCGCGGCTTCATCGGCGCGACCGTCGCCCCGTCGGACTTCGTCATCTCGTCGGATGCGGAGAACAAGATCCTCCGCGTCACGGTGAAGGCGACGCTGCCGACGAGCTTCATGCAGCTTGCCTTAATCCCCTCCATGACCGCCTACGCCGACCAGTCGGCCCGCCGGCAGGACCGCGGCATGGAACTGGCGCTGGTGCTGGATGTGACCGGCTCGATGTCGGATTCGGCTGGGGCGGGCCAGGGCAGCAAGATCGCGGCGCTGCGCAACGCCGCATCGGAGCTGGTGAACACGCTCTACGGCAACAATGCGACCGTGCCGAACTTCTGGGTGTCGCTGATTCCGTATACCACCACGGTCAACATCGGGCGCGGGCACTCGGCCTGGCTTGCGCCGGGCTCCTACCAGGCGTCGGACTTCCTGCCCACGGTCTGGCGCGGCTGCGTCGAGGCGCGGAGCGGCGGCGAGGACATGACGGACACGCCGCCGACGATCGTGCCTTTCCGACCCTTCCTGTGGACCTCCACCCGCAACCGCTACCTGCCCTGGATCGGCGACAACGAGTGGCCGACTCTCGGCGGCACGGTCACAGAGGCCAACCCCGAGACGCCGAAGAGCGACGCCCTCCAGCATCCCAACGAGGGCGTCAACGAGGTCGGCCCGAATGTCGGCTGCGAACGCGCCCTCACGGCCATGAGCCAGAGCAAGGCGACCGTGCTGAGTGAGATCGCCGCGCTGCGGGCCGGGGCGGACCGCGGTGGCACGGTCACGAACCAGGGGCTGCAATGGGGCTGGGCGACGCTGTCGCCGCGCTGGTCCGGGCTCTGGGGGCCGGCGAACATGCCCCTCGCCTACAACACGCCCAACATGGACAAGGTGCTCATTCTGATGACCGACGGGGTGAACGACCTCGCGGACTGGTCGGGCGGGGCGCCCGGAGCCTGCACCGCCCAGTCTTGCCGGGATAATCCCCGACCGGCCAGCGCGGCGGCGACGGACAGCGATTACACCTCCTACGGCCGGCTCGCCGAGAACCGCCTCGGCCTCGCCCAGGCGACCAGGGCGAACTACATCAGCGAATTTAACCGCCGCACCTCCGTTCTCTGCGAGAGCATCAAGGCTAAGGGCATCCGAATTTACACGATCACCTTCGCCCTGACGAACGTCACCACCCAAAACCTCTTCCGCAACTGCGCCAGCCGCTCGGACTACTACTTCAACAGCCCGGACGCCGAAGCCTTGAAGGGCGCATTCCGCGAGATCGCCCAGCAGCTTGCGAACCTCCGCCTCGTCCGCTGAGGTGCTGGAGGAGCGGCGGACTGTCTCCCGTCATGGCCCTCCTCGGGTGGCCGTCGTCGGCTGCCGCGGAAGATGGCCGACGCGGCCTGACATCGCGGCGGCAGTGGGACGCGCTTCGCTAATGATGCGGGACCTACACGGGTCTCGCGCGCACCCCGCCGGCAGGACCCAGATCAGGCCGCGTGCGGCTACCTTGCTGGGTGGATGCTGCCGCCCGGCCACAATCTACGCGGCTTGGCCTGGTAATCGCTCGCGGAAGAGCTCGCTCCACTCGTTTCGCAGGCGCGTTTCGCCCTAGTCTCTAAGACTGATCTCATGCCAAGCGGCCGAACAATGATGTATTCAGTCTCTGAGCTGCGTGTTTCTATAAGACAGGACCAAACACAAGCATTCTGTAACGCAGTATGTTTCATAATGCCTGGTACACCTTACAGGCAATGTTGCTCGCCCGCCGCTGCGTCGTGCCTTCCGTTCGCGGCTCCAAGCGCTATCACAACCGCCATCGAAGTTAGCCAATAGAAGTTTCCGCACCCGAGGATCTTCGGATCGCGCTGACAACCCTGGGTACGAGCAGGGACGCGCAAAGACGCTGAACGAGGCCGAGCCTCAGTCTCCGTTCGTCGCCGGTTGATCCGAGGAAACGGGCAAATGGCGGAGGGGATGGCCGCCAAACGCCCATCCAGCCCTGCTTCTTCGTGCTCGAAAAAGCCGAGCAATGCTTGACGTTCTGGCTACCGCTTGTCCAAGTGCGCTCACGTCTGCTCCCACAAATCCAGCTCCAATTGTGGGGGCAAGTGTGGGGGCAGGGATGATGGCGGAGAGGCGCATGGGAAAGCTGACGGCCAAGGCGGTGCAGCACGCGAAGCCTGGTGTGCATGGTGACGGCGGCGGCCTCTACCTGCGGGTCAAGCCGGACCGTCGGGCCTTCTGGTTCTACCGCTTCATGCTGGTCGGCAAGCGCCGAGACATGGGCATCGGCGCCGCGAACGGGCCGGCGGCCGTGCCCCTCGCCGCGGCGCGGGAGAAGGCCGCTGCGGCGCGTCGGCTGGTGAAGGCTGGGAGCGATCCCCTGGTCCATCGCGACGCCGCGGAGGCCGCGGCAGCCACGGAGGTGAAGGCCGCCCAGGCGCAGCGCAAGACGTTCCGGGACGTGACGGACCTGTTCCTGGCCGCGCAGGAGGCCGGCTGGCGCAACGCGAAGCACCGGGCGCAATGGCGCAGCACCCTCGAAGCCTACGCCTTCCCGCATTTTGGCGACCGCCCGGTCGCCGATGTGAACACCGGTGCCGTGACGGCAGCCCTCAAGCCGATCTGGGAGAAGAAGCCGGAGACAGCTTCTCGCGTGCGCGGCCGGATCGAAGCCGTCTGGAACTACGCGAAGGTGATGGGGTGGTGTGTGGGCGAGAACCCCGCCCGCTGGCGAGGGCACCTCGCGAACGCCTTCCCGCGCCGCTCGAAGGTGAAGCCGGTGAAACACCACGCCGCCCTCCGTTGGCAGGACATAGGCGCCTTCATGGCGGCGCTACGCGCCAGGGAGGCGGTATCGGCCAGGGCCCTCGAATTCGTCATTCTGACCGCCGCACGCTCCGGGGAGGTCCTTGGGGCGCGGTGGTCGGAAGTGGACATGGACGCCGCCGTTTGGACGGTGCCGAGGGAGCGCATGAAGGCCGGGAAGGAGCACCGCGTGCCCCTCACGCCGGCCGCGCTGGCGGTGCTGCGCGGCGTCTTGCCATTGCGGACGGATGCGGCCGCGGACGCACTGATCTTCCCCGGCCAGCTCGCCGCAAACCGAAAGGAGCCGAAAGCCCTGTCCGTAATGGCCATGACCATGGCGCTGCGCCGAATGGAGCGCGGCGACCTCACGGTCCACGGCTTCCGCTCCACCTTCCGCGATTGGGCCGGGGAGACAACCGGGCATCCGCGCGAGGTGGTGGAGGCCGCACTGGCGCACCGCACGGGAGATAAGATGGAACAGGCTTACGCCCGCGGCGACCTGTTCGAGAAGCGACGGCGCTTGATGGCGGAGTGGTCCGCCTTCTGCGCCAAGACGCCAGCCAAGGTGGCGAGGCTCCCCACCCGACACGAGCCGGAGGCCGCCGTAGGCTGACGCGCGCCTCTCCGCCCGGCTAGACCCGGTGGCGGCGCGCTTCGCGGCCGGGGTGGGCACCGCCTGTGCCGGAGCGCGCCGTGAGGCCGTCGAAGGTGGCTGAGACTTACGATCTGGCGTCGGCCACCGCCTCTACTGCCACAGCACGGAACGCTACACAGTAGGCCGCTTCCAGCGCGTTGCGGCCGTTCCTATTAGGGCAAGGACCATTCAGGAAGAACTCCCGATCACTCCGGTCCTTTTGCTCCGGAGCGGTAAGCCTTGCGCCGTCTAATGATGCGAAGGAGCCGGCCAAAAGCCGAATGACCACTTTTGGTTTGCAAACATTTAAGAGCAGACGTTCATTAAGCTTTCCGTTGAGTACCGGTTTGCAACACAAAGTAGTCACCAGCTTCGCTGGGAAGGCCGCTGCCCCTTTTGAATCGTTGGGCCGTCACACAAGCGCTTATCAGGCGGATTTCACAATCGGCAGTCGAGCTTGTAACTCGTCCACCAGGACGCGCTTGTTCTCGGAGTAGTCGATCGGCACCACCACGAGATGCACGCCTCCGGCGCTGAATGCCGCCTCGAGGGTCGGGACGAGATCATCAGTGGCTCCGACGCGATGCCCCGTCGCGCCATAAGCCTCTGCATAGCGAACGAAATCCGGATTGCCGAAGGTCATGCCGAAGTCGGGAAACCCGTCGACCGACTGCTTCCACCGGATCATGCCGTAGGCGCTGTCCTCCAGGACGAGCACCACCAGGTTCAGTCGAAGCCGGATTGCCGTCTCCATCTCCTGGCTGTTCATCATGAAGCCGCCATCGCCGCAGACCGCGAGTGTCCGGCGAGCCGGGTTCAGCATCGCCGCCATCATCGCCGATGGAAGGCCCGCCCCCATGGTGGCCAGCGCGTTGTCCAGCAGCAGCGTGTTGGCCACCGTGGTGCGGTAGTTGCGGGCAAACCAGATCTTGTACATGCCGTTGTCGAGCGCGACGACCCCGTCCTCGGGCATGACGCGTCGGACATCCCGCACCAGGCGCTGCGGCGTCGGCGGGAACCGCTCCTCATCGGCGCGATCGGTGATGCGGGCGAGGATGCCCTCGCGCAGCGGCAGCAGCGCCCCAGCCTGGGGCAGGCGGCCCTCCAGGCGATCGGCCAGCAGCTCCAGGCTCGGGCCGACATCGCCGACCACCTCGGCATGCGGGAAGTAGACCTGCTCGACATGGGCCGGGGTGTAGGAGACGTGGACCACCTTCGGCCCGCCCGGGCCCATGAGGAAGGGCGGCTTCTCCACCGTGTCATGGCCGATGGCGATGATGAGGTCGGCGCGCTCGATCGCCTCGTGGACGTAGTCGCGCTCCGAAAGCGCGGCGGTGCCCATGTAGAGGCTGGAACCGCCGGGCACGGTGCCCTTGCCCATCTGCGTGGTGAAGAAGGGAATACGGGTGCGGTGAACGAAGCCCGCCAGACCCCTCGTGGCGCGCGGACGGCTGGTCGCGGCGCCGAGCATCACCAGGGGGCGTTCGGCGGCCAGGATCATCTCGGCCGCGCGGTCGATCGCGGCGGGGTGCGCCACGGGGATCTCGATCGGGTGCGGCGGGACCAGGGGCGGCGGATCGGCCACCTCCTCACCGGCCACGTCCTCCGGCAGCTCGAGGTGCACCGGACCCGGCCGCTCCTCCTGCGCCACCCGGAAGGCATCGCGGACCAGGGCGGGGATCGTGGCGGGGGAGACGATCTGCCGGGTAAGCTTGGTCAGCGGCCGCATGGCGGCGACCGTGTCCACGATCTGGAAGCCTGCCTGACGGCTGCTCATGATTCCCTTCTGGCCCGTGATCATGACCATCGGCATGGCACCGAGTTGCGCATAGGCGGCGCCCGTGACGAGGTTCAGCGCGCCGGGGCCGAGGGTGCTGAGGCACACGCCCGGCCTGCCGGTCAGGCGACCATGGGTGGCGGCCATGAAGGCCGCCGGTTGCTCGTGCCGGGTGAGCACGAGCTTGATCCGGGACGTCCGGAGGGATTCGAGAACGTCGAGGTTCTCCTCGCCCGGCACCCCGAAGATGCGGTCCACGCCTTCGTTCTCGAGCGCTGCCACCAGTAAGTCCGAAGTCTTGGCCATCGCGTGCTTCCCTTCGAGGTTCCGTCCGTCCGGCAATCGCCATCGCGGCTTGCCTGCGCGTCACGCTCCCAGTCCGTGCGGAACGAGGCCGCCCTGACCTCGCCCCTCCTCCGTCCCGGCATCGTAACCCCAATCAGTCCACCTGCACGCGAGCGTCCCGCACGACCTTGCCCCATTGCTGATGCTCGGCGGTGAGGAAGGATCGGAACTCCTCGGGTGTGGAACCCATCGGCTCACTTCCCTCAGCGGCGAGCCGCGCCACCACCTCGTCCTGGCGAAGCGCCTTCCGGACCTCCTCGTTGAGGCGCGCGACGACGGGGGCGGGCGTGCGGGCGGGGGCCACCAACCCGGTCCAGTTGACCGCCTGGAAGCCCTCGTAGCCCGCCTCGGCGATCGTCGGCACATCCGGGAGCGTCCGCATGCGCGCGGCGGAGGTGACGGCGATCGCGCGCAAGTCACCCGATTCCAGCGCGCCCTTCACGGCGAGGGGATTGGCGAAGAACAGGTCGACGCGGCCGCCCAGCAGGTCAGTCAGGACCGGCCCGGCACCCCGGTAGGGCACGGAGACGAACTCAACCCCGGCCCGGAGGGCGAACATCTCCCCGGCCAGATGGCCCACCGTCCCGCTGCCCGCATTTCCCGCCGTCAACCCGCCACGCTTCGCCTTCGCCGCCGCGACGACGTCCGCGAGGGTCTGGTAGGACGCGTTCTTCGCCACGACAAGGACGTTGGGCTGGGATGCCACGGTGGACACGAGCGCGAAGTCGCGCAGCGGATCGAAGGGCATGCGCGGGTAGAGCGCCGGGTTGATCGCCAGGTTGGAGGCCTGTCCCATGCCGATCGTGTAGCCATCCGGCGCCGCCTTCGCGACGGCGTCGAGGCCGATGTTGCCGCCCGCCCCGGGGCGGTTGTCCACCACGAGGTTCCAGCCGGTGGCGGCGCCCAGCTTCGCGGCAATCTCGCGCGAGATCACGTCCGTGCCACCGGCCGGTGGGAAGGGCACGATGAGGCGGATCGGCCGGTCGGGCCAGTTGCCTTGGGCACGGGACGGGTTGGGCAGGACGTCCGTCAGGGCGGCGCCCATGGCGCCAAGGAACATGTCGCGTCGACGCATCGCGTCCTCCGTGTCTTGTGCTTGTCCGCAAGCTGCCGTTCGAACGATGCGGCGCCCGAGCGGCAGCGCTCGGAGCACCGTCACGCACGGCGCCGTTTAGGTGACCCCGGTGTCCTTCAGGCGCTGGATGTCCTCGCCGCTGTAGCCCAGGCGCTCCAGCCACGCCTCCGTCTGGGCGGACAGAACTGGTGCCGGACCCGACGGAACCGGGTTGCCGTCGCCGAAGCGGAAGCCGCAGCGGGTGACGCGCTGCGTCCCCTCGGCCGTCTCCATCTCGGAGACGAAGCCGCGGCCGCGGATGTGCGGGTGTTCCACGATCTCGGGGACGGTCAGGACCTGGCCTGCTGGTACCCCTGCGCGGATCAGCCGGTCCTCCCATTCGGCCGCACCGCGGACGGCCAGTGCCGCTTCCAGTTCACCGGTGAGAGCCTCGCGATGAGCTTTTCGCGCGTGCCGGTCAGCAAAGCGGTCATCCGCCTTCAGGTCGGGCCGTTCCACGGCGTCGCACAGGGCTGCGTACTGCTTGTCCTCGTTGGCCGCGATGTTGATCAGCCCGTCGCCCGTGCGGAAGGTGCCGGACGGAGCCGCCGTGAAGTTGGCGTTGCCCATCGGGGTCGGTTCCACGCCCGCGTTCAGGTAGTTCGAGACCACCCAGCCCATGGTGGCGAGCGACGCCTCCAGCATCGAGACGTCGATGTAGCGTCCTGCCCCGGTCTGGCGCGCGCCGACGAGGGCGGAGGCGACCGCGAAGGCGGCGGTCAGCCCTCCCACCGTGTCGGAGACGGGATAGCCCACGCGCAACGGCGCCGAGGTCGCGTCGCCGGTGATGCTCATGACGCCGGAGGCGCCCTGGATGATTTGGTCGTAGGCGGGGCGCTGCGCGAAGGGGCCGTCGCGACCGAAGCCGGAGATGGCGCAGTACACCAGCGAGGGCTTGATCCTGGACAGCGTGTCGTAGCCGAGCGCCAGACGGTCCATGACACCCGGGCGGAAGTTCTCCACCAGCACGTCGGCCTCCGCGACAAGGCGCTTCAGCACCTCTTTCCCCTCGGGGTGCTTCAGGTCCAGCGTCACCGACTGCTTTCCGGCGTTCACCGCGACGAAGGAGGCGCCCATGCCGCGCTTCGCCGCCTCCGGGTCGGCACCCAGCCGCCGGGCGAGGTCACCGCGGAGGGGCTGCTCGACCTTGACCACCTCGGCGCCCATCAGAGCGAGCTGGTAGGTGCAGAACGGACCGGCCAGGACGTTGGTCAGGTCGAGAACGCGCACGCCTTCCAGCGGCAGGGGAGCGTGGGAGGCACTCATGCCACCACCTCGCAGGCCGGGGTGCCGCGCTCGGCCTTGCCGGTGCCCTCCGGGGCCGGGCCGCGCGCGGCGTAGCGGAAGCCCTTCTCCGCGCCGACATCGGGCAGATACCCGTAGATCGGCTCGGCGGGCAGCGCCTCCTCCAGCACCGTCCGCGCATCGGCGAGCTTGTCGAGGTCCACGCCGGTGTCGAGGCCCATGGCCTCCAGCATCCAGACCAGGTCCTCGGTGACGATGTTGCCCGTCGCCCCCGGGGAGTACGGGCAGCCGCCGATGCCCCCCTGCGAGGCGTCGAAGGTCGTGACCCCGACCTCCAGCGCCGCGACGACGTTCGCCAGGCCCTGGCCGCGGGTGTTGTGCAGGTGGGCACCACCCGCCTTGTCGCCGAGTTCGGCATGCAGCCGCCTGAACAGGCGCTTGACCTGCGCCGGGTTGCCGTAGCCGACGCCGTCGGAGAGGCCGACGCTGTCCGCCCCCTCGCGGGCGAGGCGCACCGCCATCTCGATTACCCAGTCCTCGGACACCAGGCCCTGGATGGTGCAGCCGAAGGCGGTGGAGATGCCGATCTCGACCTCCGGCCGCTGCCCGGCGGGCAGGCCGTCGCGGAAGCGGCAGGCGCGCCCGACCTCGGCAAGGGCCTGCTCGCAGGTCATGTTGATGTTGGCCTTGCTGTGCGCCTCGGAGGCCGAGACCGGCATGGTGATCTTGTGCGCCCCGGCCTCGGCCGCGCGCTGCACGCCCTTGAGGTTCGGTGCCAGCGCCAGCACCGTGAGACCCGGGATCTGGCGGGCCGCCGCCACCACCTCGGGCGCATCGGCCATCTGCGGCAGCAGCTTCGGATTGACGAAGGAGCCGACCTCGATCTCGCGAAGCCCCGCGGCCGCCAGGGCCTGGATCCAGCGGATCTTGGCCTCGGTTGGCATCGGGCGCTTGATGCTCTGCAAGCCGTCTCGTGGGCCGACCTCGCTGACAAGAATGGTCATGGGTACAACTTTCTCCTGTGTGCCAGGGTCGGATCTCACTGCGGGCGGACCCCGGCCTCGCGCAGCACGGCCTCCCAGCGGGTCATCTCGGCGTCCACGTAGGCCCGCGCCTCGGCAGGCGTGTTCGCCACGATGCGCTCGGCACCAAGGTCCGTAAGGCGAGTGCGCAGGGATCCCTCGCTCAGGATCGCGACGATCTCCTGCTGCACCTTCTCGAGGATGGGTTCGGGCGTGCCCGACGGAGCCAGGATGCCCTGCCAGACGCTGAACGTGGCAGCGGGGAAGCCCGCTTCCGCGATCGTGGGCACGTCTGGCATGACGGGGCTGCGCTGAGCCGAGGAGACGGCGAGAGCCCGCACCTGCCCGGAGGTCGCCAGCGGAAAGCCGGTGACGCCCGCGTCGTAGAGCATCTCGACCCGGCCGCCGACGAGGTCCTGGGCGGCAGGGGCGCTGCCGCGGTAGGGCACCTCCTCCATCCGCAGCCCGGCGGCCTTCGTGAACAGAAGGCTGACGAGTTGCAGGGCGCCACCGGTGCCGGTGCTGCCGTAGCTGAACTCGCCCGGCTTGGCCCGCACGCGCTCGACGAACTCGGCCACCGTCCGAACGGGCGAGTTGTTCGGCACCAGAAGCACCATCGGCCCCTCCGCGACGATGGTGACCGGGGCGAGATCCTTGGCAGGGTCGTAGTCGAGCCGGGTGTAGAGCGCGCGGTTCACGGCGTGCCCGGTGTTGGTGAACAGAAACGTGCCCCCGTCCGGCCGCGCCTTGGCGACCGCCGAGGCTCCGATATTGCCACCTGCGCCGGTGCGGTTTTCGACCACGACCCGCTGCGGCAGGCGCTGCGAGAGCGTGTCGCAGATCAGGCGGGCGATCACGTCGGTGGGGCCGCCGGGGGCGTAGGGCAGGATCATGCGAACGGGCTGGTTCGGCCAAGTGCCGCGCGTTTGGGCCTGCACTAGGCGAGGAGCCGCCAGAACGGAGGCGGCCGAGACGGCGCCCATCAGCACGGCGCGGCGGGACGGAAGGGTGGTGAAGGGGGACATAAGCGTTTCCTCTCTGCGTCGACGGGTGCCGGTGGAGTGCCTCTGGGCTGACACCCAAGCGGGAGTGGCTCTCGTTATTTCTGTTGAACAGAAATTAGTTCTCTTGTATGGAAATACCTAGCGATGCTGTGCACGGCCCGTCAACGGGAAAATGCTGGCGTCGCGGCGCAGTCTTGGAGGCTTGGATCCGTGCTCACCCCAGAGAAGGTCGCCACCGCCACCACTCCTCGCCGCCGCGGACGGCCACCTTCGGCCAAGCCGGGCGCCGAGCAGCCCGAGGCCATGGGTGAGCAGAGGGTCGAGGCGGTCGAGCGAGCCCTGTCGATCCTTGATGTCTTCGGGGACGGGACGCCGCGCCTGTCGCTGGCCCAGATTGCCGAACGGACCGGCTTCTACCCCAGCACCGTCCTGCGCCTGGCCGCCTCGCTCGATCGCTTCGGCTATCTCCACCGCGGCGCCGACGGACTCTTCCGCCTGGGGCCAACTCCGCTCCGGCTCGGTCTGCTCTACCGCGACGCCTTCGACCTGGCGGACCATGTCCGTCCGGTGCTGGCGCGGCTGGTCGAGCGGACGGGCGAGACGGCCGCCTTCTACGTGCGCGAGGGGGAGCGGCGCGTCTGCCTCCATCGCCACCATTCGCCGCGGTTGATCCGCCATCACGTGGAAGAAGGCGCGGTGCTCCCGCTGGACCGTGGTGCGAGTGGGCGCGTGCTGATGGCCTACACGGACGGCACCGATCCGCTTCTCGCAGAGGTGCGGGCCCGAGGCTGGTATCTATCCCTTGGTGAGCGCGATCCCGAGGCGGCGGCGATAGCGACGCCGGTCTTCGGGCGGGGGCGGCACTTCATCGGCGCGCTGGGGATCATTGGTCCGAGAAGCCGCTTCGAGGCGGAAAGCCACGAGAGGCTTGCCGCGCTCGTCACGGAAGAGGCGGGTTTGCTGTCACGCAGCATCGGCGGCTGAGCCACCATCCGACACACGATGAGATACTGAACCGGAGACCAGATAATGGAACCCTCTTCTGCGCCGCCGTACTCGGTCACCACGCGCGTGCACACCGAGATGCCAGCGGAACTGCGCCGCCCCGTCGTCACCGAGTGGTCGCGTGCGAACAACCGCGGCCAGCCGGTGGACTGCTTCCTGGAGGGACCTTGCTTTGATGCGGCAGGCAACCTCTACGTCACTGACATCCCGCATGGCCGTATCTTCGGCATCTCACCGGAGGGAAGTTGGACGCAGCTTGCCGAGTATGACGGGGAACCGAACGGGCTGGCGCTGCACCCTGATGGCACGCGTCTGTACGTCGCTGACTACAAGCAGGGCATCCTGTCGCTCGATCTCGCGACAGGAGCGGTCGCGCCGGTGCTCGCCCGGCGCAACAGCGAGCGATTTAAGGGTCCCAATGATCTGGTGTTCGCCCGCAATGGCAACCTCTACTTCACCGATCAGGGGCAATCTGGCCTGCATGATCCGACTGGGCGGGTCTACCGACTGCGTCCCAGCGGCCAGCTCGACTGCCTGCTCGCCAACGGACCAAGCCCGAATGGCCTAGCCCTTTCCCATGACGAAGAGGTGCTGTTTGTTGCCATGACGCGCGACAACGCCGTCTGGCGCCTGCCGCTGCTTCTGGACGGCAGCACCGCCAAGGTTGGACGTTTCGCCTCGTTTCATGGCACCAGCGGGCCGGACGGGCTGGCCATGGATGCAGCGGGCAACCTGCTGGTGGCCCATGCTTCGCTGGGCAGTGTGTTCGTGCTCTCTCCGCAGGGTGAGCCCGTCGCGCGGATCCGTTCCTGCCGTGGCGCGACCACGACCAACCTTGCTTTCGGTAGTCCGGGAAGCGGGACGGTGTTCGTGACCGAGTCCGAGACCGGCGCGGTGCTTGCCGCAGAGTGGGGAAGAGGCGAACAGATGTCGCTACCGGCGTGAAAGGCGCGGACCGGAGGAGCCCCGGTCACTGCTCCTGGCAACGGTCGGCTTTCCTTGACCCTCCCCTGACCTTCCCCCGTAGAAGCGGTCCGCCGGTAAGGTGAGCCCGGCGGAATTGTGGAGGGTGTTGGGATGGGAAGGAAGCACCACAAGCCGGAGGAGATCGTGGCCAAGCTGCGGCAGGTCGAGGTGTTGCTGGCGCAGGGCAAGACCGCTGCCAAGGCTGTGCGGGCAATGGGGGTGACCGAGCAGAGCTACTATCGCTGGCGGAGCGAGTACGGCGGCCTGAAGCTGGACCAGGTGAAGCGCCTCAAGCTGCTGGAGCAGGAGAACGGCAGGCTCCGCAAGGCGGTGGCAGACCTGACGCTCGAGAAGCTGGTGCTGAAGGAAGCCGCCTCGGGAAACCCGTGAGCGCNTCGAGGTGTTGCTGGCGCAGGGCAAGACCGCTGCCAAGGCTGTGCGGGCAATGGGGGTGACCGAGCAGAGCTACTATCGCTGGCGGAGCGAGTACGGCGGCCTGAAGCTGGACCAGGTGAAGCGCCTCAAGCTGCTGGAGCAGGAGAACGGCAGGCTCCGCAAGGCGGTGGCAGACCTGACGCTCGAGAAGCTGGTGCTGAAGGAAGCCGCCTCGGGAAACCCGTGAGCGCCGCCCGTCGTCGGGCCTGCGTCGAGCACGTCACGAAGGAACTCGACGTCTCGGAGCGGTTTGCCTGCGCGGTGCTCGGTCAGCACCGCTCGACGCAGCGGAAGGCGCCGAGGCAGGCGGACGACGAGGTGGCGCTGACGGCGAGCATCATCGGTTTGGCCAAACAGTACGGCCGGTATGGCTACCGCCGGATCACCGCGCTGCTGCGGGCCGAGGGCTGGCGGTGCAATCACAAGAGGGTGGAGCGCATCTGGCGGTGTGAGGGCCTGAAGGTGCCCGCCCGGCAGCCCAAGCGCGGGCGGCTGTGGCTGGCTGACGGCTCCTGCGTGCGGCTGCGCCCCGAGCGGCCGAACCACGTGTGGGCGTATGACTTCGTGGAGGACCGCACCCAGGACGGGCGCAAGTTCCGGATGCTGAACGTGGTGGACGAGTTCACCCGCGAGTGCCTGGCGATCCGGGTGGGCCGCCAGCTCAGGGCCGCCGACGTCATCGACGTGCTGTCCGACCTGTTCATCCGGCGCGGCGTGCCGGGCCATGTTCGTTCGGACAACGTCCTAGATCGGGAAGGCGCGGGACGCTCTCGTCAACAAGTCTCCATCGCCAGTTTGCACTGACGTCAGAATACGCAGCAACACAAAACCAGGTGGCCTCCACCGTGATGGGGGAGCTCTCGACCATAGCAAACACAGGGTCCATGGGCGGTACCCGCGCGCTTGCTGGCGCCGCCGTGGCCCTCACCGTCCTCGAGACGAGATGCAGACCCAGATGGAAGACCCGAACATTATCTACAGGGTCGCGGATGCGCCCTCACGGCTCCGATAGAGAGGGGTTCTTCCACCTGGCACCGGCCCCTCGACGAAGGGCCGGTAGTATGACGAGGCGGAACATGGTGATGGCAGGCGCCTCGGGTGGGATCGGCAGGGCGATGGAGCTCTGGGCGGTGTCGTAGATGTCGCCGAGCAGGCGTGCTTTGGCGACCTTGCGGCCGGCGAGGTCCCAGGCAGCCGCGACAAAGGCCTCCTTGCTGAAGGCGGTGATGCTGCTTGGCACGGGGAAGCGCTCGAGGAGGGCAAAGAACCAGTCGCTGCGCGTGTTGTTCCGGAAGCGGTCGATCTCGGGGAAGTACAAGGGCAGGTAGTGGGTCTGGATGCGGTGGAGCGCCTCGGTCTTGGCCTTGGACACCACCTCGTGGGTCATCGACAACTCCTGGATGTCGTTGATCCCGTGCTCCAGCGGGTCGTGGTAGGGCTTGGCCGCGCCGATCCGCAGCATGTGCAGAATGACCTGGGCGTCCTTGGGATCGTTCTTGTCCCAGCCGTTGTGCAGCGCCTCCCTAGTCCGGGCCAGGGCGACCGAGGAGATCAGCCGCACGTCGAAGCCTGCCTGCACCAGTCGCCAGGCGAGCGGGCGATGGTAGTGGCCGGTCGGCTCCAGGCCGACGGTCACCGGGCGCTCCAGGGCCTGAAGCTCGGCCACCAGCCGGTCGTGCTCGGCGCGGGTGTTGGTCACCGTCATCCTGCGCCGCCGTCGGGCGTCGGGCAGCTCGATCAGCACCTCGTTCCTGAGCTTGGCGATATCGATGGCGACAAGGACAGCAGTAGGAGGTGTAGGCTGGGACCTGGTCATGGCCGGTCGGCTCCTCTCCGTGTGGCTGGACACCATCACTGTGGAGGCTCGCTGGCCGGTCGTGGCCGCCTTTGAACCGGATCATACCCCGATCCGGTTCAACCTTCCCGATGCGCTATGGACCCCAGTTCGCTGCCACGGCCGGGAAGAGCTGGATCCGCGGCGTGGGCGCGAGAACGGCGTTCATCGAGCCGGGCAGCCCCTGGGAGAACGGCTACGTGGAGAGCTTCAACGGCAAGCTCCGCGACGAACTGCTCAACGCCGAGGTGTTCAACACGCTCGCCGAGGCCAAGGTGCTGATCGAACAATGGCGACGGCACTACAACACCGTCCGTCCTCACTCCTCGCTGCGCTACCGACCGTCCGCGCCAGAGGTGCTCCTGACATCACCTCTGCCGTCCTCCGTCGGCCAACCACCCACCAGCTCAGGACAGGCCGCGGCCATGCTCCACTAAAAATCGGCCTGGGCCACCTCGTGGGGGCTGGTCAGGGGCAGGATGGGCGCTCATGAAAGCAACCCAACAAACTTAATACGGCACGCGAAGGTAATGGCGGAGGGGATGGGATTCGAACCCACGATAGGACTTGACATCCTATAACGGTTTAGCAAACCGCCGCCTTCGGCCACTCGGCCACCCCTCCGCAGGAGTGGAAGTCACACGGCGTTGCAGGCCCCGCTTCTAGCCGCCCGCCATTCCCCCGTCAAACGGTCCCCGCGCGCTTTCGTCAGGAAAGCGCCACCTCGAAGCCCCGCCGCACCCCCGGGCGGGCCATCATCCGCTCGTACCAGGCACCGACGTTCGGCAGGTCGTCGAAGGGAACCAGGTGCCGCTCGTGGCGCCAGGCCCAGCCGATGATGGCGAAGTCGGCGACGCTCGGCTCGTCCTCAGTCGCCACGTAGTCGCGGCCCGCCAGCCGCTTCTCCAGCACGCCGTAGAGCCGGCGCGTCTCCTTCCCGTAGCGGGCCAGCCCGTAGTCCCGGGCGGGTCCCTCCGGCTGCATGAGGAAGTGGTGCACCTGCCCCGGCATCGGCCCGAAGCCGCCCATCTGCCACATCAGCCACTCCAGCACGGGCACCCGCGCCCGGAGGTCCGCCGGCATGAAGCGCCCGGTCTTCTCCGCGAGGTAGAGCAGGATGGCCCCCGACTCGAAGACGCTGATCGGCTGCCCGCCCGGCCCCTCCTCGTCCACGATGGCGGGGATCCGGTTGTTGGGGCTGATGGCCAGGAACTCCGGCCGGAACTGCTCGTCCTGGCCGATGTTCACGGTCCGGACGGTGTAGGGCAGCCCCATCTCCTCCAGGGCCACGCTGATCTTGCGGCCGTTGGGCGTGTTCCAGGTGTGCAGCGTGATCATCGGCAATCTCCTCGGCGCGGAGCATCGCCGTCCCCCGCGCCCATGGGAAGGGCGGGGCCGGCGGGGCCTGGAACCGGGCCGCCAGCGGGGCGATCTCGAGGCGAAGATGCTTGACCGCCCCGCCGCGCCCCGGAAGGCCAGCCCCGTCGCCCCGGCCGCCCGCCCGCGGCATGCTGCCATGCCACCCTCCAGGATTCGCTCCGCCCCATGCCCGTCCCGACCACCGGCCCCGACCCGTCCCGCCCCGGCACCTTCCAGACCGGCCCCTTCGATTCCAACTCCTTCAACCCCGGCCGCCCGAACGACGCCGCCGCCCTCATGCAGTACGACGCGAACAAGCGCTCCGCCCTCGTCGCCTACCTCCTCTGGTTCTTCCTCGGCACCTTCGGCGCCCACCGCTTCTACGCGGGGCGCATCGCGAGCGGCGTGGTCCAGCTCCTCGTCACGCTCGTCTCGATGCTGCTCACCTTCGTCCTCATCGGCTACGCCGGGCTCTTCCTGGTCGGCCTCTGGGTGCTGGTGGACGCGCTGCTCATCCCCGGGATGATCAGGAGCTACAACAACCGCCTCATCGCCTCGCTCGGGCGCCAGCATTAGTTCGGCCGGATGAAACATCGTGCGCCCTCGCGCGTCCTCCCTGGGCACGACGACGCGAGGGCGCCCCATGGCCGATGACGGCATCCTTGACTGCGTGATCGTCGGCGGCGGGCCTGCCGGGCTCACCGCCGCCCTCTACCTCGCCCGCTTCCAGCGCCGCATCGCCCTCGTCGACGCCGGCGCCAGCCGGGCCGCCTGGATTCCCGCCACCCACAACTTCCCCGTCTTCGCCGAGGGCATCGCCGGCCCCGCCATGCTCGACCGCCAGCGCGAGAACCTCGCGCAGTACGGCATCGCCCCCCTCCCCGCCCGCGTGGCCGCGATCGCGAAGGCCGACGGCCACTTCGTCCTGACGCTCGAGGAGGCAGACGAGCCGCTCCGCGCCCGCCGCGTGCTCCTCGCAACCGGCGCGGCCGACGTGGAGCCGGCGCTGCCCGACCACGCCGACGCCCTCGCCCGCGGCCTCCTCCGCTACTGCCCGATCTGCGACGGCTACGAGGCCCGCGGCCGGCGCGTCGCGGTTCTCGGCCACGGCGCCCGCGGCCTGGGGGAGGCCGTCTTCCTCGCCCGCAGCTACACCGAGGACGTCACGCTCCTCACCCTCGGCCAGCCCCTTTCCACCGAGGAGGAGGCCCGCGCCCGCGAGCACGGCATTGCCGTCGTCACCGCGCCCATCGAAGCCCTGGCCATCGAGGGCGACCGCATCGCCGCGCTCCGCGCCGGCGGGCGGGAACACCGCTTCGAGACGCTCTACTCCGCCCTTGGCCTGAAGGTCCGCTCCGACCTCGCCCTCCCGCTCGGCGCCGGGCACGACGAGACCGGCGCCCTCATCGTGGACGAGCACAACCGCACCACCGTCCCCGGCCTCTACGCCGCCGGCGACGTGGTGCGCGGCCTCAACCAGATCGTCGTCGCCATGGGCCACGCGGCGGTCGCGGCCACCGACATCCACAACCGCTGCGAGCTGCCGACCGAGGACGAGCCGGGCGGGCCCGAGCGCCCCGTCAGGCGTCCAGCTTCGCCTTGAGCACCTCGTTCACCAGGGCCGGGTTCCCCTGCCCCTTCATCGCCTTCATCACTTGGCCGACGAACCAGCCGAACAGCGTCGGCTTCTCCCGGTACTGCGCGACCTTGTCCGGGTTCGCGGCCAGGATCGCGTCCACCGCGGCCTCGATGGCCCCCGTGTCCGTCACCTGCCGCAGCCCGCGCTCCTCGACGATGGTGCCCGGCGGCTTGCCCGTCTCCCCCATCGCCTCCAGCACCTCCTTGGCCATCTTCCCCGACAGCGTCCGGTCGGCGATGAGGTCCAGCAGCGCGCCGAGGTGCCGCGCCGAGACGGGGCTATCCTCGATGCCCTTGCCCAGGCGGTTCAGCATGGCGAAGAAGTCGCCCATCACCCAGTTCGCGGCGACCTTGGGGTCGCGCCCGGCCGCCACCTCCTCGTAGAAGGCCGCCGTCTCCTTCTCCGCGACCAGCACCGAGGCGTCGTAGGCCGAGAGGCCGAACTCGTTGACGTAGCGCGCCCGCCGCGCGTCCGGCAGTTCCGGCAGGCCGGCCCGCAGCTCCTCGATCCAGGCGGGGTCGATGACGAGCGGGGGCAGGTCCGGGTCGGGGAAGTAGCGGTAGTCGTGCGCGTCCTCCTTGGACCGCATCGACCGGGTCTCGCCCCGCACCGTGTCGAAGAGCCGCGTCTCCTGCTCGACGGTGCCGCCCGACTCCCAGACCTCGATCTGCCGCCGCGCCTCCGCCTCCACCGCCTGCATGACGAAGCGGATGGAGTTCACGTTCTTCACCTCGCAGCGCGTGCGGAACGCCTCGCCGCTCTTGCGGACGGAGACGTTCACGTCCGCGCGCAGCGAGCCCTCCTCCATGTTCCCGTCGCAGGTGCCGAGATAGCGCAGGATCTGCCGCAGCTTCGTCAGGTAGGCGCCCGCCTCCTCCGGCGAGCGCATGTCGGGCTCCGACACGATCTCCATCAGCGCGACGCCGGAGCGGTTGAGGTCGATGTAGGACTTCGTCGGGTGCTGGTCGTGGATCGACTTCCCCGCGTCCTGCTCGAGGTGCAGCCGCGTGATGCCGATCTCCTTCACGCTCCCGTCCGACAGCTCCACCGTCACCACGCCCGTGCCCACGATCGGGTGCGCGAACTGGCTGATCTGGTAGCCCTGCGGTAGATCCGCGTAGAAATAGTTCTTGCGGTCGAAGCGCGACCACGGGTTCACCTGGGCGTTCAGCCCGAGACCCGTCCTCACCGCCTGCGCCACGCATTCGCGGTTGATCACCGGCAGCATCCCCGGGAAGCCCGCGTCCACGAAGCTCACCTGGGAGTTCGGCGCCGCGCCGAAGGCGGTCGCGGCCCCGCTGAACAGCTTCGCCTGGCTGGTCACCTGGGCGTGGACCTCAAGCCCGATCACCAGCTCCCAGGGGCCCGTCTGGCCCTCGATGGTGTAGCTCATGCGAAAGCCCTCACCTGCGGCACCGCGGTCAGCTTCGCCGCGTGCTCGATCGCCGTTCCCACCGCGAAGACGGTCTCCTCGTCGAAGTCCCGCCCCAGCACCTGCAGACCGAGGGGAAGCCCCTGCCGGTCGAAGCCCGCCGGCACGGCCAGCCCCGGGATGCCCGCCAGGTTCGCGGTCACCGTAAAGACGTCGTTGAGGTACATCGCCACGGGGTCGTCCTGCTTCTCCCCGGCGGCGAAGGCGGCCGAGGGGGTGGCGGGCGTCACGATGGCGTCGACCGAGCGGAAGGCCTCGTCGAAGTCCCGCTTGATCAGCGCCCGCACCCGCTGCGCGCGCACGTAGTAGGCGTCGTAGTAGCCGGCGCTGAGCACATAGGTGCCGATCATGATGCGCCGCTTCACCTCGGCGCCGAAGCCGGCCGCCCGCGTGCGCTCGTAGAGGTCCTTCAGGTCCCCGCCCTCGACGCGCCGCCCGAAGCGCACGCCGTCGTAGCGCGCGAGGTTGGAGGAGGCCTCCGCGGGGGCCACGATGTAGTAGGTCGGCAGCGCGTACTTCGTGTGGGGCAGCGAGATGTCGACGATCTCCGCCCCCTCCGCCCGCAGCCAGGCGAGGCCCTGCTGCCACAGCGCCTCGATCTCGTCGGGCATCCCCTCCAGCCGGTACTCGCGCGGCACGCCGATGCGGAGCCCCCGCACCCCCCGCGCGCAGGCGGCCGCGAAGTCCGGCACGGGCCGGTCCGCGCTCGTCGCGTCGCGCGGGTCGTGCCCGGCCATGCTCCCGAGGAGGATCGCGCAGTCCTCCACCGTTCGCGCGACGGGCCCCGGCGTGTCGAGCGAGGAGGCGAAGGCGACCACCCCCCAGCGCGAGCAGCGCCCGTAGGTCGGCTTCATGCCGGCGATGCCGCAGAAGGCCGCGGGCTGGCGGATGGAGCCGCCCGTGTCCGTCGCCGTCGCCCCCATGGCCAGCCGCGCCGCCACTGCCGCCGCCGAGCCGCCGGAGGAGCCGCCGGGCACCAGGCGCGTGCCGTCGTCGTTGCCGCGCTTCCAGGGGTTCTCCACCTCGCCGAAGGCCGAAGTCGCGTTGGACGACCCCATGGCGAACTCGTCGAGGTTCGCCTTGCCGAGGAAGACTGCGCCGTCCCGCAGCAGGTTCGCCGTCACCGTGCTCTCGTAGGGCGGCACGAAGTCGCCGAGGATGCGGCTCGCGGCCGTGGTCCGCGTGCCCTCCGTGCAGAAGAGGTCCTTGATGGCGAGCGGCACGCCGTCCAGCGGCCGCGCCACCCCGTTCGCGCGCCGCCGGTCCGAGGCGCGGGCGGCCTCCATCGCGCGCTCAGCCGTGACGGTGACGAAGGCGTTCAGGCGAGGGTTCAGCGCCTCGATCGCTTCCAGGTGCGCAGCGGTCAGCGCCTCCGAGGTGACGATCCCCTCGCCCAGCGCCTCGAGCGCGCCGCGGATGGTGAAGTCGGTCGGATGCATCACTCGACAACCTTCGGAACGGAGAAGAACTCGCCCGCGCGGTCCGGCGCGTTCGCCAGCACGGCCTCGGCACGGCCGCCATCGGCCACCACGTCGTCGCGCATCGGCATGGCCGTGCCGCCCGCGCCCGCCAGCGGCTCGACGCCCGAGACGTCCACCGCCTGCAGCTGCTCGATCCAGCCGAGGATGCCGTTCAGCTCCGCCTGCAGCCGCGCGTCCTCCCCCTCCTCCAGGTGCAGCCGGGCGAGGGAGGCCACGCGCCTCACGGTCTTCAGGTCGAGCGACATGGTCGGGAGTGTTCCCAGGGGTTGTCCGTTGGGGGGGCAGGAAGCCGCCGCGCCCCCGCAAGTCAAGGGGCGCGGCGGCCCGCCCGCACGCCGCCGCGGGGCGAGGGTGCCGGAGGCCGCCGGCCCGGTCACCTTTCCTAACCCGCCGGTTAGCGGAAAGGACCACGCCCCCCGCGCCCGGGCGCGCGTCCGGCGCTACACTCCCCCGGCCCATGCCCATCACGCCCCTCCCCGCCCTCCGCGCCGCCCTGCCGCGCCACGCCCGCCTAATCGGCCTCGACCCCGGGCGGGTGACGATCGGCCTCGCGCTCTCCGACGTCCTCCTCATGCTCGCCTCCCCCTACGCCGCCCTCGCCCGCGGCAAGCTGGCGCCGAACGCCGCCGAGATCCGGCGCATCGCGGAGAAGGAGGGGGCGGGCGGGCTCGTCTGCGGGCTGCCGCTGGGCATGGACGGCTCTTTCGGGCCCGCCGCCCAGGCCGCAAAGGACTGGGCCATGGCCGTCTCCGACGCCACCGGCCTGCCCGTCGCCCTCTGGGACGAGCGTCTCTCCTCCTCGGCGGTGAACCGGATGATGATCGAGGCGGACCTCAGCCGGGCGAAGCGTGCCAGGGCCGTGGACGCGGCGGCGGCGGCCTACATGCTCCAGGCCGCCCTCGACGCGACCCGCCCCGCGCCGCCGGCCGCCGAGGGCGCCTAGGCCGCCGGCCCGGGCGGGCGCTCCATGTAGCGGGCCTCCGGGTCGTAGCGGCGCAGCAGGGCCTCCAGCGCCGCGTCCCCGGCCTCCCGGAAGCCCTGGGCCCGCCAGAAGCCCGCCGTGCCCGCGATGGCCACGATGGAGAGGGGCAGCGGCCCGGCCAGCGCGGCCAGGAGGCCGAGGGCGCGCCGCCCGGCGCCGCCCCCCCGCGCCGCCGGGAGGATCGCCAGGTCGTGCAGGTGCAGCACCCCCGGCCGCGGCGGCAGGGCGCCGAGGGGCGTGTCGAGCGCCGGCGGCCGGGCACGGTGCCAGGGATGGGCGAGGGCGTAGCCGAGCGCGCCCCCCTCCCCCTCCAGCAGCAGGCAGCCCGCGGGGAAGAGGCGCTGCCGCTCGGCGAGGACGGCGTCCGATTCCGGGTAGGCCGGGTGGACCTCCCCCGCGATGCGGGACACCGCGCCCAGGTCCCCCGCCGTCATCGCCCGCCAGCCCGGAGCCTTCCCCGCCACGGCGCCCTCCCCTAAACACCCCTCGTTGAGCCGCGGGCACCCCCGTGGCGCGAACCGCCCTGCACGAGGCCCCATGCCCCTCTACCCGCACCGGCACCTCCTCGCGCTGCAAGGGCTGGAGCCCCCCTACATCGCCGAGCTGCTGGACCTCGCCGAATCCTACGCCCTGCTGAACCGCGGCGGGAAAGCCCAGCGGGACCTGCTGCGCGGCCGCACCCTCATCAACCTCTTCTTCGAGGACAGCACGCGCACCCGCACCTCCTTCGAGCTGGCGGGCAAGCGGCTCGGGGCGGACGTCATCAACATGTCCGTCAGCACGAGCAGCGTGAACAAGGGCGAGACCCTGCTGGACACGGCGGCGACGCTGAACGCCATGCAGACCGACCTGCTGGTGATCCGGCACTCCCAGTCCGGCGCCCCGGCGCTGCTCTCCCAGAAGGTGGACGCCGGCGTCATCAACGCGGGCGACGGCACGCACGAGCACCCGACCCAGGCGCTGCTCGACGCCCTGACCATCCGCCGCCGCAAGGGCACGCTCGAGAACCTCACCGTCGCCATCTGCGGGGACGTGCTGCACTCCCGCGTCGCGCGCAGCAACATCCACCTCCTGCTGGCCATGAACTGCCGGGTCCGCATCGTCGGCCCGCCCACCCTCATCCCGGCGGAGGCCGAGGCGCTGGGGGTGGAGGTCTTCCACGACATGCGCGCGGGCCTCAAGGACGCCGACGTCGTGATGATGCTCCGCCTGCAGAAGGAGCGGATGCAGGGCGGCCTCGTCCCCTCCGCCCGCGAGTTCTTCCGCTTCTACGGGCTGGACGCGGCCAAGCTCCGCCACGCCAAGCCCGACGCCATCGTCATGCACCCCGGCCCCATGAACCGCGGCGTCGAGATCGACAGCGCCATCGCCGACGACCCCGCCCGCTCCGTCATCGGGGAGCAGGTGGAGATGGGGGTCGCGGTGCGCATGGCGGTGCTGGACGTCCTCGCCCAGAACCGGCGCCGGAACAGCTGAGGGCACGACGCCCGCTTTTTCCTGGAGCGGCCAACACGGCCACGGCCTAAGGTCGCGGCCGAGCCGTCACACGGGAACGCCCGCGATGCCATCTCGCCGCCGCCTCGCCGCCGCCCTCCTGCCCCTCGCAATCGGGTCCCGGGCCCGGGCCCAGGCCCCCTCCGCTTTCCCGAGCCACCCGGTGCGGGTCGTCGTCCCCTTCCCGCCGGGCGGCACCGCCGACGTGCTCGTGCGTCTCCTCCAGCCGCCCGTGGCCGAACGCCTTGGCCAGCCCCTGGTGATCGAGAACCGCGCCGGCGGCGCCACGATCATTGGGACCGACGCGGTCGCCAAGGCGGCGGCCGACGGCTACGCCCTGCTCCTGGTGGCGAACAGCTTCGCCATCAACGCGACGCTCGTCGCGCATCCGCCCTTCGACGCCCGCCGCGACTTCACCGGGGTCGCCTCGCTCGGCTTCAACCCGCACGTCCTCGTGGTGAACAACGCCTTCCCCGCGAGAACCGTCGCCGAATTGGTGGCGGCCGCGAGGGCCGCGCCCGGGCGGCTCAGCTACGCCTCCTTCGGCAACGGCACCTCGGCGCATCTGGGGGGCGAAAGCTTCAAGCAGGCTGCCGGCCTGGAGCTGCAGCATGTTCCCTATCGCGGCGGCGCGCCCGCGCTGCAGGATGTCATGGGCGGGCAGGTGCCCATGATGTTCAACAACCTGCCCGATACCCTCCCCCTCATCCGGGACGGTCGCGTGCGGGCTATCGCCGTGGCGGGCGCCCGCCGCGCCGTCGTTCTTCCGGAGGTCCCGACCTTCGCCGAATCGGGCCTGCCGGGCGTCGTCTCCAACTCGTGGTTCGGCCTCGTCGCCCGCGCGGGAACGCCGGCCGGGATCCTCGACCGCCTCCACGACGCCGTCACCGCCACCCTGGCCGAGCCCGCCGTCGCGGCGCGCTTCGGTGAACTCGGCGTGGAGCCGCGCCCCATGCCCCGCGCGGCCTTCGACGCCTTCCTGCGCGACGAGTTCGACCGCAACGCCGCGCTCATACGCCGCGCCGGCATCACCGCGGACTGAACCAGTGCCTGCCCCACCCCGCCCGGCCGGAAGGCCCGGCATCCCGCCGGGCTCCATCGCCCTCGTCGTCAACGGCGGCCTCATGCGCGGCCTGCGCGCCCATGCCCGCCTGACCGGGGCCGGCGCCGTCTTCCTCGGGGAGGTGCAGACCGCCCCCGTGTTCCGCCTCTGGTCCATCGAGGACCGCTTTCCCGGCATGATGCGGGCCGAGGCGGGAGGTGCCTCCATCGCCGCCGAGCTCTACGCCATCCCCCATGCCGGCTTCGCCGCGGTCCTGGAGAGCGAGCCGGATGGCCTCTGCGTCGGCCGGGTGGCCCTGGCGGATGGCACCAGCCCGCTCGGCGTGCTCGCGGAGCCTCGGCTGGTTCAGGGTCGGGAGGAGATCACGGCCCATGGCGGCTGGCGCGCCTATCTGCGGGCCAAGGGCATCCATCCTCTCTGATTGCCGCCCGGCGGCGCCCGCTCCCATGGCAGGGATCGGCCCCAACCCCTATAAGCGGCGCCGATGCGCGACCTGCTGATCACCAACGCCCGCCTTCTCGATCCCGCCACGGGGCTGGACACCATGGGCGGCCTCCTGGTCCGGGAAGGCCGGATCGCGGCCCTGGGCCGCGACCTGTCCGCCCCCGAGGGAGCGGACATCCTAGACGCCGGCGGCGCGATCCTCGCCCCCGGCCTGATCGACCTCCGGGCCTCCCTCGGCGAGCCCGGGCACGAGCACCGCGAGACCATCGAGACGGCGGCCGAGGCGGCGGCGGCGGGGGGCATCACCACCCTCTGCGCCCTGCCCGACAGCGCGCCCGCGCTGGACGACCCCGCCCTGGTCGGCTTCATCCTCCGGCGCGGCGAATCCACGGGCAGCCTCACGATCCTCCCCTACGGCGCGGCCACGCGGGGGTGCCTGGGCGCGGAGCTGACCGAGTTCGGGCTGCTGCGCGAGGCCGGCGCCATTGCCTTCACCGACGGGGCGCGGGCGATCGGCAGCGCGCGGACCATGCGCCTCGCCCTCTCCTACGCCCGCGCCTTCGGCACCTTCATCGTCCAGCACCCGGAGGAGCCCTCGCTGGCCCGCGACGCGAGCGCGACGGAGGGCGAGATGGCGACCCGCATGGGCCTGCCCTCCAGCCCCGCGGCCGCCGAGGCGATGATGGTCGCGCGCGACATCGCCCTGGCGCGGCTGACGAAGGGGCACGTCCACTTCGCCCATGTCTCCACCGCGGCCGCGCTCGACCTGATCCGCGCGGCCAAGGCGGAGGGGCTGCGCGTGACCTGCGACACGGCGCCCCCCTATTTCGACCTCAACGAGACGGCGATCGGCGACTTCCGCACCTACGCCAAGCTCTCCCCGCCGCTCCGGCGCGAGGAGGACCGGCGGGCCGTGGTGGCGGCGCTGGCCGACGGCACGGTCGACGCCATCGCCTCCGACCACCAGCCGCGCGACGCCGATGACAAGCGCGTGCCGTTCGCCCAGGCCGAGGCCGGGGGCGCCGGGCTCGCGACCCTTCTCGGCGTCACCCTCGCCCGCCACCACGCGGGCGACCTGCCCCTGCTGCGCGCCCTCGAGCTGCTGACGGCCGCCCCGGCCCGGCTGCTGGGCCTGGAGGCCGGGCGGCTGGCCACGGGGGCGCCGGCAGACCTCGTCCTCATCGACCCCGAGCGCGCCTGGAAGGTCGAGGCGGGGCGGCTGCCCGGCAAGGCGCAGAACTCGCCCTTCGACGGGCGGGCGCTGGAGGGGCGGGTCCTCGGCACCTGGAAGGCCGGGGCGCGCGTACACGGATGAGCGCGCTTCTTCTCGCCGCCGCCCTCGGCTTCCTGCTGGGCTCCATCCCCTTCGGGCTGATCCTCACCCGCGCCGCGGGGCTGGGGGACATCCGCGCCATCGGCTCGGGCAACATCGGCGCGACGAACGTGCTGCGCACGGGCAACCGCAAGCTCGCCGCGGCCACGCTGGCGCTCGACTTCCTCAAGGGCGCCGTCGCGGTCTGGATCGCCCGCGCCCTGCTCGGGCCGGAGACCGCGGGCGTCGCCGCCCTCGCCGCCGTGCTCGGCCACTGCCACCCGCCCTGGCTCGGCTTCCGGGGCGGCAAGGGGGTGGCGACGGCGCTCGGCGTCTTCCTCGGCCTCGCCTGGCCGGTCTTCCTGGCGGCGGCCGTCACCTGGCTCGGCATGGCGAAGCTGGTGCGCATCTCCTCGGCCAGCGCGCTGGCGGGGCTCGCGGTCGCGGTGGTCGTCGCGGCGGCTCTCGGCGGGGGGGCGCTGGCCTGGCCGGTGGCCCTCATCACCGCCTATGTCTACGCCCGCCACCACGCCAACATCCGCCGCCTCCTCGCCGGCACGGAGCCCCGGATCGGCGAGGGCAAGTGACCCCGGCCGAGTCGCTCGCCCGGCTGCGGCTCGCCCGCACCGAGGGAATTGGCCCGCAGAATTTCAGTCGCCTGCTGGAACGGCACGGCAGCACCGCCGCCGTGCTGCGCGCCCTCCGCGCGGAGGGGGCCGGGCGCTTCAATCCGCCCGCGCCCGGCGCCGTGGAGCGGGAGCACGACGCGGTGCTCGCGCTCGGCGGCGCCTGGCTGCACCGCGGCACCGATCCCTACCCGCCCCTCCTCGCGCAGCTCGAGGACGCGCCGCCGGTGCTGGCGGCGCTGGGCGACCTCTCGCTCCTCGCGGGCCGGGGGGTCGCGGTGGTGGGGGCGCGGAACGCCTCGGCGGGGGGCCGGCGGATCGCGGAGGACATGGCGGAGGAACTGGCCGGGGCCGGGGTGACCGTCACCTCCGGCCTCGCCCGCGGGATCGACACCGCCGCCCATACCGGCGCGCTCCGCCACCGCCGGACGATCGCGGCCATCGCGGGCGGGCTCGATGTCGCCTACCCGCCCGAGAACCGGGACCTCCAGGACCGGATCGCGGAGGTCGGGCTCCTGCTCGCCGAGGCGCCGCTCGGCACCGCGCCGCTGGCGCGGCACTTCCCGCGGCGCAACCGGATCGTCGCCGGCCTCTCGCTCGGCGTGGTGGTGGTGGAGGCGGCGCCGCGCTCGGGCACGCTCATCACGGCCCGCCTGGGCGCCGAGGCGGGGCGGGAGATCTACGCGGTGCCAGGCTCGCCGCTCGACCCCCGCTGCCGGGGCTCGAACGACCTCCTGCGGCAGGGGGCGCATCTCTGCGAGACGGCGGCGGACGTGCTGGACACCCTGCCCGCCGGCCCGGGGCTGGCGCGCCTCCGCGCCGCGCCCGGCCGGCCCGCTCCCTCGCGCGAGCCCGCGCGCGCCCAGGCGACGCGCGAGGAATCAACGCCTTCCGAGCTCCTCTCCCTCATCGGCCCGACACCCGTAACGGTTGACGAGGTGCTCCGCCGCTGCCACCTAACCGCGTCAACCGCCCGCGCCGCGCTTCTCGACCTGGAGCTGGCGGGCCTGATCGAGGCGCTTCCCGGAAACTGCGTCGTGCGTTCCGGCATTCAGCGCACAGATGAACCGGAGGGCTAAAAGGCCCCACATGACAGACGTCGTCGTCGTCGAATCGCCCGCAAAGGCGAAGACCATCAACAAGTACCTGGGCGACGGATACACCGTCCTCGCCTCCTTCGGCCATGTCCGCGACCTTCCCGCCAAGGACGGCTCCGTCCGGCCGGAGGAGGACTTCGCGATGGACTGGTCCTCGGAGGAGCGCGGCGAGCGCCAGGTCCGCGAGATCGTCCAGGCGCTGAAAGCGGGCGGGTCCAAGCGCCTCTACCTCGCCACCGACCCGGATCGGGAGGGCGAGGCCATCTCCTGGCACGTCCGGCAGATGCTGGAGGGCCGCAAGGCGCTGAAGGGGATCGAGGTCCACCGGATAACCTTCAACGAGATCACCAAGCGCGCCATCCAGCACGCGATCGAGCACCCGCGCGACCTCGACATCCCCCTCATCGACGCCTACCTCGCGCGCCGCGCGCTCGACTACCTCGTCGGCTTCACCCTCTCGCCGGTGCTCTGGCGCAAGCTCCCGGGCAGCCGCTCGGCCGGGCGCGTGCAGTCGGTGGCGCTGCGCCTGATCACCGACCGCGAGGCGGAGATCGAGGTCTTCAAGCCCCGCGAGTACTGGACGATCGAGGCGGCCTTCCGCACCCCGGCGGGCGCCCCCTTCACGGCGCGGCTGACGCATCTCGAGGGCAAGCGGCTCGACCAGTTCGACCTGGCGGACGAGGCCGCGGCGGCGCGCGCGAAGGGCCTCGTCGAGGGGGGCTCCTTCACCGTCTCGGCGGTGGAGAAGAAGCGCACCCGGCGCAACCCGCCGCCGCCCTTCACCACCTCCACCCTCCAGCAGGAGAGCAGCCGCAAGCTCGGCTTCGGCGCCCAGGCGACGATGCGCCTCGCCCAGCAGCTCTACGAGGGCGTGGACATCGGCGGCGAGACGGTCGGCCTCATCACCTACATGCGGACCGACGGCGTGCAGATGTCGCGGGAGGCCATCGGCGAGATCCGCGACCACGTGAAGGAGGCCTTCGGCGAGCCCTACCTTCCCGCCGCCCCCCGCGAGTACGCGACGAAGGCGAAGAACGCGCAGGAGGCCCACGAGGCCGTGCGCCCGACCGACGTGCGCCGCACCCCGCAGGACGTCGCCCGCTACCTCAACCCCGAGCAGCGGCGGCTCTACGACCTCGTCTGGAAGCGCGCCGTCGCCTCGCAGATGCAGTCGGCCGAGATGGACCAGACGGCGGTGGACATCGACGACGCCGCCGGCCGAGCGCGCCTCCGCGCCACCGGCCAGGTCATCGCCTTCGACGGCTACCTGAAGCTCTACCGCGAGGACATCGACGACCCCCGGCAGGCCGCCGACGACGAGAACCGCACCCTGCCGCCGATCGCGCAGGGCGAGGAGCCGCGGCGCGACAGCGTCACCTCTACCCAGCACTTCACCCAGCCGCCGCCGCGCTACTCCGAGGCGTCGCTCGTGAAGAAGATGGAGGAGCTCGGCATCGGGCGCCCCTCCACCTACGCCTCGATCCTGCAGACGCTGCAGGACCGGGAATACGTCCGCATCGACCAACGGCGCTTCATCCCGGAGGACCGCGGGCGGCTCGTCACGGCCTTCCTCGTCTCCTTCTTCGAGCGCTACGTCGACACGAACTTCACGGCGGCGCTGGAGGAGAAGCTCGACGACATCTCGGGCGGGCGGGCCGACTGGCGCGCCGTGATGCACGAGTTCTGGGACCAGTTCCGCCAGGCCGTGGACGCGACGAAGGACCTCAAGATCAGCGACGTCATCGACGCGCTGGACGAGGACCTCGGCCCGCACTTCTTCCCGGCGCGCGAGGGCGGCACCGACCCCCGGGCCTGCCCGACCTGCGTGAACGAGCACCGCCTGGGCGGGCGGCTGGGCCTTCGCCTCGGCCGCACCGGCGCCTTCATCGGCTGCTCGAACTACCCGGAGTGCCGCTACACGCGCCCGCTCGTGGTGCCCTCGGCGGACGGGGAAGACGCCGGCAACGAGGGGCCGCGCGCCCTCGGCACCGACCCCGCGACGGGGCAGGAGGTCTCGCTGCGGCGCGGTCCCTACGGGCTCTACGCCCAGCTCGGCGAGCCCGGCACGGACGAGAAGGGCAAGCTGACCAAGCCGCGCCGCGCCTCGCTGCCCCGCGGCATGGACCCGGAGACGCTGACGATCGACCGCGCCCTCGCGCTGCTGAACATGCCGCGCGTGGTCGGGCTGCACCCAGAGACGGGCGAGGAGATCACCGCCAATCTCGGCCGCTTCGGGCCCTACCTGAAGATGGGCGCCCTCTCGCAGAGCGTGCAGGCGGACGACGACATCCTCTCGCTCGGCATGAACCGGGCGATGGAGCTGCTGGCCAACGCCAAGCCGCGGGGCATCGTGCTCGGCAACCACCCGAAGGACGCGGCGCCCGTCGAGGTGAAGCGGGGGCGCTTCGGGCCCTACGCCCAGCACGGCAACACCGTCGCCTCCCTGCCGCGCGGGGTCCAGATGGAGGACTTCACCCTCGACCAGGCCGTCGCGCTGCTGGCCGAGAAGGGCAAGCCGCTGCCGCCGAAGAAGGGCCCCGGCGGCAAGAAGGCGCCGGCGAGGAAGGCGGCCGCGAAGCCCGCGGCGGAGGCGGCGCCCGCGCCGGCCAAGGCCGCGCCCAAGCCCGCGGCCAAGAAGGCGCCCGCGAAGAAGGCCCCGGCGAAGAAGCCGGCCGCCAAGAAGGTCCCTGCCAAGGCCGCGCCCAAGGCGAAGGCGGCCGCGAAGGGCCAGGGCTGAGGTGGCGGCGCCCCCCGAGAGGCCGGCGGTGGAGGGCGCCCCCAACCCGCTGCCGACGCGGGAGGCGCTGCTCGCCTTCCTCCGCGCCGCCCCGGGCCGCGTCGGCAAGACCGAGATCAGCCGGCATTTCGGCCTCACCAGCGACCAGCGCCCGGCGCTGCGCGCCCTGATGGCCGAGCTGCGGGACGAGGGCAGCGCCGCCGCCGTCGGCCGCCGCACGCTCCGCCACAGCGCGACCCTGCCCGACATGGCCGCCCTCGAGGTCACGGGCACGGACCCCGACGGCGATCCGATCGCCCGCCCCATCACCTGGGAGGGGTCGGAGAAGCCGGTCGTCTACATGCGGCCCGAGCGCACGGGGCAGCCGGCGCTGGCGCCGGGGGACCGGGTGCTGGCCCGCATCACCCGGATCGGCGGCAACAAGTACGAGGGGCGCACCTTCAAGCGCATCGGCACGGGCTCCCCCTCCCGCGTGCTCGGCGTCTACAGCAAGGGGCTGGTGGAGCCCGTGGACCGGCGCTCAAGGGCGAGCTGGGTCATCCCCGCCGGCGAGGCGAACGGCGCGGAGGAGGGCGAGCTGGTCCAGGCCGAGCCCCTCCCCGGCGCCGGGCGGGAGCGGCTGATGGGCCCGCGGGCCGCGCGGATCGTCGAGCGGCTGGGGCGCATGGACGACGCGCGCGCCGTCTCGCGCCTCTGCATCGCCGCCCACGAAATCCCCGACGAGTTCCCCGGGGAGGTCACCCAGGCCGCCGCCCGCGCCGCTGCCATCCCGCTCGGCGCGCGCGACGACCTCCGTGACGTGCCGCTCGTCACCATCGACGGGGAGGACGCGCGCGACTACGACGACGCCGTCTTCGCCGAGCCGGAGGGGGATGGCTGGCGCGTCCTCGTCGCCATCGCCGACGTCGCCCACTACGTCCGCCCCAACGCGCCGCTCGACCGCGAGGCGCGGCACCGCGGCAACTCCGTCTACTTCCCCGACCACGTCGTGCCGATGCTGCCGGAGGCGCTGTCCAACGGCTGGTGCAGCCTCAAGCCCGGCGAGGACCGCGGCTGCCTCTACGTCGAGATGCGCTTCGACGGCGCGGGCACGAAGACCGGCCACCGCTTCGGCCGCGCCCTCATGCGCTCCGCGGCGCGGCTGACCTACGAGACGGTCCAGGCCGCGCGCGACGCCGGGGAGGACGCGGGGCTGGCCGAGGGCCAGGTCGCCCGACTCTACGGCGCCTTCGGGGCGCTGCTGGCCGCGCGGCTGCGGCGCGGCACGCTCGACCTCGACCTGCCGGAGCGGCGCGTGGTGCTGGACGCGGCCGGCAAGGTGCTCTCCATCGCGCCCCGCCCCCGGCTCGACAGCCACCGGCTGATCGAGGAGTTCATGGTCGCCGCCAATGTCTGCGCGGCGGAGGAACTCGAGCGGCTGCACCTGCCCTGCATGTACCGCGTCCACGACCGGCCTTCCGACGAGAAGATGGAGAACCTGCGGGGCTTCCTCTCGGGGCTCGGGATCTCGCTGCCGGCCTCGAACGTGGTGCGGCCGCGGGACTTCGCGGGGGTGCTGGAGGCGGTGAAGGACCGACCGGAGTCGCGCCTCGTCAGCGAGACGATCCTGCGTGGGCAGTCCCAGGCCGAGTACGCGCCGGAGAACATCGGGCATTTTGGCCTCGCCCTGCCGCGCTACGCCCATTTCACGAGCCCGATCCGCCGCTACGCCGACCTTCTCGTGCACCGCGCGCTCATTCGCGGCCTCGGCCTCGGGGAGGACGGCATGACGGACGGCGAGGTGGCCGTGCTCGCCGAGACCGGCGAGCACATCACCAAGACCGAGCGCCGCGCGGCGCTGGCCGAGCGCGACGCGGTGGACCGCTACCTCGCGGCCTACATGGCGGACCACGTCGGCGCCACCTTCCCCGCGCGCGTTTCGGGGGTGACACGCTTCGGCCTCTTCGTGACACTGGAGGAGAACGGCGCCAACGGAATCGTCCCGATGGCGGCCCTGCCGGACGACCAATGGTTCCACGAGGAAGCGGCGATGCGCCTGATCGGCCGCCGCACGGGCCTGACCTTCACCCTCGGCCAGGAGGTCGAGGTGCGGCTGGCCGAGGCCGTGCCGCGGACCGGCAGCCTCAGCTTCCAGCTCCTGCAGGGCGACCCGCGCTCCGGCGCGGCCCCAAGGCCGGGCGGCTCGCCGCCGCGGGCGGGCGGCACGCCGCCGCGGGGGCGGCAGAAGATCACCGCGCGCAAGCCGAAGGGCGGCCGCGACGCCCCGAAACGGCCGCGCTGACCCGGCGCGGGCTCGCCCTTCTCGCCCTTCTGCTCGCCTGGGCCGGGCCGGCCCGCGCGCAGGATTACGCGCCGGTCCTCCGCGCCGCCTTCACCGCCATCGCCGAGCGCCACCTCGAGGCGACGGAGCCGCCGCTCGTCGGCCTCTGGGCGCTGCGGGGGCTGGAGGCGATCGACGCCACCCTCTCCTCCGCGCGCCGCGGCCCGGCCCTCGTGCTCGGCTTCTCCGAGAGCCTCGTCGCCGACCGGCTCGCGGGGACCACGCCGGTCTCCGTCGCCGACGCCGTGGCGGCGCTGCTGGCCGAGGCGGAGCGGCAGTCGCCGGCGCTGCGGCGCGCGGGGCGGCAGGCGGTGCTGCAGGCGATCTTCGAGGAGATCTTCAACCACCTCGACCCCTACAGCCGCTACACCACCCCCGAGGAGACGCGGCTCGGGCGGGAGCGGCGGCTCGGCATCGCCGACCTCGGCCTGCTACTGGCGGCGGGGCCGCGGGGCGCGGTGACGATCGCCCAGGTGGTGCCCGAGAGCGCGGCGGCGCGCGCGGGGCTGCGGCTCGGCGACCGGGTGATCGACGCCGACGGCATCGCCCTTTCCGGCCGGGACATCCCGGAGGCCATGGCGGTGCTGGAGGGGCCGGCGGGGAGTAGCGTCGTCCTCACCCTCCAGCGTGGGCGGCAGCGGCTCTCGGTGGTGTTGACGCGAAGCCCCTCGCCGGCGGCGTCCGTCGTGGCGGAGGTGCGGGACGGCGTCCTCTGGCTCCGCGTGCCCTTCTTCGCGGCGGGCACCCCCTCCCAGATCGACCTCGCGCTCGCCCGCTGGCCGGTCGCGGCCGCGCCACTCGGCATCGTGCTGGACCTGCGGGGCAACCGGGGCGGGCTGCTGCAGCAGGCGGTGCAGGTGGCCGACGCGCTGCTGCCGCCGGGCTCCCTGATCGCGACGACGGAGGGCCGGCACCCGGATTCGCGGCGCCGCTTCCGCGCCAGCGGGCCGGACGGCGCGGCCGGGCGGCGGGTGGTGGTGCTGGTGGACGGGCGCACCGCATCGGCCGCCGAGGTGGTGGCGGCGGCGGTGGGCGACCTCGGGCGGGGGCTGGTGATCGGCAGCGCGACCCTCGGCAAGGGGCTGATCCAGATCCTCGTGCCGCTGCCGGGCGGGGGGGAGCTGGCTCTCTCCTGGTCGCGCATCCTCGCGCCCCGGGGCTGGCCGGTGCAGATGCTGGGCGTGCTGCCGGGCCTCTGCACGAGCCTCGGCGCCGAGGAGACGGCGCGGGGCCTGGCCAACCTCGGCACGGCCGACAGCCCGATGGCGGTTCCCCTCGCCCGCGCCCGGGCCGCGCGGGCGCCGGTGCCGGCGAGCGAGGTGGCGGCGCTGCGCAACGCCTGCCCGCCCGCCGAGGGGCGCGAGGCGGACCTCGCGGCCGCGCGCGCCGTGCTCGAGCGGCCGGAGGTCTACGAGGCCGCGGCGGGGGGCTGACGCACGGCGGGGCCGCGGATGCAGCTAGCGCTTGACGCCAGCGCTCCGGGCGCTAGGTTCCGGCCCCTTCGCGACCCGGCCCCGGCCGGCCTCCGCCCTCCTGGAATCGAGTCCCGAGCCCGAACATGGCCAAGTCCAACACCATCCAGATCCGCCTCGTCTCCTCCGCGGACACCGGCTACTTCTACGTGACGAAGAAGAACACGCGGAACGCGACCGGCAAGATGGAGAAGAAGAAGTACGACCCTGTGGCGCGCAAGCACGTCACCTTCCGCGAGGCGAAGATCAAATAATCCCCGCCGGGCCCCGCGCCCGGCAGGACTGGCCGAGAGGGGCGCCCGGGAACCGCTGGTTCCGCGGGCGCTTCGTCGTGGGCGTCAGGCGGCGTCGGCGCGCAGCACCACGCGGCCGGTCACCTTGCCGTCCCGGAGCCGCTCCAGCACGGCGCCGGCCTGGTCCATGGGCGCGGTCGAGACCGGCAGCGGGCTCAGCTTGCCCTCCTTGGCGAGCGCCATCACCGCCCGGAGGTCCGAGGGCGAGCCGACATAGGAGCCCTGCAGGGCCAGCGCCCGGATGGCCATGATCGGCAGGGGCACGGTGATCTCGCCCCCGAAGAGGCCGACCTGCACGAGGGTGCCGCCCTTGCCCAGCGCGTCGAAGGCAAAGCGGGCGGTCGCGCTGCCGTTCACGAGGTCGATGACGGCGAGGGCGGGGCCGCCGCAGGCCGCCGTGATGGCGGCGGTCACGTCCCCCTCGGCGAGGACGGTCTCGGTGGCGCCGGCCTTCCGGGCGGCCTCCAGCTTCTCCGCGGAGACGTCGACCGAGACGATCCGCCGGTGCCCGAGGGCGCGCAGCATGTGGATGGCGCCGAGGCCAAGGCCGCCCGCGCCGACGAGCACCACCGGGCGGTCCGGCGGGATGTCGCCGAGCTTGCGGATGGCCGAGTAGACGGTGATGCCCGAGCAGGCGTAGGTGGCGGCGACCGCGGGGTCGGCGCCGTCCATGGGCACGAGGTACTTCGCGTCCGGCACCAGCACGTGGGTCGCGTAGCCGCCGTTGCGGTAGATGCCGAGCGTGCGCGCCTGGTTCGGGCACATGTTGTCCTCGTCGGCCGCGCAGCGCTCGCACTTGCCGCAGCCGATCCAGGGATAGACGACCTTCGCCTCGCCGACCGCGACGCCCTTGGCGTCCGGCCCGAGGGCGGCGACGCGGCCGGCGATCTCGTGGCCCATGGCGAGCGGCAGCACCACGCCGCGGTCCTTCAGCGAGAGCTTGCCCCGGCTGCCGAGGTCGTAGCCGCCCTCCCAGATGTGGAGGTCCGAGTGGCAGACGCCGCAATGGGTGACCTCGACCAGGACCTCCGAGCCCTTGGGCTCCGGCGTCGGCATGTCGAGCGCCTGCAGGGGCGCCCCCGTTTCCACGACCGACCAGGCGCGCATCGCATTCCCTCCCGCTTCTTCGGGGGGATGGCACACCGCGGCCGGGCCGGGGTCAACCGCCTCCCCCCTGGCATCGCGCCCCGGATGGCGGTAGTGCCGGAACAACAACGGGAGAGAACCGCATGGAACGCCGCGCCCTTCTCGGCCGCGCCGGCACCGCCGCCGCCCTGGGAACCACGCTGGCCGCCGCCGCGGCGCCCGCCCTCGCGCAGCCGGCCGTCACGCAGAGCGCGCAGCCGACGCTCCGCTGGCGCCTCACCTCCTCCTACCCGCGCTCGCTCGACGCCATCTACGGCGCGGGCGAGGTCTTCGCGCGGGTGGTGTCGGAGCTGACGGACGACCGGTTCCAGATCCGCGTCTTCTCGGCCGGCGAGATCGCGCCGCCGCTCCAGGCGCTGGACGCCGTGCAGAGCGGGAGCGTGGAGTGCTGCCACACCACGAGCTTCCTCTACACCGGCAAGAACGACGCCTTCGCCTTCGCGACGGGCCTGCCCTTCGGCCTGAACACGCGCCAGCAGAACGCCTGGATGTACGAGGGCGGCGGCATCGACCTGATGAACGAGGTGCACCGCAAGTTCAACGTCTACGGCATGCCGCTGGGCGCCACCGGCGCGCAGATGGGCGGCTGGTTCCGCAAGGCGCTCGGGCCTGCCTCCGACCTCAACGGCCTCAAGATGCGGATCGGCGGGCTGGCGGGGCAGGTGCTGTCGCGCCTCGGCGGCGTGCCGCAGCAACTCGGCGCGGGCGACCTCTACCCGTCGCTGGAGCGCGGGACGATCGACGCGGCGGAGTGGCTCGGGCCCTACGACGACGAGAAGCTCGGCTTCGTGCGCGTCGCGCCCTTCTACCACTACCCCGCCTGGTGGGAGGGCGGCGCCTCCACCTACTTCTACGTCAACCTCGACCAGTGGAACGCCCTGCCGAAGTCCTACCAGGCCGCCATCCGCGCGGGCTGCGCGGAGGCGACGCACTGGATGGTCGCGCGCTACGACATCCGCAACCCCGACAGCCTGCGGCGCCTCGTGGCCCAGGGGGCGAAGCTCACGCCCTTCTCGCGCGACATGATGGACACCTGCCTGCGCACCTGGCTCGACCTCGAGCGGGAGCTGGTGGCGAAGAACCCGGACTTCGCCAAGGTGCACGAGAGCTGGTCGAAGCACCGGGACGACATGCGGATCTGGCACCGCGTGTCGGAGCTGAGCTTCGACAACTACGTCGCCCAGGCGTCCTCCCGGCGCTAGGCGCGCCTCAGGGCCGCCGCGGCGCGGGGGCGCGGGCGGCGGTGAGGGCGCGGCGGATCTCGGACTCCGCCTCGCCGAGCGCCTTGGTCGCGGCGACGCGGCGCTCGCGGCCCTCCTGGGCGATGCGGAGCGAGTCCTCGATCGTGGAGACGAGGGCGACGTTGGCCTTCTGCACGGCCTCGAGGTCGACCACGCCGCGCTCGATTTCCGTGCGCACCTCGACGTTGGCGCGGCGCAGCCCCTCGGCGTTGGCGGTCAGCAGTTCGTTGGTAAGGTCGGTCGCGGCCTTCACCGCGGCGCCGGCCTCGCGCATGCGCTGGAGCGCCAGGGCTTGGGCGAGCTGCGTGCGCCAGAGCGGCACGGTGTTGGCGAGGACGGAGTGGATCCGCCCGGCCAGCGCCTTGTCGTTCTCCTGGATGAGGCGGATCGAGGGGAGCGCCTGCATGGCGACCTGCCGCGTCAGGCGGAGGTCGTGCACGCGGCGGTCGAGGTCCTCGCGCGCCGCGCGGAGGTCGCGGAGGCGCTGCGGGGCGATGGGGTCGGCGGGGTCCATGGCCGCGCGCTCGGCGGCGGGGATGGCCTCCCCGTCGGTGCGGGCGAGGACGGCCTCGCCGGCGGCGACGTGGTCGGCCAGGGCATGGAACCAGGTGAGCGTCGCCTCGTAGAGGCGCTCGAGCCGCTCCACGTCCTCCATGAGGCGCGTGCGGTGGGTGTCGAGCTTGTCGCCGATCGCCTCCACCTGGCCGCGCACGCTCTCGTAGCGCTGGAGGATGGCGGTGGTCTCGCTGCCCGCGCGCCCGATGAGGCGCGACAGCAGGCCGGGCTTGCTGTCGAGCTTCGTCACGTCGAAGCCGCGAAGCGTGCCGAGCAGGCGGGAGAGGCTGTCCCCGGCCTCGCCCACCGCGTCGCTGCGGGCGGCGCCGAGCATGGCGTCCGCGGCGGCGGCCGCGCGGCCCTGGGCCTCCTGGCCGAAGCGGGTGATGCTGCCGGGGTCGTTGAGGTTGATGCGGGAGGCGAGCTCCTGCACGCCGGGGGTCGCCGGCTCCACGGTTCCGTCGCTCACGAGATGCCCTCCTGGTGCAGGCGGTCCTGCAGCACCTTCACCTGGATCGCCAGCGCCTCAGTCTCGGCGCCGCGGAGATCGGCGGCCGATTGCCGAGCGGCGCGGGCGAGGTCGTCGACCAGCACCGGCAGCGTCTCGGGCGGGGTCGCGCCCTGGGAGAGGCGGACGCCGATTCGCTCCAGCCCGTCGATGCCGACGACGAGCACGCGGCGTGCCTGGCCCGCGGCGTCGGGGCGCTGGGCGAGCTCGTCGAGCAGGCCGCCGAGCTCCTGCGCGGCCGGCAGCAGGCGGGGGTCGCCGGCGCGGAGGGCGGCCAGGCGGGCGCGCATGGGGTCGAGCGCGTCCGGCGCGGGGGCCGGGCGCGGCGGCGGGGGCGGTGCCGCCTCCGTCACGCCGTCGTAGAGGAGGCGGGCGCCGCCCCAGGCCATGAGGCCGAGGACGACGGCGCCGAGGCCGCCCGTGCCACCCGCGAAGCCCGCGGCGAGGCCGGTGCCGACGCCGAGCAGCACGCCCGCGCGCCGCGCGTCGCCCCGGCGGGCGCGGGCGAGGCGCGACATGGCGAGGCCGACGCCGGCGAGGCCGGCCACGGTGCCGCCGACGAGCCGCCCCTCCCCCGTCGCGAGGGCGAGGAAGAAGGTGGGGACGAGGGGTAGCGCGAAGAGGGCGACGGGAAGGCCGCGCAGGCCGGTCCACCAGCCCGGGAGCCGGTCATGGCCCTGGTAGGGGCCGGCCCGCCGGCCGAGGGGAGGCGTGCTCAATCGAAGAGCTCCACCAAGACGTGGACGAAGGCGAGCAGCCCCGTGAAGCCGACGCCCGCGGCGACGAGGGCGAGGCCGGCGAGGCGGCGGACCGGGGCAGGCAGGGCGGTGGCGTTCATGTCGGGGCGAAGATCGTCCCGCGGTGCCCCCGCTTCAAGCGCCCGCCGCTCGCGCCGCCGCCGGCCCATGCCGAAACCCTCGGCGAGACCCGGGCCGGGCGCGCTAGAGCTTCACGCGCAGCAGCCGGGCCACCTCGCCCACGATGCCCGCGCGGAAGGCGAGGACACAGGCGACGAAGATGATGCCCTGGCTGATGGTGACCCAGGCGCCGAAGGGGGCGAGGTAGGTCTCCATGGTCATGACCACCCCCGCGCCGACCACGGGGCCGAAGAGGGTGCCAAGGCCGCCGAGAAGGGTCATCAGCACGACCTCGCCCGACATCGGCCAGTTCACGTCGATCAGCGTCGCGATATGGACGGTGAGCGCCTTGGTGCCGCCGGCGACCCCCGCGAGCCCCGCGGAGAGGACGAAGGCGATGAGCTTGTAGTCGTCCACCCGGTAGCCGAGCGAGATGGCGCGCGGCTCGTTCTCGCGGATGGCGGTCAGCACCTGGCCGAAGGGCGAGTGGATGATGCGGTGGATGAGCAGGAAGCCGAGGAGGAAGACGCCGGCGACGAACCAGTACATGCGCATGTCCGGCTCGAGGTCCACGAGGCCGAGGAGGGCGTGGCGGGGGATGCCCTGGATACCGTCCTCGCCGCGGGTGAAGGGCACCTGCACGCAGAAGAAGTAGACCATCTGCGCCAGCGCCAGGGTGATCATGGCGAAGTAGATGCCGGCGCGGCGGATGGCGATCCAGCCGAAGACGAGGCCGAGCCCCGCCCCGACCGCGCCGCCGATCAACACGCAGACCTCCGGCGGCAGCCCCCAGGACTTGGAGGCGTAGGCCGAGACGTAGCTGCCCATGCCGAAATAGGCGGCGTGGCCGAAGGAGAGCAGCCCGACATAGCCGATGAGCAGGTTGAAGGCGCAGGCGAAAAGGGCGAAGCAGAGCAGCTTCATCAGGAACTGCGGGTAGACGAAGAAGGGCAGCGCCACGATGGCCGCCACCATCACGGCGAGGGCGATGCCCTGCGCGCGGGTGAAGCCGAAGAGGCCGGATTGCGGGGCCGCCGGCGGCAGGGTGTCGATCGGGGCGGTGGTGGCGGACGCCATGGTCAGGCCCTTCCGAACAGGCCGGCGGGACGCGCGAGGAGCACGATCGCCATGATGACGAAGATCACGGTGGCGGAAGCCTCGGGGTAGACCACGCGGGTCAGCCCCTCGACGAGGCCGAGGCCGAAGCCGGTGATGACCGAGCCGAGGATGGAGCCCATGCCGCCGATGACGACGACGGCGAAGACCGTGATGATGAAGTTCGAGCCCATGGCGGGGTTCACCGAGTAGATCGGCGCCGCCAGCACGCCCGCCAGCGCCGCGAGGCCGACGCCCGCCGCGTAGGTCAGGGTGATCATGCGCGGCACGTTCACCCCGAAGGCCTGGACGAGCGGCGCGTTCTCGGTCGCGGCCCGGAGGTAGGCGCCGAGGCGGGTCTTCTCGATGACCAGCCAGGTGGCGATGCAGGTGACGAAGGCGGCGACCACGACCCAGAGCCGGTACTTCGGCAGCAGCATGAAGCCGAGGTCCACCGGCGCCCCGGTCAGCGAGGCCGGGGGCGCGTAGGGCAGGCCGGAGGAGCCGAAGGTGTTGCGGAAGACGCCCTCGATGATGAGGGCGAGGCCGAAGGTCAGCAGCAGGCCGTAGAGGTGGTCGAGCTTGTAGAGGCGCGAGATCATCAATCGCTCGAGCACGACCCCGAAGGCGCCGACGATGAGCGGCGAGAGGATGAGCGCCCCCCAGTAGGGAATGCCCAGCCAGTTCAGCAGCATCCAGGCGACGAAGGCGCCCATCATGAACTGGGCGCCGTGGGCAAAGTTGATGACGTTCAGCATGCCGAAGATCACCGCGAGCCCGAGCGAGAGCAGCGCGTAGAAGGCGCCGTTGACCAGCCCCAGCACGATCTGCGGGGCGGCCATCTCAACCTGGAAGAGAAAGTCCTCGAGCAAGGCGGGTCATCCAATCACGACGGGCGATGGTGGCGGGAGGGGCAGGCCCCTCCCGCCCGGAGGTCAGGTCAGGTGCGGACGAGGGAGCAGCCGCCCTCGGCCATCGGGCGGAAGGCCTCCTCGGCGGGCACGGTGCGGACGAGCTTGTAGTAGTCCCAGGGCCCCTTGCTCTCGGCGGGCGTCTTCACCTCGAAGAGGTAGGAGGGGTGGAGCTTGCGGCCGTCCTGGCGGATGGAGCCGGCGCCGAAGGCGTCGTCGTCCGTCGGCATGGCCTTCATGCGCACCACCGTCTCGGCGCCGCTCGCCTTCGCCTGGGCGGCGCCCATGTCGGCGACGGCCTTGAGGTAGTGCAGCGCCGCGCTGTAGCAGCCGGCCTGCCACATGGTCGGCATCGCGCCGCCCATGTCGCCCTTCACCTTGTTCGCGAGGCGCCGGGTGCGGTCGTTGAGGTCCCAGTAGTAGGTCTCCGACAGGGAGAGGCCCTGGGCGGTCTGCAGGCCGAGGCTGTGCACGTCGCTCGCGATCATCAGCAGGACGGCGAGCTTCTGGCGGCGCGTCAGGCCGAACTCGGCGGCCTGCTTGACGCAGTTGATGGTGTCCACGCCGGCGTTGGCCAGCCCCACCACCTTCGCGCGGGACTGCTGCGCCTGGAGGAGGAAGGAGGAGAAGTCGGTCGTGCCCGGGAAGGGGTGCTTGACCGAGCCGACCACGCGGCCGCCCTGCTTGGCGACCAGCCCGCCCGTGTCGCGCTCGAGGGCGTGGCCGAAGGCGTAGTCGGCGGTGATGAAGAACCAGGTGTCCCCGCCCGCCTTCACCATGGCGCCGCCCGTGGAGTTGGCGAGCATCCAGGTGTCGTAGGTCCAGTGGATGGTGTTCGGCGTGCAGGCCGGGCCGGTGAGGTCGGCCGTCGCGCCCGTGGAGTTCAGCATGATGGAGTTCTTCTCCTTCACCACGCCGTTCACGGCGAGGGCGCAGGAGGAGGTCGCGACGTCGATGATGACGTTCACGCCGTCGCGGTCGATCCACTGGCGGGCGATGGTGGAGGCGAGGTCGGGCTTGTTCTGGTGGTCGCCCTGGACGACCTCGACGTTGATGCCGCGCGCCGTCACGCCGCTGTCCTGCACCGCCTGGCGCACGCAGGTGACCGAGCCCGGGCCGCAGCCGTCGCGATAGGTGCCGGACATGTCCGTCAGCACGCCGATCTTGATCGTGTTGTTCGCTTGCGCGCGGGCGCCGGCGAAGGGAAGCGCGCCGAGGATGGGCAGGGCGGCGGCGCCACCCAGGAGGCTGCGGCGGTCAATCGTCATGCGTTTCGGTCTCCCGTTTACTGGTTCTTGGATTTAGACGCCGAGATAGGCGTGCAGCCGATCGAGGCTGCCGGCCATCTCGCTGTTCTCAACCGCGTCCACGACGCGGCCGTGCTCCATGACGTAGTGGCGGTCGGCCACGGTCTGGGCGAAGCGGAAGTTCTGCTCGACCAGCAGCACGGTGAAGCCGCGCTGCTTGATCTCGCGGATCATGGCGCCGATCTGCTGGACGATGACGGGGGCCAGGCCCTCCGTCGGCTCGTCGAGCAGCAGCAGCGGCGCGCCGGTGCGAAGGATCCGGGCGATGGCGAGCATCTGCTGCTCGCCGCCCGAGAGCTTCGTGCCCGGGCTGCGCGCCCGTTCCTTCAGGTTTGGGAAGAGCGCGTGGATGGTCGGGATGTCGAGCCCGCCGTCGCGCACGCGCGGCGGCAGCATGAGGTTCTCGGTGACGTCGAGGCTCGCGAAGATGCCGCGCTCCTCCGGGCAGTAGCCGATGCCGGCGCGGCCGATCGCGTCCGGGCTCATCCGGATGGTCTCGCGCCCCTCGAAGACGATGGAGCCCTTGCGGCGGCCGGTGAGGCCCATGATGGCGCGCAGCGTGCTCGTCTTGCCCGCGCCGTTGCGGCCGAGGAGCGTGACGACCTCGCCCGGGCGGATGTCGATGGAGACGCCGTGCAGGACGTGGCTCTCGCCGTACCAGGCCTCGAGGTCGCGGATGGCGAGGAGCGTGCCGGTCATGGTGGGGGCGAGCGCGTCAGGCATGGGCGGCCTCCGCGGCGCCGGAGATGCCGGGATCGGTGCCGAGATAGGCGGCGACGACCTCAGGGTTGCGCGAGACCTCGGCGTAGGGCCCCTCGGCGAGGACGCGGCCGCGGGTGAGGACGGTGATGGCGTCGCAGAGGCCCTCCACCACCTTCAGGTTGTGCTCGACCATCAGCACCGTGCGGCCCTGGGCGACGCGGCGGACGAGGGCGACGATGCGGTCCACGTCCTCGTGCGTCATACCGGCGGTGGGCTCGTCGAGCAGCATGAGGGTGGGGTCGAGGGCGAGGGTGGTCGCGATCTCGAGGGCGCGCTTGCGGCCGTAGGGCAAGGTGCCGGCGGCGGCCTCGGCGTAGCTGGTCAAGCCGACATCGGCGAGGAGCTCCCGCGCGCGGTCGTCGTAGCGGCGGAGCACCGCGTCGCTTCGCCAGAAGTCGAAGGAGCCGCCGCGCTCGCGCTGGAGCGCGACCCGGACGTTCTCCAGCACGGTGAGGTGCGGGAAGACGGCCGAGATCTGGAAGGAGCGGACGAGGCCGAGGCGCGCGACCTCGGCCGGCTTCATCCGGGTGATCTCGCGCCCGTCGTAGCGGATGGTGCCGCGGGTGGGCTGGAGGAACTTCGTCAGAAGGTTGAAGCAGGTCGTCTTGCCGGCGCCGTTCGGCCCGATCAGCCCGTGGATCGTTCCGCGTCGGATTCGCAGCGCGACGTCGGACACCGCGACGAAGCCGCGGAACTCCTTGGTCAGCCCTTCCGTCTCCAGGATGTAGTCCTGCACCCGTCGGTCCCGTTCCCTGTTTCGCCGTCTAACGCGGCTGCTTCAACAATGACCACGCGGCGATGCCGGCGCAAGGCGCTTGCGGCGCGGCATTCTCGCGAGGCCGGCGGGCGGCGGCGGCGTCCCCAAGGGGGCGCGGGCCGTCGCGGCGGGCCTTGCCCGGGCCCGGAACGTTGCGCAGGCGGATGAGCCAGCCGCCCTGCGGCGGCGGCCCCACGAAGTTTTGCGCCGCCGAACGCGGGATCGCGGCCGGCGGCGACCCTCAGCCCGGGGCCTCGCCCACTTCCTGCCGGGCGGTGCGGCTGGGCGCCGCGGCCACGGGGCGGTTGCCGCGGACCGTCCGGCGCTGCGCCAGCCGCCCCGACTCGGCGGGGCGGACGCCCGTGCGGTCCTGGTCCATGCGGCGCACGGCGGCGGCAAATTCGGGGGTGTAGACGCTGTAGTCCATGTTGAGCGGCGAGGTCCCGATGCCGAGGCCGGGGCGGAGGCCCGTCGCGATGGGCCCGGTGGGGGACAGGCCGGCGGGCAGCGGGCCGTGGCGCGCGGCGCCCGGCCAGATCGCCATCACCTTCCGCGCGTAGGCGAGGCCGATCTCCCCCGTGCGCGAGTGGTAGCCCGCCGCCGCCATGGGCCAGCTTCCCGTCGCCCGCTTGAGGTCGTTGAGGAAGCGCGCGGCGTAGGTCGTGTTCGCCTGGGGGTCGAAGGCGGCCTCGAGCGAGGGGAAGGCGGCGGGGTGGTGCATGAGGTTGATCTGCGCGCAGCCGACGTCGATCGAGCGGACGCCCCGCGCCTGGAAGCCCTGGACGGCCGCGATGGCCGCCTCCTTGCTGTCGTAGAAGTAGCCGGTGCCGGCGACGTTGATCGCCCAGGGCCAGGGCACCGCGCGCCCCGTCGCGGGGTCCACGCGCCCGCTCTCGACGAAGGCGATGCTGCGGAGGAGGTGCTGCGGCAGGCCGGCGCCGCGCTCGGCCGTGGCGATCGCGGGCAGGCAGAGGTCGCCCCCGGCGGGCGAGGCGGCGCCCGGCGCCGTCGCGGGGCGGTCGGCGCGCGCGAGCGACGGGAGAAGCGCGAGGGAGGCGGCAAGGACCGCCGCCGCGGACGACCGGGGGAGGAGGCGAGGTCGGGCCCTGCCCGCGGCGGGGGCCGAACGAGGGTTCCGGGAGGGGTAGGGGCGAGGAAAAGGCAAATGGCGTCCCTTCGGCGGAGGCCGGCCCTGGGTACAGCCGCGGGCGGTGGGACTCTAATCAAGTCCCGGTGGGCTGGACCGGTGCATGGAGACGCGTGCCTCCCCGGGAGGCGCTTCTCAGGAAAGGAATGGGCGGCGGGCGGGGGCGGCGCGGCGTGAAACGAAGGGCCGGCGCCGGGAACCGGAGGGGGACCGGTGATGGTCGGAGCGGCGGGATTCGAACCCACGACCCCTTGTCCCCCAGACAAGTGCGCTACCAGACTGCGCCACGCTCCGACGCCGCGGGGTCTAGCACCCGCGTGCGGCGCCCTCAACCCCGCTGTCCCGGTAATCGGCGCCTAGCGCGTGGAGAGGGTCTTCAGGGCGCGCGCGATCGCCTCCAGTTCCTCGAGGCAGGCGCGGAGCTCGCCGCCCTCGGAGGGCTCCGTGGCCTCGGCGGTCTCGCCGGAGGGCAGGTCCTCGGCCCCGGCGGCGGCCGCGGCCTCCACGCCCTCGAGCCCGCCGTCGCGCAGGAGGCGCTGCACGCCCTTGATCGTGTAGCCCTGGGTGTAGAGGAGGTCGCCGATGCGGCGGAGGAGGGTGATGTCCTCGGGCCGGTAGTAGCGCCGCCCGCCGCCGCGCTTCAGCGGCTTGAGCTGCGGGAACTTCGTCTCCCAGAAGCGGAGGACGTGCTGGGGGATGTGGAGGTCCTCCGCCACCTCGCTGATGGTGCGGAAGGCGGTCGGCGACTTGCGCGCGCGCGGGGGGGACCCTGTGCCGCCGGCGCCCGATCCTTCGCTCATGCCGCCCTCGCTGACCCCCTTGGGAGAAGCCGGGGTGATGCCGCCAAGCACGCTCATGCCGCTCATCGTGCCCTTACTCAGTCCTCGCCCCGCGGCGGGGTCTCGCCGTTGATCCGGGCCTTGAGCACCTGGCTGGCGCGGAAGGAGAGCACGCGGCGCGGGGTGATCGGCACCTCCACCCCGGTCTTCGGGTTGCGCCCGATCCGCTGGGCCTTCTGCCGGACGGAGAAGGTGCCGAAGGCCGAGAGCTTCACCGCCTCGCCTGCTTCCAGCGTCGCCGAGAGCCGGTTGAGCACGTCTTCCAGCAGGGCGGCGCTCTCGTTCCGGGAGAGCCCGACCTGCATGTAGATTGCCTCGGCCAACTGCGCGCGGGTGATGGTGTTCACGTGTCCATACCCCCTCTCGCCCTGTGTCGCCGGGCTCTGGGATTGGACCGCCGGGGCGGGGTTCCGTCAATCGATCCGGGCCCAAAGTGTGGACTCCGGCACGCAGTGTTGCCGAAATGCCGTGCTGAGTCGGGCGGGGGTTGGCGGAAATGCCGGGTGGCGGGGCCCTAGAAGCGGGCCAGCGCGGCGCCCCAGGTCAGGCCGCCGCCGATCGCCTCCATCAGCACGAGGTCGCCCGCCGCGACACGCCCGTCGCGCGTGGCCTCGGCCAGGGCGAGGGGAATCGAGGCGGCGGAGGTGTTGGCGTGGCGGTCGACGGTGACGACCACGCGCTCGGACGGCAGGCCGAGCTTGCGGCCCATGGCGTCGATGATGCGGAGGTTGGCCTGGTGCGGCACCAGCCACTGCACGTCGGCCTTGGCGAGGCCGTTGGCCGCCAGCGCCTCGTCCACGGCGGAGGCGAGCTTGGAGACGGCGTGGCGGAAGACCTCGCGCCCGGCCATGCGGACCAGCCCGCCCTCCACCTGCAGGATGTCGCCGTGGCGGCCGTCGGAGTGGAGGTGGGTGGAGAGGATGCCGCGCTCCCCGGGCTCGTCGGTCGCGCGCAACAGCACGGCGCCGGCGCCGTCCCCGAAGAGGACGCAGGTGCCGCGGTCGGTCCAGTCGAGGATGCGGGTGAAGGCCTCGGCGCCGATCACGAGGGCGCTGCGGCAGGCGCCGGCGCGGATCATCGAATCGGCGACGCCCACCGCGTAGATGAAGCCGGTGCAGGCCGCGGAGATGTCGAAGGCGAAGCCCTGGTGGATGCCGAGCTTCTCCTGCACGCGGGTCGCGGTGGAGGGGAAGGCCGAATCGGGGGTGGCCGTCGCCAGGATGATGGCGTCGACCTCCGAGGCGTCGGCGCCGGCCTGGGCGAGGGCCTCGCGGCAGGCGGCGGCGGCCATGTCGGCCGTCGACTCGCCGGGCGCGGCCATGTGGCGGCGGCGGATGCCCGTGCGCTCGGCGATCCAGGCGTCGGAGGTGTCGAGGTTGTAGGCCGCGGCGAGCTCGTCGTTGGTGAGGCTGCGCGCGGGCAGGTAGCCGCCGGTGCCGGCGATAATCGAGCGGGGCATCAGCGGGCCAGGGCCTGCGGGGCCGGCTCGGCGGCCTTCTCGCCCGCGCTGCCGCCGAGCAGCGCGACGCCGGTGCGAATCCGTTCGTTGAAGCCGTGGGTCACCATGTCCATCGCGACGTCGAGCGCGTGGGCGAAGCCGAGGGCGTCGGTGCCGCCGTGGCTCTTCACCACCACCCCGTTGAGGCCGATGAGGACGGCGCCGTTGTAGCGCCGGGGGTCCATCCACTCGCGCAGGCGGTCGAGCGCCGGGCGGGCGAGGAGGTAGCCGAGGCGGGCGGGAATGGAGGAGTTGAAGACCTGGCGGAGCAGCGTGCCGACGAGCTTCAGCGCCCCCTCCCCCGTCTTGAGCGCGACGTTGCCGGTGAAGCCGTCCGTCACCACCACGTCGACCGTGCCGGCGGTGATGTCGTGGCCCTCGACGAAGCCGTGGAAGTTCGCGCCGATGTGGCTCTCGCGCAGGATCTCGGCGGCCTGGCGGATGCGCTCGTCGCCCTTCAGCTCCTCCGAGCCCACGTTCAGCAGGCCGATGCTGGGGGCGGTCAGGCCGAGGACGGCGCGGGCGAAGGCGTCGCCCATGACCGCGAACTCGACGAGGTTGCGCACCTCGTAGGTGATGTTCGCGCCGAGATCGAGCAGCACCACGTCGCCGCGCGCCGAGGGGCCGATGGCGGCGAGCGCCGGGCGGTCGATCTCGGGCATGGTGCGCAGCACGATCTTGGCGAGCGCCATCAGCGCGCCCGTGTTGCCCGCGGAGATGACGCCCTCGGCCTCGCCGGCGGCGACGGCGTCGATCGCGAGGCGCATGGAGGCGCGGCGGAGGCGCAGCGCCGCCGTCGGCTTCATGTCGCCGGAGATGACGTCGGGCGCGTGGCGGATCGTGCAGACCGCGGCGGCCTTCGGGCGGCGGGCGAGCCCGGCCTTGAGGCGCGCCTCGTCGCCGACGAGAAGGAACCTGGCGCCGCGGTGCCGGTCGGCGGCGCGCTCGAGGCCGTCGAGCACGACGTCGGGCGCGTGGTCCCCGCCCATGGCGTCGACCGCGAGGGAGTAGCGCTCGCCGGCCGGCCCGGCCGCGGGCGCGCCGCCCCGCGGGGAGCGGGACGGAACGGTGCTGGAAACGGAGCCCCCGGAACCTGGGGCGCCGGCCGCAGAGGCCCCGGATGCAGCCAATTCCGGCGCTCCTTGGAACGGTTTCAGAGGGATGCTTGGGCGCGAGGGGCCCGGATCAGGCGCGGACGGCGCCCTTCAGGGGCTTGCCGGCCGCAACGACCTCGCGGCCGTCGTAGAAGCCGCAGGACACGCAGATGTTGTGCGGGCGGCGTAGCTCGCCGCAGTTCGGGCAGTCGGCATGCGCCTCCTTCGGGAGGGCGTGGTGGCTGCGACGCATCCCGCGGCGGGACGGCGAAACTTTTCTCTTCGGAACGGCCATCGGTGCCGGGCCTTTCTATAATGCAACACGTCGCGCGAACGGACGGGATATCGGGAGGCGCGCGCCATACCACCCGCCACCCCTGGGAAGCAAGCCCGGGAGGGTCGCCCCAGGCGTTAGCCGGGCTTCGGAACGCCGCCTAAAGCACGAAGCGCGGCAAAGGGCGAGGCCTTTCCGTCGGAGGCGCCGGATGGCAGCTCCGCGCCGGGCGCCCGGGGGTAGGGATCGAGGGCGAGGGCGAGGTCCTGCACGAGGGCCTCGCCGAGGTCGGCGGAGCCGTCGGGCTCGGACTCGATCTCGTCCGGCCCGTCGTCGAGCTCGTCGGAGGACTCCTCGCCGGGCGGGAGGATGCGCCAGTCGATCGGCGCCTCGACTGCCCCGGGCACGGGGTCGAGGGTGACGACGCATTCCTGCACGACCGCGGCCCGGAGCGTGCCGCGGGCGCGGAGGGCGCCGCCCGGGGCGGGGGCGAGGTCGATCTCGGCGGTGAGCGCGTCGAGGCCGAGGAGGCCGAGGCGCGCGGCGAGGGCCTCGCGCTCCGCCGGGGTCGCCTCCAGCCGCTCGTGCCGGCCCTGGGGGCCGACCGCGCCGGGGCGGAGGGGGCGGGACATCTCGCGGGTCACGCGGGCAGGCCCATCTCGGCGCGGCCGGCGATGAAGCCCTCGAAGGGCTGGGCCGCGAGCGTCGCGTCGAACGCCATGGCGTGGGCCGCCAGGCGGGACGCGGCCCCTTCCGGCGGGCCGTCCGGCCAGACGTTGCGGGCGAGCGCCGCCTCCAGCGCCGGGGCGTCGGCGGCGGCCAGCGCCTTCTCGTAGGCGAGGGCGCGGCCGTGGAAGGCCTCCCACATGCGGCGGACGCGCTTGCCGATGGACATGTCGCCCACCCCCATCTCCCGGAGGTTGAGGTCCATGTCCGCGAACATCGCGTCGAACACCGCCTGCGCCAGCGCCGGGCCGCGCGGGTCCGGGTCGCGGTGCAGGCGGCGCACCAGCAGGGCCGCGTGGAGGGCCACGAGGTCGAAGCGGCCCTCCAGCGTGTCGGGCACCGCGTCCTCGCCGAAGAGCGCGGGGTCGCGGGCGGCCTCGACGGCCGCGGTGTAGAGGGCGAAGCCGGCGCGCTCGTGCGGGCGGCGCCGGAAAAGGCCAAACAGGGCCATGGGGCTCTCACGGTTCCATCCGGCCCGCCCCAGGGGGCGTCCGGCAAAGCCGCTCTGTTGACCGGGCGGCAGGGCGGTGGCAATCGAACCGGCGAGATGGCCCTCCCACCCCGCCCCGTCAATCCGCGCCGTGACCCCGGCCCCGCCCCCCTGCCCCATCGGGCCGCCGGGTGGCGCGCGGGCCTCGCGCTCGCCGCCCTCCTCGGCGCCGCGCCGCTGGGCGCCTGCTCGGTCTTCGAGGCGCCGGAGCAGATCCGCGGCAACCGGGCGGACGCCGAGATGATCCAGCAGCTCACGCCCGGGGTCTCGACCCGCGCGGACGTGACGGCGGTGCTCGGCTCGCCGAGCGCGACCTCCACCTTTGACCAGCGCGAGTGGTATTACATCAGCGCGGTCAGCCACATCCGCCCGGCCCGGGTGCCGGCGCTGGAGAAGCAGCGCGTGGTGGTGGTGCGCTTCGATGACCGCGGCGTGGTCGAGGGGATCGACCAGAAGGGCGAGGACCAGATGCGGAACGTGGCGGTGGTGGACCGCACCACGCCGGTTCCGGGGAATGAGCGCTCCCTTCTCCAGGCGCTGTTCGGCAACATCGGCCGCTTCGGGCCGACGGCGGCCCAGGAGACGGTGCCGGGCGCCAACGCGGGCGCGGGCGCGCCGCCGCGCTAGATCGGCGCGCCGCCCGCCGGTCCCGGCCCGTTCGGGCAGGGTCCGGCCGGGCGGTGCCGCGGCGCCGCCTCAGGCGGCGAAGCGCACCGGGCGGCGGGCAATCCGCAGCAGGGCGACGACCAGCGCCGGCAACACGAGGATGTTCAGCAGGTTCCAGCCGCTGACCGCGTGCAGCAGCCCCGAGCCGAAGGCGGTGCAGGCGACGGTGCCGAAGACGATGAAGTCGTTGGCCGTCTGCGCGCGCACGCGCTCGGACGGGGTGTGGACCTCGGCCAGCAGGGTGGTGGCGCCCGTGAACATGAAGTTCCAGCCGAGGCCGAGCGCCATGAGCGCGAGGGTGAAGTTGAGGAAGTCCTTTCCCATCAGCGCGAGGCCGACGCAGGCGGCGTTCAGCAGCACGCCCGCGACGATCACCGGCCGCGTGCCGAAGCGGGCGATCAGGCGGCCCGTGAAGAAGCCCGGCGCGTACATCGAGATCGCGTGGACCTGGATGACTGTGGCGCTGGCGGAGATGCCGAAGCCGCAGAGCATCATCTCGAGCGGCGTCGAGGTCATCAGCAGGTTCATCGAGCCGTAGGCGACCGCGCCCGTGAGGGCGGCGGTGAGGAAGGCCGGGCGGGCGAGAATCTCGCGGATGGGGGTCGCGGCGCCGGTGCGGGGCATGGCCGGGGGCAGGCTGACGAGGGTGAGCAGCGCCATGCAGGCGAGCGGCATGAGCGCGAGGATGAGGTAGGTGCCGAGGAAGAGCGAGGGCGCGAGGAGGTCCCGGCTGTGCTTCACCAGCTCCGGCCCGAGGGCCGCGGCGATGACGCCGCCGGCCATGACGAGGGAGATGGCGCGCGGCCGGTAGGCGGGGGAGGCGACCTCGGCCGCGGCGAAGCGGTAGTGCTGGGCGATGCCGAAGCCGAGCCCGGCGGGGATGGCGCCGAGGCAGTAGAGCGGGAAGCTCGCCTGCCAGACCCCGAAGGCGAAGACGAGGCTGCCGAGAAGGCTGCCCGCCGCGCCCAGCAGGAAGCCGGGGCGCCGGCCGAGGCGGGCGAAGACCATGCCGGCGGGGATGGACGCGCCCATGGTGGCCAGCATCTGGAGCGCCATGGGCAGGGTGGCCAGCGACTTGTTCTCGGCCAGGCTGTAGCCGATCAGCGCGCCCATGGTGGCCTGGCCGACGACGGCGGAGTTCATCAGCGCCTGGCAGAGGAAGAGGAGCCGGACGTTCCGGCGCATGGCGGTGTCGGCCGGCAGGTCGATCGCGGTCGCTAGCATCAGAAGTGGCTCCATCCCCCCTGCGCGGGGGTGATCCTCCCCCCGTCGCGGCCGAGCACCGTGACCGCGGGGGCGCCTTCCGTGAAGCGCCCGATGGGCGTGACGGCCGTGCCCGTGGCGCGGGACAGGGCCTCGACGCGCGCCCGGTCGTCGGGCGCGGCCGCGAAGAGGAGCTCGTAGTCGTCGCCCCCCGTGGCGAGGCGCGGCAGCCAGGACGGGTCCGCCGCCACGAGGGCGGCGGCGGGCGGGGAGAGCGGCAGGGCGGCGAGGTCGAGGGTGGCGGCGAGGCCGCCCGCGCGGCAGAGGTGGCCGAGGTCCTGCACCAGACCGTCCGAGACGTCCATCGCGGCGCGGGCAAGGCCGCGCAGCGCGACGCCGAGGGCGAGGCGCGGCTCGGGCAGGCGGTAGCGGCCGGCGAGGTGCCCGCCGGGATCCGCGCCCGGCGGCAGGCGGCCCTGCAGGACGGCGAGGCCGAGCGCGCCGTCGCCGATCGTGCCGGAGACCCAGAGATCGTCCCCGGGGCGCGCGCCCGCGCGCCGCAGCGCCGCGCCCGGCGGCACCGTGCCGAGGATGGTCAGCGAGAGGCAGGCGGGGCCCGGGATGGCGACGGTGTCGCCGCCGAGGACGTGGAGGCCGAAGCGGCGCTGGTCCTCGGCGAGGCCCGCGGCGAAGCCCTCCAGCCAGGCGGCGGGCGTGCCGCGGGGGATGGCGGTGGTCATGAGGTAGGCGAGCGGCTCCGCCCCCATGGCCGCGAGGTCGGAGAGGTTCACCCGGAGGAGCTTGCGCCCGACCGTGTCCGGCGGGTCGTCGGGGAGGTAGTGGACGCCCTCCACCATGGCGTCGGCCGCGAGGACGAGGTGGCGGCCGGGCGGGGGGGCGAGGAGGGCCGCGTCGTCCGAGAGGGCCAGGGCCCCCTCCCCGGCCAGGGGAAGGAAGTGGCGCGCGATGAGGGCGAACTCGGGGGGCAGGCCCGTGGGCGCGGGGGGCGGCCCCATCAGGCGCGGGGCTGGAACTCGTCGCCGCGCATCTGGCGCGCCAGCGCGTCGAGCACGCCGTTGGCGAAGCGGGGCTCCTCGGCGTCGAAGAAGCCGTGGGCGATGTCCATGTACTCGTTGATGACCACGCGCGCCGGCGTGTCGGCGGCGCCGGCCCAGAGCTCGGCGGCGGCGGCGCGCAGCAGGGCGCGCAGCACGGGGTCCAGCCGGTCGAGCGTCCAGGCGCCGGAGAGATGGGCGGCGATGGCGGCGTCGATCGTCTCGGAGTCCTTGGCGGCGCCGCGGACGATCCGGCTGAACAGGGGCACGTCCGCCTGGGGCACGCGGCCGTCCTCGAAGCCGTCCTCGCTGCCGAGGGTGCCGATGCGGTGGCGGACGAACTGGTCGATCACCGTCTCCGCGCTCTCGCCGCCCGCCTCGGACTGGAAGAGGGCCTGGACGGCGGCGACGCGGGCGCCGGTGCGGGGGCGGCCCGGGTTGGCGCGGGGGCGGCGGGCGCCGGCGCCCTTCGGGCCAGAGCCCTTGGTGGTGGGGTCCTTGGCGGTCGGGTCCTTGGGGGGGTGGGCCTTGGGGGTCTGGCTCATTCGGCCACCTGCGTGAATTTCCGGGCGAGGGCGACCTGGCCGATCATGGCGTTGGCCGCCTCCACCCCCTTGTTGTGCCGGTCCGGCGAGGAGCGGGCGATGGCCTGCTGGAGGCTGTGGACGGTGAGGAGCCCGAAGCCGATGGCGGCGCCCGTGGTGATGGAGACGTCCATCACGCCGCGGCAGGCCTCGCGGCAGATGTGGTCGTAGTGGTCGGTCTCGCCCTTCACCACGCAGCCGAAGACGAGGTAGCCGTCGTGGCCCCCGGCGCGGATGGCCATGGCGAGGGCGGCGGGCAGCTCGAAGGCGCCGGCGACGTCGATCACCTCGGCCTCGGCGCCGAGGCCGGCGAGGACCGCGAGCGCGCCGTCCACCATCCCGCCGACCACGTTCGCGTAGTAGGGGGCCTGGATGACCAGCACCCGGGGCGCGGGGCCGGTCAGCTCGGGGGGGGCGCGGAGCGGGCTGTCGGCGGTGCTCAAGGGGCGTCTCCGATCGGGCGGGTGTCGTGCAGGGTGATGCCGTAGCCCTCGAGGCCGACGATCGGGCGCGGGTGGTTCGAGAGGAGCGTCATCTCCCGCACGCCGAGGTCGGCGAGGATCTGGGCGCCAATGCCGTAGTCGCGGAGCTCCGGCGCCACCTTCTCGCGCCCGGCGCGGACGCGCTCGGAGAGCGCCGTCGCCTTCACGTCGCGGATGAGGACGACGACCCCCCGGCCCTCCCGCGCGATCTCCTCCATGGCCATGTGCAGATCCTTGGGGCCGTGCCGGCCGGTGATGTCAGCGAGCAGGTTGACCGCGTGCATGCGCACCGGCACCGGGCCGGGGCGGGAGAGGTCGCCCTTCACGAGGGCCACGTGCTCCCCGTACTCGAGGGTGTTGGCGTAGACCACGACGCGCCAGGGGCCGCCCGGCGCGTCCTCCTGGCTGCCCTCCTCCACGCGGCGGATGAGGCGCTCGGTGCGGCGGCGGTGGCCGATGAGGTCGGCGATGGTGCCGAGCTTGAGGCCGTGGTGCTGGGCGAAGGCGACGAGGTCGGGCATCCGGGCCATGGTGCCGTCGTCGTTCATGATCTCGCAGATCACGCCGGCGGGGTTCAGGCCGGCGAGGCGCGCGAAGTCCACGGCCGCCTCGGTGTGGCCGGCGCGGACCAGCACGCCCCCCTCCCGCGCGACGAGCGGGAAGACGTGGCCGGGGGTGACGATGTGCTCGCGGTTGAGGTCGGGGTTGATGGCGACGGCGACCGTGCGGGCGCGGTCGGCGGCGGAGATGCCGGTGGTCACGCCGTCCCGCGCCTCGATGGAGACGGTGAAGTTCGTCTGGTGGCGGGTGCCGTTGCTCTGGGCCATGAGCGGGAGGCCGAGCTGCTCCACCCGGCTCCGGGTCATGGCGAGGCAGATGAGGCCGCGGGCGTGGCGGGCCATGAAGTTGATGGCGTCGGGCGTCGCGAACTGGGCGGGGATGACCAGGTCGCCCTCGTTCTCGCGGTCCTCGTCGTCCACCAGCACGAACATGCGGCCGCGGCGGGCCTCCTCCAGCAGCTCCTCGGTGGGGCTGATGAAGTCCGCGAAGGTGGTGGCGCTCGTCTGGACGTTCATGCGGCGGCTCCCCGGCGCTCGTTCCCCATGCCCTCGAATTGCCGGAGGCGCGCGACGTAGCGGGCGAGCATGTCGATCTCGATGTTCACCCGCCCGCCCGGGCGCAGCGCGCCGAGCGCCGTGACCTCGGTGGTGTGGGGGATGAGGTTCACCCCGAAGGTGGTCTCGTCCGCCGCGTTCACGGTCAGCGAGACACCGTCGACCGTGATGCTGCCCTTCTCCGCCACAAAGCGCGAGAGGCCGGGGGGCAGGCGGAAGGTCCAGCGGTGAGAGCCATTCTCGGGCATGACGGAGAGGATCTCGGCCACCCCGTCCACGTGGCCCGAGACGACGTGGCCGCCCATCTCGTCGCCCATGCGGAGCGAGCGCTCGAGGTTGATGCGCGTGCCCTCGGCCCAGGTGCCGAGGGTGGTGCGGGAGAGGCTCTCGGCGGAGATCTCCACCTCGAAGAGGTCGTCCGCCAGCGTCACCACGGTCAGGCAGCAGCCGGAGCAGCAGATGGAGGCGCCGATGGCGACCCCCTCGAGCCAGCCGGGCGGGGTGGCGATGGCGACGCGCATGTCCTGGCCCGCCCCGATGGGGGCGAGGCGTCGGATCGTGCCGATGGCGGTGACGATGCCGGTGAACACGGGGGCGGTTCCGTTTGGTGGAGGGGGTCGGGAAGGATGTGGGGTCGGGACCAGGGGATGGCGCGGGGGGCGGCTCCTGGCAAGGGGGAAGCGGCGCGGGTCAGGCCGGCGCCGGCTCCCCTGGAACCACGTCGGCCTCGACCAGCCAGGCGTCGCCGGCCGGGCGGCGGGCGGTGACGGCCAGGCGCGGCATCTGGGCCAGCCGGTCCACGCCGAGGGAGGCGAGGCCGGGCAGCCCGTCGCCGCCCATGAGGGAGGGCGCGGCGAACCAGGCGAGGCGGTCCACCAGCCCGGCGCGCATCAGCGAGGCGCCGAGGACAGCGCCGCCCTCCACCATGAGGCGGGTGATGCCGCGGGCGGCGAGGGCGTGGAGCAGCGCCCGGGGCTCCAGCCCGCCGCCGGGCGCGCGGGGCACGTCGATCAGCTCCGCGCCCCGCTGTTCGAGCGCGGCCATGGAGGCGGGGTCGTGGCCCGGCGCGGTCGCGATCCAGGCGGGGGCCTCGCTGTTGAAGAGGCGGGCGGCGAGCGGGGTGCGGAGCCGCGCGTCGGCGACGACGCGCACGGTGGGCACGCCCGCGTAGCCCGGCAGGCGGCAGGTCAGCTCGGGGTCGTCGGCCAGCACCGTGCCGCTGCCGGCCATGACGGCATCGTGCGCGCCGCGCAGCGCGTGGGCGAGGCGGCGCGCCCCGGGGCCGGTGATCCACTGGCTCTCGCCGGCGCGCGTCGCGATGCGGCCGTCGAGCGTGGTGGCGAGCTTCAGCGTGACCATGGGCAGGCCGCGCGAGAGGCGCTTGACGAAGCCCTCGTTCACGCGCCGGGCCTCGGGCTCCAGCAGCCCGACCTCAACCGCGATCCCGGCGTCGCGCAGGCGCTTGAGGCCGATGCCGTCCACGCGGGGGTCGGGGTCGCGGAGCGCCACCACCACGCGGCCGACGCCGGCCGCGATCAGCGCGTCGGTGCAGGGGGGCGTGCGGCCCCAGTGGCAGCAGGGCTCGAGGGTGACGTAGGCGGTGGCGCCGCGCGCCCGCCCGCCCGCGGCGCGGAGCGCCTCCGTCTCGGCGTGGGGGCGGCCGCCCGGTCGCGTGTTGCCGCGGCCGACCACCCGCCCGTCGCGGACGATGACGCAGCCGACGGAGGGGTTGGGCCAGGTGCTCCCCAGTCCCCGCGCGGCCAGCGACAGGGCCGCGCGCATGTGCTGCTCATCTGACACGGGCCGGATGTGCGCGCGGGATCAGGAGTTGTCCAGGGAGCCGAGGAAGGCGTGGAAGTCCTTCGCGTCCCGGAAGTTCTCGTAGACGCTGGCGAATCGGACGTAGGCAACGGGGTCGAGCTCGCGCAGGACCTCCATGACGCGCTGGCCGATGGCCTTGGAGGTCAGCTCCTCCGCACCCTCCGACTCCAGGCGGCGCTGGATGCCCGTCACGATGCGCTCGACCTGGTCCTCGTTGACCGGGCGCTTGCGCAGCGCGACGCGGATGGAGCGGGCGAGCTTCTCGCGGTCGAAGGCGACGCGGCGGCCGTCGGTCTTGAGGACGGTCAGCTCGCGGAGCTGCACCCGCTCGAAGGTGGTGAAGCGGGCGCCGCAGGCGTTGCAGGAGCGGCGGCGGCGGATGCTGGCGCCGTCCTCGGCCGGACGGCTGTCCTTCACCTGCGTGTCCTCGGACTGGCAGAAAGGGCAGCGCATCCGGCCGGCGGCCTCAGCCGCGGTAGATGGGGAAGCGGGCGCAGAGGGCCTGGACGGCCTCACCCGCGGCCGCCTCGACGGCCGCGTTGCCCTCGGGGGAGTTCGCCCGGGAGAGCCCGCCCAGCACCTCCCCAATCAGGCGCCCGACCTCGCGGAACTCCGCCTCGCCGAAGCCGCGGGAGGTGGCGGCGGGCGAGCCCAGCCGCACGCCCGAGGTGACGAAGGGCTTGGCGGGGTCGAAGGGGATGGCGTTCTTGTTGACCGTGAGGTGCGCGCGGCCGAGCGCGGCCTCGGCGGCCTTGCCCGTGAGGTTCTTCGGGCGGAGGTCCACGAGGACGAGGTGGTTGTCCGTGCCGCCGGTGACGAGGCCGAAGCCCTGCTCGGCCAGCGAGGCGCCGAGCGCGCGGGCGTTGTCCACGACCGCGCGGGCGTAGGCGCGGAACTCGGGGCGGAGCGCCTCGGCCAGCGCCACGGCCTTGGCGGCGATGACGTGCATGAGGGGGCCGCCCTGGGTGCCCGGGAAGACCGCGGAATTCAGCTTCTTGGCCAGCGCCTCGTCGTCCGAGAGGATCAGGCCGCCGCGGGGGCCGCGCAGCGTCTTGTGGGTGGTGGTGGTGACGACGTGGGCGTGGGGGAAGGGCGAGGGATGCGTGCCGCCCGCGACGAGGCCAGCGAAATGGGCCATGTCCACCATGAAGATGGCGCCGACCTCGTCCGCGATCGCGCGGAAGCGGGCGAAGTCCCAGGTGCGGGCGTAGGCGGAGCCGCCGGCGAGGATGAGCTTCGGCCGGCTCTCCCGCGCGATGCGGGCGACCTCGTCCATGTCGATAATCTGGTCCTCGCGCCGCACCGTGTAGGGGGCGGGCTTGAACCACTTGCCGGAGAGGTTGACCGGGGAGCCGTGGGAGAGGTGCCCGCCGGCGGCGAGGTCCAGGCCCATGAAGGTGTCGCCGGGCTGGAGGAGGGCGAAGAAGACCGCCGAGTTGGCCGACGCCCCGGAATGGGGCTGCACGTTGGCGTAGCCGCAGCCGAAGAGCTTCGTGGCCCGCTCGATCGCGAGAGTCTCGGCGATGTCCACGACCTCGCAGCCGCCGTAGTAGCGCTTGCCCGGCAGGCCCTCGGCGTACTTGTTCGTCAGCACCGAGCCCTGGGCCTCCAGCACGGCGCGGGAGACGATGTTCTCGGAGGCGATCAGCTCGATCCCGTCCTGCTGGCGCACCAGCTCGCGGGAGAGGACGTCCGCGATCTCGGGGTCGATCTCCGAGAGGGGGGCGTTGAAGAAGCGGTCGGTGCTGGCGGCGGGCGACTGTTCGTTCATGGGGTACGGGTCCAGTCCGGCGAGAGCTTCAGGACCCGGCGGTCGTGGCGGCCGCCGGCATAGGGGGTGGCGAGGAAGGCGCGCAGCGCCTCGAGCGCCGGTTCGACCCCGGTCATGCGGGCGCCGAAGGCGATGACATTGGCATCGTTGTGCTCGCGCGAAAGGCGGGCGCCGGTCGCGTCGTGGGCCAGCGCGCAACGGATGCCCGGCAGGCGGTTCGCCGCGATCGAGATGCCGATTCCCGTGCCGCAGACGAGGACGCCGTAGCGGGCCCGGCCGGCCTGGACGGCCTCCGCCACGGCCGCGCCGAAATCGGGGTAGTCCACGCTCTCGGGCCCGTGGGTGCCCATGTCGAGCACGGAGTGGCCGGCCTCCTCCAGCGCCTGGCGGAGGGTGGCCTTGAGGGCGAGGCCGGCGTGGTCGGCGCCGACCGCGATGGTGAGCGGGGAGGACATGGGGGCGCGTCTACCATGGCTTGCGCCGCGGGTGGAACGGGGACGCCACCCCTTGGGGGCGGGTCGGCCATGCAAGGGCGTCGCCCGGGGCGGCGGCCCTGAATGCCCGTCCTCGCGGCCGGTCCTTGCGGCGGGTCCCGGGCGACCGGTCTTGGCGGGCGGCGGTCTCCGCGCGACAAAGGCGGGCATGACCCACGCCCCCTTCCCCATCGCGCGCCCGCGGCGCAACCGGCTCGACGAGCCGACCCGGCGCCTGGTGGCGCAGAACCGGCTGTCGGTGGACGACCTCATCTGGCCGATCTTCGTCGTGGAGGGCGAGGGGCAGTACCAGCCGGTGGCCTCCATGCCCGGCGTGTTCCGGGTCTCGCTGGACCGGCTGTCGGACCATGTGGGGCCGGCCGCGGCGCTCGGGATCCCGGCCGTCGCGCTCTTTCCGGCCACCCCCGCCGAGAAGAAGGACGCGGAGGGGACGGAGGCGAAGAACCCCGAGAACCTCATGTGCCGGGCCGCGCGCCAGCTCTCCCGTGACTTCCCGGGGCTGGTGCTGGTGGGGGACGTGGCGCTCGACCCCTACACCGACCACGGGCATGACGGGGTGATCCGGGACGGCTACGTCCACAACGACGACAGCCTGGAGGTGCTGGTCGCCCAGGCCGTGATCCAGGCGGAGGCCGGGATCGGCATCATCGCGCCGTCCGACATGATGGACGGGCGGGTGGGGGCGATCCGGACGGCGCTCGACGCGCGCGACCTCATCCACACGCGGATCATGGCCTATTCGGCGAAATACGCCTCCGCCTTCTACGGCCCGTTCCGGGACGCGGTCGGCTCGGGCAAGTCCCTGAAGGGCGACAAGCAGACCTATCAGATGGACCCCGCCAATTCCGACGAGGCGATCCGCGAGGTGGCGGCGGACCTGGCGGAGGGGGCCGACATGGTGATGGTCAAGCCCGGCATGCCCTATCTCGACATCGTCCGGCGGGTGAAGGAGCACTTCTCGGTGCCGACCTTCGCCTACCAGGTGAGCGGGGAGTACGCGATGATCGCGGCCGCCGCCGGGAACGGCTGGCTCGACCGCGAACGGGCGATGATGGAGAGCCTTCTCGCCTTCCGCCGCGCGGGCGCGGACGGGGTGCTGACCTACTTCGCGGTGGACGCGGCGAAGCGGTTGCGGGCGGGCTAGGTCGCGCCGCCCCCGTCGCCGCGGGTGGCCGCCGCCCGGGAGGACGGCGGCCGGCGGGTCAGGCCGCCCGCTTGCGGCGCACCAGGGCGAGCCCGGCGAGGCCGACGCCGAACAGCGCGAGCGAGGCCGGCTCGGGCACCGCGATCGTCGGCAGCGCCAGGGCCTCCTGGTAGAGGCGGTCGCCGACGATGCGGTGCGACGCGTCGGAGGGATGGGCGACGATGTAGTAGAAGTAGGAGTCCGGGTTTGCGCAGACGGTCGCGCCGGCCCCGAAGCCGCTCTGGCAGGCGTCGGTGGTGTTCGTGATGCCGTAGCGGCCGGGATTGTTGAGGATGTCGTCGTAGAAGGGCCCCCAGTTGCTGAGGCCGATCACCGCGTCGGAAAACTGCGCCTGAAGCTGCGGGACGAGCGCCGCGTAGACCGGGTTGAGGAAGGTGGCGCTGTCCGTGAAGGCGGGGACGGCCGCGGGGAGCAGCGTGATCTCGAAGTAGCGCCCGCCGAGCGCGTAGAGCGCGGCGACCTGGTTTGTCGTGGCCTGGGCGATCGATTCCTGCGTCGCCCGAAGGTGGTCGTTCAGGCCCCCGGCGAGAAAGAACAGCGTGGAGGCCGGGTTGAAGCTGGCCGCGCCCGAGTTGACGAGGGACTGGAAGGTCGCGACCTGCTGCGTGAGGCTCTGCGGCTGGGTCGCGGGCGGGGTCGGGCCCACGTCGACCCTGGCGCCGCTCTGGGCGAAGTTGATGCCGCTCGTGCCCGGGGAGGCGTTGCGCGGCGTCGTGAGCGGGATGCCGTAGTCCTGGGCGAGGTAGCCCGCGGCCGTCGAGCCGTTCGTGAGGGGAACATAGGCGCCGGTATCGGAGTAGCTGTCGCCGAAGACGTAGAGGCTGGTGAAGGCGGCTGCCTGGGCCATCGAGGTGAGGGCGATGCTGCCCAGCAGCGCCAGCGCGGCCGTTTTGATGATGGGTTTCATGGCAATGGAACGTCTCCCGTGGAGGACGGCCACGTTCGTGGTCCGGGGTCTGCACCCGGCGTTCCATCAGCAAGAACCACACCATCGGGAAAGAAGGAACAAGAACAGGAAGGTATTGTTTTATAACCGATCTTTTTCGTGCTGTTCGTCAAAAGCACGAACATTAATCGGCCTTCATCCGGCCCGTTCGTGCAACGCCCCGCGAAGCCGGGCCGAGGCATCGGCGGGCGACGGGAAGAGACCCTCCGAGGACCGACATCCGCTTCGGCACCGGTGGCAAGCGGACCTCGCTTTCTCCCTGCTTCGGGCGAGGACAGGCGCCCGCGGCGGAGCCGGGCTTTCGGAGGGACCTCCGAAAGCCCGGGCGCGCGTCGCCGCGGCGCGGGCAGCCGCGGATCAGATCCCCGCGCGGCGCCGCACCGGGCGGGCGGGCGCCGCCGGCGGGGCCGCGGCGAAGGCGGCGCGGAGCTGCTCGCCCACCTGGCGCTGCGCCTGCTTGGCCTTGGTCAGCACCGCGTCGGCCCCGAAGAACTCGTGGGTCACGCCGGGGTAGACGGTGCGGGTGACCTGGCCGCCGGAGGCGCGGATCTTCTCCTCCAGGCGGGCGCCGTCGGTCTGCAGCGGGTCGATCTCCGCGTTCACGATGAACACGGGCGGCAGGCCCCGGAGGTCGGCCCGGCCGGCGAGGTCGAGGCGCGGGTCCTGCAGGTCCCGCGGCCCCGTCGTGTAGTTGGACACGAACCACTGGATGGCGGGCCGGCCGAGCGGCTTGGCGTTGGCGAACTGCTGGTAGGAGGCCGTCTCCAGGTCCACGCCGCCGACGGGGTAGATGGCGACCACGGCGCGGGGCGAGCCCATCCGGCGGTCGCGGGCGAAGATCGCGGTGTTGAGGGCGAGGTTGCCGCCCGCGCTCTCGCCGACGATGGCGATGCGGTTGGGGTCGCCGTTGATGGCCGCCGCGTTCGTCACCACCCAGGCGTAGGCGAGGTTGGCGTCGTCATGGGCGGTCGGGAAGCGGAACTCGGGGCCCTGGCGGTAGTGGACGGACACGACGATCGCCTCGGCCTCGGCGCAGAGCGCGCGGGCGGAGGAGTCGTAGGTGTCGATGTCGGCGATGACCCAGCCGCCGCCGTGGAAGTAGAGGATGACGGGCAGCGGGCCGGCGCTGGCCGAGATGGGCCGGTAGATCCGGGCCGGGAGCCCGTTCGGCAGCGTGGTCAGCGTGATGTCGTTGTAGCTGTTGATCGGGCGCTGCGGGTTCGTGTTCTGCTGCTCGAGCGCGCGGGCGCGGACGGCGTCGGCCATGCTCGGCTGGCGGCGGGCGTCGGCGGCGCCGAGGGTCTCGATCGGCGCCGGGTTGAGGCGGGCGTAGCTCTCGAGGAGCGCGAGCATCTCGGGGTCCGCCCGGCCGCTCGGGTCGGCGTTCATCGCCATCTGGCGGGCGGCGGGGGCGCAGGCGGCGGCGAGGCCGGCCAGGCCGAGGGGCAGCATCATCGCCCCGCGGCGCGAAAGGGTCGTCATCAACGGTTCTCCAAGGGCCCGGATCGGGCGCTGCCGTCGAGAACGTCAGCCCTCCGGACCGGTTGCCGTCCCGGAATGGGAGAGGAACTCCGCGATGACGGCGGTCTGGGCGTGGTCCATCAGCGCCGGGGCGTGGCCGCAGCCGGCGACGTTGACGAGCAGCGTCTTCGGGCGCGCGGCCATGCGGGCGGCCGTGGCCTCGTCCAGAAGGTCGCTCTCGGCGCCGCGCAGGACGAGGATGGGGGGCGTGAGCGCCTCCCAGACCGGCCAGAGGTCGATGTCGGCGGCGGGGGCCCCGCGGGTCGGCGCGGCGATGGCGGGGTCGTAGTGCATCGCCACGCGGCCGGCCGGGGTGCGGCGCGCGCTCGTCTCCGCCAAGTGGCGCCAAGCGGCGTCGGGCAGGCGGCCGAAGGGGGCGTGGACGCGGCGGAGATGGCTCTCGACCTCCTCCACGCTGCCGAAGTCCTGGCTGAGGGCGAGGTAGTCGGCGATCCGCTGGAGGGCGGCGGCGGGGATGAAGGGACCGATGTCGTTCAGCACGAGGCGGCGCGGCGTCGTGCCCGGCAGGGCGGCCAGCGCCATGCCGATCAGCCCGCCCATGGAGGTGCCGACCCAGTCGTAGGGGCGGCCCAGCGCGTCGAGGAACTGCTGGAAGGCGGCGGCGTAGGTCGGCACGGCGTAGAGCGAGCCGTCCGGCAGCCAGTCGCTGTTGCCGCGGCCGAAGACGTCGGGGCAGATGACGCGGCGGCCGCGCTGAGCGAGGCGCGTCGCCAGCACGTCGAAGTCGCGGCCGGTGCGGGTCAGGCCGTGGACGCAGACGACGGGGTCGCCGTCCTCCGGCCCCCATTCGACCCAGCGGAGCGTGGGCTCGAGCGGGCCGAGGCGGGTGCGGAAGGCGCCGGGGCGCGGCGTCGGGCGGGGGCTCGCGGACATCCGGGCGGCCTCAGGCCGCGCCGTCGGCGCGCAGCTTTGCGATCGCCTCGGGATCGAGGCCGAGGCCCGCCAGGACCTCCTCCGTGTGCTGGCCGAGCACCGGGGCGGCGCTGCGGTAGCTGGGCGGCGTCGCCGAGAGGCGGACGGGATTGGCGATGACCTGCACGCGCTCGCCGCTCGCGTGGTCCATCTCGACGACGACCTCGCGCGCCTTCACGTGGGGGTCCTCGAAGACGTCCTTCAGCGTGTTGATCGGGCCGCAGCCGATCTTCGCGGCCTCGAGCACCTCCACCCACTCCTTCGTCCCGCGCGTGCGCATGACGGGGGTGAGGGTGTCGGTGACGAGCTGGCGGTTGGCGACGCGGGCGGCGTTGGTGGCGAAGCGCGGGTCGGCGAGCAGCGCCTCCTGCCCGACCAACTTGCAGAAGCGCTCGAAGGTCGGGTCGTTGCCGACGGAGAGGACGATGTAGCCGTCCTTCGAGGGGAAGACCTGGTAGGGCACGATGTTCGGGTGCTGGTTGCCGAGGCGCGGCGGGTTCTCGCCGGTGGCGAGGTAGTTCATGCCCTGGTTCGCCAGCCAGGCGACGTGGGTGTCGAGCATGCCGATGTCGATCCGCTGCCCCTGCCCCGTCGCGTGGCGGTGGTTCACCGCGGCGAGCACGCCGATGCATCCGTAGAGGCCGGCGAAGAGGTCGGCGACGGGCACGCCGACCTTCTGCGGCTCGCCCTCGATCTCGCCGGTGAGCGACATGACGCCGCCCATGGCCTGGATGAGCGCGTCGTAGCCCGGGCGGGGCGCGTAGGGGCCGGTCTGCCCGAAGCCGGTGATGGAGCAGTAGATGAGGCGGGGGTAGCGATCCTTCAGGTCGTCCCAGCCGAGGCCGTACTTGGCGAGGGCGCCGACCTTGAAGTTCTCGACGAGGATGTCGCACTCGGCGAGCAGCTTGTGCACGATCGCCTGGCCCTCGGGCTTCGCGATGTCGAGGGTGACGGACTTCTTGTTGCGGTTCACGCCGACGAAATACGCGCTCTCCTGCGTGCGGGGCACGTAGGGGGGCGCGAAGCCGCGGGTGTCGTCGCCCGCGCCGGGGCGCTCGATCTTGACGATCTCGGCACCGAGGTCGCCGAGCATCTGGGTGCAGGTGGGACCGGCGAGGACGCGGGTGAGGTCAAGCACCTTCAGCCCGGCAAGGGCGCCGGGCGGGAACGCGGCGGGCACGCTCAGGAGGCCTTGGCGGGGCGGGGCTTGTCCTTGCGGACGGGCAGCGCCTTGCTGGGCGCGAGCAGCGCGTCCACCGCGCCGGAGCGCACGACGGTGCCGCCGCGGGCGAAGGCCTCGTGGTTCCGCTCGATCTCGTCGCGCTCGTAGAGGTAGTTGACCATCAGTCCGTGCGATTCCTGCATGCCGCGGGGCGCGGTGTTGCCCAGCCAGTTGATCCGTTCGAGGCGCGCGCCGTTGCCGAGGTGGAAGCGGGCGACCGGGTCCATCCGCCCGCCGGGGTCGGTGAGGTACTCGGCGCCGAGACGGAGCAGGGGCGCGCGCAGCCCCTCCGCCCGCGCGGGGTCGCGCCACCACTCGGGCTCGGAGAGCGGCAGGGCCAGCTCGGCCTCCGGCCCGCCCTCGGCGATGCGCTTCTCCAGCCAGCGGCGGAAGCCGGGGATGGGGGAGAGGGTGGAGAAGCGGATGAGCTGCGGCAGCTCGGCCTTGAGGTCCTCCACCACCTGCTTGATGAGGAAGTTGCCGAAGGAGATGCCGCGCAGCCCCTCCTGGCAGTTCGAGATGGAGTAGAAGATGGCGGTGTCGGCGGCGGCCGCCCGGGCCTCGGCGCCGGCCTCGCCCTCGGCGTCGAGCAGCGGCTGGACGGAGGCGGCCAGGCCCTGCACGAGCGCGACCTCGACGAAGATCAGCGGCTCGTCCGGGAGCGAGGGGTGGAAGAAGCCGTAGCAGCGGCGGTCGGCGGCGAGGCGGCGGCGGAGGTCGTGCCAGCCGTCGATCTCGTGCACGGCCTCGTAGCGGATGATCTTCTCGAGCACGGCGGCCGGCGTCTGCCAGTCGATGCGGCGGAGCTGGAGGAAGCCGCGGTTGAACCAGGACACGAAGAGGTGGTGGAGGTCGGATTCAAGGGGCTTGAGCGCCGGCTCCGCCCGCATCTCCTGCAGGAGCTGGCGCCGCAGCTCCACCAGCGCCGCGGTGCCGCCCGGGGACATGTTCATCCGCCGCAGCAGCTCCTGGCGCGGCGGCTCGGCGCAGCGGGAGAGGTGGGCGGCCTTCTCGGGCGTGGGGTCGGAGAGATAGGCGAGCGCCGCCTCGCGCAGCGATTCGGGCTTCGGGCCGAAGCTGGTGGCCATGAAGAGGTGGAAGGCCGCGCGGTCGGCGGGGGCGAGGTCGCGCAGCGCGCCCATGACCTCGCGCGCGACGGCGGCGCCGGAGGCCTCGCCGCGCTCGGTCAGCAGGGCCTCGGCGAGGCTTTTGGCGCGGTCGAGCGGGGGGGTGGAATCGCCGGGAACGGAGGCGAAGAGGCGCCCGCGGTCGGCGATGGAGGACCAGAGTCGCTCGATCCAGGACCGGGCGGCGGCGGGGGCGGCCTCGGGCCGGGCGTCCTGCTCGGATGCCTCGCGCTCGACGGTCGTCACGGCCTCTGACATGCAATCCCTCCGGATCGGGCGGCCTTCAGCCCCGCGCCGGGGGCGCCGGCGCGGCGCCATTCGCCGGGGCTGGCAGATTGGCCCCGCCCGCCCCGCCGGGCAAGGCACGGTTCCGCCAGTGGCGGCCCGCTTGCGGCCGGGGGCCGGCGGGGGCACCCTCGCCGCCCGCCGGCGCTCGCCGCCAGGCCCGGGTGGCCTTGCGAAGGGCCGCCGCGCCGGGCCGCCGTGCCGGGCCGCCCCGATGGGCCGCCCCGTCCGATGCGCCCCACCCGTTGCTGGAGGAAACCATGCTCGACCGCCCCCACCCCACGCCCGAGGCCCCGACCACCGACCCCTTCGCCCTCGCCAAGGCGCTGTCCGGGGTGCACCTGATCGGCGGGCGCTACGTCCCGGCGCGCTCCGGCAAGACCTTCTCGGTCGTGAACCCCGCGACCGGCCAGGAGGTGGCGCGCGCCGCCGACGGCGACGCCGCCGACGTGGACGCGGCGGTGGAGGACGCGGCGCGGGCGCAGAAGGAGTGGGCGCGCATGCCCGCCCGCAAGCGCGGCGCGCTCGTCGCCCAGTGCGCGGCGCTGATGCGCACCCATGTCGAGGAGCTCGGCCGGCTGATTGCGCTCGAGACCGGCAAGGCGCTGCGCACCGAGAGCCGGGTGGAGGCGAACACGGTTGCCGACATCCTCGAGTTCTTCGGCGGCCTCGGCGGCGAGCTGAAGGGCGAGACCGTGCCCTTCGCGCCCGACGTGCTGTCGGTGACGGTGCGCGAGCCGCTCGGGGTGGTCGGCGCCATCATCCCCTGGAACGTGCCGATGCTGCTGATGGCGCTGAAGGTCGCGCCCGCGCTGGTGGCCGGCAACACCGTGGTGGTGAAGAGCGCGGAGGAGGCGCCGCTCGCGGTGCTGCGCATCTGCGAGCTGATGAACCGCGTGCTGCCGGCGGGCGTGTTCAACATGGTCTCGGGCTTCGGCCCGGAATGCGGCGCGCCGCTGGTGGCCCACTCGAAGGTTCGGAAGGTGACCTTCACGGGCTCGGTCGAGACCGGGAAGATCGTCTCCAAGGCGGCCGCGGAGAAGCTCATCCCGGTGACGCTGGAGCTCGGCGGCAAGTCGCCGATGATCGTCTTCGCCGACTGCGACTTCGAGAAGACGCTGGCCGGCGCCATCACCTCGATGCGCTTCACGCGCCAGGGGCAGAGCTGCACGGCGGCCAGCCGCATCTACGTGGAGCGGCCGATCTTCCAGCGCTTCGTGGACGCCATGGCCGAGAAGGTCGACGCCATGGTGATGGGCGATCCGCTCGACGAGAAGACGGACATCGGCACCATCATCTCCGAGGGGCAGTTCGAGAAGGTGAAGTCCTTCATCGACGAGGGCGTGGCGACCAAGGGCGCGAACGGGCGGGCCTGCTCCGCCATGCCCTCCGACCCCGCGCTTAAGAAGGGGCTCTTCATCCAGCCCTACATCTTCACGGGGCTGGACAAGGACAGCCGCCTGGTGCGCGAGGAGATCTTCGGCCCCGTCACCTGCGTCATGCCCTTCGACGACCCCGAGGCGGTGCTGGCCGAGGCGAACGACAGCGAGTACGGGCTGGCGGCGAGCCTTTGGACGAACAACCTCAAGGTCGGGCTGAACCTCGCGCACCGGCTGGAGGCGGGGCTGGTGCAGATCAACCAGAACCTCGTCGTGCAGGCGAACCTGTCCTATGGCGGCGTGAAGTCCTCGGGCCTCGGCAAGGAGGCCTCGCTGGAGGCGATGCTGGAGCACTTCACCCACAAGAAGACCATCATGGTGAACATGGGCTGAGGTCGCCCGGCCCTCAGTCGATCCGCCTCAGGGGCCGCGCGAGCAACACGAGCGCGGCGCCGGCGGCGAGCAGCGGCAGCGCGGCCAGGGACCAGTCGGCCCGGGCCGCGGCCGCGATGGCCAGCGGCGCCAGCACCGAGCCGATGTTGTTGCACTGGACGAGCAGCCCGAGCGCCGGTCCGGTGAGCGAGGCGTCGGGCACCGAGCGCGGCGCGAGGGCGAAGAGGGAGGCGGGCACCACGCCCCCGATCCCCGAGGCGAGCAGCGCGGCCGCAAGGGTGAGCGGCAGGGAGAAGGGCAGCGCGAAGGCCCCGGCCGAGAGGACCGCCATGGCGGTGCCGGCGGCCAGGGCAAGGCGCGCCGGGTGCCGCCCGGCCCGCATCAGCCAACCCGCGGCGAGGTTCCCGGCGATGTTGACCACCGCTGCCGCGGCGCCCGCGACGCCCGCGAGCGAGAGCGGCAGGCCGAATCCGGCGACCAGGCGCGCGGGCAGGAAGCTCGCGATGCCGAAGTAGATCGCGGAGTAGCAGGCGAAGGCGAGGGCGACGAAGACGGGCAGGCGCGCGCGCCCGAGGGCGGCGAGCGGCCCGGCCATCCCGCCTCGGGCCGGGACGGGGCGCCCGGCCCCCTGCGGCAGGCGGGCGGCGAGGAGGAGGGCCGCGCCCCAGGGCAGGAGGGCGGAGAGGCCCCAGGCGGCGCGCCAGCCGAAGCCCTCCACCAAGGGCGCGGCCAGCAGGCCGAGCGCGACGCCGGTCGGCATGAAGGCGCTCCAGAGCGTCATCGCCAGCGCGCGGTCCCCGGGCGCGGCGCGGGCGGCGACGAGGGTGGGGGCGGAGACGATGATGGCGAGGAAGGCCGCGCCCTCCGCCGCGCGGGCGGCGTAGAGGGCGCCGATGCCCGGCGCCGCGGCGGCGGCGAGCCCCGCGGCGCCGAGCGCCCAGAGCCCCGCCAGCAGCACCTGCCGCACCCCGGCCCGCGCCGCGAGCAGCCCCGCCGGCAGCCCGGCCGCGGCGGCGACCAGCGCGAAGACCGAGATCAGCCCGGCCGCGCCGGAGAGGCCGATGCCGAGGTCCCCCCCGATCGCGAGCAGCGAGGGCGCGACCTTGCCGAACTGCACCGCGCCCGCGACCCCGGCCGCGACGAGCGCGCCGATCTCGGGCCAGCGCGTCGCCCCCTCACCCATCGCGCCCCGTCGCGAAGTACCAGGCGATGGAGCGGCGCTCGACCCACAGGAAGCCGCGGTTCAGCGCGTAGCCGAGGAAGGCGAGGACGAGGACGGCGGCGTACATCTCCTCCGCCCGCCCCGCGAACTGCATCAGCACGAGGTAGTGGCCCACCCCCTGCTCGCCCGCGATCATCTCGGCAACGACGGTGGTGACGAGGGCGAGCGCGAGGGCGACGCGCAGCCCGGCCATGACGTAGGGCAGGATGGCCGGCAGCGTGACCCGGAACAGGCGCCGCCAGGCGGGCACGCCGAAGGTGCGGGCCATGGCGAGCTGGTCCGCCTCCACCGCGCGCAGGCCCTGGGCGGTGTTGGTCAACAGCGGGAAGAAGGCCGTGACGGCGGCGACCGTGATCTTCATGCCGTTGTCGAGGCCGAGGAAGAGCACGAGCGGCGGGATGACGGCCGGGATCGGGATGGGGCGGATCAGCTCCACCGTCGGGCCGAGGACGCGCTGCGCGAGCGTGCTGGCGCCGAAGAGCAGCCCGGCCGCGATGCCCGCGAGCGTGCCCGCCGCCAGCCCCGCGAACATCCGGGCCAGCGTCGAGCCGACGAGCATCGGGATCTCGCCCGAGAGGGTGTCGCGCACCAGCGCCGCCACCACGCGCGACAGCGGCGGCCAGTTCGGGCTGTCGACCATGCCGGTCCGGGCCGAGACCTCCCAGAGGAGGAACAGGGCGAGGACCAGCCAGACGCCGGAGGTCGGGCGGAACCCCTTCGTGGCCGCGAGGGCGCCGCCGGCCAAGTCAGGCCTTCGCCGTGCGGAAGATGAGGTCCGCCGGCGCGGGGTAGCGGCCGCCGAGGCCGAACTTCGTCATCGTCGCGATCAGCTCCGCGATCTCGGCGGTGGTGACCTCCTTGGGGTAGGCGGTGAAGGCGACCTTCTGCAGGCGCTCGAGCGGCACGCGGGTGAAGTTGGCGACGAGCTGCAGGAGCTCCGGCTTGCCGGCGGCGGCGTTCACCCAGTCCGTGCCCTTGTGCAGCGCGCGGACGAAGCGGTCGAAGACCTCGCCGTTCTTGTCCAGGTCCTCCTTCATGGCGACGTACTGCGCGATGGAGGAGGAGGGCGCGGTCTCCTGGATGATCCAGCCGATGCGCTCGAGCTTGTCGCCCTGGGCCTCCATGGCGGAGGTGACGAAGGGCTCGCTGAAGAGCGCCGCGTCGATCTGGCCGCCGACCAGCGCGTCGGCCATCTGCGGGAAGGGCACCTCCACGGTGGTGACGCGCTTCCAATCGCCGCCGGTCTTGTCGATCCAGGCCATGCCGCGCAGCCAGACGATGTTGTTGCGCGTGTTGGACGCGACGCGCTTGCCCTCAAGCCCCTTGCCGCTGGTGATGCCCGAGCCCTTGCGGACGACGATCGCCATGGTGTCCGGCGGCTGGGCCAACGAGCGCGCGGCCCCCGAGATGAAGCGGAAGTCGAGGCCTTCCCGCACGCCGAGAAGGGCGGAGACCGTGTTGGAGAAGGTGACGCGGTACTGGCCCGCGACGAGGCCCGGCAGGCCCGTCGCGCCGCCGGCGGTGGAGGAGGTGTCGACCTCGATGCCCTCGGCCGCGAAGTAGTTCTGCGCGATGGCCGCGTGGAGCGGCGCGACGTCGAGCACGGGGATGACGCTGACGCGCAGCTTCGTCAGCGCCTGGGCGCGGAGCGCCGGGGCGGCGAGCGGCGCGGCGAGGGCGCCCAGGGACGCCGCGACCGCGGCGCGGCGGGTGAGGTCGGTCATTCTCTCGGGTCTCCTCAGGGGGTTCTTGCCTGCCAGTGCAGCGCGCGGGCCTCGGCCCAGGCGAAAAGAGCGTTCAGGGCGAGGCCGACGAGCGCCAGGATCACGAGCCAGGCGTACATCTGGCGGATCAGGAAGCTGCGCTGCATGTCGAGGATGAGGAAGCCGAGCCCCCCCTGCCCCGTCAGCATCTCGGACAGCACGGCGATGATGAGCGCGAGGCCGAGGCTGGTGCGCATGCCCGCGAGGATGAAGGGCAGCGCCGCCGGCAGCACGACGTGCCACAGCGCGCGCGCCGTGCCCCAGCCGTGCGTGCGCGCGGCGTCCAGCAGCACGCGGTCCACGCCGCGCACGCCCTGCAGCGTGTTCACCAGCACGGGGAAGGTGACGGCGAGCGCGACGGAGGTGATCTTCATCGTGTCGCCGATGCCGAGGAAGAGCATCAGCGGCGGCACGAGGGCCGATTTCGGGAGCGGGCGGATCATCTCCACCAGCGGCTCGAGCAGGCGGTAGGCCGGCGCCCACCAGGCCATGGCGGCGCCGAGCGCGATGCCGATGACGGAGCCGATGGCGAAGCCCGCGAAGACGAGGCGCAGCGTGGCCGAGAGCGGGCCGAGGACCTCGCCGGAGAGGACGAGGTCGCGGAGGACCTCCCATATGGCGGAGGGTGGCGGCATCAGCGCGCGGCGGATCAGCCCGGCGTTCACCGCGCCTTCCAGGGCGAGGAGCAGAAGGGCGAGGAAGGCGAGGCCGGGGAGGAGGCGGAGCAGGCGCTCAGGCCGCATGGCCGTCCCCGGGGGCGTGGCGCGTCAGTAGGGCATCCAACAATTCGTGCCGCAATTCGAGGAAGCGGGGCGTCTCGCGCACCTCCACGGCGTCGCGCGGGCGGGGCAGGCCCGTCTCGACGAGGCGGGCAATCGTGGAGGGGCGCTTCGTGAGCAGGGCGACGCGGTCGGAGAGCGCGACCGCCTCCTCCACGTCGTGCGTGACCAGCACCACCGTCAGGCCGCGCTTCTCCCAGAGCTCGAGCATGAGGCGGTGCAGGTCGAGGCGGGTGAGCGCGTCGACGGCGCTGAAGGGCTCGTCGAGCAGCATGATCTTCGGCTCGGCGGCGAGCGCGCGGGCGAGGGCCACGCGCTGCTGCATGCCGCCCGAGAGCTGCCAGGGGAAGTGGTCGCCGAAGCCGGTGAGGGCGACGGCCGCGAGCTGCACGTCGGCCAGCTCGCGCGCGCGGGCCTTGGAGATACCGGGGCGGTGCTCCACCGCGAAGGCCACGTTGTCGCGCACGGTCCGCCAGGGAAGGAGCGAGCGGCCGTATTGCTGGAAGACGTAGACGGCCTCGGGCGGCGGGCCGGTCACGGGGCGGCCGGCGACGCGCACCGTGCCGGCGGAGGGCGGCATCAGCCCGGCCGCGATCTGCAGCAGCGTGGACTTGCCGCAGCCGGAGGGGCCGAGGATGGAGAGGAACTCCCCCTCGCGCACGGCGAGGCTGATCCGGTCCATGGCCAGCATGGCGGGGCCGCCGCGCGCGGGGAAGGACTTCTCGACCGCCTCCAGCTCCAGGATCGCCACCGCCCGCCCCCTCAGAAGAGTTCGAAGTACTCGCGCTGCTCCCATTCCGAGACCTCGGCCTCGAAGCGGGCGATCTCGGCGCGCTTGAGGCGGAGGTACCAGTCGATCACGCCCTCGCCGAAAGCCTCGCGCGCCGTTTCGCTCCTGTCCAGGGCGTCCAGGGCCTCGCCGAGGCTGCGGGGCAGCGGCGGGGCCTCCGTTTCGTAGGGCGCGTCGGCGGGGGGGCCGGGGTCGCGGGCGCGCTCGATGCCGTCGAGGCCGAAATGGAGCTGGGAGGCGGCGTAGAGGTAGGGGTTGGCCGCGGGCTCGCCGACCCGGTTCTCGAGCCGCGTCGCGCGGTCCCCGGGGCGGCCGAGGGCGCGGACCATGACGCCGCGGTTGTCGATTCCCCAGACCGCGCGGTCCGGCGCCAGCGACAGGGGCCGGTAGCGGCGGTAGCCGTTGATGGTGGGGGTTGAGAAGGCGGCCGCGGCCTGCGCGTGGTGCAGCAGCCCGCCGAGGTAGTGCCGCGCGGTCCCGGACAGGGGCTCGCCCCCCTGCCCCGCGAAGGCGTTCCGACCGGTGGCGATCTCGGTGAGGGACTGGTGGAGGTGCCAGCCGGAGGACATGACGTTGGGGATGCGCGGGCGGCACATGAAGCTCGCGTGGTAGCCGTGGCGCCGCGCCACCTGCTTCACCGCCGAGCGGAAGAGGATGGCGGTGTCGGCCGAGGCCATGGCGTCCTGGGCGTCGAAGGTGAACTCCACCTGGCTCGGCCCGTACTCCACTTCCATCGAGCGCAGCGGCAGGTCGAGGGCCTCGACGGCGTGGCGCAGCACCTCCAGCACGGGGTCGAGCGCGTCGTAGCGGCTCTCGGTGAGGTAGTTGTAGCCCTGGGTGAGGAGGGCGACCGCGGGCGGCGTGCCGGGCTGGCCGGCGTCCTCCGGCGCGAGCTTCGGGTCGAGCAGGCGGAAGAGGTGGAACTCGAGCTCGATGCCGGTCGTCAGGCCGAAGCCGAGGCCGGCCGCGCGGTCCAGCGCCCGGCGAAGCTGGTGGCGGGACGAGAGGGGCACGGGGCGGCCGTCGGCGAAGTAGGCGTCGCAGAGCATCCAGGCCGTGTGCGGCGCCCAGGGCAGGACGCGGAAGCTGGCGGGGTCGGGCAGGAGGAGGAAGTCGGCGGCGCCGCGCATCTCGGGCATCGCCGCCCCGTCGGCCGCGAAGACGGGCCAGGCCGTGCGGTGGCTGCTGTCCTTCAGCAGCATCGTCGTCGTCATGGCGATGCCGTCGCGGAGCGCCCGCGCCGCGTCGGCGGCGACCACGGTCTTGCCGCGGAGGATGCCGTGCTGGTCGGCCCAGGAGAGGCGGAGCACCCCCACCCCCTCGGCCTCAAGCCGGCGGAGGAGGTCCTGCGCCTGGCGGCGGGCGTCGTCGCTGAGCAGGCCGTGGCGCTCGGCGAAGCACATGGAGGGGCTCGCGTTCACTCGGCGGCTTGCGGGTCGGCGGCGCGGGCCGCGGCGGCGTCGAGCGGAAGGTCCAGCGGCGGGGCCCCCCAGGGGGCGGCGGCGCGGCGGCGAGCGACGGCGGCGCGCCAATGGGCCTCCCAGCTCTCGCTCGGGGCCATGCCGTCGATGGTGGCGGGTCCCGTCAGCCCGGCCGCGCCGGCGTCGGCCAGCAGGGGCGCGCGGCCCTCCTCCACCGCGGCCATGGCGCGCAGCAGCAGGCGGCGGTTGGCGGCGATGGCCCTGTCGGTGGAGGCGAGGTGCTCCCGCGTGCGGTCCTGGATGGCGCCCTGGCTCTCCACCGCCCACTGGTCGTGCGTGTTGATGTCCTCGCCCATGCCCGTGTAGGTCCGGCTCGCCTGCTCCGCCGGGTCGAAGCCGTACTCGTTGGCGCGGTTGCGGCGCGCGACGTAGTCCGGCAGCGCGTAGGTCTCGAGGCGCTGGGCGCGCATCCGGGCGCGGTCCACGGGGGCCGCGAAGCTCGTGAAGATGGCCACCCAGTAGCAGCGCGTGTCGTCCACGGGGACGTGCCACTGGGTGATGGTCATCTCCGCGCTCATCGGGATGACGAAGGCCTGGGGGAAAAGGAGGTTGGTCACGCGCACATGGGTGGTCGCGTCGCTGATGCGGCGCAGCGCCGTGACGCGCAGGCCGTAGTCGGTGCCCTCCACCTCGATCCGCGGGCGCGGGAACTCGCGCAGGACGTAGGTCATGGGCAGGTCCGAGCCGTCGGAGGCGCCGCGGAACTGCTTGCCGTAGGCGGCGTCGGCCTCCCCGTCCTCGAAGAAGCGGTGCAGGAAGGAGGCGTGGGCGGGGTCGATGCCGACCTCCAGCGCCTGCAGCCAGTTGCACTCGATGAGGCCCTTGAAGGCGAAGGTGTGGCTGTCGGGCGCGACGAAGCAGTCGAAGGCGGGCAGTGGGGGCGCCTCGCCCTCGCCGAGATAGGCGAAGACGATGCCGGCCCGCGCCTGCACGGGGTAGGCGCGCGCGCGGACCCGGTGGCAAAGGGTGCTGCCCTCGGGCTCGGCGGGGGTCTCGAGGCAGCGCCCGTCGGTCGCGAAGAGCCAGCCGTGGAAGGGGCAGCGGAGCCCGCCGTCCTCCAGGCGGCCGTAGGCGAGGTCCACGCCCCGGTGCGGGCAGCCGCGGTCGATCAGGCCCAGGTTTCCCGCCTCGTCCCGGAAGAGCACGAAGTCCTCGCCCAGCGCGCGGACGGGGCGGACCGGGCGGGGGCCGTCCAGCTCGTCGAGGAGGGCGACGGGCTGCCAGTAGCGCCGCAGCAGGGCGCCGCCGGGCGTGCCGGGCCCGACCTGGGTAAGGCGTTCGTTCATCGCCGCGCTCATCATGGTGATCGTCTCCCGGGATGTTCGGTGACCGAACGCCTGTTCGCTCCAACGCCCGATGCTAGGATGGCCGACGCATCGGGCGCAACGATCGACGGGGGAGGACGAGGATGCCGCGACTGGGCGCCGAGGCCGCTCAGCGCCGCGGGGCGGCGGCGCGGGGGCCGGAGCACTCGGAGGCGCTGGCGCGCGGCCTCGCGGTGCTGACCGCGCTCGGCGCGGGGCGGCGGCCGCTGAGCCTGGCGGAGGCGGCGCGGGCCGCCGGCCTGCCGCGGGCGACGGCCCGGCGGGCGCTCGCAACCCTCGCCAACCTCGGGCTGGTCGAGGCGGAGGGGCGGCTGTTCCGGCTCACCCCGCGCGTGCTGCGGCTGGCCACGGGGTATCTCGGGTCGAACGGGGTCTCGGTCCTCCTGCAGCCCCGCTGCGAGGCGATCGCGGCGCAAGGCGGCACCACCTGCTCGGTCGCGGTGCTGGACGGGGCGGAGATCGTCTTCGTCGCCCATGCCCAGCCCGTGCGGCTCGCGCCCTCCGGCGCGATGGTGGGGACGCGCCTACCGGCCCATTGCACCGCGCTCGGCCGCGTCCTGCTAGCCGCCCTGTCCGACCCGGCGCTGGAGGCGTTGCTGGCCGGGCTCCGCCCCGAGGCGCTGACACCGCGGACGGAAACGGATCCCGCGCGCGTCCGGACGGCGGTGCTCGCCGCCCGCGCGGCCGGGCACGCGCTGGTGGAGGAGGAGGCGGAGCTGGGCTTCCGGTCGCTGGCCGTGCCGCTCCGCCGCTACGACGGGCGGGTGGTCGCGGCGCTGAACCTCGGGGCGCCGGTGGCGCTCCACCCGGCGGGGGACATGGTGGCGCAGCGCCTGCCCGGCCTTCTCGCCGAGGCGGCGGAGCTCGCCGCGCAGCTTGTCTGAGGGGGGCGGCGAGCCCTGGCATCCCTCTTGCCACCCTTCAACTCGTGCAGGGGGGCGAACTCGCCGCGGGGTCGGCCGTTCACCTCTGCCAGCATCCTGGCGGTGGAGGATCCGTGCAGCAGCACGCGCCGACGAGGAACGGGCCGCCCGGTGCGAGGGCGGGGTCGCGGGGGGCGGGCGGTGCGGGCGCGGAGGCCGCGGCGCTGCGCGTCGCGCTGGCCGATTCGCTCGCGGAGTCCGCCCGCCTCGCCGGACGGCTGCGGGTGGCCGAGCGGCAGCTCGCGGCCGGCCGCGCCCTCGCCTCCGCCCGCCGCGCGGCGGCCGAGGACGATGACCAGGCGCTGGGCGCGGCGCTCGAGGACCTCTCGGCCTTCTCGGCGGAGCTGGAGGACGCCAACGCGGCCCTCGCGCGCGAGGTCGCGGAGCGGCGGGCGGAGCTCGTCGCGATCGACGCCGCCCTGCGCGAGAGCGAGGAGCGCGTGCGCCTCGCGCACCGCTACGCGGGCGCCGGGGCCTGGGACTGGCACGTCCCGGACGGCACCATGACCTGGTCGGAGGAGTACCGGGAGCTGCTCGGCCTGCCCGCCGACGCGGCGGCCTCCTACGCGGCCTGGCTGGACGGCATCCACCCCGACGACCGCGCCGCGACGGAGCGGGCGCTGCGCGCCTGCCTTGAGGAAGCGGACACCGAGTGCGAGGTGGAGTACCGCGTGCGCCACGCCGCGCGCGGGGTGCTGTGGCTGTCGGGCCGCGGGCGGCTGCACCGGGACGAGGCGGGGGCGCCGCTGCGCCTCGTGGGGCTGTGCATCGACATCACCGCGCGCAAGCGGGCGGAGCTCGCGCTGCGGGATGCGAATGAGAATCTCCGGCGGGAGGTGGAGCGCGAGGTGGCGGCGCGCGAGGCCGCCCAGGCGCGGCTGACCCAGACCCTGAAGCTGGAGGCGCTCGGCCGGCTGACCGGCGGCGTCGCGCACGACTTCAACAACCTGCTGGCGGTCGTGACGGCGGGCGCCTCCCTGCTCGCGCGGGCGGAGGATCCGGCGCGGCGGGCGAAACTGACCGCGAGCATCGCGGCCGCCGCCGAGCGGGGCGCGGACCTCACGCGCCGGCTGCTGACCTTCGCGCGGCGCCAGGCGTTGCGGCCGGAGCCGATCGCCCTCTCGCCCTGGCTGCGGGAGATCGGGGAGCTCTTCGCCCGGTCGCTCCGCGAGGACATCGTGGTGGAGGTGGACGCGCCCGGGACGCTCTGGCCGGTCATGGCCGACCCCTCGGAGATGGAGCTCGCGGTGACCAACCTCGCGCTCAACGCGCGGGACGCGATGCCGCGGGCGGGCGTGCTGCGGATCGCCGCCCGCAACGTGACCCTCCTCGGCACGGAGGAGCCGGAGGGGCTGCGGGGGGACTTCCTGCGCATCGAGCTCTCCGATACCGGCATCGGCATGGCGCCCGAGGCGCTCTCCCGCGTGTTCGAGCCCTTCTTCACCACCAAGTCCGGCGGGGGCGGCGGGCTCGGGCTGCCCCAGGTCTACGGCTTCGCGCGGCAGAGCGGCGGCGCGGCGCGGGTGGGCAGCCGGCTCGGCCACGGCACCTGCGTCAGCCTCCTGCTGCCGCGCGCGGGGTCGGCGCCGCGGGCGGAGGAGGCGCCGCCGCGCGAGGCTGGCCCGGCCGGCGACCGGCCGCTGCGGGTGCTGGTAGTGGAGGACGACGAGGCGGTGGCGGCGCTCGTGCTCGACATGATGCAGCACCTCGGCCACCGCGCGGTGCGGGCCAAGGGGCCCTCGGAGGCGCTGGGGCAGATCGCCTCGGGGATCGAGGTGGACCTCGTCTTCACGGACGTCCTCATGCCCGGCGCGATGGACGGGCTGGACCTGGCGCGGGAGGTGGCCGCCGCCCGGCCGGGGCTGCCGGTGCTGCTGACCAGCGGCTACGGCGGGGCGCCGGCGCGGGTGGCGGAGGCGGGGCTGCCCCTGCTGCGCAAGCCCTACGGCATCGAGGCGCTGCGGCGCGCCCTGGCCGCCGCCGCGCGGGGCTGACCGGCGCGGGCCCCGGCCCATTGCCGTTCCGGCCCTTGGAGCGGGCGGGTGGCGGGGCCAGTATCCCGCCATGGCGTTGACGACCCGGCCGAGCCGCATTCCCAGGGGGGCCCAGGACGGGCAGAGCAGGATCCCGGAGGGCGGCGCCCCCCCGCCGGGGCGCCCCGGGCGGGTGCGCGGCCGGCTCGCGCGCTGGCGGCGGCGCCCCCGCTCGCCCTGGCGGTGGCTCTGGCGCGGCCTCGCGCTGCTGGTCGCCCTGCCCGTGCTGGCAGCGGCGGGGATCGCGGCGCTGCTCTGGGCGACGCTGCCGGCGGAGGTGGAGGCGCTGCGCCTGCCCGGCCTCTCCGCGCCGGTCGAGATCGACTTCGACCCCCGCGGCGTGCCCCGCATCCGCGCCCGGACCGAGCGCGACGCCGCCATGGCGCTCGGCGTGCTGCACGCGCGGGACCGGCTGTTCCAGATGGAGATGACGCGCCGCAACGGCGCGGGGCGGCTGAGCGAGATCGCGGGGCCGGCCACGCTTCGGCTGGACCGCACCATGCGGACACTGGGGCTGCAGGAGCGGGCGCGGGCGGACCTCGTGGCGCTGCCGCCCGAGGCGCGGGACATGCTGGAGGCCTACGCGGACGGGGTGAACGCCTGGATCAAGACCCATGGCCGCTTCGCCGCGCCCGAGTTCATCCCGCTCGGCCAGCCCGAGCCCTGGCGGGCGGCGGACAGCCTTCTCTGGGGCAAGATCATGGGCGTCTGGCTGTCGGGCAACTGGCGGACGGAGGTGGAGCGGGCGCGGCTGGCCGCCGTGCTGCCGCCGGAGCGGCTGGCGGAGCTCTGGCCCTCCGACGACAGCCCGGGGCGGCCGGACCTCGCCTTCCTGCCCCCGCCGGAGCGCCTCGCCGGCCTGCTCGACGCGACGCCGCGCTGGGGGGAGGACGCGCCGCTGCCGCCCTCGGCCTCCAACGCCTGGGCGGTCGCGCCCGCGCGCTCGGCGACGGGGGGCGCGCTGCTGGCCTCGGACCCGCATCTCGCGCTTGGGGCGCCGGCGCTCTGGTACCTCGCGCGGATCGAGCTGCCGGGCGGGCGCTTCCTGGCGGGGGCCACGGCGCCGGGCGTGCCGATGATGGTGATCGGGCGGAACGAGCGGCTGGCCTGGGGCTTCACCACCACGCATTCCGACACGCAGGACGTCTTCGTCGAGCGCCTGGCGGGCGACGACGCCTACGAGACGCCGGAGGGGCGGCGCCCCTTTGCCGTGCGCGAGGAGCGGATCGGCGTGCGCGGGGGGCCGGACGTCGTGATCCGGGTGCGGGAGACGCGGCACGGGCCGGTGCTCTCGGACCTCGACGAGCGGCCGCCGGAGGGGCAGGTGCTGGCCGTCTCCATGGCCAGCCTCGCCCCCGCCGACACCCAGGCGGCGGGGCTGCTGGCGCTGAACCGGGCTGGGTCTGTCCCGGAGGCGCGCGCGGCGGCGGCGCTGATCGCGTCCCCCGCGCAGAACCTCATGGTGGCGGACACGGCGGGGGGGATCGCCATGTTCCTGACCGGCCGCACGCCGGTGCGCGCCGCCGGCGACGGCTCCCTGCCCGCGCCCGGCTGGGACGGGTCGCATGACTGGCGGGGCTGGGTGCCCTTCGACGCCATGCCCCATGCCGAGGCGCCCGCGAGCGGCGTGCTGGCCAACGCGAACAACCGGGTGCAGCCGGCGGGGCACGAGCCCTTCCTCGGGCGCGACTGGTTCGGCGACTGGCGCTTCCGCCGCATCGGCGAGATGCTGCGCGAGCGCCCGCGCCACGCGCCCGCCGACTTCGCGGCGATGCAGGCGGACGCGATCAGCCTGCACGCGCGAGAGATGCTGCCGCTGCTGCTCGCGCCCCCTCGGCCGGAGGGGGTGGCGGGCGCCGCGCGCGACCTGATGGGGCGCTGGGACGGGGCGATGCTGCCCGGCCTGCCGCAGCCGCTGGTCTTCAACGCCTGGGCGCGGGAGCTGGGCCGGCTGGCGCTCGCCGAGGGCGGCGTGCCCGAGGGGGCCTTCGTTGTTGGGCCGGAGTTCCTCCGGCTGCTCCTCTCCCCGGCCGGGGCCGCCTGGTGCGGGGCGGGGGGATGCGAGGCGCTCTCGGCCCGGGCGCTGGAGGCGGCGGTGGCGGCGCTGGAGCCCCGCTTCGGGCCGGACCCCTCGGCCTGGCGCTGGGGGGCGGTGCACCGCGTGCGGCTGGAGCACCCCTTGCTGCGCTTCGTGCCCGTGCTGGCGGACTGGCTGCGCATCGAGGCGCCCACGCCCGGCGACAACGAGACGGTGAACCGCGGCGGCATGGCGCGGGACTTCTCCCACGTTCACGGGCCGGGGCTGCGGATCGTGATGGACCTCTCCACGCCCGAGGGGGTGCTGGCCGCGATCGCCACGGGGCAGTCGGGCAACCCCTTCTCCCGCCACTGGGGCGATATGAACGAGGGCTGGGTGGCCGGGCGGGTGGAGCCGTTCGGCGCCAAGGCGCGCGTGACGGCCCGGCTGGGGCTGCGGCCGTGAGCGGCGACTCGCGAAACCCGCCCGCGGACGGCGCGCTAGCCATGGACGGCGGCCCCGGTTCCGTCGAGAGTGGACCCCGAATGCTGCACCGTGCCCAACGTCGTCCGCAGTTCTTCTACACCACGGCCCCCCTGCCCTGCCCCTACCTGGCCGGGAGGACCGAGCGGAAGGTCGTGACCGAGCTGTCAGGGCCGGAGGGCGAGGCGCTGCACGACCGGCTCTCCCGCGCCGGGTTCCGGCGCAGCCACAACATCGCCTACGCCCCGGTCTGCCCGGGCTGCCAGTCCTGCATCCCCATCCGCATCGTGGTGGAGGACTTCAAGCCCTCCCGCACCCACCGGCGGGTGCTGCGGGCGAACGAGGCAGTGGTGGCCCAGGAGGTGCCGGCGCGGGCGACGGCGGAGCAGTTCGCCCTCTTCCAGCGCTACCAGCGGGCGCGGCACCGGGACGGCGACATGGCGGCTATGGGCTTCTACGACTACCGCGCCATGGTCGAGGACACGCCGATCACGACCATGCTGATCGAGTTCCGCGAATCGCCGGACCGCCTCGTCGGCGCCTGCCTCACGGACTGGCTGAAGGACGGGCTCTCGGCCGTCTACTCCTACTTCGAGCCCGACCACGCCGGGCGCTCGCTGGGCACGCTCGCGATCCTGCACCTCGTGGACCGGGCGCGGGCGCTCGGACTTCCCTACGTCTATCTCGGCTACTGGGTGCCGCAGAGCGCCAAGATGGCCTACAAGGCCGGCTTCCGCCCGAGCGAGATCCTCACCCACGGCACCTGGCACCCCCTGCGCGAGGGCGCGCCGCCGGCCGAGGCCCCTCAGGCCATCATGAATCCCTGCTGAGGGCGGCCAGGCCCGTTCCGCTGCGGCCCTCCGTTGGCGCCAGCCCCAGGCAGCCGTGCATCACCAGGCCCGTGTGCAGCGCCACGACCTCCTGCTTCGTCAGGCGCCCCTCCGGCTTGTACCAGGTGCAGGCGCCCGTCAGCATCGCGAGGATGGCGTAGGCGGTGATGCGGGTGTCGCCGATGCGGAACTCGCCCCGCGCCACGCCGAGGTCGAGCACCGCGACGAGCTTCTCCTCGTAGGCGCGGCGGAGCGCGACGATGGCGGCGAAGTGGCGGGGGTCGAGGGCGCGCAGCTCGAAGTTGGCGACGAAGACCTCGTGCTTTCTCTCCAGGTGGTAGGTGACGTGGCTCGCGACGAAGGCGCGCAGACGGTCCTCCGCGCCCGCGGGCGCCGCGGCCAGGGCGAGGTCGGTGTGGGCCAGCAGCCTCTCCATGTGCTCGCGGATAAGGTCGAAGAGCAGGTCCTGCTTCGTGCGGATGTGGTTGTAGAGCGAGGCGGCCTGGATCCCGACCTCGGCGGCCAGCTCGCGCAGGCTCATCGCCTCGAAGCCGCGGCGGTAGATGAGCCGGAGGCCGGCCCGGCGGATGGAGGCCGCGGTGCGCGCCCCGCTCGATCCTGCGATACGACCCACGACCCTCTCCCATGCCAAGGCCCCGCCGCGGCGGGTCCCGGCCGCGGCGCCGGGCAGGGTTAAACTAACGGTTGGTAGTTGGTAAGCCGCTTGTGCTGCCCGCTTCTTTTGCCTAACGCTAGCGGCAAAGGCGCCGTGGCAGCCGGCCGTCGGGAGGGAAACCGCTCATGTCCAACAGCTTGCAGGGGCTCAACTACGACCTCGGCGAGACGGCCGACGCGCTGCGCGGGCAGGTGGCAGCCTTCGCGGCCGACGAGATCGCCCCGCGCGCGGCCGAGATCGACCGCAGCAACGAGTTCCCGGCCGACCTCTGGCGCAAGTTCGGCGACCTCGGCCTCCTCGGCATCACGGCGCCCGAGGAGTACGGCGGGGCGGGCATGGGCTATCTCGAGCACTGCGTGGCGATGGAGGAGCTGAGCCGGGCCTCGGCGAGCGTCGGCCTCTCCTACGGCGCGCACTCCAACCTCTGCGTGAACCAGATCGCGCGCAACGGGAACGAGGAGCAGAAGGCGCGCTACCTGCCGAAGCTCATCACCGGCGAGCACGTCGGCGCGCTCGCGATGAGCGAGCCGGGCGCGGGGTCGGACGTGGTGGGCATGCGCACCCGGGCCGAGCGGCGCGGGGACCGCTACATCCTCAACGGCGGCAAGTTCTGGATCACCAACGGGCCCGACGCGAACGTGCTCGTGGTCTACGCCAAGACCGATCCCGCGGCGGGGCCGCGCGGCATCACGGCCTTCCTCATCGAGAAGGGCTTCAAGGGCTTCACCACGGCGCAGAAGCTCGACAAGCTCGGCATGCGCGGCTCGAACACCTGCGAGCTGGTCTTCGAGAACTGCGAGGTGCCCGCCGAGAACGTGCTCGGCGCGGAGGGCCGCGGGGTGAACGTGCTGATGAGCGGGCTCGACTACGAGCGCGCGGTGCTGGCCGCGGGGCCGCTCGGCATCATGCAGGCCTGCCTCGACATCGTCCTGCCCTACGTCCACGACCGCAAGCAGTTCGGCAAGCCGATCGGCGAGTTCCAGCTCATGCAGGGCAAGATCGCCGACATGTACACGGTGATGTCGGCCGCCAAGTCCTACGTCTACACCGTCGCCAAGGCCTGCGACCGCGGGCAGACGACGCGGAAGGACGCGGCGGGTGCCATCCTCTACGCCGCGGAGAAGGCCACCTGGATGGCGCTGGAGGCCATTCAGGCTCTCGGCGGCAACGGCTACATCAACGACTACCCGACGGGGCGCCTGCTGCGCGACGCGAAGCTCTACGAGATCGGCGCGGGCACGAGCGAGATCCGGCGCATGCTCATCGGGCGCGAGCTCTTCGCCGAGACGGCCTGAGGGAGCGCCGCGATGCCGGTGATCGAGACCGCGGTCGACCTGCGCTCCCCCGAGGCCGTCGCCAACGCGGAGGCGATGCGCGCGCTGGTGGAGGACCTGCGGCGGACCGCCGGGGCGGTGCGCCTCGGCGGCGGCCAGGCGGCGCGGGAGAAGCATCTCGGGCGCAACAAGCTCCTGCCGCGCGACCGCATCCGGGCGCTGATCGACCCGGTCTCGCCCTTCCTCGAGGTCGGGCAGCTCGCGGCGCACGGGCTCTACGGCGGCGAGGTGCCCTCGGCGGGGATCGTCACGGGCATCGGCCGCGTGTCGGGGCGCGAGTGCATGATCGTGGCGAACGACGCCACGGTGAAGGGCGGGACCTACTTCCCGCTGACCGTGCAGAAGCACCTGCGGGCGCAGGAGATCGCGCAGCAGAACCGGCTGCCCTGCGTCTACCTCGTGGACAGCGGCGGCGCGAACCTGCCGAACCAGGACGAGGTCTTCCCGGGTCGCGACCATTTCGGGCGCATCTTCTACAACCAGGCCACCATGTCGGCCCAGGGCATTCCGCAGATCGCGGTCGTCATGGGGTCCTGCACGGCCGGCGGCGCCTATGTGCCGGCCATGTGCGACGAGAGCGTCATCGTCCGCAACCAGGGCACCATCTTCCTCGCGGGCCCGCCGCTGGTGAAGGCCGCCACCGGCGAGGTGGTCAGCGCCGAGGACCTGGGCGGCGCGGAGGTGCACAGCCGCACCTCGGGCGTCACCGACCACCTGGCGGAGAACGACGCCCACGCGCTCGGCATCGCGCGGCGCATCGTGGCGGGGCTGAACGAGGTGAAGCGGCCGGCGCTCGAGATCCGCCGGCCCGTGCCGACGCGCCACGCGCCCGAGGAGATCTACGGCGTCGTGCCCTCCAGCCTGCGCACCCCCTACGACGTGCGCGAGGTGATCGCGCGGCTGGTGGACGGCAGCGAGTTCGACGAGTTCAAGCGCCTCTACGGCGCGACGCTGGTCTGCGGCTTCGCCCATATCTGGGGATACCCGGTGGGGATCGTCGCCAACAACGGCATCCTGTTCAGCGAGAGCGCGCAGAAGGGCGCCCACTTCATCGAGCTCTGCGCGCAGCGCGGCGTGCCGCTGGTGTTCCTGCAGAACATCACGGGCTTCATGGTGGGGCGGAAATACGAGGCGGGCGGCATTGCCAAGGACGGCGCGAAGATGGTGACGGCCGTCGCGACCGCCGCCGTGCCGAAGTTCACCGTCATCATCGGCGGCAGCTTCGGCGCGGGGAACTACGGCATGTGCGGCCGCGCCTATTCGCCGCGCTTCCTCTGGATGTGGCCGAACGCGCGCATCGGCGTGATGGGCGGCGAGCAGGCGGCCTCGGTGCTGGCGACGGTGCGGCGGGACGGCATCGAGGCGCGCGGCGGAAGCTGGCCTACCGAGGAGGAGGAGGCCTTCAAGGCGCCGATCCGCGAGCAGTACGAGGTGCAGGGCCACCCCTACTACTCCAGCGCGCGCCTCTGGGACGACGGGGTGATCGACCCCGCGGACACAAGGCGCGTGCTTGCCCTCGGCCTCTCGGCCAGCCTGAACGCGCCCATCCCGCCGACCCGCTTCGGCCTGTTCCGGATGTAGGGGGAGACGCCGGATGAGCAGCACCACGAAGGCGGCCGCGGCCGCCCTCCCCGGCCAGCGCCCGGGACGGGAGGGATCGACGTGTTCCGCAAGATCCTGATCGCCAACCGCGGCGAGATCGCCTGCCGCGTCATCGCGACCGCGCGCCGCCTCGGCGTCGCGACCGTCGCCGTCTACTCGGAGGCCGACGCGGGCGCCCGGCACGCGCGGATGGCCGACGAGGCCTGGCCGATCGGCCCGGCGCCGGCGCGGGAGAGCTACCTTGTCGGGGAGCGCATCCTCGACGCCGCGCGGCGGTCCGGCGCCGAGGCGATCCACCCGGGCTACGGCTTCCTCTCGGAGAACGCGGACTTCGCGGCCGCCTGCCGCGACGCGGGGATCGTCTTCATCGGCCCGCCGCCGGACGCGATCCGCGCCATGGGCTCGAAGGCGGAGTCGAAGGCGCTGATGGAGCGCTCCGGCGTGCCGCTGGTGCCCGGCTACCACGGGGCGGACCAGGACCCCGGCCTGCTGGCGCGGGAGGCGGTGCGCATCGGCTATCCCGTGCTCATCAAGGCCTCGGCCGGGGGCGGCGGCAAGGGGATGCGGATCGTGGCCGCGCCCGCGGAGCTGGACGCCGCGGTGGAGGGCGCGAAGCGGGAGGCGCTGGCCTCCTTCGGCGACGACCGCGTGCTGGTCGAGAAGTATCTCACCCGGCCGCGGCACATCGAGATCCAGGTCTTCGCGGACACGCAGGGCAACACCGTCTCCCTGTTCGAGCGGGACTGCTCGATTCAGCGGCGGCACCAGAAGGTGATCGAGGAGGCGCCGGCGCCGGGGATGGACCCCGCGCGGCGGCGCAGCATGGGCGAGGCCGCCGTCGCCGCGGCGCGGGCGGTGGGGTACGTCGGCGCCGGCACGGTGGAGTTCATCGCGGAAGGCGACGCCTTCTACTTCATGGAGATGAACACGCGGCTGCAGGTCGAGCACCCCGTGACCGAGATGGTCACCGGCCTCGACCTCGTGGAGTGGCAGCTGCGCGTCGCGGCCGGCGAGCCGCTGCCGCTCGGGGAGGATCGCCTCGGCCTGCGCGGCCACGCCATCGAGGCGCGCGTCTACGCCGAGGACCCCACGCGGGACTTCCTGCCGGCGGTCGGCACGCTCCGCCATCTTCGTCAGCCGCGGGAGGTGCCGGGCGAGGTGCGGGTGGACACCGGCGTCGTCGAGGGCGACGCGATCACGCCCAACTACGACCCGATGATCGCCAAGCTAGTCGTCTGGGGCGCGGACCGGCCGGCCGCGGTGCGGCGGCTGGCGGCGGCGCTGGCGGAGTACGAGGTCGTCGGGCTGACGACCAACCTCGGCCTGCTGCGCGCCATCGCGGCGCACCCCGCCTTCGCGGCCGCCGAGCTCGACACCGGCTTCATCGCGCGCCACGCGGCGGCGCTGATGCCGGCCGGGGCCGAGGCGCCGGAGGGCGAGAGGGAGGCGGTGCTCGCGGCGGCGGCGCTGACGGTGCTTGCCGACCGGCGCGCCGCCGCGGAGGCGGCGGCCGGCGCCACAGGCGACCCCTGGTCCCCCTGGGCCGCGGCCAATGCCTGGCGGATGAACGGCGACGGCTACCAGGACCTCCGCTTCCGCGAGGGCGAGGCGGATCCGGTCACGCTGCGCGCGCACCCGCGGCCGGACGGGAGCCTTCGCCTCGACCTGCCGGGGGGCAGCGTCGAGGCGGCGCTGTCGGAGGACGAGGCGGGCGCCCTGCTGCGGGTCGACGGCGTCACGCGGCGGCTGCGCGTGGTCCGGCGCGGGGAGGAGCTGACGGTGATCCTCGCCGGGCGCAACCACGCGCTGCTCCACGACGACCCGCTGGCGCCGCCCCGGACCGAGGCGGCCGGCGGCCAGCGCGTCATGGCGCCCGTGCCCGGCCGCGTGACCCGCGTGATGGTGGCGCCCGGCGACGCCGTCGCGAAGGACGCGCCGCTGCTGGTGGTGGAGGCGATGAAGACCGAGATCACCCTTCGCGCCCCGCGCGAGGGCCGGGTGGCGGCGGTCCGCTGCGCCGTCGGCGACATGGTCGAGGAGGGCGTGGAGCTCGTCGGCTTCGAGGAGGCCGCGCTCTAGCCCCCTGCCCGCCCGGGCAGCCAGACCCGCCCGTCGAAGAGGCGCCGCGCGGTGCGGTAGAAGGAGCCCGCGCGCGCCTCCCAGGCGCCCTCCTCCTCCACGACGTCGGCGCCGACGGTCAGCACCCCCGAGGGCATGCCGAGGCGGAGGGGGCCCGCCGCGGCGTCGTCACGCCGCATCTCCGCGACCACCGTGCCCCGGATGCGGGCGGCGACCGCCGTGCAGAGCGAGCCCGTCAGCGGCAGGGCGCGGTGCGGCTGGCCGTTCGAGATGATCCGGGCCGCGAGGTCCATGGCCGAGGCCGCCAGGGGCTCGCCCGAGAGCGTCGGGGCCGCGGCCGGGGGGCTGACGAAGCCGATATAGGGCACCGTGCTGATCGCCCGCGCCGCCTCCGGGTCGGGCGCGATACCCATGAGGACGGAGGCCTGGCGGCGGATCCCGTCGAGGAGGCGCAGGAGGTCGGGGCGGGCCTCAAGCTCCTCGGGCAATTCGGTGCCGGAGAGGCCGAGGTCTCGCGCGCGGACGAAGACGGCGGCGTTGGCGGCGTCCACCAGCGAGGCCTCGATCGCCCCGAAGCCGGGCACCTCCAGCCGGTCCATTGGGCGGCCGGTGGGCAGCAGGCGCCCGGTGGTGGCGCCGCCCGGGCGGAGGAAGTCGAGCCGGACCGGCGCGCCCGTCCCGCCCACGCCGGGGATGGCGAGGTCGCCGTCGTAGCGCGCGCGGCCCTCCTCGACCGGGAAGGTGCCGTGGATGATCTTGCCGGTGTTGGTGTTGTGGATGCGGACCGTCGCGCTCTCGCCCCGCGCCTCCACGAGGCCCTCGTCCACCGCGAAGGGGCCGACGGCCGAGCTCATGTTGCCGCAGTTGCCGCGGTAGTCGACGTGGTTCTCGCGGATCAGCACCTGGGCGAAGGTGTAGTCCACGTCGGCGTCCGCGCGCGGCGAGGGCGCGATCACGCAGACCTTCGAGAGCGACGAGACGCCGCCGCCCATGCCGTCGAGCTGCCGCCCGTAGGGATCGGGCGTGCCCATGGCGGCGGCGAAGAGGGCGTCCCAGGCCGCGCGGTCCGCCGGCAGGTCGCGCGCGTGGAACAGGATGGCCTTGCTCGTGCCGCCCCGCATGAAGACGGCGGGGATGGAGCGCTGCTTCACCGGGGGTCCTCCCGTGAAGGGCGACCGCGGGTCACGCCGCCCCTTCCGTGAGGTCAAAGCGCGTCACCTCCTCGAGCGAGGCGCCGAACCAGGCGTCGATGGCGGCGGTGCGGTCCCCCTGGGCGACCATGTTGCCGGCCTCGTCGAGGAGGAGCGGCAGGTCGTGGCCCGGCAGGAGGAGGGTGCCGGGCACCTCGCGCCAGGCGGCGTTCAGCCGGGCGATGGAGGCGGCGTGGGCCGCGGCGTCGAGGGTCATGTCCGCGCGGCCCGTCGCGAGCTCCGACCGGTTCTTCGCCACGTCCGCCGAGAAGATCGTGCGCACCGGCCCCTCCAGCACGAAGACGAGGTGGTGCATCGTGTGGCCGGGCGCGGTGAAGCAGGCGATGCCCGGCAGGCCGGTCGGGCCGTCCTCCAGCCGCCGCAGCCGGGGGTGGCGCGCCAGCTCGCGGATCGTGAACTCGGGGTAGAGCGGGTCGCCGTCCGGCAGGCCGAGCGCCATCTCGAGCTCCGCCGCGCCGGCATGGAGGGTGGCGCGCGGGAACATCGGCCAGTTGAGGCAGTGGTCGTAGTGGAGATGCGTCAGCAGGAGGTCCGTGACGTCCTCCGGCGCGACCCCCGCGGCCGCGAGCTGCGTCAGCAGGCGGCGCCGCGCGCCGAAGCCGCCGGTGTCGAGCACGGCGAGGCGCCCCTCCGGTCCGCGGGCGAGCGCGATGGTGCTCCAGCCGAGGCCGCCGTGGTGCTTCGACTTGCCGGGGTAGCCCTGCTGCAGGCTCTCGACGGTCCAGGCCATGGGTTCGCGCTCTCTCTTCTCGCAGAGGGGCCGGCGGGCCCGCCCGGGTTCGCCGGTTTAGGCCAGGGCCTCGACGGCGGCGAGGTCGGCGGCCGCGACGGGAACGCCGTCGCGCCGCGCCCGCGCCAGCATCGCCATCTCGCGGTCGCCCGGCGCCATCACGGGCTGCGCGGGATCGGCGGCGGGCGTGCCCCGCAGGATGGCGCCGAAATCGGCCAGGCGCTCGCGCATCCAGTCGGCCGCGTGGAGCTTCGTGGTGTCGATGAGGATGAAGACGTGGCCGAGGTTCTGCGCGGCCCCGGGGTTCTTGTCCCAGGCCTGGACATGGGTGAGGTAGGCGGCGCCCGAGAGGAGGCCGGCGAGCAGGTCCACCATGACCGCGAGGCCGTAGCCCTTGTGCCCGCCGACGGGCAGGAGGAAGCCCTCCAGCCCCTTGCGCGGGTCGGTGGTGGGCTTGCCGTCGGCGTCCGCGGCCCAGCCCTCCGGCATGGGCTCGCCCTGCTGCAGCAGCTTGCGGATCTTGGCGCGGGCGGCGACGGAGAGCGCGATGTCGAGGATGATCGGGTCGCCGCCGGGGTTGGGCATGCCGATGCCGAGCGGGTTGTTGCCCACCCGCGTGTCCTTGCCGCCCCAGGGCGCGATGGTGGTCGTCGCGTTGCTCGCGATGACACTCGCGAAGCCCTCCCCGGCGGCGAGGTAGGCGTAGGGCAGGATCGGGCCGAAGTGGTTGCTGCCGCGCGCGAAGGCGGCGCCGATGCCGACCTCGCGGGCGGATTCCATGGCCGCCTGCAGCGCGCGCATGCCGACGAGGGGGCCGACGCCGTTCCGCCCGTCCACCATCGACAGCCCCGGCGCCATGCGCGCCACCTGCACCTCGGCCGCCGCGTCGATGCCGCCGAGGCGGACGCGGTCGAGGTATTGCGGGACGCGGCTGATCCCGTGCGTGCGCACGCCGAACATGTCGGCGAGCACGAGGACCCGGGCGGCGAGGGCCGCGTCGGCCTCGCGCAGGCCGCCGCGCGCGAGGGCGCGGGTGGCGAGGCCGAGGAGGCGGTCCTCGGGGATGAGCGTCTCGGTCATGGGAATTCCTTGCCTGCGGGCCCGCGCGGGGGGCCCCTCACCCCTCGGCCGTGATCCGCGCGTCGCGGATGATGCCGGCGAACTTCACGGCCTCCTCGCGCACGAAGGCGCCGAAGGCTTCCCGCGAGAGGCGGCGCGGGATGATGCCCTGCTCGGTCAGCTTCGCCGCGAGCGGGGGGTCCTGCAGGGCCGCCCCGGCGGCCTCGGCCAGCCGGTCGAGCACCGGCGCGGGCGTGCCGCCCGGCGCGAAGAGGGCGAACCAGTTGATGAGCTCGTAGTCGGCGAGGCCCGGCGCCTCGCGCAGCGGCGCGACGTCCGGCAGCTGCGGCATGCGCTCGCGCGAGGTCACGGCGACGGCGCGCAGCTTGCCGTCCTGGATGAGCGGCAGCGCGGCGCCGAGGCTGCTGAAGCTCATCGTCACCCGCCCGCTCGCGACGTCGGTCACGGCGGGGGCGGAGCCGCGGTAGGGAACGTGCAGCACGTCCGTCCCGGCCATGTGGTTCATCAGCTCCCCCGCGAGGTGCTGGGGGTTGCCGATGCCGGAGGAGGAGAAGGAGAGCTTGCCCTTGTTCGCGCGGGCGTAGGCGATGAGCTCGGCCGGGGTGCGGACCGGCAGGGCCGAGGGCACGACGACGAGGCAGGGCACGGTGCCGCAGAGGGCCACCGGCAGCAGCTCGCGCTCCGCGTCGTAGGCCATGCGCTCGCGGTAGAGGGCGGGATTGACCGCGATCTCCCCCGCCGCGGCGAAGAGGATCGTGTAGCCGTCGCCCGGGGCCTTCGCGACGGCCTGGGCGCCGATCATGGCGCTGGCGCCCGCCCGGTTCTCGACGACGACGGGCTGGCCGAGGGCACCGCGCATGGACTCGCCCACCAGCCGCGCGACGATGTCGACGCCGCCGCCCGGGGGATAGCCGACGATGGCGCGCAGGGGCCGGCTGGGGAAGGCCGGCTGGGCCGTCGCTCGGCCGGCGGCCAGGGCGAGGCCCCCGAGAACTCCCGCGGAGACGGCGTTGCGGCGGGTGATCATGCCCTTGGTCCTTGCTTGGCGTCCTCGCCTTCCTTTTGCATGTTGGCGACATCAAATGCAACCGGCACGGCGCCGCATTGCCGCTGCCGCCCCGCCGTCCTACCCAGGCCGCGAACCGGAGTCCGCCCCGCCCGCATGCCAGAGGCCGCCACCAGCACCGTCGCGCAGATCGTCCACGCCCTGGCGGAGGATGTGGCCACGGGCGCGCTGCCGGGCGGGACGCGGCTGCCGGCGCAGCGCCTGGCGGACCGCTTCGGCGTCTCGCGCTTCCCGATCGGCCAGGTCCTGCGCGTCCTGGCGCAGCATGGGGTCGTCGTGGCCGCGCCGCGCCGCGGCTTCTTCGTCGCGCCCGAGGGGCGCGGGGCGGCGGCCGCCCTGGCCGGGCGCGGGACGGGCGGCGGGCTGTCCGGGGTCTACTTCGCCATGGCGGAGGACCGCGTGGCCGGGCGGCTGCCGGACGTCATCTCCGAGGCCGCCCTACGCGAGCGCTACGGCGTGACGCGCGGCCAGCTCGCCCAGCTTCTCGACCGCATCGCGGCCGAGGGATGGGCGGAGCGGCGCGCGGGCTATGGGTGGCGCTTCTCCTCCGTGCTGACGACGCCCGACGCGCTGGAGCAGACCTACCGCCTGCGCCTGGCGATCGAGCCGGCCAGCCTGCTCGAGCCCGGCTACCGCCTCGATCCCGCGACCGCCGCCGCCTGCCGCGCGGTGGAGGAGCACATGCTGGCCGGCGGGATCGAGGCCGCCACCTCGGACGCGCTCTACGAGCGGGGCGTGCGCTACCACGAGGCGGTGGTCGGCGCCTCCGGGAACCCCTTCATGCTGGAGGCGCTGCAGCGGGTGAACCGCGTGCGGCGGCTGCTCGTCTACCGGACCCTCGTGGACCGCCAGCGCTTCCACCGCCAGGCGCGGGAGCACCTCGCGATCCTCGACCTGATCCAGGCCGGGCGGCGCGAGGCGGCGGCGGCGGCGATGCGGGACCACCTGGGGGCCGTGATGGGGAGCATGACGGCGGCCCGGCCGCTGCTCGAGGCCGGGCCACTGGGCTGAGCGCCCCCTCCCCGCTCAGGCCACGCGGAGGGTCATGGCGCCGATACCCTCGATGGCGGCGTGCATCGTGTCGCCGGGACGGATGGGACCCACGCCCTCCGGCGTGCCGGTGAGGAGGATGTCGCCGGGCTCGAGCGTGTAGAAGCGGGAGGCGAAGACGATCAGCGCGGGGATGTCGAGGAGGAGGTCGCGCGTGTTGGCGCGCTGCCGGACCTCGCCGTTCACCTCGAGGAGGAGGTCGAGCGCAGCGGGGTCCCCGATCTCGTCGGCGGTCACCATCCAGGGGCCGAGGACCGTGTAGGTGTCCGGCGACTTCCGCAGGCTCCGCTCCTCCGGCCCGCGGATCGTGATGTCGAGGCCGATCGCGTAGGCGGCGACGTGGCCCAGCGCGTTCTCCCGCGTCGCGTCCTTGCAGGGCGTGCCGATGATGGCCGCGAGCTCCACCTCGTGGTCGGTGCGGCGGTCCGGCTGGTTGACGCGCAGGGTGTCCGAGGCGCCCGCGAGGGAGGAAGTGGCCTTCAGGAAGAGGCCCGTCTCCTCGATCTTGCGGACGTGCGCGGCGTGGAAGGTCGCGGGGTCGGCCTCGGCCTCCTCGAGGTGCTTGCGGTAGTTCACGGGCGCCGCGACGATCTTGCCGGGGTTTGCGACGGGCGGGCGGAGCCGCACCGAGGCGAGGGGGCGGCCGGGCTGCGCGTCGGCGGCGGCGAGGATGGGCGCGCGCAGCGCCGGCAGCGCCGCCACCAGCAGGTCGTGACGGGGGAAGGGGTAGCGCCGGGCGGGCAGCGCCTCGAGGGCCGCGCTGGCATCGTGGACGAGGTCGCCCGCGACGGGATCGCGCCGCACGAGCCCCAGGCGGTCGTCGTCGAAGAGGCAGAGGCGCATCGGGTAGCCTTCGCAGGGGAGGACGTCGCGCCCCGCGGAGGGCGCGACGGCCCCCAGCCTCGGCCGAAGCGGGCGCCGGGGAAAGGGGCGGGCCCCCTCCCCCGCCCGGTCAGGCGACGGCGGCGAGAGGGCGGGGCGCCGCGGCGTCCACCGTCCGGCGCGCCTCCTCGCCGGTCAGGGTCTCCTCCGCCAGCAGGCGCTGGGCGAGCGCGTGCAGGGCGGCGATCTCCCCCTCCAGCACGGCGCGCGCGGTGACCAGGGCGCGGGCGATCTCGGTGACCACGAGCTGGTCGAGCCGGTCGAGCGTGGCCGGGGCGGCGCCGGGCCCGCGGCCGTCGCCGAGGAGGTCCACGCAGCCGAGCTCCGCGTTCATGCCGTATCGGCCGAGCATCTCGCGGGCGACCTTCGTGGCGTGGGCGATGTCGCCGGAGGCGCCGCCGGTGACCTCGTCGTGGTCGAGGATGATCTCCTCCGCCGCGCGCCCGCCCATGGTGACGGCGAGGCGGCCCTGCAGCAGGCCGCGGCTCCAGAGGTGGCGGTCCTGGTCGGGCGTCTGAACGACGGCGCCGAGGGAGCGGCCGCGCGGGACGACGGTGACGCGGCGCACCGGGTCGGCGCCCGGCGTGCGCATGGCGACGATGGCGTGGCCGGCCTCGTGGTAGGCGACGACGCGGCGCTCGGCCTCGGACATGGCGCCGGCGGGGCGCTTCTCGCCGAGGAGGATGCGGTCCATCGAGGCCCGGAGGTCCTCCATGTCCACGGCCTCCTTGCTGGCGCGGGTCGCGGCGATGGCGGCCTCGTTCAGCAGGTTGGCGAGGTCCGCGCCGGAGAAGCCGGGGGTCATGCTGGCGACCTCGGGCAGGCTGACGCCGCCGGCGAGGCGGACGCGTCGCGCGTGGACGCCGAGGATCGCCTCGCGGCTCCGCACGTCCGGCCCGGGCACGAAGACGCGCCGGTCGATGCGGCCGGGGCGGGTGAGCGCGGGGTCGAGCACGTCCGCCCGGTTGGTCGCGGCGATGAGGACGATGGTGGAGGAGCGGTCGAAGCCGTCGAGCTCGGTGAGGAGCTGGTTGATGGTCTGGTCGTGCTCCTGCGAGCCGCCGTCGCGCGCCGTGCCCGAGCGCGCCCGGCCGACGACGTCGATCTCGTCGATGAAGACGATGCTGACGGGGTGCTTGCGCGCGCGCCCGAAGAGGTCCCGCACGCGGCGGGCGCCGATGCCGACATACATCTCCACGAACTCGGAGCCCGAGGCGCTGAAGAAGGGCACCCCCGCCTCCCCCGCCACGGCGCGGGCGAGGAGCGTCTTGCCGTTGCCGGGATCGCCCTCGAGCAGCACGCCCCGGGGCACGCGCGCGCCGAGGTTCGCGAAGCGCTTCGGGTCGCGCAGGAACTCCACGACCTCGAGGAGGGATTCCTTGGCCGCGTCCTGCCCCGCCACGTCGGCGAAGGTCACGCCCTGGGAGCCGTCGGCGCCGGCCTCGCGGCGCGAGCCCTTGCGGAAGAGCGCGGCGCGGCGGCCCGGCCCGCGGGTGCGGCGGCGGTCGAGCCAGAAGAGGAAGACGAGCACCCCGCAGACGCCCGCGAGGACGAGGAGGAACTTGGCGACGGTGGAGGCGACGTCCGCCCAGGTGCCGTCCTCCACGAGGAACTCGACGCCCGCGTCGCGCGCCTTGCGGGAGAAGGACTGGTTCTCCTCGGTCGAGGGGGGCAGGAAGAAGGTGACCGCGCCGGTGCCAGCCGCAGTCAGGTAGATGCGCTGGCCGTCCCAGGTGTTGCGGTAGGCGGATTCCGCGCGCCCGTCCGCCAGCATCCGCTCCGCCTCGCCCTGGGTGACGGCGGCGGCCGTCCAGCGGGCGAGGAGGCCGGGCCAGGCGTGGAGGCGGGGCTTCGGCTCCGCCTGGGCCGGGACCGCCGCCGGGGGCGGTCCGGCGGGGGAGGTCAGCGCGCGCATGGCCGCCTCCGCCATCACCCGTTGCTCGGCCGAGAGGGCGGGCTGGGCCCTGGCCGCGGCGGGCGCGGCGGCGGCAAGGGCGAGGATGGCGAGGACGGGGAGGCGCATGGAGAGTTCCGCGCAGGTGTTGCGGCCGCCAGCCTGGGATCGGCAGCGGCGCCCGTCAACACAATCGTGTTACCTGATACATTTCTTCCGGCGGCCTGTGCCCGGCGGTCCCGCCGGGGGCGGCGTCCGCGCCGCGCCGGGGCGGGCCCGGGCGCGGGCGGCCTGAAACCCGCGATGCCGACCCGCGCTCCGCTTCCACAACCTGGCGGAGCGCCCCCATGGGTATCATCGGAACCATCATCATCGGCCTGCTCGCGGGCATCGTCGCGAAGTTCCTCATGCCCGGGCGCGACCCCGGCGGCTTCATCATCACCACCCTTCTTGGCATCATCGGCGCCGTGGTGGCGACCTATCTGGGCCAGGCGGTCGGCTGGTACCGCGCGGGCGAGGGCGCCGGCTTCATCGGGGCGGTGGTCGGGGCGGTCATCTTGCTCGCGATCTACCGGATGACGGTGGGCCGGTCGGGCGCAATCAACCGGTAGCGCCGCCGGCCGGCCCCGGCGCGGGCCGGCCGGGGCGGAGGCCCCTTCGGCCGAGGTACCAGTTATTTCGAGCTGACCTCGTTATTGTTTCGGCTTTCGGTACCTGGGAACGCCCTCACGCCGGGGGGCGTTCCTATTTTTTCGATCCCCGCCTTGATCCAGCGCAAGGACCCGCCGCCCCGTCCTGCCGTTCATCGCCCCCAAGAACGAGGAGGGGCGTATGCCTGACGACGGGATGCTACGGGTTGAGCCGCGGGCGAGCGGCGCGCGGGTGGACGAGGCGCGGCGTCGTGCGATGGTGGAGGAGGCGGGTCGGGACCCGGAGGGGTTCTGGCGTCGCGAGATGGGGCGCATCGCCTGGATGCGGGCGCCTCGTCGCATCAAGAACACGAGCTTTGAGGGCGACGTCTCGATCCGCTGGTTCGAGGACGGCGTGCTCAACATCAGCGAGAGCTGCCTTGACCGGCA
>NZ_RCZP01000030.1 GCF_006438825.1 Muricoccus nepalensis
CGCACGCCGTTCTGCTGCTCGACCAGGCCGGATGGCACCTCTCCGACAAGGTCGCGGTTCCACCCAACATCACGCTCGCACCGCTGCCACCCAAGTGCCCCGAACTGAACGCCATGGAGAATGTCTGGCAGTTCATGCGCGACAACTGGCTCTCCAACCGGGTCTTCCGGTCCTACGACAACATCGTCGACCACTGCTGCGACGCCTGGAACAAGCTCACCGAACAGCCCTGGCGCATCATGTCCATCGGACTGCGCGACTGGGCATATAGGTCATGATCTCAGAGACTTGGTATTAGCGGTTAATTCACGTTTCGGCCCGAAGCTTCTCCCTAGCAGCGCCGGTGGTGCGGGGCCTCGGCCCCACCCAAAACACCCGGCGTCCGGAGAAAATACCGATGGCTGGCACCTTTCGATGCGCCGTGGACGGTGACTTCGGGTCGGGAGGCAGCCATCCGTCCGGCAGCGGCCTGCCCCCGGCGGGCCTGATCGGCACCCCCGGCTTCGCGACGCCCGACGACCTCGCCGGCGTGATGGCGGCGGAAGGGTTCGAGAACCTCGACTGGTGCGGCCACGGCGCCTCGCACGGCGATGCCGCCTTCCACCTCTCGCTCGACCTCGGCGGCGCGGCCTCGCCGCCGGCCGTGAGCCTCCGCTTCGACCTCTCGGCCGGCGCGGCGGACGGCTTCTTCCTGAACGGCAGCTTCGGCGAGCCGCCCGCCCACGAGGGCGCGGCGCCAGCGGCTGCGGAAGCGGGCGCGACCCTCGCGGACAGCCTCGGCCGGCGCGCCGGGCGCCGCCTGCCCGTGCAGCGGGACCTGGGGCGCTTCGCCCTTCGCCGCTCGGACCGCCGCGGGCGCCAGCCCGCCCATCGCCGCCCGGGGTAACCACCTCGGCGTCGGCGCGGCCGGCACTGTCTCCGGAAAGCCTGTTCCGGCCGCCACGCGACCGCTGGCCCGCCCCTTTCGGCAAGGGGGCGGGCTTTGCGCGTCCCGGTGCCCCGGGGACCCGTCCGGGCGCCCCGCATGGCCGGCCCGCATGGTCGTCCCGCATGGCCGCGTGGAGAAAATGCGGGTTCCCGGCTCTCCCGGTTCTCGTCCAAATGCGCGCCCTGCCGCCGTCCATCCGGGCCGCCGCTGCTGGAGAGCTGACCAGGATGACGACGTGACCGGGCGTGGCGAGGCGTGGCGCTCCGCCCTGCTGGCGGTGGCCTTCGTGCTGATCTGGGGATCGGCCTTCAACGCCGCGCGGGTGGTGGTGCTGGAATGGCCGCCCTTCTGGGCGCTCGCGATCCGCTTCGTCCTCACCGCGCCCCTGCTGGTCGGCCTGGCCCTGGTCACGGGGGCGCGCTGGCCGGCGCGGGCGGATCTCGGGCGGGTGGCGCTGATGGGGCTGTTCGGGACGGGTGGCTACCTCGCCTTCTCCTGGTGGGCGATGGCCCTCATTCCCTCCGGCCTCGTGGCCCTGGTCACCGCGGCAACGCCGCTCGTCGTCGCGCTGGGGGAGGCGGTGCTGTTCGGGCGCCGGCCCTCCGGCATGGCCTGGGCGGGCCTGGCGCTCGGCTGGGGCGGGGTGGCGCTGCTCGGCGGCGCCCGGCTGGCCGGGCATATCGGGGACAGCCCGGGAGAGGTGCTGGGCGTCGGGCTCGCGCTGCTCGGCGCGGTCAGCCAGGCGGCGGGGCTGCTGGCCTTCGCCCCGGCCCGCGGGCGGGTGGACCTGTGGTCGGCCACCGCGGGGCAGAGCCTCGTCAGCGCCGTGCTGCTGCTCGCCCTGGCCCTGGTGATGGAGGGCGCGCCGCCCTCCTCCGCCAGCCCGCGCGTCTGGCTGGGGCTGGCCTACAGCGTCACGATCGTCGGCGTCGGCGGCTACGCGCTTCTCTTCGTGCTGCTGCGGCGCTTCCAGCCCTCGACCGCGGCGGCGCTGCAGCTGCTGGCGCCGCCGGTCGCGACGGTGATCGGCTGGGCCGCGCTCGGCGAGGTGCTGGGCTGGGCGGATGTCGGCGGCGGGGCGCTGACGCTGACCGGGCTGGCGCTGCTGTTCCGGGCCCGCGCGCGGGAGGGTTGAGGGGCGCGGGCGCTTGCCCGGGCATGGCGGGGTTGGCGCGAAAGGGGCTGCACAGCAGGCGCGAAATGCGCCAATCGCCTCCCCGATGCCCCCCAACCCCACCCGATCCGCCGCCTTCTCCCTTCTCTCCGCCGTGCTCGAGCGCCGGCGGGGGCTCGAGGAGGCGCTGGATTCCCTGCCCGGCACCCTCCAGCCGCGCGACAAGGCGGCGGCGCACCGAATCGCCGCGGCGGTGCTGCGGCGGCTCGGCAGCCTCGACGCGGTGCTGGAGCCCTACCTGCGCCGGGAGCCCTCGCCGCCCGCCCTGCAGGCGCTGCGGATCGGCACGGCGGAGCTGCTGCTGCTCGGCACGCCCGCCCACGCGGCGGTGGCGACCGCGGTGGCGCTCGCGCCGCGCCCCTTCGCGGGGCTGGTGAACGCCGTCCTCCGCAAGGTCGCGACCGAGGGGCCGGCGGTGCTGGAGGGGCTGGACGCCGCGCGGCTGGACACGCCGCCCTGGCTCTGGTCGGCCTGGCACGCGGCCTACGGGCCGAAGGTGCGGGCGATCGCGGAGGCGCATGTCCGGCCGGCGCCGCTGGACCTCTCCCTCGCGCCGGGCACGGCGGCGCCGGAGGGGGCGGAGTTGCTGCCCAACGGCACGGCGCGCCTGCCGCCGGGCACGCGGATCACGGAGATCCCCGGCTTCGCCGAGGGTGGCTTCTGGGCGCAGGACGCGGCGGCCAGCCTGCCCGCGCGGCTGCTCGCCGTGCGGCCGGGGGAGAAGGTGGCGGACCTCTGCGCGGCGCCCGGCGGCAAGACCGCGCAGCTCGTGGCTGCCGGGGCGGCGGTCACCGCGGTGGAGAAGGACGAGCGCCGCGCCGGGCGGCTGCGCGAGAACCTGGCCCGGCTGCGCCTGGAGGCCGAGGTGGCCGTGGCGGACGTCATTCCCTGGGCGGCGGCGCGGCGCGGCGCCTTCGGGGCGGTGCTGCTCGACGCCCCCTGCACCGCGACCGGCACGATCCGCCGCCACCCGGAGGTGCAGCACCTGCGCCGCCCGCGCGACGTGCCGAAGCTGGCGGCCACCCAGGCCGCGCTGATCGAGGCCGCGGCCGGGCTGGTGGCGCCGGGCGGGCGGCTGGTGGTCGCGACCTGCTCCCTCCAGCCGGAGGAGGGGGAGGCGCATCTCGCCCGCGCCGCCGCCCTCGGGCTGCGGCTCGATCCCGTGCGGCCGGAGGAGGTGCCGGGGCTGGAGGCGGCGGTGACCGCCGAGGGTGCGCTCCGCACGCGCCCAGATCTGTGGGGGGAGCGCGGGGGGATGGACGGCTTCTTCGTCGCCCGCTTCACCCGGGGCTAGTTCGCGGCGTGCGCGTCCTCTTCATCGCGAATGTCGATTTCTCGCTCCTGCACTTCATCCTGCCGCTGATGCGCGGCGCGCGAGCGCGGGGGCACGAGGTGCTGGCCGCCTGCGCGGAGGGGCCCTTGCTGGAGATCGTGCGGGCGGAGGGCTTCGCGGTCATCCCCGTGCCCTTCTCGCGCAGCCTCTCGCCGGGCGCGAACTGGCGGGCGCTGCGGGCGCTGCGGCGGGTGATCCGGGCGGAGCGGCCGGGGCTGGTGCACGCCCATTTCCCGATCGCCGGGCTGCTGGCGCGGGTGGCGGCGCGGCTCGAGCGGGTGCCGCGGACCGCCTACACGGTGCACGGCTTCCTCTTCAACCAGCCCGGCCCGCTCTGGCGGCGCGGCCTCTCGCTCGCCGTGGAATGGCTCGGCGGGCGGCTGACGGACACCTTCCTGACGGTGAGCGAGGAGGAGGCCGGCGACGCGCGGCGGCTGCGCATCCACCGCGACCCGAAGGCGGCGCTGAACGGCCGCGACCCCCGGCGCTTCCACCCCGACCCCGCGGCGCGCGCCGCCGTGCGGGCGGAGCTGGGCCTGGGGGAGGACGAGGTGGTGGTCACCGCCGTTTCCCGCCTCGTGCGGCACAAGGGATACCCGGAGCTGCTGCGGGCGATGGAGTCGGTGCCGGGCGCGACCCTCTGCGTGGTCGGGGAGCGGCTCTCGACCGACCACGGCGGCGACGTGGAGCCGGACTTCGCCCGCGCCGCGGCGTTGCTGGGGCCGCGGCTGCGGCGGCTGGGCTACCGGCACGACACGGAGCGCGTGCTCGCGGCCTCCGACCTCTTCTGCCTGCCGAGCCATTTCGAGGGCCTGCCGATGTCTGTGATCGAGGCCATGCTGACCGGCCTGCCGGTGGTCGCGACCGACATCAGCGGCCCGCGCGAGCAGGTGGTGCCCGGCGAGACCGGGCTCCTCGTGCCGCCGGGCACGGTGGCGCCGCTGGCGGAGGCGCTGGCGCGGCTCTCGGCCGACCCGGCGCTGCGGGCGCGGATGGGCGAGGCCGCGCGGGGGCGGGCGCTGGCGCTCTACGACGAGCGGGTGGTCGTCGCGCGGACGCTCGACCTCCTGGGGCTCTGAGCCCCGCCCCCGCGCGGGGCGGGCGGCGCTAGAAGTCGGTCGCGCGGCCCTTCTGCTCCCAATCGCCGAAGCGCGTGGGCTCGGGTCCCTTGGGGCCGCCGATCTCGGGCGGCAGCGGGGGGGCGGCGGGCTTGGGGGTCGCCGGCGTGGCGGGCGGGGTCTTGGTATCGTCTGAGTCGGCCATGCTTCCCAGATAGGGAGGGAACGGCGAAGGAGGAACAGGCCCGTGTCCGGTTACGCGCGCACCGCCATGCTGATGGCGGCCCTCACCGCCCTCTTCGCGGGGGTCGGCTACCTGCTGGGCGGGCAGCAGGGGATGGTGGTCGCCTTCCTCGTGGCGGCCGGGATGAACGCTTTCTCCTGGTGGAACTCCGACCGAATGGTGCTGCGGATGCACCACGCGCAGCCGATCGGGCCGGGGGACGACCCTCGCCTCTACCAGCTCGTCGCGGGGCTGGCGGCGCGGGCGGGGCTGCCGATGCCGGCGCTCTACCTCCTCCACGAGGAGCAGCCGAACGCCTTTGCGACCGGCCGCTCGCCCGAGCGCGCGGCGGTGGCCGTGACGGCCGGGCTGCTCGCGACCATGCCGGAGGAGGAGGTCGCCGGCGTGATCGCGCACGAGCTGGCCCATATCCGCAACCGGGACACGCTGATCATGACGGTCACCGCGAGCCTGGCGGGCGCGATCGGCATGGTCGCGCAGTTCGGTGGGCTGTTCGGGCGACGCGACCGGAACAACCCGCTCGGCGGCATCGGCGTGCTGCTGGCGATCATCGTGGCGCCGCTCGTGGCCATGCTCGTGCAGATGGCCGTCAGCCGGTCGCGCGAGTACGAGGCGGACCGGCTGGGGGCGGAGATCGCAGGGCACCCGCGGGGGCTGGCCAACGCGCTGCAGCGGCTGGAGGCGGGCCGGCACGCCATTCCCAACGAGGCCGCCGAGGCCAACCCGGCGACCGCGCACCTCTTCATCGTGAACCCGCTCTCGGGCGCCGGGATGGACAACCTCTTCTCGACGCACCCGAGCACGGAGAACCGAGTGCGGGCGCTGATGGAGATGGCGGGCGGCCTGCCGTTGCGCCGGCCCGCGCCCCCGGGGCAGGGTGGCTGGAGCGGTCCCGGCACGGGTTCCGGGACCGGCCCCTGGGGTGGCCCCCCGCCGCGGCGCCCCTGGGAGCGCGGCGGCCGACGCGGCCCCTGGGCCTGACCGGCGGTGCCCTTTCTGGAGAAGCCGATGCCCCTCGACGGCGTGCGCGCCCTTGTCTTCGACGTCTTCGGCACCGTGGTGGACTGGCGGAGCGGGGTGGCGCGCGACGCCGCGCCCTTCCTCGCCCGGCACGGCGCCGCGGCCGATCCCGCCGCCTTCGCCGATGCCTGGCGCCGCCGCTACCAGCCGGCGATGGAGGCGGTGCGCCGCGGCGACCGGCCCTTCACCCGGCTCGACGTGCTGCACCGGGAGAACCTGGAGGCGCTGCTGCCGGAGTTCGGCATCGACCCCGCGCGGATGGAGCCGGCGGAGCTGGACGCGCTGAACCTCGCCTGGCACCGGCTCGACCCCTGGCCGGACGCCGTGGCGGGGCTCGGGCGGCTGCGCGCGCGCTACGTCATCGCGCCGCTGTCGAACGGCAACATCGTGCTCATGATCGACATGGCCAAGCGAGCCGGCCTGCCCTGGGACGCGATCCTCGGGGCGGAGGTGGTGCGGGCCTACAAGCCGATGCCCGAGGCCTATCTCCGCACCGCCGAGGTGCTGGCGATGCGGCCGGAGGAGGTCTGCCTCGTCGCGGCCCACAACGACGACCTGGCGGCGGCGCGGCGCTGCGGGCTGCGGACGGCCTTCGTGCCGCGCCTGACGGAGCACGGGCCGGGGCAGGCGAAGGACCTCGCGCCCGCGCAGGACTGGGACCTGGTGGCGGAGGACTTCGGCGCCCTGGCGACGCGGCTGGGGCTCTAGGAGGGCGCGGAGGCCGCCGCGGCCTGGCGCAGCTTCTCGAGCGACTGCAGCGCGCCGCGGGCAGACTCCACGGCCTGCGGCGCCTCGACGTGCTGCGGCCCGAGCTCGGAGAAGCGGGCGCGCATGTCGCGCATGGTCTGGTCGTACTCGGCGTTGCCGTTGAAGCCGCGGGGCGCGCGCTCGGCGATCTGCCAGCTCTCCCGCACCTTCTGCATCAGGTGGATCATCCCGGGCGAGGTGGCGCCGGGCTGCGTCGTGCGCCCGCCGCCGCTCTCGGCGCGCGAGATCTCCTGGCGGAGGTCCCCGATGCCGCGGTCGAGCATGCCGAGATAGGTCGGCAGGTCGGGCGCCTGGGGCGTCGGCGTCACCGGGTTGGCGTCGCGGGCGGAGGGGGTGACGGCGGCCGGGGGCGTGCCGGCGGTGCCCGCCTGGGCCCGGGCGTCGCTGGTCGCGAGGGGAGCGAGGCCGAGCGCCAGCAGGGCCGCGACAAGACGGGGGTTCGCGCGCATCGGGAGGGACTCCGTGGTCGGGGATGGGCGAACGCCCGGTCCCGGGGCGCAGTTTCGTTTTGCGGAACGTGTGGGGTTCATCGGGAGGGTTAGCCGGCCGCAGCGGGGGTGGGATGCGCGGGATGCATCCTCCTGCATCGTGAATTGAGGCCCCTCGCGGCCCAATTCACCGGGACGCATCGCGTTACCGCTCCCGACGTCCCAGGAGATCCCCCCCATGTCCGCCTCGATCGCCGTCGAAGCCCCGCCGCTGCCGCGCCCGCCGGGGGTGCAGGCCACCGCCGCCCTCGGCGCGGGGGCGGCGCTGCTGCTCGGGGCCGCGCTGCTCGCGCAGTCGATCAGCCCGCGGCAGGCGGCGCTCTACCTGCTGGGCGCCGTGCTGGGGCTGGTGCTCTACCACGCCTCCTTCGGCTTCACCTCGGCCTGGCGCGTCTTCATCGCCGATCGGCGCGGGGAGGGGCTGCGGGCGCAGATGCTGATGCTGGCGATCGCGGTGGTGCTGTTCTTCCCGGTGCTCGCCTCCGGCTCGCTCTTCGGGCAGCCGGTGCAGGGGCTGGTGGCGCCGGTGGGCGTCTCCGTGGTGTTCGGGGCCTTCCTGTTCGGCATCGGCATGCAGCTCGGCGGCGGCTGCGCCTCGGGCACGCTCTACACGGCGGGCGGGGGATCGGTGCGGATGGTGCTGACCCTGCTCGCCTTCGTTATCGGGTCCACCTTCGGCGCGGCGCACCTGCCCTGGTGGTCGGCGCTGCCGCACCTGCCGCCGATCTCCGTGATCGGCGCCTGGGGCGTGGGGCCGGCGCTGGCGGTGAACCTCGCGCTCTTCGCCGCCATCGTGGGGGTGACCGTGGTGCTGGAGCGGCGGCGGCACGGGCGGCTGGTGCCGGCCGCGGCGCCGGCGCGGCGGGGGCTGCCGCGGCTGCTGCGCGGGCCCTGGCCGGTGATCGCGGGCGCGGTGGCGCTGGCGGTGCTGAACTTCGCGACGCTGGCGCTGGCGGGCCGCCCCTGGGGGATCACCTCCGCCTTCGCCCTCTGGGGCTCCAAGGCGGCGATGGCGATGGGCATCGACGCGGCGAGCTGGCCCTTCTGGTCGAGCCCCGCCCAGGCGGCGGCGCTGCGGGACAGCGTGCTGGCGGACGTCACCTCGGTGATGGACATCGGCATCATCGTCGGCGCCCTGCTGGCCGCGGCGCTGGCCGGCCGCTACGCGCCGACCTTCCGGATCCCGCTCCGCTCGGCGCTGGCGGCGGTGGTGGGGGGCATCATGCTCGGCTACGGCTCGCGCCTCGCCTATGGCTGCAACATCGGGGCCTACTTCTCCGGCATCGCCTCCGGCAGCCTGCACGGCTGGGCCTGGATGGCGGCGGCCTTCGTCGGCAACGTGCTGGGGACCGGGCTGCGGCCGCTCTTCGGGATGGAGGTGGAGCGGGTGCCGCGGCAGACGGGCTGCTGAGGCACCCCCCGCGCCGTCAGGCCAGGCTTCCCTCGGCCGCGCGCTCGCTCCGGCGCCCCTCGGCCGGGCAGTCCGCCACCACCTCGCGCGCGAGGGCGAGGAGGAGGCGGCGTAGCCAGGCGTGGCCCTGGTCCGCCTCGAAGCGGCGGTGGAAGATCATCGACAGCCGCATGTGCTGCGTCTCGATCGGCACGGGGCGCAGCGCGAGCCCGTGCACCGCCGCCATCTGCCGGGCGAGGCGGGAGGACAGGGTCATGACCATGTCCGTGCCGAGCAGGATCTCCGGGACGGCCGAGAGATGCGCGACCACCGCGCCCAGGCGGCGAGCGTGGCCGGCCTCCTGCAGCACGCGGTCCATGGCCCCGTCGCGCGAGCCGTTGGGCGAGTGGAGAAGGTGCGGGAAGGCGGTGTAGCGCTCCAGCGTCATTGGCCCGTCCAGCAGCGGGTGGCCGGGGCGGGCGAGGACCATGAAGGCCTCGGGCAGGAGGCGGAGCCGCGTGTAGAGGGCGGTGGGCTCCCCCAGCATGGCGACGGCGAGCTGCGCCTCGCCCTCCTCCAGCAAGGTGTGGGCGTTGGTGCGGTCCGCGTGGCGGATGGCGACGAGGATGCCCGGGGCCTCCCGCGCCAGCCGCGCGAAGAGGGGCGGGGCGAGGACGGCCTCCGCGTATTCCGAGAGGGCGATGGTGAAGACGCGGTCGCTCGTCGCGGGGTCGAAGGGGGCGGTGGCGGCGAGGGTCTCCTGCAGCCGGTCGAGCATCTCCTCCACCGGGGTCATCAGGGAGAGGGAGAGGCTGGTGGGCACCACGCCCTGCGGCGCGCGGAGGAACAGCTCGTCCCCGAGCGCCGCGCGCAGGCGGTTGAGGGCGTTGGAGACGGCGGGCTGGGACAGGTTCAGCCGGGCGGCCGCCCGCGTGACGTGGCGCTCCCGCGCGACGGCGTCGAAGACGCGGAGAAGGTTCAGGTCGAAGCCCGAGAGGTCCTTCACGGGACGGAACCGGCGCGGGGGTGGGGGTCAGCCATGGCGGGGCGCATCCTGGACGGGCTGCGCGGCCGGCGCCATGCCCCCGCCGCGCGCGGGGCGGGCCGAGGCGAGCTCCTCCGGCGTGGCCGCGATCCGGTGGCGCGCCAGCAGGGCGGAGAGGCCGGGCGAGGCCGTCCAGACGCAGAGCGGGATGGCCAGCGCCGGCCCGGCGAGGAAGGGCAGCGCGAGGAGCAGCGCGGGGGCCGAGACGCCGGCCAGCGCGGCCGCCCCCGCCAGCCCGAGCAGGGTGTGGGGCAGCAGCAGCCGGGCCGCGTCCCCCCAGGCCACGCCGCGGTCGGCGCGGTTCTGCGGCGCCCAGCCGTCGCGGGCGCCGAGGGCGAGGCGGAGGAGGGCGATGGACTTGTTGATGAGGCTGACCGGCTCGATGAGGATCGAGAAGGCGATCTCCGCCGCGGCCCCGCGCAGCACCGCGAGGCGCCCGCCATAGGGGGCGGCGCGCTCGGGGCGGAGGAGAAGTTCCACGTAGCCGAGGAGCTTCGGGGCCGCGTTGGCGAGCCAGGTCGCGAGCACCAGCGCGGCGAGGGCGCCCATGGGCGTCGCCGCGCCGCCGCCGGTGAGCGCGTTGCCGATGGCGGCCGCCAGCAGCCCCAGCCAGAGCGGCGCGCAGAGGAAGAGGAGCATCGCCTGGGCTAGCTGCCAGCGCCCCATCGGCCGCAGCCCCGGGCGGAGGATGAGGTGGCGGTACTGCATGTTGCCGGCGCCCCAGCGCACGTCGCGCGCGAGGAACTCGGGCAGGGCCGGGGGATTGCCCTCGAGGCTGCCGCTCTCGTCCGGCAGGCAGCGGACGCGCCAGCCGGCGGCGTGCAGCCGCACCGCCTCCACCTGGTCGTGCGAGAGGATGGCGCCGCCGTCCGGCAGGGGGGCGAGGCGCGCGTGCTCGCGGAAGGGGGCGATGCGGAAGGCGGCGTTGTGTCCCCAGTAGGGGCCGTCGTCGAGCTGCCACCAGCCCTGGCCCGTCGCCCAGGTGCGCATCCCCGCGCGCATGCCGAACTGGAAGAGGCGCGGGAAGGCGCGGGTGGCCGGGCGGCCGGCGATGAGCTGCTGGACGAGGGCCAGGCGCGGGTCGGCCCGGAGCGCGTGGACGAGCCGCAGCACGGCCGCCGCCGACATCTCCGAATCGGCGTCCAGCATGAGGGCGAGCGCGTGGTCGCCCGCGTGGTGGTCGAGGAAGTCCATGACGTTGCCGGCCTTGAAGCCGGCGTTGCTTTCGCGGCGGCGATGGCGGACCGGGATGCCGCCCGGCGGGCGCCCGGCGGCGAAGCGGGCGATGGCGGCGTCCTCGGCCGCGGCCAGGGCGGGGTCGCGCGTGTCGGAGAGGAACCAGAGGGTGAAGCGGCCCGCCTCGCCCGCCGCCTCCAGCCCGTCCAGCAGGCGGGCGAGGGGGGGCAGCACGGTCTCCATCGCCTCGTTGCGGATGCAGACGGCGATGGCGGTGCGGAGCGGCGGGCCGGCGGGGGCGGCGACCTGCGGCACGATGTAGGCGGGCGCGTCGGCCTTCGTCAGCCGGATCAGCAGGCCGATGACGGCGTTGCCGACGCAGATGGCCGTCCAGGGCAGGGTGCCGAGGTAGAGGGCGGCGATCGCGACCTCCCAGGGGGTCCATCCCCCCGGCGCCAGCACGCGCCAGAGAAGGCCCGCCAGCGGGGCGGCGACCGCGAGGCCGAGGAGGAGGAAGCCGGTGCGCCGGAGGCCGGGTCGTTCGATTCGCGTCACCGGTGAAGTCTCCGTGACCGGCGTGGCCGGAAGGTGGCAGCCCGGGAGGGCTGGACGAGGCAGACCACGCGGTTGTGTGACGGCCGTCGGTGCCGCCGGGTTGGGGCGACCGGCCGGGATGCCTAACATAGGAGGATGACGGCGCGAGGGCTGGAGTGGGCGATGCTCCGAGGTGAAACGGCGGGGCGGCGTGCCTTTCAAGCGTGTCGCGGCGGATATTCGCCTCTCTGCCCTGTTGCCGGACGGGGTTGGCGCGTTCCCTAGGAATGAGTGTTCTGTCCCGCCAGCCCCGGACGCGCGACCTGACCGCGCGGACGCCCGCGTTGCCGCCTGACCGCGCCGACTCCATCTGCGCGCAGGAACCCATCCACATTCCGGGGTCCATCCAGCCGCACGGCGTGCTGCTGGTGGCCGACCCGGCGGCGGGGATGTCCATCGTCGCGGCCAGCGAGAACGCCGGCCTGCTCGCGGGACCGACCGCCTCGAACACGCTTCTCGGCCTGCCCGTCGCGGCGGTGCTGGGGGAGGAGTTCGCGGCGACCCTGGCGCGGCTGGGCGCGGCCGGCGAGATGCCGGGCGAGGCGCCTTGGGAGAGCGGCCTGACGCTGCCCGGCGGTGCCTTCGAGGCGGCCTGTCACGCCCAGGACGGCCTGGTGCTGATCGAGCTGGAGCCCGTGGCGCCGCGCGACGAGGAGGAGGCGCTGGCCGCCGCCCGCGGCCTGCAGCGCGCCATCGCCCGGCTCCGCGCCGCGGGCACGGGGATGCCGGACCTCGCCCGGGCGGCGGCCGAGGGGATCCGCCAGCTCACCGGCTACGAGCGCGTGCTCATCTACCGCTTCGACCAGGACTGGCATGGCCTAGCCCTGGCGGAGGACAAGGTGGCGGACTGGGAGCAGTCGCTCGACGGGCTGCACTTCCCCGCCTCCGACATCCCGGCCCAGGCGCGGGAGCTGTACCGGCGGAGCCTCATCCGCTGGGTGCCCTCCCGCGACGCCGTGCCCGTGCCGCTGCACCGGCACCCTTCCTGGGAGGTCGGCGAGGCGCCGGTGCGGCCGATCGACCTCTCCTTCTCGCGCCTGCGGAGCCTCTCGCCGGTCCACCTGCAGTACCACCGCAACATGGGCGTCGACGGCTCCATGTCGCTGTCGATCCTGCACGAGGGGCAGCTCTGGGGGCTGATGGTCTGCCACCACCGGCGGCCGCACCGGCCCTCGCCCGGGCAGCGGGCGGCGGCGGCGGCCCTGACGGAGGCCTTCGCGCTGCGCGTGGGCGGCGCGGAGCAGCTCGGGGCCGAGGAGGCGCGGCGCGCCGACGCGGGCCGCCTGGCCGAGCTGATCGCGCACATGGCGGAGGCGGAGGACGTGAGCTCCGCCCTCACCGCGGGATCGGTGACCATCGCCTCCCTCTTCGGCTGCACGGGCGCGGCGGTGGTGCGGGGCGCGGGGGTCGAGCTGCTGGGCACCTCCCCGCCGGTCGCGGAGGTGCGGGGCCTGGCGGCCTGGCTGCGGCGCCACGGGGGCGAGGAGATCTTCCACTCGGACCATCTCGGCACCGTCTTTCCCGATTGGGCGCCCCACGCCGCGATCGCGAGCGGCGTGCTGGCCGTGTTCCTGGGGGCCGATCGGGCAGACATGATCCTCTGGTTCCGCCCGGAGGAGCCCTCCCTCGTGAGCTGGGGCGGCAACCCGCACAAGGCGATCGGGGGGGACGGCGAATCGGTCCTGCCGCGCCAATCCTTCGAGCGCTGGGTGGAGGAGCGGCACGGCTACGCCCGCCCCTGGGCGCGCTGGGAGCTCGAGATCGCGGCGACGCTGCGCCACGCGATCACCGAGGTGGTGATCCGCAGCCTGACGCGCATCGCCGAGCTGAACGAGCGCCTGCGGCAGAGCCAGAAGATGGAGGCGGTGGGGCAGCTCACGGGCGGGATCGCGCACGACTTCAACAACCTTCTCGCGGGCATCGTCGGCAGCCTCGAGATGCTGCGCACGCGGGTCGCCCAGGGGCGGGTGGGGGAGCTGGAGCGCTACCTCGGCGCGGCGCTGGGCTCGGCCAACCGCGCGGCGGCGCTGACGCACCGGCTGCTCGCCTTCTCGCGCCGCCAGACGCTGGACCCGCGGCCGACCGACGTGAACCGGCTGGTCGCCTCCATGGAGGAGCTCATCCGGCGCACGGTGGGGCCGGAGATCCACGTCGAGACGGTGATGGCGGGCGGGCTCTGGACCACGCTCTGCGACGCGAACCAGCTCGAGAACGCGCTGCTGAACCTCGCGATCAACGCGCGCGACGCCATGCCCCATGGCGGGCGGCTGACGATCGAGGCGGTGAACGCGCGGCTGGACGACGCCTACGCGCGCAAGCACCACGAGGTGGCGCCGGGGCAGTACGTGGCGGTTTCCGTGACCGACACCGGCACGGGCATGCCGCCCGAGGTGGTGGCGCGGGCCTTCGACCCCTTTTTCACAACCAAGCCGCTCGGCCAGGGGACGGGGCTCGGCCTGTCGATGGTCTACGGCTTTGCGCAGCAGTCGAACGGCTACGTCCGCATCTACAGCGAGGCGGGGGAGGGCACGACGGTGCGCCTCTACCTGCCGCGCAGCACCGAGGCGGCGGCCGATCCCGAGGCGCTCGGCGGCGGGCCGGCCGCGACGGCGCCCGAGGGCGGCACGGTTCTGGTGGTGGACGACGAGGCGGTGGTGCGGATGCTCGTCGGCGAGGTGCTGCGCGACCTCGGCTACGGGGTGGTGGAGGCGAAGGACGGGGCGCAGGCGATCCGCGCGCTGGAGGCCATGCCGCGCATCGACCTCATGGTGACCGATGTCGGCCTTCCCGGCGGCATGAACGGCCGCCAGCTCGCCGACGCGATGCGCGAGCGCCGGCCGGGGATGAAGGTGCTGTTCATCACGGGCTACGCCGAGAACGCGGCGGTCGGGAACGGGCTGCTGGCGCCGGGGATGCAGGTGATGACGAAGCCCTTCGCCATGGACGTCCTCGCCGCCAAGATCCGGTCGATGCTCTGATGCTGGCCGAGGGATCGCTCCGGGACCTCCTCCGCGCGGGGACCCGCGAGGAGCACGAGCGGCTGGACGCGGGGCTGGACCTGACCTCAGCCACCCTGACCGCCGGGCGCTACCGCCGCGTGCTGGAGCGCTTCCACGGCTTCTGGGCGGGGTGGGAGCCGCGCGTGGCGGCGGAGCTGGGGGACGAGGCCCTGTTCGGCCCGCGCCGCCGGCTGCACCTCGTGCGCGACGACCTCCGGGCCCTCGGCGCCCGGACCGAGGACCTACCGGTCTGCCCCCCGCCGCCGATCCGGGGGCGGGCGGAGGCCATGGGGTCGCTCTACGTCATGGAGGGATCGACGCTCGGCGGGCGCGTGATCCTGAAGCGGCTGGACGGGCTCGGCCTGCCGGAGGGGAGTCGCGGCTACTTTGCCGGGCACGGGGCGCGGACGGGCGCGATGTGGACGGCCTTCCTGGAGCGCCTGGAGGCGGAGGCGGAGCCGGACACGGACGCGGTGCTGCGGGGCGCGCGGGCGACCTTCGCGACGCTCGGCGACTGGGTGCTGGGCGCGGCCTGATCGGGGCCCGAGGCGGCGGTCCTTGGCCCTCCCCGCGCGGGGCGGGAAGGGCCGGGGCGGCTCAGCCGACGCCGAGCAGCTCCACGTCGAAGACGAGCGTGGCGTTCGGCGGGATGACGCCGCCGGCGCCGCGGGCGCCGTAGCCCTTGTCGGGCGGGATGGTCAGGGTGCGCTGGCCGCCGACCTTCATGCCCGCCACGCCCTCATCCCAGCCGCGGATCACCTGGCCGGCGCCGAGCAGGAAGGAGAAGGGGTCGCCCCGGTCGCGCGAGCTGTCGAACTTGCGGCCCTTCTTGTCCGCGGCGGCGGCGTCGAAGAGCCAGCCCGTGTAGTGCACGGTGACCTTCTTGCCGGCGACGGCCTCGGCGCCCGTCCCCTCCTTGCGTTCCTCGATCATCGGTCCTGTTCCTTTCCTGGGATGCCCGGGTTCTATCCGGGCCCGGCGGGGGGACCAAATGACGAGGGCGCGGGGCGGGGCCCAGGCCGTGGGGCTCAGGCGGCCTGGGCGCGCTCGGCCGCGACCTCGGCGAGGATGGCGAAGGAGCGCTTGCGGGCGGCGTGGTCGTGGATCTGGCCGGTCACCATCAGCTCGTCCGCGCCCGTGCGGGCGACGAGGTCGCGCAGGCCCTGGCGCACCGTCTCCGGCCCGCCGACGATGGAGACGGCGAGCGAGTTGCGGATCATCGCCTGGGCGTAGGGGTCGAGGCTCTCGAAGAAGCCCTCGCGCGGGGCGGGCAGCTTGCCGGGGCGGCCGCTGCGGAGGTTCACGAAGGACTGCTGGTGCGAGGAGAAGAGCAGCCGGGCCGCCGCGTCCGTCTCCGCCGCGTGCACGTTCACGCCGATCATCACGTGGGGGCGGTCGAGCTGGGCGGAGGGGCGGAAGCGCTCCCGGTAGATCGCCACCGCCGCCTCCAGGGAATCGGGGGCGAAGTGCGAGGCGAAGGCGTAGGGCAGGCCGAGCGCCGCCGCGAGCTGGGCGCCGTAGGTGGAGGAGCCGAGGATCCAGACGGGCACCTCGAGCCCCGCGCCGGGGACGGCCTGCACGCGCTGGCCGGGCTGGGCCGGGCGGAAATAGGCCATCAGCTCCATGACGTCCTGCGGGAAGGAGTCGACGTCGGCCCCGAGGCTGCGGCGGAGCGCGTGAGCGGTGACCTGGTCGGAGCCGGGCGCGCGGCCGAGGCCGAGGTCGATCCGCCCGGGGTGGAGGGCGGCCAAGGTGCCGAACTGCTCGGCCACCGCGAGCGGCGCGTGGTTGGGTAGCATGATGCCGCCCGCGCCGATGCGGATGCGGGAGGTGCCGTGGGCGACATGGGCGAGGGCGACGGCGGTGGCCGCGCTCGCGATGCCCGGCATGTTGTGGTGCTCGGCCATCCAGTAGCGGTTGTAGCCGAGGCTCTCCGTGTGCCGCGCGAGGTCGGCGGAGTTGCGGAGCGCCTGGCCGGCGTCGCTGCCCTCGGGGATGGGGGAGAGGTCGAGAACGGAGAGCGGGATCATGCGGGGCATATGGGGGGTCCGTTGCCGGGTTTGACAGGGTGGCCGCGGGGAAAAGCGGCGCCGGTCCCGGTCAGGCCGGGAAGAAGCGGTTCGCCGGGCGGGGCAGGCCGAGGTTCTCGCGCAGCGTCCGCCCCTCGTACTCCGTGCGGTGCAGCCCGCGGCGCTGGAGCTCCGGGACGACCTTCCCCGCGAAGTCGTCGAGTCCGCCGGGCAGGTAGGGGAACATGAGGTTGAAGCCGTCGCAGGCGCCGTTCTCCAGCCATTCCTGCATCTCGTCCGCGATGCGGGCGGGGGTGCCGACCATGGCGGCGCCGGCGTAGCCGCCAAGGCGCTGCGCAAGCTGGCGGACGGTGAGGTTTTCGCGCCGGGCGAGCTCGATGGCGCGCTCCCGGCCGGTCTTGCTCGCGTTGGTCTCGGGGATGCTCTCCGGCAGCGGGCCGTCGGGGTCGAAGGCGGAGGCGTCGGTGCCGAGCGCGACGGAGAGGGAGGCGATGGCGCTGTCGTAATGGACGCCGGCATCCAGGATCGCGCGCTTCTCGCGGGCCTCCTCGTCGCTCTCGCCGACGATGACGAAGGCGCCGGGCAGGACGAGGAGGTGGTCGGGGTCACGGTTGGCGGCGGCCGTGCGGGCCTTCACGTCGGCGTAGAAGTCCTGGACGATGCGGATCGTGCCGCCGGCGGCGAAGATGACCTCGGCGGTCTCGGCGGCGAGCTGGCGGCCGTCGTCGGAGGCGCCGGCCTGCACGATGACGGGGTGGCCCTGGATCGGGCGCGCGATGTTCAGCGGGCCGCGGACGGAGAAGTGCTCCCCCTTGTGGTCGAGCACGTGCATCTTGCTGGGATCGAAGTAGGTGCCGCTCTCGACGTCGCGGACGAAGGCGTCGTCGGCCCAGGAGTCCCAGAGGCCCTTCACGACGTCGATGAACTCGTGCGCGCGGCGGTAGCGGGCGGCGTGCTCCCAGTGCTCCGCGCGGCCGAAGTTCATCGCCTCGTTCGGATTCCCGGAGGTGACGACGTTCCAGCCCGCGCGGCCGCGGCTGATGTGGTCGAGCGAGGCGAATCGGCGGGCGACGTGCCAGGGCTCGTTGTAGGTGGTCGACGCCGTGGCGATGAGGCCGAGGCGTTCCGTCACCATGGCGAGCGCCGGCAGCAGGGTGAGCGGGTCGAAGCTGGTGGTGGTGGCGCTGCGCTTGAGGGCCTGGAGCGGCATGTTCAGGACCGCCTGGTGGTCGGCCATAAAGAAGGCGTCGAACCGCGCGGCCTCGAGCGTGCGCGCGAAGCGGACGAGGTGGTCGAGGTTGAAGTTGGCGTCGGGAAAGGCGCCGGGATAGCGCCAGGCGGCGGTGTGGATGCTGACCGGGCGCATGAAGGCGCCGAGCCGCAGGCGGCGTGGGGAGGGCATGCGGCGGATCATTCCACGAAGTGAGTTCGTGTATTTATATGATCGCCCCGCCAGCCCGCCGCAAGGCGCCCGCGAGCGGCGGCGGACGCGCCCTCGTGCCGTCGCCACGAACCGCGTGTTACTTCTTCGCTTGCGCAGACCGGAACGTTCCGCTTCTATTTCGGAACCGATATGCTATTGGTTCTCAAGCAGGGTCGCGGGATAGAGGGCGGGAATGGCCGACGAGACGTTGCGGAGAACCATGGCGGCCGCCATCCGCACCGTGCTCGAGGAAGGGCTGCGGCAGGCGGAGGATCCGGTGGCGTATCTCCGCACGGCGGCGGGAGAGGTGCGGCAGCTGGTCACCCTCTTCGAGGTGGAGGTCGACCACGGCGGCTCCTCCTACGGCGCGACGATCCGCGCGATGCTGGCCGAGGAGGTTGAGATCGCCGCCGAGGAACTGATCCGCCGGCTGCACCACTGACACACGCGATGGGAGCGGGCGCGCGGCGCCCGTCCCCACCGTTGCGTCCCCGTCAGGACGCCTTCACGCCCCAGATGTCCGCCGCGTAGTCCCGGATCGTGCGGTCCGAGGAGAACCAGCCGACATGGGCGGTGTTCAGCACCGCCGCGCGCCACCAGGACTCCGGGCGCGCCCAGCGGGCGGCGACGTCGCGCTGCCGGGCGCTGTAGGACTCGAAGTCGGCGGTGACGAGGTAGCGGTCGTCGTTCAGCAGGCCCTCGACCAGCCCGCGGTAGCGGTCGGGCTCGTCGGGGGAGAAGACGCCGGACGCGATGGCGTCGAGCGCACCGCGGAGGTCCGGGGAGGCCGCCACCGCCGCGCGCGCGTCGTGGCCGTTGCGCTTGCGGGCCGCGACCTCGGCGGCGGTGAGGCCGAAGATGAAGATCTCGTCGCGGCCGACCCGCTCGTCGATCTCGACGTTGGCGCCGTCGAGCGTGCCGATGGTGAGCGCGCCGTTGAGGGCAAGCTTCATGTTGCCGGTGCCGGAGGCCTCGAGTCCCGCGGTCGAGATCTGCTCGGACAGGTCGGCGGCGGGGATGATCGCCTCGGCGAGGCTGACGTTGTAGTTCGGGATGAAGGCGACCTTCAGCCGGTCGCCGACCGCGGGGTCGTCGTTGATGACGGAGGCGACGTCGTTCGCGAGGCGGATGATCAGCTTCGCCTGGTGGTAGCTCGGCGCCGCCTTGCCCGCGAGGATCTTCACCCGCGGCGCCCAGTTGTCGGTCGGGTGGGCGCGCATCGTGTTGTAGAGCGAGACGGTCTCCACGATGTTCAGCAACTGGCGCTTGTACTCGTGGATGCGCTTGATCTGCACGTCGAAGATCGCGTCGGGGTCGAGCTTCAGGCCCAGGCGCGCGGCCACGAGCGCGGTGAGGCGCTCCTTCGCCGCGCGGCGCTGGGCGACGAAGCGCTGCCGGAAGGAGGCGTCCTCGGCGAAGGGGACGAGGCCCGCCAGCCGGTCCGGGTCGTCCAGCACGGCGGGGCCGAGCGCCTCCACCAGGAGCGCGGTGAGGCCGGGGTTGGCGCGGTGCAGCCAGCGGCGGAAGGTGATGCCGTTGGTCTTGTTCGTGATGCGGTCGCCGCAGACGTGGTTGAGGTCGGTGAAGACGGTATCGCGCATGAGCTGCGTGTGCAGCGCCGAGACGCCGTTCACGCGGTGCGAGCCGACGAAGGCGAGGTGGCCCATGCGCACGCGCCGGCCGTGGCTCTCGTCGATGAGGGAGACGGAGGAGAGCAGCCCGTCGCGCGCGCCCTCGGCCCGCGCGTGGTCGAGGTGGCGGGCGTTGATGAGGTAGATGAGCTGCATGTGCCGCGGCAGCACGCGCTCCATCATCGGCACCGCCCAGGTCTCCAGCGCTTCGGGCAGGAGGGTGTGGTTGGTGTAGGAGAAGACCGCCTGCGTGATCTTCCAGGCGGCGTCCCAGCCGAAGCCGTGCACGTCGATCAGCAGCCGCATCAGCTCGGGCACGCCGATCGCGGGGTGGGTGTCGTTGAGCTGGACCGCGACCTGGTCGGCGAGGTTCGTCAGGTCCGGGAAGCGGGACAGGTGGCGGCGGATGATGTCCTGCAGCGAGGCGGAGGCGAAGAAGTACTCCTGGCGCAGGCGAAGCTCCTGCCCGGCCTCGGTCTCGTCGCCGGGGTAGAGGACGCGCGAGATCGCCTCGGCCCGCATGCGCGCGGACTGGGCGCCGACATGGTCACCGCGGTTGAATTCGCTGAGGTGCAGCGGGTCGGTCGCGCGCGCCGACCAGAGGCGGAGGGTGTTGATGCGCACCCCGCGCCAGCCGACCACCGGGGTGTCGTAGGCCAGCGCGTTGACGATCTCGCCCGCGTGCCAGACGAAGCGGGACGTGCCGTCGGGCGCGACCTCGGGGCGGACATGGCCGCCGAAGCGCACCTCGTAGACGAGGCCGGAGCGCTCGAACTCCCAGGGGTTTCCGAGGGCGAGCCAGTCCTCGGGCACCTCGTGCTGGAGGCCGCCGGCGATGATCTGGCGGAAGAGGCCGTTCTCGTAGCGGATGCCGTAGCCGTAGGCGGGCACGTCGACGCTCGCCATGCTCTCCATGAAGCAGGCGGCCAAGCGCCCCAGGCCGCCGTTGCCGAGGGCGGCGTCCGCCTCCTGCCCGCCGACCGCGTCGAGGTCCACGCCCAGGCCGTCGAGCGCGCGGCGGGCCGTCTCGGTGAGGCCGAGATTGCCAAGCGTGTCCGACAGGAGGCGCCCGATGAGGAACTCCATCGAGAGGTAGCAGACGCCCTTGCGCCCCTCGGCCCGCGTCTCGTCGTTCGAGCGGCGCCAGGCGTCCACGACGTGGTCGCGGGCGGCGAGGGCGGTGGAGACGAACCAGTCCCGGGCGCTCGCGCGCTCGACCCGGCCGCCGACGTTGTAGGCGAGCTTGTCGAGGATGGCCTGCCGGAAGGCCCGCACCGCTTCCTCGTCCGGCGTCTCGCCGGGAAGGGGGTGGGAAAGGGCCGCGGGGGGGAGGCTGTCGGTCATATGTTCACATCTACGCGATGTTGCGGGCTCGGGGGGAGACAATCACGAAAAATGCTGATCGGTCGATAGCGAAATGCCGATTTCCGCGGCGGCGTGTCAGCTTCCCACGCCGGGACGGGCGACCTCCCGGTAGAGGGCGGCGTAGCGGGCGGCCGATCGCGACCAGCCGACGGGGGCGCGGAAGGCGTTCGCCTGGGTGCGGGCCCAGGCCGCGCGGTCGGCCCAGAGGGCCGCGAGGCGGGCGAGCGCGGCCTCCAGGGCCGGGGCGCTGGGCGGGGCGAACTGGAGGCCGGTCGCGGCGCCGGCCGCCAGCGCCGCCTCGTTCGCGTCGATCACCGTGTCCGCCAGGCCGCCCACCCGCGCCACCACCGGAAGGGCGCCGTAGCGCAGGGCGCAGAGTTGGGTGAGGCCGCAGGGCTCGAAGCGGGAGGGGACGAGGAGGGCGTCGCAGCCGGCCTGGATGAGGTGGGCGAGGCCCTCGTCGTAGCCGATGCGGGCGGCGATCCGGTCCGGATGGGCCGCCGCCGCCGCCCGGAAGCCGGCCTCCAGCGCGGGCTCGCCGGCGCCGAGCACCACGAGGTCCATGCCGTGGCCGAGCAGGGCGGGGAGCGCCTGCAGCAGCAGGTCCATGCCCTTCTGCCCTGTCAGCCGGCTGACCACGCCGAGCAGGAGGCCTTCCGGCCGCGGCGGCAGGCCGGCGCGGGCGCGGAGGGCGGCCCGGTTCGCCTCGCGCCCGGCGGGGTGCTCCGCGTCGAAGGCGGCGGCGAGGTGGGGGTCGGCGGCGGGGTTCCAGGCGGCCTCGTCGATGCCGTTCAGGATGCCCGCGAGGTCGCCCGCCCGGCTGCGGAGAAGGCCGTCCAGGGCCTGCCCCTCCTCGGGCGTGGTGATCTCGCGGGCGTAGGTGGGGGAGACGGTGGTGATGCGGTCCGCAAGGCGCAGCCCGGCCTTGAGGGCGCCGATGCCGCCGAAGAACTCCACGCCGTCGATGTCGAAGGCGCGGGGCGGCAGGCGAAGCTCGGCCAGGAGCGAGGCCGGGGCCCATCCCTGGAAGGCGAGGTTGTGGACGGTGAAGACCGTGCCGGGCCGCGGCCCCTCGGCGTAGTGGAGATAGGCGGGGAGCAATCCCGCCTGCCAGTCATGGGCGTGCACGACGGCCGGCTGCCAGTCCGGCAGGGCGCCGCGGCCGATCGCGGCGGCGGCCCAGCACAGCGCGGCGAAGCGCTGGGGGTTGTCCGGCCAGTCGCGGCCCCACTGGTCGGCGTAGGGGCCGCCCGGGCGCGCGTAGAGGTGCGGGGCGTCGAGGAGCAGGAGGTCCAGGTCGCCCTCGCGGGCCGCAAGAAGCCGGGCCGGGCCGCCGAAGAGGTCGTCGAAGCCGTGGACCGGGGTGGCGGAGGCCGCCTGGGCGAGGACCCCGGGATAGGCGGGCAGGAGGGTGCGAAGATGGACGCCCTCCGCCGCGAGGGCCGCCGGCAGGGCGCCCGCCACGTCGGCCAGGCCGCCTGTCTTGACAAGGGGGAAGCACTCGGAGGCGACGGAGAGGACGCGCAGCGGCATCATCCCCCGAGGGCGTCGATCATCGGCTGGGTGATGAGGCAGACGCCGTTGGGCGAGCGGCGGAAGCGGCGGGCGTCCTCCTCCGGGTCCTCGCCGACGACGAGGCCGTCCGGCAGGACGACGTCGCTGTCGACCACCACCTTGTTCAGCCGGACGTGGCGGCCGACGATCACGCCGGGCAGCAGCACCGCGCCCTCCACCATGCCGTAGGAACGGACGCGGACATGGGAGAAGAGCAGCGAGCGGCGGACATGCGTGCCCGAGACGATGCAGCCGCCCGACACGAGGGAGTCGACGGCCATGCCGCGGCGGCCGTCGTCGTCGAGGACGAACTTGGCGGGGGGCGTGACCTCGCCGTTGGTCCAGATCGGCCAGTCGCGGTCGTAGATGTCGAGCGACGGCACGACGTCGGTGAGGTCGATGTTGGCCTGCCAGAAAGCATCCACCGTGCCGACGTCGCGCCAGTAGGCCTCCGCTTCCTCGCCGGAGCGGACGCAGGATTCCTCGAAGCGGTGGGCGACGGCGGTGCCGCGGGCGACGAGGGCGGGGATGATGTCCTTGCCGAAGTCGCGGCTCGATCCGGGCTCGAGCGCGTCGCGGCGAAGCTCGGCCGCGAGGAGGCGCGTCTCGAACACGTAGATGCCCATGGAGGCGAGGGCGACGTCGGGGCGGCCGGGGATGGAGGGCGGGTCGGCCGGCTTCTCGAGGAAGGAGATGATGCGGTCCGAGGCGTCCACGTGCATCACGCCGAAGGCGCTCGCCTCCATCCGCGGCACCTCGATGCAGGCGACGGTGACCTCCGCGCCCGACGAGACGTGCCGCTGGAGCATCACCTCGTAGTCCATCTTGTAGACGTGGTCGCCGGCGAGCACGACCATGTAGCGCGGGCCGTAGCTCTCGATGATGTCGAGGTTCTGGAAGACCGCGTCGGCGGTGCCCGCGTACCACTCCGTCTCCGACACGCGCTGGCTGGCGGGGAGGATGTCGAAGCTCTCGTTCCGCTCGGGCCGCAGGAAGTTCCAGCCGCGCTGCATGTGGCGGATGAGGCTGTGCGCCTTGTACTGGGTGGCGACGCCGATGCGGCGGATGCCCGAGTTGATGGCGTTGGAGAGCGCGAAGTCGATGATGCGGGACTTGGCGCCGAAGAAGACCGCGGGCTTGGCGCGCCGGTCCGTCAGCTCCATCAGGCGCGATCCGCGGCCGCCCGCCAGGACATAGGCCATGGCCGAGCGCGCCAGGGGCGCCGAGTGCACCGGCCTTGTCGACATCCGTTCCCTGCTCCCTTGCGTCGGGCGCGACTATGGCAGCTTACGGGCGCGCGGGAACGGGGGGCGGGCGGACACGGCCGCGCGAGGGGCCGGCCAGGACGGTAACCGCTGATGCGGACCACCCCGAGCCGGGGCGGTCCGCCACGGCAGGACGCGCTCAGTCCATCGACATGGTCGCGATGTCGATGAACCAGCTCCGCGGCTGCACCACGCCCTTCACGCGGGCCGACAGCGCGCGCGGGCCGACGTCGTGGGCGACCCAGAGGAAGGGCGCCTCCTCCACGATGCGGGCGTGCAGCTTGGCCAGCGCCGCGTCGCGGCCGGGGCCGTCGAAGGTGGTGCGGGCCGCGGTGATGATCGCGTCGAACTCGGGGTTGGAGAAGTAGCCCCAGTTGTTCGAGACCGGCGGCTGGGCCGCGGTGGAGACGAAGCGGACCATGGCGAAGAAGGGGTCCATGGCGGCGAAGCTGACGTTCGTCGCGTTGGCGCCGCGGGCGTTCGGGCTGCGCGCGCCCTCGCGCCAGTTGTTGAACACCGCGTTCCACTCGCCGACCTCGAGCTGCACGTCGAAGTAGCAGGCGCGCAGCGCCTCCTGCAGGAACTCGTTCATGGTCAGCGGCTGCATCTGGCCGGAGCCGGAGGCGGAGGTGAGGACCTTGACCGACAGGCGGCGCTGCGGCCCGAAGCCGGCCTCGCGCATCAGGCGCTGCGCCTCGGCCAGGTCGTAGCGGATGCGGAAGGAGGGATTGCCCCACCAGGGATGGCCCGGGGCGACGGTGCCCTGGGGGATTTCCATCAGCCCCGAGAGAAGCGTCTTCAGCTCCGAGCGGTCGACGCAGAGGTTGGCGGCCTGGCGGACGCGGCGGTCGAGCCAGGGCGAGCCCTCGGCGAAGGAGAACTGCCAGGGCCAGACATGCGGCTGGGCGTTCTGGTACAGGCGGAAGCCGCGCGAGGTGATCTGCTGCACGGCGTCAGGGGCGGGCGCCTCGATCCAGTCCACTTGGTTGCCGAGAAGGGCCGCGGTGCGGGTGTTCGCCTCCGGAATGGGCAGCAGCACCACGCGGTCGATCTTCGGGCGACGCGCCGGGTCCCAGTAGTCGCGGTTGGCGACCATCTCGAAGCGCTCGCGCGGGACGAGGCGGGTGCCGCGGAAGGGGCCGGTGCCGGAGGGATCGCCGGCGAAGGCGCCCCAGGCCTGGGCCGCGCGCTGGCGCGGGTCCGTCACGGCCGCCGGCACGGCGGCGAGCTTGGCCGCCCAGTGCGTGGGCGAGACGATGAAGAGGTTGGTGAGGTTGATCGGCAGGAAGCTGTCGGGCTCGCTCGTGACCAGCTCCAACTCGTTCTCCGAGATCGCGCGGGCGGAGCGGAGGGTGGGCATGCGGCTGGCGGTCACGCCGACCTGGGAGGCGTCGTAGTGGGGCGCGCCCTGGTCGAGGACCTTCTGGACGTTCCAGACCACGGCGGCGGCGTTGAAGGGGCTGCCGTCGTGGAAGCGCACGTTCGGGCGCAGCTTGAAGCGCCACCTTGTCTTGTCGGCCTCGTCCACCGCCCATTCCGTGGCCAAGCCGGGGATGATGACGGAGGGGCGGTCGGCGCTGGAGAGGTCCCAGTTCACCAGGGCGTCGAACATGGGGATGCCGGTGAAGCGGTTGCCCTCGAAGCCCTGGTCGGGCTGGCCGAGGGTGCGGGGGATGTCGGCGGCCGTCATGCCGATGCGCAGGACCTTCTCCTGCGCGCTCGCCGGGCGGGGACCCAGGGGGGACAGGGCGGCGATCAGGGCGCCGGCCATCAGCCAGGCGCGTCGGGTGGTCTTCCTCATGCGTGCTCCCCCTTGGTTGTCGATAGGCCGGGGGACTTTGGCAAATTCGGTGCCAAGGGCAAACATTGGCGCGGCGGTCCGGACCGGGGGCATGGCATGGGGATTGCTGTCCCGGAGGGGATTTCCCGCGCCGCGCGGGATGAAGGGCCGGGGAGAGATCCATGAGGACCAGCCGACGGGCGCTGCTGGGCGCCGGCCTCGCCGGCGCGGCCCTGCCCTGGGACATGGCGCGGGCGGAGGCGCCGGCCGGGCGGGGCGGCACGCTGCGCATCGGCATGACGGCCGCGGCCGTGCCCCTGCCGAACGGGCAGACCGACCAGGGCGGCGAGGGCCAGCGCTTCATGGCCTACACCGTCTTCGACAGCCTCGTCTTCTGGGACCTCTCGCGGTCGGACGCGCCGTCGCGCCTCGTGCCGAACCTGGCGACGGAGTGGACGATTGACCCCGCGGACAGCCGGCGCTGGCTGTTCACGCTGCGCGAGGGCGTGCGCTTCCACGACGGCAGCGCCTTCGACGCGCACGCGGCCCAGTGGAACTTCGAGAAGCTGCTCGACTCCGCCGCGCCGCATTTCGACCCGCGCCAGGCGGCCCAGGGGCGGTCCCGCATCCCGAGCGTGGCGAAGGCGACGGCGCTCGACGCGCGCACGCTCGAGATCCGCACCACCGAGGTGGACGCGCTGCTGCCCTACGGCCTGGCCTGGATCGTCATGTCCTCTCCGGCGCAGTGGGAGAAGGTCGGGCGATCCTGGGATGCCTTCCTCGCCGCGCCCTCGGGCACCGGGCCGTTCCGCATGGTGGAGTACAGCCAGCGCGAGCGGGGCGTGATGGTGGCGAACCCCGACTACTGGAACCCGGCGCGGAAGCCGAGGCTGGAGCGGCTGGTGCTGCTGCCCCTGCCGGAGGCGAACACGCGGGCCGCCGCGCTGCGCTCCGGCCAGGTGGACTGGATCGAGGCGCCGGCGCCGGACGTGACCGCCAGCCTGCGGGGCGCGGGGTTCCGCATCGTGACGAACGAGTACCCGCACAACTGGGTCTGGCACCTGGACCTCACCGCGCCGGGCTCGATCTGGCGGGATGTCCGGGTGCGGCGGGCGGCGAACCTGGCGGTGGACCGGGACGGCATCGCGGGGATGATGGACGGCCAGATGCTGCCGGGCGTGGGGCTGCTGACGCCGAGCTCGCCCTGGTTCGGCAACCCCTCCTTCCGCATCCGGCACGACCCGGCGGAGGCGCGGAAGCTGCTGGCCGAGGCGGGCTTCGGGCCGCGCAATCCCGCCCGCACGAAGGTGATGATTCCCGGCTCCGGCTCCGGCATGATGCAGCCGCTGCCGATGAACGAGGCCATCCAGGAGAACCTGCGCGAGGTGGGGATCGCCGTCGAGTTCGAGGTGATGGAATGGAACGCCCTGCTGAACGCCTGGCGGGCGGGCTCGCGCGACCCGCTCTCCCGCGGGGTGCACGCGCTGAACTACTCCTACTTCAGCCAGGACCCCTTCACGGCCCTCATCCGGCACGTCGATTCCGCGCTCGTCGCGCCGCGCGGCACCAACTGGGGCCACACCCGGGACGCCGAGCTGGACGCGGTCTGCAAGGGCCTGCGCGAGACCTTCGACCCGGCCGCGCAGGACGCGCTGATGGCGCGCGGGCACCAGCGGATCGTGGACGAGGCGATGTTCCTCTTCGTGGCCCACGACCTGAACGCGCGGGCGATGTCGCCGAAGGTGCGGGGCTTCGTCCAGGCGCGGAACTGGTTCCAGGACCTCGGCACGGTGTCGATGGCATGAGGGGCGGGGCATGACGGATCAGACCTCCCTGCTGTCCCTGCCGGATGTGGGCGGGCCCGCGCAGCCGCTGCTGACGGTGCGCGGGCTGACGAAGCACTTTCCCCTCAAGACCGGCTTCCTCGGGCGCGGGGCGGGCGTGGTGCGGGCGGTGGACGAGCTCGACTTCGAGGTGATGAAGGGCGAGACGCTCGGCATCGTCGGGGAGTCCGGCTGCGGCAAGTCCACGACGTCCCGCCTGATCATGGCGCTGATGGCGCCGACCTCGGGCGAGGTGGTCTTCGACGGGCGGCAGGTGGGCAGCCGGGAGATGCCGCTGAAGGAGTACCGCCGCCAGGTGCAGATGGTGTTCCAGGACAGCTACGCCTCGTTGAACCCGCGGCTGACGATCGAGGAGTCCATCGCCTTCGCGCCGCAGGTGCACGGGTTGTCGCGCGGGGATTCCCGGGCGCGGGCGCGGGACCTGCTGGCGGCGGTGGGGCTGAACCCCGACCAGTTCGCGCGGCGCTACCCGCACGAGCTGTCGGGCGGGCAGCGGCAGCGCATCAACATCGCCCGCGCCCTCGCGCTCCGGCCGCGGCTGGTGCTGCTGGACGAGCCGGTCTCGGCCCTCGACAAGTCCGTGGAGGCGCAGGTGCTGAACCTGCTGCAGGACCTGAAGGGGCAGTTCGGGCTCACCTACGTCTTCATCTCGCACGACCTGAACGTGGTGCAGTACATGTCGGACCGCGTGCTGGTCATGTATCTCGGGCGCGTGGCGGAGGTAGGGCCGGTGGAGGCGATCTACGCCTCGGCCGCGCATCCCTACACGGCGGCGCTGCTGGCCAGCCGGCCCTCCATGGACCCGGACCTTCGGCGCACGGAGCCGCCGCTCGTAGGGGACCCGCCGAACCCGATCAACCCGCCGCCGGGCTGCCGCTTCCACACGCGCTGCGGCTTTGCCGAGCCGGTCTGTTCCACCACGGTGCCGGTGCTGCACCCGGCGCCGGCGGGGCAGCAGGCGGCGTGCCTGATGGTGGTGCCGGGGAGCGGGCACAGTCGGGCGCCGGGCAGCGTGGCGCGGGGGATCGCCGCATGAGCGCGCCGCTGGTCCGGGTGCGCGACCTGGAGGTGCGCTTCGTCACGCGCGACGCCACGGTGCACGCGGTGAACGGGGTTTCCTTCGACCTGGCGGAGCGGGAGTCCCTCTGCATCCTCGGCGAGAGCGGCTCGGGCAAGTCGGTCACGCTACGGGCGCTGATGGGGCTGAACCCGCCGCGGCGCACGAAGCTCTCGGGCACGGTGGTGGTGGGCGGGCACGACATCGTCGCGGCCTCCGAGCGGCGGATGGCGGATATCCGCGGCAGCACCGTCTCGATGATCTTCCAGGAGCCGATGACGGCGCTGGACCCGGTCTTCACCATCGGGCGCCAGATCGCCGAGACGGTCATCCGGCACGAGGGACTGAGCCGGGCGAGCGCCGACGCGCGGGCGCTGGAGCTGCTGGAGCTGGTGCAGATCCCCTCCGCCAAGCGGCGGCTGGACGCCTACCCGCACGAGCTGTCGGGCGGGCTGCGGCAGCGCGCGATGATCGCGATCGCCCTCTCCTGCCGGCCGAAGCTGCTGCTGGCGGACGAGCCGACGACGGCGCTGGACGCGACCGTGCAGATCCAGATCCTGCTCCTGTTGCGCCGCCTGCAGCAGGAGATGGGCATGGGCGTGATCTTCGTGACGCACGACCTCGGCGTGGCCGGGGAGATCGCGGACCGGGTGGCCGTGATGTACGCCGGCCGGTTCATCGAGGAGGGGCCGGTGCGCGGGTTGATGCGCGGGCCGCTGCACCCCTACGCGCAGGGGCTGCTCGGCGCGACCGTGCACTCAGGCATGCGGGGGGAGCGGCTGACGACGATCCCGGGCGCGCCGCCGAACCTCGAGCGCGTGCCGAAGGGCTGCGCCTTCGCGCCGCGCTGCGCCCAGGTGGAGGAGGCCTGCCTGCCGGCGGTGCCCGAGTTCCGCAGCCCTGTCCCCGGCCATGCCGCGCGCTGCGTGCGCGTGCGGCACGCCGCCTGAGCCGGAGGGAACCGTGCTTCTCTACCTTGTCCGCCGCGTCCTCTACGCCATTCCCATCGCGCTCTCGGTCGGGCTGGTCTGCTTCATGCTGGTGCAGATCGCGCCGGGGGATCCCATCAACGCCATCGTGCCCGCCGACGCGCCGCAGGAGGTGGTCGAGCAGGTGCGCCGCGACTACGGGCTGGACAAGCCCCTGCCCGTGCAGTTCGGGCTCTGGCTGATGCGGGTGGTGCAGGGCGACCTCGGTCGGTCCCTGGCCACGGGGCGGCCGGTGACGGCGGACCTTGCCTCGGCCGTGGGGAACACGCTCACCCTCGCCCTCGTGGCGGCGGGGATCGGCTTCGTGATGGGCACGCTGCTGGGCACCGTCGCCGCGGTGTTCCGGGGCAGCCTGCTGGACAAGGCGGCGGTGGGCCTGGCCGCGGCGGGCGTCTCGGTGCCGCACTACTGGCTGGGCATGGTCATGGTGGTGCTGTTCAGCGTGACGCTGAACTGGCTGCCGGCCATGGGGGCGGGGCCGGGCGGCTCCGGCGCCTGGGCCTGGGACTGGGAGCACGCGAAGTTCCTCGTGCTGCCGGCGGTCACGCTCTCGGTCATTCCCATGGGCATCGTCACGCGCACGGTGCGCGGGGTGGTGATGGAGCTGCTGAACCAGGACTTCGTGACGACGCTGCGCGGCAAGGGGCTGCGGCGGGGCGGGATTGCCCTGCACGTGGTGAAGAACGCGGCGCCGTCGGTGCTGGCGGTGATGGGCCTGCAGCTCGGCTACCTCATGGGCGGGTCTATCCTCGTGGAGACGGTGTTCTCCTGGCCAGGGACGGGCTTCCTGCTGAACAGCGCCATCTTCCAGCGGGACCTGCCGGTGCTGCAGGGAACCATCCTCGTGCTGGCCATCTTCTTCGTCGCGCTCAACCTCGTGGTCGACCTCGTCCAGACCGCCCTCGACCCCCGGATCCGCCGCGCATGAGCACGACCACCGCCACGCCGGCCGTCCTCGCCCTGCCGGAGGCGGCGCCCGTCAAGGGACGGGGCTACTGGCAAGGGGTGGGGCGCCGGCTCTCGCGTGATCCGGTGACGCTGTTCTTCGGCTTCGTGCTGCTGCTGATGGCGTTGGCCATCCTGTTCGCGCCCTGGATCGCGCCGCACGACCCCTACCAGACGAGCATGATCCGCCGCCTGCGGCCGATCGGCTTCCAGGACTGGCGCTACCCGCTCGGCACGGACGAGCTCGGGCGGGACATGCTGACGCGGCTGCTCTACGGCGGCCGTCTGTCCTGGTTCCTCGGCATCACGCCGGTGCTGATCGCCTTCGTCATCGGGGGCACGCTGGGCGTCGTCGCGGGCTTCGCGGGGGGCTGGGTGAACATGCTGATCATGCGGACGACGGACGTGTTCTACGCCTTTCCCTCCGTGCTGCTGGCGGTCGCCATCTCCGGGGCGCTCGGGCCGGGCATCTCGAACGCCATGCTGTCGCTCACCCTCGTCTTCATCCCGCAGATCATCCGCGTGGCCGAGAGCACGACGACCTCGGTCCGCAACCTCGACTACGTGGAATCCGCCCGGGCGAGCGGGGCGGGGGCCTTCACCATCGTGCGCGCGCACGTGCTGCCCAACGTGCTCGGGCCGATCTTCGTCTACGCGACGAGCCTGATCAGCGTGTCGATGATCCTCGCCTCCGGCCTGTCCTTCCTCGGTCTCGGCACCAAGCCGCCGGAGCCGGAATGGGGGCTGATGCTGAACACGCTGCGCACCGCGATCTACAGCCAGCCGCTGATCGCCATGCTGCCCGGCGTCTGCATCTTCCTGACGAGCATGTGCTTCAACATGGTGAGCGACGGGCTGCGCTCAGCCATGGACGTTCGGGGATAGGGTCGTTCCGGCACAGGCGTTGCTAGGCGGGTGGCTCCACCCACGGAGCCACCCGCATGACCCTGTCGCGCCGCGCCCTGCTGGGCGCCACCGGCCTCGCCACCCTTCCCTCCGGCCTGATGGTTCCCAGAGCGAGCGCGCAGGCGGAACGGGTGCTGCGCTACGGCATCTCGATGGCCGACATCCCGCTCACGGCGGGGCAGCCCGACCGAGGCGCGGGGGCCTACCAGTTCACGGGGCACACGATCTACGACCCGCTCGTCGCCTGGGAGATGGACGTCGCCGACCGGCCGGGGAAGCTGGTGCCGGGGCTGGCGACCTCCTGGGAGGCCGACCCGGCGGACCGTCGCCGCTGGACGCTCAAGCTGCGGCCTGGCGTGGCCTTCCACGACGGATCGGCCTTCGACGCCGAGGCGGTGGTCTGGAACCTCGAGAAGGTCATGAACCCCCAGGCGCCGCAGTTCGACCAGCGCCAAGCGGCGCAGGTGCGGCCGCGGCTGCCCTCGCTGGCCGCCTGGCGGAAGCTCGACGCGATGACGGTGGAGCTGACCACCAAGACCGTGGACAGCCTCTTCCCCTACCAGCTCCTCTGGTTCCTCATCTCCTCGCCGGCGCAGTTCGAGAAGCTCGGTCGCTCCTGGGACCGCTTCGCGGCCGAGCCGTCGGGCACCGGTCCCTTCAAGCTCGCGCGGCTCGTCCCGCGGGAGAGGGCGGAGCTGGTGCGGAACGCCGGCTACTGGAACCCGGCGCGGGTGCCGAAGGTGGACCGCCTGGTGCTCGTCTGCGCGCCCGACGCCGTCACGCGCAGCAACGCGCTGCTCTCGGGGCAGGTGGACCTGATCGAGACACCCGCGCTCGACATGGTGCCGCAGCTCAAGGCCGCCGGGAACCGCGTGGTGGAGAACGTCACCCCGCATGTCTGGAACTACCATCTCTCGATGCTGGAGGGATCGCCCTGGCGCGACCTGCGGCTGCGGCAGGCGGCGAACCTCGCCATCAACCGGGACGACATCGTGGCCCTGCTCGGCGGGCTCGCGAAGCCGGCGACGGGCGTGGTGGACCCGGCCTCGCCCTGGTACGGCAACCCCTCCTTCAAGGTGCGCCACGACCCTGACGAGGCGCGGCGGCTGGTGCAGGCGGCGGGCTTCTCGCCGCGCAACCCCCTTAAGACAAGGTTCCTGATCGCGACCGGCGGTTCCGGGCAGATGCTGTCCATGCCGATGAACGAGTTCATCCAGCAGTCCTGGAAGGAGGTCGGCATCGAGGTGGAGTTCCAGCCGGTGGAGCTGGAGGTGCTCTACACGGCCTGGCGGAACGGGGCGGCGCACGAATCCATGCGTGGGATCACCGCGAACAACGTCGCCTACGTCACCTCCGATCCGCTCTACGCGCTGGTGCGCTTCTTCCACTCGAAGCAGGTGGCGCCCGTCGGGGTGAACTGGTCGCACTACAGCGACGCGGAGACGGACGGCTTCATCGACCGGGCCATGCAGTCCTTCGACCCGGCCGAGCAGGACCGGCTGATGGCGCGGGTGCACGAGCGCGTGGTGGACCAGGCGCTGCTCGTCTTCGTGGTGCACGACACGAACCCGCACGTGCTCGGCCGCAACGTGCGGGACTATGTGCAGGCGCAGCACTGGTTCCAGGACCTGACGACGCTCGCGTGAGCCCGCGCGCCCGGTCCGTCAGAGCGGTTCGCCGGCGCCCGTGCCGTGGCGGGGGGTGGGGAAGGTCCACTCCTCGCCGCGCGGCGTGGTGACGTATTCGGGCCAGCGCAGGTCCACGGGCGGGTCGAAGTCGGGCGGCAGCAGCGGCCCGACCCATTCGGTGCCGCCGACGCCGCCGCCCGTGCGCTCGCGGAACTCGGCCTGGGCGGCCTCCAGCGTGCCGGGCCGGGTGGCGAGGTCCACCATGGTGAGCGCCATCGTCTTCGCCGCGACGAACAGGCCGGGGTCCACCGCCGCCGGCAGGCCGCCGAGCGCGAGATAGGGCCAGTTCGGGTAGGCGTAGCCCGCGCTGGGCGGCCGCAGCCGGGGGCGCGCGGCCAGCAGCCGCACCGTGGGGCAGTGCCAGGAATACTCGACGTAGTCGTCGGCGCTGAGATGCGTCTGCCAGCCCGCGAGGGTGCGGCGCAGCCTGGCGTCGTTGTCGGCGGGGGTGGTGAGGGTGGTGACGCCGGGGATGAAGGGGTTCTCCATCGGCTCGAGGCCGAGGTTGCGCTGGATCTCGCGCGCGAAGCCGAGGGCGTCCTCGCCGTAGCGGGGCGCGCCGACGGCCTGGAGGTTGGCCCAGGTGAGCGCCGTCAGCGCGTGGTTCGGCAGGCCGACGCGGGTCTTGGTGACCCAGCGGACATGCGCGCGGCACCCCGTCGCCAGGGCCGCCGAGCGCGCGTTGTTGGTCAGCACGCGCCAGATCTGTTCCTGGATGGCCAGCGAGGAGGAGCGCCAGGAGTACTGGATCTGGCTGAAGCGCGGCGCGAGGTTGTCCGAGGTGGCGCCCCCGTCGCCGAGGACGAACTCGTTGAGCGTCCAGGAGCCGCTGTGCGGGAACATCGCCTCCTTCGTGTACTTCGTCGTCGTGTACATCAGGCACATCGCGTCAAGCGCGCCGGGGGAGCGCGCCACGGCGTGCGCGGCCTGGGTGGGCATGAGGGAGGGATCGACCCAGCCTTCCGGGTTCTCCGCCTCGAAGGTGATCACGGCGCTCCAGTAGGCGCCGAAGTGGATGTCGCCGGTGACCGTGTTGCTGGGCCAGGGATGCCAGACCACGGCGGCGTCCAGCCCGTCGTAGTAGCCCTTGGCGGCGTGGATGGGCTTGGAGCCGCAGACCTTCTCCGCGGGCTCGCCGAAGAGCGTCAGCGTGGCGCGGACGCCGTGCTGCTCGAACGCTGCCTTGGTGCCGAGCATGGCGGCCAGGGCCGCGGTGCCGAGCATCGAGTGCGGGTCGGTGTGGCCGGCGGCGTAGGGGTGCAGGCCGGCGCGCGGGGCGGGATGGGGCACCACCTGCTGGGAGTTGCCGGGAACGGCGTCGTACTCGGCGAAGCCGGCCAGCACCGGCCCGCCCTCGCCCCAGCGCGCGGCGAAGGCGGTGGGCATCCCGCCGGAGCCCTCCTCCACGGCGAAGCCCTCCGCGCGCAGGATCTCGGCATAGGCCTGGAGGGAGCGGTACTCGCGCCAGGCCGGCTCCGCGAAGTCCCAGATCCGGGCGCAGAAGGCGGAGAGGCGCGGCTCGTTCGCCTCGATCCAGTCGAGGGCGGATCGGCGGACGGCGTTCGGGTCGGTCATCGCGGGGCGGGACTCCTGTCGGCGGGCACCGCGTGGCGGCGCCGGCGGCAGGCTAGGGCGGGGCGGCGGCGGGGTGAATCCCGCCCGCTCAGCCCGCGCAGCGCGTCTCCGTGATGCGGCAGCGGCCGCCGCGCCCGATCCCGGCGCAGGTGGCGGCGGCCTGGCGCTCGGCGTCCTCGCGCGTCGGCCCCGTGCCGATCGCGGCGCCGACGACGGTGAACATGCTCGCGTGCTCCGTCGTCACCAGGGCGCCTCTCGGGCGGAGGGCGTGGGCGACCGTGGCGCAGCGGTCGGTGAAGTCGCCGGCCGGGCGGCAGGTGGCGCCGGCCTCGCCGATGCAGGCCGTCTCGGCCGCGCGGTGCGCGGAGACCCGGTCGGCCGCGCCCACCACCAGCCCGTAGCGGGGCGACGGCGCGGGGGCGAGGTGGATGGCGCCGAAGGGGCCGCCGCCGGCCTCTGCCGGGCCGGGCAGGATGCCGGGCCGCGGCGGCGCGTCCGGAGCCGTCGCGCGCCGGGCCGGCGCGGCCTCCCGCGCCCGGGGCGGGGCGGCGCGCGGCGGCGTCGCGGCCGAGGCGGGGACCGCCGCCGGCGTGCGGCCCGCGGCCGGCGGAACCGTCCAGGGGGTCCGGGGCTGGGGCATGACCGTGGCGGCGGTCACGTTCGCGCTGCCCATCGCCGCCGCGCGCGCGGCGCAGCGGACGAGGCAGGTCTGCACGCTGAGGGGGTTTTGCGCGTCCTCCGGGAACTGCGCCCCGCACTCCATCCGGCACATCGCCGCCACCGGTGAGGCTCCATCCGGCGCGGCCCCGGCCGGGCGGGTGGCGAGGAGGAGGGCGAGCGCGAGGCTGCACCCGATCCCCCCGGCGAGGCGTTGCATGGCCGTGCCGCGCATCCTGGTTCCTGCGTGCCGAGGTTCCGCCCGCGCTGGCCGCGGGGATCACGGAACCAGGCCAACGTGCTAAGGTCCTCTGGCATGCCGAGGGCCCCGATCGCAACGATTCCGCGCGCCGGCGCCACGAAGCGCGCGGGGACCCCGGCGAGCGGCCCCGGCCCGCGCTCCCACCCTTCCTCCACGCCGCCGGCGGTGCGGGAGAGGCGCCGCCTGGCGCGCCGGATCGCCGCCTGGGCGCTGATGCTGACGGTCTGGGGCGGGCTGGCGCTCGGGATCGTGCTGCTCGTCTTCGCCTGGGACCTGCCGCGGCCCGAGGCGGCGCTGGAGACGACGCGCCGCCCCTCCGTGACGCTCGAATCGGCCGACGGGCGCCTCCTGTCCACCAGCGGCGACCTCTACGGGGAGACGGTGCGGCTGCGCGACCTGCCGGTCCACCTGCCGACCGCCCTCCTCGCCATCGAGGACCGGCGCTTCCGCTCCCATTTCGGCCTCGACCCCCTGGGGCTGCTGCGCGCGGCCTGGGTGAACCTGACCACCGGCCGCGTCGCGCAGGGCGGCTCCACCCTGACGCAGCAGCTGGCCAAGAACCTCTTCCTCACGCCCGAGCGGTCGCTCCGGCGAAAGGTGCAGGAGGCGATGCTGGCGCTCTGGCTCGAGGGGCGCTTCACCAAGGACCAGCTTCTCGAGATCTACCTCAACCGGGTCTATCTCGGCGGCGGCGCCTACGGCGTGGACGCGGCGGCGCGGCTCTACTTCGGGGTGCCGGCGCGGCGGCTTTCGGTCTGGCAGTCGGCGGTGCTGGCCGGGCTGCCCCGCGCGCCCTCGCGCCTCAACCCCCGCGCCAACCCCCGGGGGGCGGCCGAGCGCGGGGCGGAGGTCCTGCGCGCCATGGCCGCGACGGGGACGCTGACCGCGGCCCAGGCGGCGGCCGAGGCGGAGCGGATCGCCTTCCCGCCGCGCCCGTCCCGCGATTCCGGCTGGTTCGCGGACTGGGTGAACGAGGACCTGGCCAGCCGCTTCCCCGGCTCCGCCGACCTGACGCTGCGCACGACGCTCGACCTGCGCGCGCAGGCCCTCGTCGAGGCGCGGCTCGAGGCCCTGCTCGCCGGGCCCGGGGCGGCGGCCGAGGTGGGGCAGGGGGCGGTGGTGGTGCTCGACGCCGCGACGGGGGCGGTGCGCGCCATGGCGGGCGGGCGGGACTACCGGCGCGGACCGTTCAACCGGGCGGTCTCGGCGCGGCGCCAGCCGGGCTCGGTGTTCAAGCCCTTCGTCTACCTCGCCGCGCTCGAGCACGGGCTGGCGCCCGACTCGACCGTCTCCGACCTGCCGCTCACCCTCGGGCGCTGGTCGCCGGGCAACGGCGCCTGGCGGGCGCGCGGCGACCTGCCGCTGGAGGACGCCCTCGCCCACAGCGTCAACACCGCGGCGGTGCGGGTCCTCGCCCGCGCGGGCGGCGCGCGGGAGGCGGCGGCCGTGGCGCGGCGGCTGGGGCTGGCGGGTCCCTTCCCGAACGACGCGACCATCGCGCTCGGCACCGGCGAGGCGAGCCTGCTGGAGCTGACCGCGGCCTTCGCGACCTTCGCCAACGGGGGGATGCGCGTGGTGCCGCACGGCATCGCCGCCGCCCGCGCCGACGGGCGGCCCGTCCCGGCCGGGCTGGCCGCCCCCGCACGCGCGGTGCAGCCCGAGGACGCCGCCGCGATCCGCCGCATGCTGGAGGCGGTGGTCTCCCGCGGCTCGGGCCGGGCGGCGGCGGTGGCCGGGCGCCCGGCCGCCGGGAAGACCGGTACGACCCAGGACTTCCGCGACGCCTGGTTCGTCGGCTTCTCGGGCGGCACGGTCATCGGCATCTGGCTCGGCAACGACGACGCGACGCCGATGGACGACGTCCGCGGCGGCACGCTTCCCGCACGCCTGTTTCACGACATCCTGGAAGGACTGCCCCGATCATGACCGATCACCCCCAGCCCCCCCGGTGCGCGCCCTGATGCCGGCGAACCATACGGGGCCGGAGAGCCTGCCCGCGGGCGAGCAGGCCATGGCGCTGCTGCTGCGCCCGGTGCGCCACGCGGTGAACAACCTCTCGATGGTGATGAACGCCAACCTCGAGACCGCCGTCCCGCAGTTGCCGGAGGGGGAGAGGGTGACGAAGCAGGTCGCGCGCGCGCGGGACGCCGCGGTGGCCTATGACAACCTCGTGCGCGGCTTCCTCTCCCTCGGGCGGGAGGAGGGCGTGAAGGGCGTGCTGGCGGGGCGGCTGCTGCGGGAGCTGATGCCGCTCCTCGCGCTCGCGGCGGGCGGCCCGCTGGAGCTGGAGGTGGCGGACGCCGCGAAGGCGGTCCAGCGGCGCACGCCCACGCTCGAGGGGGCGCTCATCCTCGCGGCCTCGGGGGCCCGGGACCTGCCGGCCGGGCCGCTGCCGCCGCTGCGGCTGGAGGGGCTGCGGCTGGTCCTGGGCTGGCCGCTGCCGCCGGCCGCGCGGAGGTCGCTCGAGGATCTCGGGGTCGGGATCGAGGCGGCGGGGGAGGGGGTGGCCATCCTCCTGCCGCCGGGCTGAGCGGCTATTCCCGGCCCTCGCCGGCGCGCGCGCCCTCGTAGGCGAGGATGGCGGCGGCGAGGTCCTCCCCGGCCCAGCCGACCGACTTGAACACGGTCACCTCGGCCGCGTCCCGCCGGCCCGGGTGCCCGCCGCGGAGGAGGTCGCTCATCTCCGCCGCGACGTGGCCGGGACCGAAGGCGCCCTCGGCGATGGCCTGGACGACGTCGCCGGCCTCGGCCAGGGCGCCCGCGCGGGTGTCGACGACGAGGGTGGCGCGGGCCAGGAGGGCGGCGTCGGACTCCCGCATGTCCGCGCGGAAGGCGCCGACGAGGTCCACGTGCGTGCCGGGCCGGACGGCCTCCCCGCGCAGGAGCGGCTCCCGCGAAAGGGTGGCCGCCGAGACGATGTCAGCCCCGGCGGGGTCCGGGTCGGTGGTCGCCTCGGCCGGGTGCCCTTCGGCGCGAAGGCGAGCGGCCAGGCGCGCGGCCCGGGCCGGGTCGCGCGACCAGATGGCAATGCGCTCGATCGGGAAGGCGGAGGGATAGGCCGAGCCCAGCGCGTGGGCCACCTTGCCGCTGCCGAGCAGCAGCAGGCGGCGGCTGTCAGGCCGGGCGAGGTGCCGGGCCGCGAGGACGCTGGCCGCGGCGGTGCGCCGGTCGGTCAGCGCGCCGCCGTCGAGCAGGGCGAGCGGCGCCCCGGTCGCGGCGTCGGAGAGAAGGTAGGCCGCGTGGACGGCGGGGGCGTGGCCGGGCGCGACGTGCACGATCTTCACCCCGCTGTAGCGGCCGGCCTGCCAGGCCGGCATCAGCAAGAGCGTGTTGCGCTCGGCTCCTTCCGCCCAGGCGTGCGCGTGGCGCAGCGGCGCCTCGCAGCCGGTCTGGAACATGGCGCCGAGGGCATCGACCAGGGCTGCCCAGGGCAGCAGGGCTTCGACGCGGGCGTGGTCGAGATGCAGCAGGACGGCCTCCTTCCGGCAGGCGGCACAGGGCTTGCGTCGCGCCCTCCATGGCCGATCCGATCCCCGATGCCGCCATGGTGGCGTCCGCCGCCCCCGGATGGAACCCCGGGGGGCGGGATTTGCCGTGCGCCCGGCGGGACGCTAAGGGCGTGCTCCGCGGTCCGCGCAATCCCGCGTTGATCGAGGCACATCCCTGGCGCAGCATGCCGCCAGGGCTGGCCCCATGAGCTTCAGGGAGATAGAGATGACTTTGCAGCCCTTGCGGCGCGCAACGATCGGGGTTCTCGGTGCCGTCGCGATGACGGCCCTCGGCGTCCTGCCGGCCGCGGCCCAGGCGCCCGCCCCGGCTCCCGCCGGTGCGTCGATCCTGGACGCGATCAAGGCGCGCGGCACGCTTGTCTGCGGCACCAACACCGGCCTGGCGGGCTTCGCCCAGCCGGACAGCCAGGGCGTGTGGCGCGGCTTCGACGTCGAGTACTGCCGCGCCCTTGCCGCGGCGATCTTCAACGACCCGAACAAGGTCCGCTACGTCCCCACCACCGCGCAGAGCCGCTTCACGGCGCTGCAGTCGGGCGAGGTGGACATCCTCGCGCGCAACACCACGTGGACGCTCTCGCGCGATACGAGCCTGGGGCTCGACTTCGCCGCGGTGAACTTCTTCGATGGGCAGGGCTTCATGGTGAAGGCCTCGGCCGGCGTGAAGACGGCGAAGGAGCTGAGCGGCGCGACCATCTGCGTCCAGCCCGGCACGACCACCGAGCAGAACCTGACGGACTGGGCGCGGGCGAACAACGTCCAGTTCACCCCCGTCGTGATCGAGCGCCTCGAGGAGCTCGTCAGCGCCTACGCCTCGAACCGCTGCGACGCCTTTACGACGGACGTCTCCGGCCTGGCCGCTACGCGCGCCAGCCAGCCGAACCCCGCCGAGCACCTCATCCTGCCCGACGTGATCTCCAAGGAGCCGCTCGGCCCGCTGATCCGCCACGGCGACCAGCGCCTCGTCGACCTCGTGCGCTGGACCCACTACGCGCTCGTCGCGGCGGAGGAGCTGGGCGTCAACCAGGCCAACGTCGCGCAGATGGCGGCCAGCGACACCCGGCCGGAGGTGCAGCGCATGCTCGGCAAGAACGGCGGGCTCGGGCAGATGCTCGGCGTGTCGAACGACTGGGTGGTGAACGTCATCAAGGCGACGGGGAACTACGGCGAGATCTTCGCCCGCCACCTGCAGCCGATCGGCATCCAGCGCGGCCCGAACGCCCTCTGGACCACGCCGGGCGGCCAGCAATACGCGATGCCCTTCCGCTGATCCCGACGCCGGGAGGCGCCCCTGCCGGGGGCGCCTCCCGGACCCCCTGCGCGCTACCTTAGAGCAGACGAGGCCCCTGGATGTCGCAGAGCGCCACCGACCCGCGGCAGTTCCGCGCCCCCCCGAAGAAACCGCTGCGCCTGTCCTGGGCGGACGAACGGGTGCGCGCCATCTTCTGGCAGGTGCTCATCGTCGGCATCGTGATCGCGGTCGTCTGGTGGCTGGTGCGGAACACGCAGCACAACCTGGAGGTGCGGCGGATCGCGACGGGCTTCGGCTTCCTCAACCGCGAGGCCGGGCTGCCGATCGGCGAGGCGCTGATCGAGTACACCCCCGCCAGCACCTATTTCCGCGCCCTCACGGTGGGCGTGCTGAACACGCTGAAGGTGGCCGTGGTCGGGATCATCCTGGCCACCATCCTCGGCACCCTCGTCGGCATCGCGCGGCTCTCGAAGAACTGGCTGCTGGCGAAGGTCGCGGCCGTCTACGTCGAGGTGATCCGCGACATCCCGCTGCTGCTGCAGCTCCTGTTCTGGTACACCCTGCTGCAGGGCCTGCCCGGGCCGCGCCAGGCGCTGAACCCGGTGACGGGCGTGTTCCTCTCCAACCGCGGGCTCAAGCTGCCCTTCCTCGACTGGGAGGTCGGGCATAGCTGGGGGCTGATGGCCTTCGTCGTGGGCTGCTGCGGCCTCTATCTTTTCGCGAAGGCGATGCGGCGCCGCCAGATGCAGGACGGCCAGCCGCGCCCGATCTGGCCGGCGGCGATCGGCTTCCTGATCGGCCTGCCGGCCCTGGCCTGGTGGCTGGGCGGCGCGCCCGTGGGCATCGAGTGGCCGGCGCTGCGCGGCTTCAACTTCCAGGGCGGCATGAGCGTCAGCCCGGAATACTTCGCGCTCCTCGTCGGCCTGACCACCTACACCGCCGGCTTCATCGCCGAGATCGTGCGCGCCGGCATCTTGGCCGTGGCCCAGGGGCAGTGGGAGGCGGCGCAGGCGCTCGGCCTCCGGCCCGGCGTGGTGCTGCGCCAGATCGTCCTGCCCCAGGCGCTGCGCGTGATCGTGCCGCCGATGACGAGCCAGTTCCTGAACCTGACGAAGAACTCCTCGCTCGCGGTCGCGATCGGCTACCAGGACATCGTGAGCATCGCCAACACGACGCTGAACCAGACGGGGCAGGCGATCGAGGGCATCGCCATCATCATGCTCGTCTACCTCACGATCTCGCTGTCGATCAGCCTTTTCATGAACTGGTACAATTCCCGCATCGCGCTGGTCGAGCGCTGAGGAGGGCACGGGCATGAGCGACATCTCCCTCGGAAGCTCGGTGGCCGGCGTGCCGGAGGCGGCGCCGCGCCAGCCGCCGGCGCTGACCACCGGGCCGGCCGCCTGGATGCGGGCGAACCTCTTCTCCTCCTGGCTGAACACCGCGGTCACGCTGGTGATGGCCTACTTCATCATCCGCTGGGCGCTCGGCTTCATCGACTGGGCCTTCGTCAACGCGATCTGGTCGGTGCCGAACAACCAGACCCAGGCCTGCCGGGCGCTCAAGGGTTCCGACCATCCCGGGGCCTGCTGGGCGGTGATCACGGAGAAGCACCGCTTCATCCTCTTCGGGACCTATCCCTTCGAGCAGCACTGGCGCCCGGCCATCGTCTGCGTGCTCTTCACCGCGCTCTTCATCGTCTCGGCGCTGCGCCGCTTCTGGCGGTGGGAGCTCGCGATCGTCTGGGCGGTCACGCTCGTCGCGATCGGCGTGCTGATGTGGGGCGGCGTGCTCGGGCTCGAGTACGTGCCGCAGGAGCGCTGGGGGGGGCTGCCCATCACGCTCATCCTCGCGACCTTCGGCCTCGCCTTCGCCTTCCCGCTGGCCATCCTCGTCGCGCTCGGGCGCCGTTCCTCGATGCCAGCGATCCGGGTGCTCTGCATCGCCTATGTCGAGATCATCCGCGGCGTGCCGCTCATCAGCCTTCTCTTCATGGCCAGCGTCATGTTCCCCCTCTTCCTTCCCGAGGGGATCAACATCGACAAGCTGCTGCGCGCCCAGGTGGCCGTGATCCTCTTCGCCGGCGCCTACCTCGCCGAGGTGGTCCGCGGCGGGCTGCAGGCGCTGCCCAAGGGCCAGTACGAGGCGGCCGACGCGCTCGGCCTCTCCTACTGGCACAAGACCGGCTTCATCATCCTGCCCCAGGCGCTGCGTCTGGTGATCCCGCCGCTGGTGAACACCTTCATCGGCTTCTTCAAGGACACGTCGCTGGTGCTGATCATCGGCATCTTCGACCTGCTGACCGCGGGCAAGACGGCCATCGTGGAGCCCGCCTGGCAGGGCTTCGGGGTCGAGGTCTACATCGCCATCTCGCTTGTCTACTTCATCTACTGCTTCGCCATGTCCCGCTACAGCCAGAACCTGGAGGCGGAGCTGAACCGCCACCGCGTCCGCTGACCCCGCCCCCGCAGGATTGAAGGACCACGCCATGAGCGCCGCCCTCGCCGAAGGCCACATCGCCTCCGCCGTCCGTGCCGACGGCCCGCCGGCCATCCAGCTCGACAAGGTCAACAAGTGGTACGGCTCGATGCACGTGCTGCGCGACATCTCGCTCCAGGTCGCGACCGGGGAGCGGGTGGTGGTCTGCGGGCCCTCGGGCTCGGGCAAGTCCACGATGATCCGCTGCATCAACCGGCTCGAGCAGCACCAGGAGGGCCGCATCCTCGTCGACGGCACGGAACTGACCGACGACGTCCGCTCGCTCGACGCGATCCGGCGCGAGGTCGGGATGGTGTTCCAGTCCTTCAACCTCTTCCCGCACCTCACCATCCTCGAGAACTGCACCCTGGCCCCGATCTGGGTGCGGCGCATGCCCAAGAAGGACGCCGAGGAGCTGGCCATGGAGTACCTGCGCCGGGTGAAGATCCCGGAGCAGGCGAAGAAGTACCCGGGGCAGCTCTCGGGCGGGCAGCAGCAGCGCGTGGCCATCGCGCGCGCCCTCTGCATGAAGCCCAAGATCATGCTCTTCGACGAGCCGACCTCGGCGCTCGACCCCGAGATGATCAAGGAGGTGCTGGACACCATGGTCGGCCTCGCCGAGGACGGCATGACCATGGTGGTGGTGACCCACGAGATGGGCTTTGCCCAGCAGGTGGCCGACCGCGTGGTCTTCATGGACCGGGGCGAGGTGGTCGAGCAGGGGCCGCCGGAGCAGGTGTTCAACCGCCCCTCGACGGACCGGCTGAAGCTCTTCCTCTCCCAGATCCTGCGGGGCCACTGACGGCAAGGGGGCGCGGGCGCCGCGGGGGTGGCTGAAACCCTGGGGCAGGGCCAGGGTTGCAGGCTCCTGGGCGGCGGCCCTATGCCGCCGCTGACAAACCATTGCAGGCAACCGACGTGACATCAGAGGCCAATCGCGGCCAACGGCAGCCGATCACCGCGGCCGCCCTGCTGGGCGTTCTCGGGATCGTCTACGGCGACATCGGCACGAGCCCGCTCTACGCCATGCGGGCGGCCCTGCTGCACTTCTCCTCCGACGGGCTGGAGCGCTGGGAGATCCTCGGCGTCCTGAGCCTCATCATCTGGTCGCTGATCATCGTCGTGACCGTGAAGTATGTCTGGCTCGTCACCCGCGCGGACAACAAGGGGGAGGGGGGCATCCTCGCCCTCATGGCGCTCGCCCAGCGCGCCGCGCAGACGCCGAACGGGCGGTGGTGGATCGCCATCGTCGGGATCGCGGGCGCCGCGCTCTTCTTCGGCGACGGGACGATCACCCCGGCGATCTCCGTGCTCTCGGCGATGGAGGGACTGAAGGTCATCTCGCCGGCCTTCGAGGGCGCGGTGGTTCCCCTCTCGCTCGCGGTCCTGCTGGCCCTGTTCCTCTTCCAGTACCGCGGCACGGGCAGCATGGGCGCCATCTTCGGGCCCATCACCGTCGTCTGGTTCGGGATGATCGGCCTGCTCGGGCTGATCGAGGTGGTGCGGGAGCCGGAGGTGCTGCTCGCCCTCTCGCCGCACTACGCCGTCAACTTCTGCATCGCCTACCATCTGGCGGCCTTCATCGCGCTCGGTTCGGTGGTGCTCGCCGTGACGGGGGCGGAGGCGCTCTACGCCGACATGGGGCATTTCGGGCGGCGGCCGATCCAGGTGGCCTGGCTCGCCTTCGTGCTGCCGGCCCTTGCCCTGAACTACCTCGGCCAGGGCGCGCTGCTGCTGCAGGACCGCGCGGCGCTCGAGAACCCGTTCTACCTGCTCGCGCCGGAGTGGCTGCGGCTGCCCCTGGTGATCATCGCGACGGCCGCCACCATCATCGCGAGCCAGGCGATGATCTCGGGCGCCTACTCCATCGCGCGGCAATGCGTGCAGCTCGGCTTCATGCCGCGCCTCGTGGTGCGGCACACGAGCGAGACGGAGGAGGGGCAGATCTACATGCCCCAGGTGAACTTCGCGCTCCTGATCGGCGTCATCGTGCTCGTCGTCGCCTTCCGCAACTCGGACAGCCTGGCGGCGGCCTACGGCCTCGCGGTGACGGGAACCTTCGTCGCAACCTCCATTCTGGCGGGGCTGGTGTTCCGCCGGACCTTCGGCTGGGCGCTGCCGCTGGTCATCGCGGTGTTCACCCCGCTCTTCCTGCTCGACCTCGCCTTCTTCCTCTCCAACGTGCTCAAGATCCCCGATGGGGGATGGGTGCCGCTGGTGCTCGGCGGGGTCATCTTTGTGATGATGGTCACCTGGAATCGCGGGCGCGACCTCCTCTTCAGCCGCTTCCGCCAGGACAGCCTGCCGCTGAAGTCCTTCCTGGCGCGCCTTCCGCAGTCCCGCACCACGCGGGTGCCGGGAATCGCGGTGTTCATGACCAGCCAGGCCGACTACGTGCCGAGCGCGCTGCTGCACAACCTGAAGCACAACAAGGTCCTGCACGAGCGGGTTCTCTTTGTGACCGTCTCGGTCGAGGACGTGCCGCAGGTGAGAAACCGCCGCCACGTCGAGGAGCTGGCGCCGGGCATCCACCGCATCTCGCTGTGCTACGGCTTCCAGGAAAGTCCCAACATCCCCAAGGAGTTGGAGAGCCTGCGGGAAGTCGGCGTGAACTACGACCCCATGCAGGCTTCCTACTTCCTCGGGCGGGAAACGGTGGTGGCCTCGGCCATTCCGAAGATGGCACGTTGGCAACAGTGGCTCTTCGGCATCATGTCCCGCAACTCGGTTCCCGCGACCGAGTTTTTCCGTATCCCGAGCGACCGCGTGGTCGAATTGGGAGTACGCGTGGCCATCTAGCCGGCCGTCACGGCCAGGGAGGTTTACAATGCCGCTCGTCGTCCTTTCGCCGAGCGGCGGGACGGGCCTGCCGGAGGGAAGCCCCCAGTACCGCTACGAGGTGCGTCTCTCGCTGGACGCCCAGGGCTACCCGGACCCGAAGGCTTGGTACGCCGATTCCAAGCCCTGGCCTGCGCGCCGCTTCTGGCCCAACCAGGGGCTGATGGACGGCGACGTGATCTACGACGAGGATTCCGGCTGGGCGCTTCGCTTCTTCCGGCGCGACGACAGCCCGGTGGACGCGCCGATCCAGGCCGTGATCCGCGGCAGCGTGCCCTGCCGCCCCGGGGAGAACGTGACGATCACCGAGCCGGACGGGCGGGACTATGCCTGGCGGATCGTGGGCGTCGACTAGGAGGGGAGCGGAGAGGGCGCGGCGCCGGCTGGAAGCCCAGGCCTTCGCCCTTCTCTTGTGCGTGTAAGCCGCCCGTGGGGAGCGACCTTCCCGCCAGCGGCACTGCGGCGCGCCTGGACCCTGTGATAGGGTGCGGTGCAGCCTTCTTCGATCTTGACGCCGACGCGTCGCGGCTTGGCGGGTACCGTCGGGATTTCGCGGCGGCGGCGTTGGCCCTTGTCTCGGCCTCCCGCGCTCCACTTGGGCAAATCCCCAAACGAGGAGCGGGGCGCCCGTTTCCGAGCGCCCCGCGTCACCCCATCAAACTGGTGGAGCCAATCGGAATCGAACCGACGACCTCTTGAATGCCATTCAAGCGCTCTCCCAACTGAGCTATGGCCCCCCACCCTGGGGTGCCGCGATATAGCCGCCTCCCACGGGGCAGGCAATCCCCTCCGTCACCTTTCTCGCCCCCCTTTCTCCGCTGCGGCCGGGCGGCTAGGTTCCGGGCGCAACGACGCCTGGAGGAAGACGCCTGATGAGCCGGAAACTCTATCCCGACGCGCGGGCGGCCCTCGAGGGCGTTCTGCACGACGGCATGCTCATCCATTCCGGCGGCTTCGGCCTTTGCGGCATCCCGGGCCTGTTGATCGAGGCCATCCGCGACAGCGGCGTGAAGAACCTTACCTGCGTCTCGAACAACGCGGGCGTGGACGACGCGGGCCTTGGGCTCCTGCTCAAGACCCGGCAGATCCGGAAGATGATCGCCTCCTATGTCGGCGAGAACGCCGAGTTCGCCCGGCAGTACCTCGCGGGCGAGCTGGAGATCGAGTTCAACCCGCAGGGAACGCTGGCCGAGCGCATCCGCGCGGGCGGCGCCGGCATCCCCGCCTTCTTCACCCGCACCGGCGTCGGCACGGCCGTGGCCGAGGGCAAGCCGACCCAGGAGTTCGACGGGGTCACCTACGTGATGGAGCGGGGCATCATGGCGGACCTCGCCATCGTCCACGCCTGGAAGGCGGACCCCGAGGGCAACCTCGTCTTCCGCAAGACCGCGCGGAACTTCAACCCGATGATGGCCACGGCCGCCCGGATGACGGTGGTCGAGGTGGAGGAGATGGTCGGGCAGGGCGAGCTGGATCCGGACCACATCCACACGCCCGGCATCTACGTGAAGCGCATGATCGTCGTGCCCCCCGGCACGGCCAAGCGGATCGAGCAGCGCACGACCCGCAAGCGCGCCGAGCCCGCCGTGCCGGCCGGCGCCGGCACCGATCCCCTTCCGACCCGCTGAGGAGCGCCCGCCCATGGCCTGGACCCGCGACGAGATGGCCGCCCGCGCCGCGCGCGAGCTGGAGGACGGCTTCTACGTGAACCTGGGGATCGGCATCCCGACCCTGGTCGCGAACCACATCCCGGACGGCGTCTCCGTCCAGCTGCAGAGCGAGAACGGCATGCTGGGCATCGGCCCCTTCCCCTACGAGGGGGAGGAGGACGCGGACCTCATCAACGCCGGCAAGCAGACGGTCTCCGAGCTGCCGACCACGAGCTTCTTCTCCTCGGCGGACAGCTTCGCGATGATCCGGGGCGGGCACATCGACCTGTCCATCCTCGGCGCGCTGCAGGTGGCCCAGAACGGCGACCTCGCGAACTGGATGATCCCAGGCAAGATGGTGAAGGGCATGGGCGGCGCCATGGACCTCGTGGCCGGGGTGAAGCGGGTGGTGGTGCTGATGGAGCACACGGCCGGCGGCAAGCCGAAGCTGCTGCGCGCCTGCAACCTGCCGCTGACCGGCCAGGGCGTCGTGGACATGGTCGTGACGGAGCTCTGCGTCATGGCGATCGACAAGGAGGCCGGCCGCATGCGCCTGATCGAGCTCGCGCCCGGCGTCACCGAGGAGGAGGTCCGCTCCAAGACCGAGGCCGAGTACGAGGTGGCGCTGCAGGCCGCCTGACGCGGCGGCCCGCCTAGCGGGGTGAGCGGTAGCGGATCTGCCGCTCCAGCTCGCGGATTCGGTGGTCATGCGCGGCGAGCTCGCGGACAAGCGCCCTCTCGCGGCTCCGCGGGGCCTGCGCGACCGGCATGGCAAGGGGGCGCCGCCCTGTAGGGTGACGGCGCGCGGCCCGGCGGGCCGGCGGCGCGTCCGCCCTGGGCAGGGCCGCGCCGGAAACGACGGGCATTCCCACCTCGACCGTGCCGCTCGGCACCAGGGCCATCGGCGGCAGGTCCGGCACGGCGCGCTCCCGGCGGCCGGTGGCCTCGATCGGGGGCGGGTCCAGGCGCTCGAACTGCCGGAGGCTGGAACGAAGGCTGTCGCCGCCTGGGCCGGATTCGGCGGGCCAGCCCTGGGCTGCCGCGGGCAGGGACAGCCCAAGCAGGAGGAGGGCAAGAAGGCCCGGGGCGAGACGGTGCGAAGCGGAAGGCGCCCTGCGGCTGGGGCGCCGGTCCCGTCTTTCGCGTGGATCGAACATGGCTCACCCCCTCGCCGAAGGGGCACACCGTTACGTGATCGGCGTCTCCGCCGGAAGGTGTCGCGCCGCGCCCGACCGGCCGCGGCCCCTGTTTTCGCGGCGCCTTGCTAGGAGGACACAGCCCCGCGCAGGGAGAGCCAAGCGATGATCACGACGCCGAGGACGATCCGGTACCAGCCGAAGGGCGTGAAGCCGATGCGGGAGATGGAGGCGAGCACGGTCCGCACCACGACGAGGGCGACGACGAAGGCGACCGCGAAACCCACGCCGATCTGCCCGAGGCCGGAGAGGTCGAGGTCGTGCCGGGCCTTCCAGAGGCTGTAGACGGTCGCGGCCAGCATGGTGGGGATGGCCAGCAGGAAGGAGAACTCGGCGGCCGCGCGGCGCTCCACGCCGAGCAGCAGCGCCGCGATGATGGTCGCGCCGGAGCGGCTGGTGCCGGGGACCATCGCGAGCACCTGGCCGAAGCCGATCAGCAGCGCCGCCACCGGCCCGATCTCGGGGATGGAGGTGATCGTGGGCGTGTGGCGCTTGCGCTCGATCAGGATGATGGCGACGCCGCCCAGGATGAGCGCCACGGCGACCACCCAAGGGTTGAACAGCAGCCGGTTGATCGGGCCGTGTAGGAGCGCGCCGATGAAGAGGGCGGGCAGGAAGGCGAGGAGGATGTTCGTGGCCGCGTAACGCTCGACCGTCCCCGGGCGCCACATGCCGCCGGCGATGCGCCAGAGGTCGTCCCAGTAGACGACGACGACCGCGAGGATGGCGCCGAGCTGGATCGCGATCTCGAAGACGTTGCCGGGCGGTCCCTGGAAGCCGATCAGCTCCCGCAGGAGGATCAGGTGGCCGGTGGAGGAGATGGGCAGGAACTCGGTGAGCCCCTCCACGGCGCCCATCAGGAGGGCGGACAGAAAACCAGCGATGTCCATGGGGGTCCGTCAGGGCAGGGGGCGGAACAGGAGGGGGCGGGACCCCTCGGCCCCGCCCCCTTCCCTTAGACGCTGGGCGGGGTCAGCGCACCGTCTGGGAGGCGGTGAAGGCGAAGTTATCGAATGAATTCTCGCTCACGCGGTGCCAGGTGTAGACGTCGTCGCGGAAGCGGCGGTGGCTCTCCAGGATCTTCTTGAAGCGCTCGTTCTTGCCGGCAAGCTCGTCCAGCACCTCGTTGTTGGCGCGCCAGGCGGCCTCCAGGATTGGGCGCGACCAGAAGCGGAGCTGCGCGCCGCTCGCCACCAGCCGGCGGAGCGCCAGCGGGTTCGCGACGTCGTACTTCGCCACCATCTCGGCGTCGGCCTCGGCGGTCGCGACGGCGATCGCGGCCTTGTAGTTGGCCGGCAGGGCGTCGTAGGCGCGCTGGTTGGCGATGAAGTGCAGCCGCGCGCCCGGCTCCCAGAAGCCCGGGGCGTAGTAGTTCGGCGCCACGCGGGCGAAGCCGAGCTTCTCGTCGTCGTGCGGGCCGACGAACTCCGCCGCGTCGATCGTGCCGCGCTCGAGCGAGGAGTAGATGTCGGAGGCGGGCACGACGGAGGGGGTTGCGCCCAGGCGCTGGAAGACCTGGCCGGCGAGGCCGGTGATGCGGAACTTCAGGCCCTTGATGTCGTCGACGGTGCGGATCTCGCGCCGGAACCAGCCGCCCATCTGCGCGCCCGTGTCGCCGCAGGGGAAGGCGATCGCGTTGTAGTCGCGCATCATCTCGTTCATCAGCTCCTGGCCGCCGCCGTAGCGGAGCCAGGCCGTGTTCTGGCGGGCGTTCAGGCCGAAGGGCACGGCCGTGAAGAAGGCCAGGGCCGGGTCCTTGCCGATGTAGTAGTAGGACGCGGTGTGGGCGCACTCGATGCTGCCGGACTGCACGGCGTCGAGCGCCGAGAGGGCCGGGGCGATCTCGCCGCCGGGGAAGGCGGTGATGCGGAACTTGCCCTCGGTCAGCTCGCCCACGCGCTTGGCGACGGCCTCCGCGGTGCCGAAGAGGATGTCGGTGCTGCGCGGGAAGGAGGAGGTGAGGCGCCAGCGCACCTCGGGGTTGGACTGGGCGAGGGCCGGGGCGGCGAGGGCAACGGGCAGGGCGGCGGCCGGGGCCGCCGTCAGCAGGGCGCGGCGGTTCACGCGGGAGGTCATGCGGGGACGTTCCTTTCCCAGGACGAATTGATTGGGGGACTGCTTACGGCATGGCCGGGCGGGGCGAAAGCCGGGATCGCCGCCCGGGGCCGCCTGGCTACTCCGCGGCCTCGGCCTGCTCGTGCCGGTAGGGATGGGCGGGGTAGCAGCCGAGGACGTGCACCTCGCGCGAGAAGAAGCGCAGCTCCTCCAGCGCGCGGCGCAGCGGCGGCTGGTCGGGGTGGCCGTCCACGTCGCAGAGGAACTGCACGGCGGTGAAGCGCCCGTCCAGCATGTAGGATTCGAGCTTGGTCATGTTCACGCCGTTGGTCGCGAAGCCGCCGAGCGCCTTGTAGAGGGCGGCGGGGACGGAGCGGACGCGGAAGACGAAGGTGGTGACGCTGTCGGGCGCCGCGACCGGGGGTTGAGTGGGCTCCCGCGACATCACGTAGAAGCGCGTCGTGTTGTGCGCCTCGTCCTCCACGTTCCGGCGGAGCACCTGCAGCCCGTAAATCTCGCCGGCGAGGGAGGAGGCGATGGCCGCGTCCTCCACCCCGCCGCGCTCGGCGACGAGGTGGGCGGCGCCGGCGGTGTCGGCCTCGATCACCGCCTGCCAGCCCCTGTCGCGCAGGAGGTTCAGCACCTGGCCGAGGGCGACCGGGTGGGAATGGGCGCGGCGGATGGTCTCGAGCGTGGCGCCGGCGGGGGCGAGGACGCAGTGCTCCACCCGCTCGTAGTGCTCGCCCACCACATGCAGGCCGGAATCGGGGAGCAGGCGGTGGATGTCCGGCACGCGGCCCGCGAGGGAGTTCTCGCAGGGCAGCATGGCGAGCTCCGCCCGCCCCTCCCGCACCGCCGCCATGGCCGCCTCGAAGGAGGGGCAGGGCAGGGTGGTCCAGCCGGGATAGGCGGCGCGGCAGGCCAGGTCCGAGTAGGCGCCGGGCAGGCCCTGGAAGGCGATGGTTCGGGTCGGGCTCTGGGTCAAGGATCGTCCCTCTGGCGCTTATCGTTGGTCGCTGTGCTACGCGGTCAGGCCGGGGCGCTGCGCCGGCAGCCCGGGGTGGAGGACGGCGCGGGCGCGGGCGAGGTCGGCCGGCGTGTCCACGCCGAAGGGGGCGTGGTCCACCCGGGCGACCGCGATGCGCATCCCCGCCTCGAGCGCCCGGAGTTGCTCCAGCTTCTCGCGGTTCTCCAGGGGGCTGGCCGGCAGGGCGACGAAGCGGGCCAGCGCCGCCCGGCGGAAGGCGTAGAGGCCGATATGGTGCCAGAGCGGCCCCTCGCCGAAGGGGATGCAGCCCCGGGAGAAGTAGAGGGCGGGCGCCACGCTGCCGCCGGGCGGGAAGGCGCAGGCGCATTTCACCACGCTCGGCGCCGCCGCCTCCTCGGCGCTGACGACGGGGGCGACGAGGGTCGCGATGTCCACCGCGGGGTCGGCGAGCGGGGTGAGGACGGCGCGGAGCAGGGCGGGGGGGAGGGCCGGGAGGTCGCCCTGGAGGTTCACCACCACGTCATGGGCGCCGGCGGGGTCGATCAGGGCCAGGGCGCGCTCGATCCGGTCGGTGCCGGAGGGCAGGTCCTCGGCCACCAGGACGGCCGTGCCGCCGGCCGCGCGGATCGCCGATTCGATCTCGGGGGCGTCGCAGGCGACCGCCACGGGGCCGATCCCGGCGGCGCGGGCGGCCTCCAGGACGTGCACGATCATGGGCCGGCGGTGGATGTCGGCCATCGGCTTGCCCGGCAGGCGGGTGGAGGCCATGCGGGCCGGGATCAGAATGATCGGGTTCAAGGCTGGCCCTTCGCGGCGGCGACCCTATCTCTGCTTCAATCCCGGGACATCCCGCTGGACGGCCACGGGTTGTCGTGGAGACCTGGGAACATTATGGTCCGCCGGCTTCTAGCCGCGACGGCAGGGTCGCGCAAACGCGCGGGCTGGCGAGCGTCAGAATACGGCACAGCACGGGACTTGGCAGCGCGTATGAGCCTCGAAACGAACAAGGCCTTTGCGGCGGTCCTCACCGCCGGCATCACCTTCATGGTTGCGGGTCTCGTCGGCGGACTGGCCGTGAGCCCGCACCGCCTGGAGAAACCCGCGATCGCCACCGGCGAGGTCGTGGAGGCGGCCGCCCCGGCCGCGGCGCCCGCGCTCGAGCCGATCGCGCCGCTGCTGGCGAACGCGAGCCTCGAGAACGGCCGTGGCATCGCGACGCGCGTCTGCGCGGCCTGCCACAGCTTCAACGAGGGCGGGCGGAACGCGGTGGGTCCGAACCTGTACGGCGTGGTCGGCGGCCCGCACGCGCACCGCGACGACTTCAACTACTCCGCGGGCATGAAGGGCCTGCACGACAAGACCTGGGACTACGAGGCGCTGAACGCCTTCCTCAACAAGCCCGCCGCCGCCGTTCCCGGCACGCGGATGGCCTTTGCGGGGCTGAACCAGGCGCAGCAGCGGGCGGACGTGATCACCTACCTCCGCTCCCTCTCGGCGAACCCCGTCCCGCTGCCCTGAGGGCGGCCGGGCGATGGAGGCGATGGTCGCCGCGGCCGAGGCCGCGGCGGACCTGGCGGGGGCGGTCATCCGCCCCCTTTTTCGTTCCCCCCTGCTGGTCGAGGCGAAGGGCGACGCGAGCCCGGTGACCGAGGCCGACCGCGCGGCCGAGCGCGCCATCCGGGACCACCTCGCCCGCCATCACCCGGAGCACGGCGTGATCGGGGAGGAGTACGGGGCGGAGCGGCCCGAGGCCGAGTGGGTCTGGGTGCTGGACCCGATCGACGGCACCCGCGCCTTCATCACGGGCCGGCCGATGTTCGGCACCCTGATCGGCCTGTTCCACCGCGGGCGGCCGGTGCTCGGCCTTATCGACCAGCCGGCGACGGGCGAGCGCTGGCTCGGCGTCGAGGGGCGGCGCACGGCCTTCCGCGGGCCGCTCGGGGGGCAGGTGGGGTGCCGGCCCTGCCCGGGGGTCGGGGCGGCCGAGCTGTCCTGCACCAGCCCGGACATCTTCCCCGCCGGCCAGGACGCCGGCTTCCAGGCGCTGCGGCGGGCGGCGCGGCGCACGACCTGGGGCGGCGACTGCTACGCCTATGGGCTCGTGGCGCTCGGGCTGGTCGACATCGTGGTCGAGGACACGATGAAGCCCTGGGACTGGGGGGCGCTGGTGCCGGTGGTGGAAGGCGCCGGGGGGCGCGTGACCGACCACGCCGGGCGCGCGCTGACCCTCGATTCGGCCGGGGACGTGCTCGCCGTGGGCGACCCGGCGCTGCTGCCGGCCTGCGTCGCGCTGCTTTCCGTCCCCGCGGCGGGGTGAGGGGCTGTTGAGGGAAAAGGGTTTAGCCCCCACTCTCCACCCCATGCGCCGCCGCACCCTCCTCGCCACCGGCCTTGCCGCCGGACTTCCCGCTCTGCCCGCCCTTGCCCAGGCGCCCTCCGGCGCCGGGCCGCGGCGGGTGCACGCGCTGTCGCTGCTGGCGGACCCGGAGCTGCCCGAGGGGTTCACGCATTTTCCCTGGGTGAACCCGGACGCGCCCAAGGGCGGCGAGATCACCCTCTACGCCCTCGGCAGCTTCGACAGCTTCAACCCCTACATCCTGCGCGGCACGGCCGCGGTGAACACCGGCAATCTCTACGACACCCTCCTCAAGCAGAGCCTCGACGAGCCGAGCGCGGAGTACGGGCACCTGGCCGGCATGGTCGAGCTGCCCGCGGACAAGCGCGGCGTCACCTTCGAGCTGCGGGAGGGCGCGCGCTGGCACGACGGACGGCCGATCACGGCGGAGGACGTGGTCTGGACCTTCAACACGCTGCGCCAGCACGGCCGCCCCTTCTACCGCGCCTACTGGGCGGACGTGTCCGAGGTGGTGGCGGAGTCCCCCCGTCGCGTGACCTTCCGCTTCTCCACGGACCAGAACCGGGAGCTGTCGCTCATCCTCGGCCAGCTCGCGGTGCTGCCGAAGCACTGGTGGGAGGGGCGGGACTTCGCGCGCCCGCTGCTCGAGCCGCCGCTGGGCTCCGGCCCCTACCGGATCGAGCGCTTCGAGGCCGGGCGCTCCATCGCCTACCGCCGGGTGGAGGACTACTGGGGCCGGGACCTTCCGACGATGAAGGGCACGGCCAACTTCGACCTCATGCGCTACGAGTACTACCGCGACGCGACCGTCTCGCTCGAGGCCTTCAAGGCCGGGAGCATCGAGTTCCGCACCGAGAACGTGGCGCGCAACTGGGCCACGGGCTACGACTTCCCGGCCGTGCGGCGCGGTTGGGTGAAGCGGGACGAGATCCGCCACGAGCAGCCGACGGGGCTGCAGGGCTTCATCATGAACGAGCGGCGGCCGCTCTTCGGGGACCGCCGGGTGCGCGAGGCGCTCGGGCTGGTCTTCGACTTCGAGTGGATGAACGCGAACCTGTTCTACAACGCCTACGCCCGCACCACCTCCTACTTCTCCAACTCCGACTTCGCCGCGCGCGGGCTGCCGGAGGGGCGCGAGCGGGAGATCCTGGAGCGCTTCAAGGACCGCCTGCCGCCGGAGGTCCTCGCCCGCGAGTTCAAGGTGCCGAGCACGGACGGCAGCGGCAACAACCGGGATGGCGCCCGGCGCGCGCTGGAGCTGCTGCGCGAGGCCGGCTGGACCGTGCGGGACCGGCGCCTGACCAACGCCCAGGGCCAGCGCTTCGAGTTCGAGATCCTGCTGAACGGCCCGGCCTTCGAGCGCGTGGCGCTGCCCTACATCCAGTCCCTCCAGCGCCTGGGCATCGAGGCGCGCGTGCGCACCATCGACCCGCCGCAGTACCAGGTGCGGATGGACGCCTTCGACTACGACATGACGGTGGAGGTCTTCGGCCAGTCCTCCTCCCCCGGCAACGAGCAGCGCGACTACTGGACCAGCGCCAAGGCCGACGAGAACGGCAGCCGCAACACGGTCGGCATCAAGGACCCGGTGGTGGACGAGATCGTGGAGATGGTCGTCAACGCGCCCTCCCTCCCCGAGCTGACCGCGGCCTGCCGGGCGCTTGACCGCGTGCTGCTCTGGGGCTTCCACAGCATCCCGCAATGGCACACCCGCACCTTCCGGCTGGCCTGGTGGGACAAGTTCGGCCGCCCGCCGCGCAACCCTAAGCGCGCGCTGGCCCTGGAGAGCTGGTGGGTGGATGCGGCGAAGGAGCGCGCCCTGGCTGCCGCCCGGGCCGCGGGCTAGGCCTTGGGCGCCTATCTTCTCCGCCGCGTGCTGCTGCTGGTGCCGACGCTGTTCGGCATCATCCTCATCAATTTCGCCGTCACGCAGTTCGCGCCGGGCGGGCCGGTGGACCAGATGCTGGCGGAGCTGAAGGGGCAGGGCGACACCGCGCTCGGCCGCCTGACCGGCGAGGGCGGCGGGGAGACCCGCGCGCCGCGGCCGCAGGACCAGACGAGCGGCGAGGGGCCGCGGTCGAGCTACCGCGGCGCCCGCGGGCTGGATCCGGCCGTGGTGGCCGAGATCGAGCGGAGCTTCGGCTTCGACAAGCCGGCCTCCGAGCGCTTCGTGGAGATGATCGGGAATTACCTCCGCTTCGACTTCGGACGGTCGCTGTTCCGGGACCGCCCGGTGATCGACCTCATCGCGGAGCGGCTGCCGATCTCCATCTCGCTCGGCCTCTGGTCCACGCTCATCATCTACTTCGTCTCCATCCCGCTCGGCATCCGCAAGGCCGTGCGCGACGGCACGCGTTTCGACGCCTGGACCTCGGGCGTGGTGCTGCTGGGCTACGCCATCCCGGGGTTCCTCTTCGCCATCCTGCTCGTCGTGCTCTTCGCCGGCGGGTCCTTCGTGCAGTGGTTCCCGCTGCGGGGGCTGGTGACCAGCGGCAGCGAGTCCTGGTCCTTCTGGCAGCGCGCGGGGGACTACGCCTGGCACATGGTGCTGCCGACCGTCGCCCTCGTGGTGGGCGGCTTCGCGGGGCTGACGATGCTGACGAAGAACGCCTTCCTGGACGAGATCAACAAGCAGTACGTGCTGACCGCCCGCGCCAAGGGGGCGGGGGAGGGGCGGGTGCTCTATGGGCACGTCTTCCGCAACGCGATGCTGATCATCATCGCGGGCTTCCCCTCCGCCTTCATCGGCATCCTCTTCACCGGGGCGCTGCTGGTGGAGATCGTGTTCAGCCTCGACGGGCTGGGGCTGCTGGGCTTCGAATCGGCGATCCGGCGCGACTACCCCGTGATGTTCGCCTCGCTCTACATCTTCACCCTGCTCGGCCTCGTCATGCAGATCGTCGGCGATATCACCTACACGCTGGTGGATCCCCGCATCGACTTCAGCGCCCGCCGTTGACCCTCTCGCCGCTCACCCGCCGCCGTCTGTCGAACTTCCGCGCGAACCGCCGGGGGTGGTGGTCGCTCTGGGTCTTCGCCGCGCTCTTCCTCGTCACGCTCTTCGCCGAGCTGATCGCGAACGACCGCCCGATCGTGGCCAAGGTGGAGGGCCACTGGTTCTTCCCCGTGGTGGTCGAGTACGCCGAGAGCGACCTGCTGAGCGACGGCTTCCCCACCGCCGCCGACTGGCACGACCCCGTGCTGGTGGAGGAGGTGGAGAAGCGCGGCTGGGCCGTCTGGCCGCCGATTCGCTACAGCCACCGCACCGTCGTGCGCGACCTGGGCCGCCCCGCCCCCTCGCCGCCCTCCGCGCGGAACCTGCTGGGCACGGACGACCAGGCGCGGGACGTGCTGGCCCGCGTCATCCACGGCTTCCGCATCTCCGTCCTGTTCGGCTTCACCCTGACCATCCTCTCCTCCCTCGTCGGCGTCGCGGCGGGGGCGGTGCAGGGCTATTACGGCGGCTGGGTGGACCTGATCTTCCAGCGGGTGATCGAGATCTGGTCGGGGATGCCGCAGCTCCTGCTGCTGATCATCCTCGCCAGCGTGATCGAGCCGAGCTTCCTCTCGCTGCTGGGCTTCCTCCTTCTTTTCTCCTGGATGACGCTGACCGGGGTGGTGCGGGCGGAGTTCCTGCGCGGCCGCAACCTCGACTACGTCCGCGCGGCGCGGGCGCTGGGCGTCTCCGACGCGCGGCTGATGGCCCGCCACATCCTGCCCAACGCCATGGTGGCCACCCTGACCATGCTGCCCTTCATCCTCGCGGGGTCCGTCACCGTGCTGGCCAGCCTCGACTTCCTCGGCTTCGGCCTGCCGCCGGGCTCGGCGTCCCTGGGCGAGCTTGTGTCCCAGGCGAAGAACAACCTCCAGGCGCCCTGGCTCGGCATCACCGCCTTCGTGGTGCTGGGGGGCATGCTCACCCTCCTCGCCTTCATCGGCGAGGCGGTGCGCGACGCCTTCGACCCGCGCAAGCAGCCGGGGGGCGCGCGGTGAGCGGGCCCTTGCTCGAGGTGCGGGACCTCTCCGTGGCCTTCCGCGGGCAGGCGGTGGTCCGGGGTGTTTCCTTCGCGCTCAACCCCGGCGAGACGCTGGCCCTGGTGGGGGAGAGCGGCAGCGGGAAGAGCGTGACGGCGCTGTCCTGCCTCCGCCTGCTCGGCCCGGGCGGCAGCAATCCCGCGGGAAGCATCCGGCTGGACGGCGTCGACGTGCTGGACGCGCCGCCGGCCGAGCTCCAGCGGCTGCGCGGGGGCGTGGCGGGCATGGTGTTCCAGGAGCCCATGACCTCGCTCAACCCGCTGCACTCGATCGGGCGCCAGGTGGGGGAGGCGGTGACCCTGCACCGGCCGCTCCGCGGCGCAGCGCTGCGGGCGCGGGTGATCGAGCTGCTGCAGCGCGCGGGGCTGGGCGCGGCGGCGGAGCGGCTGGACGCCTACCCGCACCAGCTCTCGGGCGGGCAGCGGCAGCGGGTGATGATCGCGGTCGCGCTCGCCAACGACCCGCGCCTGCTGATTGCGGACGAGCCGACCACGGCGCTCGACGTCACCATCCAGGCCCAGGTGCTCGAGCTGCTGGCGCGGCTGAAGCGGGAGCTCGGCATGGCCATGCTCCTCATCACCCACGACCTCGCCATCGTGCGGCGCCACGCGGACCGGGTGGTGGTGATGAAGGACGGGATGGCCGTGGAGCAGGGCGCGGTTTCCGAGGTCTTCGCGCGCCCCGCCCATCCCTACACGCGCCTTCTGATCGAGACCCAGCCGCGCGGCCGCGCCCTGCCCCTGCCGGCGGAGGCGCCCGAGATCCTCCGGGCGCGGGGCGTCACGGTCCATTTCCCGGTCCGCCGGGGCCTGCTGCGCCGGGTGGTGGCGCGGGTGAAGGCCGTGGACGGGGTGGACCTCTCGCTCCGCCGCGGGGAGACGCTGGGCATCGTCGGGGAGAGCGGCAGCGGCAAGACCACGCTCGGGCTCGCCCTCCTGCAACTGGAGCGCTCGGGCGGGGAGGTGCTGCTGGACGGCTCCCCCATCCACGGCCTCTCCCGCGCGGCGCTGCGCCCGCTGCGGCGGCGCATGCAGGTGGTCTTCCAGGACCCCTATGGCAGCCTCTCGCCCCGGATGAGCGTGGGGGAGATCGTGGGGGAGGGGCTGGCCGTTCACGAGCCGGCGCTGCCGCGCGCGGCGCGGGAGGCGCGCGTGGCGGAGGCGCTGCGCGAGGTCGGGCTCGATCCGGCGACGGCCATCCGCTACCCGCACGAGTTCTCCGGCGGCCAGCGCCAGCGCATCGCCATCGCCCGCGCCCTGGTGCTCGGGCCCGAGCTGGTGGTGCTGGACGAGCCGACCAGCGCGCTCGACGTCTCGGTCCAGGCCCAGGTGGTGGACCTGCTGCGAGACCTGCAGGCGCGGCGCGGCCTCGCCTACCTCTTCATCTCGCACGACCTGCGGGTGGTGCGGGCGCTCGCGCACCGGATCGTCGTGATGAAGGACGGCCGCTTCGTGGAGGAGGGAGAGACGGAGCAGGTGGTCTCGGCGCCCCGGGCGCCCTACACCCGCGCCCTGATGGAGGCCGCCTTCGAGTTGCGCGCCGAGCCGGGGGTGGGACCATGACCGAGTTGGAGCGCCTGCGCGGGCTGTTGGCGGCGGAGAAGGTGAAGCTCGGGATCAACATCCGGCAGATGAACGCGCCGGGCTCGCCGGTCTATCGCACCACGGAGAACGTGACGATCCCGGCCATCCTGCTCGCGGTGAGCCTGCTGGCCACGCTCTACATCCACACCTGGGTCGGCTTCGCGCTGCTCGCGGGCGGCGCGGCCTGGTGGATCGTGAAGGTGCTGCCCAAGGTGCGCGACGGGGTCTTCGACCGCAGCGCCGCCTTCGCCCTCTCGAGCGAGGCTGCCTTCGACGCGCTCTGGGTCAGGGGCGTGCTGAGCCTCTACGCCCGGATGCCGGACGGCACGGAGAGGGCGGCGGCCAAGCGGCAGGACTGGCGCGCCTTCGTGCGCGACCTGCCGGAAGGCTAGGCGGGCAAGGCCCGCCGGCGGGTCAGCCGGCGCGCTTGGCCGCGACGACGTTGCCGGCGGGCTGCGCGGCCGCGCCGGCTTCCTTGGCCTCGTCGGAGGCGGCGGCGGCCTCGCCCATGATGGTGCGCATCTCGCGCAGGAGGGCGGCGCCCTTGACGGTGCGCTGGACGAGGACGGAGCGGCGGTCCTGGGGGTCGGTCTTGCGGCGGGCGAAGTCGAGTTCGCCCAGGCGGTCCAGCGCGCGGGTGATCGCGGGCTTGGAGACGTTGAGCGACGCGGCCAGGCCGCGCACGGTGTGCGGCCCCTCGCCGAGGTAGACCGTCAGGAACACGCCGAGCTGGCGCGCCGAAAGGTCGGGGCCGTCGCGGCGCACGAGGGCGACGATCGTGTCCCGCAGAATTCCGACGAACTGGTCCGGTGTGCCTTGCACGGGCATCAGGATATTCCTTCTCAAGGACGTTCCGGTGAGGGAACGCACCGTCTCAGATCAGCCGGCCGACCCACCCGCCGGGCGGGGCCGATCCGGCTCCGCTAGGCTGGGCAGAAGGGTCATCAGGCCGGCGTACAGGGCGCGGAGCCCCATTGCCTCGCCCCCCTCCGGCCGTCCGGGCCTCGCAGAATCGTTCCAGGCGTAAACGTCGAGATGAGCCCAACGTATGTCCGACGGAACGAAGCGGCGAAGAAAAAGTGCGGCAACGATGGCCCCGGCCATTGGCCGACTGCCAACATTCGAAAGATCAGCGGACGAACTCTCCAGCCACGCGGCGTAACCATCGTGTAGCGGCAAGCGCCAGAATCGGTCGTTGCATGACTCGCCCGCCGCGGATAGGGCGGTCGCGACCGCTTCGCTATTCGTGAACAAAGCGGGCAGATCGGGGCCGAGGGCGACCCGGGCCGCGCCCGTCAGGGTGGCCGCGTCGATCATCAGGGCCGGGCGGGCCTCGCCGGCGAAGGCGAGGAGGTCGGCCAGGACGAGGCGACCCTCGGCGTCGGTGTTGCCGACCTCCACCGTCAGCCCCGCGCGGGTGCGCAGCACGTCGAGCGGGCGCATGGCCGTGGCGGAGACGGCGTTCTCGACCGCGCCGATGGCGACCAGAAGCCGGACCGGGGCGCGCCGGCGCATCAGCGCCTCCGCCAGGCCGAGCAGGATCGCGGCCCCGCCCATGTCCTTCTTCATGCGCTTCATGCCGTCGGCGCCCTTGAGGTCGAGGCCGCCCGTGTCGAAGCAGACGCCCTTGCCGAGCAGCGCGACCAGCGGGGCGTCGGGAGCTCCCTCCCAGCGGAGGACGGCGACGCGCGGCGCCCGGTGGCTGCCGCCGCCGACGGCCGCGACGGCGGGGAAGCCCCGGGCGAGGTCGTCGCCCGCGATCTCCTCGAAATCGGCGCCGCAGCGCTCGGCCACCCGCCGCGCGGCGTCGGAGAGCTCGGCGGGGCCGAGATCGGCGGCGGGGAGGTTGATGAGCTCGCGGGCGCGGAGGATCGCCTCGGCCAGGACGCGCGCCTCCCCGGCACCCTCCGGCGGGACGAGGCGGGCGGGGGCGCGCGGCGGCGCCTTGTGGCGGGTGAAGCGGTAGGCGCCGAGCATCCAGCCGAGCAGGGCGGCCGCGGGATCGCAGCCCGTGCCGAGGGTCCAGGACGTTCCCTCCGGCAGGCCGAAGGGAAGGGCGCCGTAGGCCCAGGGCGAGTTGCCGTCGCGGCCCAGGCCGAGCACGGCCGCGGCCACGCCCTGGTCGCCCGGCAGGAGGGCGATGCGGCCCGCCTCGGCCGCGAAGCCGGTCTCCCGCAGGAAGGCGGCGGCCGCGGGGTCGAGGCGCTCCAGCAGCGCCGGCAATCCCCCCGGCGCGACGGCGTGCACCAACCGAGCGGCGGTGCCGGCGGGCGCGAGGGACCCGTTCAGGTCCGGATCGAAGGGATTTGCAACCTGGGATTGTATATCATCACCTTTCCTCGTCACAAACGAGGCCAAGTCCTTGATATGCTATGCACCAAGCCTCGCGCCGCGCCAAGCCGTCCCGTGGCGGCTTTCACCATCGTGCCGCCGGTGATACGGCCGGGCGCATGCGAATCCTGCTCTGGTACTGGGGACGCCGCGGGGGCGGCGCCCAGTTCACTCTCTGCCTGGCGCGCGGGCTGGCGGGATGCCCGGGCACGGAGCTCTCCCTGTCGCTGGCGGATCGCAACGCCCTGCTGCCGGAGGCGCACGGCCTCGGCGTGCCGGTGGACGCCGTGCCGACCTTCCGCGGGCCGGTCGGGGCGGCCCTCGGCCTGGCGCGCCTGCCGGCTCTCCGGCGGCGGCTGGTGCGGCAGGCCGTCGCGATGCGGGCGGAGGCGGTCGTCTCGGCGATGAACCATGTCTGGACGCCCTTCGTGGCGGGCGCCCTGCCGGCGGCCGGCATCCCCTTCGTCAGCATCGTGCACGACGCCCTGCCGCATCCCGGCGACCCCGCCCTCGGCTGGGACTGGCGGCTGCGGCAGGAGCTGGACGCCGCGGCGGGTGCCGTCGCCTTCTCCGACAGCGTGGCGCGCGCGGTGGCCGCGCGCCGGCCGGGAATGCCCATCCTGCGGCTGCCGCTCGGCGCGCACCTGCCGGCGGAGGGGAACGAGCCGGCCCCGGCGGCGACCGACTTCCTCTTCTTCGGCCGGGTGCGGGCCTACAAGGGCCTGGACCTTCTCCGGGACGCCTTCGCCGCGCTGCGCGAGCGCCATCCCGGCGCGACGCTGCGGGTGGTGGGGGAGGGCGACGTGGAGGGCTGCGCCCCGGGCCTGGCGGCGCTGCCGGGTGTCACGGTCGAGCCGCGCTGGGTGCCCGACGGGGAGATGCCCGCCCTTCTCTCCGCCGCCCGCGCGGTGGTGCTGCCCTATCGCGAGGCCAGCCAGTCCGGCGTGCTGCCGCTCGCGCTGGCGCTCGGCGTGCCGGTGGTGGCGACGCCGGTGGGCGGGCTTTCCGCGCAGTTCGAGCACGGGGTGAGCGGGCTGGTCGCGCGCGAGGCCTCCGCCCCCGCCCTGGCCGAGGCCATGGCCGCGACGCTCGACCCCGCGCGGCGCCGCGCGCTCTCGGCCGGGGCCCGCGAGGCGGGGGCGCGGCTGACGGACTGGGACGCCCAGGCCGCAACGCTGGTGGCCTGGCTGCGCCGCCTTCCGAGGGAGGCCGCATGAGCCCGCTTCGCTTCGTCTGGTCCCGCCTGCCGCGGAGCGCGCGGCGGGAGGCGCTCTTCTCCATCACGGCCGCCCTCGCGCCCCGCATCGCGCGCCCGGCGCCCCCGGCGGCCCTGCCGCTCACCGTCGCCGGTTACTTCAGCGCAACGACGGGGCTCGGCGCCGCGGCCCGCCGCCTCGTGGCGGGGCTGCGCGACCAGGGCTTCGCGGTGGGGGAGGCGGACCTGACGGGGCCGCTGCGGCAGGGCCCCGCGGGGCCCCCGCCCACGGTGGCGCCTGGGCCGGGAACCCTCCTGGTGCACGTGAACGGGCCGATGCTGCCCTGGGCGCTGCTCTCGCTCGGCCGGAAGGCGGTCGCGGGGAAGCGGGTGGTCGGGGTCTGGAACTGGGAACTGCCCGTGCTGCCGCGGGACTGGGACCGGGGCTTCGCGGCCTGCCACGCGATCTGGGCCGGCACGGAGTTCGTGGCGGCCGCCTGCCGGCGCCCGGGCGGGCCGCCGGTGGCGGTGGTTTCCTATCCCTTGCCGCGCCCCGCCCCCTCCGGGCTGGGCCGGCGGGCTTTCGGCCTGCCGGAGGACGCCTTCGTGACGCTGTCGGTCTTCGACGCCACCTCCTCCCTCGCCCGCAAGAACCCGCTCGGCGCCATCGAGGCGCATGCCCGGGCCTTCGGCGACCGTTTGGATCACGTTTTGGTGATCAAGACGCATGGCACGGCCCAGGCCGGGCCGGGCTGGGCGCGGGTGGCCGCGGCCGCGGCGGCGCGCCCGAACGTCCGCGTGATCGACGCCGCCCTGCCGCGGGGCGACCTCTGGGCCCTGATGGCGACGAGCGACGCGCTGCTCTCGCTGCACCGCTCCGAGGGATTCGGCTTCGCGATCGCCGAGATGATGGAGCTCGGCCGCCCGGTCGTCGCCACGGGATGGTCGGGCAACACCGATTTCATGCGGGGTCCGGGCTGCCACCCCGTGGGGTGGCGCCTCGTTCCCGCCCGCGACCCGCAGGAGATCTACGACATGCCCGGGACCTGCTGGGCCGAGCCGGACCTCGGCGAGGCCGCCGCCGCGCTCCGCCGCATCGCCGCCGACCCCCTCCTGCGGCGCCCGCCCCCCGTCCGGCTGGAGCCGCCCGACTACCGGGCGGCGCTGGGGCTGGACGGCCCGCCCGCGCGGGAAGGGCGGCCCTGAGGCCACGCGCGGTCTAGCAACCGCCGGGCGGGGCCGCTAAAGGCACCCGGCTTGATCACCAGCGAAACTGGACAACATGCCGCGCGCGCTCATCACCGGTGTGACCGGACAAGACGGGGCCTACCTGTCGCAGCTTCTTCTCGAGAAGGGCTACGAGGTCTTCGGGCTTCTCCGCCGTTCCTCCTCTGGCGACGTGATCGATGAGCGCCTCCGCTGGCTCGGCATCGCCGGCAAGGTGCGGATGATGGACGGCAACCTCATCGACCTGTCCTCCCTCCTGCGCATCCTGCAGGAGGTGAAGCCGGACGAGGTGTACAACCTCGGGGCCCAGTCCTTCGTGAAGACCTCCTGGAACCAGCCCCTGCTGACCGGCCAGGTCACGGCGCTGGGCGCGGGGAACATGCTCGAGGCGGTCCGCCTCATGGCGCCCAAGGCGCGCTTCTACCAGGCCTCCTCCTCGGAGATGTACGGCCTGATCCAGGAGCCCGTGCAGAGCGAGAAGACGCCGTTCTACCCGCGCTCCCCCTACGCGGTCGCCAAGCTCTACGGCCACTGGCTGACCGTAAACTACCGCGAGAGCTTCGGGCTGCACGCCTCCTCGGGCATCCTGTTCAACCACGAGAGCCCGCTGCGCGGCATCGAGTTCGTCACTCGCAAGGTCACGGACGCGGCGGCCCGCATCAAGCTCGGCCTGGCCTCGGAGCTGCTCATGGGCAACCTCGACGCCAAGCGCGACTGGGGCCACGCGCGCGACTACGNAGTTCGTCACTCGCAAGGTCACGGACGCGGCGGCCCGCATCAAGCTCGGCCTGGCCTCGGAGCTGCTCATGGGCAACCTCGACGCCAAGCGCGACTGGGGCCACGCGCGCGACTACGTGAAGGCCATGTGGCTGATGCTGCAGCAGGACCAGGCCGACGACTACGTGGTGGCCACCGGCCGCACCGTGACGGTGCGCGACATGTGCCGGATCGCCTTCGCGCATGTGGGGATGGACTACCAGGACTTCGTGAAGGTGGACCCCGCCTTCATGCGCCCGGCCGAGGTGGACGTCCTGCTGGGCGACGCCTCCAAGGCGCGGGAGAAGCTCGGCTGGACGGCCGAGACGAGCCTGGAAGACATGATCAAGGAGATGGTCGAGGCCGACCTCGCCCGTCACCGCGCGCGGCAGCGCTAGGGCGTCCCATGTCAGGGCGCCCGGGGCGTCCCGCCCGTATACTCGTGACCGGGGCCGGCGGCTTCGTCGGGCGCCACATGCTGGTCGCGCTGCGCACCGCCTTCCCCGAGGCCGCGCTCATCGGCGCGCGGCGCCACATGTCCGAGGGGCCGCTCTCCGGCGCCGACGAGACGGTGGAGCTCGACATCGACGACGGCGCGTCGATGGTGGACGCGGTGGCGGCCGTGCGGCCGGACGCCGTGCTGCACCTCGCGGCCTACGCCGATGTCGGCGCCTCCTTCCGCAACCAGCCGGCGGTGTGGCGCACCAACGTGCTCGGCACCGTGGCGCTCGGCGAGGCGGTGCTGCAGGCCGCGCCCGGCGCCTCCTTCCTCATGGCCTCCTCGGGCGAGGTCTATGGCTTGGCCTTCCAGTCCAGCCAATCGGTGGCGGAGGACACCCTCCTGGCCCCCGCCAACCCCTACGCCGCCAGCAAGGCGGCGGCGGACCTGGCGGTGGGCGAGATGGCGCTGCGCGGGCTGCGGGCGGTGCGGCTGCGCACCTTCACCCACACGGGCGCGGGCCAGGCCAACAGCTTCTCGGTGGCGGCCTTCGCGCACCAGATCGCCCGGATCGAGGCGGGGCGGCAGCCCGCGGTCCTGCGCACCGGCGCGCTCGACCGCTGGCGCGACTTCCTGGACGTGCGGGACGTCTGCTCGGCCTATGTCGCGGCCCTCTCGAAGGCCGACCTCCTCGCGCCCGGCGTCGCGCTGAACATCTGCTCGGGCACGCCCCGCCGCATCGGCGACATCCTGCAGACCCTCCTCCGCCTCTCCGGCGTCGAGGCGGCGGTGGAGCAGGACGCGGCGCGGCTGCGGCCGACGGACGTGGAGCGCGTGCGCGGCAATTCCGGCCTCGCGCGGCAGGTGCTCGGCTGGTCGCCCCTGATCCCCTGGGAGGAGACGCTCTCGAGCGTGCTCACCGACTGGCGGGCGCGGGTGGCCGCGGGCGAGTAGGCGGGCCCGGCCCCCGTCAGGCGGGGGGCGCGAGGCCGAGATGGCCGGCCAGCACCTCCGCCGGGCGGCGCCACGGCACGGGGCGGAAGCCGTCCCGGATGGCCGCCTCGCGCTCGGCGATCAGCGCGTCGTCCGTGCAGGTGCGGCGGATCGTCTCGGTGGCGCCGGTGATGTTCTCGGGGTCGATGTAGAGGCAGAAGGTCCCGCCCGCCTCGGGCAGGGAGGTCCGGTCGGAGGCGATGCAGAGCTTCCCGAAGGAGAGGCTCTCCGTCACCGGGAGCCCCCAGCCCTCGTAGAGGGAGGGAAAGAGGGTGAAGCGGCAGCCCTGGTAGAGGGCGACCAGCTCCGCGTCCGTCGGGCCGGGCACGATCACGATCTTGCCGCCCAGGTGCCCGCAGTTCTCGATCTGCTGCATCAGGTCCTGCACGAGCCAGCCGACCTTCCCCGCGAAGACGAGCTGGGGCACCGCCTCGGGCGGCATCTCCTCCACCAGCCGCCGCCAGGCGCGGAAGGCGAGGACGTGGTTCTTGCGGGCCTCGATGGTGGAGACGACGAGGGCGTAGCCGCCGGGCTTCAGGCCCATGGGGAGAGTGCCCGCGGCCGCGACCGGCGGGCCCGTGAAGCCGGTGCCGATCGGCAGGGTATGCGCGGGCAGGCGCAGCGGCACCCCCTCGCGCGCGGACCAGCGCTCCACGTCCCGCGCGGTCGCCTCCGAGATGGCGAAGAGGTGGTCGGCCCGGGGCGCGAAGCCGCGGAACCAGCGGCCGAAGACCCGCACGAGCCCCGTGTCGAACCATTCCGGCCGGAGCAGGGGGATGAGGTCGTAGACGAGCAGCGCGGTGCGCATGCCGCAGCCGGCCGTCGCGCGGGCGACGAAGCCGCCGTAGTCGCTGTGGAACCAGGGCGAGCCGATGACGCCGAGGACGTCGCCGTGCCGGGCGAGGCCGCGGATGTCCTCGCCGTGCGCGGCGGACCCCTCGTCGCCGGCCTGGCCCCGCCCACGGAGGAGCGACGGCGCGGCGCGGAGCGAGCGCACGCCGTGCCGCAGCGCCGCCAGCTGGGCGGCGAGCGCCGTCTTCTGGGACGCCACGGCCTGCATCAGCGGGTCCCGCATCTCCAGCGGAAGCCGGCCGGCGAGGTTGCGCGCCAGGCTCGCCTCCTGGGGTGGCCCGCCCGGAGGGGCCGGGGGCGCGGCGCCGCGCGGCGCCTCGGCGGAGGGCCGGAGCATCGCGGTCACGAGGCCCTCCACCGCCTCCCACGGGACGGTGCGGAAGGCGTCGCCGACGGGGTCGTGGCGGCAGAAGCGCACGTTCTCGCCCAGCACCTCCCGCAGGCCGACATACAGCTCGAAGGACAGGCGCTGGATGCCGCTCGGGCGCGGGTTCCGCAGGGCGTAGTGGAAGAGGTCCTCCACATCGAGCCACAGGGTCATTGGGACCGGGTTTCCATCGGCCACAGCGGTAGGCCACCCGGGTCGGGGGGACAAGACGCCGCCGGGCGTGCTCCGGCCATGCGCGGCAGGGGCCGTTTCGCGCCGCGGGCGGGGATGGGGGCGCTGGCAGGCGGCGCGACAAGCGCGGGCGCGCGTGCGACGATGCGGTGCCGAGCCGGTCCTTCCCGCGGGCCCGGCTTCCGATCCAGAAAGCCCCGGAGTCCCCTCCTGCCCGAACGTCCGCGCGTGGTGATCATCGGCGGCGGCGGCCACGCCAAGGTGGTGATCGAGGCCCTGCGGGCCGCCGGGTTTCCACCGCCCCTCGGCATCCTCGACCCGCGGCCGCCGGCGCCCATGGTGCTCGGCGTCCCGGTGCTGGGGGGCAACGAGCGGCTCGAGCGCCTGCGGGCGGAGGGAGCCGCCGACGCCGTCGTCGCCCTCGGCGACAACCGGCTTCGCCAGGCGATGGGCGGGCGCCTCGCCGAACTCGGCTTCCGGCTTCCCCCGGTGCTGCACCCCGCCGCGCAGCTCTCGCCGACGGCGCGGGTTTTGGAGGGCGCCGTGGTGATGGCGCGCGCCTGCCTCGGGCCCGACGCCGAGATCGGCCTGCTCGCGATCGTCAACACGGCGGCGGTGGTCGAGCACGACAACCGGCTCGGACCGGCCGCGCACGTCGCCCCGGGCTGCGCCCTGGCGGGCGGCGTGATGGTGGGGGAGCGCGCGCTGGTGGGCGTCGGCTCCTCGGTGCGGCCCGGCATGGTCATTGGCGCGGACGCGGTGGTGGGCGCGGGGTCCGCGGTCGTGCGGGACGTGCCGCCCGGCGCCCGGGTCGGCGGGGTGCCGGCGAGGCCGCTCGGGGAAGGGCGCTGAGGTCGGCCTACCCCGGCCACGCCTCGGCCCGAAGCCTCAGCCTTGGGCGAGCATCGCCTCGATCACCGGCTCCACCGGCCCGTCCGCCACGATCTGCCCGGCGTCGAGGTGGATGGCGCGGGTGCACCAGCGGCGGGCGATGGTCATGTCGTGGGTGGCGATGACGAGGATGTCCGCGCCGGAGACGAGGTTGGCCAGGCGCGCCTCCGCCTTCTCCATGAAGGCCGCGTCGCCGGCCATGAACCACTCGTCCATGAGCAGGATCTGGGGCTGCATGGCCGTCGCGATGGCGAAGGCCAGACGGATGGACATGCCGGCGGAGTAGCTCTTGATCGGCACGTCCATGAACTCGCCGAGCCCCGCGAAGTCGGCGACCTCCTTCTCCAGGACGTCCTGCGCGTCGGGGTCGAGGTTCCGGTAGAGGGCGCGCAGCCGGACGTTCTCGCGGCCGGTGCTGTCGTGGTCCATGCCGGCGGCGGGGTCGATGAGGGAGCCGACCGAGCCCTCGATCAGCAGCCGCCCGCCCACGGGCTCGTAGATGCCGGCCAGCGAGCGCAGCAGCGTCGTCTTGCCCGCGCCGTTGCGGCCGATCAGCGCCACCCGCTCGCCCGAGGCGATGCGGAAGTCGAGGTCGCGCAGCGCGCTCACCACCACGCGGTTGGACTCGTCGGTGCGCACCCGGGCGGCCGCGCGCGCCAGGAGGCGCTTCTTCAGGCTGCGCGCGCCGAGATGGTAGAGCGGGAACTCGACCCGCAGGCCCTGGGCCTCGATCTGGACCATCGGATCAGACCCAGAAGGCCAGGCGGCCGCGGAAGCGGACGAAGAAGGCGTAGGCGAGGCCGCCGAGCAGCGCCGAGTAGAGAATCGCCGCCACCCAGACGGTGAGGCCGCCGGCATGCCCTTCCACGAGCGGGCCCCGGAGCGTCTCCAGCACCGCGTAGAAGGGGTTCAGCGGCAGCCACACGGCCGCGTCCTTCAGCAGCTCGGGCTTCCAGAGGATGGGCGTGAGGAAGAAGGCAAGCTGCATGACGTTGGCGACGATCGGGCCGATGTCGCGGAAGCGGGCGCAGATCATGCCGAGCAGCATGGAGGCGGAGAAGGCGTTCAGCAGCAGCAGGGCCAGGCCGGGCAGCGCGAGGACCGCCTCGGGGCCCGGCAGGTGGCCGAAGGCGAGGAAGACGATGGGGATGAGCGGCAGGCTGTGCGCCGCCGTCAGCCCGTTGCGGAAGACGCTGCGGAGCGCGTGCACCGTGAAGGGCACGCGGAGCTGTCGGATCACGCCCTCGGCCGTCGTCATCGTCGTGCAGGCGTCGGTCACCATGCCCGCGATGACGTTCCAGACGACGAGGCTGACCGTCAGGTGCGGGAGGTACTCGCCGAGGCTGAGGCCGAGCAGCCGCGCGTAGAGCAGGCCGAGGCCGACCAGCATGAGCAGCGTGGACAGCGTCATCCAGAAGGGCCCGATCACCGAGCCGCGGTAGCGGTTCCGGAGGTCGAGCCGCGCCAGGGCCCAGGCGAGCCGCCAGGAGGCGAAGCCGTCCCGCAGGTCGGCGCGGGCCATTTCGCCCCGGCGCGGCGCGGCCGCGTCGAAGGCGAAGGTTTCCGGAAGAGAGAGCGGGCCTGCAAGCATGGGGGCGGCCTATACACCGGGGGGCGCCCGCTCTGCCAGCCGAACGCCCCCCGGCCCGGCCATTCCAGGCCCGCGCTATGGTCCTACCGGTAGGCGCCGCCCGGGTAGGGCGAGGCGTAGCCGGCCGGGGCGCCGTAGCCGGGCTGGGCGTAGGGCGACCGGTCATAGCCCGGCTGGCCGTACTCCCCCTGGCCGTAGCTTGGCTGCGCGTAGGGCTGCTGCCCGTAGGCCGGCGGGTAGCCCGGCGGCTGGTAGGCGGCCGCGGGGGGCGGGCCGCCGGCCGCGCGGCTGATCCGGGTGCGGTCCCCGCGGGAGACGACCACGCGGTCGCCGGCCTGGAGCCCCTCCTCGTTCGTCTGGACCACCTGGAAGTCGCCGCCGGTGTCCTCGCGGACCGTGAACTCCACCGCCTGTCCGGTGCTGACGCCGCCGCCGATCGCGTTGCCCGCGAGGCCGCCGAGCAGCGCGCCGCCCAGGCCGCCGAGCACGTTCGAGCGCGGGTCGCCCCCGATGAAGGAGCCCGCGACGCCGCCCGCGACCGCGCCGGCCGCCGTGCCGAGCCCGCTGCCGCCGCCGCGCACCGTCACCGGCCGAGTGCCGACAATCGTGCCGTAGGACACCGCGGCGGTCCGGCCGATGGCGGCGGTGCTGTAGACGCCGCCCGTGTCCTGCGGCGCGCAGGCCGCGAGCCCGCCCGCCAGCAGCGCGGCGGCAAGGGTGGCCCGCAGCGCAACCATCCCGCCGCGGCGTGTGTCGAATTGGTAAGGGGCCATGGCGATTCCTTCCTGGAAGACGAGCCTTTCGGGGAAGATTGGGTTCCCCGCCGCCCGGGACCAGCCCCGGCCGGGAGGCAAACGGGCGGCCGGCGTGCCGGATGCCCCGGGAGGGCCTGAAGGCTTTCCCCCGGCCCCCGCGCCGGGCCGCCCCCGCGGCGCCGCAAAGTCTCCTTGCCGCGGCGCCAAGCATCCGTTAGCCCTTGTTCTGCGACAATCAATCGCAGCCGGCGGGGGCCGGTGGCGGCGCGTGGGGACGCGCGGCCAGGGGTCCTCGCACCGGCCGGTTTGCCGGCCGGGCAGGGAACAGGGGGTTGAGGGGATGAACCTGATCGCTCGAGGAGCGCGCCAGCGCGGCCTGGCGCGCGGGGCGCGGGCGCTGGCGGCGATGTCTCTCGTGGCGGCGCTTGCCGCCTGCGGAAGCCAGCCCGACTCGAGTGGCCCGGGCACGAATCTCCGGGCGACCTCGTCGAATCGGCTCGCGAGCTACGATCCCCCCGGCAGCGCCTCGGACCCCTGGGGCCCCTACATCAAGGAGGCCTCGGCCCGCTTCGATGTGCCGGAGCGCTGGATTCGCGAGGTGATGCGCCAGGAAAGCGGCGGGCGGCTGACCGCCACCTCCCGCGTCGGCGCCATGGGCCTGCTGCAGCTCATGCCCGGCACCTACGCGGAGATGAACGCCAAGTACGGCCTCGGCGACGACCCCTATCACCCCTGGTCGAACCTGATGGCCGGCACCGCCTATATCCGGGAGATGTACGAGCTCTACGGCTCGCCCGGCTTCCTCGCGGCCTATAACGGCGGCCCGCGGCGCCTCGAGAACTATCTCTGGGCCGGCGGGCGCATGCCGGACGAGACGCGGAACTACGTCGCGCGCATCGGGCCGCGCATCCAGGGCGCCCACCCGAATCGGCGCGCGCCGGACGAGGTCTACGCGGCGGCCGACATCTCGCTCAACCCGCCGCCGCGCCGCACGGGCGACCCCGCGACGATGCTGGCGCTGCGCGAGCAGCGGCGCGGCGTCGACCCGGGCATCCAGGTCGCGCAGCTCCCGGCCGGGCAGGTCATTCGCATGGAGCCGATCCCGGACGGCTCGACCTACGGGTCCAGCGCGCCGGCGCCCGCCCCGGCACCGACGCAGCTCGCCTCGCTCGGCCCGAACGTGATCCGGATGGAGCCCATCCCCGACGGCTCGACCTATTCGCGGGAGTCCGCGCCGGTGGTCGTGTCGCGGATGGACCCGATCCCCGACGGCTCGACCTACGCGCGCGAGCCGGCGCCGGCTTCGGTGGTGGTGGCCCGGATGGACCCGATCCCGGACCCGCCGATGCCCGCGGCCTCCGCCGCGCCGCGCTCCATCGCCGTTGCCGCGGCCGAGGCCCGGCCGTCCTTCCCGGCGCCCGAGCGCCCGGCCTCGCGGCCCTTCGCCCTGTTTGGCCGGGCGCAGGCCAGCACGCTGCCGCCGCCGACGCCGCGCCAGGGCGGCACGCCGCCGGGCGTCCTGCGGGCCAGCGTTCCCGTGGCATCGGCACCGGTGCCGGCACCGGCCGCCACGGGCAGCTGGGCCATCCAAGTCGGCGCCTTCGCCAGCGAGAACCTCGCGCGCGACGCCGCGGGCCAGGCGCGGAACGGCGCCGGCAACGGCCGCGCGGTGGTGACGCCCGTGGCCCAGGGCCGCAGCACGCTCTACCGCGCCCGCGTCTCCGGCCTGTCGCGCGACGCGGCCCAGAGCGCCTGCGACCGCCTGCGCTCGCGCGGGAACTGCATGGTCATCTCGCCCGACGCCTGAGGCGGCGGGTTGAGCAACGCCGGGAAGGGGCCGGGGGAGCGATCCCCCGGCCCCTTCTGGCATCAGGCTCCGGTAACGACGGCGCCGCCGAACTCGCGCTCGACGAACGCCTTCACCGAGGGGTCGGCGTAGCCGGCGGCGAGCCTGGCCGCCCAGGGCGCCGCCGCGTCCGCGCGCCGCACGACGACGAGGCAGGTGTAGGGATTGGTGCGGGCGCCCTCGGCCGATTCGGCCACCAGGCTGTCGCGGCCCGGCATCAGCCCGGCTGGCACGGCGTAGTTGCCGGTGATCGCGGCCGCGTCCACGTCGTCGATGGCCCGCGCGATGGTGGCGGCCTCCAGCTCCACGATGCGGATGCGCTTCGGGTTCTCGGTGATGTCGGCCACCGTCGCCCGGAAGTCGGCGCCCGGACGCAGCGTGAACAGCCCGGCGCCGGCGAGCAGCACGAGGGCGCGGCCGCCGTTAGTCGGGTCGTTCGGGATGGCGACGCGCGCGCCGTTCGGCAGGTCCGAGAGCGCCTTCGCCTTGCGGCTGAACACGGCCATGGCCGTCAGCACGGTCTTGCCGACGGGCACGAAGTCGTAGCCGCGCTGGGCCTTCTGGGCGTCCAGGAAGGGCTGGTGCTGGTAGGTGTTGGCGTCGATCTCGCCGCCCTGAAGCGCGACGTTCGGCTGGATGAAGTCCGAGAACTCGGTGATGCGGACCACCAGCCCGTCGCGGGCGACGAGGTCGCGCACGCGCTCGAGCACCTGGGCGTGGACGCCCGAGGTGACGCCGGCGCGCAGCGGCCGGGCCGCCGTGCCGATAGCGGCGCCCTGGGCGAGGGCGCCGCGGGCGAGCACGAGCGCGGGCGTCGCGAGGAGGAGGGAGCGGCGAAGCATGAGGGGGTCTCCTTTTCTTCAGCGCCGGCTGAAGTGCCGGACGAGCCAGTCGCCCAGGGACTGCAGCCCCTGGACGAAGAGGATGAGGATGCCGACCACCGTCGCCATGACCTCGGGCATGAAGCGCTGGTAGCCGAAGCGGATGCCGAGGTCGCCCAGCCCCCCGCCGCCGATGGCGCCGGCCATGGCGGAGTAGCCGACAAGGCCGACGAGGGTGACGGTGATGGCCGCGATGATCCCGGGCAGGGCCTCGGGCACGAGCACGCGGGCCATGATCTGGGTGCGGGTGGCGCCCATGGCGCGGGCGGCCTCAATCACGCCGAGGTCGACCTCGCGCAGCGCGTTCTCGAAGAGCCGGACGATGAAGGCGGTGGCGGCCAGCGACAGGGGCACCAGGGCCGCGGTGGTGCCGATGGAGGTGCCGGCGACGAGGCGGGTGAAGGGGACGATCGCCACCATCAGGATGATGAAGGGCGTGGACCGCACGGCGTTCACCAGCAGCCCGAGCGGCCGGTTCAGCCAGGTGCTGGGCGAGAGCCCGTCCGGCCCGGTGGTGTGCAGCAGGAGGGCAAGCGGCAGGCCGAGGGCGACGGCGACGACGGCGCCCCCGAAGGTCATCAGCAGGGTCTGCCAGGTCGCCTCGATCAGGAGGTCGGTCAGGGCCGGGGGGAGCCAGGGGATCATGCCGCGTCCTCTCCCGCGATCTCGGCGACGTCGAGGCCGAGGCCGCGCATCCAGTCGACGGCCTCCGCGATGGCCGGCGGCGGGCCGTAGGCGGCCAGGGCCATGAGGCCGTAGGGCTCGGCCCCGATGGCGTCGATGCGGCCGGAGACGATGTTCAGGTCCAGCCCGAAACGCCGGGAGGCCTCGCTCACCACGGCGCGAGTGGAGGAGGGGCCGGCGAAGAGGACCTGGAGGAGGCGGCGCTCCTCCCCCGCGTTCGGGGCGGGCAGGCGGGCGACGGTGCCGGGCGGCACGACATGGCCGATCACCTCCGCCACGAAGCGGCGGGTGGTCGGGTGGGCCGGGCGGGTGAAGACATCGAAGACGCGGCCCTGCTCGATCACGCGGCCGGCCTCCATCACGGCCACCCGGTCGCAGATTGCCTTCACCACGGCCATCTCGTGGGTGATCAGCAGGACCGTGAGGTCGAGGCGGTCGCGGATGTCGCGGAGGAGGGCGAGGATCTCCTCCGTCGTCTCGGGGTCGAGCGCGCTGGTGGCCTCGTCGCAGAGAAGGACGCGCGGGCGGGAGGCGAGGGCGCGGGCGATGCCGACGCGCTGCTTCTGGCCGCCCGAGAGCTGGGCCGGGTAGGCGTCGCGCCGCGCCTCCAGGCCGACCAGCGGAAGCAGCTCGGCGACGCGCGCCTCCCGCTCGGCGCGGGGGATGCCGGCGATCTCGAGCGGGAAGGCGATGTTGCCCGCGACGGTGCGGGCGGAGAGAAGGTTGAAGTGCTGGAAGACCATGCCGATGCCGCGGCGCGCCTCGCGCAGCGCGGCCTCGTCGAGCGCCGTCATCTCGCGGCCGAGCACGGAGACCGTGCCGGCGTCGGGCCGCTCCAGCAGGTTCACGCAGCGCAGCAGGGTGGACTTCCCGGCGCCGGAGCGCCCGACGATGCCGAAGATCCCGCCCGGCGCGACCTCGAGCGAGACGCCGTCCAGCGCGCGGAAGGGGGCGCCGCGGCCGCGGAACTCGCGGGTCAGGCCGCGGAGGAGGATGGCCGGCGGGGCGGCGGGGTCGGACATGGGGGAAACCCGGAGGGAGGGGTCAGGCGCGGGGCGGAGTCGGCCGAGGTTGGGGCGGCGTCCCGGCGAGGGGGCGGGTTCTGCCGGCGGGGATCGTGAGATGGCGGGTCGCACCTAGATCGGGCGTGGAACGAGGTCAACGCCGGCGGGTGGGTTGCCGCCATGCGCACCGCGCCGCACCATGCCGGCATGGACATTCAGCACCTGGACGCGCTGGTGATCGGGGCCGGCATCGGCGGCGCGACGGCGGCGGCCCACCTGGCGCCCACCCGCCGCACCGCCCTCCTCGAGGCGGAGGAGAGCGCGGGGTACCACACCACCGGCCGCTCGGCGGCGATCTGGATCCTCAACTACGGCACGCCGGACGCCCAGGTGCTGACCGCGGCCTCGGGCGGCTTCTTCCGCGACCCGCCGCCAGGCTTCGCGGACGCGCCGCTCATGGCGCCGCGGCCCGTCGTGCACTTGGCGCCGCCCGGGCAGGTGCCGGCGCTGGAGGCGTTGATGGCGCGGGGCGAGGGGGTGGAGCCGATCACGCCCGAGGCGGTCCGCGCCATGGCCCCGGCGCTGCGCCCCGGCTACGCGGTGGCCGCCGCGATCGAGCGCAACGCCTTCGACATGGACGTGGCCGCGCTCCACCAGGGTTTCCTGCGGGCGCTGCGGGCGAGGGGCGGGGTGCTGGCGCTGCGGCAGCGGGCGGGCCGGATCTGGCGGGAGAACGGCCTCTGGCACGCCGAGACGAGCGACGGCGCCGTCTTCGCCGCGCCGGTGCTGGTGAACGCGGCCGGGGCCTGGGGGGACGAGGTGGCGCGCCTCGCGGGGGTCGCGCCGCTGGGACTGCAGCCGAAGCGGCGGACGGCGCTGGTCGTCGATCCCGCGCCGCACGACGTCTCGGGCTGGCCGCTTCTCGGGGACGTCGCCCATAGCTGGTACGCGCGGCCGGAGGCGCGGACGAAGCTCATGGTCTCGCCCGCCGACGAGACGGACAGCGACCCCTGCGACGCCCAGCCGGACGAGCTGGACGTGGCCATCGCCGCGGATCGCTTCCAGCAGGCGCTCGACATCCCCGTGCGGCGGGTGGAGCACCGCTGGGCGGGGCTCCGGACCTTCACGCCGGACCGGGGGCTGGCGATCGGCCCCTCCGAGACGTCGGGCTTCTTCTGGAACTGCGGGCAGGGCGGCTACGGCATCCAGACCGCCCCCGCCGCCGGGCGCCTCCTCGCGGCGCTGATCAACGACGAGGATCCGGAGGGGCTGCGGGACATCGTGCCGCTCGTGGACCCGCGCCGCTTTGCGAGGGCCTTCGCATGATGCCGCTTCCGACCCACGACGACGTGCGGGAGGCCGCTGCGCGCCTGGCGGGGCGGGTCGTCCGCACGCCGATGCTGCGCCACCCCGTGCTCGACGCGCTGGCCGGCGGCGTGGTGCTGGTGAAGCCGGAGCCGCTGCAGCGGACCGGCTCCTTCAAGTTCCGGGGCGCGACGAACGCCGTGCTGCGCCTGGCGGCTGACCGGCGGGGCGGCGGGGTGGTGACGCATTCCTCGGGCAACCACGGCCAGGCCCTGGCGAGCGCGGCGGCCTCGGAGGGCGTGCGGGCGCTGATCGCCATGCCCGCGGACGCGCCGGCCATCAAGGTCGAGAGCACGCGGCGCTGGGGCGCGGAGATCACCTTCTTCGACCGGCTGGGCACGGATCGCGAGGCGCTGGCCCGCCGCCTGGCCGAGGAGCGCGGGGCCGCCCTCATCCCGCCCTTCGACCATCCGGACGTGATCGCGGGCCAGGGCACCGTCGGGCTCGAGCTGATCGAGGACGCGGCGGCGGCGGGGCTGAGGATGGACGCGCTGGTCGTCTGCACGGGGGGCGGCGGGCTCGTTGCCGGCTGCGCCCTCGCGGTGGAGGGAGCGAGCCCGGGGACGGAGGTGGTCGCGGCCGAGCCGGAGGGGTGGGACGACACCGCCCGGTCCCTCGCGGCGGGGGAGCGGCTCTCGGCGGACGGGAAGGGCTCGACCTTCTGCGACGCGCTGCTGTCGATCCGGCCGGGGGAAATCACCTTCGCGGTGAACGGCCCGCGGCTGGCGGGCGGGGTCGCGGTGACGCCGGAGGAGGTGATCGCCGCGATGCGCTTCGCCTTCGACCACCTGAAGCTCGTGGTGGAGCCGGGCGGCGCGGTGGCGCTGGCCGCCGTGCTGGCCGGGAAGGTTTCCGCGCGGGGCCGCGTGGTCGGCGTGGTGATCAGCGGCGGGAACGTGGACCCCGCGGTCTTCGCGCGCGCCCTGGCCTGAGGGGCCGCCCCGGCCGGGGCGGCCGCCATCAGGGGGTCAGGAGTAGCCCTTGTTCTTGTGGTCCTCGGCGGCCTCTTCCTGCGTCTCAGCGTCCGCGTTGGTGGAGCTCGAGGCGCCACCGGGGCCGGGGGGCGACGAGGAACCGCCGGCCGGGCCGGTGCCAGACGCGGAGCCGCCCTGGGGGGCGCCGGACTGGGAAGCACCGGACTGGCCGCCCTCGGCCGGGCGGAAGTCGAAGCTGCCGCCCTCGCTCTGCCAGGTCTGGACCGTCAGGACCTTGGCGCCGCCCTTGCTCTCGTGCGGGCCGTGGACCACGCCCTTGGCGTGGGTGAGGAAGGCGCCGACGGCCATCGGCTCGCCGGCCTCGGTCAGGTCGCCCTCGATCACGTAGTGCATCTCGGAGCCGGCGTCGTGGTAGTGGGCGGGGATCACGCCGCCCGCCGGCAGGTGGACGATCGAGGTGACGACGCCCTTCGACCGGTCCTCGTTCAGGATCTGGATCTTGAACGCGCCGGTCGCGCCGGGGATCTCGAAGGGGACCGCCTCGCCGGGCCGGGCCATCCGCAAGCCGCTGTCTGCCATGTGTTGCCTCCGTTCGTTCCAGGCTTCCGAACGTGGGCGGGAAGCGGGAAGTTGCCGGCGGGGCGCTCAGGCCGCGCGGAGGTGCTCCAGGAGGCGCGGCATCAGCTCCACGAGGTTGCAGGGGCGGAAGCGGGCGTCGAGCTGGTGGACGAGGATGTCGTCCCAGGCGTCCTTCACCGCCCCCGTGCTGCCGGGCAGAGCGAAGAGGTAGGTGCCGCCCGAGACGCCGCCGATGGCGCGGGACTGGATCGTGGAGGTGCCGATCTTGGCGTAGCTGAGCATGCGGAACAGCTCGCCGAAGCCGGTGATCTCCTTCTCCAGCACGCGGGCGAAGGCCTCGGGCGTCACGTCCCGGCCGGTGATGCCGGTGCCGCCAGTGGTGATCACGCAGTCCACCGCGGGGTCGGCGATCCAGCGGCGGAGATGGGCCTCGATCGCGCCGGCCTCGTCGCGCTCGATGGCGCGCTCGGCCAGGCGGTGCCCGGCGGCCTCGATGCGGGCGGCGAGGGTGTCCCCGGAGCGGTCGGAGGCGAGGTCGCGGGTGTCGCTCACGGTCAGCACCGCGATGTTCACGGGCAGGAAGGTTCGGCTCTCGTCGATCGGCATGGCTCGGGCTCCTCTGGGTGGGGGATATGGGGCGGCGCGGCGGCCCCTCACCACTCGCCCAGGAAGACGCCCGCGCGCTTGTGGCTGTCGGTGCGCAGCTCCGCCTCGGCCCAGGTGATGGTGGTGCGGCGCTTCAGGCCGCCGAACCAGGCCAGCAGGCGCTCGCGCATCTCGCGGCACACCTCGCCCATGGCGGGGTCGGCGCCGAGGTCGTGCAGCTCCTCGGGGTCGGCGGCGAGGTCGAAGAGCATGGGGCGCAGGCCGTCGGTCCAGTGGACGTATTTCCAGCGCTCCGTCCGCACCATCCAGGCGTGGTGGTGGCCGGTGGGCAGGCCGAGGCGGCGGCGGGCCCCGCGGAAGGTCCAGTCCAGCTCCGAGAAGGCGGCGTCGCGCCAGGCCACCTCCCGCCCGCGGGTCAGCGGCAGGAGGGAGCGGCCCTCGACGAGGTGCTCGGCGGAGTCGAGGGCCAGGGCGTCGAGGATGGTGGGGACGACGTCGATCGCCTCGGCGAAGCGGTTCTCCACCGTGCCGCGCGTGGCGTCCGCCTCGGACGAGGGGTCGTAGAGGAGGAAGGGCACGCGCTGGATCGGGTCGTGGAAGAGCTCCTTCTCGCCCAGCCAGTGGTCGCCCAGATAGTCACCGTGGTCGGCGCAGAAGACGACCAGCGTGTCCTTCCAGCGGCCGAGCCGCTCCATCGCCTCCCAAACGCGGCCGAGGTGGTGGTCGAGCTGGGCGATGAGGCCCTGGTAGGCGGGGCGCACCGTCGCGATCGTCTCGTCGCGCGCGAAGTTCCGGGCGACCTCCTCGTTCTGGAACTCGCGGAGGACGGGATGGGCGTCGGGCCCGCGCTCGGCCTCGCCGCGGACGACGGGGAGGCAGTCCCCCGGCCCGAACATCGCGTGGTAGGGGGCAGGGGCGATGTAGGGCCAGTGCGGCTTCACGTAGGAGAGGTGGAGCACCCAGGGCTCCTCGCCCCGCTCCTCCATGAAGCGGATGCCGGTGTCGGTGGTGTAGGCGGTCTCGCTGTGCTCCTCGGCCACGCGGGCGGGGTAGCGGGCGTTGCGCATCTTCCAGCCGGAGAGCGGGCCGTCGGGGCCGTCGACGGCGATGACGTAGTCGGTCCAGGGGTCGGGGCTGTCGTAGCCCTTGCTCCGCAGCCAGTCGGCGTAGGCGGAGTCGGGCTCGCCGTGGTGGCCGTCGTGCCGGTCCACGAGGGTGAACCAGCCCTCGTCGAGCAGGGCCTTGAGGTCGCTCGCCCCGTCCACCTCCAACCGCTTCTGGCCGCGCGCGTCGGGCAGGACATGGGTCTTGCCGGCGAGGGCGAGCTTCCGCCCGGCCTCGCGCAGGTGCCAGCCGAGCGTGACCTCGCCGACCGAGAGCGGCACGCGGTTGTGGGTGGCGCCGTGCGAGGAGACGTAGCGGCCCGTGTAGTAGGACATGCGCGACGGCCCGCAGATGCCGGACTGCACGTAGGCCTGGGCGAAGCGCACCCCGCGCGCGGCCAGGGCGTCGAGGTTGGGCGTGGGCAGGTGGGGGTGGCCGGCGCAGGACAGGTGGTCCCAGCGGAACTGGTCCGCCATGACGAAGAGCACGTTTCGAACCGTCATCCTGGCCCTTGCTTCCGGCTGTTTCCCCATCCCAGGCTAGGGCCATGCGGAAACCGGCGGTAGGCCGGTCGGGCGGGGAAACGGTGCGGACGATGATCATCACGCGGCGCGCGGCGGGGCTGATGGCGCTGGGCGCCCTTCCCGCGCTGGCCCAGGGCGAGGCGATGCGGATCGTCGCGGCCTTCCCTCCGGGCGCCGCGCTGGACGGGGTGGCGCGCCTGCTCGCCGACGGGGCGTCCCGCGGCACGGTGGAGCGGCTGCGCGGGACGGCGGTGGTGGACAACCGGCCGGGCGCGAACGGCAACATCGCGGCCGCGCAGGTCGCCCGGGCGCCGGCGGACGGGCGGACGCTGCTGCTGGCGATCGACACCACCTTCAGCCTCAACCCGCACCTCTACGCGAATCCCGGCTTCGACTTCGCCCGTGACCTCGGGCCGGTGGCGATCGCGGGGACCTTCCCGCTGGCGCTGCTGGTGAACCCGGCCTCGGGCATCACGGACCTCGCGGGGCTGGCCGCCGCGGCGCGGGCGCGGCCGCTGCTCTACGCCTCCGGCGGTAACGGCTCGCCCGGGCATCTCGCGATGGAGGCGCTCCGGGCCTCGCTCGGCCTGCCGCCCGCCGCCTTCGAGCACGTCCCCTTCCGCGGCAACGCGGAGGCGCTGACGGCCCTCATCGCCGGGCAGGTCGGGGTCGGCTTCCTGGCGGTGGGCGGCGGCGCGGACTTCGTGCGGGACGGGCGGCTGCGGGGCCTCGCCGTTTCGGGCACGCGGCGGATGGCGATGCTGCCGGAGGCGCCCACGGTCGCGGAGCTCGGCCAGCCGGGCTTCGACGTGCGCTTCGCCTTCGTGCTCGTCGCCCCGCGCGGGCTGCCCGCCGAGGTCCGGCGCGACTGGGCCGGGCTGGTCGCGGCCGTGATGGCCCAGCCGGCGGCGCGGGAGCGGCTGGAGGGCTGGGGGGTGGACCCGGAGGCGGGCGGGCCGGCGGAGGCGGCGGCCTGGATCGCCGCCGCCGGGGAGCGCTGGGGACGGATCGCGCGGGACACCGGGATGAGGGTCGGTTGATGGGCCATTCCGGAAGGCGGGGCGCCCTCGCGCTCGCCGCGGGAGCCCTCCTTCCGCGCGGGGCGCTGGCGCAGGCGCCGGACCCCCACCGGATCGTCGTTCCCTTCCCGCCCGGCGCGGCCTCGGACGGGATCGCGCGGCTGCTGGCGGAGCGGATGGCGCGGGCCGGGGCGGATCCGGGGCCGGGCGGCACGGTGCTGGTGGACAACCGCGCGGGGGCCGGCGGCAACCTCGCGGGGGCGCAGGCCGCGCGCGGCCGGCCGGACGGGCGCACGCTGCTGCTGACGATCGACACGACCCTCACGGTGAACCCGCACCTCTACCCCGACCTCGGCTACGACCCCGGGGCGCTGGAGCCGCTGGCGATCCTCGGGAGCTTCGCGCAGGTGCTGCTGGCGCATCCCTCGGCCGGCATTTCCTCGCTCGCGGGCTTCGTCGAGGCGGCGCGGGCGCGGGGGCTGCCCTATGCCTCCGGCGGGATCGGCACGCCCGGCCATCTTGCCATGGAGGGCTTCCGCCTCGCGGCCGGCCTGCCGGCCTCGGCGCTGGTCCATGTGCCCTATCGCGGCTCCGGGCCCGCCCTCACGGACCTTGTGGCCGGGAACGTGCCCGTCGGCTTTCTCGCCATCTCGGGGGCGCCCGACTTCGTGCGGGACGGGCGGGTCCGGGCCCTGGCGGTCTCGAGCGCCGGGCGGCTGGACACGCTGCCCGGCGTGCCCGCGCTGGGGGAGCTCGGCTTTCCGGGGCTCGACATGGAGTTCGCCAACCTCCTCCTGGCGCCACGCGGCCTGCCGGCGGGGATGGCGGCCCGGATCGCGGCCCTGGCGACCGGCCTGCTCGACGACGAGGCGGTGCGCGCCCGCTTCGCCGGCTGGAACCTGTCGTCGCTCACCGGCGGGCCGGCGGAGGCGGCGGCCTGGATCGCCCGCGCGCGCCCCCGCTGGGGCGAGGTGGTCCGGGCGACGGGGATGCGGGCGGGCTGAGCGGCCTCAGCCCGTCGGCGCCCAGGCGGAGATCCGGTCGGCCGCGGCCTCCCACCCCGCGTCCAGCATCAGCAGGTGGCCGGTGCCCGGCAGGATGCGGGCCGCGACGCCGTGCCAGCCGGCGCAGCGCTCCATGGCGTCGCGCGGGATCAGCCGGTCGTGCTCGGCGCCGAGGACGAGCACGGGGCGGCCGTGGACCCAGCCGGGCGTGACGGGCTGGGGCATCTGCGCCTCCATGAGGGCGGCCGGCGATTCGTCGCGCAGGCGTCCCGCGTGGATCATCGCGGTGGCCTGGTCCATGCCGGGGCCGAAGAGGCCGCGCGCGAGGGCCAAGGAGGGCTCACCCGAGCCGGTCAGCCGCGCGACCTCGCCCCAGAGGGCCGGGTCGGAGGCGGCGAGATGGGCGTTCGACCACCAGAGGCCCTCCGGCGGCACCGGGGCGAGGAGCGCGGCGCCGCGGACGCGGGCGTCGTCCAACAGGCGCTGGGCGATCAGCGCGCCGAGGGAGTGGCCGACCAGGAGCGCGGGTCCCTCCTCGAGCACGGCCCGGACGGCGGCCACGCGCTCCGACAGGGTGGCGGCGTGCAGGGTCACGGCGACGCAGGGGTGCCCCGCGGCGGCGAGGCGCTGCGCGAAGCCCTCGCCCCAGATCCAGGGACCGCAGGCGGCGCCGTGGAGAAGGATCAGGCGCGGGAGGTGGGGCGTGCCGGCGGGCGGGTCGAAGCGCAGGGTCATGCGCGCAGCCCTGCCACAGCGGCGTCCGCGACGCGACGCCCCCTGGACGGCCCAGCCCCGCCCGCGCGGCGCCGCCGGCCCCCTCGCGCCGGGCGCGGCAAGCCCAGCGGGGCCGGACTCCGTTGCTCTTTCGCCCGGTCCGGCACGGGGGATGGGGGTCGCGGGGTTGGGCCGGCGCACCGCGGAATCGTGATGGGCGCGGCGGGCCCGGTGACCCGCCGGCTTCTCACCCGAGGACCACGAGCACGACGCTGAGGACGATCAGCAGCGCGCCCACGGCGTCGCGCGGCTTCAGCGGCTCCTTCAGGTACCAGCGGCCGAAGGCGAGGGTGAAGACGATCTCCACCTGCCCGACCGAGCGCACCAGCGCCACGGGGGCGAGGGCGAAGCCGGTGAACCAGCAGACGGAGCCGAGGGAGGAGAGCAGCCCGACCGGCGCCGCGTTGCGCCAGTTGCGGAACACGGCCGCGACCGAGGCGGGTTCCCGCGCCAGCAGCCAGCCGCCCTGCATCACGGTCTGCATGACGTTGGTGACGACGACGGTGCAGAGCGCGCCGAGCACCGTGTCGGCCGCGGCGAGGTCCTGGTTTGCGGCCCGGATGGCGATTCCCGTCAGCCCGAAGCAGCTTCCGGCGGCGACGCCGCAGAGGGCCGCGGGCTGGGCGGTGGCCCGCAGCGCCTGGCGGAGGCTGGAGACCTGTCCCGCGAGGGAGAGCCAGAGCACCGCGCAGACCCCGAGCGCGATGCCGGCCCAGCTCAGGGCCGAGAGGTGCTCGCCGAGAAGGATGATCGCGAAGACCGCGCCCTGGAGCGCCTCGGTCTTGGAGTAGGCCGTGCCGACGGCGAAGCCGCGGGGCGCGAAGGAGGCGATGAGGAAGACCGTGCCGAAGATCTGCAGCAGCCCGCCGAGCGCGCAGAGAAGAAGGGCGCGCGGGCCGAAATGAGGGATCGTGCCGTCCGTGGCCCACCACCAGGCGCCGACCAGAACAAGGCCGGGCGGCACGCCGTAGAGGTAGCGCACGACCGCCGCGGCGTTGAGCGAGAGGGCGCCGCGGAGCTTCTGCTGGAGAGCCGTGCGCCAGCACTGGAAGAGCGCGGCGGAGAGGGTGGCGGCGAGCCAGAGGGGCATGGGCGCGTCCGGGCGGGCGGGGAGGGGGACCGCGGCCGGGGCGGCGCAATGCGGGGAGGGGTGCCAGGGTCCTCCCCCCTCCCCCTCCCGTCAATCGCGCAACCCGCGCCGGAAGGGGGGCGTTCCCCGGGAGCCCCCGGCCAGGGGGGCGTCACGCGGCGCCCCTCCCGGACGGCCACGCACCAGCTTCGATCGACAGCGGGGACTTCATGGCGAAGAAGGTCAGCGACTTCTTCTGGGAACGCCTGCACGCCTGGGGCGTGCGCCGGGTCTTCGGCTATCCCGGCGACGGCGTGAACGGGCTGCTCGGCGGGCTGCAGCGCTTCGGCACCGACAAGATCCAGTTCGTGCAGGTGCGGCACGAGGAGATGGCGGCCTTCATGGCCAGCGCGCATTCCAAGTTCACGGGCGAGGTGGGCGTCTGCCTCGCGACCAGCGGGCCCGGCGCCACGCACCTCATCACCGGGATGTACGACGCGGCCGCCGACCACATGCCGATGTTGGCCATCGCCGGGCACACGGTGCGCACGGCGATCGGCGGCCACTACCAGCAGGAGGCGGACCTGCTGAGCGCCTTCAAGGACGTGGCCGGCGCCTACGTGCAGCAGGCCACGGTGCCCGCGCAGATGCGCCACCTGGTGGACCGCGCCATGCGCACGGCCATGGGCGAGCGGCGCGTGACGGCGCTGATCATCCCCAACGACCTCTCGGAGGAGGCCTACGAGGACCCGCCGCACGCCCATGGCACGAACCATTCGGGCGTGGGCTGGACGCCGCCGCGGGTCATCCCGCGCGACGAGGACCTGCGGCGGGCGGCGGCGGTGCTGAACGAGGGCGAGCGCGTCGCGATCCTCGTCGGCGCCGGGGCGCGGGAGGCGGCGCCGGAGCTGGAGGCGGTGGCGGACCGGCTGGGCGCGGGGGCGGCGAAGGCGCTGCTCGGCAAGGACGTGCTGCCGGACGACCTGCCCTGGGTGACCGGCACCATCGGGCTGCTCGGCACCCGGCCGAGCTGGGACCTGATGCAGGACTGCGACACGCTGCTGATGGTGGGATCGAGCTTCCCGTGGTCGGAGTTCCTGCCCAAGGAGGGGCAGGCGAGGGGCGTGCAGGTCGACCTCCAGCCCGCCATGCTCAGCCTGCGCTACCCGATGGAGGTGCCGCTCACGGGGGACGCGGCCGAGACGCTGCGCGCCCTGCTGCCGCTGCTCGACCAGAAGGAGGACACCGCCTGGCGGGAGGGGATCGCGGAGGGCAACCGGAAGTGGCGCGACCTGATCGAGAGCCGGGCGCGGGCCGCGGCGAACCCGGTGAACCCGCAGCTGCCGTTCCAGGAGTTGTCCTCGCGGCTGCCGGACCGGGTGATCCTGACGAGCGATTCCGGGTCGGCCGTGAACTGGTACGCGCGGAACCTGATGATGCGGCGGGGGATGCGGGGCTCGCTCTCGGGCAGCTTCGCCAGCATGGGGGCGGCGGTGCCCTACGCCTTCGCGGCGAAGATGGCGCATCCCGACCGCCCCGTGATCGCCATGGTCGGCGACGGCGCCATGCAGATGAACAACATGGCGGAGCTGATCACCGTCGCCCAGCACTGGCGGCACTGGTCCAACCCGACCTGGGTCTGCCTCGTGCTGAACAACCAGGACCTGAACGAGGTGACCTGGGAGCAGCGGGTGATGGAGGGCATGCCGAAGTTCGAGGACACGCAGCGGCTGCCGGACTTCCCCTACCACCGCTTCGCCGAGCTGGCGGGGCTGCGCGGGATCTTCGTCGACGACCCGGCGCGGGTGGGCGAGGCGCTGGACGAGGCGCTCGCCGCCGACCGCCCGGTGGTGCTGGAGATCCGGACGGACCCGAACGTCGCGCCGCTGCCGCCGCACACGCAGGTGGCGCAGGCCACCCATTTCGCCTCGGCGCTGCTGCACGACCCCGACAAGGGCCAGGTGATCCTCGACACCGCGCGGCAGGTGATGAGCGCGGTGCTGCCGAACCGGAAGGGCTGACGCGCGGGCTGCCGCATCTTCGCCACGGGCGGAGGGCAGGCTGGAGGGATGAGACGAAGCCTCCTGCTCCTCCTCCTGGCGCTGCCCGCCGCGGCAGCCCGGGCGCAGGCGCCGCCGGTCTTTCCGGGGCCGGGCACGCTGCTCCGGCTCTCGGAATCGGCGCAGGTCACCCGAGCGCCGGACGAGGTGAGCGCGACGCTCCGCGCCGAGGCGCGGGAGGCCACGCCGGCGGCGGCCCAGGCGGCGGTGAACCGCGCCATGGCGGCGGCGCTGGAGGCGGCGCGGGCCGCGCCGGGCGTGACCGCTTCCACCGGGGCCTACGGGACCTGGCGGCAGGAGGACCCGGCGCGCTGGGTCGCGAGCCAGGCGCTGAACCTGCGGGCGGCGAGCCCGGCGGCCCTGCTGGAACTCGTGGGCGCGCTCCAGTCGCGCGGCCTGGCGTTGGGCGGCATCGCCCACGGGCTCTCGCGCGACGCCCTCCGCGCCGCGCGCCAGGAGGCGTCCGGCCTGGCCTTGGACGCGCTGCGCCGGCGCGCCGACGCCGTGGCGGCGGATCTGGGCATGCGGGTGGAGCGGATCGCGGAGGTCAACCTCGAGGCCACCGACCTCGCCATGCCCCGCCCCGCCCTGGCGACCATGGCCCGCGCCGCGCCCGCCCCGGTCGCGCAGGCGGAGGACATCGTGGTGAGCGCCTCGGCCCAGGCCGCGGTGGTGCTGGCGCCGAACTAGGGCGGGAGGCCCGGGTTGACGGGGCCGGCGGCGGGCGGGACCGTCCGGCCCGACCTGCCCGGAGAGCGCGCGATGCCCCGTCCCCTTGCGATTCTCGGCGCGACGGCCCTCGCGCTGCTCGCGGCGGCGCCGCTCCGGGCGCAGTCCTTGGCGGGCGGGCCGTCCGGGTCCCAGCCGCCGATCCGCCTGATCGTCGGCTTTCCGCCCGGCGGCGGGATCGACCTGCTGACGCGCGTCATGGGGGAGGGGCTCTCCGCCCGCCTCGGGCGCACGGTGGTGGTGGAGAACCGCGCGGGGGCGGGGGGCAACATCGCGGCGGACGCCGTGGCCAAGGCGGCGCCGGACGGCAGCGTGCTCGGGGCCGTGCCCGCCGGGCCGCTGGTGATCAACCGCCACATCTACCGCACGATGCCTTTCGACCCGCTGGCGGACTTCACCCCCATCAGCCGCTTCGCCGCGATCCCCGTCGTGTTCCTGGCGGCGCCGCGGGCGGGCATCACGGACATCGCCTCGCTGCGCGCGGCGCTGGAGAAGGGGCCGCTGCCCTGCGGCACGCCGGGGGCGGGCACCACCCAGCACTTGGCGGTCGTGCTGCTGATGCGCGAGATCGGGCGGGACTGCACCCTCGTGCACTACCGTGGGACGGGACCCGCCCTGCCGGACCTGCTGACCGGCACCATCGCCCTCTACACCGACACCGTCGTGACCGGGCTGCCGCCGGCGCGGGACGGGCGGGCGCGGGCGGTCGCGATCGCCTCCCCCGCGCGCTCGGCGCTGGCGCCGGAGGTTCCCGTGGTGGCCGAGAGCGTGCCAGGCTTCGTGGCGGAGACCTGGCTCGCCCTCGTCGGCCCGCGCGGCCTGTCCGAGGCGCAGGCCGCGCGGCTGGAGGCGGCGATGGTCGCGATCGCGCGCGACCCCGCGGTGGCCGCCCGTCTGCGCGACCTCGCGGCCGAGCCCGTGGGCTCCACCCGGGCGGAGCTGGCGGAGACGATCCGCGCGCAGGACGCGGTCTGGGGGCCGGTGGCGCGGGCGGCGAACGTGACGGCGGACTGACAACCCTCGCCCCGCCCCCCACTGGGCGCAGGGCACCCCTTCCCGGCCGCGCGGGGACGGGGCGCGTGGCCCGTGCCATGGTGGCGCCCGATGTCACCGATCTCCGCCGGGCTCCTCTTCCAGTTCGCGGCCATCGCCCTCTTCGTGGTGCTGGACACCCTCACGAAGGTGCTGACGGCCCATTACCCGATCCCGCAGATCGTCTTCATGCGCTTCGCCTTCCACACGCTGGTGGTGGCCCTGGCGCTGCGGGCGGCGACCGGGCGTCTGCCCTGGCGCAGCCGCGCCCCGGGGCTGGAGGCGGTGCGGAGCCTCTGCCTGCTGGTGGCCAACGGGCTCTTCGTCGTGGCGCTGTTCCACATCCCGCTGGCGGACGCCTCGGCCGTCACCTTCGCCTCCCCCATCTTCACCGCCGCCCTGGCCGCCCTCGTGCTGGGGGAGACGGTGGGGCGGCGGCGCTGGGTCGGCATCGGGGTCGGGCTGCTGGGCGTGATGGTGGCGCTCAGGCCGCCCTTCCTGACGGGGGAGACGCCGCACTGGGCGCTGTTCCTGCCGCTGGGCACCGCCGCCTCCTTCGCGGTCTACCAGATCCTCACGCGGAAGCTCTCGGTGGTGGATTCGCCCCACACCATCATCCTGCACACCGGGATCGCCGCGGGGGGCCTGGCGGCGCTGGCGCAGCCCTTCGCCTGGCAGGCGCCGGACGCCGCCGGCTGGCTCCTGATGGCGCTGGCGGGGGTCTTCGGGGCCAGCGGGCACTACCTCCTCATCCAGGCCTATTCCCGGGCGCCGGCGAGCATCCTTGCGCCGATGACCTACACGCAGCTCCTCTGGGCCACGCTCTCCTCCGCGCTGTTCTTCGGGGACCCGCCGGATGGCTGGACCCTGCTGGGGGCGGCGGTGATCGCGACGGGGGGCGTGGTGGTGGCCTGGCCGGAGCGGCGGGCCTGAGGGGGCGGCCGTCTTCCGGCCGGACCGTCGATCCCTGGGGGCGCCCCGTTGACCGCTTCGCCGCCGCGCCACAGCCTGCGCGCCTCAAGGGAGGGCACGATGGCCGGCTACGGGATGATCAAGGTGGAGACGCGCGGCAAGGTGGGGCTGATCACGCTCGACCGGCCGGCGGCGCTGAACGCCCTCTGCGACCAGCTGATGACGGAGCTCGGCCAGGCGCTGCGCGCCTTCGACACCGAGGCGGCGGTGGGCGCGATCGTGCTGACGGGCAGCGAGAAGGCCTTCGCCGCCGGCGCCGACATCAAGGAGATGAAGGACCGCACCTACCCCGCGGTGCATTTCGAGGACTTCATCGGCAACAAGTGGGAGACGGTGCTCACCATCAAGAAGCCGGTGATCGCGGCGGTGGCGGGCTTCGCGCTGGGCGGCGGCTGCGAGCTAGCCATGATGTGCGACATCATCATCGCGGCCGAGACCGCGAAGTTCGGCCAGCCCGAGATCCGCCTGGGCATCATCCCCGGCGCGGGCGGGTCGCAGCGGCTGATCCGGGCCGTGGGCAAGTCCAAGGCGATGGACATGATCCTCACCGGCCGGATGATGGACGCGGCCGAGGCGGAGCGGTCCAACCTGGTCACCCGCGTGGTGCCGGCCGAGAGCCTCGTGGAGGAGGCGCTGAAGATGGGCGAGGCGATCGCCGCCTTCTCGCAGCCGTCCGTCGCCATGGCGAAGGAGGCGGTGAACGCGGCGCACGAGCTTTCGCTGAAGGAAGGCGTGCGGCTGGAGCGGCGGCTGTTCCACAGCCTGTTTGCGACGGAGGACCAGAAGGAGGGGATGTCGGCCTTCGCCGAGAAGCGAAAGCCCGCCTTCCGCAACGCCTGAAGGGGGTGATCCGGGCGCCGGACCTCTTTCCTTGACTCAACGGGGGGCTGTGGATAGAACGCCCCCCTTCCTGCGGCCGTCCATGACGGGCCGCGCCCCGTTAACATTTCGACTGGTATTCTCAAGGCCCATGGCGAACACCGCATCCGCGCGCAAGCGCATCCGGCAGAACGAGAAGCGCGTTGAGCGCAACCGCGCCCGCCGCTCGCGCGTCCGCACCTTCCTGCGGGCCGTCGAGGAGGCGATCACGGGCGGCGACAAGGCGAAGGCCCAGGAGGCGTTCCGCCTCGCGCAGCCCGAGCTGCAGCGTGCCGCCGATAAGGGCGTGACGCACGACAACACCGTGGCGCGCAAGCTGTCGCGGCTGTCGGCGCGCATCAAGGCGATCGCCGCCGCCGCCTGATCTGGTAAGAACGCCCTTGGGCGTTCTTGCGAGCAGTATTCCCGAGTAAAGTCGTGGGGCGAACGCGCCACGGTGCTTGTGCGCCGTGGCGTTTTTCTTTGCGCTAACCCCGCGCGTCTTTGGCGTGAACGTGTATGGCGTTTACGACCCTCGGGGCGTCAGGTTACCGTTCTGAGATGCAGCGTCCGTCCACGCGTCGCCGCGGGGATGCAAGAGGGGGCTACGGGTGGATCGCATGCCGGATCAGCACGCCAACGCCACGCCCTCCGCCGGTTCCGCCGAGCAGGAGCGGGTGGACGACGTGCGCCTGGATGCGGCCTGGGCGCGGATCCGCGGCCGCCTGCGCGAGGAGGTCGGCGAGGCCGAGTACCGCACCTGGCTGCGCCAGCTGACGCTGGCCGGCGTGGAGGGCGAGGAGGCGATCGTCCAGGTCCCCACGCGCTTCCTGCGCGACTGGCTGCGCGGCCAGTACGGCGACCGCCTGCGCGCGCTGTGGCAGGCCGAGGGGCTCGGCGTGCGCCGCGTGGACATCCGCGTCGCCTCGCCGGCGGCCCCGCGCGAGGCCGCCGCGGCGCCGGAGGGCGCGGAACTCGCCGAGCCCCTGCCGGCCACGCGCCCGGCCGGGGAGGCGACGCGCGCCGAGTCGCAGAAGGCGGAGGCCCGCGGGGACTGGGCCGCGCCGCTCGACCCGCGCTTCACCTTCGACAGCTTCATCGTCGGCAAGCCGAACGAGTTCGCCCATGCCTGCGCGCGCCGCGTGGCGGAGAAGCCGAACTCACCCGGGTTCAACCCGCTCTTCCTCTACGGCGGCGTGGGCCTGGGCAAGACGCACCTGATGCACGCGATTGCCTGGGCGATCCGGGCGCCGCAGGAGGGCATCGCGGGGCGGTCCGTCGCCTACATGAGCGCCGAGAAGTTCATGTACCGCTTCATCGCGGCGCTGCGCAGCCAGTCCACGATGGAGTTCAAGGAGAGCCTCCGCTCCGTCGACGTGCTGATGATCGACGACCTGCAGTTCCTGATCGGCAAGGACAACACGCAGGAGGAGTTCTTCCACACCTTCAACGCGCTGGTGGACCAGGGCAAGCAGATCGTCGTCTCCTCCGACAAGCCGCCCTCGGACCTCGCGGGGCTGGAGGACCGGCTGCGGACGCGGCTGGGCTGCGGCATGGTGGCGGACATCCACGCCACGACCTACGAGCTCCGCATCTCGATCCTGGAGAGCAAGGCGAACACCGCGCAGGTGGACGTGCCCGCCCGCGTGCTGGAGTTCCTGGCGCACAAGATCACCTCCAACGTGCGCGAGCTCGAGGGGGCGCTGAACCGGCTGATCGCGCACGCGAACCTCTTCGGCCGGCCGGTGACGCTGGAATCCTGCCAGGAGGTGCTGCACGACATCCTCCGCGCCCATGACCGCCGGGTGACGATCGAGGAGATCCAGAAGCGGGTGGCCGAGCACTACAACATCCGCCTGACCGACATGTCCTCCGCCCGGCGCGCGCGGAACGTGGCGCGGCCCCGGCAGGTGGCGATGTACCTGTCCAAGCAGCTCACCTCCCGCTCCCTGCCCGAGATCGGGCGGCGCTTCGGGAACCGGGACCACACGACGGTCATGCACGCCGTCTCCCGCGTCGCGGAGCTGATGCAGGGCGATGCTGGCTTCGCCGAGGACGTGGAGCTGCTCCGGCGCATGCTGGAGACCTGAGCCGCCCCCGACTCGGCGGGGGCGAGGCTTCACGCCGCGTTTTCGTGATGATAGAGGGCTCACTCGGGGGCTCTCCGCCCCCAATGGCGTTGCGGGGGTGGCGGCGATGAAGTTCACGGTGGACCGGGCTGTGCTCCTGAAAGCCCTTGCCCATGTGCAGGGCGTGGTGGAGCGGCGCAACACCATCCCGATCCTGGCGAACGTGCTTCTCGATGCCGGCAAGGACGGGCTGCGTCTCACCGCGACGGACATGGAGATCGCCATCGTCGAGGAGGTGGCCGGCGTCGAGGTGGCGCGCGAGGGCCGCTGCACCGCCCCGGCCGCGACCCTGCTGGAGATCGTCCGCAAGCTGCCCGAGGGGCAGAAGGTCGAGCTGGACCACCGCGGCGGCGACGCGCCGCTCGCGCTCCGCGCCGGGCGCTACAACACGGGGCTGATGGTGCTGCCGGTGGAGGACTTCCCCTCCATGACCGAGGGCAAGCTGCCGCACCGCTTCAGCGTGACCGCCGGCATGCTCCGTGACCTGATCGACCGCACGAAGTTCGCGATCTCGACCGAGGAGACGCGCTACTACCTCAACGGCATCTACCTGCACGCGACCGAGGTGGAGGGCGTGAAGGTGCTGCGGGCCGTGGCCACCGACGGGCACCGCCTGGCCCGCGTCGAGGAGCCGCTGCCCGAGGGGGCGGCGGGGATGCCCGGGGTGATCGTGCCCCGCAAGACCGTCAACGAGCTGCGCAAGCTGGCCGAGGAGACGATGGAGGAGATCGAGTTCCGGCTCTCCGACACGAAGCTCCAGGTGAAGCTCGGCACGGTGACGCTGACGAGCAAGCTCATCGACGGCACCTTCCCGGACTACGAGCGGGTGATCCCGAAGGGGAACGACCGCGTGCTCTCCGTGGACAAGGCCGCCTTCGCGGCCGCGGTGGACCGCGTGGCCGCCATCAGCAGCGAGCGCTCGCGCCCCGTGAAGCTGTCGCTCGAGAAGAACCACCTCCTCCTCACCGCCGCGTCGCCCGAGCAGGGCCAGGCGCAGGAGGAGCTGGACGGGGACACCGTCACCTACGACGCCGCGCCGCTCGAGATTGGCTTCCAGGCGCGCTACCTCAAGGACATCACCGACCAGGTGGACGGTCAGGTGGAGTTCCGCTTCGCCGACGGCTCGGCGCCCACCATCGTGCAGGATGCGGCCAAGCCCGAGGCGCTCTACGTCCTGATGCCGATGCGGGTCTAGCCGCCGGGCTGGTCGAGGACCTCCAGCAAGTCGATCGGGATGTAGCCGCTGGCGGCGGGGCTCGTGACCTCCGCCCATTGCCGCCCGTTGGCCACGAGCTGGCGGAGGATGGCCACGCGGCTGCCGCGGGAGATGCCCTGCTCCGTCGCCCGCGAGGGGAAGGGGGAGGTCAGGACCACCCCGTCCTCAAGCACTACGGCCGGGCGGCTTCCATTGGGCGGCTTCCAGCCGGCGCCGTCCGGCGGGGCGGGCAGCTCTGCGGAGGCGGCCTCGGCGCGCGCGGGCCGGGCCGGGCGGGAGGCCGCGAGGCGGGACGTGCCCCCGTCTCCTCCCGGCGGGCGGGTGGCCGGGAGGCTCGCCGCGAGCCAGCCGATCGGGATGCCGGCCATGACCGCGAAGAAGGCCGTCCGGGCCGTGCCGGAGCGGCGCGCCGCGACCGCGTGGCGATGCGGCCGCCCCGCCCCGCCCCCCAGGCCGATCGGGGCGAGTTGGCGCCCGGTCGTGCCCTGCATCAGCCGCATCTCCGCCCGCAGGAAGGCAGCCTCCTCGCGCAGCCGGGCGACCTCGTTGCGCAGCTCCGCGTTCTCGCGCTCCGGGTCCGACGGGTCGGCGTGGCCGCCGGCCAGGGCGCCGCTCTGCAGCCACTCGGCGTAGTCGTTGAAGTTCAGCCCGTGCTTGCCCAGCAACTGGACCAGCCGGTCCCGCGCCGCTTCCGCCTCGGCCTGGTGGTCCGAACCCAGCCGCCGCGTGAGGTGACCGAGAAGCTCTGTTTCCTTCGTGCTGAAAGCCATGACCGTCAACGCTCGCCGGAAGGGTTCGATCCACGGCCGCGTGAATCGGGATGGCACGGTGACGGCCGCCCCTGCCCGGCGCATTTGGGGGGGCGATCCGGGAAGTGCCAGAGTGGCGCCGGCGTGACGCCCGCTCCCTTCGGAGGTTTGCCCCATGGACATGCACCGGTGACATCCCCGGCGAAGCGGCCCCTCCGCGGGTCGTCCGGCCTGCCAGGCGTCGTCGCGCGCCAGGGGCGCGCCCGGCGCGGTGGCCTGCGCCCGGTGATGGAAGACCGTCCCGCCGCGTGAACCCGTCGCTTCGCCTCACCCGCCTGCAGCTGCAGGACTTCCGCAACCACGCGCGGGCCACGATGCGGTTCTCGGCCGGGATCGTGGTGATCGCCGGGGAGAACGGCTCGGGCAAGACGAACCTGCTGGAGGCGATCAGCCTGCTCGGTCCCGGGCGCGGGCTGCGCGGGGCGCGGATCGCCGACCTGGGCCGCCATGTCGGCGAGGAGGCGCTTCCCTGGGCCGTCTCGGGGCGCTTCGAGGGGCCGGAGGGCACCTTCGACCTCGGCACCGGCACGGTGCACGACGGCGCGCCCGACAAGCGGGCCTTCCGGCTCGATGGCGCCCCCGTGCGGTCCCAGGCGGAGCTCGGGCGCCTGGTGGCGGCGGTGTGGCTGACGCCGCAGATGGACCGGCTGTTCCAGGAGGCCGCCTCCGGCCGGCGCCGCTTCCTCGACCGCCTCGTCTGGGCGCTGGACCCGAACCACGCGCGGGAGGTCTCGGCCTACGAGAACGCCATGACCCAGCGCAACCGCCTCCTGGCCGAGGGACGCGACGGCGGCCGCGTGGAGGCGCGCTGGCTGGACGGGCTGGAGGACGCCATGGCCCGCCACGGCGTGGCCCTGACGGCGGCCCGGCGGTCCCTGGTGGCGCGGCTGAACGGCGCCCTGGCCGAGGGGCTGGCGGGCGCCTTCCCGGCGGCCCTCTGCGCGCTCGAGTGCGACACGGCGGCGGCGCTTGAGAGCCAATCCGCGCTGGAGGTGGAGGACGGGCTGCGCGCGGCCCTGGCGGCCCGGCGGGGGCGCGACGCGGCGGCGGGCATGGCGCTGGGCGGGCCGCACCGCTGCGACCTGCGGCTGTCGCACCTGCCCAAGGGGGTTCCGGCCGAGCTTTGCTCCACCGGGGAGCAGAAGGCGCTGCTGATCTCGACGGTCCTGGCCCATTCCGCGCTCATCGCGGCCACCCGCGGCTTCGCGCCGCTGCTGCTGCTGGACGAGATCGCCGCCCATCTCGACGCGGTGCGGCGGGAGGCGCTTTTCGCGGCGCTCGCGGCCCTGCCGGCGCAGAGCTTCCTGACGGGGACGGAGCCCGGCGTCTTCGCGTCGCTGAAGGGGGTGGCGGAGGGCTTCGCCATTGGGCCGGAGGGGGTCGTGCCGGAGGCGGCCTGAGCCGGTCCGGCGCCGCCGTGGGGCGGCCCCGGGGCGAGCGCGCGGCGCCGGCGCGCCGGGAGGGGGGAGGGCGCCGTTTGCCGGGAGCCCCCCATGGCGTCTCGCGCGCGTAATCCTTATATACACGGAACACGATTCCGCATGGCCGCGCACCGATCGCTGCGGTCGGAGAGGTTCCCAGCCCGCATGACCGAGTCCACCCGCGCCGCCCATAAGGCCGAGGTCGCCGCCGCCGGCGCCGATGGGGCCTATGACAGCGCCTCCATCACCGTGCTGCGCGGCCTGGAGGCCGTCCGCAAGCGCCCGGGCATGTATATCGGCGACACCGACGACGGCTCGGGCCTGCACCACATGGCCTTCGAGATCATCGACAACGCCGTGGACGAGGCCCAGGCCGGCTACGCCACCACCTGCACCGCCGTGCTGAACGGCGACGGCAGCGTGACGGTGACGGACGACGGGCGCGGCATCCCGACCGACATCCACGCCGAGGAGGGGGTCTCCGCTGCCGAGGTGGTGCTGACGCGGCTGCACGCGGGCGGCAAGTTCAACCAGAACTCCTACAAGGTCTCGGGCGGCCTGCACGGCGTGGGCGCGGCGGTGGTGAACGCCCTGTCCGAGTGGATGGAGGTCCGCATCTGGCGGAACGGCCAGGAGCACTTCATCCGCTTCGAGTACGGCGAGACCGTGCAGCCGCTGGTCGTGGTGGGGCCGAGCGACCACCCCACGGGCACGCAGGTGACCTTCAAGCCCTCGGCCGAGACCTTCACCAAGACCGAGTTCGAGTTCGCTATCCTGGAGAAGCGCCTTCGCGAGCTGGCCTTCCTCAACTCCGGCCTGCGCATCCACCTGCGCGACGAGCGCCACACGCCCGTGCAGGAGGTGGACTTCTTCTTCGAGGGCGGGCTCGTCGCCTTCGTGGAGTGGATGGACGCGGCGGAGGACCCGCTCTTCAAGCCGCCCGTCTCCTTCGCCAGCAAGGAGACCGATGGCATCCGCGTGGAGATGGCGATGTGGTGGAACCGCTCGCCCCGCGAGCGGACGCTGTGCTTCACCAACAACATCCCCCAGCGCGACGGTGGCACGCACCAAGCGGGCTTCCGCCAGGCGATGACGCGCGTGGTGACGAAGTACGCGGCCGAGATGGCCAAGAAGGAGAAGGTGGAGCTCTCCGGCGAGGACATGCGCGAAGGCCTGACCTGCGTGCTGTCTGTGAAGGTGCCAGACCCGAAGTTCTCCTCGCAGACGAAGGACAAGCTCGTCTCCTCCGAGGTGCAGCCGGTGGTGCAGGTGGCGGTGGCCGATGCGCTGAGCCACTGGTTCGAGACGCACCCCAAGGAAGCGAAGCTGGTGCTGGAGCAGGTCGTGCTCTCGGCGGTCGCGCGCCGGGCGGCGCAGATGGCGCGGGAGAAGGTGGGGCGGAAGAACCCGCTCGACATCTCGACCCTGCCCGGCAAGCTGGCGGACTGCCAGGAGAAGGACCCCGCGAAGTCGGAGCTGTTCCTCGTCGAGGGTGACAGCGCCGGCGGCTCCGCCAAGCAGGGCCGCAACCGCGCGAACCAGGCGATCCTGCCGCTGAAGGGCAAGATCCTGAACGTCGAGCGGGCGCGAATGGACAAGATGCTGTCCTCGGCCGAGGTCGGCACGCTGATCACGGCGCTCGGCGCCGGCATCGGCGCGCGCGACCCGGACCGGCCGAACATGCCGTTCTTCGACCCCGACAAGCTTCGCTACCACCGCATCGTCATCATGACGGACGCGGACGTGGACGGATCGCATATCCGCACGCTGCTGCTGACCTTCTTCTTCCGCCAGATGCCGGAGCTGATCGAGCGCGGCTACCTCTACATCGCGCAGCCGCCGCTCTACCGCGCCAAGCGGGGCAACGAGGAGCGCTACCTCAAGGACGACCGCGCGCTCGAGGAGTACCTGCTCGAGAAGGCGCTGCACGGCGCGCGCCTCGCCTACGCGGACGGCCGCGATATCGGCGGCGAGGAGCTGCGGGCGGCGGTTGACGTCATGCGCGCGGCCTCCCGGCGCATCCGGCGCCTGTCGAGCAGCGTGCCCGCGGAGATCGTGGAGCAGGCGGCGGTCGCGGGTGCCCTCGGCACCGAGCCGCACCCGGACGCTGGCCAGCGGCTCGTCGCGCGGCTGAACGAGATGGCGGTTCCGAGCGAACGGAGCTGGAAGGCGACGCTCGACGAGGAGGGGCTGCGGGTCTTCCGCCAGGTGCGCGGCGTGACCGAGAGCCACCACCTCGACCTCGTCGCCCTGCGCTCGGCCGAGGGGCGCTGGCTGGAGGAGCGGCGCGACCGTCTGGCCGCCGATTTCGACGCGCCGGTGGTGCTGCACTTCGAGGCGCAGCGGCACGAGGCGCGCGGGCCGATGGCGGCGTTGGACCGCATCCTCGGGCAGGGTCGCAAGGGGCTGGCGGTGCAGCGCTTCAAGGGGCTCGGCGAGATGAACCCCGACCAGCTCTGGAAGACCACGCTGGACCCGGAGGCGCGCACGCTGCTGCAGGTGGCGGTGGAGGACGCGGATGATGCCGGGCGTGTCTTCTCGACGCTCATGGGCGATGTCGTGGAGCCCCGGCGCGACTTCATCGTGGGGAATGCGCTGAAGGTGGCGAACTTGGATGTCTAGGTCCTGTTAGCGCCTGGACTGCTGGCGTGAGTGGGCGTTCTCCGGCTTTGCGGAGGGTGCGATGGCGCTGACGGACCAGCAGTGGGCAGTGCTGGAGCCCTTGGTCGAGGCCTGCCGCCCGCACGCCAAGGTGCCGCCGCAGCACCTGCGCAGGACCATCGGCGCGATCCTCTGGCGACACGACAACGGCGCGAAGTGGCGGGCCCTGCCGGTGGAGGAGGGGCYCTGGTGGGTTCGGAGCACTGCTCCGAACGCCACGGGCTGGCTGCACAGACCTTCATACGCTGGTCGCGCCTGGGCGTGTGGGAGCGCCTGCTGAGCATGGCGCAGGAACGTGGCGTCGGGCTCGGTATGACCTTCCTCGACGGTACATCGATCCGGGCACACCAGAAGGCAGCAGGGGCGGCCAAAAAGCCGCGACAGCGGCGGAGCGGGACGAGCGTGAGGCGCTTGGCCGTTCTCGTGGCGGCTTCGGCACCAAGGTCTGCGTCATCGCGGACAGCGCAGGCCGCGCTGTCGCCTT
>NZ_RCZP01000031.1 GCF_006438825.1 Muricoccus nepalensis
GTTCCTGCGCCATGCTCAGCAGGCGCTCCCACACGCCCAGGCGCGACCAGCGTATGAAGGTCTGTGCAGCCAGCCCGTGGCGTTCGGAGCAGTGCTCCGAACCCACCAGAGCCCCTCCTCCACCGGCAGGGCCCGCCACTTCGCGCCGTTGTCGTGTCGCCAGAGGATCGCGCCGATGGTCCTGCGCAGGTGCTGCGGCGGCACCTTGGCGTGCGGGCGGCAGGCCTCGACCAAGGGCTCCAGCACTGCCCACTGCTGGTCCGTCAGCGCCATCGCACCCTCCGCAAAGCCGGAGAACACAGGCATCTTGCCAAGGATTCAGGCGCTAACAGACCCTAGAACTGGAGTGTGGGACAACGCATAGACGCCGCGCTCACCTTCGACTGACGCAAAACGTGTCGTCAAACCGAGCACAGTCTCCGCCCCACCAAGGTAGAGAACGCCATCCGGCGCCAACCGGTCCGCCAATGCGGAAAGCACACGCGTCTTCGTTGACGCGTCAAAGTAAATAAGGACATTTCGGCAGAAGATCACGTCGAAAGTTCCGAGCGGACGAAGATCAGCCAGCAGATTGCCCGTCTCAAAGCGTGCAAGAGCTCGCATGGCGGGTGATATCCGCCACTGTGTGCCTTCCTGCTTGAAGTGCTTCACCAGCATCTGAACCGGCAACCCCCGCTGCACTTCGAACTGGGAGTAGACGCCTTCACGAGCCCGACGGACCACGTCGGTGCTGAGATCAGTTCCGACAACCTCGAGGCGGGACGCCAAGCCGAGGGCGTCTGCCACCATGGCGACCGAATATCCTTCCTGCCCCGTGGAGCAAGCGGCCGAGAGGACACGCAGACGATGCCCGAGAGGGCGCGTTGCGGCCAAGCGCGGCAGGACGCGCCGAAGATGCTCGAAAGGCTTCCCATCACGAAAGAAGAAGGACTCGTTCGTTGTTAGGGCCTCGGTGACCGCCGCCGCCAGACGTTCGCTCGCTGGCCCGCGCAGCTTCGCCGCCACGGCATCCAGATCGGGCAACGCGTGCTCGCGCATCAAGCCACCAAGCCGTGTGTCGAGCATGTAGGACTTGTCGGCGCCCAGAACGATGCCGGCGCGCGCGTGCACCAGCCCAGCAATCGTCTCAAACGCAGTTCCGCTCACGACGCCATCCTCCCCGCCTCAGTCCCTACTCCGCTCAGCATCGCCGAAACCCGTGGTCCCAAACGTTCCGGCGGGAGGATTTCTCTCGCAAGCCCAGCACGCGCGACCGCGCCGGGCATTCCCCAGACCACGGAAGAAGCCTCGTCCTGTGCCAGAACGATACCGCCAGCCGCAACAAGGCTACGGCAGCCTTCAAGGCCATCCTGGCCCATACCGGTGAGGATCACAGCCAGAACGCGTCCGTCACACGCGCGCTGAGCACTGCGGAGCATTGGATCCACCGCAGGCCGGCAGAAGTTTTCGGGGGGGTCGTCCCTCAGCCTCGCGGTCAATCCACCGGTGCCGCGCTCAATGAGCAGATGCTTGTCGCCGGGTGCGACATAGGCTCGGCCGTTCTGCAAGACCTCCCCGTCCCTGGCCTCGGCGACTCGAAGCGAGCCGAGACGATCCAGGTGATCCGCCAACATTGCGGTGAATCCGGCGGGCATGTGTTGAACAATCACGATTGGAACGACGGGTGCCCCGTTGAGCGACCGAAGGAAAGCGGCAAGCGCTTGCGGACCACCGGTCGACGACCCGATGGCGAGGAGAGACGGCGCTCCAGAGGCCTTTCCTGCTCGGGACAACGCAGGGGGCGGAAGCTCGGACGCACTCGCGACGCCCGGCGCCGGTACGCGCGCCAAGACTCGCTTGACAGGCGGTGCCGCCTTGAACACCGAAGGCGGGGGCCCCGTTGGCCTTGGCGGAGGCATGGTCGTCGCGGATCGGAGAACACGAGTGTCTGAGGGAACTGGCTCGTCCGCGGTCGTGTTGGACATGACCGGGGTGGCCGGACCCGCGTTGGGCGAGACCACGGCGACAGCGCTCACGGGGGTGACCGGTGCAGCGGCCAGCGCGGCGGTCCGGCGGCGCATGCGTGCCCAGCCCTTGACCTTCTCCAGCAGCTCAGCCCGGAAGACGGGGTCCGATGCTCCGCCACGACCGGCACCGGGCTTCGGGATGTAGTCAGACGCGCCGGCCCGCAGTGCGGACATCGCCTCCGCCGCGCCGCGCTGCGTCACCGCGCTCGCGACGATAACCGCCAAGCGAGGGTCGGCGCGTAGCAGCCGAGGCAGAGCGGCAAGACCGTCCAGCACCGGCATTTCGAGATCGAGAAGAACCACGTCGGGTCGCGCTTCAGCCAAGGCATCCAGCGCTTGCTGCCCGTCGCCCACACGGGAGACGACCTCGATCTCAGGGTCGGCACTCAGCAGTCCGGCGAGGATGCCGCGCACGGTCTGGCTATCATCGCAGATCATGACGCGCACCGGGCGCCCTTGGGAGGGGGTGCCAGGCTTCGCGCCGGGCGACCCGCCCGGCCAGTCCCCGCTCACGCCGCCGCGTCCGGCAGCAATCCGAGCACTTCGAGCTTGCCTGCCAGGATCGCCTCGTCGAACGGCTTCATGATGTACTCCTGGGCGCCACCCTCGAGAGCGACGACGATCCGGGAGAAGTCGGTCTCCGTCGTACAGAGCATGATGCGCGGCTCATCCGGGCCGAACTCTTCCCGGGCAAGCCGGAGGAAGGTGATGCCGTCCATCACGGGCATGTTCCAGTCCAGCAGCACCAGCGTCGGCAGCGCGGCGCGGCAGGCCTCGAGGGCTTGCTGGCCGTCCTCGGCCTCCCGCACCACGAAGCCCTGCGCCTCCAGCATACGGCGCGCGGCCCGGCGGACGGTGCGGCTGTCGTCCACGACGAGACAGTCCGGCATCTCCCTTCTCCTCTCAACCGATGTCTAGGATGCGCTCGACATCCAGCATGATGAGCAGCCTTGAGGCGCCCCCACCGCTGCTGTCCGGCACGTCTTGGTGAACGCCGGCGCAGACCTCGCGCCAGAGGGGATCAAGGGTCGGCGGGTTAGGGGCCAGGCTCGCTTCCGGGAGCGCCAGCACGTCGCCGACGGAGTCCGCGAGCAGCGCGTAGAGCTCGCCACCCCCTTCCACGACCACGCTCATGGGAGGCGAGGCGTTGGGATCGCGCGACGGCAGGCCGAGACGGCGGCGCAGGTCGACCGCGGTCACGATGCGGCCGCGCAGGTTCAGGCCACCCGCGACCTCGGGAGGAGCCAGCGGGATGGGCGTGATGGCCTGCGGTCCCAGGATGTCGCGCACACCGAGGACGGGAACACCGCAGAGCTGTCCGGCGACCGTCAGGGTGAGAACAGAAGTTTCGGCGGTTGCCGGCACGGTGGCACGCCGGGTAGCGAGGGCAGCGTCCATGAGCATCTCCTAATGATCGTGACGGGTCGGCTCAGTTGCCGCCGGACGCCTGGACCGAGGCGAGGCAGCCGCGCAGCGCGCCCAGGAGGGCGTCGCGGTCGAACTTCGGCACGTGGTCCATGAAGCCCGCCTCCCGGCTGCGCCGGACCGAGGCGTCGTCCGTGTGCGAGGTGAGGGCGATCATCGGCGTCTCGTGCCAGCTGCCGCCATCCCGCACGGCGCGGGCGAGGCCCAGGCCGTCGAGCTCGGGCATCTCGATGTCCGACACGATGACGTCGAAGCTGTCGCCGGCCTCGCGCAGCTTCAGGGCCTGGGTGCCGCTGGCGGCCGCCGTCACCTCGAAGCCGGCGGCGCTGAGGGCGGGGACGAGCATGTTGCGGAAGAAGGCGCTGTCCTCCACGACCAAGACCCGTGTGCGGCGCGACGAGGCGGAGCGATTCGAGCCGAACCAGTGGTCCCCGGCCTGGCGCAGCCACCAGGCGCAGTCCACCACCTCCGTGGCGCGCCCCGAGATCACGGCCGTGCCGAGGTAGCCGGGGCGCTCCTGACCGCTCTCGATCTTGAGCATCTCCTCGACGACGTCGAGGATCTCGTCCACGGCGAGGCCCATGGCGCGGCCGCTGTCGTTGAAGACGAGCACGGCCTGGCGTCCGCCCGGCGCCGGCGGCACCCAGTGGTCCGACATCGGGACCAGCGGCATCAGGGCGCCGCGGTACTGGACGACCGGCTTGCCGTGGGACATCTCGATCCGCTCCGCGGGCAGGTCCTCCAGCCGGGCGACCAGCCCGAGCGGCACCGCGCGCGGCCCGCCGTCTCCCGCGCGGAAGAGCAGGAGGGACAGGCGCTCGGCCGAGGTGGCGGTGGTGACCGCCGCGCTCCGGCGATCCTCCTGCACGCCCTCGGCGCCGACGCCGGTGGCCCGGGCGATGCCGTTCGGATCGAGGATCATGATGACCGACCCGTCGCCGAGGATCGTGTTGCCGCTGAACATGGTGACGTGCCGCAGAATGGGCGCGACGGGCTTCACCACGATCTCCTCGGTGTCGAAGACGCGGTCGACAATGATGCCGAAGAGGTTCTGCCCCACCTGCGTGACCACGACGAAGCCGCCGCGCTCCGCGGCCGACGCGTCGGGCACCCGGTCATCGAGGCGCAGCAGCCGGGAGAGGGACACCAGGGGCAGCAGTCGGTCGCGGAGGCGCAGGACCGGAGCGTCCTTGATGTGCATCACGCCGTCGCCGGCCCGGACGAGCTCCACGACGCCGATCTGCGGGATGGCGAAGCGCTCGCCGCCGGCCTCGACGATCAGGGCGGAGACGATGGCCAGGGTCAGGGGGATCTTGATGAGGAAGGTGGTGCCCTTCCCTTCCCGCGACCGGAGGTCGATGGTACCGCCGATCTTCTCCACGTTGGTCTTCACGACGTCCATGCCGACGCCGCGGCCGGAGACGGAGGTGACCGCCGCGGCGGTGGAGAAGCCGGCGCGGAAGATGAAGCGCTGGATGTCGCGCTCGCCCATGCCGGCGAGCTCCTGCTCGGTGGCGAGGCCCTGGGCGAGCACCTTCGCGCGGATCTTCTCGACCGGCAGGCCGCGCCCGTCGTCGCCGACCTCGATGATGATGTGCCCGCCCTCGTGATAGGCGTCCAGGATGATGCGCCCGGCCTCGGGCTTGCCGGCCTCGCGGCGCTCCGCCGGCCCTTCGAGGCCGTGATCGCCGGAGTTGCGGACCATGTGGGTCAGCGGGTCGCGGATCATCTCGAGCACCTGGCGGTCGAGCTCGGTCTCGGCGCCGCGCATCTCGAGCTCGATCTTCTTGCCCAGCTCGCGCGAGAGGTCCCGCACCAGGCGCGGCAGGCCCTTCCAGGCGTTGCCGATCGGCTGCATGCGGGTCTTCATCACCCCCTCCTGCAGCTCGGAAGTGATGTGCGACAGGCGCTGGAGCGGGCCGGTGAGCGCGGTGTCGTTGCGGGCGCGGGAGAGCTGCAGGAGCTGGTTGCGAGTCAGGACGAGCTCGCTGACGAGCGTCATGAGGCTCTCGAGCACGTCGACGTTCACGCGCAGCGTCTGGGCCACGCCCACGCCTTCGGTGGCGGGGGCCGGCTCGGCCGGGGGCGCCGCCGCGCGGACGGGGACGGGGACGGGGGGCTCGGGGGTGGCGGGCTCGGGGGCGGCCGGGGCGCTGGCCGTCTCGGCCGGCGCGGGCTTCGCGCGGCGCGCGCGGGCGGGCTTCGCACCGCCCTTGGCGGGGGCCTGCGCCGCGGGCGCGGAGGGCGCCGCGGCGTCGACGACCGGCCCGGTCGCGCCGCTCGTCCCGCCGGCGGGCTCGCCGGCCGGCGGCGGGGCGGCGTCCTCGACGGGGGCGTGGCCCGCGAAGACCGCGTCCAGCTCGGCGATGATGGCGCTGTCGTCGCCGGCCGGCTCGTTCCCGGACGCTTCCAACCCGGCCATGATCTCGCGGACGCGGTCCACCACGCGCAGGATGAGCGACACGCCGCCCGAGGTGACGGCGAGCGAGCCGTCCCGGTAGCGGCCGAGGACGTTCTCGCCGGCATGGGCCACGCGCTCGAGGCGGCCGAGGCCGAGGAAGCCGCAGGTGCCCTTGATGGTGTGGATGAGGCGGAAGATCTCGCCGATCGTCCGGGGATCGTCCGGGTGACGCTCGAGTCGGAGGAGGGCCGTGTCGAGTCCGGCCAGCCCCTCGCTCGTTTCGGTAAGAAAATCGGCGATCAAGTCGTCCATGGGAACCCCGCGAGCCATATGCGGGGATCAACATGCCGGTCGGTGCCCGAAGATTTGGTAAAGCACCGCCCGATTCCTGGCGTCGCTAGGCGACGCGCTGCCTCGCTTCCGGCATGAGCGTGAGCGGGGCGGCGGCGCCGTCCCTCCCGAGCGCCAGGGCCGGCCCCATCCCCGCCGCGGCGGCCAGGTGCAGCAGCAGCGGCGCCATGACGTCGCGCGGGCCGGAGACCTCGTCGCCGGCCAGCGCGGCGGTCAGGCAGGGCGGCCAGGCGGCGTTGCGTCCCTCCGGCCAGACCGCCAGCCCGCTCGCCTCGCCCGCCAGATGGACCGTGCCGCCGCGCGGCAGGGCCTCGCTGGCCAGCATGACGGCGGCCAGCGCCGCCTGGGCCAGCGGCGCCGGGAGCGTCGCCTCGGACAGGCCCGAGAGGTCGGCGGTGACGCGGCCGCTGGCGAGCGCGCCGTCGAGCAGTTCCGAAAGGCCGTTGCGGCCGAGCGGCCCCGCCCCGGCCCCGGCCACCGCCCGCCAGAGGCGCAGCCGCAGCCGCATGGCCGCGGCCCCGTCGCGGGCGACGGAGAGGGCCTCGACCGGCTCCACCTCCGCGAGGTCGAGGGCTCCGGACAGCGCGCCTAGCGGGCCGCCGATGTCATGGCATATACGCGCGCTGAGGTCCTGCGCGAGGGACAGCACGTTCATCCGTGCGCTCCTGTTGGGAGTGCCGCTTTTGCCACTCCCGTGCTTGATGGCTAGTAAAGCGACCGGCCGGAGAAGTCGCACCCCGGCGTCCGCGGCGCGGCACAGGGAGCGGACTGCAGTATCATATGAACAGCATTTTCGAACCCGGCCAGTATGTCAGACACCCGGCCCGCCCCGATTGGGGAATCGGCCAGGTCCAATCCGTGGTCGGAGATCGCGTCACCGTCAACTTCGAGAACGCCGGCAAGCTGCTCATCAACACCGCGCAGACCATCCTGGAGATCGTCGACGGCGCCGGTCCGTGAGCGATCTCGCCGGCGCCTTCGCGGAGGCGGTCCTCCACCTGTCCTTTCTCCTCGCCGCGCTCGGCGTCGGGGTGGCGGGGGTGATGCGGGGCTATTCGGGATTCGGGACCGCCATCCTGCTGGCCCCGATCCTCTCGACCCTCTGGGGGCCGCGGGCGGGCGTGCCGGTGCTGCTGCTCATGGAGCTCGTCGTCTCCGTCCAGCTCCTTCCCCGCTCCTTCAAGGAGGCGGACCGCCGGATGGTGCTGCCGATCGGCCTGGCCGCCGTGCTGGCGACGCCGCTGGGGGCGGGGGTGCTGCTCTACGCGGACGGCCTCGCGCTGCGGCGGGCCATCGGGGCGCTGGTGCTCGTCTTCGGCCTACTGCTGCTCTCGCCCTGGCGCTACCGGGGCGCGCGGCCGCTCCCGCTCAACGTCCTCGTCGGGGCCGTCGGCGGGCTGCTCAAGGGGGCCACGGGCATGTCGGGGCCGCCGATCATCCTCTACTTCCTCTCGGGGCCGGAGGAGGCGCGGCGGCACCGGGCCAACCTGATCCTCTTCTTCGGGCTGATCGCCATCGTCGCGGTCGTCCCGCCCCTGATCGGCGGCCTGATCGACGCGACCGCGCTGATCCGCACCGCGGCCCTGCTGCCGCTGATGGTCCTCTGCGTCCGCCTCGGAACCCGGCTGTTCCACGTGATCCCCACCGTCTGGTACCGCCGCTTCGCCTTCGGTGCCCTCGTGCTGGCGGGCTCGATCGCGCTGCTGGCATAGCCGCCACCCTTGCGAAGGGCGGGGTGAGCGGCCCAAATCGGGGCGAGAGGCGCCCTCCCCGGCGCCCGTCGAGGAGTGCCCCCCTTCATGCTCGATCCGTTCCGCCGGCGGATCTCCTATCTCCGGGTTTCGGTGACGGATCGCTGCGACCTCCGCTGCGTCTACTGCATGGCCGAGGACATGACCTTCCTCCCCAAGCGCGAGCTCCTCACGCTCGAGGAACTAGAGCGGCTCTGCGGCGCCTTCATTGACCTCGGCGTCGAGCGAATTCGGCTGACCGGCGGGGAGCCGCTGGTGCGGCGCGGGGTCATGCAGCTTTTCGAGGCGCTCGGGCGCCGGATCGGCCCGAAGGAGGCCGGGCCCGGTCTTCGGGAGCTGACGGTGACCACCAACGGCACCCAGCTGACGAAGATGGCGGACGGCCTCTTCCGGGCGGGCGTGCGGCGCATCAACGTGTCGATGGACACGCTGGACCCCGCGACCTTCACCGCGGTCACCCGCTGGGGAAAGCTCGACCAGACGCTCGACGGCATCTTCGCGGCCAAGGCGGCGGGGCTGGCGGTGAAGATCAACGCGGTGGCGCTGAAGGGGGTGAACGAGGACGAGTACGACCGCCTGATCGCCTGGTGCGGCGAGCACGGCTTCGACCTCACCCTGATCGAGACGATGCCGATGGGCGACGTCGCCGGCGACCGGACGGACCAGTACCTTCCGCTCTCGGCCGTGCGGCGGCGGATCGCCGAGCGCTGGACCCTGGTGCCGAGCGAGCACCGCACGGGCGGCCCGGCGCGCTACGACACGGTGGCGGAGACCGGCCAGCGCCTCGGCTTCATCACGCCGATGACCCACAATTTCTGCGAATCCTGCAATCGCGTGCGGCTGACCTGCACGGGCACCCTCTACATGTGCCTTGGCCAGGAGGACGCGGCGGACCTTCGCGCCCCCCTTCGCGACCCCTCGGTCGGCGATGCGGGCTTGCGGGACGCGATTCTCTCCGCCATTGCGCGGAAGCCGAAGGGGCATGACTTCGTCATAGGGCGGGACGCCCGCCCCTCGGTCGGCCGGCACATGAGCGTGACGGGCGGTTGAGACGAGGGGACGGAGGGACGCGGCGTGCTGAATTCGGAACTCGCCGCAAGGCTGGCGATCCCGGGGCTGCCGGAATGGAGCGGGCTGGTCATCCTCCTGCTCGGGTTGCTCTTCGTCCTGGCCTTCGTGATGATGCCCTTCAGCGTCTTCGGCACGAAGTCGCGGCTGGACGCGATCGAGGCGCAGCTGGACGAGGTCCAGCAGGAGATCCGCAGCCTCGCCCTGCGCCTGCCGGAGCCGGGCATGCGGCGCCGCGCAGCGGCCGAGGACGGTTACGAGGATTCCGTCATGCGGTCGGACCCCTCCCCCCGGGATGACCGCTTCCGGGACGAGCGCGCGCCGCGCATGACGCCGCCAATCCCGCCCCCGCCGGCCTGGCCGGAGGCGGGGCGCGAAGCGGGACGGCGGGCCGAGCCGCGCCTGGGCCCGCCGCGGCGCTGAACGGGCGCCGGCCGGCGCGATACGCGGCGCCGCGCCGTCAGCCCGCCTCGATCCTCGCGCTCCGCACGATGTCGGCCATGGCCGCCCTCTGGGCCGTGACATAGGCCGCGAAGGTGGCGGGGTCGGTGCCGACCGGAATGGCGCCGAGGGCCTCCAGGCGCTGCCTCACCGTCCCATCGGCCAGCGCCGCCGTCGAGGCCTCGAACAGACGCTGCACCACCGGCGCGGGCGTCCGGGCGGGGGCGTAGAGCCCGTTCCACTCGTTCAATTCGTAGCCGGGGAAGCCCTGCTCCGCGATCGTCGGGATGTCCGGCAGGGGCGGGATGCGCGCCGCCGTGGTGACGCCGAGGGCCCGGAGGCGGCCGTCACGCACGAGCTGGACGGAGGAGGAGACGGTGCCGAAGACGAAGGCGGTGCTGCCGCTCATCATGTCCTGCAGCGCCGCCGTGCCCCCCCGGTAGGGGACGTGCTGGATGTCGAGGCCGGCGCGCTGGAGGAAGAGGGCGGCGGCGAGATGGGCGGCCGTGGCGTTGCCCGAGGACCCGTAGGAGAGGTTCGGCTGCCCCTTCGCCCAGGCGATGAACTCGGCAAGCGAGCCGGCGGGGACCCGGGCGGGGTCCACGACGAGGAGCTGGGGAAGCACCACCACCTCGCTGATGGGCGCGAAGGCCGTGCCGTAGTCGAAGGGCAGACCGCGCAGCACGAAGGGGTTCACCACATGGGCGAGGGCGTCGACCATGATGGTGTGGCCGTCCGGGGCCGAGCGGGCGAGCTCCCCGGCGCCGAGGCTGCCGCCCGCGCCCGGGCGGTTCTCCACCACGACGGGCTGGCCGAGGGCCGCGCCCATGGGCGTCGCGAGGAGGCGGGCGGTCGTGTCCACGCCGCCGCCGGGCGTGTAGGGCGCAAGCAGCCGTATCGGGCGGCTGGGCCAGGCGAGCTGGGCCTCCGCCCCTCCGGCCCGGAGCGCCGACAGGGCGAGGATGGCGGCGCCGAGGGCGCGGCGGGTCGGCTGGGGCCTGGCGATTCCTCCGTGCCTCCTGTCTAGCCCGGATCGGCCAGGCCGGCGCCCCCATCGAACCGCGAGCCGGCATCGCCTATCCTGGGCGCATGCCCCCCCGCCGCCCCGCCTCTGAGGATCTTTTCGGCGCCGACGAGCCGCCCCCTTCCGCCGCGCCCGCGGGCCCCCGGCCGCTGGCGGACCGGCTGCGGCCGCGGACGCTGTCGGAGGTGGTCGGGCAGGACCAGCTCCTGGGATCCCAGGGATCGCTGCGGCGGATGCTGGACCGGGGCGCCTTGGCCTCGCTCATCCTCTGGGGCCCGCCGGGGGTGGGAAAGACCACCATCGCCCGCCTCCTCGCCGAGGAGGCGGGGCTGCGCTTCGCCTCCCTCTCGGCCGTCTTCTCGGGGGTGGCGGACCTCAAGCGCGCCTTCGACGAGGCCCGGATGCGGCGGGCGGGCGGGCAGGTGACGCTGCTCTTCGTCGACGAGATCCACCGCTTCAACCGGGCGCAGCAGGACGGCTTCCTGCCGGTGGTGGAGGACGGGACCGTGGTGCTGGTGGGCGCGACCACGGAGAATCCCTCCTTCGCCCTCAACGGCGCCCTGCTGTCGCGCTGCCAGGTCATGGTCCTCAAGCGGCTGGACGACGCGGCGCTGGAGCTCCTCCTCGCGCGCGCGGAGGCTGAGGGCGGGCGGCCGCTGCCGCTGGACGAGGCCGCCCGGGCCACGCTGCGGGCCATGGCAGACGGCGACGGGCGCTACCTGCTGAACATGGCGGAGCAGCTTCAGGCCCTGCCCGCGGGGACGCGCGCACTGGACGTGGCCGGTCTCTCCTCGCTCCTGGCCCGCCGCGCCGCGCTCTACGACAAGGACCGGGAGGAGCACTACAACCTCATCTCGGCCCTTCATAAGTCCCTGCGGGGCTCCGACCCGGACGCGGCGCTCTACTGGTTTGCGCGGATGATCAAGGGCGGCGAGGACGCCCGCTACATCGCCCGCCGGCTGCTGCGCTTCGCCTCCGAGGACGTGGGGGCGGCGGACCCGGCCTCGCTCACCCTCGCCCTCGCGGCCTGGGAGACCTACGAGCGGCTGGGCAGCCCGGAGGGGGAGCTGGCCCTGGCGCAGCTCGTGCTGCACCTGGCGGCGGCGCCGAAGTCGAACGCGGCCTACGCGGCCTGGAAGGCGGCGCAGGCGGCCGCGGGCGAGACGGGCAGCCTGATGCCGCCCGCCAACATCCTCAACGCGCCGACGAAGCTCATGAAGAGCCTCGGCTATGGGCGGGACTACGCCTACGACCACGACACGGAGGAGGGCTTCTCCGGCGCGAACTACTTCCCGGACGGGATGGAGCGGCTGCGGCTCTACCGCCCGACCGAGCGCGGGGCGGAGGCACGGGTGGCGCGGCACCTCGAGCGGCTCGAAGCCCTGCGGGACGAGATCCGGGGAGGCGGCCGGTGAACCCGCTTTCGCTCGGGCCGGTGCTCTGCGTGGCCGCGGGCGGCGCGGTCGGCTCGGTGCTGCGGCACCTCGTGGGGGTGATGGCGCTGCGCCACGCCGGGGCGGACTTCCCCTGGGGAACCCTCGCGGTGAACGTGGTGGGCAGCCTCGCGATCGGCGCCATCGGGGGGGCCGTGGCGGACGGGGCGGCGCTGGCGCCGGAGCTCCGGCTTTTCCTCGTGACGGGCGTCCTCGGCGGCTTCACCACCTTCTCGGCCTTCTCGCTGGACACGGGCGCGCTGTTCCAGCGCTCCCCGGCGCTGGCCGCGCTCTACCTGGCCGTGACGATCGGCGGGGGGCTCGGGGCCTTCGCCCTCGGCTGGCTCCTCGGGCAGCGCGCGGCATGAGCGGCGACCCGCGCCGTCACGCGCCGGCGGCGGCGCGGAACCGGGAGCCCATCCTCGCGGTGCTGCGCGGCTGGCTGCCGGCCCGGGGCCTCGTGCTGGAGGTCGCGAGCGGGTCCGGCGAGCACGCCGCCCATTTCGCGGCGGCCCTGCCCGCCCTCGACTTCCAGCCGAGCGACCCCGATCCCGCGGCCCTCGCCAGCATCGACGCCTGGGCGGAGGGGCGGCCGAACATCCGGCCGGCGGTCGCGCTGGACGCGGCGGCGCCGGGCTGGCCGGTGGACCGGGCGGACGCGGTGCTCTGCATCAACATGATCCACATCGCGCCGCCCGCGGCGACGGAGGGTCTGCTGCGCGGGGCCGCCGCGTGCCTTCCGGCCGGGGGCACCCTGATCCTCTACGGCCCCTACCGGGTCGGCGGGCGCCACACGGCGCCGAGCAACGCCGCCTTCGACGCCGACCTCCGCGCGCGGAACCCCTCCTGGGGCCTGCGCGACCTGGAGGCGGTCTCGGCACAGGCGGCGGCGCAGGGCTTCGGCGCCCCGGATATCCGGGAGATGCCCGCGAACAACCTCATGCTGCGCTTCCGCCGGCCCTAGCTCAGCTTCGCGAGGGCTTCCGCCCGTGGGAGACCTCCGGCGTGCCGCGGAAGAGCGACATGTGGGTGTGGGTGGCCACCCAGGGGTCGCCGATCGTCTCGCGGGCGAAGGTGACGGTGGCGCGGCCGAGGCGGTCGAAGGGCGACCCGTCCTCGCGGTAGCCCGTGGAGTCCCAGACCGCCATGCCCGTCGCGTGGAGGCGGTCGGGCGAGACGACGGCCTGCACCCCGTCCAGCCGCCAGGTGAAGCCGTCGATGGTCGGCCAGACCCGGCGCCACTGGTTGGCCTCCGCGTTGTCGCGCCCGTTCATGAAGTCGGTGTGGGTGCCGAAGGCGATGAAGTCCTCCGCGAAGAGGGCGCGGGCCGGGGCGAAGTCCACGGCGCGGACGTGCTCGGCCAGCCGTGCGAACCAGTCCCGGATGAGGGCGATGTCCTCGGGGGCGACGGGGGTTCCTGCCTTCACGGCCATGGGGCGCTCCTCTGTTCCTGTGCCCTCCCGCTTGAGGACCGGGATCGCCGGCGGCGCAAGCCCCTCGCGGCGCCCCGGGGCGCGGACCTCGTGGACGACGATCCGTTCCTCCCGGCCACGGGCGGGCGCCAGGTCCACGCGCTCCCCCACCCGCCGCATGCCGAGGGCGCGCATGACGGCGAGGGAGGCGTGGTTGTCGGGCTGCGCGCCGGCCTCGACGACCGCGACACCGAGGCGGTCGAAGGCGGCCGGGAGCAGGGCCGCCGCCGCCTCGCGGATATAGCCCCGCCCCTGGTGGGGCTCCGCGCACCACCAGCCCATGGTGGCGCGGTCCGCGTCGCCGCGCTTGCGCAGCGCGTGGACCCAGCCGACCAGCGCCTCGTCCTCCGTGCGGCGGACGACGCCGGCAAGGCCGATCGCGCGCCACTCGACGATGCGCGCCCGCATGAGCGACGCCGTCCAGGGGATGGGCCAGGCGGCCAGGCGGGCGGAGATCGCCGGCGTCATCAGCGCGGCGAGCGGCCCCGCGTCCGCGCGGACCGCCGGGCGGAGGGTGAGGCGCGCGGTGCGGATCGGCGGGAAGTCGTGCTCGCGCATGCCGGGACCTTGCTCGAACGGGGCCCTGCTGCGAAGTGCCCCCGCTGCGAAGTCCTGGGGTGCGCGCCGCCCCGGGGGCGGTGCTAAACCCGGGCCACCATGAGCATCACCCATCAGACCGTTCTCGCCGACGAGGCTGACCTCCGGCTGGACCGCTGGTTCCGCCGGCATCACCCGAACCTGACCCAGGGGGCGCTGCAGAAGATGCTGCGCACCGGGCAGGTGCGGGTGGACGGCAAGCGGGCGGAAACCGGCACCCGGCTGGCCCCCGGGCAGGAGATCCGGGTGCCGCCCATGCCCGAGGCCCCCTCCCCCGAGCCGGCCCGGCCGGCGGTGTCGGAGCGCGACGCGGCGATGCTCGAGCGGATGGTCATCTACCGCGACGATTCCGTCATCGCGCTCGACAAGCCCCACGGCCTGCCCGTGCAGGGCGGCCCGAGCATCGCGCGCCACCTGGACGGGATGCTCGACGCGCTGCGCTTCGGGCACGAGGAGCGCCCGCGCCTGGTGCACCGCCTGGACAAGGACACCTCGGGGGTCCTGCTGCTGGCGCGCACGGCAACGGCGGCGGCGCGGCTGGCCGCGGCCTTCCGGGGGCGGGACGCGCACAAGACCTACTGGGCGCTCGTCGTCGGGCGCCCGCACCCGCTGGCGGGGCGCATCAACATGCCGCTCGCGCGCCAGGGCGGGCCGCGCGGCGAGCGCACGGCCCCGGCCGGCGAGGGCGACGACGGCGCGGCCGCGGTCACCGATTTCCGGGTGGTGGACAACGCCCGCAAGCACGTCTCCTGGCTCGAGATGAACCCGCTGACGGGGCGGACGCACCAGTTGCGCGTGCACGCGGCGGCCGCGCTGAAGTGCCCCATCCTCGGCGACGGCAAGTATGGCGGGGCGGCCGCCCACCTGGAGGGGATGTCGGGGCTGCTGCACCTCCACGCGCGCACGATCGAGCTGCCGCATCCCGAGGGCGGCACCCTCTCGGTCTCCGCGCCCCTGCCGCCCCACATGAACGAGAGCTTCGCCTTCCTCGGCTTCGACCGGCCGCGGACGCCGCCGGCGAAGCGGGTCCGCTGACGTTTCCAGCGAAGGTCACGCCAGGAGCCGCGCCATGAACCCGCCCCCACGCCAAGGATCGCCCCGCCGGATGCGGCCCTGGCTGGTCGGTCTGCTCGTGGTCCTCGTCGGCCTGCCGCTCGCCGGCTACGCCGCGCTCCTCCTCGTGCTGAACTCGGATTGGGTGCGGCCGCGGGTGGAGGCGGCGGTCCGGGAGGCGACGGGCCGGGACTTCACCCTGTCCGGCCCCGTCGGCCTCAAGGCCTCCCTGGTGCCGGTGGTCACGCTCGACGGGCCGGTGCTGGCGAACGCGCCGGGCGGCTCCCGGCCCGAGATGCTGCGCGCGCGCCGGATCGAGGCCGAGGTGGCGCTGCTGCCCCTGCTGTCGCGCCGGGTCGAGCTGCGGAGCCTGGCGATCCTCGGCGCGGACCTGCTCCTGGAGGTGGACGCCGCGGGGCGCGGCAACTGGCAGTTCGTGCGGGCGCCGCGGCCCGAGGGGGCGCCCTCGTCGGCCCCCGCCGCGCCCTCCCGGCCCTTCGGCCTCGATGTCGGCGCCGTGACGCTCGAGGCGAGCCGGGTCACCTGGCGGTCCGGCGGGCGGGAGGAGATGGTCGAGGTGCCGCGCCTCGTTCTGCGCGGGTCCGAGCAGGGCCTCCTCGCCGAGGGGCAGGTGGTCGCGCGCGGGGTGGCCGCCACGGTGAACGGCTCGGCCGGTCCGCTCGCCGCGCTGCTGGGCGAGGCCGCCGGCGAGTGGCCGTTCCGCCTCGGCCTCTCGGCCCCCGGGCTGAACGCGGAGGCGGGCGGGGCGCTCGCCCTGCCCTTCCGCGGCGGCTGGCGGGCGCGCCTGGCCGCCACGGCCGACACGGCGGCGCGGCTGGCGCCGGCCTTGCCGGGTGTTTCGCTGCCGGAGGCGCGCGGGTTGTCGCTGGTAGCGGAAACCGACGCGGAGAGCGGGCTGAAGGCGCTGCACGTCTCCCTGGCCGAGGCCACGCTCCGCCCGGGCGCGCCGGGCCTCCTGGCCGGGCCGCTGCGGATCGACGCCGCCGGGCCGGACGCGCCGGTCACGCTCGGCGGCACGCTGCGGAGCGGCGCGCTGGCTGTGAATCTCGGGGCGCAGGGCCCGTCGCTGCGGACCCTGGTGGCGGGCGGGGGCGGGCCGGTCGCCATCACCCTCGAGGGCGAGGGGCTGGCCGGAAGCGTGAACGGGGCGGTGGCGCCGGGGCGGAGCGTCGCGGGGACGGACTGGGTGGTCTCCCTCCGCGCGCCCGACCTCCGGGCGCTCGGCGCGCGGGCCGGCTTCGCCGCCGCGCCGGGCCTGCACGAGGCCGCGCTGGACGGCCGGGCGCGCGTGCTGGCGGACGGGGTGGACGTGCTGGAGCTCGTGCTGGCCTCGCGCGAGGCGGCGGGGCGGGCCAGCTTCGGCTGGCGCGTCGGAGCGGTGCCGCACGGCCAGTTGCGCGCGGTGATGGAACGGGTAGACGCCGACGCCCTGCGCGCTGCGGCGCCCGCCGCACCGGCCCCCGCCGAGGCGGCGCCGGTGACCGCGCCTACGCCCACTCCCGGCGCGCGGCCGGACGGGCGGGTCATTCCCGAGCGCCCGGTGGACGTCTCCGCGATCCGGGACGCGGGCTTCAGCCTCGACGCGGAGGCGACCGTCGCCCTGCTGCGCTCCGGCGGCGCGGACTGGCGGGACCTGTCGCTGCGGGCGGTGCTCGAGGGGGGCAAGCTGACCGCGGAGCGCGTCTCGGCCGTGACACCGGGCGGCCCGCTCGCCGGGCGCTTCGCCGTGGAGGCCGAGGGGCCGGCGCCGCGCCTGTCCCTGGCGCTCCGCAGCGGCGAGGGTGGGGTGGAGGTGGGCGCCCTCCTCCGGGCGCTGGGGGTGTCGCCGCCGGTCTCGGGTCCCGCGGCGCTCGACCTTTCGCTCGCCGGGACCGGCGCCAGCACGCGGGCGCTCGCCGCCAGCCTGTCGGGCCATCTGGGGCTCGCGATGACGGGCGGGCAGCTCGACCCGCGGCTGCTGGCCGGGGCGGCGTCGGCCCTGCGCGGCGCCATCCCCGGCGAGGCCCTGGGCAGCGCGTCGGAAATCCGCTGCCTCGCGCTCCGCTTCGACCTCGCCGGCGGCGTCGCGCAGTCGAGGGCGCTCCTCCTCGACACGCGGGTCGCGAGCACCACCGGCGCGGGCGCGGCCAATCTCGGGGACGAGACCCTCGCCTTCCGGCTGCGGCCGGTGGTGCGGGTCGGGGACCTGTCGATGACGACGCCGCTCGGCATCACCGGCCGCTTCGGGGCGCCGCGCTTCTCGGTCGATCCCAACGCCGCGGCGGCCGCGGCGGCGGGGGTTCTGGGCGGGTTGGCGCGGCGGTCGGACGACGGGGAGGCGGCCGCGCTCGGCGCCCTGGCCGAGGGGCTTCTCGGCGGGCGCGGCGCGGCCCCGGCCGGGGGGCACTGTGCGGCGCAACTGGCGGTGGCGCGGGGGGAGACGGCGGCGGTGGGCACGGCGCCCGCGGCGCCGGCCCCCCGGGCACGGGAGCCGCGCGTGCCGGACCTGCTGCGGGGTCTCCTCGGCCGGTAGGTCGCCGGCCCCGTCACCATGGGGGCGCGAAGGCTTGGCCTCAGCGGCGGTGAGAGGGATGGGCCGGGCAGGAATCGAACCCGCAACCAAGCCGTTATGAGCGGCCAGCTCTGACCGTTGAGCTACCGGCCCTTCCCCTGCGTTCCTTAGATCAGGCTCCGGTTCCGAGGAAGGTGCGGATCGCGCCCTCGGCCTTGTTCATGCTCGCGACGCCCTCGAGGTGGCCGAGCCCGCCCTCCAGCTCGAAGACCGTCACCGGGCGTCCCGCCTTGCGGAGGGTCTCGCCGAGGTCGCGGCCGTAGGCGATGGGGAAGATGTGGTCGCCCGGCGCGGGAAGGACGAGCCAGCTCGCCTTGCTGCGGGCCAGCGCCGCGGCGCTGTCGGGGTACTCGTTGAGGAAGAGCTGATTCGCGCGGGTGAGATAGATGAAGGCGTTGGCGTCCGCCGTCTTCGCGCGGGCCGCCGCGGCCTCGTCGAGGAAGCGCTCCACCGCGAAGCTGTCGCCGATGCGGCGGGCGGGGTCCTGGCCCTCCGGCGCGCGGCGGCCGAACTGGGCCAGGCTGCCGCGGTCGCGGGCCTGGAGGGTGACGATCTTCAGCGCCTCGGCCAGGCCGCGCAGCGGGGGCTCCCGCCCGGCGCCGTAGTAGTCGCCGTTCCGCCAGTTCGGGTCCATGCGGATGGGAACCTCCCAGATCTCCATCCAGCCGAGCAGGAAGGCGTCGAACTCGCCGGTGACCACCGAGGGCATGACGCGGTCGATCATGTCCGGGTAGGCGCAGGCCCACTCGATCGCCTGCAGCGCGCCCATGGAGGGCCCGGCGACGAGGGCGAGGCGCTTCACGCCGAGGCTGTCGAGAAGGCGCTTCTGCACCTCGATGAAGTCCCGCATGGAGACCACCGGGAAGGTCATGCCGAAGGGGCGGCCGGTGGAGGGGTCGATCGTCGCGGGGCCGGTGCTGGTGGTCGTCGCGTCGTTGAGGTTGAGGTTCACCAGCGTGTCGGAGGAGACGACGAAGAACCGGTCGGTGTCGATCGCCTTGCCGGGGCCGACGATGTTGTCCCAGTAGCCGGCGGGGCCGTTGGGCGAGAGGCGGCCGAAGGCGTGGCTGTTGGCGGAGAAGAAGTGGGTGATGAGGACGGCGTTGTCGCCGGCCGCGTTCAGCGTGCCCGCGGTCTGGTAGCCGATCCGCGCGTTGGGCACGACGCCGCCGCCGCGGGTGCGGTACTCGCCGGCCTCGAAGACCTGCTTGCGGACGACGAGCGGCTGGCCGGCCGGCGCCTGCGCCCGGGCGGGCCGCGGCGCGAGGAGGGCGGGGGCGGCGAGCGGCGCTGCGAGGAGGGGAGCGGCGAGCAGCGCGCGTCGGGCAATCGTCGGATGGTCCATGGCATGTCCCCTTCGCCGTTTCGGGCGCGCCATGCTGGCGGGGGAGCGGGGCGGCGGCAAGCCGGCGAATGGCTGGCCGGAATTGCTGCTCCGGGCCGGCGCTGCTAGAGCCGCCGCGATCGTTCGCCGCATTCCGCGGCGACGCGCCCCCGCCGCGTGGACGGGGATGCGCCGGCCGCGCGAGCGGCGCGGCGCCCACGAGAGCCAGGACCGCAGCCCCCATGAACCCGAGCCTCATCCCGACCGGCAAGGCCCCGCCCTACGACATCAACGTGGTCATCGAGATTCCCGAGGGTTCCTCGGTGAAGTACGAGCTGGACAAGGACTCCGGCGCGGTGGTGGTGGACCGCTTCCTCTTCACGCCGATGGCCTATCCGGCGGCCTACGGCTTCGTTCCCGGCACCATCGCCGACGACGGCGACCCGACCGACGCGCTGGTGCTCACCCCGGCCCCCGTGGTGCCCGGCTGCGTGATCCGCTGCCGCCCGATCGGCGTGCTGCTGATGGAGGACGAGGCGGGGCAGGACGAGAAGCTCGTCTGCGTGCCCCACGACAAGATCCACCCCTTCTTCTCCGACATCCAGTCCTGCGACGACCTGCCGAAGATCACGCGCCAGCAGATCGAGCACTTCTTCGCCCGCTACAAGGACCTCGAGCCCGGCAAGTGGGTGAAGATCACGGGTTGGGGCTCGGCGGAGAAGGCGGCGGAGCTGATCCAGCAGGGCATCGCGGCCGCGGCCAAGTAGGGAAAGGTGCCACCCCGGCGGCCCGCCTGCCGCCGGGAACCGGTCCCTCCCCTACCCCGGCGCTTTCGGGAACGATCCCGGCCGCCTTTTCTACGCCACGGGTGTGATGGGCTGCCGAATGCCCCACACCCTCCCCTTCATGGCCCGGGCCTCGCCGGTTCCGCCGCTTCGCGCGGCGTGACGCCGGCGCCAAGGCGGGGAAGGACGCGCGCTGCCAGGAGGGCCGCCGCGAGGACAATGGTGGCGCCCACCAGCCCCGCCGAGGCGAAGCCGAGATGGTTCCGGGTGAACCCGCCGATGGCCGCGCCCGCCCCCTGCCCGAGGGAGACCAGGGAACCGTTGAGGGCGAGGGCCAGGGGCGTCGCGGCGCCGGCCAGGGCCGCGAGGCGCGCCTGGAGGATCGGCACCACCGCGAAGAGGGCGCCCGCGCTCAGCACGATGGTCAGGGCCAGCAGCCAGGCCGAGCGGGCGCCGCCCCAGCCCGCGAGGAGCGAGGCGTAGGAGAGCTGGCAGAGCAGCAGGAGCACCAGCGCCGCGAGGAGCGCCGTGCGCCCCTTCGGCGAATCGGCGGTCCGGCCGCCGGCGGCGAGCCCGAGGAGGGACCCGACGCCGATGCAGGCCTGGAAGGGGCCGACGGCCGCGCCCGCGAGCCCCGTGACCTGGTTCACCAGCGGCCCCGTGAAGGCGACGACGCAGAAGGAGCCGACGAAGGCGAGGAAATTCGTGGCGAAGGCCGCGCGCACGGGGGGGATGCGCAGGAGCGCGCCGGGGCTCGGCCGTGGGCCCGGGATGGGCGGCACCCGGGGCATGACGGCGAGAAGGGCCAGGAGCGCCAGCGCCGCGATGGCGGCGCTGAGGGCGAAGCAGGCGCGCCAGCCATAGGCGCCGCCGACCGCGGAGCCCAGCGGAAGCCCGAGCATGAAGGCGAGGGTCAGCCCGCCGAGGACGAGGGCCAGCACCCGGCCGCGCTTCTCCGGCGAGACGAGCTGGGCCGCGGTGGCGCCACCGACCGCCCCCACGAGCGCCGCGCCCGTGCCCGTGACGAGGCGCAGGCCGATCAGGGCGCCGAAGCCGGGGGCCGCCATGCAGGCGAGGTTGCCGAGCAGCAGGATGGCCAGGCCGACGATGAGGATCGCGCGGCGCTCAAGGCGCGCGAGGAGGACGGCGAAGACGGGCGAGCCGATCGCGAAGGTGACGGCCGAGGCGGTGATCGCCAGCCCCGCCGTGCCGACGGGGATGCCGAGATCGGCCGCCATCTCGGAGAGAAGCCCCCCGAAGACGAAGCCCTGCGTGCCGACCGCGAAGTTGACGACGAGGAGCGCGTAGATCGCGGGCGGCATCAGCGGGCCCGCCCGGGTGATGCATGGAATCCGGGAGGCGGTGGCGGCTGCATGGTCCCATCCGCGTCCATGGCGTGGCCGGCGTCAACGGGGAAGGCGCGCCCTCCCCGTTGACGGGTTTCAGCCGATGCCCGCGAGGAGCTCCACCACGCGGCCGGGGTCGGGGATCTCGACGTCGTGCGGCACGGGCAGCTCCACGTAGCGCCAGCCCTGCTTGGCCTTGGCGCGCTGCCGGCTCGGCTCGATCGAGGCGAGCGCCGGGTTGGTGTAGGCGACGTAGGTGACGGGCAGCCCGGCGCCGGCCGGCTTCGCCAGGCGCATCGCGCTCTCGTAGGTGCCGATGGGATGCGGGCGCAGGCGGCGCATGAACCAGTCCTTGTTGGGGCTGGCCGGGATCGGGAAGCCCTCCGGCCCCGGCACCGGGAGGGCGACGCCGCCGCCCTGCTCCTGCGCGACCTTGCGGCGGCCGTCCGCCATGCCCGCCGGCAGGATGTCGAACACCTTCTCGCCGTTCTCCGGGATCAGGGCGTCGAGGTAGACGACGTGCCGGACGCGGTCCGTCATCCGGTCGGCGACGCCGGTGACGGCCACGCCGCCGTAGGAATGGCCCACGAGAATGATGTCGCGGAGCTCGTCGGTCTCGATGACGTTCATGACGTCCTCGACATGCGTGTCCACGGTGATCTGGCGGGAGAGGAGGTGGCTGCGCTCGCCAAGGCCGGTCTGGGTGGGGGTGCGGACCTCGTGCCCCATCCGGCGAAGGCCAGCGGCGACGTCGCGCCAGATCCACCCGCCGCCATAGGCGCCGTGGACGAGCACATAGGTCTTGGCCGCCCCCGCCGGCGCCGCGCCCGGGGCGGGCGCCTGGGCCTGGGCCTGCGCCTGGGCCAGCGTCGCGGCCGCCGGTGCGGTGGCGAGCGCGCCGATCATCGCCCTCCGGTTCATGGGGTCTTCCTCCTGGTTTTGTTGGACGGAAGGCTAGGGAGGCGCGGTGGGGGGGTCAACGGCCCGTCCGCCGGACGCGTTCCGGAGGCGTTCCCGGGGAGGCGCAACACAAGCCCGTCAGGCGGCGGCCGGCGGTCGCGACAACGACGTTTCATGAACCGTAAAGTCGCCCGGGAGATGGTGTGGCACCGTCGCGAACCCGGGGCAGAGGGGAAAGGAGGAATCCATGAAGGCCGCTGATCTCGAGGCAGCCTGGGCATGGGACCGCCTCGGCCCGGAGCAGCGGACCCGCTGGGGCCGCAGCGTGGTGGCCTCCCGCATCATCGACATGAGCCAGGCCCAGGGACTGACGGGACCGGCGCGGGACAACTTCGCGATGCGCGAGTGGATGTCCGCCTACTGCCTGGCCGACGAGCGGGCGAAGCAGGACAAGGAGGCGCAGGCGCTGTCCCAGTCGCTCTGGGTGCACTTCATCGCCGTGGCGACGCGCGGGTTCAGCGTGGTGGAGGAGTTCGCGCGGGAGCACTGACGGCGCCCCGCCCGTGCTATCCCGCCCGCTGCGGCAGGCGGAGGCCGAGGTTGTCCGGCACCGGCCATTCCTCCCGCACCCGGCGGATCACGCGGAAGCCGGCGGCGATATAGTTCGGCAGCGCGCGGGGATGGTCGGCCGTGCAGGTGTTGACCGTCAGCAGGGAGCAGGGCCCGGACCAGGCGACATCGATCGCGTGGCGTAAGAAGGCGCGCCCTAGGCCCTGGCCGATCGCGTGGGGCATGAGGCCGAAATAGGACAGGTTGGTCGTCCCGTCCCAGCGCCGCTCGATCTCGTGGAAGCCCGCGGGCTCGCCGTCGCGGTAGAGCACCTGAATGGAGGTGGCGGGGTCCCGCAGGATGGCCGCGATGCGCGAGTCCGGCAGCGTGCGGCGGAGCCACCAGCAATGGTCGCGGCCGACGCCGTCGTAGAGGTAGCGGTAGAAGCCGACGGTGCAGCGGGGCACCGGCAGCACGGCGACCCCGGGCGGAAGCGCCGCCGGCGGGTCGGCCGGCGGGCGCTCCATGCGGAGGAAGGTGACCTCGACCTGGACGGGGGTCGTGGGCATTCCCGGGGTCTTAGTTGTCGAGGAAGGAGCGCAGCTTGCGGCTGCGGGTCGGGTGCTTGAGCTTGCGCAGCGCCTTCGCCTCGATCTGCCGGATGCGCTCGCGCGTCACGTTGAACTGCTGCCCGACCTCCTCCAGCGTGTGGTCGGTGTTCATACCGATGCCGAAGCGCATCCGCAGGACCCGTTCCTCGCGCGGGGTGAGGGAGGAGAGCACGCGCGTCGTCGCCTCGCGCAGGTTGGACTGGATCGCGGCGTCGAGCGGGATGATGGCCGCCTTGTCCTCGATGAAGTCGCCGAGATGGCTGTCCTCCTCGTCGCCGATCGGCGTCTCGAGGGAGATCGGCTCCTTGGCGATCTTGAGGACCTTGCGGACCTTCTCCAGCGGCATGCCGAGCTTCTCGGCCAGCTCCTCCGGCTGCGGCTCGCGGCCGATCTCGTGCAGCATCTGGCGGCTGGTGCGCACCAGCTTGTTGATCGTCTCGATCATGTGCACGGGGATGCGGATCGTTCGCGCCTGGTCCGCGATGGAGCGCGTGATCGCCTGGCGGATCCACCAGGTGGCGTAGGTCGAGAACTTGTAGCCGCGGCGGTACTCGAACTTGTCGACCGCCTTCATCAGGCCGATGTTGCCCTCCTGGATGAGGTCCAGGAACTGCAGGCCGCGGTTCGTGTACTTCTTGGCGATGGAGATCACGAGGCGGAGGTTGGCCTCGATCATCTCCTTCTTCGCCTGCGTCATGTCGCGCTCGCCGCGGGAGACGGTCGCGTAGACGCGCTTGTACTCGCCCACCGGCAGGCCGGTGAGGGCGGCGACCTTGCCGATCTCGTTGCGGATGTTCTCGGCGTCGTCGCGCGAGTGGGCAAGGAAGGCCTGCCAGCCCTTGCCCTTCAGCTTGGCGATGCGGTCGAACCAAGCGGGGTCCATCTCGGCCCCGGCCCAGTGCTCGAGGAACTCGGCGCGCTTGACCTTGTGGCTCTCGGCGAGGCGCAGCACTTGGCCCTCAAGGCCGACGAGGCGGCGGTAGAGGCCCTTGATCTGGTCGACCAGCTCCTCGATCCGGTTGTTGTGCAGGTGCACCTTCTGCACGAGCGCCACGATCTCGAGGCGCTGCTTCTCGTAGGACTTCTCCGAGCGGCCGGCGAGCTCGCCGCCAGAGGTGTAGGTGTCCATCCGCTTGACGGACATCTTCTCGAGCTTGGCGTAGCCGGCCTCGATGGCCTCGAAGGCGGCGAGCGCCTCGGGCTTCAGCTTCTCCTCGAGGGCGGATAGGGAGAGGCCGACACCCTCGCCCTCCTCGCCTTCCTCGAACTCCTCGGCCTCGGGCGGCGGGCCGTCGGGCATGTCGGCGTTGTTGGTGGCCTCGAGGTCGATGACGTCGCGCAGCAGCATCTTCCCGTCGCGCACGGCCTCGTGCCAGCCGACGATGGCGCGGAAGGTGAGCGGGCTCTCGCAGAGCCCGCCGATCATCATGTCGCGGCCGGCCTCGATCCGCTTGGCGATGGCGATCTCACCCTCGCGCGAGAGCAGCTCCACGCTGCCCATCTCGCGGAGGTACATGCGGACGGGGTCGTCGGTGCGGCCGAGGGACTCCTCGTCGACGTTGCCGCCGGACTCCTCGTCGTCCGCCTTCTTCTCGGCGTCCTCCTCGCCTTCCTCGCCTTCCGCCTTGGCGACGGGCTTCTTGTCGGCCTCCTCGTCAACGCTCTCCTCGGCCTCGACGAGGTTAATCCCCATCTCCGAGAGGCTGGCCATGGTGTCCTCGATCTGCTCGGAGGTGAAATGCTCCTGTGGAAGGGCGGCGTTCAGCTCGTCGTAGGTGACGTAGCCGCGCTCCTTGCCCTTCGCGAGCATCTTCTTGATCGATGCCACGAGGCTGTCCTGCATGACGCCCTCGACCGCCTCGTCGCGGTGATCCGTCGTCTCCGTGCCGTTCGCCACCTTGGTCGCCATGCTCTTCTCCCGCCACGGGTGAACCCTCCGGGAAGCGGGTGCGGCCGCCGCCGGGGGGTCGAAAAAGGTCTCTACTCTATGGAGAGGCGCTCTCGGCTCCGCTCTCCAGCTCCGCCTCCAACCCCGTCTCGCCGCGGCGGAGCGCGGAGAGGGCCTGGCTGAGGCGGATGACGCGGGATTGGGCGGCGGCGTCGTTCGCTGCCACCAGGTCCCGCCCCGCCGCGTCCAGATCCTCGACCAGCGCGCCCTCGCCTCGAAGGAAGCCGAAGAAGTGCCACCAGCCGTCGAGGGTCTCCGCGGGCTGGGCATCGGGGCTCGCCTCCCGCGGGAGGCCGGGCGCGCCCATGACCCAGGCCCGGGCCTCCTCCAGGCCGGTCGCGTTCAAGTGGTCAACCAAATCGGCGGAGTCAAGCGACGCTGCCGCACCTTCTGACACATCCGTGAGGGCGCGGCCCGCGTGCCACGCCAGGAGCGCGGCCTGGAGGGCCGAAGGCGGGCCGTGGGGAAGCTCGAGCAGGGCGAAGGCCTCCTCGACCTCGTTCAGCAGCCAGGGATGGGCGAGGGTGATGGCCAGGAGGCAGCGGGCCTGCTGCAGACGCGTGTTCCCGGCCTCGGGCGCGGCGCGGGGCGGCAGGCGGGGCGGCGGCCGGAACGGGGCGCCCTTGCGGGCGCCGGGGGTGAAGGGCGGGCGGGGTGGACGCGGCGGGCGGCTGCTCTCGAAGAAGCGGTTGAGGAGGGCGCTGCGGTACTCGGAAGCGAGGGATTTGTCGGGGATGCGCCCGGCCGCGGCGGCCAGGTCGTTGCGGAAGGCGGCGCGGCCCTCCGGCGTGCCGAGCGGCCGGCCCTCCGCCATGAGGTCGTAGATGGCGACCGAGAGGGGCTTGGCCGAGGCGAGAACGGCCTCGAAGGCCGGGGCGCCCTTCTTGGCGATGAGGTCGTCGGGATCCTGGCCCTGGGGGAGCGTCGCGAAGTGCAGCGTGCGCTCGGTGCCGATGAGGGGCAGGACCATCTCGCTGGTCCGGGCCGCCGCGCGCCGGCCGGCGGCATCGCCGTCGAGGCAGAGCACTGGCTCGGGCGTGATGCGCCAGACCTCCTCCATCTGCTCGGCCGTCAGCGCGGTGCCGAGGGGGGCGACGGCGCCCTCGAAACCCGCCTGGTGGAGGGCGATGACGTCCATGTAGCCCTCGGCCACGACGAGGCGGGCCTTGCCGCGGAAGACGGCCTCCCGCGCCATGTCGAGGCCGTAGAGGGTCCGCCGCTTGGAGAAGACGTCGGTCTCGGGGCCGTTAAGGTATTTCGGCTGCCCCTCCCCCAGGATGCGCCCCCCGAAGGAGACGATCCGCCCGCGGCGGTCGCGGATGGGGAACATGACGCGGTTGTAGAAGAAGTCGTTGTAGGCCCCTTCCCGCCCCTCCGCCGGCTTGGTCAGCCCGGCCTCGGCGAGCTGGCGCGGCTCGATCCCCAGCGGCTTGAGGTCGGCGGCGAGCGCCCCGCGGCCGGCGCCCGACCAGCCAAGGCCGAAGCGGGCGATGGTTTCCTCCGTCAGGCCGCGCCCCCGGAGGTAGTCGAGCGCGGCCCGCCCCTCGGGCGCCCGCAGGCGGCGCTGCATGGCCTCGCAGGCGACTTGCAGGACGTCGTGCAGGTCGCGGGCCCGTGCCTCCTTCGCCACCTGCCGCGGGCTTTCGCGAGGGACCTCGAGGCCCGCCTCCCCGGCTAGGCGCTCGACGGCCTCGCGGAAGGCCAGGCCCTCGGTCTGCATGGTGAAGCCGATGGCGTCGCCGTGCTGGCCGCAGCCAAAGCAGTGGTAGTGGTCGTCGTAGACGTAGAAAGAGGGAGTCTTCTCGTTGTGAAACGGGCAGCAGCCCTTCCACTGGCGGCCGTTGCGGGCGAGCCGGACCCGGCGGCCGATGAGGGGCGCGAGGGGCGTGCGGGCGCGGAGTTCGTCGAGGAAGTTCGGGGGAAGGGCCATCCTGTCCCCCTTCTACCTTTTCGCCGGCCCGGGCTGTAGCGGTCTCAGCCGCCGAGCGCCGCCTTCACCATCGGCCCGGCCTTGCCCATGTCGAGCACCGCGGCGTGCTTTGCCTTCAGCGCCGCCATCACCTTGCCCATCTCCTTAACGGAGGCAGCACCGGTCTCGGCGACCGCCTCGCGGACCGCGGCCTCCATGGCGGCGTCGTCCATCTGCTGGGGCAGGAAGGACTCGATGACGGCGATCTCGGCCTCCTCCTTGGCGGCGAGCTCCTCCCGATTGCCCTGGCGGTACATCTCCACCGACTCCCGCCGGGACTTCACCATGCCGCGGAGAAGGGAGGTGATGGCCTCGTCCGGGATGGCGTCCACGCCTGAGGGGCGGGCGGCGATGTCGGCGTCCTTCAGCTTGGCCATGATCATGCGGATGGCCGAGGTGCGGGCGGCGTCCCCGGCGCGCATGGAGGCCTTCATCTCCTCGGTGAAGCGGGCGCGCAGGCTCATCATGGGTCTCCTTGGTCTCGCGGCCGCGGTTTAGAGGGGATCGGCGCGCGCGTCTGCCCGGGAATGAGGAAGCAGGGACCACTGGGAAGTGGTTTCCCATCCGGCCCGCCGTTTTCCCCTTCCATTGGGAAGTGGTTTCCCACATATCCCTGGGTATGCGAACGGTCGAGCAGATCCTGAGCCTCATGGGCGGCGCCAGCGCTGCGGCAGCGCATTGCGGCGTTGGCACGGAAGCTATCCGGAAATGGCGCCAGGCACGCGCCATCCCGCCGCGGCACTGGCCGGCCGTGCTGGCGGCGACGGGGCTTGCGCTGGACGATCTGCCACGCGCCGATGCTGACCCGACAACCACCCCGCCCCAGGAGCCCGTCATGACCCCTGCCCCGAACCAGACGGCCGACGCGGTGCCGGAGGGCGCGACGGCCTGCCTCGTCCTCGGCAGCGGCGCGGTGTTCTGGGGGCACGGCTTCGGCGCCGCCGGCAAGCGCGTGGGGGAGGTCTGCTTCAACACGGGCATGACCGGCTACCAGGAGACGCTGACCGACCCGTCCTACGCCGGGCAGATCATCACCTTCACCTTCCCCCATATCGGCAATGTCGGCGCCAACCCCGAGGACGTGGAGACGACCACGGCGGCCGCCCTCGGCCTTGTGGTGAAGGCGGACCTCACCGAGCCCTCCAACTACCGCGCGACCCGCCACCTCGACGACTGGCTGAAGAGCAACGGCCTGCCGGGCATCTCGGGCGTGGACACACGGGCGCTGACGGTCCTCATCCGCGACGGCGGCCCCCCGAACGGGGTGATCTGCCACGCGCCGGACGGCGTCTTCGACCTGGCGGCGCTCCGGGCGGAGGCGGCGGGCTGGCCGGGGCTCGAGGGAATGGACCTCGCGCGCGAGGTTTCCTGCCGCCAGTCCTATTCCTGGGACGAGAGCCTTTGGGCCTGGGGCCAGGGCTACGGCAAGCAGACGGCGCCGAAGCACAAGGTGGTCGCGGTCGACTACGGGGCGAAGCGCAACATCCTGCGCTGCCTGGCCGATGCCGGCTGCGAGGTGGTGGTGGTGCCGGCGACCGCCACCGCGGAGGAAATCCTGCGCCACTCGCCGGATGGCGTCTTCCTGAGCAACGGCCCCGGCGACCCCGCGGCGACGGGCGAGTACGCCGTGCCGGCGATCCAGGGGGTGCTGGAGGCAGGCAAGCCGGTCTTCGGCATCTGCCTCGGCCACCAGCTCCTGGCGCTCGCGCTCGGCGCGAAGACCTACAAGCTCGACCGCGGGCACCGCGGGGCGAACCAGCCGGTGAAGGACCTCGCAACGGGGCGGGTGGAGATTACCTCGCAGAACCACGGCTTCGCGGTGGACGACAAGTCCCTGCCCGAGGGGGTGCGCGTCACGCATGTGAGCCTCTTCGACGGCTCGAACGAGGGCATCGCCTGCGAGGCGAAGCGGGCCTTCTCCGTGCAGTACCACCCGGAGGCCTCGCCCGGGCCGAGCGACAGCCACCACCTCTTCCACCGCTTCACCGGGATGATGGCGGCGGGCTGAACGTGCCGCCCGCCGCGACGGAGGATGCCGCGTGATTCGGCTGCTGTTCCTCGCGCTGCCGCTCTCGCTGCTGGCCTGGTGGACGCTCACCCGCGTCGGCCAGCCGCGGGACCGCGCCTGGACGGGCGGCGTCGCCATCTCCTTCGTGGCGCTGGGCGGCGTCGTCTTCTTCTCCGGCGAGGGGTTCGAGACCGGCCGCGCGGTGGCCGCCGCCCTCTGGGCCGGGGTGCACCTGCTGCTGTTCCTCCTCCTCAAGCCATTCCTTGGGCGCGCGCGATGACGCGCCCGCCCGCCGGTCCCGGCGCCCATCTCGGCGCCCTGGGCGCCCCGTCCCCGATCCTTTTCCCGCCCCGGAGGGCCTGAGCCATGCCGAAGCGCACCGACATCAAGTCCATCATGATCATCGGCGCCGGGCCGATCATCATCGGGCAGGCCTGCGAGTTCGACTATTCCGGTGCCCAGGCCTGCAAGGCGCTGCGCGCCGAGGGCTACCGGGTGATCCTGGTGAACTCCAATCCCGCGACCATCATGACCGACCCGGAGCTGGCGGATGCGACCTATGTCGAGCCGATCACGCCCGAGATGGTCGAGAAGATCATCGCGAAGGAGCGCCCGGACGCCATCCTGCCGACCATGGGCGGGCAGACCGCGCTGAACACCGCGCTCAAGCTCGATGCCTCCGGCGCGCTGGCAAGGTATGGCTGCGAGCTGATCGGCGCCAAGGCGGAGGTGATCGACAAGGCCGAGGACCGGCTGAAGTTCCGCGACGCCATGACCAAGATCGGCATCGAGAGCCCGCGCAGCCACATCGCCCACACCATGGCCGAGGCCTGGGAGGGGCTCGACATGGTGAAGCTGCCCTGCGTGATCCGCCCCTCCTTCACCCTCGGCGGCACGGGCGGCGGCATCGCCTACAACCGCGAGGAGTTCGAGCAGATCGTGGCCTCGGGCCTCGACGCCTCCATGACCACCGAGGTGCTGATCGAGGAGAGCGTGCTCGGCTGGAAGGAGTTCGAGATGGAGGTGGTCCGCGACAGCGCGGACAATTGCATCATCGTCTGCTCCATCGAGAACCTCGACCCGATGGGCGTCCACACCGGCGATTCCGTGACCATCGCGCCCGCGCTGACGCTGACGGACAAGGAATACCAGCGGATGCGCGACGCGAGCATCGCGTGCCTGCGCGAGATCGGCGTCGACACCGGCGGGTCGAACGTGCAGTTCGGCATCAACCCCGCCGACGGCCGCATGGTCGTCATCGAGATGAACCCGCGGGTGTCGCGCTCCTCGGCGCTGGCCTCCAAGGCCACGGGCTTTCCGATTGCCAAGGTCGCGGCGAAGCTGGCGGTCGGCTACACGCTGGACGAGCTCGCGAACGACATCACCGGCACGACCCCGGCGGCCTTCGAGCCGACGATCGACTACGTCGTCGTGAAGATCCCCCGCTTCACCTTCGAGAAGTTCCCGGGCACGCCCAACACCCTGACCACTGCCATGAAGTCGGTGGGCGAGGCGATGGCGATCGGGCGATCCTTCCCCGAGGCGCTGCAGAAGGGCCTGCGCAGCCTCGAGACGGGCTTCTCCGGGCTGGACGAGCTGCCGGTCCCCGGCGACGGCTCGCCCGAGGCCCATATCGCGGCCCTCGCGACGCCCACGCCCGACCGCATCCTGACGGTGGCCCAGGCCTTCCGCGCCGGGCTCGGCGTCGACGAGATCCACGCCGCCTGCAAGTTCGACCCCTGGTTCCTGCGCGAGGTCGAGAAGATCGTGGCCGCGGAGGCCGGGGTCATCCGCGACGGACTGCCGGCGGACGCGAACGGGATGCGCCGGCTCAAGGCGCTCGGCTTCTCCGACAAGCGCCTGGCGAAGCTCGCCGGCCTGCACGAGCCGGAGGTGGAGGCACGGCGGACGCGGCTCGGGGTGAAGCCCGTCTACAAGCGCATCGACACCTGCGCGGCCGAGTTCGCCTCGGGCACGCCCTACATGTACTCCACCTACGAGGGCGGCTTCGGCGCCCCGGTCTGCGAGAGCGACCCGACCGACCGGACGAAGGTGGTCATCCTCGGCGGCGGGCCGAACCGCATCGGGCAGGGCATCGAGTTCGACTACTGCTGCGTCCACGCGGCCTACGCCCTGCGCGAGGCCGGGTTTGAGACGATCATGGTGAACTGCAACCCCGAGACCGTCTCCACCGACTACGACACCTCCGACCGCCTCTACTTCGAGCCGCTGACGGAGGAGGATGTCGTCGCCCTCATCCGAAAGGAGCAGGAGCGGGGCACGCTGCTCGGCTGCATCGTCCAGTACGGCGGGCAGACGCCGCTCAAGCTGTCCCAGGCGCTCGACCGGGCGGGCATCCCCATCCTGGGGACCAGCGCGGAGGCGATCGACATCGCCGAGGACCGCGAGCGCTTCCAGCAGCTGCTGAAGGGCCTCGGCCTCAAGCAGCCGCAGAACGGCATCGCGCGGAACCTCGACGAGGCCGTGGGGGAGGCCGAGCGGATCGGCTACCCCGTCGTCGTGCGCCCCTCCTACGTCCTCGGCGGCCGGGCGATGGAGATCGCGCACAACCACGAGCAGCTTCTCCGCTTCGGCAAGGAGGCGGTGAAGGTCTCCGGCGAGAATCCCATCCTTATCGACCAGTACCTGCAGGACGCGATCGAGGTGGACGTGGACTGCATCGCGGACAGCGCGGGCGAGGTCTATGTCGCGGGGGTGATGGAGCACATCGAGGAGGCCGGCATCCATTCGGGCGACAGCGCCTGCTCGCTCCCGCCCTACTCCCTGCCGCCCGCCATCATCACGGAGCTGAAGGCCGAGACGGAGGCCATGGCGCGGGCGCTGAAGGTGCGCGGGCTGATGAACGTGCAGTACGCGGTGAAGGACGGGGAGATCTTCGTCCTCGAGGTCAACCCGCGCGCCTCCCGCACCGTGCCCTTCGTCGCCAAGGCGACCGGCATCCCCGTGGCCAAGATCGGCGCGCGGGTGATGGCGGGGGCGAAGCTGGCCGAGTTCAACCTCGACGACACCACCATCTCCCGCCACGTCGCGGTGAAGGAGGCGGTTTTCCCCTTCAACCGCTTCCCAGGCGTTGACGTCCTGCTCGGGCCGGAGATGAAGTCCACCGGCGAGGTTATGGGCCTCGACCTCTCCTTCGAGCGCGCCTTCCTCAAGTCCCAGATGGGCGCGGGCGTGAAGCTGCCGGAGGGGGGCACGGCCTTCGTCTCGGTCAAGGACGCCGACAAGGCCCACGCGGTCTCCCTCGCCCGCCGCCTGTCGGAGATGGGCTTCGACCTGCTGGCCACGCGCGGCACCGCGGTCCGCCTGCGCGAGGCCGGCCTGGCGGTGCGGGTGGTGAACAAGGTGCTGGAGGGACGGCCCCACTGCGTGGACGCCATCAAGTCCGGGGACATCCAGCTGGTGATCAACACGACCCACGGCGGCCGCTCGGTCAGCGACAGCTTCGACATCCGCCGCGGGGCCCTCACCCAGGGCGTGCCGCACTACACCACGGTGGCCGGCGCCCGGGCGGCGGTGCACGCCATCGCGGCGCTCCGGGCGGGAACCCTTGATGTGGCGCCGTTGCAGGCGTATTTTCGACCTTCGTTCTCGTAACGGGCTTCCGGGCCCCGACCGAATGGGGCGGGACCGGCCAGGCCGGCGCCCGCCCCAAAGCGTTTCACCCCGCCGTGCATCCCCTGGAACCATCCCGGGGACGCGCGGCGGTGGCATCTCCGGCCATCCGATGCCCCTTCGCGGGGGCACCGGGCGGCTTCCTTGAGTCCGTGTCGCCAATGGGGGGATTACCGCCCGTGCAGAAGTTCCCGATGACCGCCGAAGGGCTTGCGCGCCTCGAGGATGAGCTCCGTATCCTGCGGGCCGAGGAGCGGCCGGCGGTGATCCGCGCGATCGCCGAGGCCCGCGCGCACGGCGACCTCTCGGAGAACGCCGAGTACCACGCGGCCCGCGAGAAGCAGTCCTTCATCGAGGGCCGGATCGCGGACCTCGAATCCGTCATCCCCTCGGTCGAGGTGATCGACGTCTCGCGGCTCTCCGGCGACCAGGTGCGCTTCGGGGCCCGGGTGACGATCGTCGACGAGGAGACGGAGGACGAGAAGACCTACCGGATCATCGGCGCCTACGAGGCCGACATGAAGAACGGCTCGATCTCCATCTCCTCCCCCCTCGCCAAGGCGCTCATCGGGCGCAAGGTCGGCGACAGCGTCGAGGTGCCGGCGCCGGGCGGCGCCCGTTCCGTCGAGATCACCGCCGTCTCCTACGGCTGAGGGTCGCGCCATGCCCCTCGCCCGCGCGGCCGCCCCCTCCCCGGCCGCCGCGAGCGCGCCCGCGCCCGGTGCCCTGGCGCCGTCCGACCTCCGGCCCGCGGCCGTGACGCTGGCCGACGTGCGCGCCGCGGCCGAGCGGATCCGCGGCGCGGTGCTGCGCACGCCGCTCGTGGAGCCGCAGGCGATCCGCCGGATCGCGGGGGCCGAGGTGCTCCTCAAGCTCGACAACCTCCAGGCGACGGGCGCCTTCAAGGAGCGCGGCGCGGCCAACCGGCTGGCCCTGCTCTCCGCGCGGGAGCGGGCGGCGGGGGTCATCGCCATGTCCGCCGGCAACCACGCCCAGGCCGTGGCTCGCCACGCGGCGCTCCGCGGCGTCTCCGCCACCATCGTCATGCCGCGCTTCACGCCCGCGACGAAGGTCGTGCGGACCGAGGGCTGGGGCGCCAACGTGGTCCTGCACGGGGAGACGCTGGCCGAGGCCGCGGCCCACGCGCACGAGCTGGCGCTGCGGGACGGGCTGGTCTTCGTCCACCCCTACGACGACCCCGCGGTGATCGCCGGCCAGGGCACCATGGCCCTCGAGATCCTGGAGGACGCGGGCGAGCTCGACGCGCTGATCCTGCCGGTGGGCGGGGGCGGGCTGCTGGCGGGCTGCGCGGCCGCCGTCGCGGAGGCGCGGCCGGGCCTCAAGGTCTACGGCGTGGAGGTGCAGGGCTACCCGGCCATGGCGCAGCGCCTGGCGGGGCAGCCGGTCTCCGTGGGCGGGCCGACGGTCTGCGAGGGCATCGCGGTGCGCGACGTCGGCGAGCTGCCCTTCGCCATGCTGCGCGACATGGGCGTCGAGGTCCTGGTCGTGCCCGAGGCCACGGTAGAGCAGGCCATCGCCGTGCTCGCCGAGAACGCAAAGGTGACAGCCGAGGGTGCCGGGGCGGCCGGGCTGGCCGCGATCCTCGCCTTCCCGGCCCTCTTTGCCGGCAAGCGCGTGGCCACCACGGTCTGCGGGGGCAACATCGACCCGCGCATCCTCGCCAACGTGCTGCTGCGGAACCTCCTGCGGGACGGGCGCTTCCTGCGCCTCCATCTCGAGATTCCCGACCGTCCCGGGGTCCTGGCCGACATCTCCGCGCGCGTGGCGGCGGCGGGCGGCAACATCATCGAGGTGAGCCACCAGCGCCTCTTCGCCTCACCCTCCGTGCAGACGGCCGAGCTGGAGCTGATGGTCGAGGTGCGGGACTCCGTCCAGGGCGCCGCGATCGTGTCGGCGCTGGAAGCCGGGGACTACGTCGTCCGCCGGGGGTAGCGCCCGGCTCAGCCCTCCACGGGAACCCCGGCCTCGTCCTTGGAGGTGCGGATGGTCTGGAGAGTGCGCACCAGGCTGACGGTGGGCGCGCCGGTCAGGCGGTTCGTCAGCTCGTTCTCGTGCGCGGGGCTGCGGGCGACGAGGCGCAGCAGGAAGTCCCCCCCGCCCCGGATCATGTGGCACTCCCGCACCTCCGGCCAGTCGCGCACCATGGCCTCGAAGGCCTCCAGCACGGGAAGCTTCTGGCTCTCGAGGCCCACCACCGCGAAGAAGGTGATCTCCCAGCCCAGCGCGGCCGGCTCCACGTCCGCGTGGTAGCCGCGGATGACGCCCGTGTCCTCCAGGCGACGGACGCGGCGGAGGCAGGGGGGCGCGGAGAGGCCGACGCGGGCGGCGAGGGCGACGTTGGTCATGCGGCCATCGGCCTGCAGCTCGCGCAGGATGTCGCGGTCGGTCGCGTCGAGGCTGGCGGGGCCGAGATCTCTCAAGGGCGTTGCTTCTCTCGGGCCGTCGCCGGCTTCTGCTGGAACGCGGTTCCCCGGGCCGCCTTGGGGAACCCTGTGGCCCGCGCGCTTCACGGGGGCGGACTATCCTCCGTCCGGGGGGCAGGCTTCAAGGGCACTCCGTCTTGGGGTGGTGCAACCCGGGTCGGGCACCGATATGGTGCGGCCGCGACTCTGCATTGCATCCGGGACATTGACGTGGCCGAGACCCACCGCACGCGACTCCTCATCCTTGGCGCCGGCCCCGCGGGCTACACCGCGGCCATCTACGCGGCCCGCGCCGGGCTGGAGCCGATTCTCGTCGCCGGGCTGCAGCCCGGCGGGCAGCTCACCATCACGACGGATGTCGAGAACTACCCGGGCTTCGCGGCCGCGGTGCAGGGTCCCTGGCTGATGGACCAGATGCGGGCCCAGGCGGAGCATGTCGGCACGCGGATCATCCAGGACGTGGTGACGGAGGTGGCGCTCGGCGCGCGGCCCTTCCGCGCCAAGGGCGACTCGGGCGACCTCTACGAGGCGTCCGCGCTGGTGATCGCGACCGGCGCCCAGGCGCGCTGGCTCGGCATTCCCGGCGAGAAGGAGCTGTCGGGCTTCGGCGTCTCGGCCTGCGCCACCTGCGACGGCTTCTTCTTCCGCGGCAAGGAGGTGGCGGTGATCGGCGGCGGGAACTCGGCGGTGGAGGAGGCGCTCTACCTCGCCGGCCTCGCCTCCAAGGTGACGCTCATCCACCGGCGCGACAGCCTGCGGGCCGAGCGGATCATGCAGGAGCGGCTGTTCAAGCACCCGAAGATCTCCGTGATGTGGAACACCACCGTGGAGGCGGCGCTGGCAAACGAGGACCGCTTCCCCGCGCTGCGGGCGCTCAAGCTAAAGGACATCGTCGGCGGCGGGCACTTCGAGCTGCCGGTCCACGGCATGTTCGTCGCCATCGGCCACGACCCCGCCACCGCCCTCTTCCGCGGCCAGATCGAGACGGACGAGGACGGCTACATCGTGACGGAGAAGGGCTCGGCGCGGACGAGCGTGCCCGGCGTCTTCGCCGCCGGCGACGTGCAGGACCGGATCTACCGCCAGGCCGTGACGGCTGCGGGCAGCGGCTGCATGGCCGCGCTCGACGCCGAGAAGTGGCTCGCCCACATCCCCGACGACGCCCCCTCCCCCGCCGCCTACGACGCGGTGGACGCCTGATGCCGCTGGACTGGGACAAGCTGCGCGTCTTCCACGCGGTGGCGGAGGCGGGTTCCTTCACCCATGCCGGGGACACGCTGAACCTCAGCCAGTCCGCGGTGTCCCGCCAGATCCAGGCGCTGGAGGAGAGCCTGGCGGTGCCGCTCTTCCACCGCCACGCCCGCGGCCTGATCCTGACGGAGCAGGGCGAGACGCTGAACAAGACGGTGCGCGAGGTCTTCGCCAAGCTGGCCATGACCGAGGCCCTGCTGACCGAGAGCCGGGAGCGCGCCGCCGGGCGGCTGAAGGTGACGACGACGACGGGCTTCGGCTCCACCTGGCTCGCGCCCCGGCTGGAGAAGTTCCTCAAGCTGCACCCCGAGGTCACCGTCACCCTGCTGCTGGACGACACGGAGCTGGACCTCGCGATGCGGGAGGCCGACCTCGCCATTCGCATGCACCCGCCCCGCCAGCCGGACCTCATCCAGCGGCACATCGCGACTTTCGGCTGGAAGGTGGTGGGCTCCCCGGACTATCTCCGCGGCGCCGGAATGCCGGCGCGGGCGGAGGACCTGGATGCCCATCGGCTGATCATCTACGGCGACTACCGGCCGCCGGTGGACGACATCAACTGGCTGGCCGAGGCCGGGCGGCGCCCGGGATCGCCCCGGCGGGCCGTGGTGGAGGTGAATTCGCTGACGGCGATGCTCCGCGCCGTCCGCTCGGGCCTCGGCCTCGCGGCCCTGCCGGACTACATGGGCGAGGACCTCGCCGAGCTCGTCCCCGTCCTCACCGAGCTCAAGACGCCCAAGATTGAGGCCTTCTTCGTCTACCCCGAGGAGATGCGGAACTCGAAGCGCGTGGCCGTCTTCCGCGACTTCCTGGTGGCCGAACTCGCGGGGATGTAGCGGCGTGCCATACCGCCACCGCATGGCGGGTCGCCCAACTTGGCGCGGCGAGGCTGTTACAGACGGGGCTAGCCTTTGCCTGTTCGGTGGTTGATCCGAACGGGTCCCTTGGACCCCGCGTCTCCCAGACGTGAAGCCTCCCTGTATGACTTGGCCGCCGGTCTCTGGATCGGCGGCCTTCTTTTTCGCCCCTCCCCCGGGCCTAGGCGGGCAACGTCCTTGTTGATAGCGCGCCCCCCGGTCCCCATGCGGCATGGCTGCATGCCGCCGTTACGGGCTTTCTTTTTTGCCCGGGCGATGCCACCTGACGCGCATTCCGCGATGCGGCCCCTCCGGCCCGGTTGACCGGCCCGATCCCCGCGGCGGGATCCCACAGCAGAGAGCAACGATGCGAACCCTCAAGGGCACAGAGTTCAGCGACCGCAGCAAGAATTCCACGGAGGCCAAGAAGGCCTTGCTGGAGCGCTTCAAGGCGCGCCCCGCCGCGGATGACCCGACCATGCTCGCCCGGCAGGAGGAGCGCCGGCGGATCATCGAGGCGCGGGAGATCCGCGAGGCGGAGCGGCGGCGGCTGAAGGAGGAGGAGAAGGCGCGCCAGGAGGCGGAGCGCCTGCGCCTGATCGCCGAGGAGGAGGCCCGCCAGGCCGATCTGGCACGCCAGGCGGCCGAGGCCGCGGAGCAGGCGCGGCTCGCGCTCATCGAGGCGAAGGCCGAGCGCGACCGGCGCTACGCGGCGCGCAAGGCGCGGACGCGCGGCCGCTAGGCTCCTCCCGCTCGCGCCGCTCCGGCGCCGTCGGTTCCGCAAGGGGCCGGCGGCGTTGCTGTGTCCGGCGGTTCAGGCGGAGAGGCGCGCCGCGTGGGCGCGGATGATCGGCTCCAATCCCTCGTCGGCCAAGTCCTCCGAGAAGGCCGGGTGCAGCGTGCCGAGGCGCGCCGGCCATCCTTCCACCAAGCGCGCGACGCGGTGGTCGGGCCGGCAGGTGATCCCGCGGCCGTCGATCCCCATCCCGGCCAGCACCTCGAGCGCGGCGGCGGCGGAGCCGGCGAGCGAGGGAACGTGGAGGAGGCGGGCCGGCACCGTGCCCAGCGCGGCGCGCAGGACGAGGCCCGTGACCGCCCGCAGCGAGGCCACAGGAATCGCGTGCGCCGGCGGCAGGGGCGCGGCGAAGGGCCGGCCGCGAAGGGCCGCGTCGATGAGGTCGGAAAGGAAGCCCGCGCCGGGCGGGGCCGTCCGCGCGGCCGTGCGGACGAGGGTGACGGGAAGGCGCAGGACCACGGCGTCGGCGCCGTCCTGCCGCGCCGCGTCCTGCAGGAGCCGCTCGGCGGCGAGCTTCGTCGCGCCGTAGACGGAGCGCGGCGCGGGCGCCGCGTCTTCCCGGGCCACCGCCTCCCCCGCGCCGAGGACGGCGATGCTGGAGAGAAGGAGGATCCGCGGCGGCGCGGGCTGCGCGGCCGCCCAGCGCAGCACGGCGCGGGTGCCCTCCTGGTTGATCCGGCACGCGGCCGCGGGATCGGCCTCGCTGGCCTGGCTCGTCAGGGCGGCGGCGTGGACGACGAGGTCCGCCGCCGGCGCCACCCGCTCGATCGCGCCGATGTCCGCGGCGATAAAGCGCGTGCCGGCCGCGTCGGCGGGCGCGACGCGGTCGAGCCCCGTCACCGCCTCGACCCGCGGGTCGGCCGCGAGGGCCGCGGCGATGTGGGCGCCCAGGAAGCCCGCGGCGCCCGTCACGAGGGCGCGCACGGCGCCAGCGCGCCCCTTACTCCGGCTTTACGTTGGCAGTGCGGATGACCTCGGCCCAGCGGGCGATGTCCTCCCGCAGGAAGGCGGCCATGGCGTCGGCCGGGCGGACGTTGACGGTCATGCCCACCTCGGTCGTCCGGACCCGGACGGGCTCGCGCGCCATGGCGGCGAGGGTCACCTCGCGCAGCCTGGCGAGCGCGGGCGCCGGCACCGCGGCGGGGGCGAAGAGCCCGAACCACGCGTCCGCCTCCACGCCCGGCACCCCGGCCTCCGCCAGGGTGGGCAGCGCGGGAAGGTGCGGGGAGCGGTTCGGCGAGGCGACCGCCAGGGCGCGCAGCTTGCCCGACTGGACCTGGGTGAGGACCGTCGGCGCCGTGGCGAAGGAGAGCTGGACATGCCCGCCGAGCAGGTCGTTCAGCATCGGCGAGGAGCCGCGGTAGGGCACGTGCACCATGTCCACGCCCGTCTTCGCGCGGAAGAGCTCGAGGGTGAGGTGGGAGGCGGAGCCCTGTCCCGTCGAGGCGCAGGTGAGCTTGCCCGGCTGGGCGCGCGCCAGCGCCAGCAGCTGCGCGACGGTCTCGGCCGGGACGTCCGGCCGCACCACGAGGATGTGCTGGAGGTCGGCCAGCCCCGCGATCGGCGCGAAGTCCCGCACCGGGTCGTAGCCGCCGCCGTCCGGCAGGAGGGAGATGTTGGTGGCGTGGGTCTGGTTGGAGGCGAGCATGATGGAGGTGCCGTCCGCCGCGCCGGTGGCCACCCGCCGCGTGCCGATGGCGCCGGCGCCGCCCGCGATGTTCTCCACGATCACGGGGGCGTTCAGGTCCTTCGCCATCTCCGCCGCCACCAGCCGCGCGAGGACGTCGGTCGGCCCGCCCGCCGGGTAGGGCACGACCAGCGTCACGGGCCGGGCGGGGGACCAGGTGGGTTGCGCCAGGGCCGGGCGGGCGGGCGCTGGCGCCAGGAGGAGGGCCGGCAGCGCCAGCGCGCGGCGGCGCGCGAGGCGGGGCGACATGGGGCGGAGGCTCACGGCGGGATCCTTTCCCTTCCTGGTGGTTCGCGGCCTCGGCGGCGCTGGGGCGGGAGCGATGGCACGGATTGACGGCGGGGGGAACGGGCTGACGCGCGGTCCCGGCCGGGGCAGGATGCGCGCCGGCCGCCCGGCGCCCGCCAGGGGGCGGGCCCGGCGGCCGCGTGGGAGGCGGCATGATCTTCGAGGGCTTCACGCTCGAGACCCGGGAGGCGAACGGGGTTCCGGTCCGCCTCCGGCGCGGCGGCGACGGCCCGCCGCTGCTCCTGCTGCACGGGAACCCGCAGACCCACGCGATGTGGCACCGCGTGGCGCCGGTGCTGGCGCGGCGCTTCACGGTGGTCTGCCCGGACCTCCGGGGCTACGGCTTCAGCGGCAAGCCCGCGCTCTCGCCGGACAGCGCGGCCTTCTCCAAGCGCGCCATGGCGGCGGACCTGGCGGCGCTGATGGAGGGCCTCGGGCACCGGCGCTTCGGCGTGGTCGCGCATGACCGCGGCGCGCGGGTGGCCCATCGCCTGGCGCTCGACCACGCGGCCCTGGTGGACCGGCTCTGCGTCATGGACATCGTGCCCACGCTCGCGCATTTCGAGCGCACCGACATGGCCTTCGCCATGGGCTACTGGCACTGGTTCTTCCTCGCCCAGAAGCACCCGCTGCCGGAGCGGATGATCCGGCGGGACGTGGAGGACTGGTTCCGGCTGCAGACCTCGCGCGAGCCGAAGGACGACGGCTTCTTCCACCCGGAGGCGCGGGCCGACTACCTGGCGGCGCTGCGGCTCGAGGGAACCGTGGAGTCGATCTGCGAGGACTACCGCGCGGCCGCGGGCATCGACCTCGACCACGACCGAGCCTCCCGCGCGGCCGGCGAGCGGGTGCGCTGCCCCCTTCTCGTGCTCTGGGGCGCCAAGGGCCGGATCGGCACCTGGTACGAGCCCCTGAAGATCTGGCGCGACTTCGCGGACGGGACGATCGAGGGCCATCCGGTGAACAGCGGCCACTACCTCGCCGAGGAGGCCCCCGGGGAGGTGCTGGAGGCGCTGGACGGCTTCCTCGGCTGACCGGGAGTCGGCCGGCCCGCCTTTCCGCCCCAAGGAACGAAGATTTCACCATTCCGCGTCAGGATCGGCTCCCCACGGCTCCCGGGACATTCCGATGCGCAGACCCTCGTTCCGCCTTTTCGACCGCGTGCCGCTCAACGCGCGCCTCATCGGGGGGGCGCTCCTGCTGCTCGCCCTGTCCCTCGGCAGCAGCAACTGGCTGCTCCTCCAGAAGGCCGAGTCGGAGCTCACCGAGCAGCTCCTGCTCGGCGTGCAGTCCCGGCTGAACATGCTGGTCGAGCGGATCAAGGAGCTCGGCCCGCTCGAGGAGCGCGCGGACGGCCTCTACGCCGGGCCGCAGCGCCTGAACGGCTGGAGCGAGGGCGTGGAGCTGCTGGAGCGGGCCAGCGGCAACTCGGCGGCCATCATGCACCACGACGTGCGCGTCGCGGTCAGCGGCGTCATGGCGCCGCGCGTCCTCAACACGAAGGTGACCGAGCCGGCGGTGGTCGAGGGGGTGCTGCGCCGCGGCGAGCCGGTCGTGGTCCGGTTCAAGCTCGACGGCGTGCCCCGGATCTCCCGCTTCATCCCGCTGAAGGACGCCCAGGGGCGGGTGCTGGGCATGATCGCCCACGGGGCGACCCTCGCCCAGATCGACGAGGCCCTGGCCGGGATGCGGCTTCGCGCCGGCATCATCGGCGGGGGCGCGGTCGTGCTGGGCGGGCTGGCCATGTGGCTGCTGATCGGCGCCTCGCTGCGGCCCATCGGGCGCCTGGCCTCGGCCGTGCAGGGCGTGGCCGACGGCAACACGACGGTCGACGCGCACACGGTCGCCGCCAGCACGCGGCGCGACCAGATCGGGGTGCTCGCCCGCGCGGTCTCGGCCATGCAGAACGTCCTCGGGCGGGCGCGCGAGGTGGAGGCCGAGGCGGCCGCGCGCCACGAGCAGGCCGCGGCCCGGGAGCGCCAGGCGACGATGGACCTCGCCGAGAACGTGCAGCAGGGCCTGGAGAGCATTGCGCAGCGCGTCCAGGCTTCCGCGGCGGCGGTGCGCGACGGCGCGGCCGCGCTGACGGAGCTCGCGGCGAGCACGGCCCAGCGCGCGGAGGCCGGGACGGTCAGCGCCCGCGAGACCGCGCAGAGCACCGGCACGGTCGCCGCGGCGGCGGAGGAGATGGCCGCCTCCGTGCAGGAGATCGCCCGGCAGGTTTCGGAGGCGGCGGCGGTCGCGGCGAAGGCGGTGACGCAGGCGCGCGCGACGGACGCCACCGTGCGCGGCCTGGCCGAGGGCGCGGCGCGCATCGGCGACGTGGTCCGGCTGATCAACGACATCGCCGGGCAGACGAACCTCCTCGCCCTCAACGCGACGATCGAGGCGGCGCGGGCGGGCGAGGCCGGGCGCGGCTTCGCGGTGGTCGCGAGCGAGGTGAAGAGCCTCGCCACCCAGACCTCCAAGGCGACGGAGGAGATCGGGGCGCAGATCGCGGGCATGCAGGCCTCGACCACGGCGGCGGTGGAGGCGATCCAGGGCATCGGCGGCACGATCGACACGCTGTCCGGCATCGCCGGGAGCATCGCGACCGCCATCGAGCAGCAGCACGCCGCGACGCAGGAGATCGCGCGCAGCGTGGCGGGCGCGGCGCAGGGCGCCGCGGCGGCGGACCGGACGATGGGGGAGATCGCGACCGCCACCGACGACTCGCGCCGGGCGGTGTCCGGCCTGCAGCGGACCAGCGACGAGATGGCCGCGAGCGGGGAGGCCCTGCGCTCGGAGATCGGCGCGCTGGTGACCCGTCTGCGCCACGCCGCCTGAGCCGGCCGGGGACGGGCACGGCCGGCCCGTCCTCAGACCGTGAACTGCTCGGCCAGGATGCGCTCCGGCAGGCCGTGGTCGGGGTCGAAGAGCATCGTGAGGCGGTGGGTGGTGGTCTCGCAGATCTCCACCCGCCGCACGTCGCGCACCTCGGTGTAGTCCGCGACCGCGGCGACGGGGCGCTTCTCCGTCTCCAGGATCTCGAAGGCGACGGAGGCGTTGCCGGGCAGCAGGGCGCCGCGCCAGCGTCGCGGGCGGAAGGCGGAGATCGGCGTCATCGCCAGGAGGTTGGCGCCGAGCGGGATGATCGGGCCGTGGGCCGAGAGGTTGTAGGCCGTGCTGCCCGCCGGCGTCGCCACGAGGATGCCGTCGCAGATCAGCTCGGGCAGCCGCACCTTCCCGTCCACGAGGATGCGGATCTTGGCGGCCTGCCGCGTCTCCCTGAGGAGCGAGACCTCGTTGATGGCGAGCGCCTCCTCCACCAGGCCCTCGGCGTTCGTGGTGCGCATCCGCAGGGGCTGCAGGAGGGCGGCCTGGGCCGCGCGAAGCCTCTCCGGCAGGCTGTCCTCCCGGTAGGGATTCATCAGGAAGCCCACGCTGCCGCGATTCATGCCGTAGACGGGCAGGTTGCGGCCGAGGAAGCGGTGCTGGGTCTCCAGCATGGCGCCGTCGCCGCCCAGCGCGACCACGACCGCCGCGTCCTCGATCGGGCAGTCCCCGTAGAGCGCCGCGAGGCGTTGATGGGCCGCGGCTCCCTCGGGCGTCGCGGCCGAGTGGAAGGCGATGCGGCCGCCGAGATCCGCGGGCAGCTCGCGCGGCGCGTCGGGGTCGGGGGCGCCGCCGAGAAGGGCCGCCGTCATGCCGTCGGCGCGGCCGGTCGGTGGTCCAGGGGAAGGCGGCGGTGCTCCAGCACGGGCATGTCCGCGCGGACGCGGGCCGTGATCGCCGGGTCGATCCGCGCCGTGGCCCAGCCGGTGCCGTCCGAGCACTTGGCGACCACGTGGCCCCAGGGATCGCAGATGAGCGAGTGCCCGAAGGTGTGGCGCGGGCCCTTGGGCTCCATGTGCTGGCCCCAGGTGGCGGGCGCGGCGATCCAGCACTGCGTCTCGATGGCGCGCGCGCGGACGAGGACCTCCCAATGATCCTTGCCGGTCTGGAGGGTGAAGGCCGCGGGCAGGAAGATCAGTTCGGCCCCGGCCTGGCGGAGCGAGAGGAAGAGCTCGGGGAAGCGGACGTCGTAGCAGATGGCGAGGCCGCAGGCGGTGTCGCCCGCCCGCGCCGTGACCACCGCGCTGCCCGCGTCGTAGGTGCTGCTCTCCCGGTACCCGGTGCCGTCCGGCGCCGTGATGTCGAAGAGGTGGAGCTTGCTGTAGCGCGCCACCTCCCGCCCGTCGGGCGCGAAGAGCAGGCTGGTGTTCCGCAGCCGGTCGCCCACCCGCTCGCCGATGCTGCCGCCGTGGACGTGGATCCGGTTGGCGACCGCCATGGCCCGCAGCGCCTCGTAGGCCTCCCCGCCCCGGGCGTTGGAGCCGGGCTCGGGCAGGAGCTCGGCCGCGGCCAGCTTGGTGGCCCGGTCCCCACCGAGGCAGGTCCAGATCTCGGGCAGGGCGACGATGTCCGGCCGGTCGGCCTCGATGGCGGCGGTGGACAGGCGCTCCGCCTGGGCGATGTTGGCGGCCTTGTCGGCGCCGGGGTTCATCTGCACGACGCTGACGCGCATTCAGGGCTCCGAGTGGCAGGGTCTCTGTCCGGGCGCATCAAGCGCGCGCCGGCGGGCGGGGGCAAGGGTGCCGCGGACGGTGCCGCGCCGTCCCCGGACTTGACGGCGCCGGCCGGCGCGGCCTCCATCCGCGGCAAGCAGCTTGGGGAGGCCCGGATGATTGGTCGTCGCGCACTCGCGGGGGGAGCAGCGGCCCTGTCGCTGCCGGGCCGGGCCCGGGCACAGGCCGCCTTTCCCAGCCGGCCGATCCGGCTGATCGTGGCCTTCGCGGCCGGCGGGGCGGCGGACAGCGCGGCGCGCGTCCTCGCCCCGAAGATGGGGGAGCGGCTGGGCGTCTCCGTGGTGGTGGAGAACCGCACGGGCGGCAGCGGCTCGAACGGGGGCGCCGCCGTCGCCCAGGCCGCGCCGGACGGGCACACGCTGCTCTGGGACGCCTCCTCGCACATCGTCAACCCGAGCCTGCTGAAGGGCCTCTCCTTCGACTACACCACCGCCTTCCTGCCGGTGACCCTGGCCACCACCTTCCCGCAGGTGCTGGCCGTCAAGGCCGACAGCCCGGCTAGGAGCGTGGCGGAGTTCGTCGTGCTGGCGAAGGCCCGGCCCGGCGCGCTCAACATCGGCACCCAGGGGAACGCGACCGCCGGGCACCTCGCCCTCGCGCAGCTGCAGCGCCTAGCCGGGATCGAGCTGACCCACGCGCCCTATCGCGGTGGGGCAGATGCCGCGCGGGACCTCGCGGCGGGCGTGCTGGACGGGGCCTTCATCACCGCGCTGTCCGCCGGGCCGATCGCCGATTCCGGCCGCGCGCGCCTGCTGGCCGTGGCGACGGACGCGAGGCTCCCGTCCCGCCCGGCGGTCCCGACCTTCGCGGAGGCGGGCATCCCCGGCCTGACCATCGCCGAGTGGTGCGCCCTCTTCGCCCCCGCCGGCACGCCGCTCCCCGTGGCGGAGCGATTGCACGCCGCCGTGGCCGGGGCGCTGGCCGATGCGGAGGTGCGGGCGCGGCTGGAGCAGATCGTGGCCCTTCCCGTCGGCTCGTCCCCGGCCGAGTTCGCGCGCTTTGTGCGCGAGGGGCGCGAGGCCATGGCGACGCTCGTGCGCGAGGCGGGAATTCGCGCGGAGTAGCCGTGCCGTCTCAGGCCATCCGGTCCGGCGGCCCGCCAGACCCCGCCTTGGCCGCGATCCCGCTGACGATCGCGACCACGAGCGCCACCCCGGCCACCGCGAGAAGAGCCAGCGAGAAGCCGAACTGCAGCACCCGCGCGAGGATCGCGAGGAGGACGAACACCACGGCCAGGCCAATCGTCCAGCGCATCATCATGGGAACCGTTCCTTCCGCGTGAGAGGGTGGAACGGGAGGAACAGCCGGCCGTTGCGGCCGGTCGCCCCGCTGGCGCGGGCTACTCCGCCCGGAAGTGACGAAGATCGGGCGCGACCGCCAGCACCGCCTCCGCGAGCGGCGCGGGCCAGGGCGCGCGCCGAACCGGCACCGTCAGGCTGGCCTCGCCCTCGTCGAGGAGCAGGAGGTAGAGCCGCTCCGTCTGAGTGTCGTATCCAAGGAAAAGCCCGGCCGTTGCGCAGTCCCCGCCGTCGCAGGTCCAGCCGAAGACGTAGCGCTCCTCCGCGGTCTGGAGGGCGGCCGGCGCGGCGGCGCGGAGGTGCCGTAGAACGTAGGTCTGCCGGCCCCGCGTCACCGAGCGGAGGATCACGACGACATCGGGGTGCGCGGCCAGCGCCGGGACCGGCTGCCCGGCCAAGCCCAGGGGAGAGGGCGCGCGGTCCACCTGCGCCGCGGCCGAGCCCGCCAGCAGCACGAAAAGAAGAAGGGCGAGTGGTTGCCCACCCGCCCTTCGTCCAAGCCATCGCCGAAGCGTCTTCACGCCTCCGCGGTCTCCTCCTCGGCCACCTCGGGCCGCGGGCCGCTGTCGAGGCCCTTGGCGGCCACGTCGCGCTCGATGAGCTCGATCACGGCCATCTGCGCGGCGTCGCCGTAGCGGATGCCGGCGCGCAGCACACGGGTGTAGCCGCCCGTGCGGGCCGCGTAGCGCGGGGCCAGCGTGTCGAACAGCTTGCGGACCACCAGCGGGTCGCGGATCTGCGCGGCCGCCTGGCGGCGGGCGTTCAGGTCGCCGCGCTTGCCGAGCGTGATGATGCGCTCGACATAGGGACGCAGCTCCTTCGCCTTCGGCAGCGTGGTGGTGATCTGCTCGTGCTTGAGCAGGCTGGTCGCCATGTTCCGGAACATGGAGATCCGGTGGCTGGATGTGACGTTGAGCTTCCGCCCGGCCATTCCGTGACGCATTGTCTCTACCCTTCCCGGACGGCCGTCAGAACGGCTCGTCCACCTTCCGCGCCAGATCTTCGATGTTTTCCGGCGGCCAGCCGGGGACGTTCATGCCGAGGCCGAGACCCATGGAGGTGAGCACCTCCTTGATCTCGTTCAGCGACTTGCGGCCGAAGTTCGGCGTGCGCAGCATCTCCTGCTCGGACTTCTGAACGAGATCGCCGATGTAGACGATGTTGTCGTTCTTCAGGCAGTTCGCCGAGCGGACGGAGAGCTCCAGCTCGTCGACCTTGCGGAGCAGGTTGCGGTTGAACGGCAGGTCGTCCTCGACCTCGGCGGCCCGCGCCTCGCGCGGCTCGTCGAAGTTGATGAAGAGCTGCAGCTGGTCCTGCAGGATGCGCGCGGCGAGCGCCACGGCGTCATCCGGCGCCACGGTGCCGTCCGTCTCGACCGTCAGGACGAGCTTGTCGTAGTCTGTGCGCTGGCCGACGCGGGTCGGCTCCACGCGGTAGGCCACGCGGCGCACCGGGGAGTAGATCGCGTCCACCGGGATGAGGCCGATCGGCGCGTCCTCGGGACGGTTCTCGGACGCCGGGACATAGCCCTTGCCGGTCGCGACGGTCAGCTCGGCGTTGAGCTTCGCGCCGTCGTCGAGCGTGCAGATGACCAGATCCGGGTTGGCGATCTCGATGTCGCCGGTCACCTGGATCTGCCCGGCCGTCACCTCGCCCGGGCCGGTCGCGGTGAGGGAGAGGCGCTTGGAGCCCTCGCCCTGCATGCGGATGGCTAGGCGCTTGATGTTCAGGACGATGTCGGTGACGTCCTCGCGGACGCCGGGAAGGCTGCTGAACTCGTGCAGCGCGCCCTCGATCTGCACGGCCGTCACCGCCGCCCCCTGGAGGGAGGACAGCAGGATGCGGCGCAGCGCGTTGCCGAGCGTCATGCCGAAGCCGCGCTCCAGCGGCTCCGCCACGATGGTGGCCGTGCGGGAGGGGTCGTTGCCCCCTTCCACGTCGAGACGCTCGGGCTTGATCAGGGAACGCCAGTTGCGATCCATCGCGCCACTCATGGTGGTGGTTCCCCTCTCAGACCCGACGGCGCTTGCGGGGGCGGCAGCCGTTGTGCGGGATGGGCGTCACGTCCTTGATGGCCGTCACGTAGAAGCCGACGGCCTGGAGGGCGCGCAGCGCGCTCTCACGGCCCGAACCGGGGCCCGAGACCATGATCTCGAGCGTCTCCATGCCGTGCTCGCGGGCCTTCTTGCCCGCGTCCTCGGCGGCCACCTGGGCGGCGTAGGGCGTGGACTTGCGGCTGCCCTTGAAGCCCTGGGAGCCCGAGGACGACCAGGCGATCGCGTTGCCCTGGCTGTCCGTGATCGTGACGATCGTGTTGTTGAAGGAAGCGAGGACGTGCGCCACGCCGGAAGAGATGTTCTTCCGTTCCTTCTTGCGCGGGCGGGACCCGGCGTTCGGCTGACGCGCCATCTTACTTCGTCACCTTCTTCTTGCCGGCGATCGCGACCGCCTTGCCCTTGCGGGTGCGGGCGTTCGTGTGCGTGCGCTGGCCGCGCACCGGCAGGCCGCGGCGATGGCGGAGGCCGCGGTAGCAGGCCATGTCCATCAGGCGCTTGATGTTCATCGCGACCTCGCGGCGGAGGTCGCCCTCGACGCGGTAGTCGGTGTCCAGCGTCGCGCGCAGGCGAAGCAGCTCGTCCTCGGAGAGCTGGTTCACCCGGCGCTCCTCGGGGATGCCGAGCTTCGCGCAGATGTCGGCCGCGTTCTTGGGGCCGATGCCGAAGATGTAGCGCAGCGAGATCTGCACGCGCTTGTTGTCGGGGATGTTCACGCCGGCGATACGCGCCACGGTGCTCTCCTGGAGCGTTCGCTCCGTTCGGGCCGGTCGGCGAAGCCGCCCGGCGAGGTGATCCTGACCCGGCCGCGGCGGCGGCAGGGCCAATCGGTGGAAGACGGGAACCGTCCGTGCAAGCGGGATCGCGGCTAGGTGGGGCCCGCCGCGAAGAGGGGCGATTTAGGCGGCCCGCGCCGCCGAGTCAAGCCAGGAGTCAGTGGCCATCGAGGATGGCCTCGAGCTGGCTGGCCACCGTGCCCATGTCGGCCATGCCGTCGACCTGGCGGAGCTTGCCCTGGGCCTCGTAGTAGGGGAGCAGCGGCGCCGTCTGGCGGTGGTAGGCCTCGAGGCGCGCGGCCACCGTCTCGGCCTTGTCGTCCGCGCGGCGGATGAACTCGTGGCTGCCGCAGACGTCGCAGGCGCCCTCCTTCTGCGTCGGCTTGAAGCGATCGTGGTAGCCGGTGCCGCAAGAGGCGCAGGTGAAGCGCCCCGCGATGCGGTCCACCAGCGCCGCGTCGTCGACCTTCAGCTCGATCACGTGGTTCAGGGCGAGGCCCATCTCCGCCAGCATGACGTCCAGCGCCTCGGCCTGGGGGACCGTGCGCGGGAAGCCGTCGAGGATGAAGCCGCTCGCGCAGTCGGGCTTCTGGACCCGCAGCGCCAGCATCGCCGTGATGATCGCGTCCGGCACGAGGTCGCCGCGCTCCATGATGGCGCGGGCCTCGCTGCCGATGGCCGAGCCGGACTTCACCTCCGCCCGCAGCATGTCGCCCGTCGAGATCTGGGCGATGCCGTGCCGGTCCTGGAGGGTCTTGGCCTGGGTCCCCTTCCCCGCTCCCGGCGGGCCAAGAAGTATCAGGTTCATCGCCGGGCGCTTCCTCCACGGGGGGTGACAGGGGCAGGGCCGCCGCGCCCACCGACGCGGGACTTGCGAATCAGCCCCTCGTACTGATGCGCGAAGAGATGGGACTGCACCTGGGCCACCGTGTCCATCGTGACGGAGACGATGATCAGCAGGCTGGTGCCGCCGAAGTAGAAGGGGACGCCGTACTGGCTGATGAGGAATTCGGGGATGAGGCAGACGATGCAGAGGTAGATGGCGCCGACCAGGGTCAGGCGGCTCAGCACGCGGTCGAAGTACTCGGCCGTCGCCGCGCCCGGGCGGATGCCGGGGACGAAGCCGCCGTACTTCTTCAGGTTGTCCGCCGTCTCCTGCGGGTTGAAGACCACCGCCGTGTAGAAGAAGGCGAAGAAGATGATCAGGGCGACGTAGAGCCCCATGTAGAGCGGCTGACCGTGCGCGAGCAGCGCCGCCATGCGGGTGATCCAGGTGTCCTCGCCCTGCGTGGCCGCGAAGCCCGAGAAGGTCGCCGGCAGCAGCAGGAGGGAGGAGGCGAAGATCGGCGGGATCACGCCGGCGGTGTTCAGCTTCAGCGGCAGGTGCGTCGAATCGCCGCCGAACATGCGGTTGCCGACCTGGCGCTTCGGGTACTGCACGGGGATCTTCCGCTGCGCGCGCTCCATGAAAACCACGAAGGCGATCACGGCCAGGGCCATCAGCAGGAAGAAGATGATGAAGAAGGGGCTCAGCGCGCCGGTGCGGCCGAGTTCCAGCGTGGAGACCAGCGCGTGCGGCAGGTTGGCCACGATGCCCGCGAAGATGATCAGCGAGATGCCGTTGCCGACGCCCCGCGCCGTGATCTGCTCGCCCAGCCACATGAGGAACATCGTCCCGCCGACGAGGGTCGTGATGCAGGAGACGCGGAAGAAGAGGCCGGGGTCGAGCACCGCCGCCCCGAAGTTCCCGCGCATGCCCTCGAGCCCGATGGCCAGCCCGTAGGCCTGGAAGAAGGCGATGAGCACAGTCAGGTAGCGGGTGTACTGGTTGAGCTTCTTCCGCCCAGACTCGCCCTCCTTCTTGAGGGCCTCCCAGGAGGGGATCGCCGCGGACATGAGCTGTACGATGATCGAGGCGGAGATGTAGGGCATGATGTTGAGCGCAAAGACCGTCATCCGGCCGAGCGCGCCGCCCGTGAACATGTCGAACATGCCGAGGATGCCGCCGCCGTGCTGCGACAGGATCTCGGCCATGACGGCCGCGTCCACGCCCGGCACCGGGATGTAGGTGCCGAGGCGGTAGACCAGCAGGGCCCCCAGGGTGAACCAGAGCCTGCTCTTCAGCTCGGTCGCTCGCGAGAGCACGCCGAGGTTGAGATTGGCCGCGAGCTGCTCGGCGGCGGACGCCATGGGAATGCCCTCTCTCACGACTGCGGCGCCGGGGGATTTTACCCGCGGCGCCGCAGAAAGGTCCAATAGATCAGGTAGCGGCCGCTACCCACCGCGATCAAGCCGCGGGGGTTTCCTCGGCCGCCGCCGCCTCGCGAACCGTCACGCTGCCGCCGGCGGCCTGCACCGCGGCGATCGCCGCCGCCGAGGCCCCGGCCACCGAGACGGTCACGGGGCGCGTGATGCTGCCCTTGGCCAGCAGGCGCACGCCGGCCTTCTTGCCGAGGCGAACGAGCCCGGCCTTGACCAGCGCCGTCTCGTCCACCGTCTCGCCGGCCGGAAGGACGCCGGACTCCAGCGCCTTCTCGATCGAACCGACGTTGATGACCGCGTACTCGACCCGGAACAGGTTGTGGAAGCCGCGCTTGGGCAGGCGGCGGTACAGCGGGAGCTGACCACCCTCGAACCCGTTCAGCGAGACGCCCGTGCGGGCCTTCTGGCCCTTGACGCCGCGGCCGCTCGTCTTGCCCTTGCCGGAGCCGATGCCGCGACCGATGCGCTTGAACTTCGGGCGGGCGCCCTCGTTGTCGCGCAGCTCGTTGAGCTTCAATGGGAGCTTCATGGCTCAGCCCACCTTGATCAGATGCGCGACCTTGCGGATCATCCCGCGCACGGCGGGGGTGTCCTCGAGCTCACGCGTCCGGTTCATCTTGTTCAGGCCGAGGCCAATCAGCGTCTCTCGCTGACCGGGCTTGCGGCCGATCGGCGACCCGACCTGGGTCACCTTCACGGTTGCCTTGGTGTCAGACATTGCCGGCCTCCGCCGTCGTCTCCGCGGCGCCGCCACGGGGCGGGTTGGGGAGAAGGTCGGCCACCTTCTTGCCGCGACGGGCCGCGACCGCCCGGGGGGAGGTGCAGCGCGCCAGGCCGGCGAAGGTCGCCTTGACCATGTTGTGCGGGTTCGTGGTGCCCGTGCACTTCGCGACGACGTCGCCCATGCCCAGGACCTCGAAGACGGCGCGCATCGGGCCGCCCGCGATGATGCCGGTGCCGGCCGGGGCCGCGCGCAGGATCACGCGGCCCGCGCCGAACTCGCCGATGATGTCGTGGTGCAGGGTGCGGCCCTCGCGCATCGGCACGCGGATGAGGCCGCGCTTGGCCCGCTCCGTCGCCTTGCGGATCGCCTCGGGCACCTCGCGCGCCTTGCCGGCGCCCCAGCCCACCCGGCCCTTCTCGTCACCGACCACGACCAGGGCGGCGAAGGAGAAGCGACGGCCGCCCTTCACCACCTTGGCGACGCGGTTGATGGTGACGAGCTTGTCCTTGAACTCGTCGTTCTCGCGATCGCCGCCACGGTTGTCGCGGTTGTCGTCGCGGCGGCCACGGCCTCGGCGGCGGTCGGCGTCGCCGCCCTCGCCACCCGGACGCGGCGCGTTGGAACGCGGTGCGTATGCCATTCTATCGGCTCCTCAGAACGACAGCCCGCCCTCGCGGGCGCCGTCCGCCAGGGCCTTGACCCGGCCGTGATAGATGTAGGGACCGCGGTCGAAGACCACCTCGGTCACGCCGGCGGCGAGCGCGCGCTCCGCCACCAGCTTGCCGATGGCCGTCGCCGCGTCGAGGTCGGCCCCGGTGCGGCCCCCCTCGCGGATGGGCTTCTCCAGCGTCGACGCCGCGGCGAGCGTGCGGCCCGCCTTGTCGTCGATCACCTGGGCGTAGATGTGCCGGCCCGAGCGATGGACGGAAAGGCGCACGCGCCCCGCCCCCTTCAGCTTGATCTGGTAGCGCGTGCGCGAGCGACGGCGCTGCGTCAGTGCGAGCTTGTTCGGCATTACTTCTTCTTACCCTCCTTCCGGAGGATCGTCTCGTTGTCGTACTTGATGCCCTTGCCCTTGTAGGGCTCGGGACCGCGGTACGCCCGGATCTCCGCCGCCACCTGGCCGACGCGCTGCTTGTCTGCCCCCTCGACCTTGATCGCCGTGGGGCGCTCGGTCGTGATCTTGATGCCCTCGGGGATCGTGTAGCGGATCTCGTGGCTGTAGCCGAGGTTCAGGACGAGGTCCTTCCCCTGCACCGCCGCGCGATAGCCGGTGCCCGTGATCTCCATGGACTTGGTGAAGCCCGTCGAGACGCCCGTGACCATGCTGTTGATGAGGGAGCGCGTGGTGCCCCACATCGTGCGCGCCGCGCGGTCGTCGCCGCGGGGCGCCACGGCGACTTCGCCGTTCTCGATGGTGACGTCCACCTTGTCCGTGACGGGAAGGCGCAGCTCGCCGAGCTTGCCCTTCGCCACGATGGTGCGGTCCTCGAGCGTGATGGTCACGCCCGACGGAACCTTCACCGGATACTTACCGACGCGAGACATGTTCCCTGCCCTCCGTCAGAACACGCGGCAGAGGACTTCGCCGCCAACATTGGCGGCGCGTGCCTCGAGGTCGCTCATCACGCCGCGGGGCGTGGAGAGGATGGAGATGCCAAGGCCGTTGTAGACCTTCGGGAGCTCCTTGATCTTGGAGTAGACCCGGCGGCCCGGCTTGGACACGCGGGTGATCTCCTTGATCGCGGGCTCGCCCTCGGCGTACTTCAGCTCGATGTCCAACACCTTGATGCCGGGACGGAGCTCCTCGCCGCGGTAGCCGCGGATGTAGCCCTCGCGCTTGAGGACGTCGAGGACGTCCGAGCGCAGGCGGGAGGCCGGCGAGACGACGCGCGACTGGCGCGCGCGCAGGCCGTTGCGAATGCGGGTGAGCATGTCACCCAGCGGATCGGAAAGCTGCATTTGTGCCTTCCTCCCTTACCACGAGGCCTTGGTGAGGCCGGGAATTTGACCGCTGGACGCGAGCTCCCGCAGCATGTTCCGGCTGAGCTGGAACTTGCGGTAGTTGCCGCGCGGACGACCGGTGAGCGCGCAGCGCAGGCGAACGCGGACCTTAGCCCCGTTGCGCGGAAGCTGCGCCAGCTTGAGGGTCGCCTCGAAGCGATCCTCGACCGGCAGCTCGCGGTCCATCACCACCTTCTTCAGGGCGGCCCGCTTGCCCGCATGCGCCTTAGAGAGGCGCTTACGCATGTTGTTCTTCTCGACTGACGAAGTCTTTGCCATTCGATCAGTATCCTCCGGAACCTGTCCGGGCCTTGCGAAGTGCGCCAGCCCGGCGGTTTTCCAAGATCAGTTGACGAAGGGAAGCCGGAAGCCCTTGAGCAGGGCCTTCGCTTCCTTGTCCGTCTTCGCCGTGGTGACGAAGACGATGTCCATGCCGCGGACGGCCTCGACCTTGTCGTAGGCGATCTCGGGGAAGATGATCTGCTCCTTCAGGCCCATGGCGTAGTTGCCACGGCCGTCGAAGCCCTTGCCCGAAATGCCGCGGAAGTCGCGGACGCGCGGCAGCGCGATGGTGACGAGGCGGTCCAGGAACTCGTACATCCGGGCGCGCCGCAGCGTCACCTTCGTGCCAATCGCCTGGCCCTCGCGGATCTTGAAGCCCGCGATCGCCTTCTTGGCCTTCGTCTTGACCGGCTTCTGGCCGGCGATGACCGTCAGCTCGGCGACGGCGGCGTCAAGCTTCTTCTGGTCGCCGGCAGCCTCGCCGACGCCCATGTTGATGACGATCTTCTCCAGCTTCGGAACCTCCATCTGGTTCTTGTAGCCGAACTCCTCGATCAGCGCCTGGCGGATCGAGGCGAAGTATTCCTGCTGCAGGCGGGGCTGCTCGGCGGCGATGTTCTCGCCGCGAACCTTCTCCTGCGTCTCCTGCGTGTCGCTCATGCGATCACCTCGCCGGAGGCCTTCGCCACCCGGACCTTCTTGTCACCGTCCACGCGGAAGCCCACGCGGGTCGGCTTGTCGCTCTTCGGGTCGATCAGCGCCAGGTTGGAGAGGTCGATGGACGCCTCCTTCTCCTGGATGCCGCCGGGCTGGTTCATGCCCTGCGGCTTGGTGTGGCGCTTGACCATATTCACGCCCTGCACGACGGCGCGGTTCGCCTCGGGCAGGACGGACAGCACCTCGCCGCGCTTGCCCTTGTCCTTGCCGGTCAGGACCTGGACGCGATCGCCCTTGCGGATCTTCGCCGCCATCACAGCACCTCCGGAGCCAGGGAGATGATCTTCATGTACTTCCGGGCCCGCAGCTCGCGCACGACCGGGCCGAAGATGCGGGTCCCGATCGGTTCGTTCTGCTTGTTGATCAGAACGGCCGCGTTGTTGTCGAAGCGGATGGCGGTGCCGTCCACGCGGCGCACGGGATAGGCGGTCCGGACGATCACGGCCCGGTGGACCTCACCCTTCTTCACCTTGGCGCGGGGGATGGCGTCCTTGATCGAGACGACGATGATGTCGCCGACCGAGGCCGTCTTGCGCTTGGACCCGCCGAGCACCTTGATGCACTGCACCTTGCGCGCGCCGGAGTTGTCGGCGACGTCGAGGTTGGATTCGACCTGGATCATGCCGACACCTGCTCGCCGATTTCGATGTCATCGAGTGGCTCGTAGGCGGCCGGGCGCGCCACGGCCTCGCCGTTGCGCTCGATCACCAGCCAAGACTTGCGCTTGGAGATCGGACGGCACTCCTCGATGGAGACCGTGTCGCCCTCGCGGCACAGGTTGGTGTCGTCATGCGCGGCGTACTTCTTGGAACGCCGGATGAACTTCTTGTAGAGCGGGTGCATCACGCGACGCTCGACCAAGACCGTCACGGTCTTGTCCTGCTTGTCGCTCGTGACCCGCCCGGTGAGGACGCGCTTCGGCATGTGCCGCGGTCTCCTCTCAGGGCTTCTGGGAAGTGCGGGCCTGCTGGCCCAGCACGGTCTTAACACGGGCGATGTCCCGGCGCACGGCCCGGATTCGCCCAACAGCCTCCAACTGGCCCGTCGCCCGCTGGAAGCGCAGGTTGAACTGCTCCTTCCGGAGGTCGAGCAGCATGGTCTTCAGCTCATCCGCGGTCTTCGCGCGGACATCGGAGATCTTGGTCATCGATCAGGCCTCCGCCGCGCCCAGACGGGCCACGACCTTCGTCTTGATCGGCAGCTTCGCCGCGCCAAGGGCGAGCGCCTCGCGCGCGACCTCCTGGTTGACACCGTCGATCTCGAACATGATGCGGCCCGGCTTGATCCGGACCACCCAGAACTCGGGCGCGCCCTTGCCCGAGCCCATGCGGACCTCGGCCGGCTTGGAGGAGACGGGCACATCCGGGAAAATCCGGATCCACACGCGCCCCTGGCGCTTCATGGCACGGGTGATCGCGCGGCGGGCCGCCTCGATCTGCCGGGCGGTCACCCGCTCCGGCTCCAGCGCCTTCAGGCCGTAGCCGCCGAAGGAGAGCGTGAACCCGCCCTTGGCGTTGCCCTTGATGCGGCCCTTGTGGGCCTTTCGGTACGTCGTGCGCTTCGGCGACAACATGTTACGTGTTCCTCAGTCCGTCGCTCAGCGCTGCGGCGCCTGCTCGGCGGCGCGCTTGTCCTGGGCCATCGGGTCGTGGCCGAGAACCTCGCCCTTGAAGATCCAGACCTTGACGCCGCAGGTGCCATAGGTGGTCTTCGCGGTCGCGACCCCGAAGTCGATGTCGGCGCGGAGCGTGTGCAGGGGCACGCGGCCCTCGCGGTACCACTCCATGCGCGCGATCTCCGCGCCGCCCAGCCGGCCGCCGCAGTTGATGCGAATCCCGCCGGCGCCGAGGCGCATGGCGGACTGCACGGCGCGCTTCATGGCGCGGCGGAAGGCGACGCGACGCTCGAGCTGCTGTGCGATGCTCTCGGCCACCAGGGTGGCGTCCAGCTCCGGCTTGCGGATCTCGACGATGTTCAGCGACACCTCGGCCCCGGCCATCTTCGCCAAGTCCTTGCGAAGCTGCTCGATGTCGGCGCCCTTCTTGCCGATCACGACGCCCGGGCGGGCGGCGTGGATCGTCACGCGGGGCTTCTTCGCCGGGCGCTCGATCACGACCTTGGCCACGCCCGCGCCCTTGAGGCGGTCGCGCAGCGTGCGACGCAGCTTCAGGTCGTCGTGGAGCAGGCCGGCGTAGTCGGCGTCGCCGGCGTACCAGCGGCTGTCCCAGGTGCGGTTGATGCCGAGCCGGAGCCCGATCGGATTAACTTTGTGACCCATGTTACGCGGCCTCCTCGGCCACCGGCACCGGCTGCTGCTCGGCGACGACGATCTTCAGGTGGCTGAACCACTTCTCGACACGGGCGGCCTTGCCGCGGCCGCGCGCCTGGAAGCGCTTCATGACGATCGAACGGCCCACCTCGACCCGAGCCACCACCAGCTTGTCGACGTCGAGGCTGTGGTTGTTCTCGGCGTTCGCGATGGCGCTCTCGAGCGTCTTCTTCACCGTGTCTGATATGCGGCGCTTGCTGAAGGTCAGCGTGGCGACGGCATCCTGGGCGCGGCGGCCGCGGATGAGGCCGGCCGCGAGGTTCAGCTTGCGCGGGGAGACGCGGATGTTCCGCGTCACCGCCTGGGCCTCGGTGTCGGCGAGGCTGCGCTCGTGCTTCGGCTTGCTCATCTCAGCCCCGCTTCGCCTTCTTGTCCGACGAGTGGCCGGTGAAGGTGCGCGTCGGCGAGAACTCGCCGAACTTGTGGCCCACCATGTTCTCGGACACCTGGACGGGGATGAACTTCTTGCCGTTGTAGACGCCGAAGACCAGCCCGACGAACTGCGGAAGGATGGTGCTGCGGCGGGACCAGATCTTGATGATCTCGTTCCGGCCGGAGTTCCGCGCCGTCTCCGCCTTGTTCAGCAGGTAGCCGTCGACGAACGGCCCCTTCCATACGCTGCGCGACATCGCGGTCAGCCCTTCTTCGCAGTGCGGCGACGGACGATGAGACGATCCGTGCGCTTGTTGGTGCGGGTCTTGTAACCCTTCGTCGGCTTGCCCCAGGGGGTGACCGGGTGGCGGCCGCCCGAGGTCCGGCCCTCACCACCGCCGTGCGGGTGGTCGACCGGGTTCATGACGACGCCGCGGTTGTGCGGGCGAAAGCCCATCCAGCGGCGACGCCCGGCCTTGCCGAGCTGCTGGTTGGAGTTGTCCGGGTTCGACACCGCGCCGATCGTTGCCAAGCACTCGGCGCGGAGCAGCCGCACCTCGCCCGACATCAGCTTTACCTGGGCATAGCCGGCGTCCTTGCCAACCAGCTGGCAGTAGGTCCCGGCGGAGCGGGCGATCTTCGCGCCGGCGCCGGGCTTCATCTCCAGCGCGTGCACGATGGTGCCCACGGGGATGGAGGCCAGCGGCATCGCGTTGCCCGGCTTGATGTCCACGCGGTCGCCGGCGATCACCTGGTCGCCCGCCTTCAGGCGCTGCGGCGCGATGATGTAGGCGAGTTCGCCGTCCTCGTACTTGAGGAGCGCGATCCAGGCGGTGCGGTTGGGGTCGTACTCCAGCCGCTCGACCGTCGCGGGCACGTTGAACTTCGTGCGGCGCTTGAAGTCGACGTAGCGGTAGGACTGCTTGTGTCCGCCGCCACGGAACCGGACGGTCGTGCGGCCGTGGTTGTTGCGGCCGCCGGAGTGGCTCTTGCCCTCCGTCAGCCCCTTAACCGGCTTGCCCTTCCAGAGCTCGGACTTGTTGACCAGCACCGTGCCGCGAAGGCTCGGCGTGACCGGCTTGAATTGCTTGAGCGCCATGGCTTACGCGAGCCCCGTCGTCAGATCGATGCTCTGGCCGTCGGCCAGGCTGACGATCGCCTTCTTCCAGTCGGACCGCTGGCCCGGACGACCGCGGAACCGCTTCGACTTGCCCTTCACCACCACCGTGTTCACGGCGGTGACGTTGACGCCGAAGAGCTTCTCCACAGCGGTCTTGATCTCGGGCTTCGTGGCGTCGAGCGTCACCTTGAAGGTGACCTGACCCGTCTCGTTCAGGACCGTCGCCTTCTCGGTGATCACCGGGGCGACGATCAGCTGGTACATCCGCTCCGGCGTCACTACCGGCGCCTTGCGGGTTGCGTGTGCGCTCACGACAGGCGCTCCTTCAGGGCCTCGACGCCCGCCCGCGTAACCGCGAGCACGTCGTGGTGGAGGATGTCATAGACGTTGGCGCCGACCGTCGGCATCACCTGGATCTTCGGCAGGTTGCGCGCGGCGCGCAGCAGGCCCTCGTCCGGGGTGGCGTCGAACACCAGGGCGCTGGTCCAGCCGAGGACCTTGAGCTGCGCGACCAGGGTCTTGGTCTTGGCGGCGTCGCCGGGCGCGGCGGCGTCGAGGATGACGAGCTTGCCCTCGGCTGCCTTCTGGCTCAGCGCGCTGATCAGGCCCAGGCGGCGGACCTTCTTCGGCAGGCTGTACTCGTGGCTGCGGACGACCGGGCCGTGGACCACGCCACCGGTGCGGAACTGCGGCGCGCGGAGCGAACCCTGACGGGCGTTGCCCGTGCCCTTCTGGCGATAGGGCTTCTTCGTCGTGCCGGAGACCTCGCCCATGCCCTTCACCTTGTGGGTGCCGGCACGGCGCTTGGCGAGCTGCCAGTGGACGACGCGCGCCATGATGTCGGTGCGCGGCTGGGCGCCGAAGAACTCGTCGGGAAGCTCGATCTCGCCGGCCTCGGCGTTGTCGAGGGTGATGACCTTGATCTGCATCGCTCGATCCTCAGGCCGCGGCCGTCGGGTACGGCGCGTCGGCGTGACGCTTCCGCTTCACGGCGTCACGCACCATGACCCAGCCGTTGGCGGCGCCGGGGACGGCGCCCTTGATGAAGAGGATGTTCCGCTCCACGTCGACGCCGGCCACTTCCAGGTTCTGGGTGGTCACGCGCTCAACGCCAAGATGGCCAGCCATCTTCTTATTCTTGAAGACCTTGCCCGGATCCTGGCGGTTGCCGGTCGAACCGTGCGAGCGGTGGCTGATCGACACGCCGTGCGAGGCCTCGAGGCCGGCGAAGTTCCAGCGCTTCATGGCACCGGAAAAGCCCTTGCCCTTGGTCACGCCGGTGACGTCGATCTTCTGGCCCTTCACGAAGTGCGCGGGGGAGAGCTTCGCGCCCGCCTCCAGCACCGCGTCATCGGCCACGCGGAACTCGACCACCTTCATCGGGGCCTCGACGCCGGACTTGGCGAAATGGGCCCGGTTGGGCTTGGAGACGTTCTTCGGCTTCGCGTGCCCTGCGCCCAGCTGCACCGCGGTGTAGCCGTCCTTGTCGGTGGAACGCACCGCCACGACGCGAACGTCATCCACGTGCAGCAGCGTCACCGGCACGGTGGAGCCGTCGTCGTTGAAAAGCCGGGACATGCCCAGCTTCCGGGCGATCAGGCCAGTGCGGCCATCTTTCGCGGCCATGGTGTATGCGCCCCTCAGACTCAGATCTTGATTTCGACGTCCACGCCCGAGGCGAGGTCGAGCTTCATCAGCGCGTCCACGGTCTGGGGAGTGGGGTCGACGATGTCGAGCAGACGGCGATGAGTCCGGATCTCGAACTGCTCGCGCGACTTCTTATCGACGTGCGGAGAACGGTTCACGGTGAACCGCTCGATGTGCGTGGGGAGCGGGATAGGGCCCCGCACCCGCGCGCCGGTCCGCTTCGCGGTGTTCACGATCTCCCGCGTGCTGCCATCCAGCACGCGGTGATCGAACGCCTTGAGACGGATCCGGATATTCTGGGCGTCGGCGGCCATCTTACTTCTCGATGCTCGCGACGACGCCGGCGCCGACGGTGCGGCCGCCCTCGCGGATGGCGAAGCGCAGGCCCTCGTCCATGGCGATCGGGGCGATCAGCTCGACCGACATCGACACGTTGTCGCCCGGCATCACCATCTCCACGCCCTCCGGCAGCTGCACCACCCCCGTCACGTCGGTCGTGCGGAAGTAGAACTGCGGGCGGTAGTTCGTGAAGAACGGCGTGTGGCGACCGCCCTCCTCCTTCGTCAGCACGTAGGCCTCGGCCTTGAACTTGTTGTGCGGCTTGATCGAGTT
>NZ_RCZP01000032.1 GCF_006438825.1 Muricoccus nepalensis
GCGGGGCGCGGCGGCCGGGCCTCGCGCGCGGGCGGGCGGGCGGCGGGGGCGCCCTTGCGCGCGGCCGGCCGGGACGGCGCCACCGCGCGCCGCGGCGACGCGCCCGCCCTGGCCCGCGCGCCGGCGGGCGGAGTCGCGCGGGCGGGGGCTTGGCGAGCGGCCGCGGCCGGGCGCGCCCCGCCGGGCTCGCGCGGCGCCGGGGCGGCGGCGGGCCCGGTGAGGAGGCAGGCGAGGATCAGGGCGGCGCGGCGGAACGTCATGGCCGCATCCTGCACCGCCGGCCCCGCCGCGTCAGGCGGGCCGGCGGGCGGTCAGGTTTCCGGGAAGAGGGGAAGCGCGCCCTCGTCCTCGCGCCGCCGGCGGGCGCGGGCGGCCTCGGCGGCGCGCAGGCGGAGCAGCTCGTCCAGCATGCGGTCCATGGTCTGCCAGAGGGGCTCGTTGCCCTGGCGCTCCTTCATGACCAGCGCGTGGGCGGCGAGCGTCACGTTCAGCGTGCCGCGGGTGGTCTCCGGGCGCGGCATCCGCATCTGGACGAGGGCCTTCTCCACCTCCTCCAGCGGCGCGCCGATGGTCTCCGCGATGAAGGCGGGCTCGTGCCCGGCGCGGCGCAGGCGGCGTGCCTCGTCGCGCTGGCGCGGCTCCAGGGCAATGGCGGGGCGCAGCATCACCGTGCGGCGCGACATCTCGCCCGAGCCGGAGCCCGGCGGCTTTCCCTTGAATGCCATGCCGATACTAACGCCGGAAAGCGGCCCCCAATTCAACCCTCCCGCAGCGCGGCCCCGGCCGCCAGAGGCGCGAGCGGCAGGGCGCCCGCGAGGAAGGCGGCGAGCAGGAGGAGGAAGGGGCGCGGCTCCGCGCCCGCCGAGGCGGCCTCGATCGCGCCGGCCGCGAAGATGACCACGGGCACGGCCAGCGGCAGGACGAGCAGCGGCAGCAGCACGCCCCCCCGCCGCGCCCCGAGCGTCAGCGCCGCGCCGAGGGTGCCGAGCAGCGACAGGACCGCCGAGGCGAGGCCGAGGGCGAGCACCGCCACCCCCCAGGCCTCGGCCGGCAGGGCAAGGAGGGCGCTGGCGATGGGCGTGGCCAGCAGCAGCGGCAGGCCGGTGACCACCCAGTGCGCGGCCGCCTTCGCGGCGGCGAGCCCCGCGGGAGGGAGGCCCGTGGTGAGGAGGAGGTCGAGCGATCCGTCCTCCGCCTCGGCGGCGAAGAGGCGGTCGAGCGGCAGGAGGGCGGCCAGCAGCGCGGCCGTGACGAGCGCGCCGGGCGCCAGCCGGGCGAGCGCCTCGGGCGAGGGGCCGACGCCGAAGGGGAAGAGGGCGCAGACGATGACGAAGAAGAGCACCGCCGCCAGCGCCTCCGCGGGGTGGCGGAGGGCAAGCCGGAGCTCGCGCAGGAAGACCGCGATCAAAGCTGGAAGTCCCGCGCGCCCGGCAGCGGCAGCGGCAGGTGGGTGGCGGCGAGCACGATGCCGCCGCGCGCGCGGTGCGCGGCGAGGAGGGTGCCGAGGCGGGCGACGGAGGCGGTGTCGAGTCCCAGCGTCGGTTCGTCGAGCAGCCAGAGCGGGGCGTCGCCCAGGACGAGGCGCGCGAGCGCCAGCCGGCGCCGCTGCCCGGCGGAGAGGGTGCGGCAGGGCAGCCCGGCCAGCGCCGAGAGGCCGAGCGCCTCGAGCGCCGCCGCCGGCTCGCCCCCGCGGAGGCGGGCCCAGAAGGCGAGGTCCTCGGCCGGGGTCAGCGCGGGCTTGATGGCGTCCTGGTGGCCAAGGTAGCGCGTGCGGGCGCCGTGGGCCGCGGCGTCGGCGGCGATGTCCTCGCCCTCCCAGGCCAGGCGCCCCGCGGCCGGGCGCAGCAGGCCGGCGATCACCCGCAGGAGGGTAGACTTGCCGGCGCCGTTGGGGCCAAGGAGCAGGAGGGCCTCCCCGGGCGCCGCGCGCAGCGACAGCCCGGCGAAAACCACCCTTCCGCCGCGCCGGGCGGCCAGGTCTTCCGCCGCCAGCACGCCCCCCGGATCCCCCCTGAAAACGGTCCCGCCCCTGGACCGGAAACCCTTGCCATGCTTCAAGCAGCCCCGAAATTCAAGCATGCCCGGGGAGTTGCGACGCATGACCAAGATCGGCCAGGACACCCTCAAGACGCGCCGGACGATCTCCGTCGGCGGCAAGACCTACAACTACTTCTCCATTCCCGATGCGGGTAAGGCCCTGGGCGTCGATTTCGCCCGGCTTCCGAACAGCCTGAAGGTGCTGCTCGAGAACGTGCTGCGCTTCGAGAACGGCGGCACCTACAAGGTCGAGGACGCGAAGGCGATCGCCGGCTGGCTCGAGAAGGGGCAGTCCGACCGCGAGGTTCCGTTCCGCCCCGCGCGCATCCTCATGCAGGACTTCACGGGCGTGCCGGCCGTGGTCGACCTCGCCGCCATGCGCGACGGCATGCTCAAGCTCGGCGGCGACCCGCAGAAGGTGAACCCGCTGGTGCCGGTCGACCTCGTGATCGACCACTCCGTGATGGTGGACGTCTCGGGCACCGCCGACGCGCTGCGCAAGAACGTCGACATCGAGTACGAGCGCAACGGCGAGCGCTACGAGTTCCTCCGCTGGGGCTCGGCCGCCTTCGACAACTTCCGCGTCGTGCCCCCCGGCACCGGCATCTGCCACCAGGTGAACCTCGAGTACCTGGCGCAGGTGGTGTGGACGAACGACGACGCCGGCGACACCTACGCCTATCCTGACAGCTGCTACGGCACGGACAGCCACACCACCATGGTGAACGGCCTGGGCGTGCTCGGCTGGGGCGTGGGCGGCATCGAGGCGGAGGCCGCGATGCTCGGCCAGGCCATCGCCATGCTCATCCCCGACGTCATCGGCTTCAAGCTGGTCGGCAAGCTCAAGGAGGGCGTCACCGCCACCGACCTCGTGCTGACGGTTACGCAGATGCTCCGCAAGAAGGGCGTGGTCGGCAAGTTCGTGGAGTTCTACGGCCAGGGCCTGACGCACCTGCCGGTCGCGGACCGCGCGACCATCGGCAACATGGCGCCCGAGTACGGCGCGACCTGCGGCTTCTTCCCCGTGGACGAGGCCACGCTCGGCTATCTCCGCCTCTCCGGCCGCGAGGAGGCCCGCATCGACCTCGTGCGCGCCTTCGCCCAGGCCCAGGGCATGTGGCGCGACGACAGCACGCCGGACCCGGTCTTCACGGACACGCTGGAGCTCGACCTCTCGACCGTCGTGCCCTCAATGGCCGGGCCGAAGCGGCCGCAGGACAGGGTGGTGCTGACCGAGATCGCCACCTCCTTCGGCCGCGAGCTGCCGAACCTGGCCGCCCCCGGCGCCCCGCCGGCCGATTCGCGGGTCGCCGTCGCCGGTGCGAACTACGACCTCGGGCACGGGGACGTGGTGATCGCCGCCATCACCTCCTGCACCAACACCTCCAACCCCTACGTGCTCGTGGCCGCCGGCCTCGTCGCGCAGAAGGCGCGGGCGAAGGGCCTGAAGCCGAAGCCCTGGGTGAAGACCTCGCTCGCCCCCGGCTCCCAGGTGGTGACCGACTACCTAATGGCCTCCGGGCTGCAGGCGGAGCTGGACGCGCTCGGCTTCCAGACGGTCGGCTATGGCTGCACCACCTGCATCGGCAACTCCGGCCCGCTGGCGGACGCGATCGTGGACGCGGTGGAGGACAACAAGCTCGTCGTTGCTTCCGTGCTCTCGGGCAACCGCAACTTCGAGGGGCGCGTGCACCCGAACGTGCGCGCGAACTACCTCGCCTCCCCGCCCCTCGTGGTCGCCTACGCCCTGGCCGGCACCATCACGAAGGACATCACCACAGCGCCGCTCGGCAACGGGCATGACGGGCAGCCCGTGTACCTCCGCGACATCTGGCCGGAGCAGGCGGAGATCAACGAGGTCGTCCACCGCGTCCTCACCCGCGAGATGTTCCGCTCCCGCTACGCCGACGTCTTCAAGGGCGACGAGCACTGGCAGGGCATCCAGGTCGAGATGGGCAGCGACACCTACCGCTGGAACTCGGGCTCCACCTACGTGCAGAACCCGCCCTATTTCGAGGGCATCTCGCCCGAGCCCGCGCCGGTCGGCTCCGTGACCGGGGCCCGCGTGCTTGCCGAGCTCGCGGACAGCATCACAACCGACCACATCTCCCCGGCCGGCTCCATCAAGAAGGCCTCGCCCGCCGGCGAGTACCTCCTGGAGCACCAGGTGCGGCAGGACGACTTCAACTCCTACGGCGCCCGCCGCGGGAACCACGAGGTCATGATGCGCGGCACCTTCGCCAACATCCGCATCAAGAACGAGCTCGTCCCGGGGATCGAGGGCGGCATCACCAAGCACTACCCCTCCGAGCAGGTGATGCCGATCTACGACGCGGCCATGAAGTACAAGGCCGAGGGCGTGCCGCTGGTGATCTTCGGCGGCAAGGAGTACGGCACGGGCTCGTCCCGCGACTGGGCCGCCAAGGGCACGATGCTGCTCGGCGTGAAGGCGGTGATCGCCGAGAGCTTCGAGCGCATCCACCGCTCGAACCTGGTGGGCATGGGCGTGCTGCCGCTCGTCTTCAAGCCGGGCGAGGACCGCAAGAGCCTCGGCATCACCGGCGCCGAGACGATCGACATCCTCGGCCTCGAGGACCTCAAGGCGCGGATGCTGCTCGACATCGTCATCCACCGCCCGGACGGCACCGAGACCCGCACCCAGGTCCAGTGCCGCGTCGATACGGCCGACGAGGTCGAGTACTACAAGCAGGGCGGCATCCTTCACTACGTGCTGCGCAGCATGGCCGGGGTGAAGGTCGCGGCCTGACCCGGCGGCGAAGGCCGGCATGGAAGGGGGCGCGGGCCGGGGGGTCCGCGCCCCTTTTCGTTTCGCGCCCCTCCCGGCCGGCTCTTTTCGGGCTGGGGCCGTGCCGCGGGCGAAACCCTTCCACGCGGCGCGGCGTTCGCCCGGCGCAATGGGGGACAGGCTTCTGGACGATCAGCGCCCACTGAAGCGGGCAGTCCTGGTGATGAACGGGCGCGCGGGCACGCTCTCCGCCCGGCCCGAGCTGCCCCGTCTGATTCCGGAGGCGCTCCGCGCCGCGGGATTCGACCTCACCATCATCGCCGAGGACGCGGCCCCAGACATGCAGGGCCGGGTGGAGGCCGCCATCGCGACCGACGCGCCGGTGGTGATCGTAGGCGGGGGGGACGGCACGATCCGCAGCGTCGCCTCCCGGCTCGGCGAGAGCGGGCGGACCCTCGCGGTGCTGCCGCTCGGCACCCTGAACCTCCTCGCCCGCGACCTCGGCATGCCGCTCGACCCTGTGGAGGCGGCGCTCGCCCTCGGGCGGTCCGTCGAGCGGCGGATCGACGTCGGCGAGGTCAACGGCGAGGTCTTCCTCTGCCAGGCGGTCATCGGCCTGCCGAACTACATCAACCGCTACCGGGAGCTGCACCGGCGGGAGAAAAGCTGGCGCTCGCTGCTGAAGGTCTTCCTGGCCGCCGGCCGCTTCCTGCTCCGGCAGCGGCCGCACCGGCTGATGATCAACGCGCCCGGCTGGCACAAGCCCTGGCGGATCTGGACGCGGGCGCTCTCGGTCGTGAACAACGGCTACGAGGAGGGGGCGGGGCGGATGTTCCACCGCCCCGTGCTCGACGGGGGGGAGCTGCACCTCTACGTCAGCCGTCGCTTCTCGGTCGGCTGGTCGGCCAAGATGCTGCTCTCGATGGCGCTCGGCATGTGGAAGCGCTCGCGCGAGATCGAGATCGTCTCCGGGCCCTCCTTCACCGTCCGCTCCCGCCGGCAGAGATTGCGGGTGATGAACGACGGCGAGGCCTGCATCCTGCGCACCCCCCTGCAATTCTCGATGCGCCCGCGCGGCCTGGCCGTGCTCGCCCCGCCCCCGGAGGCGGAGGGATGAGGATCATCGACCACATCTCGGACCTGCACTTCCGCCGGATCGACCAGCGCGCGGTGGACGCGCTGCTCGAGCGGCTCAACGCGGACCCGGCGCATCTCATCGTCGTCTCGGGCGACCTGACGATGCGCGCCCGCCCGCGCGAGTTCCGCGCCGCCCGCGCCTTCCTCGACGCGCTGACGGTGCCCTGGCTCGCCGTGCCGGGGAACCACGACATCACCGCCTATTACCTGTGGGAGCGGCTCCTCAATCCCTTCGGCCGCTGGGAGCAGATGATCGCCTCCGACACGGAGCCGATGTACGAGGACGAGGAGATCCAGGTGATCGGCCTCAACACCGTCTCGCGCGGCGGGCTGCACCTGAACTGGGAGAACGGCCGCGTGCCCCGCTCCGGGCTGCTGCGGCTGGTCCGCCGGCTGCGCCGCCTGCCGGAGGGGCCCTTCCGCATCGTGGTGGCCCACCACCCCTTCCTCGCGCCGCCGGAGCGGCCCGACACGCCCGTGGTGAAGCGGGGCGAGCGGGCGCTGCGCGACCTGGCGCAGGCCGGCGTCCGGCTCGTGCTCTCGGGACACCTGCACGTGGGCTTCCACAACCTGCACGCCGTGACCGCCGAGGAGGGGGACTCGCTGCTCGTGCTGCAGGCGGGCTCCGCCACCTCCACCCGGCTCAGGGGCGAGCGGAACGCCTACAACCGCGTCATCGTGGAGAACGGGCGCGCGCGCTGGACCGCGCATCACTGGGACGGCGAGGCCTGGTCCTAGGGCATCGCCGCCCGTCGCCGCGGACACGGGCGGCACCCCCTTCCCCGCCCGGCCCGGCGGGAGGGTGCCCCGCCGGCCTCAGCCCTCCCGCCAGCGCCAGGCCACCGGCAGCGCCACGGCGCAGAGCGCCGCCATCGCCAGGAAGGCTCCGGCCCCGTAGGTCGCGTAGAGCGCGCCCGCCGCCAGCATCGCCATCGCCTGCGCCCCCGTGTTGCCGAGCGCCGCGTGCAGGCTCTGGGCCGAGAGCGCCTCCCCGGGCGGCGCGTTCGCGGAGAGCCAGCGCATCGCGCCCATGTACTGCACGCCGAAGGTGACGGCGTGGAGCGCCTGGAGCGGCACCAGCAGCCAGAACTCCGTCGTGGCAGCCAGCGCGCACCAGCGCAGGACGCCGGCGCCGGCCGCGAGCAGCATGAGGGTCCGGGGCGAGAGCCGCCCGAGCAGCGGCCGCGCCCAGAAGAAGAGCAGCACCTCCGCGAGCACCCCCTCGGACCAGAGGAAGCCGATCGCTTCCGGCGAGTGCCCGGCCCGCGCCCAGTGGATGGAGGAGAAGCCGTAATAGGCGGCGTGGCTTCCCTGGACGAGGCCGGTGATGGCGACCAGCCGCCCGAAGCCCGGCCGCCGCAGGAGGTGCAGCGGGAAGACCCGGCGCAGCCCGCCGCCACGGGTGGGGGCCGGGCGCGGCGCCCCGGCCTCGGCGCGCGGGAGCGCCCAGGCGGCGAGCGCGGCCGCGGCGTAGCACCCGCCGAGGAGCCAGGGCATGGCCGCGTAGCCGATCCGGGAGGCCAGCCACCCCGCCCCGACCGCGCCGAGGATGAAGGCGACCGACCCCGCGGAGCGGACCCGCCCGTAATCCGCGCCGGCCCGGCGCGTGGCGGCCAGCGTCAGCGCCTCGCCCACCGGGCCGAGGGGTGCCATGGCGGCGGCGAAGACGACCTGGACCGCGAGCACCGCGAGGAAGCCGCCCGCCGGGAGGAACATCGGCGCGGCGAGGGCCGCGGCGGCGGCGCAGGGCACCAGCATCAGCCGCCCGTCGCCCAGCCGGTCCGCCAGCCGCCCGAAGGCCGGGCCCACCGCGAAGCGCACCAGCGAGCCCGCGAAGAGAACCCCCGCCACCGCCTCGGCCCCCAGCCCCTTCCCCGCGAGGAAGGGCGGCAGGAAGGGCATGGTGACGCCGACGCCGAGGAAGCTGGCCGCGAGGAGCAGCGCGAGGCGGAGGAGCGGTTCCCCTGGCCGCGGGGCGGAACGGGCCGCCGGCGCGGGGCCGGGCCCGGCGATGGCTCCGGGGGCGGGTGGCACGGGGACGGGAGGGGGCGCGTTCATGAGTCCCCGGCACCCTCCCGCTAACCTCAGCGCTTGCCAAGGCGGCGATGCGGGGCCACACGTCCCGGCCAATGAGCCCGCTCTCAGACCGCCAGATGTTCCCCTCCCGCGTGAAGGCCGTCCTTGGCCCGACGAACACCGGGAAGACCCATCTGGCCATCACCCGCCTGCTGGCCCATTCCAGCGGCATCATCGGCTTCCCGCTCCGCCTGCTGGCGCGCGAGAACTACGACCGGATGGTGGCCGCCAAGGGCGAGCGGCACGTCGCCCTCATCACCGGGGAGGAGAAGATCGTCCCCCCCGGGGCGAAGTGGTTCGCCTGCACGGTGGAGGCCATGCCGCTCGACCGCCAGGCGGAGTTCGTGGCGGTGGACGAGATTCAGCTCTGCGCCGACGCCGACCGCGGGCACGTCTTCACGGACCGGCTGCTGAACGCGCGCGGGCTGGTCGAGACGATGTTCCTTGGCGCCGAGACGATCCGGCCCTTGCTGCAGCGCCTCGTGCCGCAGGCGGAGATCGAGAGCCGGCCGCGACTGTCCCAGCTCACCTATGCCGGGCCGGCCAAGCTCACCCGCCTGCCCTCCCGCTCGGCGGTCGTCGCCTTCTCGGCGGGGGAGGTCTACGCGATCGCGGAGGCCATCCGGCGGCGGCGGGGCGGCTGCGCGGTGGTGATGGGCCGACTGAGCCCCCGCACGCGCAACGCCCAGGTTGCCCTCTACCAGAACCGGGAGGTCGACTTCCTCGTCGCGACCGACGCGATCGGGATGGGGCTGAACATGGACGTGGACCATGTCGCCTTCGCGAACCTGCAGAAGTTCGACGGCCACCGCCCCCGCCTGCTGAACCCGCAGGAGGCCGCCCAGATCGCCGGGCGCGCGGGGCGCGGCATGCGGGACGGCACCTTCGGCGTCACCGCCGACTGCCCGCCGCTCTCCGACGAGATGGTCTACAAGATCGAGGGCCATCACTTCGAGCCGCTGACGACGCTGGCCTGGCGGAACAGCGACCTCGACCTCGGGAGCATCGACGGGCTGCTCGACAGCCTCGCCCGGCCACCGCCCTTCCAGGGGCTGGCGCGGGGCAACGACGCCACCGACCACGTCACGCTGGAGGCCCTCTCGCGCGAGCCCGAGGTGCGGCGCCTGGCGGGTTCCCGCGCCCGCGTGCGCCTTCTCTGGGAGGCCTGCCAGATCCCGGACTTCCGGAAGCTGGCGGACGAGAGCCACACCCGTTTCTGCGCCCGCGTCTTCGGGCATCTGGCGCAGGAGGGGACTCTGCCGGCAGACTGGGCCGAATCCCAGATCGCCTATCTCGACAACACCGAGGGCGACCTCGATACGCTGATGGCCCGGCTCTCGGGCATCCGCACCTGGACCTATGTCGCCGCCCGCGCCGACTGGCTGAAGGACGCAACCGCCATGCAGGAGGCCGCACGCGCCGCCGAGGACCATGTCTCCGACGCGCTGCACGAGAGGCTCACCGCCCGCTTCGTGGACCGCCGCGCGGCCCATCTCATCCGCAAGCTCGACGAGGGGGAGGACGACCTTCTCTCGGCGGTCGCGCGGAACGGGGACGTGGTGGTCGAGGGCCATCCCGTCGGGCAGGTGAAGGGCTTCGTCTTCGAGACCTCGGCCGACGCCGAGGACGAGGAGGAGCGCAAGGTCATGCTCCGCGCCGCCCGCCGGGCGCTGCGCGAGGAGATGCCGCGCCGCGTCGCCGCCCTCGAGGCCGCGCCGGACGAGGCCTTCGGGCTGACGAAGTTCCAGCGGATCACCTGGAAGGCGGAGGGGGCCGACGAGCCGGCCGAGGTGGCCAAGCTCAAGCCCGGCACCTCGCCCGAGAAGCCGGTGATCGAGCCGATCGACTCGGAGTTCATCGACAGCGCCCAGCGCGACCGCATCCGCGCGAAGCTGGCCACCTGGTTCGACGCCCTGGTCGCGCGCGACTTCGCGCCGCTGATCGAGGCCGAGGCCAAGGCGGCCGAGGACGCGGAGCTGCGCGGCCACCTCTTCCGGCTGCGCGAGTACCTGGGCCTTCTGCCCGGCGGCACGGAGCGCGAGATCACGCCCGAGCTGCGCGGCAAGCTGAAGGCGATCGGCGTCCGCGCCGGGCGCTTCGCCCTCTACATCCCCGAGATGCTCAAGCCCCGCCCCATGGCGCTCAGGGCGCAGCTCTGGGCGCTGAAGGCGAACTCCGCCGTGCCCTCCCTGCCCGGCGGCGGGCTCGTCTCCATCGTGCCGCCGCGCGACTGGCCCCGCGGCTTCGCGGCGACCATGGGCTGGGTCCAGGCCGGCCCCGCGCTGGTGCGCCTCGACGTCGCCGAGCGGATCGCGGGCGAGCTCGGGCATCTCACCCGCCGCTCCCCCGCCGCGCTGCCGATGGACGTGGCCAGCCGCCTCGGCGCCAAGGCCGACACGCTGCCGGCGGTGCTGAACGCGCTCGGCTTCCGCCTTCTCGCGTCCGAGCCGCTGGAGGAGGGCGCCTACGGCCCGCCCGCGCCGCAGCTCGTCGCCGCCCGGCGGGAGGACAGCCAGCGCCACCGGGGCCCGCGCCGCGAGGGCGCCGAGGGAGAGGCACGCGGCTTGCGGGAGGGCCAGGACCGCCGCGGGCGCGACCGCCCGCGCCGGGACGCCGCGCCGGCCACGCCCGCCGAGGGCGCCCCCCTTCCCGAGGGGGCCGAGGCGGCGCCGGCGGAAGGGGCTGCCCCCGCCGAGGGAACCCCGGCGGTCGCGCGCGAGGGACGCCCGCCGCGCGGGCCGCGCCGCGACAACCGCCAGGGCCAGGGCCAAGGCCAGCGCCAGGGCGGCGAGCGCGCCGCGGGCGCGCCGGAGGCCGGGCGCGGCGGGGATCGCGGCCGCCCGGACCGCGGCCCCCGGCCGCCCGGCGACGCGCCCCGCGGCCCGCGGCCCGAGGGCCAGCGCTTCGAGGGGCCCCGCGGGGAGGGCCCGCGCGGCGACCGCGGCCCGCGCCGCGACCGCCGCGACGACGCCCCGCCGCAGCCCCGCCCCGTCTTCGAGGCGCGGCGCGACAAGGCCGCGGACCCGGACAGCCCCTTCGCCGTGCTCGCCCGGCTGAAGCTCGGAAAGACCTGACGCCCCGGCATGGCGGAGGCGGAGGACCGGGACTGGCAGCGCCTGGACAAGTGGCTCTGGTGCGCGCGCCTGTCCAAGACGCGCTCGGCCTGCGCCGCCTTCGTCGAGCGCGGGGGGGTGCGCCTGAACCGGCAGCCCGTGGACAAGCCGCACGCCCGGCTCCGCCCCGGCGACGTGCTGACCCTGGCGCTGGGCGGCGCGGAGCGCGGCGTGGTGAAGGTCTGGCGCGTCCAGGCCCTGGCCGAGCGGCGCGGCCCGCTGGCGGAGGCGCGGACGCTCTACGAGGAGATCGGGCCGGAATGAACGCCGCGCGCGGGCACGCCGGGCGGCCGATGTTCGCGCCGCGCGCTCCTGCTCGCCAATTCCGCGCCTTGCGCAGCGCGTCCCCGCGGTCCATTTCCGCCGGGTCGGGGCCGCCCGCCGTTCCGCGGGCTCTATGAGGGGCTGACTGTGACCTACGTCGTCACCGAGAACTGCATCAAGTGCAAGTACATGGACTGTGTCGAGGTTTGTCCGGTGGACTGCTTCTACGTCGGCGCGAACATGCTCGTGATCCATCCCGACGAGTGCATCGACTGCGGCGTCTGCGAGCCCGAGTGCCCGGCGGAGGCGATCCTTCCCGACAGCGACGACCGCGCGACCGACTGGGCCGAGCTGAATCGCACCTACTCCGCGCAGTGGCCGAACATCTCCCGCAAGGGCGAGCCGCCGGCCGACGCGAAGGAGTGGGACGGCAAGCCCGGCAAGGCCGAGCTGTTCGACGCCGCGCCCGGCGAGGGCTGACGCCCCGCCGCATGGGGCCGGCGCGGCGCCCGGCCGCGTCGTTGCAGCCGTGGAGCTTCCTTCGCGGCGTCCCCACAACCCCGGCGCGTCCGCGGCGTTGCGCCGTGATGATTCCCTGCGTCGTGACCGGGCCGGCAATCCGTGCTACGGTTCGTTATCGAATACGGACACCGGACCGGGCGATGCCGGGCTGGGGACGGAAAACACGCGCCAGGATGGCCGCCGGGCGCGTCGTCCCGTCGTGGCCGGAACACCCCTCACCGATCCCGATGCCCGCGCGGGCGCCAGGGTCGTGACGCCGTGCCGGCGCCGGCGGGCGGGATCGTGGCTGGGCCTCTTCGAGGGGCCCGGTTCCCCGAACCTCGGCTTCCAGGCGCCATCCCGGCCCTTGCCGGCGGGAACGGCGGCGAGACAGAGATTGCGGAGAGCATGATGAAGGCACCCGCCGGGAGCAAGTCCCCGAGCAACCCGAGCCTGCCCAAGGCGGCCGCGCCGACGGCGAAGGCCAAGCCCATCGCGTCCGACCGCAAGACGGAGCCGGAGGCGGCCGCGCCGAAGAAGGCGCCGGCCGTGGCGCCGAAGGCGAAGGCCGCCGCCGCCCGGACCGACGTCGCCGCGAAGACCGAGGCCCCGGCCAAGCGGGCGCCGGAGAAGCCGGGGATGGCCGAGGCCCAGGCCCCCGCGCCCGTGCCGCCGCCCGAGCCCGCGGCGCCGGAGGCGGTGATCCAGGCGCCGATGCGTCCGGCGCCGCCGCCCAAGCCGCTCGGCAACGCCGGCAAGGACTTCCGCGCCGGCGACTTCGTCGTCTACCCCACCCACGGCGTCGGCCAGGTGCAGGGCATCGAGGACGTGCCGATCGCGGGCCAGACCCTCAAGGTGATCACCGTCACCTTCGAGGAGAACCGGATGACGCTGAAGGTCCCGATGGCCAAGGCGGCCTCCTCGGGCCTGCGCAAGCTCGCCTCCGAGAAGGTGATGGGCGAGGCCATGGAGACGCTGCGGGGCCGCGCACGGATCAAGCGCACGATGTGGTCGCGCCGCGCGCAGGAGTACGAGCAGAAGATCAACTCGGGCGACCCGATCGCCATCGCCGAGGTGGTGCGCGACCTGCACCGCAACGCCGGCCAGCCCGACCAGTCCTTCTCCGAGCGGCAGATCTACGAGCTGGCGCTGGAGCGGCTGGCCGCCGAGGTCGGCGCGTTGGACCGCACGGACAAGGTGGCGGCGACGCAGAAGCTGCTGGACCACCTCAAGACGGTGGAGAAGGAGAAGTAGCCCTCCCCTCCCCGCCGCCCGGCCCCCGCGAGGGGAGCCGGGCTTTTTCATGCGCGGGCCGACCCGTTGGACGAGCACGAAAAAACCCCGGGGATTGCTCCCCGGGGTTCCGTCGTTCGGCGTCCTGCCGCGGTCAGTCGGACGAGTTGCGCACGCCCATGAACTGCAGCAGCAGCTGGAAGAGGTTCACGAAGTTGAGGTAGAGGCCCAGCGCGTCCATCACGGAGCGCTTGCCCGCCTCGTCGGAACCCTCGGCGTAGCTGTACTCGATGTAGTCGCTCTTGATCCGCTGCGTGTCGTAGGCGGTGAGGCCCGTGAAGATCACCACGCCGAGGACCGAGATCGCGAACTGCAGCGCGGAGCTGCCCACGAAGGCGTTGACCAGGCCGGCGATGAGGATGCCGATGAGGCCCATCATCAGGAAGCCACCCATCCGCGTCAGGTCGGCCTTCGTGGTGTAGCCGTAGAGGCTGACGGCCGCGAACATGCCGGCGGTGACGAAGAAGGTGCTGGCGACCGAGGCGCCGACATAGACGACGAAGATGTTCGCCATGCTGGCGCCCATCGCCACGCAGAAGGCCCAGAACAGCGCCTGGGTCGTCGTGCGCGAGAGCCGGTTGATGCCGAAGGACAGCACCATCACGAAGGCCAGCGGCGCGAACATCGCGACGAAGCCGAGGATGGTGGGCTGGGTGGCCAGGCCGCGCGGCGTCCGCACCACGTTGAAGAACAGCTCGGCGAGGCCGGTGTTCGCGATCAGGTAGGCGGTGATGGCCGTCAGCGCGAGGCCGGAGGCCATCCAGTTGTAGACGCGCAGCATGTAGGCGCGCAGCCCGGCATCCAGTGTGGCGGCATCGGTGGCGGCGCGACCCAGCGGCTGGTTCCAGACGGACGGGCCGTTCTGGAGACGGTTGTCGGGACCGAAGGCCATGAGGTTCAGAACTCCTTCCGGGATGGACACCCGCCCATCCCTGCGTGAGAGATATATGGACTTCTTGTAATGCGGATCAAGCGGCAATCCGCAGGGAGGGGCCGGAAAGCGGGGGTGGTGCCCATCACTCGTTCCGCAGCAGCGGCGCCGCCTTCGCCCGCAGGGCCAGGGCGGTCCCGGCATAGCCCATCGCGAGGGTGAGGGCGATGCAGAGAAGGATCGTCACCGCGAGGGTGCCGGGCAGGAAGGTCCAGTCCGTCCGCATGACGAATCGGGTCACCCCCCAGGAGGCCAGCGTGCCCACGGCCGCCGCGACCAGGCCGGCCACGAGGCCGAGCAGCCCGAACTCGACCAGCCAGGCGCGCCGGATCTGCGAGCGGGAGGCGCCGAGCGTCTTGAGCACCACCGCGTCCCGGATCCGCCGCCGCTGCCCCGCCGCCACGGCGCCCGCCAGCACCAGCAGGCCCGAGACGAGCGTCAGCGCCGCCGTGGAGGAGAGCGCCGTGCCCAGCCGCTGCAGGAGCACGGCCAGGGCGTCGAGGGCGTCCCGCACGCGGATGCCCGTCACGTTCGGCAGCGCGTCGGTCACCGCCCGCAGGAGGTTGCCGTCCTGGGCGGGGTCGCCGCGGACGGTCGCGATGTGGGTGTGGGGCGCGGCCTCCAGCATGCCGGGCGAGGCGATCATGGAGAAGTTCAGCCCGAGGCCCCGCCACTCAATGTCGCGGGTGGAGGCGACCTTGAGGTCGATGTCGCGGCCGAGGACGTTCACCGTGATCGTCGAGCCGGGGCCGGCCTTCCAGCCGCGCGCGAGGTTGTCGTCGAGGGAGACGAGGGGCTCGCCCCGGTAGTCCGCCGGCCACCAAGCGCCCTGCACCACGCGCGTGCCCTCGGGCGGGGCGGCGGCGTAGGTGAGGCCGCGGTCGCCGCGGAGCGCCCAGCGGGTCTCCTCCGTCGCCTGCACCTGGTCGGCCGGCACCCCGTTCACCTTCGCGATGCGGGCGCGGAGCGACGGCACGCGGCGGACCTCGGTGACGCCGGGCACGGCCCTCGCGACCCGGTCGAACTCGGCGGCCTGATCGGACTGGATATCGATGAAGTAGAAGGAGGGCGCGGCGTCCGGCAGGCTCTCGCTGATCTGCTTGCGAAGGTTCCCCTGGATGAGGGCAATGGCCGCGAGCGTGGAGAGGCCGATGCCCAGCGAGACGAGCATCAGCGAGGTCGGCGCCCCCGGCCGGTGCAGGTTGGCCAGTCCCAGGCGGAGGGAGGGGCGTCGCCGCACCGGCAGCCGCCGGGCCACCGCCTGCAGCCCGGCCGCCGCCAGCCGGAAGAGGCCGAGCGTGCCGAGGGCGGCGAGGCAGAACCAGAGGGCGAAGAGCGGCCGCTCCGCCGTGCCCACCACCAGCGCGATGAGCGCGGCCACGGCCGCGGCGTTGGCCAGGACCAGCCCGGGCCGCGGCCGACGCGCGTCGGGCAGCAGGTTGTCCCGGAACAGCGCGGCGCCGGGGATGTCCCTGGCACGGCCGAGCGGCCAAAGCGCGAAGGCGAGGGCCGTCAGCAGCCCGTAGGCCGCGGCGAGCGCCAGGGGCAGCGGGTAGAAGCCCAGTCGCGGCGGCACCGGCAGGGCGCCGGCGAGCGCCACCGCGGCCAGCGCCGTCAGCGCGTAGCCGGCGACGAGCCCGATGACGATCCCGAGCAGCGCGAGGCCGAGTACCTGGATGAGGTAGGTGGCGAAGATGGCCCCCGCGGGCGCACCGAGGCAGCGCAGCGTCGCGATGGTCCGCGCCCGCTGCTCCAGCCAGGAGCGCACGCCGGTGGCCACGCCGATGCCGCCCACGAGCAGCGCCGTCAGCCCCGCGAGCACGAGGAAGGAGGCGGCCTGGTCGAGGAAGCGCGTGACGCCCGGCTGGCCCTGGGAGGAATCGCGCACCCGCCAGCCGCCGTCGGCGAAGGGCTGGGCGCGGAGCGCGTCGGCGACGGCGCGCGCGTCGGCGCCGGGCGGCAGGGCGGTGCGCATCTCGTAGGTCACGAGGCTGCCGGGCTGCACCAGCCCCGCGGCCTCCAGTGCCGCGAGGGGGATGATGGCGCGGGGGCCGAGCACGGCAGCGCCCGCGGCCTTGTCGGGCTCCGAGACGATCGCGCCGCGGTAGCGGAAGCGGGCGTCGCCGATCCGCACCACCGCGCCGGGCGAGAGGCCCAGCCGCTGCGCGACCAGCGGGTCGAGCGCCACGGGCGGCAGCTCCCCCGGCCCCGCGCCGAGCGGCCCCGGGGGATCGAGCGCCAGCTCGCCGTACAGAGGGTAGGCGTCGTCGGCCGCCTTCAGCTCGACCAGGGTCCGCTCGCCCGAGGGGGCCACGGCCATGGAGCGGGTGAGGACGAGCCGGGAGACGCGGCCGCCGCGCGCCTCGGCCCAGGCAAGGGCCTCAGGCGGGAAGGGCCGGGAATTGGCGGCCAGCACGTCGCCGCCCATCAGCCGGGCGCCGTCGGCCTCGAGCCCCGCCTGCACGGCGGCGCGCAGGGTGCCCACCGCCGCGATGGCCGCGACCCCGAGGGCGAGGCAGGCGAGCACGATCCTCAGGCCCCGGACGCCCCCGCGCAGCTCCCGCCGCGCCAGGCGCCAGCCCATGGCCCAGTTCTTCACGCGACGTTCCTCACGCGGATGGGCCCGTGTCGGAGACGATGCGGCCGTCCTCCACCCGGATCTGGCGCTCGCAGCGGGCGGCCAGGGCGGGGTCGTGGGTGATCAGCAGCAGGGTGGTCCGGAACCGCTCCCGCATGCCGAAGAGAAGGTCCATGACCTTCTCCCCCGTGGCGCGGTCGAGGTTGCCGGTGGGCTCGTCGGCCAGAAGGAGGGCGGGCTCGGCCACGAAGGCGCGGGCGAGGGCGACGCGCTGCTGCTCGCCGCCCGAGAGCTGGCCGGGGTAGTGGCCGACCCGGTGGCCGAGGCCGACGGACTTCAAGGCCTCCTCCGCCCGCTCGAAGGCGTCGGGGCGGCCGGCGAATTCGAGGGGGATGGCGACGTTCTCGAGCGCCGTCATGGTCGGCACGAGGTGGAAGGCCTGGAAGACGATGCCGAGGTTGTCGCGCCGGAAGCGGGCCAGCTCGTCCTCGTCCAGGGCGGCGAGGTCCTCGTCGGCCACGCGGAGGGTGCCGCCGCTGGGGCGCTCCAGCCCGGCCAGCAGCATCATGAGCGAGGTCTTGCCGGAGCCCGAAGGCCCAACGATCCCAACCGCCTCGCCGGGGTTCACGGAGAGATCGACGCCCCGGAGGATGTTGACCTCACCCCCCGCCCCCACCACCCTGAAGGCGAGTGAGCGTGCGTCGATCAGGGGCGCGCTGGCCGTCACCGTCGTGGCGGCCGGGGTCTGAGTCAGGGAATCCGGCATGGGGGCGAGATTGGGGCGCCGGGCGCTCATCGGTAGGGGCAGCGCCGGTTTCGTTCTGTTGCTGGCCGGAAATGGTCGGGCCGGCGCGCAGGCCCCGGCCGGCCGGCCGCTGCGCCTGCTGATGCTCGGCGACAGCATCACCGCCGCCTACGGCCTCTCGCGCCCCGAAGGCCTGCCCGCCCGGCTGGAGGCCGCGCTGCAGGCCAAGGGCCGGCCCGTCACGGTCCTCGATGCCGGCGTCTCCGGGGACACCACGGCGGGCGGGCGCTCCCGCCTCGAGTGGTCGCTGGCCGAGAAGCCGGACGCCGTGATCGTGGCGCTGGGCGGCAACGACGGGCTGCGGGCGATCGAGCCGCGGGCCAGCCAGGCGAACCTGAAGGCGATCCTCGAAACGCTGAAGGCCCGCGGGATCCCCGCGCTGCTGGCGGGCATGTACGCGCCGCCGAACCTCGGCGCCGACTACGTCCGGGAGTTCGCGGGCGTCTTCCGGCGGCTGACCGAGGAGAACCCGGAGGTCGTCTTCTACCCCTTCCTGCTCGACGGCGTGGCCGGGGACCGGGCGCTGAACCAGGCCGACGGCATCCACCCGAACCCCCGGGGCGTTGAGGAGATGGTCCGCCAGATGCTCCCGGCGGTTGAGACGCTCCTCGATAAGGTGAGGCCCGCCTGAGCTGCCATGGTCCGTCTCTTCGTCGCGCTCGCCCTGCCGGACACGCTGCGAACGCAGCTCTCCATGCTCGCGGGCGGCATCCAGGGCGCCCGCTGGGTGCGCCCCGAGAACTACCACCTGACCCTTCGCTTCATCGGCGAGGTCGAGAACTGGCGGGCCGACGAGGTGGACGAGGCGCTCTCGGCCATCCGCTGCAAGACCTTCGACCTCTCGCTCCGCGGCGTCGGCACCTTCGAGAAGGCGGGCAAGATCGGGGCGCTGTGGATCGGCGTCGAGAAGAACGAGGGGCTGACGCACCTGCAGTCGAAGATCGAGACGGCGCTGCAGCGCGTCGGGCTGGAGCCGGAGCGCCGCCGCTTCGCGCCGCACGTCACCCTCGCCCGGACCGACCGCGCGCCGCCCGAGAAGCTGGTGGCCTGGGTGCAGGCCCACAACCTGTTCCGCGCGCCGCCGGAGCCGATGGAGCACTTCACCCTCTTCTCCTCGCGCCTCGGCAAGGAGAGCCCGGTCTACGTGCCCGAGGTCGAGTACGAGCTTGCCTGACGCGGGGGCGATGACGATCTGAGGGCGGCATGGCAGCCCCCACGATCGTCATCCTCACCGGCGCCGGGATCTCCCGCGAATCCGGCCTGCACACCTTCCGCGACCCCGACGGGATCTGGGCGCGGCACCGGATCGAGGACGTGGCGACCCCCGAGGCCTTCGCCCGCGACCCCGCCCTGGTGCAGGGCTTCTACAACGCCCGGCGCGCGGCGCTGCGCGACCCCGCGATCCGCCCCAACGCCGCGCACGAGGCCCTGGCCGAGCTCGACTGGCGCTGGCCGGGCGACCTGCTGCTGGTGACGCAGAACGTGGACGACCTGCACGACCGCGCGGGCTCGCGGCGCCTCGTCCACATGCACGGGGAGTTGGCCAAGGCGCGCTGCCTCCGCTGCGGCGCCGTCGGGCCCTGGGAGGGGGACCTCTCTCCGGAAACCCCCTGCCCGGCCTGCGGGGCGGCGGGGGGGATGCGGCCCCATGTCGTCTGGTTCGGCGAGCTGCCGCTCGAGATGGAGCGGATCGAGGCGGCGCTGGACGACTGCGGCCTGTTCGTCTCGATCGGCACGAGCGGCGCGGTCTACCCGGCCGCCGGCTTCGTGCGGGAGGTGCGGCACCGCGCCGAGACGCTGGAGCTGAACCTCGAGCCGAGCGAGGGGAGCCATCTCTTCGGCGAGGCCCGGCACGGCCCCGCGACGGTCCTCGTCCCCGCCTTCGTGCGGGAGGTGCTGGCCCGATGGGGGTGATCCCGCCGGGCGGGGCCGAGCCGCGGGACCCCGGCCTGGCGCCCGGCGCCAGCATGGCCGAGGCGGCGGCGGCGGCGAGCGCCTGCACCCTCTGCGCCCGCCACCTGCCGCTCGGCCCCCGCCCTATCCACCAGCTGCACGAGCGGGCGCGCATCCTCGTGACCAGTCAGGCGCCCGGGACGAAGGCGCACCTGTCGGGCATCCCCTTCGAGGACGCCTCGGGCGAGCGGCTGCGCGACTGGCTCGGGATGGATCGCGACCGCTTCTACGACCCGACGAAGCTCGCGATCCTGCCCATGGGCCTCTGCTACCCGGGGCGCCTCCCGCGGGGCGGCGACTGCCCGCCGCGGCCGGAATGCGCGCCCCTCTGGCACCCGAGGATCCTGCCGCGCTTCACCAACCTCCGGCTCCGCCTGCTGGTCGGCGCCCACGCGGTGCGCTTTGTCCTCGGCGGGCGGATGCCGCTGGCCGAGCGGGTGGCGCGCCACGCGGAAACCCTGCCCGCGCATTTTCCGCTGCCGCATCCCTCCTGGCGGACCCTGGTCTGGGCCAAGCGGCACCCCTGGTTCGACGCGGAGGTCATCCCCGCCCTGCGCCGGGAGGTGGAGCGGGCGCTCGCGGAGTGAGGCCGGCCTGCGCCGAGGGAATCGGCGAGGCGTCCAAACTGATTTCGTAACGGCTTGTCAGGGCTCTTCTGTCATAGCCTTCGGCATGCAGGCTCTGGACTCCGCGGCTCTCCTGTCGCTCAACCGCTGGGTCGGGACGAGCTGGACCTTCGACTACCTGCTGCTGACGGTCCTCGAATCCTCGCTGCTCAAGGGCGGCGTGCTCGTCGCGCTGCTCTGGTGGCTCTGGGAGCGGGACGCCTCCGACCGCTCGCCGCTCCTGGTCGCGAGGACCCTGGCCGGGACCCTCGTCGCGGTCGCGCTCGCGCGGGGGATGCAGAACTTCCTTCCCATGCGGCCGCGCCCCCTGCACGACGCGGCCCTGGCGGGGAGAGGCTTCCGGCTCGCCGAGGATATCCCCGCCACCATCCTGGAGGGGTGGAGCTCCTTCCCGAGCGACCATGCCGTCCTCGCCTTTGCCATGGCGACGGCGGTCTTCCTGGCGCATCGCGGGCTCGGCGCCTTCGCCCTCTTCTGGGCGCTGGTCGTGAACGGCCTGCCGCGGGTCTATTTCGGCCTTCACTACCCCTCGGACATCCTGGGCGGCGCCGCGATCGGCATCGCCGTCATGGCCCTGGTGCACGGCCTGCGGGTGTCTGGCGGCGTGGAGCGGGCCGTGAGGCGCTTCGCCACCGAACGCCGGGGGCTGTACTACGCCGTCTTGTTCCTCGTGACCAACCAGATGGCCACCGTCTTCGAGGGAGCGCGCGACCTGGCCGAGGCCGGCGCCACCGTGGCGAAGCTGATGCTGCAACGCCTCTGACCCAGGGGGGACGCGGCGCGCAATGGGGCGGAGGCGTGGCTTCACAGCCGCTCCCGCCAGGAGGATGATCCCAGGACGGCCGAACGCGGCCTCTCACCGGGACCTGGCCTCCATGACCCTCTCCGGCCTGCTGGTCTTCGCGGCCGCCTACCTCGTGGCGACCGCCTCCCCTGGGCCCGGGATCGCGGCGCTTGTCGCCCGCGTGCTGGCGAAGGGCACGCGGGGCGTCCCCTGGTTCATCGCGGGCTTCGTGGTGGGGGACCTCGCCTGGCTCGCGATCACGGCGGCGGGGCTCTCGGTGCTCGCGCAGCGCTTCGCGGTCCTGTTCCTGGTCATCAAGTACGCGGGGGCGGCCTACCTGCTCTTCCTGGCCTTCCGGCTGTGGTCCGCGCCGCGCGATCCCGTGGCCCTGGACCGGCCCGTGCCGGCGGAGAGTGGTCCGCGGCTGTTCCTCGCGGGGCTGGCGGTCACGCTCGGCAACCCGAAGGTGATCGTCTTCTTCGTGGCCCTGCTCCCGACCGTCGTGCGGCTGGACGCGCTCTCCCTCGCGGGCCTGCTGGAGATCGCCGCGCTCGGCGCCGCCATCCTGACGGCGGTGCTGTCCGGCTACGCCCTCGCGGCCGCGCGGGCGCGGCGGCTCTTCACCTCGCCGCGGGCCGTTCGCGCGTTGAACCGGGGCACCGGGGCCGTGATGGCGGGCGCGGCGGTGGCCATCGCCGCGCGCTGAACGCCCGCGCTAGCCGGCCGTCGCCGAGAGGTCCGCCATGATGGCGGGGATCTCGGCCAGCAGTTCCCGCGCGAGGAAGCCGAGCGGCCCGATCCGCCGGGAGAGGCGGTGCCCGGCCTCCGCGTGCAGCCAGACCGCCCAGGCCGTGGCCTGCACCGGGGTTGCGCCGCGCGCCAGCAGCCCAGCCACGATCCCCGCCAGCGTGTCCCCGGAGCCGGAGGTGGCGAGGCCGACGAGGCCGTGGTCGCAGGACAGGGCGGCACCCCCGGGCGCCACCACCCAGGTCAGCGAGCCCTTCATCGCAACGACCGCCCCGAGCGCGTCCGCCGCGCGGCGGGCGGCGGCGAGCGGGTCGGCGGAGACTTCCTCCTTCGGGATGTGAAGGATGCTCGCCATCTCGCCGGCATGGGGCGTGACCACGCTGCGGCCGCCGTGGCGGCGGAGCGCCTCCGGGTGCGCGCCGAGGTTGCTCATGGCCCCGGCGTCGAGAACGATGCCGGCGCCCGGGTCCAGCCCGTCGAGCAGGGCGGCGGCGAGCGCCCGCGCGCCCTCCCCGCTCATCCCGGGCCCGAGCAGGACCGCGGCGCAGCCGTCCAGGCGGGGCAGGAGCGCGGCGGCGGCGCCGGGGGCGATGGTGCCCTCCGCGGTCTCCTCGAGGGCGACGACGAGGGCCTCCGGCATGGCCATCGCGAGGTGGAAGGCGGCGGAGCGCACGGTGGCTAGGCGCAGCTTCCCGGCGCCAGCCCGCAGGGCGGCCTCGCCGGCCAGCAGCACCGCGCCGGGCACCTCCGCGCAGCCGCCAACAACCTGGACGGTGCCGCGCTGGGACTTGTCGTCGTCGGCGGCGGGGATGGGGAGAGGGTGGGCGCGCAGCCAGGCGGGGTCGATCGCCGTCATGCCCGGGGGTTCCGGGCGAGGAGGGCCCTCATGGCGCGACCTCCTTCGCGTCCGGCTCGGCCGTGACGGGCGTTCCCTCGCGCTCCAGCGGCGCCACGAAGTTGTAGCGGGCGAGGTGCAGCGCGCCCGTGGCCCCCTTCGCGCGGTCGAAGCGGTACTCGGTGATGCCGCAGTTCGGCACGTCCCCCTCGCGGTCGATGGCCAGGATGCGCTCCTCCGTCATGTTCTCGAGCAGGTAGCGCAGGCAGAGCACGACCACCTGGTGGCCGACGACGATCACCCGCCGCCCGCCGTGGTGAAGGCTGATCGTGTCGAGCGCGGAGCGCAGGCGCAGGATCACGTCGCACCAGGATTCGCCCCCCGGCGGCCGGTGGTAGAACTTGCCGAGCAGGCGGCGGAACTCGGCCTGATCGGGGTGCACGTCGCGGATGCCGCGCGTGGTGAGGCCGTCGAGGACGCCGAACTCCTTCTCCCGCAGGCGCTCGTCGATGACGAAGTCGTCGGGCGCGACGGGCAGGCCGCCGGCCTCGTGGATCAAGCCGGCCGTCTGGCGGGCGCGGTGGTAGGGCGAGCAGAGCACGACCTCGGGCCGCGCCTCCTCCGGCATGGCGCCGAACCAGCGGCCGAGGGAGCGCGACTGCTCCTCGCCGAGGGCGCTGAGCGGCACGTCGACGTCCCGCCCCGGGACCTCGATGCGGGCAGCGCCGGCGCGGTGCGCCGCGTCGCGCGCGACGTTCCCCGCGCTCTCGCCGTGGCGGACGATCCACAGCGTGTCGGGCCAGCGTTGGGACGGGTGCTGCATGGGGGCGCGATCCTCTTCCCCAGCCCAACGCCCCGCTGCCGGGTCGGTTGGGCCGGGGGTGCCGCGGTCAGGCGATGGCCCAGCGCTCGATCCGCCCCTGCCATACGGTGAACCAGCGCCCTTCCACCTGCCAGCCGACCTCGCCCGCGAAGGGCAGCCATCGTCCCTCGTGCCGCCGGTGGTCGTGGAACCGCCCGCGCCAGGGGCGTGGAACGAAGCGCCCGCCCTCGTGGCGCGGCCGGTCGTCGGCCCGGGCCGAGGCGATCCGCCCCTCCTCGTCCAGCCCGAGTTCCACCTCCGCCCGCGCCGCGCCCTGGCCGGCGGCCACGCGGAGCGTCCGCTCGTCCAGCACCCGCCAGGAGAGGAACGGGTTCGACAGGATCGCGTCCGGTGCCCAGGCGAGCTCGGCGAGGTAGCGCATCATCTCTCCCCTCGCCGCCTCCTCCCCGCCCCGCAGCCCCGCGATCCGCAAGAGGCCGAGGAAGCGCACCTCGAGCCACGCCTCCCCGTCCTGCAGGGCGTCGGTGACCGCGACGCAACCGAGCGGACCGGTCCGCGCGCGCCAGGTGAAGGCGGGCCGTTGGAGGTCGATCCCCTGCCGTGCGGAGAAGGGCGCGAAGCGATCCGTCGGACCGTCGCGCATCGTACCCGCCTGAGTGAGCGTGACGCGCGCCGGCGAGGGGCGGCCCGCGGCGCCCAGGCGCTGGGCCAGCGCCCGGACTTCCGGCGGAAGGACGGGGGGCAGGCCGGAGTTCACCATCGCTTCGCTCTTCCCCTTGCGCGGCAGGTCGAGGGGGACACCCGGCGGCCTGCCTTCAAGCTGGGCCGGACTCGCCCCGTCGCGGCCGGAGGACAAGGCGCGTTCGCGGGCGCCTGCCCGATTGTGCGGGCGTCCCCGCCGCGCCCGCAACCGTGGACCGCGCCGATGGCCAACGCAGACCGATGGGGCGCGCGAGGGGAAGCCGCCCGGTGGGATTTGGTACCAGCGCCAAGAAGCGACACGCAGGCCAGACCTCGCCTGGCCGTCGTGCGGCGCCCCTCCAGTTCGGGGAGGCGCCGCCGTCCCGGCCAAGCCCTGACGACTCAGAAGCGGGCGGTGAGCGCCGCGCGGACGGAGAAGGGCGCGCCCGGGGTGATGTTGTTGTTGCTGTTGGCCACGGGGTAGTACTTCGCGCCCAGCAGGTTCTCCGCGTTGATCTGCGCCCCCCAGCGCTCGTTGATCTTCCAGAAGATCGCCGCGTCCACCCTCGCGAAGCCCGGGATCCGCACGGCGTTGTCGGTGGCCGCGAAGTAGGAGGACTGGGCGATCACGCCCAGGCCCGCGCCCCAGTTCTCCGTGAAGTCGTAGCGGTTCCAGAGCGAGGCGGAGTGGCGGGAGAGGAAGGGCACGTTGTTGCCCTTCGCGATGGTGGCGGACTGGTTGCTGCTGATCACGCCCTCCGTGTAGGCGTAGCCGCCGAGCACGCTCCAGGCGTCGGTCACCCGCCCGCGCGCCCCGATCTCGAAGCCTTCGGTCCTCGTTCCGTCGACCAGCACCAAACGGGTGGAGTCGTTCGGATCGGGAACCGCCACGTTGGTGCGATCGAGGTGGAAGAGGGCCGCGGTCAGGCTGAGGCTCCGGGCCACGTCCCACTTCGCGCCAACCTCGTAGTTCGTGAACTCCTCCGGGCGGAGGTTCGAATTGTTCAGGTTGAGGGAGGCGAGCTGCTCGCCGGCCCGCGGGAGGTAGGAATTGCTGTAGCTGGCGTAGAGGGACAGCGGCTCGACCGGCTTGTAGACGAGGCCGACGCGCGGCGAGACCTTGTTGTCAGTGCTGTTGAATTGGGCACGGGTGTTGTTGTTCGTGAAGTCGACGTCGAAGTTCTCGTAGCGCAGGCCGGCGATGAGCTGCACCTGGGGCAGGAGCTGGATCTGGTCCTGCACGTAGGCGGCCGCCGTGGTGGCCACCCCGTGGTTGTACGCGTCGGTCGTGTTGTGGCGGAACGAGACGGGCGTGCTGACGCGGGTGGCGCTGAGCGGCGTGACGAAGTTGGTCGCGTTCGGGCCCACCGCGGTGAAGTAGCCGGTGTTGCGGAAGTTGTCCGAGACCTGGTGCTGGTACTCGAAGCCCGCGAGGATCGTGTGGCGGATGGGCCCCGTGTCGAGGGAGAACTGGACGTCGGTCTGGTTGATGATGTTGTCGCGCTGGATCGCGTTGTTGTAGGCGGCCAGCGAGACGGCCGTGCCCCGGGCGTTCACCGCGCCCGAGAAGACGTTCTGGTAGAACTTGTCGTAGGTCGCGTAGCGGAACAGGTTGCGCACGACCACGCCGTTGTCGAAGCGGTGCTCGCCCGAGACGTTCACCGCGTTCAGGTTGACGTGGTTGATGCTCTGATTCGGGTCGCCCACGAAGGTCGAGACGCCCAGCCGGACCGGCTTGCCGTTGAAGGAGGGCACGCCGCGGTCGGTGTTCCGCTCGTCCCGGAAGTTCTCGTAGCTGACGCGGAGCGTGGTGCTGTCGCCGATCCGGAAGGCCGCGGTGGGGTTGATGCCGTAGCGGCGGATGCTGACGCCGTCGCGGTAGGTGTCCGTGTCCTCGTACATGCCGAGGATGCGGAAGGCCGCGTGCTCGTTGATCGCCTGCCCGACATCGATCGTGCCGCGGAGGTTGCTGTAGGAGCCGGTCTGCAGCCGGACCTCGCGAATCGTCTCCCAATCGGCCTGCTTGGTCACCCGGTTCACCACGCCGCCGCCGCCGCCCCGGCCGAAGATCATCGCGCTCGGCCCGAGCAGCACCTCGACGCGGTCGATGTTGTAGAGGTCGCGGTAGTACTCGACGTCGTCGCGCAGCCCGTCGACGAAGAGGTTGGCGGTGCTGGAGTAGCCGCGGAGGACCGGCGTGTCCCGGTTGCCCTCGCCCTGCGCGAAGCCGGCGCCGGGCACGAAGCGGAGCGCGTCCTGCAGGTTCTGCACGGAGAGGTCGCGGATCGCCTCCTGGGTCACGACGCTCACGCTCTGGGGCACGTCGCGCAGCGGCGTGTCGGTGCGGGTCGCGGTGCGGCTGCGGGTCGTCTGATAGCCGTTGGTGCTGGCGGGCGAGGCCTGGACGTCCACCATGGGCACGGCGACGACGCCGTCCGGCGCGGCCGGGGACGCCGTCTGGGCGAGCGCGAGCGGCAGGCCCCCCGATCCCAGCGCCGTCGCGGCGAGGAGCAGGAACGCCCGGCCGCGCGGCCTGTTGCCCGCCGAAGGGGGGAAGGAGGGGGTCGTCCGGCGGGTCATGGCGTTCATCCGTCCTGATAATCGTAATTGCGACTTACTTGCATTAGCGAGTTACCAGCGGATGCGCGCGGTCGCAACCCGCGACCGCGGGGAAATCAGGCGATGAAGGGGTGGTGAGAACCGGGGGCTGGGCGGCGGGACGCGCCGGAGCGCGCCGGCACTCGGCGGATCAGGAAGGCCTCAGCCCTCGCCTTCCAGCCGCGCGATGCCCTCCTCGGAATAGCCGAAGTGATGGGCGATCTCGTGGATCAGCACGTTGCGGACGAGCCGGAACAGGTCCTCGCCGCTCTCCACCCACTCCACCAGGATTGGCTCCCGGTAGAGGAGGATGACGTCCGGGCCGCCCGGCGGGTCGAGCACCGACTTCTCGGTGAGCGGCGTGCCCCGGTAGAGGCCCGTCAGCTCCCACGGGTGCTCCAGGCCGAGCGCGGCGAGGGTCTCGTCGTCGGGGATCTCCTCGACGAGGATGGCGGTGCCGCGGACGGCCTCGCGCAGCGCCGCCGGGATGGCGGCGAAGGCGGTCTCGGCCAGGGCGGCCAGGTCCTCGGCGGTGGGCGGGGCGCCCCATTTCATCTCGGTGTTCGGCATCGGCGAAGGGGGCCATAACGGCGCCCCAGGTCAAGCAGGAAGAGCGCGATGGTCGAACCCCTTTCCCCCGCCCGGCGGCAGGCGCTGCCGGACCTGCTGCCGCACTGGTCCCTGGCCGCGGGGCGGGACGCGCTCTGCCGCCGCTTCCAGTTCCGCGACTTCACCGAAGCCTTCGGCTTCATGGCGCGCGTTGCGCTGCTGGCGGAGAAGCAGGACCATCACCCGGAGTGGTCGAACGTGTGGAACCGGGTGGAGATCGCGCTGACCACCCACGACGCCGGCGGGCTGAGCGAGCGGGACATCGCCCTGGCCGCCGCGGTCGACGCCCTGCTGCCCTGAGGCGCCGGGACGGCGCGCCGCCCCTCCCCGCGCCCGGAGCGTTGCGCCCCGGGGCCGCCGGGGGCAGCCTCTCCCGCCACGCCGCCGGAGCGGCGGGAGGGAGGAAGACCATGGACATCACCCGCCGCGCCGCCCTGGCCGCGCCGCTGCTCGCCGCGCCCGCGCTGCTCGCCGTCCGCACCGCCCGCGCGCAGGGTGGGTTTCCCAGCCGCCCCGTCCGGATGATCGTTCCCTACACCCCGGGCGGCGTCTCCGACATCACCGCGCGCCTCATCGCCGAGCCGCTCGCCGCCGCCTGGGGCCAGCCCGTGCCGGTGGAGAACCGCGCAGGGGCCGACGGCATCATCGGCACGGATGTCGTCGCGAAGTCGGCGCCGGACGGGCAGACCCTCGGCCTCGTCTCCGTCGGGCACCCCGTCAACGCCGCCTTCTACCGCCTGCCCTACGACACGATGCGCGACTTCTCCTTCGTCACGCTGACGACGCGGACGCCGCTCGTGCTCTGCGCGGGCAAGGACTTCGGCCCCTCCAGCGCGGCGGAGCTCGTCGCCCTCGCCAAGTCCAGGCCCGCCGGCCACGTGACCTTCGCCGGGACGGGAGGGGTGGTGCGCCTGGCGCCGGTGCTCTTCGCGCAGCGCGCGGGGGTCGAGCTGACCTATGTTCCCTACCGGGGCTCCACCCAGGCGCATCCCGACCTCATGGCGGGGCGGGTGGACATCATGTTCGACACGGTGCCGGCCGCCCTCGCCCATATCCAGTCCGGCTCCTTCAAGGCCCTGGCGACCACCGGCGCGGCCCGCGCCCCCCAGCTTCCGGACGTGCCCACCCTCGGCGAGGCCTTCATGCCGGGCTTCGAGGCCTCGACCTGGGGCATGGTGATCGGCCCCGCTAACATCCCCGCGCCGCTCCTCGCCAAGATCTCGGCCGATTGCGGCTCGGCCGTCCTGCGCCCCGAGATCGCCGCGCGGCACGCGGCCCTCGGCGCCGAGGTCGTGCGCTCCACGCCCGAGGAGACGCGGCGCTTCGTGGGCGCGGAGATGGAGAAGTGGGGCGACGCCGCGCGGCGCGCGGGGATCCAGCCGCAGGCGGCCGGCTGACCGGCGCCGCCTTCCGGCGCGGCGGGCGCGTGCTAGCCTGCCGGAAACAGGAGGAAGCGCGGCTCATGACACGCAAGCTGCCCCGGCGCTCTGCTGTCGCCGCGGCCCTCGTCGGCCTTCTAGTATCGGCCGCGCCCGCCGGCGCCCAGCCGGCGCCGCGGGAGGTGGTGGCGACCCTCGCGCCCAGCGGCGCGCTGCGGGCGGCGATCAACTTCGGCAACACGGTCCTCGCCCAGCCCGACCCGGCGACGGGGGCCCCGCGTGGCGTCTCCGCCGAGCTGGCGGCTGAGCTTGCGCGGCGCCTGGGCGTGCCGGTCACCTTCCTGACCTTCGACAGCGCGGGGAAGGTAACGGATGCCGGCAAGCAGGGCGCCTGGGACGTCGCCTTCCTCGCCCGCGACCCCGTGCGCGCCCAGGGCATCCTCTTCACCGCGCCCTACGTCGTCATCGAGGGAACCTACATGGTCCGCGCCGCCTCTCCGCTGCAAAGCGTGGAGGAGGTGGACCGTCCCGGCACCCGCGTCGCGGTCGGCCGCGGCAGCGCCTACGACCTGTTCCTCACGCGCGCGCTGCGCCAGGCCGAGCTGGTGCGCGCGCCGAGCTCGCCGGAGGCCATCGAGCTCTTCCTCCGCGACCGCCTGGAGGCCGCGGCCGGGGTGACCCAGCCGCTGGTGGAATACGCGCGCACGCATCCGGCGGTGCGGGTCATTCCCGGCCGCTTCATGGTGATCGAGCAAGCCGTTGGCATTCCCGCGGGCCGCGAGGCCGGGCTGCCCTTCGTGCACGCCTTCGTGGAGGAGATGAAGCGGTCCGGCTTCGTCGCCCGGGCCCTCGCCGCAAGCGGCCAGGGCGATGCCGCCGTGGCGCCGCCGGCGCCCTGAGGCGCCTGCCGGTCCCTTCCGGGCGCGCCCGCGAGGCGGATGGCAGAAGCCGCCCCGAGGCGAAGACGCCTGATGGCTTGGCGGGGCGCCGTCAGGCGCCGGTCACGCCCAGCACCTCCTTCACCAGCGCGACGGGGTCGTCCGACGGCAGGGCGCCGTCGAGCAGCAGCATGGCCAGGCCGTGCACCAGCCCCCAGGCCCGCAGCGAGGCCGCGCGCGAGCCCGCGACGCCCGAGAGCACCGCGAAGGCCTCGCGCCGAGCGGCTCCCAGCACCTCGTCCGTCGCACGCGCGGTGAGCGGCCCGAACATGAGGCGGAAGCGCGCCGGCCGGGCCAGCGCGAACTCCACATAGGCGACGCCCATCGCGTCCAGCGCCGAGCCCGGCGCCTCGGCGGCGGCGCGGCCGAGCGCCTCGCCGAAGGCCGCGAAGCCGCGCGCGGCCAGCCGGGCGAGCAGCGCCTCCTTGTCCGGCACGTGGCGGTAGGCGGCCGCCGGCGAGACCCCGGCCCGCCGCGCCACCTCCCGGAGCGAGAGCGCGCCGTCCCCGCCCTCGTCCAGGAGCGTCTCGGCGGCCGAGAGGAGCGCCGCCAGCAGGTCCCCGTGATGGTAGGGCCGATCAGATGTTGACACTGATTACATACCCGCTAAGTTAACGTCGTTCACATAGCGGAGCCCGGGTTCCATGCCCATTCCCGTTCTTGCCCATCTCGCCTTCTCCTCGCTTGCCATGCTGACGGTGCCGATCGCGCTCTTCCTGCCCAAGCTTGGCGGGTGGGGGCATCGCCTCTGGGGAAGGCTGGCGGCCGCCGGCCTCATCGGCGCGGCGCTCAGCGCCCTTTTCGTGGCGCGCCACGGCCCCTCGCCGCTGCATGTCCTGGCCATCGCCCTGCTGCTGACCGTCGCGCGGGCGGTCCACCAGGCGCGGCACGGGCGCATCGCGTCCCACCGGCGGCTGATGCTGATCGCCGGCGGCAGCCTCTACGTGGCGGGGGCGGCCGCCATCCTCATCCCCGGGCGGCTGGCCCACCGGCTCCTGTTCGGCTGAGGCCGCCCCTTACGCCGGGCCGGGCGGCGCGCCAGGATCGCGCCATGCGCAGCTTCCCCTTCGTCACCGTCGACGTCTTCACCGACCGCCGCTTCGGCGGCAACCCTCTGGCGGTCTTTCCCGACGCGCGCGGCCTGTCGGACGGCGAGATGCAGGCCCTCGCCGCCGAGTTCAACCTCAGCGAGACCACCTTCGTGCTACCGCCCGAGGACCCCGCCAACACCGCGCGCGTCCGCATCTTCAACCGCACGGCCGAGATGCCCTTCGCCGGCCACCCGAATGTCGGCACGGGCTTCGTCCTCGCCGGGCGCGCCGCCGGCGGGCTGCTGCGCTTCGAGCAGATCGCGGGGCTGGTGGAGGTCCGCATTGCCCCCGACGGGCAGGGCGCGACGATCAGCGCCCCGCAGGCGCTCAAGGTCGGCGCCACCCTGCCCGCCGCCCTCGCCGCCGCCTGCGCGGGGATCGGGGCGGAGGAGATCCTCACGGAGCGCCACCCGCCCACCCTGGCCTCGGACGGGGGCAACCACCGCCTGATGGTCGAGGTCACCCCGGCCGGCCTGGCCGCGGCCGCGCCCGACCTCGCCGCCTTCCGCCGCGCGGTCGCGGAGCACCCGGCGGCGCTCGGCGGGATGCTCTCGCTCTATCTCTACCGCCGCGAGGGGGATGGCCTGCGCGCCCGCATGTTCGCCCCGCTCTCCGGCACGCCCGAGGACCCGGCGACCGGCAGCGCCGCGACGCCGCTGGCCGGCTTCCTGCTGCACCTGTCCGGCGGGCAGGAGGCCGCCCTCGACATCGTCCAGGGCGTGGAGATGGGCCGCCCGAGCCTGCTGCGCACCACCGCGCGGCGGGACCCGGAGGGGATCCGCGCGACGGTGGGCGGCGGCTGCGTGCCGGTGCTGCGGGGGGAGGCGCTGCTGTAAGCTCCTGGGGCCTGCGTCGCCGGAGGGGGCGGCGCGGGCCCGCTATCCGCCGCCCGCCGCGGCACTTCGCACGGCCGCGGCGTCGAGGCCCTCGGCCCGCATCGCGCGGATCGCCACCGCCCCGTCCCGCTTCGCCAGGCGCCGCCCGTCCGGCCCGCGAAGCAGGGGATGGTGGCGGTAGGCCGGCGCCGGCCAGTCCATCAGCGCCTGCAGCAGGCGGTGCAGGCTCGTCGCCGCCTTCAGGTCCTCCCCGCGGGTCACCAGGGTCACGCCCTGCAGGGCGTCGTCGTGGGTGACGCAGAGGTGGTAGGAGGCGGGCGTGTCCTTGCGGGCGAGCACCACGTCGCCGAAGGACGCGGGGTCGCAGCGCAGGCGTCCCTCCCCCCTCTCCTCGAAGAACAGCGGCTCCCCGACCGCCGCCAGGGCCCCGGCCATGTCGAGGCGGAGCGCGTAGGAATCCCCGGCGGCCAGGCGCGCGGCACGGAGCTCGGCCGGCAGGCGGCGGCAGGTGCCGGGATAGAGGGGGCCGTCGGGCCCGTGCGGCGCGGCGCCGATCGCGGCCACCTCGCGCGCGATCTCCGCGCGCGTGCAGAAGCAGGGATAGAGGAGGCCCCGCCGCGACAGGCCGTCCAGCACGGCGCGGTAGGCGGGAAAGTGCTCGGACTGCACGCGGACGGGACCGTCCCAGTCGAGGCCGATCCAGGCGAGGTCCTCGAGGATGGCCGCCGTGTACTCGGGCCGGCATCGCGCGCGGTCGATGTCCTCGATCCGCAGGAGGAAGCGCCCGCCCGCCTCGCGCGCCGCGCGCCAGGCGAGGAGGGCGGAATGGGCGTGGCCAAGGTGGAGGAAGCCCGTCGGGCTCGGCGCGAAGCGGGTGGTGACGGGGCTTGCTGCCATCGCGCCGCACGGGTTAGCCGGGGGCGACACGCAAGGGAAGCATCATGCCTGATCCGATCGGACCGGCCCTGGACGGGCCGCGCTGGGGCCCCGCCTCGAAGGGAGCGGCACGGCAGGTCGTCTTCCTGCTGCACGGCTTGGGCGCGGACGGGAACGACCTGATCGACCTCGCGCCCCAATGGTCTCGGGCGGTGCCGGAGGCCCTGTTCATCGCGCCGCACGCGCCCACCCCTTACGAGGGCGCGCCCTTCGGTCGCCAATGGTTCGCCCTGACCGACCGCGACCCCGCGCGGATGGAGGCCGGCGTGCGCGCCGCCTTCCCCGCCGTGGACGCCATGATCGCGCGCGAGTGCGCGGCGGCCGGCCTGCCCGAGACCCATGCCATGCTGATGGGCTTCAGCCAGGGCGCGATGACGGCGCTCTTCTGCGGCCTGCGCCGCGCCACCCCACCGGCCGCCATCCTCGCCTATTCCGGCATCCTCCTGGCGCCGGCCACGCTCGGCGCCGAGATCCGGGGCCGCCCGCCGGTGCTGCTGGTGCACGGCGAGGTCGACGAGGTCGTGCCGGTGGCCGGGAGCCGGATGGCGGAACGCGAGCTGCGCGACGCGGGCGTGCCGGTGGAGGCGGTCTACTCCCCGCGACTCGGGCACGGGATCGACGACGCGGGCCTGGCGGCGGGCGCCCTCTTCCTCCAGCGGGCCGCGGCGGGGCTCCCCCCAGCCTGAAAACGCGGCCCGGCGCCCTCATGCCGGGCTCAGGGCGTGACGCTCCCGTGAAGCCGAAGGCGGGTGAGTTGCACCCCTTGCGGCCCCCTGCCATCCTCCCCGCTGTTCGGGGCGGCGCCACTTGATCTGGGGCCCGACCGCCCGGCGGAGCCCCAGAGCTGGTGTAGCCGCGCCCCCGGTAGGGAGCAGCGCGTGCCAGACGGTACCCAGCTTGGCGGTGATTTGGGTGAGGTCCCCTCCTTCGCGTCCCCCGGCGGGCGTGGCTTCCCGGCCCTGGTGCTGAACGCCGACTTCCGGCCGCTCTCCTACTTCCCGCTCTCGATCTGGTCCTGGCAGGACGCGGTGAAGGCCGTCTTCCTCGACCGGGTCTCGGTGCTGAACGAGTACGAGACCGAGGTGCACTCCACGAGCCTCACGATGCGCCTGCCGAGCGTCATCGCGCTGAAGGAGTACATCCCCGCCGCCCGGCGCCCGGCCTTCACCCGCTTCAACGTCTTCCTGCGCGACCGCTTCGCCTGCCAGTACTGCGGCGCCGACCGGCCGGCGCCGGACCTCACCTTCGACCACGTCATCCCCCGCAGCCGCGGCGGCCGCACGACCTGGGAGAACGTCGTCGCCGCCTGCGGGCCCTGCAACCTGCGCAAGGGCTCGAAGCTGCCGCGGGAGATCGGGATGCACCCCCGCCACCCTCCGCGGCAGCCCACCTCCTGGGAGCTTCAGGAGAACGGGCGCGGCTTCCCGCCGAACCATCTCCACGAGAGCTGGCGCGACTACCTCTACTGGGACAGCGAGCTGGAGAACTGAGGCCGCACCGCGTTCTGGCCCCCGGGCACCGGGCGGGCTACAAGGCGGGCATGCCGTCCAGGGCCCTCCTGCTCCTCGCCTTGCTCCTGCTCGGGGCCTGCAGCGCGCGCAGCGCGCCGGGGCTGACCACCGCCGGCGCCTTCGACCGGCTGCCGGACGAGATCGCGGGCTTCCACAAGACGCGCCCGGACGAGACGGCCGGCTCAGGGCTCGTCGCCCGCTTCGCCAACCCCAACCGCGCCTCGGCCTCCATCCACGCCCTGCCGCCGACCGCGCGCGGCGACGCACGGGACGGGGAGGACGGGCCGGAGGTGAGCGCGGCCGTGGAGGTCTTCGCCCGCGCGACCATCGTGGACGCCGCCTCCCGCCGCGAGAACGCGACGCTCCGCCACTTCGGCGCCCGCGTGGCGGAGGCCGGCCCCGCCGCGCGCTGCCTCGACGTGCAGGTGCGGGGCGAGATACCGCGCCGGCAGCTCGGCTGCGCCGCCATGCTGGAGCGGCGCGTCTTCGTGGTCACCGTCGTGGCGCCGGAGACGGTGGAGCCGCGGAACGGAGCGCGGGACCCGCTGCTCGCCGTGACCATGCGGCTGCTCGGGGCGCTATCGGGGCAACCGCCGGGGGTGGGGCCTGGGTCCGCCGAGCCGGCGCTCCCCCTCCCCGCCGCCAGCCCGCCGCCGCCCCCGCGGCGCGCGCCGCTGCCGCCGCCGGTCCTTCTCGGCCCCGCCTACCGGACGTGAGACCGCGGCGCGGGCGTCAGATGCGCTCGCTCACCTTGATCGCTACCTTGCAGCCGGCCTTGATGACGCGGGAGAGCAGCTTGTAGGCCGGGGCCAGCTCCGCCTCGTTCTCGAGGCCGATGTCGCGGTGCTCGAGCTCCTCCTGGCGGAAGCGCTCGATCTTGTCGCGGAGCGGCGCCTCGTCGTCGCCGAGGGTCGCGTGCTGGGCGGCGTAGTGCTCGTCGATCGCCTCCTCCACCGCGACGGTGCAGGCCATGGCGCCGCGGTGGCCGATCAGCGCGGTCGCTGCGCCCAGCGCGAAGCCGGCGACGTGCCAGATCGGCAGCAGCGCCGTCGGCCGCACGCGGCGCCGGCCAATCAGGTCGGTGAAGGTGTCGAGATGGACCTGCTCCTGCGCCTTCATGTGCTCGAGCACCGGCCCGTACTTCGTGCGGCCGAGCACGGCGAGTTGGCCCTCGTAGATCCGCTTGGCGCCGTACTCGCCGGCGTGGTCCACGCGGATCGTCCGCGCCACGTAGTCGCGCGGCGTCGGGTCGCCCGGCAGGCGTCCCTCCAGCGTGCCGCGCCCCGCCGTTCCGCTGCCTGCCTGGCTCATTATCGGGCTCCTCTACGGGACCAGTTAAGCGCGACGGCGCCGAGGGCAAGCGCGTAGAGGAGGTTCATCGCGGCCATCGAGACCGGCAGGCCCGGGACGAGGTAGGCGGCGGCGTCGCAGGGCTTGGCCGGGCGCGCGGCCAGGCCGCGCAGGAGGTCGTCCACCGATTGCCCCGCGCCGGCCGTCGGCGCCGCGCAGGAGGGGAGCGGGCTTGGCCACCAGCCCTGCTCCACGCCGACATGCAGGCCGGCGATCGCGCCCGAGGCGAGCACCGCGATCCCCGCCAGCAGGAGGAGAGGCCGCGAGCGGAGGGTGGCGGCCAGCGCGGCCAGCACCGCCGCCGCCCAGTAGGGCCAGCGCTGCCAGAGGCAGAGCGCGCAGGGCGCCATGCCCAGGAAGCGCTCCGAGGCCAGCGCCGCCAGGGGCGCCGCCGCGGCGAGGAGGGCGACGGCCGTCGCGTGTTGCCGGGTGCTCGTGGGGGTGCTCATCTTCCACCCAGGCTGGCGCCCGGCCCCTGACCGGGCAAGCCCCGCCGGGCGCATGGCGGCAACACGGCCGAGGGGGGAGACAGGGGTGCGGACCACCGTCAGCAAGGCAACCGGCGCGACCTACGACGCGGGGCTGCGCGGCTTCTTCGCCTATCGCGACCTCGGCGCGCGCGAGGCCACGGGGGGCGGGCACGCGGCCCACATCATCCGCGCCGTGCCGGGCGAGGGCCCCAAGCCCGCCTGGCACACCCACGACCTCGGCTTCCAGCTCGTCCTGGTCCTGCAGGGCTGGGTGCGCTTCGAGTACGAGGATATCGGCGAGGTGCTGCTGGAGCGCGGCGACAGCGTGATCCAGCCCCCGGGCGTCCGGCACCGCGAGGTCGCGCATTCCGACGACCTGGAGATGCTCGAGGTCACCTCCCCCGCCGCCTTCCAGACGGCGGAGGCCGAGGCGCCGGCGGGCCGTGCCGCACGGCTGGACGAGGCGGGGTCGGCCGTGGCATCCAGCGCCCTGGCCGAGGCCAGCCCCGCGGGTGTGGCGGAACGGTAGACGCGACGGACTCAAAATCCGTTTCCGGCAACGGAGTGTCGGTTCGAGCCCGACCACCCGCACCAGGGCGACCGCCCCCACCCCGACGGACCCGCGGCGCTTTCGGGGGAGGGGTTGCAACCGCGCGCGTCCTGGCGCTTTTCTGCCCGGCAATGCAGCCCTCCGCTCTGACGCGACACGCGGCCGCCCGCCTTCCGGCCCGCCCCCCCGTGGCCTGCCGGCGGACCGGGCACCCCGTTCCTTGATGATCGCCGTATGCTGAGCTTCCTGTCGGGCGGGGGAAGCCTCGGGGCCCTCCTACGCGCGCATGACTGGGGCGCGACGCCGCTCGGTCCGCCGGAGTCCTGGCCGCCGTCCCTGAAGACCCTCGTGGGCGTGATGCTGGGCTCCCAGCACGCGATGTTCGTGGGCTGGGGACGCGCGCGGACCCTTCTCTACAACGACGGCTACGCGGAGATCCTGGGCGCCAAGCACCCGGCGGCCCTCGGGGCCGGGCTGATGGAGGTCTGGGCGGAGATCGCGGCGGACCTCGCCCCCTTGGTCCAGGAGGTCGAGGCGGGCCGGTCCGTCCACATGGACGACATCATGCTCGTCGTGCAGCGCAACGGCTACCGCGAGGAGGCGCATTTCGCCTTCTCCTACACCCCCATCCGCGGGGAGGGCGGGGTGGTCGAGGGCTTCTTCTGCCCGGTGATGGAGACCACGCGACAGGTGCTCTCGACCCGCGCGCTGCGCGACAGCGAGGCCCTGGCCCACCAGATCTTCGACAGCGTCACCGACCACGCCATCATCGTGACGGACGTGGAGGGACGGATCACCCGCTGGAACGAGGGCGCGCGCCGCACCTTCGGCTGGACGGAGGACGAGATGCTCGGCGACACCGCCGACCGCCTTCTCACCCCCGAGGACCTGCGCGCGAACCGGCTGGACGCGGAGCGGCGCGAGGTGCTCGAGCAGGGCTTCTCCCCTGACGAGGGCTGGCACCTCCGCTCGACGGGGGAGCCGTTCTGGGCGAGCGGGGAGATGACGCCGCTGCGGGACGATGCCGGCACCCTGGTCGGCTTCGTGAAGGTCCTCCGCGACCGCACGGCGCAGCGCGAGGCGGAGCGGGCGCTCGCCCTCAGCGAGCAGAGCCTGCGGGAGGCGGCGGAGGCCGTGCCCGGCTTCGTCTGGACGGCGGACGCGGAGGGCGCGATCAACTACAGCAGCCGGCGCTGGCACGAGTATTCGGGAACCCTCCCCGGCGAGGTGCTCGGCCGGAACTGGGCGATCTTCGTTCATCCAGACGACCGCGCCACCGCCGGCGCGCGCTGGGCCGAGAGCATCGCCACCGGCACGCCCTACGAGGTCGAGTACCGGCTCCGCCGTGCCGACGGCGCCTATCGCTGGTGGCTCGCCCGGGCCCAGCCCATGCTGGGCGAGGACGGCGCGGCGCGGCGCTGGATCGGCGTGTGCAGCGACATCCAGGAGATCGTCGAGGCGCGCGAGACCCTCGCCCGGTCGCGCGAGGACCTGGAGGCGCGCGTCGCCGAGCGCACGCGCGACCGCGACCGCATGTGGCGGCTCTCGACCGACATCATGCTCGTCGCCGCCTTCGACGGGCGGATCGAGGCGGTGAACCCTGCCTGGACAACCCTGCTCGGCTGGTCGGAGGGGGAACTGCTCGGGCACGACTTCCTGAGCCTCGTGCACCCGGACGACATCGAGGGGACGCGCGAGGAGGCGTGCCGGCTCGCCAACGGCCTGACCACGCTGCGCTTCGAGAACCGCTACCGGTGCAAGGACGGCGGCTACCGCTGGATCTCCTGGACCGCGGTGCCGGACGAGAGCTTCATCCACGCCGTCGGCCGCGATACGCAGGCGGAGAAGGAGGCCGCGGAGGCGCTGCGCTCCACCGAGGCCGCGCTTCGCCAGGCGCAGAAGATGGAGGCGGTGGGGCAGCTCACCGGGGGGCTGGCCCACGACTTCAACAACCTGCTCACCGGCGTCATCGGCAGCCTCGAGCTCATGCAGCGGCGCCTTGCCGCGGGGCGTCCGGAGGATGTCGGGCGCTACGTCGCGGCCGCCACCGCCTCGGCCAACCGGGCGGCCGCCCTCACCCATCGCCTCCTCGCCTTCTCGCGCCGCCAGCCACTCGCGCCCAAGCCGGTCGACGCGAACGAGCTCGTCACCTCCATGGAGGAGCTGCTGCGCCGGACCATCGGGGAGAGCATCCGTCTCCGGATCGTCGCCACCGAGGGCCTCTGGCGCACCCTCTGCGACCCGCACCAGCTCGAGAGCGCGGTCCTCAACCTCTCGATCAACGCGCGGGACGCCATGCCGGACGGCGGGCGGCTGACGATCGAGACCGGGAACGCCCGGGTCGAACCGGGCAAGGACGCCTCCGCCCTCGACGTCCCGCCCGGCGACTACATCCGCATCCTCGTCTCCGACACGGGCACCGGGATGGATCCCGGCACGGTCGAGCGCGCCTTCGAGCCCTTCTTCACGACCAAGCCGATCGGTCAGGGCACGGGGCTCGGGCTTTCCATGGTCTACGGCTTCGCACGCCAGTCGAACGGCCACGCGAGGATCGTCTCGGTGGCCGGGCGGGGCACGACGGTGCAGATCTACCTGCCCCGCCACCGCGAGGACGGCACCGAGGCCGAGGAGGCCGCGCCCGCCGCCGCCTCGGCGCGGGGCACCGAGAACGGGGAGGTGGTCCTCGTCGTCGAGGACGAGACGGTGGTGCGCGACCTCGTGGTCGAGGTGCTCGCCGAGCTCGGCTACCGCGCCCTCCAGGCGGCCGACGGGCCGGCCGCGCTGCAGATCCTGGAATCCCGCGCGCGCATCGACCTGCTGGTGACCGATGTCGGCCTGCCCGGGCTGAACGGGCGCCAGCTGGCGGACGCCGCGCGCCGGCACCGCCCGGGGCTGAGGGTGCTCTTCATGACGGGCTATGCCGAGAACGCGGCGGTCGACGCCGGCTTCCTCGAGCCCGGGATGGAGCTGATCACGAAGCCCTTCGCCATCGAGGGGCTGGCCGCGCGCATCCGGTCCATGATTGCCTAGCGCTTTGCAAATCCCGGCGAGGTGGCGGAGGCTCGCCCCGCCGTTCCGGCCGCTCTGTCGTTCCGAGGACAGGCCGGCCGACCGGCGAGGGGAGACACCGGGCATGCCCGCGACGCCGACACGCCGCCTCCTGCTGGGCTCCGCCCTGGCCCTGCCCGCCCTTTCCGCCCGGCCGGCGCGCGCCCAGGGAAGCGGGGCGCGGGAGGGCCGCCCGGTCACCGTCGCCTCCAAGCTCGACACGGAGGGCGCTCTGCTCGGGCAGATCATCGCCTCCGTGCTGGAGGCGCGCGGGGTGGCCGTGCGCCCGCGCCTGCAGCTCGGCCCCACCCGCATCCTCCGCCAGGCCATCCTGGCCGGGGAGGTGGACCTCTACCCGGAATACACGGGCAACGGCGCCTTCTTCTTCCAGCAGGAGGACGACCCCGCCTGGAAGCGCGCCGAGACCGCCTATGAGCGCGTGCGGGCGCTCGACGCCGAGCGGAACGACATCGCCTGGCTCCGCCCCGCCCCCGCGAACAACACCTGGGCCATCGCCGTTCGCGGCGACCTGGCCGCGCGGGCAAACCTTCACAGCCTGGAGGACCTGGCCCGGCACCTCGCGGGCGGCGGCGCCTTCAAGCTCGCCGCCTCCGCCGAGTTCGTGGAGAGCCCGGCCGCCCTCCCCGCCTTCCAGCGCGCCTACGGCTTCACCCTCTCGCCCGCGCAGCTTCTCGTGCTGCCGGGCGGCGACACGGCGGTCACCATGCGGGCGGCAGGGGAAGGCCTCAGCGGGGTGAACGCGGCGATGGTCTACGGCACGGACGGCGCGATCTCCGCCCTCTCGCTCCGCGTGCTGGAGGACACCCGCGGCGCGCAGATCGTCTACCAGCCCGCGCCCTGCGCGCGCGGCGAGGTGGCGCGGGGGCTGCCCGACCTGCAGGCCTGGCTCGCGCCCGCCTTCGCGGCGCTCACGCTCGAGCGGTTGCAGGCGCTGAACGCCGCCATCGTGGTGGAGGGCCGCCCGCTCCGCGACGTCGCCCAGGAGCACCTTCGCCGCGTCGGGCAGGCCGGCTGAACGCGGCGCGGTGCCCTCCCCCCACTGCCCGGCCGGGCGCCTCGCGGGCGCGCCCGCCCTCGCGCCCCTGGCCCTGGCGGCCATCCTGGCGCCGCTTCTGCTCGGCTGGATCTCGGTCGCCCCGAACCGGCTGGTCTCGCCGCGGGCGGCCTCGCTGCCCGGGAGCGCGCCCGTCCTCGCGGCCCTCGTGCTGTTCCATCTCTCCGGCCTCGTGCTTCTCCTGGCCGCCTGGCGGCCCCGGCCTTTCTGGCTGGCCGAGGCGGCGGCCATCGGCGCGGTCCTCGCCCTGGCCGCGACGGTCGGGCTCGGCACCGCGGCCGCCCTGCCCGCCGGGAGCACCGTGGCCCGGGCGGCGCCGGCCGCGGGGGCTTGGCTGGGCCTGCTGCTGCTCGCCCTCGCCCTGGCCGCCGCGGCGGTCGTCCGCGGCGGCACCCCGGCGCTGCCCCTGCTCGGCGCGCTGCTGGGGCTGGCGGCCCTGGGCGCCGCCGGGGTGTTCGACTCCCTCTCCCTCGCCCGGGAGATGGCCGGGCGTGCCGCCGACCTCCGGGGCGCCATCGCGGGCCATCTCGGCCTCTCCCTCGCCTCGCTCCTCCTCGCCCTGCTGGTCGCCGTCCCGCTCTCGGCGCTGGCCTTCGTCCGCCCGCGGCTGGAGGGCGCCTTCCTGGCCATCGCCTCGGGCATCCAGGTGGTTCCCTCGATCGCCCTCTTCGGCCTACTGATCGCCCCGCTCGCCGCCCTGGCCACCGCCTTCCCCGCGCTGCGCGCTATGGGGCTGGGCGGCATTGGCCCCGCCCCGGCCGTGATCGGGATCGCGGCCTATCTCGTGCTCCCGCTGGCTGGGGGGATCCTCTCGGGCCTTCGCGTGGCGCCGGACGACCTCCTCGAGGCCGCGCGCGGGCAGGGCCTCTCGCCCCGGGGCGTGCTCCTCGGGGTGCGGCTGCCGCTGGGGGCGGGGGTCATGCTGGGGGCGCTGCGGCTGGCTTCCGTGCAGGCGGTGGGGCTGTCCACCCTGGCCGCCCTGGTCGGCGGCGGCGGGCTGGGAACCCTCGTGTTCCAGGGCATCGGGCAGCTGGCCACCGACCTCATCCTCCTCGGAGTCTTCCCCATCCTCGCGCTGTCGCTGGCCGTCGACGCCGGGCTGGCGCTTCTCGCGCGGCGGGTCGCGCCATGATCGCCTTCGAGGCCGTCTCCCACCGCTACGGCGCGGTCGAGGCGCTGCGGGAGGTCAGCCTGGAGGTGCCGTCCGGCGCCCTCTGCGTCCTGCTCGGCGAGAGCGGCTCGGGCAAGTCCACCCTTCTTCGCACGGTCAACCGCTTGGTCGAGCCGAGCGCCGGCCGCGTGACCCTCCAGGGCCGGGACGTGGCCGCGATCGACCCGCAGGCTCTTCGCCGCGGGATCGGCTACGTCATCCAGTCCGTCGGGCTCTTTCCCCACCGCAGCGTCGCCGAGAACGTGGCCACCGTGCCCCGCCTGCTCGGCTGGGACCGCGCGCGCATCGAGGCACGGGTGGACGCCCTGCTGGCGATGGTCGGGCTGGAGCCCCGCGCCTACCGGGACCGCCCGCCGGCGACCCTGTCCGGGGGCCAGGCGCAGCGCGTGGGCCTTGCCCGCGCCCTGGCGGCGGACCCGCCCGTCCTGCTGATGGACGAGCCCTTCTCCGCGCTCGACCCGGGCACGCGCCGCGAGCTGCAGGCCGCCCTGCGCCGCATCCACGCGGAGACGGGCAAGACGATCCTCTTGGTGACCCACGATGTGGAGGAGGCGCTCGCCCTGGCCAGCCGCGTCGCCGTCATGGCGGGGGGACGGCTGGTCGCCGAGGGGGTGCCCGCGGAGGTCTTCGGCCCGGGCGCGCCCGACGTGGTGCGCCGGATGGTGCGGGCCGGCGCCCTCGCCTTCCACCGCCTCGCGGCCCTCGACGCCGCCGCCGCCGCGGCGCCCGGCCCCGCGCCGGGGGCGCCCCTTCTGCCGGCCGGCGCCCGGCTGAGCGACGCGCTCCTCCTCATGCTCGAGCACGGGACCGGCTGCTTGGCGCTGGAGGGGGACCCGCCGCGCCACCTGACCGTGGCGGGCCTCCTCGGCCATTCGGCCCCGTGACGCGCCGCGCCCTTCGCCTCGGCGCCGAGGCCGTGGCCTTCCTCGCCGCCCTCCTGGCCGCCCCGCAAGCCGAGGCGCTCTGGCGCGCCCTTTTCCCGGAGGTCGCGCGGCCGACCTACCTGCAGGACCCCTGGCTCTCGCTGCTGGGCTGGCACCTCGCCCTGTCGCTCGGGGCGGTCGCCCTCGCGGCCCTCATCGGCGTTCCCGCGGGCGTGCTCGCCACCCGCGCGGGCGGGCGGCGGCTGCGCCCGCTGCTGGACGCCGTCTTCTCGCTCGCCCAGAGCATCCCGCCGGTAGCCGCCATCGCGCTGGCCCTGCCGCTGCTCGGCTTCGGCGCCGCGCCCACGCTGCTGGCGCTCGTCCTCTACGCGGCGCTTCCGGTGCTGCGCGCCACCGTCTCGGGGCTGGATTCCGTGCCGCCCGGCGCCGTCGAGGCGGCGCGCGGCCTCGGCCTCTCCGGCTGGCAGCGGCTGCGGGACGTGGAGCTGCCCCTTGCCCGGCCCGTGATGCTCGCGGGGCTGCGGGTGGCCGTCACGCTCTCGGTCGCCACCACGGCGGTCGGCGCCATCGCGGGGACGCGCTGCCTCGGCACGCCGATCGTGACGGGCCTGGCCAACGCCAATCCCTCCTACGTGCTGCAGGGGGCGATCTTCACCGCCTGGCTCGCGCTGCTGCTGGACCGGGCGCTGGGGCTCCTCGCCCCCGCGGCCCCGGAGGGACCGGCGCGGCCCTGACCGGCCCCGCCCCTGGACTTCGGACCCGATTCCGGTCCATCACCCGCGCCGATCACCCGAGACCCCTTCCCTGCCCGGCGCCCGGCGCGGCGGGGTCCGCGCCCGACCAGGAACCGTCCCATGGCTGCCGACACCACTCCCACCTTCGACCGGGTGGCCGACATCATCGCGGAGAACAGCGAGGTTGCCCGGGACGGCATCAAGCCGGACAGCCACGTCACCGAGGACCTCGGCATCGACAGCCTCGACTTCCTGGACATCGTCTTCGCCATCGACAAGGCCTTCGGCATCAAGGTGCCGGTCGAGAAGTGGACGCAGGAGGTGAACGCCGGCGAGAAGCCCGCGGACCACTACTTCGTCATGAAGAACCTCGCGACCCGCATCGACGAGCTGGTCGCCGCCAAGGCGGGCTGAGGCGCGCATGCGCCTCGAATACTTCCAGATGATCGACCGGGTGGTGTCGCTCGAGGGCGACGCCATCGTGGTGGAGAGCCGCGTGCCCGAGGCGTCGCCCGTCTTCGAGGGGCACTTCCCCGGCCACCCGCTGGTGCCCGGCGTGCTGCTGGTCGAGACCATGGCGCAGGCGAGCGGCTGGCTCATCCTCGGGCGCAACAACTTCGAGCGCATGCCCTTCCTGATGACGGTGAAGGAGGCGAAGTTCCGCTCCTTCGTGGGCCCCGACGCGCCGCTCGACGTCACCGCCCGCATCTCGCACGAGGGATCGGGCTACACCGTGACCGAGGCGCGCCTGACGAGCGCGGGCAAGCGCATCGCCGAGGCCGAGATCCTGCTGCGCTCGATGCCCTTCCCCAACCCGGAGCTGGAGGCCGCCATGCGCGCCAACGCCGCGCGGATCGGCCTTCCCGGATACGCCGCATGACGCGCCGGGACGTCGTCATCACGGGCATCGGCCTGGTCACCGCCCTCGGCGAGGGGCCGGACGCCCATTGGGACGCCCTCTCGGCCGGCGCCGCGCCGGTCGTGGACAACGACACCTACGCCCCCTGGCCCGTGCATCCCCTGCCGCCGCTCACCCTCGACCGGCAGATCCCCAAGAAGGGCGACCAGCGGCAGATGGAGCCCTGGCAGCGCCTGGGCACCTACGCCGCGGGGCTGGCCATCGACGACGCCGACGCGCGCGGCCTGGTGGAGGACATGCACCTGGTCGTCGCCGCCGGCGGCGGCGAGCGCGACCTGGCGCTTGACGAGCAGGTGAACGCCGAACTGGCCGAGGCGAACGACGGCCCGCGCCTGAACGAGATGCTGGCCACGGGCCTCCGCCCCACGCTCTTCCTTGCCCAGCTCTCGAACCTGCTGGCGGGCAACATCTCGATCGTCCACGGCGTCACCGGTTCCTCCCGCACCTTCATGGGCGAGGAGAGCGCGGGCGCCGACGCGCTGCGCATCGCGCATGCCCGCCTCGCCGAAGGCCGCGGCGGCATCGCGCTCGTGGGCGGCGCGATGACGGCGCAGCGCTGGGACCTCCTGCTGCTCTACCGCGGCGAGGACGGCCTCTGGCAGGGACCGCACCGGCCGCTCTCCGAGCGCGAGCGGCCGGGCATGGTGCTCGGGGGCATGGCGGGCTTCCTGGTGCTGGAGACCGCCGAGCACGCGCGCTCCCGCGGCGCCCGCGTCCTTGCCCGGCTGGATGCCGTCGCCACCGACGCCGCGCGCCGCGCCGCGCCCGGGGAGGCCACGGCCGCGGCCCGCGCCCTGCTCGCCCGCGTCGCCCCCGGGGGCGTGGACGCCGTCATCTCCGGCGCGACGGGCACGCCCGGCGCCTGGGCGGAGGAGGACGCCTTCCTCCGCGGCGTCGGCGCCCCCGTCCGCCGGCCGGGAAGCCTGATCGGCCACGGGGTGGAGGGCGCCTTCCCCGCCCATGTCGCCCTGGCCGCGCTCGCCCTGCACCGGGGCGGCTTCTACGCCCCCATGGACCCCGCCGACGCGCCGATGGACCCGGAGGACGCCCCCTCCCGCATCCTCGTCACCGGCTTCGGCCAGTGGCGCGGCGAGGCGCTCGCCACCGTCTCGAGGGCGGAGCCCTGACCATGCGCGACCATCTCGGCCGTCCCCTCGTCGCCGTCACCGGGATCGGCGCCGTGACCTCGCTCGGCTTCGGCGTGGCCGAGAGCTGGTCGCGCCTGCTGGCCGGCCAGTCCGGCATCCGCCGCATCACGCGATTTCCGACCGACCACCTGAAGACCACCATCGCCGGCACGGTGGACCTGCCGGACGACGAAGGCCTCACCAGCCCCGTCCGGGTGGAGCGCATCGCCGGCATGGCCATCGAGGAAGCCGTGAGCGAGGCCACCATCGGCAGCAAGGGCGCCTTCCCCGGCCCCCTCTTCCTCGGCATGCCGCCCGTGGAGGTGGAATGGCCGACGCGCTTCGACCTCGCCCGCCGCGCCCGGGATCCCTCCTACGCCGCGATGACGAAGCAGGCCGAGGGCCGGCACGACGTGTACGAGACCTTCCTCTACGGCGGCGTGGGGGAGCGCCTGGCCGCCCGCTTCGGCACGCGCGGCGCCCCCATCTCCGTCACCACCGCCTGCGCCACCGGCGCCACCGCCATCCAGCTCGGCGTGGAAGCCATCCAGCGCGGCGAGTGCGACGCCTGCGTCGCGCTCGGCGCCGACAGCACCGTGCAGCCCGAGGCGCTGATCCGCTTCTCGCTTCTCTCCGCCCTCTCCACCCGCAACGACGACCCGGCGAAGGCCTCCCGGCCCTTCGAGAAGAACCGCGCCGGCTTCGTCATGTCCGAGGGCGCGGGCGCGCTGGTGCTGGAGAACTACGAGGCCGCGAAGGCGCGCGGCGCCACCATCCTCGGCCTCGTTTCCGGCGCGGGCGAGCGCGCGGACAACTTCCACCGCACCCGCTCCAACCCCGATGGCCGTGCCATCGTCGGCGCGATGCGGAACGCGCTCGCCGATGCCGGGCTGGAGCCGGGCGACATCTCCTACGTCAACGGTCACGGCACCGGCACGCCGGAGAACGACAAGATGGAGAATTTCGGCATGCGCGCGGTGTTCGGGGAGAACGCGCCGCCGATCTCCTCGAACAAGAGCATGATCGGGCACACCCTCTCGGCCGCCGGCGCGCTGGAGGCCGTCTTCTCGCTGCTCACCATCCGCGACCAGCGCCTGCCGCCCACCATCAACCACGACGAGCCCGACCCCGGCATCACGCTCGACGTCGTGCCCAACGTCGCGCGCGACGCGACGGTGCGGCACGTCCTCTCCAATTCCTTCGGCTTCGGCGGCCAGAACGTCTGCCTGGTCCTTTCCGCGGAACCCACCTGATGCGCGCCCTCCGCCTCCACGGCGACCGCGACCTCCGCCTGGAGGACATCGCCGAGCCCCCGCCTCCCGGCCCCGGCGAGGTCCGGCTGCGGATGCGGGCCGTCGCGCTGAACCACATCGACGTCTGGGGCTGGCGGGGCATGGCCTTCACCCAGCGCAAGCTGCCGATCTGCGTCGGCGCGGAAGCCGTGGGCGAGGTGGTCGCCCTCGGCGAGGGCGTGGAGGGCTGGAAGCCCGGCGACCGCGTGGCGCCCTACGGCGCCCAGACCTGCGGCCGCTGCGAGGCCTGCCTCGCGGGGCGCGACAACCTCTGCGAGAACGTCTCGGGGGTGATGGGCTTCCACCTCGACGGCTTCGCGCAGGAATACGTGAACCAGAAGGCGCGCCTGCTGGTGCGGGTGCCCGACGCGGTTCCCGACAACGACGCCGCCTGCGCCGCCATCACCTTCTCGACCGTCGAGCACATGCTGTTCGACAACGCGCGCCTCCAGCCCGGCGAGACCATCCTCATCCAGGCCGCGGGATCGGGCATCGGCACGGTGGCCATCAAGGAGGCCAAGGCGCTGGGCTGCACGGTGATCGCGACGGCCGGCGACGACGAGAAATGCGCGAAGGCCGCGGCGCTCGGCGCCGACCATGTCGTGAACTACAGCGAGAAGAACTTCGCCTCCTTCGCGCGGCGCGTCACCGGCAAGCGCGGCGTGGACGTGGTGTTCGAGCACGTGGGCGCCACCACCTGGGCGGGCTCGCTGCTGGCGCTGAAGATGGGCGGGCGGCTCGTGACCTGCGGCAGCACCTCGGGCGTTTCCGCCGAGACCAACCTGATGATGATCTTCCAACGCCAGCTCCGCATCTTCGGTTCCTTCGGCGCCTCCATGCGCAACGTGGCGGACGGGCTGGCGAAGATGGCCGGCGGCATGTCCCCGGTGCTCGACCGCGTCATCCCCCTCGAGAACTTCGCGGAAGGCCTGGACCGTCTCGAGAGCCGGCGCGTCTTCGGCAAGATCGTGGTGACGATCTAGCCGTGGCGAAGGGAGGGGGTGCGGCGGAGGCGGCGCTATCGGCCCTCACCCGGCTCGGCTTCTCCGTGCCGCGCGCGCTCGGCCCCGATCTTGCGCCCCGGATCGGCGCGGCCGTCGCGCGCCGCCTCGGCCCCTTCACCGGCGCCCACCGGATCGCGATGGAGAACATCGCCGCCGCCTTCCCCGAGAAGGACGCCGCCTGGCACCGGGCGATCGCCGACGAGGCCTGGGACAATCTCGGCCGCGTCGCCTGCGAGTACGTCCATATCGACCGCATCTGGGACCTGACGGAGCCGCGCGACCCGGCCGGCCGGATCGAGGTGGACGACGCGACCTACGCGCGCTTCCAGGAGCTGCGGGAGAGCGGCGGCCCGGTCCTCATCTTCGCCGCCCATCTCGCGAACTGGGAGCTGCCCGCCGTGGCCGCGGCGCGGCACGGGCTGGACGCCGCCGTGCTCTATCGGACGCCGAACAGCCGGCCGATCGCGGAGGCCATCCTCGCGCTGCGGAAGGGCGCCATGGGGGAGCTCATCCCCGCCGGGCTGATGGCGCCGACCAAGCTGGCCAAGGCGCTGCAGCGGGGGGCGGTGGTCGGCATGGTGGTGGACCAGCGCTTCGGCCGCGGCCCGCGCATCGACTTCCTCGGCCGCCCCGCCCAGGCCAACCCGTTGCTGGCCAACCTCGCTCGCCGCTTCGATTGCCCGGTGCGCGGCGCCCGCGCGATCCGGCTGGAGGGCGGCCGCTTCCGCCTCGAGCTCACCGACCCCATCCCGATGCCGCGCGACGCGGAGGGCCTGATCGATGTGCCCGCCGCCACCCAGGTCATCAACGACGTCATCGCCGGCTGGGTGCGCGAGCACCCCGGGCAGTGGCTCTGGATGCACCGCCGCTGGCGCTGACGGCTAGTGCGGGGCGAGCGGCCAGAACAGCGCGATCAGCGGGACGCCCACCAGCAGCATCAGGATCGAGAGTGGCAGGCCCAGGCGGGCGTAGTCGCCGAAGCGGTAGCCGCCCGGCCCCATGACCAGCGTGTTGCACTGGTGGCCGATGGGCGTGAGGAAGTCGCTCGCCGCGCCCAGCGCCACCGCCATGAGAAAGGGATCGGGGTTCAGGCCGAGCTTGGACGCCAGCGTCGCCGCGATCGGCCCCATGACGAGGACCGTCGCGGCGTTGTTCAGGAAGGGCGTCACGGCCATGGCGAGCATCATCGTCACGCCGAGCGCGGCCATCCCCGGCAGGCCCTGCACCGCGCCCGTCAGCCAGCCCGCCAGAAGGTCCGTGCCGCCCGTGTGCTGGATGGCCCCGCTGACGGGGATCAGCGCGGCCAGGAGCACGACCACCGGCCAGTCCACCGCCTGGTAGGCGTCGCGGGCCGACATGACGCGCAGCGCGAACATGGCGACCACCGCGCCGAAGAAGGCGACGGCGATGGGGAGCAGGCCGGCGGCGACGATGGCCATGGCCGCGGCGAGCACGGCGAGCGGGATCCAGGACCGCCGCCCACGGCCGAGGGCCATGTCGCGCTCGGCGAGCGGCAGGACGCGCAGCTCGCCCATCTTGTCCGGCATGCTCGCGGCGAGGCCGCGGAGGAGCACGACGTCGCCCGCCCGCAAGCGGAGATCCGAGAGGCGCTCCTGGATGTGGCGCTCGCCACGGCGGCTGACCGCCAGGAGGGAGAGGCCGTGGCGGTTCCGCAGCGAGAGGGCCGCCGGCGTGCGGCCGACCATGGGGCTGTCCCCGGTGATCACCCCCTCCATCACCTGCTGGTCGTCGGCGTCGGTGTCGGGGTCGTCGCGGGTGAACTCGTCCTCGGCGAGGATCAGCTCGGCGCGGGCGACCAGCCGCTCGAGATCGGCCGGCTCGCCCCGGAGGATGAGCGCCTGGCCGGCCGGCAGCGGGTGATCGGGCGACGGCTCGGCTCCGGCCCCTTTCGCCATCGCTTCGTCCGCACCGTCCGGAGACGACTGGCGCGGCGGCAGGACGGCCGAGACCTGCACCTCGCCCTCCGCGAGCGCCTCCAGCTCGGCCACCGTGAGGCCGACCGCTTCGCCCTCGTCCGGCAGCCGGGCTTCCAGCGTGTAGTGGCTGATGTTGAAGGCCGCCTCCATCGAGGCCGCGCCGCGCCGCCCCCCGGGCAGCAGCCTCCAGCCGACGGAGAGGAACAGCAGAGCCACCGCGCAGACGCCGAGCCCGACCGGCGTGTAGTCGAACATGTGGAAGGGGGTGCCCGTCAGCTCCTCCCGCACGCGGGACATGATGATGTTGGGGGCGGTGCCGACAAGCGTGACGACCCCGCCCACCATGGCGGCCGCGGCCATCGGCATGAGCATCGCGGCGGGCGGCGTGCCGGTGCGGCGGGCGATCTGCAGCGCGACGGGCATCATGATCGCGAGGGCGCCAACGTTCTTTGTGAAGACCGAGAGCAGCATGGTCGCGCCCACCAGCACAGGCACCTGGACCGAGACGGTGCGCAGGCGGGGCGTGATGGGCCGGAGGATTGTCTCGACCGCGCCGGAGCGGGCGACGGCCTGGCTGATCACCAGCGCCGCCGCGACAATCAGCACGACGTCGTCCGAGAAGCCCTCGAACGCCTTGTCTGCCGGCACGACACCGAGGAGGACGCCCGCCAGCAGGGCTCCCAGGGCCACGGCGTCGTAGGCGAAGCGTCCCCAGAGAAAGAAGCCGATGGTCACGCCCATCAGCGCGAAGGCCAAAGCCTGGTCGAGTGTCATGCGCCCCCTGCCGCGACAACCAAGGCCCGGCCGTCCTGCCGGGCTCCGCCGATCGGCTGCGCTGCCAGCAGAAGCGGCGCGGGGCCGCTGAGTTGCGGAAGGGGGCCGGCGATCAACCCGGCGGGCTGCTCCGCAGCATCTCGATGATGCCGGAGAAGTCCCGGCCCGCCCCGTCCTGCTCCACGAAGCGCCGGTAGAGGTCGAGCGCCCGCGCGCCCATGGGGGTGGCCGCGCCCGTCTCGTCCGCCGCCTGCTGGGCCAGCCCCAGGTCCTTCAGCATGAGCGCCGCGGCGAAGCCCGGCTGGTACCCGCGGTTGGCGGGGCTGCCCGGGACGGGCCCGGGCACGGGGCAGTAGGTGGTCAGCGACCAGCACTGGCCCGACGACTTCGAGGCCACCTCGAACAGCGCCTCGTGCGAGAGGCCGAGCTTCTCGGCGAGGACGAAGGCCTCGCAGGTGCCGATCATGCTGATCGCCAGCAGCATGTTGTTGCAGGCCTTGGCCGCCTGCCCCGCCCCGGCCTCCCCGCAGTGCACGACGGTCCGGCCCATGGCGCGAAGGACCGGCTCGGCGCGGGCAAAGGCCTCGGCCGGGCCGCCCACCATGAAAGTCAGGGTACCGGCCTCCGCGCCCATCACCCCGCCGGACACAGGCGCATCGAGGAAGGGCTTGCCCGCGGCGGCGGCCACCTCCCGCGCCGTGCCGACATCAATGGTGGAGCAGTCGAGCAGGACGGCCTCCGGCGCCGCCGCCTTGGCCAGGCCGCCCGTGCCGAGCCAGGCGTCGCGCACGTGCTGACCGGCCGGCAGCATGGTGATGACGAAATCGGCGCCCCTTGCCGCCTCGGCCCCCGACGCCGCCGCGGCGGCGCCCTCGGCACGGGCCATGGCTTGCGCCGAGAGGTCGAACACCGCGACCGCGTGCCCGGCTTGGACGAGGTTGCGGGCCATCGGCGCGCCCATGTTGCCCAAGCCAACGAAGCCGATCCGGGCCATTCATTCCTCCGCGTCCTGTTGCGCGGAGGCTAGGCTGCGGTCGGCGCGGCAGCAATCCGCGCGGGCGGAGGGCCGCGGCCTTCAGGCGGCCTGGCGGTCGCGGGCGTCGAGTTCCGGCGGGACGGAGATCGGGCGCGTGAAGGCCAGTCCCACCCCCTCCTCGCCCCGGTCGAAGACGACCTTGCACCCGGCGAGGAGGCCAACCCGCTTCAGCCGGAGTTCGCCGGCATCGCCCACGGGGCAGGCGGCGCCCACGCGGACGCGCGCGCCCTCCTCCGAGATGTCGACCAGCGTGGCCTGGTGCAGCACGCCTCCCAGGAAGAGCTCGCAGGGCTCGCTGACCGGCCGCCGCTGATGGGTTCTCCGCTCCGCCTCCGCGACGGAGGTGCGGACGGACTGGACCAGCCGCTGGCGCGACTGCCCAGCCTTGCCGGCCAGGTCGTCCGCGCCGGAGCGGAGACGCTTCGCCTTCTCGTCGGCTTGGCCGGCGATCTGCAGGACGCCGGTCATTGCGTCGGTCACCGATTGCGCGGCCGCGGCGGCCTCGGACACGGAGCGGCTGATCTCCTGCGTGGCCTCGCTCTGCTGCTCCATCGCGGCGGCGATCGCGGCCGAGACCTCGTCGATCTGGCCGACCTTCCCGCCGATCCGCGCCACGGCCTCGACCGTGTCGGAGGTGGCCATCTGGATCTGGGCGATCTGCTTCGTGATCTCGTCCGTGGCCCGCTCGGTCTGTCCGGCCAGCTTCTTCACCTCCGCCGCGACGACGGCGAAGCTGCGGCCCGATTCGCCGGCGCGCGCGGCCTCGATGGTCGCGTTCAGGGCGAGCAGGTGCGTCTGGCTGGCGATGTCGGCGATCAGCGAGGTGATCTGCCCGACCTGCTCCACCTCGCTGCGCAGGTGGCCGATCGCCTGCTGCGCGGCGTCGCTCTCGGCGACCGCGGCCCGCGTCGTGTCGCTGGCCTCGTTCACGCGCTGGGTGATCCCGGTGATGGAGACGGCCAGCTCCTCGGAGGCGGCGGCCATGGTCTGGGCGCTCGCCAGCGCGTTGCCCGCCGCGCGGGCCGCCGTTCCCGCGTGATGGCCCACGGCCTCGGCTGCGTCGGCCATGCCCGAGGCGTCCTGGGCCATCTCCAGCGAGATGGTCGTCACCTCCTCGGCCGTCCGCTGCGCGGCGTTCTCCACCTTGTCGGCCATTTCGCGGAGCGCGGCGACGCGGGCCAGTGCGGCGTCGCGGTCGCGCTGGGCGCGCACCTCCTCGGCATAGGCGAGCTTCGCCCGCAGGCTGCGAAGAAAGCCGCTGATGGCGCGAAGCTCGGAGACGGAGGCGTCCTCGATCGTCTCGCGCAGGTCGCCGCGCGCGAGGGCGCCGAACTGCTGGTCGATCCGCAGGAAGGCGCGCTGCAGTCGCCGCAGGACCGATGCCACGTGGAGCGTGACGAGCACCGCGACGCCCGCCAGCGCCGTGGCGCGCACCTCCCAGCCGACCCCCTGGGCCGCCGCGAAGAGGGACGCGGCGACGGCGGCGAAGACGACGCCGAAATCGACGATGACGCTCACCCCGATGCCGCGCATCGCGCGCCGCGCGCGGGAGAGGAGGCCCGTGTGGACGATGGCGCCGCCCCGCACCTTGAGGTGCCGCCCGCGTCCCTCGCGGATGGCGGCGTAGGCGGCCTCCGCGGCCGCCACCTCCGCCCGCTCGGGCTGGGTGCGAATCGAGATGAAGCCCTGCAGCACCCCTTCCTCGACCACCGGGGTCACGTTCGCGCGCACCCAGTAGAAGTCGCCGGTCTTGGTGCGGTTCTTGACGAGGCCTTCCCAGGGCTTGCCCGCGCGCACCGTCTCCCAGAGGTCGCGGAAGGCGGCCTGGGGCATGTGGGGGTGGCGGACGAGGCTGTGCGGGGCGCCGATCAGCTCATCCCGCCCGAAGCCGCTCACCTCGACGAAGGCGTCGTTGGCGAAGATGATCCGGCCGCCCGTGTCGGTCTGAGAGACGAGGAGGGCACCTTCCGGAAGCGGCACCTCGGTGGTGGTGATCGGTCCGTTGTCGCGCATCGGCGTAGCCCCTTGATCCGCCCGGGATCGTGAGGGCTCAGAACATCATAAGATCGTTATGAACCTCTAAATCGGGCGGGTTGCCCCGCTAGACCGGCACCTCGCCCGGCGGCTTGAGTGCGGCCAGCACGAAGGAGGACTTCGTCTCCTTCACCCCCGGCATCCTCAGCAGCGCCCGCACGGCGAAGTCGGCGTAGGCCTCGAAGTCGGCCGCGAGGACGTGCAGCAGGTAGTCCATCTCCCCGCTCATCGCGTAGGCCGCCAGCACCTCCGGGCGCGCGGAGAGGGCCTTCTGGAATCCTTCGACGACCTCCTCCGCGTGGCTCGACAGGGCGACCATGACGAAGGCCTGCAACGGCAACCCGACCCGCCCCGGGTCCACCACGGCGGCGTAGCGGCCGATCACCCCCTCCTCCTCCAGCCTGCGGACGCGCCGCTGGCAGGGGGTCGGGGAGAGGCCGACCTGCTCGGCCAGGGCCACGACCGGGAGCCGGCCGTCGCGCTGCAGGACGCGAAGGATTCGCCGGTCGGTCGAATCGAGCGCTGGAGGGGTTTTCGCCATGATCGAGCCCTCTTGCTTCCGGGATTCGCCAATTCGGCCGGCCTGTCCGCGCAGTTTGCATCTTTTCCCCGGAGCGCTCGACCTAACCTGTGCGAAGAGCGAGGGAGCGAGGCGATGGACAGCAGAATCCACCCGGCCGACGGGATCATCGGTACCCAGACGCTGCCGGAGGGCTTGCGCGGGGACTACGCCCGGGCCCGCCCCGACGGCACCCTGCCCGAGACGCCCCTTGCCCGTTCCGAGGCCGAGCACGCCACCTGGCGGGCGCTGGTTGCGCGCCAGCGCACCATCTATCCTGGCCGCGCGGCCTCCGACTGGCTGAAGGGGCTGGATCGCCTTCGCTGCGACCAGGCCGTGCCGGAGCTGCCCGTCGCGTCGGACATCCTGGAGGAGGCGACGGGATGGCGCCTTGTGCCCTGCCCTGGCCTCCTCCCGGACGCGCAGTTCTTCGCCCTGCTCGCCCGCCGGCGCTTCCCGGTGACCGAGTGGATCCGGCGCCCGGAGGAGCTCGACTACATCGTGGAGCCGGACATCTTCCACGACTTCCTCGGCCACGTCCCCTTGCTCACGAACCCCGACTACGCGGGCTTCCTGGAAGCGTATGGCCGCCTGGGGCTGCAGGCGGAGCGGAAGGGGCAGCTTGCCCCTCTCGCCCGCTTCTACTGGTTCATGGTCGAGTTCGGCCTCATCCAGGAGCGGGAGGGGCTGCGCGCCTACGGCGCGGGCATCCTCTCCTCGCGGACCGAGACGCTCCACGCCCTGTCGGATTCGCCCCAACGGCTTCGCTTCGACATGGACCGGGTTCTTCGCAGCGCCTACCGAATCGACGAGGTGCAGCCCGTCTACTTCGTCATCCGCGACTACGCGGAACTCTACGCCGCCATCGAGCGGGCGGCCGGCCTGCTGGACTGGGCGGCGACGGCGGCGCCGATTGCGCCAGGCGAGGCGGCGCCGGGCGATCAGCCCTGGGGCTGAGAGGGTCGGCGCGCTCCCGCCTCGTCCAGGCGGCGCTGCTCGTCGCGCCGGGCGCGCCGCCGTGCCTCGGCGGCCCGCATCTCCGACAGCGACTCGACCGCGCGCTCGGACGCCCGTGCAGCGGCCAGGGAGAGGATCGCCTCGGCGGCGCGTTCCTGGGCGCGGCGCGCCTCGTCCTCGGCGGCAGCGCGCAGCGCGAGCCCGCGCGGCAGCCAGGCGACGTAGCCGGTGCCGTGCCGGGCCTCCGCCACCAGCGCCTCGTCGGCGGAACGGGCCGCCATCTCAGCCGCCTCGCGCCGCGCGGCTTCCTCGGCCACGCGGCGGCGGGCCGCCGCGACCTCGGCGTTGCGAAGACGCGCGAGGACGGCCAGGGAGTCGGTCACCGCTCCGACCCCATGGCGAGCGCGAGCGCCGCGAAAGCACCGGCCACGCTCCCGGCCTCCTCCTTGCCCTGGCGCAGCACGTCCTCGATCGCCGGCGCCAGGCTCACCGCCTCGTCGACGGCCGGGTCGCTGCCGGCGCGGTAGGCGCCCAGGCGGACCATGTCGGCCATGTCGCGGTGAAGCGCCAGGATCCGGCGGGCCCGGGCGAGGATCTGCCGCTCCTCCGGCTCCAGGCAGCCGGGAACGGTGCGGGAGAGGCTGCGCAGCACGTCGACGGCCGGGTAGCGCCCTCCCTCCCCGATCCGGCGGTCCAGCACGACGTGCCCGTCGAGGATGCCGCGCACGGCGTCGGCCACCGGTTCGTCGTGGTCGTCGCCCTCGACCAAGACGGTGAAGAGGCCGGTGATCGAGCCGGCGCAGCCCTCCGGGCCCGGTCCCGCGCGTTCGAGCAGGCGCGGCAGTTCGGCGAAGACGCTCGGCGGGAAGCCGCGGGTGGCGGGAGGCTCGCCGGCCGAGAGGCCGATCTCCCGCAGGGCCATGGCGAAGCGCGTGACGCTGTCCATCATCAGCAGCACGCGCTTGCCCGCGTCGCGGAAGTGCTCGGCGACGGCCATGGCCGCGAGCGCCGCGTTGCGGCGAATCAGGGGCGCCTGGTCCGAGGTCGCGCAGACCACGACGCTTCGGGCGAGTCCCTCTGGCCCCAGGTCGTCCTCCACGAACTCGCGCAGCTCGCGGCCGCGCTCCCCGACCAGGCCGATGACGGCGACGTCGCAGTCCGCGTGCCGCGCCAGCATGGCCATGAGACTCGACTTGCCGACACCGGAGGCGGCGAAGAGGCCCAGGCGCTGGCCGCGGCGGCAGGTGGCGAAGGCATCGAGGGCGCGCACCCCAAGATCCACGCGGGGGCCGAGCCTCGCCCGCGTCCCGGCTTCCGGAGCCGTCGCCCGGAGCAGACGCGCCTGCGTCCCCAAGGCCAGAGGGCCGCGGCCATCGAGCGGCCGCCCGGTCGGATCCACGACCCTCCCCAGCCAGGCGTCACAAGGACTGACCGACACAGCGCCCGCGTTTTCGACCTGGGCCCCGACGGCGAGCCCTTCCACTCCCCCGCCACCCACAGCAAGGGCCACCTCCCCGCGCACACCTACAACCTCTGCGTGTATTTCTCTTTCGCCTTGGCGGCACAGGCGAACGCAACCTCCGATTGAGATTTGAGGGTGAAGGCCGGCAACCTCGATGGAGAGCCCCTGCACGCCCCGGACCTGCCCAATGGCAGTTAAACCACGAATATCGCTTATTTTTTCGGCGAATTGCCGGAACGCACCTGGGAGGTCACGCATCCTGCTAACCTTTTCTATACACATTGTCTCGTATATTAATACATCTTGCAGATGAAAAAAGCCCTTCACTACTCGCTCATAAGTTGTCTTAATGGTGCCAGAACGACTGAGGAACGGAACAATGCGCGTCCTGCTCGTAGAAGATGACCTGACCACCTCGCGCGGGGTGACGCTCATGCTCAAGACCCAGGGCATGATCGTGGACGCCGCCGACACGGGGGAGGAGGCGCTCGAGCTCGCGCGCCTCTACGACTACGACATCGTGGTGCTCGACCTCATGCTGCCGGACATGGAGGGCTACGAGGTGGTCCGCCGCCTGCGCGCCGGCCGCAGCACCACCCCGGTGCTGATCCTGTCGGGCCTCTCCCGCCCGGGTGCCAAGGTGAAGGGCTTTGGCCTCGGCGCCGACGACTTCATCG
>NZ_RCZP01000033.1 GCF_006438825.1 Muricoccus nepalensis
CGCGCTCCTTGGCGAGCAGCGCGCGCCAGGCGGGCTGGGCGGCCTTGGCGGCGGCGATGGCGCCGCGGACCTCCTCCCGCGAGAGGGAGGGGACGGTGCCGATGGCCTCGCCGGTCGCGGGGTTCTTCACCGTGATGGTCTTGCCGGAGGCGGCGCCCACCCAGGCGTCGCCGACGCGGTTGGCCTGGCGGAAGAGGTCGGGATCCTTCAGGACGAGCTTGGCGGCGTTGTCGAGCATCGGGGGGCTCCTCTTCGTGGGACCGCGTGGCCGGGGGGCGCCGAAGATGGGGCGGCGCGCCGAAAACAGCGTGATCCCCCCTCGGCAAGGCGGCAAGAGGGCGGCATGGTCTGGGCCATGGACGTCCACGATTTCACCCATGACCCGCAACGGCGGGCCTGGATCGCCTCGGCCAACGCGCCGGGAGGCGAGTTTCCCCTCCAGAACCTGCCGCTCGGGGTCTTCTCCGGGGATGGCGGGGCGCCGCGCGGCGGGGTCGCGATCGGGGACCGGGTGCTGGACCTTCGCGCCGCGCTGGAGGCGGGGCTGATCGAGGGGGAGGCGGCGGAGGCGGCGGCGGAGCCGGGCCTGAACCGGCTGATGGCGATGGGCCGCCCGGCCTCCCGCGCGCTGCGCCACGCGGTCTCGGCGCTGCTGGCCGAGGGAAGCGAGGCGGCGGGGCGCGCGGAGGCGGCGCTGGTGCCGATGGAGCGGGCGCGGATGCACCCGCCCTGCGCGATCGCGAACTTCACGGACTTCATGGTCTCGCGCGACCATTCCATGCGGCTCGGCGCGCTGAAGGACCCGGAGGCGCCGCTGCCGCCGGCCTTCGACAGCCTGCCGATCGCCTATCATTCCCGCGCGAGCTCCGTGCGGATCAGCGGCGCGGAGGTGGTGCGGCCGAACGGGCAGTGGCGGCGGAAGGACGGCGTGCATTTCGGCCCGACCGAGGCGCTGGACTACGAGCTGGAGATGGCGGTCTGGATCGCCGGGGAGAACGCGCTGGGCACGCCCGTGCCGATGGCGCGCGCGCCGGAGCGGATCTTCGGCTTCGGGCTGCTGAACGACTGGTCGGCGCGCGACATCCAGCGCTGGGAGATGCCGCCGCTCGGGCCCTTCCTCGCGAAGAGCCTTCTCACCACCGTCTCGCCCTGGGTGGTGACGGCGGAGGCGATGATCCCCTTCCGGGTGCCGGCGGCGGCGCGGGCGGAGGGCGTGCCCCCTCCCCTGCCGCATCTCGACTCCCCCGCGAACCGGGAGCGGGGCGGGATGTCGGTGGCGCTGGAGGTCTTCCTGCTGACGCCCGCGATGCGGGCGGCGGGCGCGGCGCCGGCGCGGCTGACGGCGACGGAGTTCGCCTGGATGGCCTGGACGCCCGCGCAGATGGTGGCGCACCACGCGAGCAACGGCTGCAACCTGCTGCCGGGGGACCTGCTCGGCACCGGCACCTGCTCGGGCCCGACGGAGGAGAGCCGGGCCTGCCTGGCGGAGATCATCCTCTCGGGCCCGGTTGGGCTTCCGGGCGGCGAGACGCGGCGCTTCCTGCTCGACGGGGACGAGGTGATCCTCCGCGGGCGGGCCCACGCGCCGGGCGCGGTCTCCATTGGCTTCGGCGAGTGCCGGGGCACGGTCACGCCGGCGCCGGACTGGCCCGCGGACGAGTAAGCGGGCAGTCTCGCGGAAAGGAAACGAGCAGGACATGGCACGGCGCATCATCGACATCTCGTCCACGCTGAAGGCGGGGATCGCGAGCGACCCGCCGCACATGCGGCCGCAGATCGACTACCGGGACCACCGCACGACCGCGCCGAGCATGGCGGAGTACATGGGCGTGCCGGTGGAGGCGCTGCCCGAGGGTGAGTACGCGGCGGTGGAGGAGGCGCGCATCTCCACCCACAACGGCACGCACATGGACGCGCCCTACCACTACTTCTCGCGCATGGACGAGGCGCTGGTGCCGGGCGGGCGGCCGTCGATGCGGATCGACGAGGTGCCGCTGGAGTGGTGCTTCTGCCCCGGCGTGAAGCTCGACTTCCGCGGCAAGCCGGACGGGCACGTGGTGCAGCCGGACGAGGTGGAGGCGGAGCTGCGCCGCATCGGGCACGCGATCCGGCCCTTCGAGATCGTGGTGGTGAACACCCGCGCCGCCAGCCGCTACGGCGAGGACGACTACATCGACACCGGCTGCGGCATGGGCAAGGCGGCGACGCTGTGGCTGCTCGAGCGCGGCGTGCGCGTGGTGGGGACGGACGCTTGGTCTTGGGACGCGCCCTTCTCGCACACGCGCCGACGCGTGCAGGAGACGGGCGACGCCTCGCTCATCTGGGAGGGGCACCGGGCGGGGCGCGAGATCGGCTACTGCCAGATGGAGAAGCTGTCGAACCTCGAGAGCCTGCCGGCGGACGGCTTCACCGTCGCCTGCTTTCCCGTGAAGATACACCGGGCCTCGGCGGGCTGGACCCGCGCCGTGGCCATCCTGGAGGATTGAGCGCCATGCGTCGCATGCTGCTGGGCGCCGCGCTGGCGCTGGCCGCCGCGCTCCCCGCGCGGGCGGAGTACCCGGACAAGCCGATCACGATGATCATGCCCTATTCGCCGGGCACGGCGGACGTGCTGATCCGGGCGATGGGCGAGCACTTCCAGCGGACGCTCGGCCAGCCGCTGGTGCTGATCACGCGGGACGGCGGCTCGGGCGTGGTGGGGATGCGGACCGTCGCGACGAGCGCGGCCGACGGCTACACCCTCGGCCACACGCCGATGACGGCGATCGTCGTGCAGCCGCACATGGTGCGCACCGCCGGCACCAACCCCGAGAACTTCGAGGCGGTCTGCGGGACGAACGAGAACATCCTCGGCGTCGTCGTGCGCGCGGAGAGCCCGATCCGCACCCTGCCGGAGCTGGTGGCGGAGGCGCGGCGGCGGCCGATGAGCTTCGGTAGCCCGGGGCCGAACTCGCTCCCCCAGCTCGGCGTCTGGCGCGTGCAGAAGGCGACGGGGGTGGAGTTCAACCACATCCCCTACCGCGGCGAGGCGCAGCACCTGAACGACACGCTGGCCGGGCGGCTCGACTTCTCGGCGGCGGTGGTGTCGTCGGCCGCGGAGATGGTGCAGGCCGGGCGGATGCGGCTGGTCGCGGTGTTCTCGAACCGGCGCCACCCGGACTTCCCGGACGTGCCGACGGCGCGCGAGCAGGGGATCGACGCGCTGCAACTGAGTCAGGTCGGGATCTACGCGCCGCGCGGCACGCCGGCGCCGGTGCTGGACCGGCTGGAGGAGGCCTGCCGCACGAGCCTCGAGACGCCCGTGGTGAAGCAGGTGCTGGCCACCACCCGCGCGCCCGGCGCCTTCATCCCGCGGGCGCAGCTCAACGCGATCCTGCGGGAGGAGTTCGCGAGCTACGGGCGCATCCTGCGGGAGCTCGGCGTGCAGGCGGAGTGAGGCGGGGGCCTCACTCCACCGTCACGGCCTTGGCGAGGTTGCGGGGCTGGTCCACGTCCGTGCCCTTCAGCACGGCCACGTAGTAGGCGAGCATCTGCACGGGGATGGTGTGCAGGATGGGGGCGACGAAGGGGTCGACCTTGGGCAGCACCACGACGCGGGAGGCGAAGCGGCGCAGCGCGACCGCGCCGTCCTCGTCGGTGAAGGCGATGATGCGGCCGCCGCGGGCCGCGGCCTCCTGAAGGTTCGACGCCGTCTTCTCGAACAAGGGACCGCTCGGGCAGAGGGCGATGACCGGGACCTTGGAATCGATCAGCGCGATCGGGCCGTGCTTCATCTCGCCGGCGGCGTAGCCCTCGGCGTGGATGTAGGAGATCTCCTTCAGCTTGAGCGCCCCCTCCATTGCGATGGGGAAGAGGCTGCCGCGGGCGAGGAAGAGGACGTCGCGGGCGTCGAGGATGTCGGCGGCCACCGCCTCGATCTCGGCGGTGGCGTCGAGGATCCGGGCGGCGTGCTCGGGCACCTCCAGCAGCGCGTGGGTGAGGCGGGCCTCCTCGGCCGCGTCGATCGCGCCGCGGGCGCGGGCGAAGTTGATCGCGAGGCACGCCATGACCGAGAGCTGCGCGGTGAAGGCCTTGGTGGAGGCGACGCTGATCTCGGGGCCGGCGACGGTCATCAGCGTCGCGTCGCTCTCGCGCGCCATGCTGCTCTCGGGGACGTTGACGACCGAGACGAGGGACTGGCCGCCGGCGCGGAGCAGCTTCATGGCCGCGAGGTTGTCGGCGGTCTCGCCGGACTGGGAGACGAACATGGCGGCGCCGCCCTCGGTCAGCGGCGGGTCGCGGTAGCGGAGCTCGCTGGCCACGTCGCAGTCGGTCGGCAGGCGGGCCAGGCTCTCGAACCAGTAGCGGGCGGTCTGGCCGACGAGGAAGGCGGAGCCGCAGCCCGAGAGCCAGAGGCGGGGCAGCGTCGCGGGGTCGAAGGGGAGCTGGGGGCGGGCGACGGCGCGGGACGCCGGGTCCACGTACTGGCGGAGCGTGTCGCCGATGACGGCGGGGTGCTCGTGCAGCTCCTTCTCCATGAAGTGGCGGTAGTTGCCCTTGCCGATGGCGGCGCCGGAGAAGGCGGTGATCTTCACCGCGCGCTGCACGGGCTGGTCGGCGGCGTCGAAGACCTGGGCGTCGGCCTCGCCGACCACGGCCCAGTCGCCCTCGTCGAGATAGGCGATGCGGCGGGTGAGCGGGGCGAGCGCGAGGGCGTCGGAGCCGACGAACATCTCGCCCTCGCCGTAGCCGATGGCGAGCGGGGCGCCCTGGCGGGCCACCAGCAGCTTGCGCGGGTGGCCGGCGAAGACGGCGGCGAGGGCGAAGGCGCCGTGGACGCGCTTGAGCGCGCCGGAGAAGGCGATCTCGGGGCTGTCGCCGCGGGCGAGGTGGTGGTCCACGAGGCGGGCGAAGGTCTCGGTGTCGGTCTCGGTCTCGAACTCGGCGCCCTCGCCCTCCAGCTCGGAGCGGAGCTCGGCGTGGTTCTCGATGATGCCGTTATGGACGATCGAGACGCGGGACGTGCCGTGGGGATGGGCGTTGCGCGTGGTGGGGGCGCCGTGGGTGGCCCAGCGGGTGTGGCCGATGCCGGTGGTGCCGGGCAGCGGGTCCTGGTCGAGCACGTTGGCGAGGTTGACGAGCTTGCCCTCGGCCCGGCGGCGCTCGACATGGCCGTTCACCAACGTCGCGATGCCCGCGCTGTCGTAGCCGCGGTACTCCAGGCGGCGGAGGGCTTCCAGGAGGCGGGGAGCTGCCTCGACCTGTCCGACGACGCCGACGATGCCGCACATTCAGGGCTGCTCCTTCTTCGCGGGGGTTCTCTGGTCTCGGAAGGCCGCGGCGAGGCCGGGCTTCTGTTCCTGCCGGGCGCGGCCGAAGGCCATGGCGTCGGGCGCGACCGGGGCGGTGATGGTGGAGCCGGCGGCCACGAAGGCGCCGTCGCCGAGGGTGAGCGGGGCGACGAGCGTGGCGTTGGAGCCGATGAAGACGCCGCGCCCCACGGTGGTGCGGTGCTTGGCGAAGCCATCGTAGTTGCAGGTGATGGTGCCGGCGCCGATGTTGGTGGCGGGGCCGATCGTGGCGTCGCCGATGTAGGAGAGATGGTTCGCCTTGGCGCCCTCGCCCAGCGTCGTCGCCTTCAATTCCACGAAATTGCCGACATGGGCGCGGGGGCCGATCTCGGTGCCGGGGCGGAGCCGCGCGAAGGGGCCGATGGTGGCGCCGCGGCGGACGGTGCAGCCCTCGAGGTGGGAGAAGGAGCGGATCTCGACCTCGTCCTCCACCGTGACGCCCGGGCCGAAGACGACGTCGGGGCCGATGGTGACGTCCTGGCCGAGGACGGTGTCGAAGCAGAGCGTGACGCTCTCGGGGCGGATGAGGGTGGCACCATTCGCCATGGCGGCCTCGCGCAGCCTGGCCTGCACCGCGGCCTCGGCGGCGGCGAGCTCGAGGCGGGAGTTGATGCCGCGGCACTCGGCCTCGTCGGCCTCGACGGCCACCGCGCGGAAGCCGGCCGCGCGGGCGGCGGCGACGGTGTCGGTGAGGTAGTACTCCCCGGCGGCGTTGCTGTTGGTCAGCGCGCGGAGCCAGGCGAAGAGGTTGCCGGCGGCGGCGCAGATGACGCCGACGTTGCAGAGGCCGACGGCGCGCTCGGCTTCGGTCGCGTCCTTCCACTCCACGATGCGGGAGACGCCGCCGTCCTCGTGCGGCAGGACGCGGCCGTAGCGGGCGGGGTCGGCCGGGCGCATGGCCAGCAGGGCGAGGTCCGCCCGCTCGCGGGCCTCGAGCAGGCGGCGGAGGGTGGCGGCGGTGATGAGGGGGTTGTCGGCGTAGAGGACGGCGACGTCGCCCTCCATGCCCTCCAGCAGGGGGGCGGCCTGGAGGGCGGCGTGGCCGGTGCCGAGGCGGTCGTGCTGGATGACCGTTGCGTGGGGGGCGGCGGCGCGCTCGAGGGCGGGCATGCCCGGGCCGGCGACGACCACGACGCGGTCGAAGACCCCCTCGCAGGCGGCGATCAGGTGGCGGAGCATCGGCCGGCCCGCGATGGGGTGCATCGCCTTGGGCAGCGCCGAGCGCATGCGCGTGCCGAGGCCCGCGGCGAGGAGGATGGCGGCGCGTGTCATGGGTTCGTTAAGCCCGGCCGCCAGGGGTTCCGCAAGGCCGGGGCCGGTCAACTCCCGTTGCGGTCGGGAATCGGCGGTGCCATTGGGGCGGGAATGGAACGCATCGCACTCTTCGACCTTGACGGCACGCTGCTGGACAGCGCGCCCGACCTTCATTCCGCCCTCGACCGGATGATGGCGCGGCTCGGCCGCCCCGGCTTCTCCCGGCCGGAGGTCTGGGCGATGATCGGGGACGGGGTGCAGGTGCTGGTTCAGCGGGCCTGCGCGGCGCGGGGGCTGGAGGCCTCGCCGGAGGTCGTGGCGGGGTTCCTCGAGGACTACGAGGCCCATGCCGCCGACGAGACCCGGCCCTTCGACGGCATCCCGGCGGTGCTGGCGGCCCTGCGGCGGGAGGGCTGGCGGCTCGCGGTCTGCACGAACAAGCCGGAGCGGGCGGCGGGGATCATCCTCGACCACCTCGGCCTCTCGCCCCTGCTGGACGCGGTCGGCGGGGGGGACAGCTTCCCTGTGCGCAAGCCGCATCCGGGGCATCCGCTGGGGCTGCTGGCGCGGATGGGGGGCGAGGCGTCGCGCGCCGTGCTCATCGGGGACCACCACAACGACACCCGGGCGGCCAGGGCGGCGGGGATCGCCGCCGTCTTCGCGGCCTGGGGCTACGGCACGCCCGCGATGGCCGAGGGGGCACCGGTGGCGGCGCGGCCCGGGGACCTGCCCGGGCTGCTGGCAGGGCTGCTTCCCGGGGTGGCGGCGGGGTGACGCGCGCCGCATGATCCCGCGGCAACGCGGGAGGGCGGCATGGCGCGGCGTTCGGTGTGGCGTTCGGTCCGGCGGGGATTGATCCTGGCGGCGCTGCTGCCCGCCCTGGCGGCGGGCGGGCGGGCCGACGAGGTGCGGGTGCTGACGGCCGGCGCCTTCAAGGGCGTGGTGGTGGCCGCCGCCCCGGACTGGGAGCGCGAGACCGGGCACCGGCTGGTGGTGGACAACGACACCGCGGGGGCGCTGGCGCGGCGGGTGACGGCGGGCGAGAGCTTCGACCTGCTGGTCGTGCCGCCCGCTCAGATGGCGGCCCTGGCGCGGGCCGGGCGGGTGGCGGAGGGCGCGGTGCCGCTGGCGCGGGTCGGCATCGGCGTCGCCGTGCGGCAGGGGGCGCCGCGTCCGGACATCGGCACGGTGGAGGCGCTGCGGGCGGCGATCCTCGCGGCGCCGCGCCTCGCCTACATCGACCCCGCCTCGGGCGGGTCGAGCGGGACGCATGTCGCCTGGCTGCTCGGGCGGCTCGGCGTCGCGGAGGCGATGCGCGGGCGGAGCGTGCTGGTGCCGGGCGGGCTGGTGGCGGAGCGGCTGGTGGACGGCTCGGCCGACTTCGCGATCCACCAGATCAGCGAGATCCTGCCCGTGGCGGGCGCGGCGCTGGTGGGGCCGCTGCCGGCGGAGGTGCAGCTCTACACGACCTATGCCGGGGCGCTGGCGCCGAACGCCGGGGAGGCGGCGCGGGGCTTCCTCGCGCGGCTCTCGGGCGAGGCGGGGCGGGCGGTGCTGCGGGCGCGGGGGATGGAGCCGCCGGGCTAGGCCCCTCCCCGTCCCTGGTTTCCGGCGCTCAGTTCCCGATCGGGCGCAGCCGGCCGGGGGTGCCGACGCTGGCGAGGCGGGCGCTGAGGGTGCCGAACCAGCGGCTGGGCGCCTCGATCCGGACGGGCACCACGGGCTGGCCGGGCGCGCTCTCGGCCAGCCAGGCGGTGCCGAGCTGCGGGCGGCGGGCGACCTCGGGGTCGTCGTCGCGCCGGTAGCCCGCGAGGAAGCGGCCCTCGAAGCCGCATTTCAGGGCGGTGCCGGACCATTCGTCGCGGGCGGGCGGGAAGGCGTCGCGGCCCTGGGTGCTCGCGGTCATGGAGGAGAGGCGGCGGCCGTCGTAGACGCGGACCGCGCCGTCGCAGCGCCCGGTGCGGCGGACCTGGCGGACGAGCTGGGCGATGGCGGAGAGGTTGTCGATCGTGTTGCGCTGCTCGGCCTCGGGCACGGGCAGGCGCTCGGCCTCGTTGGGCGGGACCATGACGCGGATGGCGGGCTGGCCGCCCGGCCACTCGAGGACGGTGCGGCGGCTCTCGCCGCGGAAGGAGCCCTCGGAGACGTAGCGGCGCGGGCGGGCGGCGTCACCCTGCCAGGTGCCCTCGACCCGCGTGACCAGCTCCCCGCCGCCGAAGGCCGAGGCGACGCCGCGCAGGCGGGAGCGGAACTCGACGGAGTAGGCGGCGTCGGTGATGTCGAGGGTGGCGTTCAGCTCCATCACCGTGACCCCGCCGGCCTGGACGAGGTAGGTGGCGGAGACGGGCTGGGCGCGCGCCGGGAGGGCGAGGAGGGCCGCCGCGGCGAGGCCAGCAGCCAGCAGGCGGGGGGACGGGAAGCGGAGGGACAGGAGCGCTCGGGGGGCCGGGGGCATGCGGGGCCTTCTCGCTGTTGGTCCCTAGATCGTGGCGCGGTTCCTCTTTGACCAGGGGCGCAGGCAGGGCGCCTTGACAGGGCGGGGCGGCCGGGGATATCCCCCGCCCCGTCAGGGCGCGTAGCTCAGCGGGAGAGCATTCGCTTCACACGCGAAGGGTCACAGGTTCAATCCCTGTCGCGCCCACCACCGCCCCCCGGATACCCTTCACGATCATCCCACCCGGGCCATGGCCCGGGCTTTCGGCGTTTGGCGGCCGAACGCCTGGCGGCCTTGGCCTCCGCCGGGCGTCCCGGTCCGTTTTCCCGGGCCTCAGCGGCGGGCGCGCGGGCCCACCTCGTCGGGCGTCAGCGCGCCGTCGCCGTTGGCGTCGCGGGCGCGGAACATCGCCTCGGCGGCGGGGCGGAGCTCGGCGAGGGTGACCTTGCCGTCCCGGTCGGCGTCAAGCGCCCGGAAGAAGCCCTGACCGCGCTCCTCCATGCGCGAGGCGGCGGGCTCGGCGCGGTGGGGGCCGGGGGGGCGCATCCGGGCCCGGGCGTAGGCGCGCGCCTCCTCCCAGGTGACGCCGCCGTCGTGGTTGGCGTCGGCCTCGGCGAAGCGGATGGAGAGGGCGGTCCAGGCCTCCTCGGCGGTGACGCGGCCGTCCCGGTCGGTGTCGGCGGCGCGGAACAGGGCGGCCGGCCCGGCCGCGCGGCGTCCCTCCGGCGGACCGGCCGGCGCGCGCCCGTCCTGGACCCGGCTCTCCGGGGGTCGGCTCTCCAAGGGGCGGCCCTCCTGGGCGATGGCGGGCAGGGCGAGGGCGCCGAGCGCCGCGGCGGCGGCGAGGGTGGCGAGGGTGGTCTTGCGGGGCATGGCTGGTCCTCCTTCAGGAGGGGCAGGATAGGCGCCCTGGTGTAACGGACCGAGGACCGGCGGGTGAGGAAGCGTGACGGCCCCCTCCCCCGCCGCCGCCGCTAGCGGGCGGGCGTGCCGGGCTCGCCGAGGTCCCACCAGATCCCCGCGAAGGCGGCGAGGCCCTCGCGCAGGAGGGCGGGGATGACGTGCTCGTCCGGGCCGTGCTGCTTGCAGCCGTTGTAGGAGTGCGGGACCCAGACGAGGGGCGTGCCGAGCAGGTCCACGAAGACGTCGCCGGGCAGGCCGCCGGAGGCGTTGGGGGTGACCTGCACGCGGGTGCCGAGCGAGCGCTCCATGCTCGCCTTCGTCCAGAGCACCCAGGGGGCGTCGGGCGGGGTGCGGCTGGCGGGCATGCGGATGCCGGCGCGCTCGATCGAGACGGCCTGGAGCCCGCGGGCGTCGAGATGGGCGCGCAGCGCCGGCTCGAAGCGGAACGTGTCGCTGTCGCCGGTGTAGCGGATCTGGCAGGCGGCCCGGGCCTCGGGCGCGACGGCGTTCACGGGGGAGGCCGGGTTGCCGCAGGTCATGGCGAGGACGATGAAGGAGGCCCAGCCGTAGATCTTCTCGGCGGCGGTGAGGCCGGGCTCGCCCCAGCCCTCGTCGATCGTGGCCGCCCCCTCCCCGCCGCCCACCGGGCAGCCCTCCAGCGCCCGGCGGATGGCCGGGGGCACGGTCTCGCCGGGCAGCCAGTCGCGCACCTGGATGCGGCCGTGCTGGTCCGCGATGGCGGCGATGGCGTGGGCGAGGAGGATGGCGGGGTCGCGCGTCAGCCCGCCCCAGTGGCCGGAATGGACGCCGCCCTGGCGGAGCCGCACCACGAGGTCGAACATGAAGCTGCCGCGCGAGCCCGCGGCGATGGTCGGCAGGCCGGGCTCCACGCGCGGGCCGTCGGAGGCGATGAGGGCGTCGGCGGCGAGGAGGTCGCGTTGGCCCTCCACGAAGGCGCGCAGGCCCTTCGAGCCGAGCTCCTCGGACATCTCGAGCACGAGCTTCACGTTGGCGCCGAGGCGGCCGCCGCGCTCGGCGAGGACGGCCTCGAGGGCCGCGAGGTTGACGACGTGCTGGCCCTTGTTGTCGGCGGTGCCGCGCCCGTACCAGACCCCGTCGCGCTCGGTCAGCGTCCAGGGGTCGAGGCCGGGGGACCAGGCCTTCTCCAGGCCGAGGACCGTGTCGCCGTGGCCGTAGAGAAGGACCGTGGGGCGGGCGGGGTCCTCGAGGCGGGTGGCCGTCAGGATGGGGCCGCAGCCGGTCTCGGGGTTGGGGTGGACCTCGGAGGTGAAGCCGAGCCGCGCGAGCCAGGGGCGGAGGCCCTCCTCGAGGTAGCGGCGGGACTCGGGCGCGGCGGCCGGGTCCTGCGAGGTGGAGGGGATGGCGACGAGGGCGGCCAGGCGGTCGCGGAAGGCGCCCCCGTCGAACTCGGCGGTCGCGCGGGCGATGGCGGCTTCGCGGCTTGGCATGGGGCCCCTCTCTCTCGTGGCCCTGGCCTCATAGGGCGGATCGGGCGGCGGGGCGAGGCGGGCGGCCTCGACCGGGAGCGGCCGTTACCGTATGCGCTGGCTTCCCTCTTCCGGACCCCTGCCATGCCGCAGCCTCTTCCCGGGCCCTGCCCGCCCGGGGCGCCCGCGGCCCCGGCGCGGCGCCGCGGGCCCCTCGCGCGGGGGATGAAGGCGGTGGGGAAGTCCCGGGCCCTGTCCCACGCCCTCTGGCACCTCATCGGCCTCTATCTTGGCCTCTGCCGGCGGACGGCGCGGTGGGAGCTGCACGGGACGGCGGCGCTCGACGCCCTGGCCGCGGGGCGGGAAGGCTTCGTGCTGGCCTTCTGGCACGAGTGCCTGCCGGTGATGCCGCTCGCCTGGGCGCGGTTCTGGGAGGGGATGGGGCCGGGGGTGGCGCGCAAGCCCGGGCTGGTGCTCGTCTCGCGCAGCCGGGACGGGGCGCTGATCGCGAACGCGCTCGGCGGCTACGGGCTGACGGCGGTGGAGGGGAGCTCGTCCCGGGGCGGGCGCTCGGCCGGGATGAACCTCCTGCGCGGGGTGCGGGCGGGTGGGGTCGCGGTGGTGGTGCCGGACGGGCCGCGCGGGCCGCGGCGGCGGGTCTCGGCCGGGGCGGTGCGGCTGGCCGTCATGGCGGGGGTGCCGGTGGTGCCCTGCGGGGCCTTCGCCGCGCCGTCGCGCCGGCTGGCCTCCTGGGACCGGATGATCTTTCCCCTGCCCTTCGCGCGCTGCGTGGCCGTGGTGGGCGCGCCCATCCCCGCGCGCGGCGAGGCGGAGGGCGCGGTCTCGGCGGCGCTCGGCGGCGCGCTGAACGCGGCGATGGAGGAGGCGGAGACGCGGGCGCGCGGGACGGCCAGGGCGGTGCCGGCGGTGCGAGGCCGCTGAAGCGGGAGCGGCGGCCGGGCGCGGCTCAGCGCGTGCGGGCGGGACCCGAGGTGCCGCCGCGCGAGCCCGCGACGGAGCCGCCCAGCAGCGCGCCGGCGAGAGCGGGCAGGAGCACGCCGACGACGGGGCCGGCGAGGCCCATGCCGGTGTCGGGCAGCATCACGGGCTGGCCGGTGCGGGAGGGCGGGATGGAGACGCCGCTGCTGGCCGGGCGGGCGGCGAGGCGGGGGGCGCTGCGGGGCGGGATGATCACCGCGCCCTCGGCCGGGACGACGACGCTGCGGAGCTGCGCCGCGGCGGGCTGGATGGCGGCGACGAGGGCCAGGGCGGCGAGAAGGACGGCAAGGGCGGGCCGCGGCGGCATGCTGTCTCCTCGCGCCGGGGCGCGGCAGGGGTTTTTGCGCGCGGGGCGCAACAGGACGGGTTGGTGGCGGGACGACTCCCGTCCACAACCCTTCGTTGCGATACTGTGCTGTTCCACCCCCGTCCTGTCAAGGCGCTCCGGGCCTAGCGGCGGCCGAGGAGGTGGCGGGCGACGATGACGCGCATGATCTCGTTCGTGCCCTCGAGGATGCGGTGGACGCGGAGGTCGCGGACGAGCTTCTCCACGCCGTAGTCGTGCAGGTAGCCGTAGCCGCCGAGGAGCTGGAGGGCCTCGTCGGCCACGCGGTGGCCGGTGTCGGTCGCGAAGCGCTTGGCCATGGCGCAGAAGGGGCCGGCGTCGGGGGCCTTGCCGTCGAGCTTCGAGCAGGCGCGCCAGAGGAGGGAGCGGGCGGCCTCGAGCTCCGTCGCCATGTCGGCGAGGCGGAACTGGGTGGCCTGGAAGTCGGACACGGCCTTGCCGAAGGCGCGGCGCTCGCGCGTGTAGTCGAGGGCGATGTCGAGCGCGCGCTGGGCGCCGCCGAGGGAGCAGGCGGCGATGTTCAGGCGGCCGCCGTCGAGGCCGGCCATGGCCATGCGGAAGCCCTGGCCCTCCTCGCCCAGCAGGGCCTCGGCGCGGACGCGGGCGTCCTGGAAGGCCATGGTGCGGGTGGGCTGGGCGTTCCAGCCCATCTTCTTCTCGTTTGCGCCGAAGGAGAGGCCGGGGGTTTCCTTCGGGACCAGCAGGGCGGAGACGCCGTCCGGCCCCTCCCCGCCCGTGCGGGCCATGGTGAGGTAGAGGTCCGAGCTGCCGGCGCCGGAGATGAAGGCCTTGGAGCCGTTCAGCACGTAGCCCTCGTTGTCGCGGGCGGCGCGGGTGCGGAGCGCCGCGGCGTCGCTGCCCGATCCCGGCTCGGTCAGGCAGTAGGAGGCGAGGCGCTCCATGGTAACGAGGCTCGGCAGGTGCTCGGCGCGCTGGGCCTCGCTGCCCCAGCGGTCGATCATCCAGGCGACCATGTTGTGGATGGAGAGGAAGGCCGAGGTGGTGGGGCAGCCGGTGGCCAGCGCCTCGAAGACGACGGCGGCGTCGAGGCGGGTGAGGCCGGCGCCGCCCGATTCCTCGCGGACGTAGAGGGCGGCCATGCCGAGGGCGGCGGCCTGGCGCATCTCCTCGACGGGGAAGTGGCGCTCGGCGTCCCAGTCGAGCGCTTTCGGGGCCAGGACGTCGCGGGCGAAGTCCTGGGCGACCTCGCGGAGCGCGCGGGTGTCCTCGGGGAGGTCGAAGGCGCTATCCAGGGGCATGACCGTGCTCTCTCGTTTTTCGTATTGGCGCGCCGCCGGGCCGCGGCGTCCAGCCCTGCTTCTCGCCCTCTCGCTGCTGGCCGCCGGCCCCGCGCGGGCGGCCTCGCCGCTGACGGAGGAGACGGCGGCGGCCATGGGCAGCTTCATGCAGGTCTGCGCGGCGGTGCTGACCGGCGGCGACAGCCTGGCGGCGGCGCGGGAGTCCGGCTTCGCCGAGGTGCCGGCCGAGCGCGCGCGGGCGATGCTGCGGGGCGGGCGGGGCCGGGTGCTGGTGGCGGAGGGCGCGGCGCTGGGGGCGATCGTGCTCATCCTGTCGGACCGGCCGGCGGGCTGCACCATGCGGCTGCAGCGAATGGACGTGGAGACGGCCGAGCCGCTCTTCGTGCGGCTGGCCGAGCGGGTGGCACGGCCGGGGCTGACGGTGACGCGCGCCTTCGACGGCACCGTGCCCGTGCCCAACGCGGCGCCGGCGCGACAGATCAGCTACCGCATCTCCCCGAGTGCCGGGGCGGCGTCCGACTTCGCGCTCGCCTTCACGGGGAACGCCGACCCGGCGGCGGGGACGCAGGGGGTCTTCACCTTCGGGACGCTCGCGCCGCGCCGTCCCTGACGGCCCCGTCACTCCGCGGCCATGGCGGGGACGGTGGCGTCCAGCCGGGCGGCGATGGCGGCGAGGCGCGGGCGGGTGCGCTCGATGTTGCGGTCCTTCACCGGGCCGAAGCCGCGGATGGCGCCCCAGGCCTCCACCCATTCCTGGATGACCGGCAGGGTTGTGGCGTCGAGGCGGGGGAGCAGGGCCTCGAGACCCGTGCGGAACTCGGCGATCAGGGCGCGCTCCGTCCGGCGCTCGGCGGTGCGGGCGAAGGGGTCGAGGGCGGTGCCGCGCAGCACCTTGCCGTGGCGCAGCAGGCCCATGGCGCGGAGCATCCAGGGGCCGAAGGCGCGCTTGGCGGGGCGGCCCGTCTCGGGGTCGACCGGGGAGAGGAAGGGCGGCGCGAGGTGGAGGACCGCGCGCGTCGTGCCGGTGAAGCCGGCGCGGAGGCTTGCCTGCCAGGCGGGGTCGGCGTGGAGGCGGGCGACCTCGTACTCGTCCTTGTAGGCCATGAGGTGGTGGAGCTGGACGGCGACGGCGCGGGCCAGGGCCTCGTCGGCGCCGGGGACCGCGCGGACGCGGGCGACGACGCCGGCGTAGTCCCGCGCGTAGGCGGCGTTCTGGTAGGCCGTGAGGTCGGCGGTGCGGCGGGCGATCAGGGCGTCCAGCGTCTCGGGCGCGCGGGGGGCGGCGGGGGCCTCCAGCGCCGCGGCGCGGCCGAGGGCGAAGGCGCGGCGGTTCTTCTCCACGGCCGTGCCGTTGAGTTCCAGCGCGCGGTCGATGGCCGCGAGCGTCAGCGGCAAGAGGCCGCGCTGGTAGGCGGTGCCGAGGAGGAAGACGTTGAGGAAGATGGCGTCGCCGAGCGCCTCCTCGACGCGGTGCGAGGCCGGGATGGCCAGGAGGTCGCGGGAGGCGGCGCGGAGGTTGTCGAGCACGGCGGCGGCGTCGGCGCGCGGCGTGCCCAGCAGGAAGCCGGCGGTGGCGGCGAGCTCGGCGTTGACCACCGCGGCCGTGCGCTCCGCGGAGAGGAGCGGGCGGACGGAGGCGCCGTGGGCGCCGATGGCGTCGGCGGCGATCAGCAGGTCCGCCTGGCCGGCGCCGATGCGGGGGCCGGCGAGGGTCTCGGCGGCCGCGCCCTCGGCGCCGATGCGGAGCTGGGCCTGCACGCCGCCGCCCTTCTGGGCGAGGCCGAGCTGGTCCATCGTGCGCACGGGGCGGCCGTCGATGTGGGCGGCCATGGCGAGGATGGCCGAGAGCGCGGTGACGCCCTGGCCGCCGATGCCCGCGAGGACGATGTTCCAGGCCTCGCCGCGGAGCGCGGGCGGGGCGGGGTCGGGAAGGTCCGCGGGGGCGGCCGCGGCTTCGGGATGGGCCGCGACTTCCGCGCCCTCGAGGGTCACGAAGGACGGACAGAAACCCTTCAGGCAGGAGAAGTCCTGGTTGCAGGCGCTCTGGTCGATGGCGCGCTTCTGGCCGAACTCGGTCTCGACCGGCTGCACCGCGAGGCAGTTGGACTGCACGCCGCAGTCGCCGCAATCCTCGCAGACGCGGGGGTTGATGACGACGCGCTTGCCGGCGGCGGGCGCGGTGCCGCGCTTGCGGTGGCGGCGGCGCTCGGTGGCGCATTCCTGGTCGTAGATGAGGACCGTGACGCCCTCGGTCTCGCGCAGCTCCTTCTGCACGGCGTCGAGGCGGTCGCGGTGGTGGAAGGCGACGCCGCGGGGCATGAGCGGGTCGCCCTGGTGGCGCTCGGGATCGTCGGAGACGACGACGACGCGGGCGGCGCCCTCCGCGGCCATCTGGGCGGCGATGCGGGGGACCGTCATCTCGGCCTCGGGCGTCTGGCCGCCGGTCATGGCGACGGCGCCGTTCACCAGCACCTTGAAGGTGATGTTCGCCTTGGCCGCGATGGCCGCGCGGATGGCGAGGCTGCCGGAGTGGGAATAGGTGCCGTCGCCGAGGTTGGCGAAGACGTGGCGCGTGTTCACGAAGGCCATCTGGCCGAGCCAGGGGGTCCCCTCCCCGCCCATCTGGGTAAAGACCTCGGTGTTCCGGTCCATCCAGGTCGCCATGTAGTGGCAGCCGATGCCGGCCATGGCGCGCGAGCCCTCCGGCACCTTGGTGGAGGTGCTGTGGGGGCAGCCCGGGCAGAACCAGGGCTGGCGCAGCGCCACGGGGTCGGTGGCGGCGCGGGCCAGGGCGTCCAGCGCCGCGAGGCGGGCGGCCATGGTGTCGGGGCGGCCCTCGCGCGGGAGGCGGGCGTCGAGCGCGCGGGCGACGGCGGCGGCGTCGAGCTCCGTCAGCTCGGAGAGGAGGGGCCGGCCGTCCGCGTCGCGCTTGCCGGTGATGCGGGGGGCGCCGGGCGTGCCGTAGAGGGCGTCGCGGAGCTGGGCCTCGAGGAAGGAGCGGCGGTCCTCGACGACGAGGACCTCCTCCAAGCCGTTGGCGAAGGCGCGGGCGGCCTCCGCGTCGAGCGGCCAGGCGAGGCCGACCTTCCAGATGCGGAGGCCGAGCAGGCGCGCGGCGGTGTCGTCGATGCCGAGGTCGAGCATCGCCTGGCGCAGCGTCGCGTAGGCCTTGCCGCGGGCGGCGATGCCGAAGCGGGGGCGGGGCGCGTTCAGCACCACGCGGTCGAGGCCGTTGGCGCGGGCGAAGGCGATGGCGGCGGGCAGGCGCGTGAGGCGGAGGCGACGCTCCTGGGCCAGCACCACGTCGCGGAGGCGGATGTGGCGGCCGTCCTCGCCCTCGAAGTCGCCCTCGGGGATGACCGGGGCCCAGGCGGGGTCGATGCGGAAGGTGGCGCTGGCGTCCATGGTGTCGGCCACGCACTTCATGGCGGCCCAGGTGCCGGCGAAGCGGGAGAGGGCGAGGCCCTTGAGGCCGAACTCCAGGACTTCCCCGACGCCGGAGGGGTCGAGGAAGGGGATCTCGAGGTCCATGAAGGCGTGGTCGGAGGCGTTGGCGACCGTGGAGGACTTCGCCGAGGGGTCGTCGCCGGCGAGCGCCAGCACGCCGCCGAGCGGGGCGCTGCCGGCCATGTTGGCGTGGCGGAGCGCGTCGCCGCTGCGGTCCACGCCCGGGCCCTTGCCGTACCAGATGGAGAAGACGCCGGCCTTGGTGCCGTCGTTGAAGAGGTTCGCCTGCTGGCTGCCCCAGGCGGCGGTCGCGGCCAGGTCCTCGTTCAGGCCGGGCTGGAAGACGATGCCGGCCTCCAGCAGGCGCTTCGCCTCGCGGTGGAGCTCCTTGTCGTAGGTGCCGAGCGGGCTGCCGCGGTAGCCCGTGACGAAGCCCGCGGTGTCGTGGCCGGCCGCGAGGTCGAGGGCGCGCTGGGCGAGCGGCAGGCGGACCAGGGCCTGGATGCCCGTCATCAGGACGGGGTCGGCGCCGGACTCCCAGCGGTCCTCCAGCTTCACGGTCGCGCGTTGGATGCTTCCCACGGACGGCTCCTTTCCGGCGCTCGTTCTCTGCCCCCTGATATGGGGGAGAATGCGCCGGAAGTCCCGGCGGTTTTCTCCCGTTTTGTGTTGTGCGGCGCCGAAGAAACGGAAGAAGCTTCTGCGAAAGGGAGGAATCATGGACACAGCGGATCGGCGCGCCCCCGACACCCCGGAGAAGCGCGCCCTGGACGCGACGGACCGCCGCATCCTGCGGGCGCTGGCACGGCGGGGGCGGCTGTCGAACGCGGAGCTGGCGGAGGAGGTGGGGCTCTCGCCCTCCCCCTGCTGGACGCGGGTGCGGCGGCTGGAGGCGGCGGGGGTCATCAAGGGCTACGCGGCCCTGCTCGACCAAGCGGCGCTGGGGATGCCGGACACGGTGTTCCTGGAGGTGATGATGGAGAAGCACGACGAGGCCGCGCTGCGGCGCTTCGAGGACGCGGTGAACGCCATTCCCGAGATCCTGGAGTGCCACCTCGTGACCGGGGAGTACGACTACATCATCAAGGCCGCGGTGAACGGCACGGCGGGCTACGAGAGCCTGCTGCGGGAGAAGGTCTACCGGCTGCCGGGCGTGCGGCACACGCGGAGCGCCTTCACGCTGCGCTGCCTGAAGCGGGAGATCTCGGCGGTGGTGTGAGGGCGGGCGCCTACCAGGGCCCATCGCTGCCGTGGCCGACGGCGGCCGGGTGCTTCTCGGCGTGGTTGTCGTAGGCGGGGGCGGCGCGCTGCAGGTCGGCCGCCCAGGACGCCGCGGCCGCGCCCCCGCCGCGCGGCACGGCCGCGTCCGCCACGAGGACCGCGAGGGGGGGGACGGCGAGGTTGTTGTAGTGGAGGTCGGCGCTGGTGAGGCGGAAGAGGAGGCCGGCGACCTCCTTGCCCTCCTTCAGCCCGTCCTCGATCGCCGTCACGGTCACGGCGTGGGGCGTGTTCCAGTCGTCGGGGGTGAAGACGATCCGGTGGAGCGGCGCCGGCGCGCCGCCCGAGGCGGCGACGCGCAGGTCCTGGCCGCCGAGGATCTCGAGCGTGACGGGGGCGGTCGGGCGCACGCTGAGCGCGACGCTGAAGCCGTCCCCGGCGCCGCCCTCGACCACGGCGGTGTTCAATCCCGTCTCCTGCAGGAGGAGGCCGTGGTTGCCGTCGGTGACCGTGACGCCGACGCCGGTGCCCGTCAGCGCCTTGAAGCTGAGGTCGTTGCTGCCGATCGTGAAGCTGACGTGGGCGGTCTCCGTGCCCTCGACGAGGGTGTCGACGGCGGCGCCGACGTTGACCACCCGGGGCGTCGCCCAGTCGGCGGGCTGGATGGTGAAGGTGACGGTCTTCATGGCGGGGCTCGAGGTGCCCGTGGAGATCATCAGGTCGCTGTCGGCGGTGAGCTGGAGGCTGACCACGGCGCTCGGCATTCGGGAGAGCTGGACGGTGAAGGAGTCGGTCCTCCCACCCTCGGTCACATCGGTGGAGCCGTCGGTGTGGGTGACGACGATGCTCGCCTCCGGCGGGGGCGGTGGTGGTGGTGGCGGGGAGACAGGTGGCGAGACCGGGGGCGACACGGGCGGCGACACCGGCGGCGAGACCGGGGGAGAGACGGGTGGCGACACGGGCGGCGATACCGGTGGCGAGACTGGCGGGGAGACCGGCGGCGAGACGGGCGGTGACACCGGTTCCAAGACCGGCGGTGACACCGGCGGCGACACTGGCGGCGACACTGGCGGCGACACTGGCGGGGAGATGGGAGGCGAGACGGGCGGCGACACCGGCGGCGAGACGGGGGGCGGGGGAGAGGGCAGCGGGGTGTCGTCGTCGTTGGTGACGTTCACGACGTCGACGTCGAGGCTGAAGGCGGACTCGTTCACGCCGTCGGAGGCGGCGATCATCACGTCGCGCAGCGTGCCGCCCTGGCGGAGGAGGTCCACGCCCTCCCGCAGCCGGAGGGTGTTGCCGACGATCTCGAACCAGGCGTCGTCCGGCGAGAGGACGCGGTAGGTGAGGTTCTCGGCGGGGCTGTCGGGATCGTCGGCCAGGAGGGTGCCGATGGTGCCCCCGACGTCGGTCTCGAGCACCTGGCCGCCGGTGGAGAAGCGGAGGTTGCTGGGTGCCTCGTCGTCCACCCCCTGGAGCGTGACGGACCAGGCATCCGCGAGCGCGATCCAGCTCGTGCCCGTGCGGACGGAGAGGCTGAAGCTGAGGACGGGGTCCGGGCCGGGGGCATAGGCCTCCCGGTCGAAGGCCTGGGCGGGTTGGATGGTGACGCGGCCGTTCCCGCCGAGCGTCGCGAGGAAAAGGGAGGCGTCCGGTCCGGTGAGGGCGATCTCGGCGATGGTGCCGGGTTCGCTGAGATCGAGGGTCGCGACCCAGTCGCCGGCCCTGTTGTTCTCGAAAATGGACGCGGGCACCGTGCCCGCAGCCGTGATCGGCATCGGATCCCCGCTCGCGTCTCTCTGACGCGGCGGAGGATGGGCGGGGCGGGTGAAAGCGGGGTTAAGTGCCCCGCCGCACCCGCCTCAGGCGGTCAGGCCGCGGCGGAGCCGGGCTCCTGGGCGGCGATGAGGGCGCGCATGGCGCGCGCCCAGCCCGGCGCGTCGCCGAGCAGGCCGTCGAGGGTGGGGACCGGCAGGGTCTCGGCGAACTCGAGGGCGGTCACGGCGCGGGGGTCCCAGCCGGCGGCGATCGCCTCGACGGGCTGGCCGGCCTCGCGCGCGGCCTCGCCGACGAGGCCGCGGACCTCGCGAGCGGCGTTGAGCACCCGGGCGGCGGCCTCGTGGCGGCGCGGCTCGGCGAGGTTGTCGTTCGCGATCTCGGCCAGGCTCGCAAGGGTCCGGCTCTCGAGGGCCTGGCTCTCGCGGGCGCGCGTCTCGGTGGCGGGGATCTGGTGGGCGGGCATCGTCTCGCTTGTCCTTCCGGGCCTCTGCCGCAAGTCAATCCCCCGCTCTCGGGGTGGGCGACAGGGCTGCTAACGTGCCTACCCCATCCCTCGTTGCGCCGGCTGCGCTATATGGGGGGCCATGACCCGCGCAATCCGCATCGCCGTCCTTCTTCTCGTCGCCGTGCTCGGCGGGCTCTGGGGCGCGGCCTTTCTCACCCGCGCGCCCGGGGAGGGGCTGGGGGCCGCCTTCGCGCGGCTGGCCGGGGGCGGGAGCACGCCGCCCAGCGCGGGCGGGGTGGCGCTGCCGGGCGGGGTGAGCATCGGTGGCAACTTCACCCTGGTGGACGGGGACGGGCGGACCGTGACGCAGGACGACCTGCGCGGGAAGCTCTCGCTGGTGCTGTTCGGCTTCACCTTCTGCCCGGACGTCTGCCCGACGGAGCTGCAGGTGATCGCCCAGGCGATGGACCTGCTGGGGCCGCAGGCGGCCCAGGTGCGGCCGGTCTTCATCACGGTGGACCCCGAGCGGGACACGCCGGCGAAGATGAAGGAGTACGTGGCCCAGTTCCACCCGGCCATCACGGGGCTGACGGGCACGCCCCAGCAGGTGGCCGCCGCCGCCCGCGCCTGGCGGGTCTACTACAGCAAGGTGACGCCGGCGGGGGCGACGGACTACCTGATGGACCATTCCGCCTTCACCTACCTCATGGGGCGCGACGGCTCGTTGCGCGCCCTGTTCCGCCCGGGCGCGACGCCCGAGGAGATGGCGGCCTCGATCCGGGCGAACCTCGGCTAGTCCCCCGGGCCGGGCCCTCCGGGGCGCTCGGTCCTGCCCCGCGCGCAGCGCTGTTGCGCGGCGGGTGGCGGTTGCGGCATTCCAGGGGCCATGCCCGACGCCCTTCCCTCCGCCGCCCCCATGTCCCTGGCCAAGGACAAGATCCGGATCCTGCTGCTGGAGGGGATCTCCGACAGCGCGGTCGCGACGCTGAACGCGGCCGGCTACACGAACATCCGGCGGGAGAAGAAGGCGCTGGACGAGGCGGCCCTGCGGGACGCCATCAAGGGCGTCCACCTGCTCGGCATCCGCTCCCGCACGCGGGTGACGGAGGCGGTACTGGCCGAGGCGGACCGGCTGATCGCGGTGGGGTGCTTCTGCATCGGCACCGACCAGGTGGACCTGGCGGCCGCGCGACGGCGGGGCATCCCCGTGTTCAACGCCCCCTTCTCCAACACGCGCTCGGTGGCCGAGCTGGTGATGGGGGAGATCGTGATGCTGCTCCGCGGCATCCCCGGGCGGTCCAACAGCGCCCATGTGGGGGTCTGGGACAAGTCGGCGGCGGACTCGCGCGAGGTACGGGGCAAGACGCTCGGCATCGTCGGCTACGGCAACATCGGCGCGCAGGTCTCGGTGCTGGCCGAGGCCTTCGGGATGCGCGTGACCTACTACGACGTGATCCCGAAGCTGCCGCACGGCAACGCGCTCTCGGTGCCCTCGCTGCGGGCGCTGCTGGAGGGGGCGGACGTGGTGACGCTGCACGTGCCGGAGACGGCGGCGACGCAGAACCTCATCGGCGCCGACGAGATCGCGCTGATGCGGCCGGGCGCCATCCTGCTGAACAACGCGCGCGGGCGGGTGCTGGACCTGGAGGCGCTGCGGGCGGCGATGGAGTCCGGGCATCTCGGCGGCGCGGCGGTGGACGTCTTCCCGGAGGAGCCGGAGAAGAACACCGACCCCTTCCACTCCCCGCTCCAGGGCCTGCGCAACGTGATCCTGACGCCGCATATCGGCGGCAGCACGATCGAGGCGCAGTCGCGCATCGGCGAGGAGACCGGGCGCAAGCTGGTGGACTACTCCGACATGGGGGCGACGCTGGGCGCGGTGAACTTCCCCGAGGCGGTGCTGCCGGCGCGGCAGCGGGGGGCGCGCTTCCTGCACGTCCACGGCAACCACCCGGGCACGCTGGCCGCCATCAACGAGGTCTTCACGCGGCGCGGCGCCAACATCGCCGGCCAGTACCTGCAGACGGATTCCGAGATCGGCTACGTCGTGGTCGACGCCGAGGGGCTGTCCGACGCGAACGCCGTGCTGGACGACCTGCGGGCGCTGCCGGGCACGGTGCGGGCGCGGCTGCTCTACGAGCGGGGGTGACCCCTCGCCCCCGGCGGGGGGCGATTGACAAGGCGGGCGCCCCGCGCACTCCTCCCCTTGCCCGATGCGGGCCAGGGGAAGGGGGAGGCGGCGGATGGCCAAGGGTCTGCGCAAGGGGCTGACGAGCTACGGGGACGCGGGCTTCTCGCTGTTTCTCCGCAAGGCCTTCATCAAGGCGGCCGGCTATTCCGACGACGCGCTGGACCGGCCGATCATCGGCATCACCGACACGGCCAGCGACTTCAACCCCTGCCACGGCAACGCGCCGCAGCTGATCGAGGCGGTGCGGCGCGGGGTGATGCTCTCGGGCGGGCTGCCGATGGCCTTCCCGACGATCTCGATCCACGAGAGCTTCGCGCACCCGACCTCGATGTACCTTCGCAACCTCATGGCGATGGACACGGAGGAGATGGTGCGCGCCCAGCCCATGGACGCCGTCGTCCTCATCGGCGGCTGCGACAAGACCCTGCCCGCGCAGATCATGGGGGCGGCGAGCGCGGGCATCCCGGCGATCGTCGTGCCCGTGGGTCCGATGGTGGTGGGGCACCACCGCGGCGAGGTGCTCGGCGCCTGCACGGATTGCCGGCGGCTCTGGGGGCAGCACCGCGCGGGCAAGATCGACGAGACGGAGATCGAGGTGATCAGCGGGCGGCTCGCGCCCTCCGTCGGCACCTGCATGGTCATGGGCACGGCGAGCACCATGGCCTGCATGATCGAGGCGATGGGGCTCTCCCTGCCCCACAGCGCCGCCATCCCGGCGCCGCACGCGGAGCGGCTGCGCTGCGGGGAGGCGAGCGGGCGGGTGGCCGTGGAGATGGCGGCGCGCGGCGGGCCGGCGCCGAAGGCGCTGCTGACGGCGGGGTCGCTGCGCAACGCGATGACGGTGCTGCAGGCGATCGGCGGCTCCACCAACGGGCTGGTGCACCTGGCCGCAATCGCGGGGCGCGTGGGGCTGCGCGTGGACCTCGAGGAGTTCGACGCGATCGGGCGGCGCGTGCCGGTGCTGGTGGACCTCAAGCCGTCGGGCGACCACTACATGGAGCACCTGCACCACGCGGGCGGCGTGCCGCGGCTGCTGCGGGAGCTGGAGCCGCATCTCGACCTCGACGCGCCGACGGTGCTGGGGGGCACGCTCGGCGACTACCTGACGCTGGCGGAGGAGGTGCCGGGGCAGACGGTGATCCGCCCGCGGAGCGCGCCGCTGAAGGAGACGGGCGGGATGGCGGTGCTGCGCGGCAACCTCTGCCCCGGCGGCGCGGTGATCAAGCACGCGGCGGCGACCGCCTCGCTTCTCAAGCACACCGGGCGCGCGGTGGTCTTCGACAGCGTGGAGGACATGACGAACCGGGTCGACGACCCCGCGCTGGACGTCGCGGCGGAGGACGTGCTGGTGCTGCGCAACGCGGGGCCCAAGGGCGCGCCGGGCATGCCGGAGGCCGGCTACCTGCCCATCCCGCGCAAGCTGGCGCAGGCCGGCGTGAAGGACATGGTGCGGATCTCCGACGCGCGGATGTCGGGCACGGCCTTCGGCACGATCGTGCTGCACGTGACGCCGGAATCGGCGGTGGGCGGGCCGCTGGCGCTGGTGCGGACGGGGGACCGGATTGCGCTCGACGTCGAGGCGCGGCGGCTGGAGCTGCTGGTGGACGAGGCGGAGCTGGCGCGGCGCGCGGCGGAGGTCGTGCCGCCCCGCCCGGCCCCGAAGCGCGGCTACGCGAAGCTGTTCCACGACACGGTGCTGCAGGCCGACAAGGGCTGCGACTTCGACTTCCTGACGGGCGAGGACGAGGACTAGGCCCCGCGTGGAGGCGGTCGACCTCCGCCGCGACACCCTCGCGCGGATCGCGCCGCGCCTGCGGGTGCCGGGCTACGACCCGGCGGCGGTGCGGGCGGGGATCGTGCATCTCGGCCTCGGCGCCTTCCACCGCGCGCACATGGCCCGCTACACCCACGCGCTGATGGAGCGGCGCGCGGACGCGCTGGACTGGGGGATCGTCGGCGCGGGGCTGCTGCCGGCGGACCGGCGGGTGCGGGACTGCCTGCTGCCGCAGGACGGGCTCTACACGCTGGTGGAGCGCGACGGCGTGGAGGAGACGGCGGGCGTGATCGGCTCGCTCGCGGAGGTGGTCTACGCCGGGGATACGACGGAGGGGCTGCTCGCGCGGATGGAGGACCCCGCAATCCGCCTCGTCAGCCTGACGGTGAGCGAGAACGGCTACGGCCTGAACCCGGCGACGCGGGCGCTCGACCCGGAGCACCCGATGATCCGGGCGGACCTCGCCGCGCCCGCGCGGCCGCGGAGCGCGGTCGGGGTGATCGTGGAAGCCTACCGGCGGCGCATGGAGGCCGGGGGCCGCGCCTTCACGGCGATGAGCTGCGACAACATCCAGGGCAACGGCGGCGTGCTGCGCGCGGCCGTGCTGTCGCTGGCGGGGATGCGCGACGCGCGGCTCGCGGGATGGATCGAGGAGCACGGCGCCTTTCCGGAGACGATGGTGGACCGGATCACGCCGGCGACGCGGCCCGACCAAGTCGCGCAGCTGGAGCGGGACTACGGGCTTCGCGACCGCTGGCCGGTCTTTTCCGAACGCTTCACGCAATGGGTGATCGAGGACCGCTTCGCGGCGGGGCGGCCGGAATGGGAGGAGGTGGGCGCGCAGTTCGTTCCCGACGTCGCGCCCTACGAGATCATGAAGCTGCGGCTGCTGAACGGGAGCCACCTGGCGATCGCGGCGCTCGGGCGGCTGATGGGGCACCGCTTCGTGCACGAGGTCATGGCCGACGACCGGATGCGCGCCTACATGGCCGCGCTGATGGACCGCGAGACGGGGCCGACGCTGGCGCCGGTGCCGGGGGTGGACCTTGGCGCCTACAAGCGCGACCTCGTCGCGCGCTTCGCCAACCCGGCGATCGAGGACACGGTGGAGCGCATCAACACGGACGCGCCGGTGAACCTGCTGGTGATGCCGATCGAGGCGAGCCTCGCGGCGGGGGGCGAGGTGGAGTTGCTCGCGCTCGCGCTCGCCGCCTGGATGCGGCGGCTGCGCGGGCGGGACGACCGGGGGGAGGCGATTGAGATCCGCCACCCGCTGGCCGCGCTGCTGCAGGAGCGGGCGGCGGAGGGGGGCGCGGACCCGGGGCCGCTGCTGTCCGTGGAATCGCTGTTCGGCGGGCTGCGGCACGAGGCGCGCTTCGTGGAGGCGCTGCGGCGGTGGATGGCCTCGCTGCACGAGGCGGGGGCGTCGGCGACGCTCGACCGCGCGCTCGGCGGCGGGTGAGGCGGGCGGGGATCGCTCCCCGCCTGGCCCCGGCTAGTTGTTGCGGTTGGTGCGCTCGAAGTTGCGGAGCACGGTGTTGCCGCGGGTGTTCATGTTCGTCAGCGACTGCTGCGCGGACTGCCCGCCCTGGAAGGCGCGCTCCATCTCCTCCTGGATGATGTTGCGGATCTCGATGAAGCCGCCGAGGCGGATGCCGCGGCTGTTCGCCGTGGGCTCGCCGCCGCGCAGCATCTGCTCGATCGGCACGTCGGCGCCGGGGTTGCGGGCGTAGTAGTTCTGGCTGCGGCTGAGCTCGTAGGCGGCGCGGGTGACGGGGACGTAGCCGGTGTCCTGGTGCCACTTGGCCATCACGGCGGGGCTGGTCGCGTAGCGGAAGAACTCGGCGACGCCGCGCCACTCCTCGGTGCTGCGGGTGTTGTTCGGGCCGCGGTTCATGGACCAGAGCGCCGCGCCGCCGATGATGGAGTTGCGCGGCGAGGTGCCCTCGTAGAACGGCAGCATGGCCGCGCCCCATTGGAAGCGCGCCTCGCGCTCGATGCGGCCTCGGAGGCCGGAGGAGCCGAAGGCGATCGCGCACTCGCCGGAGGGGAAGAGCGGGTCGCCCGTGGCGTCGCGCCCGCCGTAGCGGAAGAGGCCGTCCTTCTGCCAGCGGACCAGGTTCTCGAGGTGCCTGACCATCAGCGGGTTGGTCAGGTTCAGCTCGGTGTTCAGGCCCTCGAAGCCGTTGGCGCGGCTGGCGAGCGGGACGTCGTGGATGGCGAGCAGCTCCTCCACCATGACCCAGCTCGGCCAGGAGCTGGTCATGGGGCAGGCGATGCCGGCGGCCTTGAGCTTCACCATGGCCTGCTCGACGCCTTCCCAGGTCTGGGGGAAGGTGTTCGCGTCGAGGCCGGCGCGCTGGAACATGTCCTTGTTGTAGAAGGCGATGGCGGTGCTGCTGTTGAAGGGCATGGCCATCAGCCGGCCGTCGGCGGCGCTGTAGTAGCCGGCGACGGGGCCGATGAAGTCGCGCGTGTCGATGGCGACGCCGGTCTCGGCGAGCATCTCGTGCAGCGGCTTCACGGCGCGGCCCGCCGTCATCATCGTGCCCGTGCCGACCTCGAACATCTGCACGACGTGCGGCGCGGTGTTGGCGCGGAAGGCGGCGATGGCGGCCACGACCGTCTCGGCGTAGCTGCCGCGGTAGGAGGGGACGACCTTGTAGCGGGTCTGGCTCGCGTTGAAGTCGGCCGCGATCTGCTCGAGCTGCGGGCCGACCGGCGGCGTCAGGCCGTGCCAGAACTGGATCTCGATGGGCTGGGAGGCGGGGGCCTGGGCGCCGGCGGGCGTCCAGGCGAGGGCGGAGAGCGCGAGGGCGCTGGCCGCGAGTGTGCGTCGCCGCATGGGCACGAAACCTCCTTGTGCTTGGGTGCCGCCGGCAGCTAGCGGCCCGTTATTTCACCGAGCTTACAGGCTTGCGACGGATTTGTGGAAGTCACCGCAAGGAGTGTGGAAGGGCGGGCATGGCATGCCACGACGGGGGGGGCATGGACGGGCGGGCGCGGAGTGAACACCATCCCCCTCCCCCATGCGCGAGCGACCGATGACCGACCTGACCGCCCTCCCCGCCACGCAGCTCGCCCGGCGCCTCCGCGCGGGGGAGGTCTCGGCGGCGGAGGTCATGGCCGCGCATCTTGACCGCATCCGCGGGCGCGAGCCCGCGCTGCGCGCCTTCGCCTCCCTCGACGAAGAGGCGGCCATGGCGGGCGCGCGGGCGGCGGACCGGCGGCTCGCCTCGGGCGCGGCTCCGGGGGCGCTGCACGGGCTGCCGCTCGGCGTGAAGGACGTGCTCGACGCAGCGGGCCTGCCGTCCGGCTACGGCTCGCCGATCTGGGAGGGCTTCGTGCCGCGGGCGGATTCGGCGGCGGTCGCGGTCGCGCGCGGGGCGGGGGCGGTGGTGATCGGCAAGACCGTCACGACGGAGTTCGCGACGCGCCGGCCGGGGCCGACCGCCAATCCCGTGAACCCCGCGCACACGCCGGGCGGCTCCTCCTCCGGCTCGGCGGCCGGGGTGGCCGCGGGGTTCTTCCCGCTCGCCTTCGGGACGCAGACGGCGGGGAGCATCCTGCGGCCGGCGGCCTTCTGCGGGGTGGTCGGCTACATGCCCACCCACGGCGCGATCCACCGAGCGGGGATGAAGGTGATGAGCGAGACGCTCGACACCATCGGGGCGCTGGCGCGGACGGTGGCCGATTGCGCGCTGCTCGTGGGCGCGATGACGCGGGCCGACCTCGGCGACCCCGAGGCCCGGCCGGAGCGGGCGCCGCGCCTGCTGCTCGTCCCCGGCGACGCCGCGCAGGCGGCGCCCGAGACGCTCGCGCTGATGGAGCGGGCGGCGGAGGCGGCGGCGCGCGCGGGGGCGACGGTCACGCGCGGCGAGTTGCCGGCGGCGGTGACGGCGGCCGCGGCCGCGCACCCGGTGGTGATGAACATGGAGAGCGCGCAGGCGCTGGCCTGGGAGCTGGCCCATCACCGGGAGGCGATCTCGGAGGTGCTGCGGGAGAAGCTAGAGCCGGCGGCGGCCCTGCCGGCCGCGGCCCTCGCCGAGGCGCGCGAGGCCTTCGCGCGGGCCCGGGCCGCCTTCCCCGCGGCGATCGCGGGCTTCGACGCCGTGCTGACCTCGGCCGCGCCGGGCGAGGCGCCGGAGGGGCTGGGATGGACGGGCGATCCCGCCTTCAACCTTCTCTGGACGGCGCTCGGCGCGCCGGCCGTGAGCGTGCCGGCGGGGCTCGGCCCGCGCGGGCTGCCGCTGGGCGTGCAGGTGGTGGCAGCGCCGGGGCGCGACCGCGAGGCGCTGCGCTGGGCGGAGTGGATGCGGCAGGCGCTCGGGTAAGGGGCGGGCGCCGGCGGCGGAGGGCCGCCGGCGCCGCTCGGGCGGCCGCTAGTTGCGGCGCTGGTTGCCTTCCTCGCGGATGCGGAGCGGCACGAAGCGCTGGCCCTGGGCGCCCTCGATCAGCAGCAGGGCGCTCGCGCGGTTCTGGCGGCGCAGCGCCTCGATGCGCGTCTGCAGTTCCTGCGGGGTGTTCACCCGCTCCTGCTGGACCTCAACGATGACGTCGCCGGCGCGGAGGTCGCGCTCGGCCGCGTTGCCGCCCGCGTCCACCTCGGTGATCAGCACGCCGCGCTGCTCGGGGCGCAGGCTGAAGCGCTCGCGCGCCTCGGGCGTGATCGGGCCGACCTTGAGGCCGAGACCCTGCAGCTCCACCACCTGGCTGCGGGGCGGCTGGGCGGGGGTCGAGCCGCGGGCCTGGGCCTCGGCCTGGTCGGCCGGGAGCTCGGCGATGGTGACGTTGACCGTCTCCTCCTTGCCGTCGCGCCAGACGGTGACGGGAGCCGCGGTGCCGACGCGGGTCTCGGCGACGATGCGCGGCAGGTTGCGCATTTCCCGCACGTCCTGGCCGTTGAAGCGAAGGATGATGTCGCCGTTGCGGATGCCGCCCTTGGCGGCCGGGCCGTCCTCCTGCGCGCGGGCGACGAGGGCGCCGCGCGAGCCGCCCTTGAGGCCGAGGCTGTCGGCGATCTCGTCCGTCACCTGCTGGATGTTCACGCCGAGCCAGCCGCGCCGCACGCGCCCGCCGTCGCGGAGCTGGGCGACGATGCCGCGCGCGAGGTTGGACGGGATGGAGAAGCCGATGCCGATGGAGCCGCCGGAGGGCGAGTAGATGGCGGTGTTGATGCCGACCACCTTGCCCGACATGTCGAAGAGCGGGCCGCCCGAGTTGCCGCGGTTGATGGCGGCGTCGGTCTGGATGAAGTCGTCGTAGAGGCCCTGGCGGATGTCGCGCGAGCGCGCCGAGATGATGCCGGCCGAGACGGAGGAGGCGAGGCCGAAGGGGTTGCCGATGGCGAGCACCCAGTCGCCGACCTGCGCCTCGTCGGAGTTGCCGAACTCGACGGCGGTGAGCTGGCGGTCGGTCTTGATGCGCAGCACCGCGATGTCGGTGCGCGGGTCGGTGCCGACGAGCTCGGCCGGGAGGGTGGTGTTGTCGTTCAGGACGACGTTGATCTCGGTGCCGCCCTCCACGACGTGGTTGTTGGTGACGACGAGCTTCTCGGCGGCGTCGATGATGAAGCCGGAACCGAGCGAGGTGCCGCGGCGCTGCTGCTGGGGCGGCTGGCCCGGGCGCTGGCCGGGGCCGCCCTGGCCGGGCGGGCGGTTGCGCTCGAGGAAGTCGCGGAAGAACTCCTCGAAGGGGCTGCCGGGGGGAGCCTGGGGGGCGTCGGGCGCGTCGGGGCGGGCCGCGTTGCGGGCGGTGGGCGCCGTGCTGACCTGGACGCTGACGACCGCGGGGAGAAGCTGCTGGGCGAGGGGCCGGAAGGAGGTGGGGGCGTCCCGCATCGGGGTCTGCGCGAGCGCGGGCCCCGTGGGGGCGGCGGCGAGGGCCGCAATCAGCGCGAGCGTGGTCGATATCGGCAGGCGGAAGCGCACGGGCACGTTCCCTTCGGAGGGTTGGGTCACGGTAGAGGCGACATTTGGCCCGAACGCCCGGCCGGGGAAGGTCCCACGGGGAACAAAGGGCGGCCGGCGCGATCACGCCTCGGTGGGATGTAACTCTTTGCCACACGGGAACGGCCCGCCCCTTCCGGGACGGGCCGCTCGGGGCCGGGCGGGCCGGCGGTCAGGGCGTTGCCGCCGCTCCCGTTCCCGGCTCTGTCCCTGACGTCGACGGCGGCAGGTCGCGGAAAAAGCGGAAGAACTCGCTGTCCGGCGAGAGGAGCAGGCGCGATTCGGCGCCCTCGGAGAAGGCCTCGCGATAGGCCTGCATGGCGCGCCAGAAGGCAAAGAACTCCGGGTCGCGCTGGAAGGCGTCGGCGGAGATGCGGATCGCCTCCTGCTCGCCCTGGCCGCGCAGGATGTCCGCGCTCGCGCCGCCCTCGGCGAGCAGCACCGTGCGGTCGCGGTCGGCGTTGGCGCGGATGCGGGTGGCCTGCTCGGCGCCCTCCGCGCGGGCCTCGCGGGCCACGCGCTCGCGCTCGGACTGCATGCGCGAGAGCACGGCCTGGGTGTTCTCCTCCGGCAGGTCGGCGCGGCGGATGCGGACATCCGCCACCTCGATGCCGAAGCGCTTGGCCTCCACGTTCACCTGGTCGCGGATCTCGTTCATCACGCGGAGCCGCTCGGCCGAGAGGACGGAGAGGAGCGACTCGTTGCCGAGCACGCGGCGCAGCGCCGAGGAGACGATGGAGGCGAGCCGCCCGCGGATGCCGTTCTCGGCAACGCCCGCGGTCTGGAAGAAGAGCAGCGGGTCGGTGATGCGGTAGCGGGTGAAGCTGTCCACGATCAGGCGGCGCTGGTCGCCGAGGATGAGCTCCTCGCCGGGCGCCTCGAAGTCCAGCAGGCGGCGGTCGAGGGCGATGACGCTCTGGATGAAGGGCACCTTCACGTGCAGGCCGGGGCTCTGGATCACGCGCACGGGGTTGCCGAACTGCGTGATGAGCACCTGCTGCGTCTGCTGCACGGTGAAGAGCGACGAGGCCGCGGTGACGAGGATGACGGCGGCCGCGACGGCCGCGATGGTGAGGCGGTTCATCGGGCGGCTCCCGTCTGCGGGGCGCGTGGCGGGGGGGCCATGCTGGGGACGCTGCCGGCGACCGCCGGCGGCGCGGGCCGCGCGGCCGGGGCGGCCGGGCGCCCGCCGTCGAGGTTCAGCAGCGGCACGAGGCCCTGGAGGCGGTTGTCGACGATGATCTTCGGGTTGCGGCGGAAGATCTCCTCGAGCGTCTCGAGGTAGATGCGCCGCATCGTGACATCCTTCGCCGCCTGGTAGGAGGAGAGCACGGAGATGAAGCGCGCCGCCTCGCCGCGGGCGCGGGCGATCTGGCTGTCCTTCTGGCCCTGGGCCTCCTGCACCATGCGCGCGGCCTCGCCGCGGGCGCGGGGGATGATGTCGTTGCGGTAGGATTCCGCCTCGTTGCGCGCGCGCTCGCGGTCGGCGTTTGCGCGCTGGACGTCGCGGAAGGCCTCGATGACGGCGCCCGGCGGGTCCACCTTCTGGAGCTGGACCTGGGTGATCTCCACGCCCGCGCGGTACTGGTCGAGGATGGCCTGGGTGCCGAGGCGGACCTGTTGCTCGATCTGGGCGCGCGCCTCAGTCAGCGCGGGCTGGATGGGCGTGCGGCCGATCACCTCGCGCATCATGCTCTCGGCGGCCGACTTCACGGTGACGTCGGGGTTGCGCGTGTTGAACAGGTACTCGCCGGCGTCGCGGATGCGCCAGAAGACGGCGAAGTCGATGTCGATGATGTTCTCGTCGCCGGTCAGCATCATGCTCTCCTCGAGCACGTCGCGCGACGGCGTGGGGCGCTGGCTGATGGCGCCCGAGTCGACGGCGCTGCGGAAGCCGACGTCGACGCGGTTGATGCGGGTGACGCGCGGCGTCGTCACGCTCTCGACCGGCCAGGGGATGCGGTAGTTCAGGCCCGGCGGCGTCGTGCGGTTGAAGGCTCCGAAGCGCATGACGACGCCCTGCTCGTCGGGCTGCACGCGGTAGAAGCCGGAGGCGCCCCAGGCGGCGACGGCGAGGACGGCCAGGATGGCGAGGCCCTTGCCGCCGTTGCCGGTGGAGCCCATGCCGCGCGGGAGCCAGCGGCGGACCGCGTCCTGCGCCTGGCGGATGGCGTCGTCGATGTTGGGGCCGCGGCCGTTGCCGCCGCTCCCGCCGCCGGGGGGCGGAACGCCCCAGGGGCCTTGCGGACGGTTGCCGCCGCCGGGGGATCCCCACGGGCTCGGTCCGCCGCTGTTGTTCCACGGCATGGGCCGGTCAGTCTCCCCTCTGGAAAGGAGCGGCCCGGCCGCTTGCGCGGGGTCGGGGCCGCCCATATGGCAACCATGGCCCGGCGCCCCCGCTTTCTGGCGCCGTTCCGGTTGTGGGCCATGTTGGCCGGGTGGCGGAGGTTTTCAAGCGATGGTGAGCGGTCTCGAGGCGGCGGTGCGGGCGGCGCTGGCCGGGGTGCGCGACCCCGCCAGCGGGCGGGACGTGGTTTCGGCGGGGCTGCTGGGCGGTGTCGCGGTGCGCGACGGCATGGTGCAGGTCGAGGTTTCCGTCCCCCGGGAGCGCGCGCGGGCGATGGAGCCGCTGCGGGCCGCGGTGGAGGCCGCGGTGCGGAAGGTGCCGGGCGTGCTCTCCGCGAGCGTGGTGCTGACGGCTCATCGCGAGGCCGCGCCCGCCCCCGCCGCGGCGCCGCCCGCAGCCGGCGGACGTCCCGCGGCCGCGATGTTGCTGCAGGAGGTGGGCGCCGTGATCGCGGTGGCGTCGGGGAAGGGCGGCGTCGGCAAGTCGACCACGGCGGTGAACCTCGCCGTCGCGCTCGCCGGCAAGGGGCTTCGCGTCGGGCTGCTGGACGCGGACGTCTACGGGCCGTCGCTGCCGCAGATGCTCGGCACGCACGAGAAGCCCCGCACGGCCGAGGGGCGGATCCTGCCGATCGAGCGCTGGGGGCTGAAGGCGATGTCGATCGGCTTCCTGGTGGACCAGGAGACGCCGATGGTCTGGCGCGGGCCGATGGTGATGGGCGCGCTCGAGCAGATGATGTCGGGCGTGGAGTGGGGCGCGCTCGACGCGATGGTGGTCGACATGCCGCCGGGCACGGGGGACACGCAGCTCACCATGTCCCAGCGGGTCGCGCTGCGGGGCGCGGTGATCGTCTCGACGCCGCAGGACGTAGCGCTGCTGGACGCGCGGCGCGGCATCCGCATGTTCGAGAAGGTGAGCGTGCCCGTGCTCGGGCTCGTCGAGAACATGAGCTACTTCTGCTGCCCGAACTGCAACCACCGGAGCGAGATCTTCGGGCACGGGGGCGCGCGGGCCGAGGCGGCGCGGCTTGGGGTGGAGTTCCTCGGCGAGCTGCCGCTGACGCTGGCGGTGCGGGAGTTGTCCGACGCCGGGAAGCCCGTGGTGCTGGCCGCGCCGGACTCGCACGAGGCGGCCGCTTATCGCGCGATCGCGGACCGGGTCTGGGAGAAGGCCTCGGCGCCGCTGGCCGCCGGGGCGCCGAGGATCGTGGTGGACTAGGCCGCGCCAGCGGCGCGTGGACTAGGCCGCGCTAGGAGCGCGAGGACTAGGCGACGCCGCTGCCGGTGTAGTCCGCGACCATGTGCAGCATGGCGCGCAGCCCCGGCAGCAGGCCCGATTCGTCCACGCGGAAGCGGGGCGAGTGGTTGCTCGGCGCCTCCCGCGGGTTGGTGCCGGGGGCGGTGACGCCGACGTTGAAGAAGACGCCGGGCACGGCGCTGGAGAAATAGGCGAAGTCCTCCGCGGCGAGGCCCGGCGGCATGCTGCGCAGCGCGCCCGGCCCGGCGACGCGGGCGAGGCTCGGCGCCATGCGCGCGGTGAGGCGGGGATCGTTGGCCATGGAGGGGTAGCCGTTGGGCATCCAGGACACCTCGGCGCGGCCGTCCATGCCCTGGGCGATGCTCTCCGACACCTCCTTCACGCGGCGCATGATGAACTGGCGGCGCTCCTCGTCGTAGGTGCGGAGCGTGCCGTTCATCGTCGCGCGGTCGGGGATGATGTTGCTGCGGTTGCCGCCGTGGAACTGGCCGACCGTGAGGACGGAGGGCGAGGCGCCGCTGTCCACCTGGCGGCTCTGGATGGTCTGCAGCGCCGAGATGATCCCCGCGCCGATGACGATCGGGTCCACCCCGGCCCAGGGGCGCGCGCCGTGGGTCTGGCGGCCGTGGACGGTGATGGTGAACTCGTCCGCGCTGGCCGCGGCGGGGCCGGGGCGGTAGCCGAGCGTGCCGGCGGTGAGGCCGCTGACGACGTGCAGGCCGAAGACGGCGTCGGGCTTCGGGTCGTCGAAGGCGCCCTCGGCCAGCATGCGGCGGGCGCCGCCGATCTCGCCGTCCGGCAGGTTCTCCTCGGCGGGCTGGAAGAGGAGCACGACGGTGCCGCGGAGGTCGGCGCGGTGCTTCGCCAGCACCTCGGCTGCGGCCATGAGGATGGCGGTGTGGCAGTCGTGGCCGCAGGCGTGCATGACGCCGACCTCCTGGCCGCCCCACATCGTCTTGGCGCGCGAGGCGAAGGGGAGGTCCACCTCCTCGGGCACGGGCAGCGCGTCCATGTCGGCGCGGAGAGCGAGGACGGGGCCGGGGCCGCCCTCCCCCTTAAGCATCGCGACGAGGCCGGTGACCGCGACCTTGTCGCGCACGCCGTAGCCGAGGCCGCGGAGATGGGCGGCCACCAGCGCGGAGGTGCGGACCTCCTGGTTCCCGAGCTCCGGGTTCTGGTGGATGTCGCGGCGCCAGGCGATCATCCGCGCCTCGGCCGCGCGGGCGGAGGCGTCGAGGGCGGCGTGCAGGGCGCGGGCGGGGCCGGCCTCGACGGCGGCGGGCGGGGGCATCTGGGCCTGGGCGCCCGCCGGGAGGAGGGGAAGCGCGCAGGCGCAGGCGCAGGCGCAGGCCGCGAGGAAGCCGCGGCGGGAGGCGCCGGGCGCGTCGGCCACCAGGCGCGGGCGGGGCGGACGGAGGAACATTCGGGGCGGCTCCCTGCTGGACGGCCCCAGTTAGGGCCCGCCCGGCCGGGCCTGGCAAGGCGCGGCGGGCGCCCAGCCCCGCTCGTTCCGCCAGCGCGCTGCGGCCGGCGTCAGGCCTGGGGCGGCTGGCCGTTGGAAGCGGAGAGGCCGCCGTCCACGGGCAGGTTCACGCCGGTGACGAAGCGGGCGTCGGGGCCGGCGAGGAAGGCGATGACGTCGGCCACCTCCTCCGGGTCGGCGGCGCGGCCGAGGGGGATGCGCTCGGCGAACTTCGCCATCAGGGCCGCGTCCGACAGCATGTCCTTCGTCATCTCGCTGACGGTCAGGCTCGGCGCCACGGCGTTCACGCGCACCCCGTGGCGGCCGAGCTCGAGGGCGAGCGCGCGGGTGAGGTTCGTCACCGCGCCCTTGGCGGCGTTGTAGACCGCCATGTTCCAGTCGCCCCCGAGGCCGGAGACGGAGGAGGTGTTGACGATGCATCCCCGCGTCGCGACGAGGGGTGGGATGGCGGCGCGGCAGAGGAAGAAGACGCCGTCGAGGTCGGTGCCCATGACGCGGCGCCAGTCGGCGGTCGTGGCCTCGGCCAGCGGCCCCGTGACGGCGGTGCCGGCGTTGTTGACGAGCACGTCGAGGCGCCCGAAGCGCTCCAGCGCGCGGTTGACGAGGAAGACCGCCTGCCCCTCGTCCGCGACGTCGGTCGCGACGGCCAGGGTGCGCTCGGCGGGCAGGCCGGACGCGACGCGGGCGAGCTTCGCCTCCGTGCGGCCGGCGAGCACCACGGCGTGGCCGTCGGCGGCGAAGCGGCGGGCGGTCGCCTCGCCGATGCCCGACCCCGCCCCGGTGACAATGACGACCTTGCCCTCGAACGCGGCCATGCTGGCCTCCTCTGTGGTCCGTGGTCCGGAACGCGCGGGAGGGCGCCTGGGTGTCGCGGCCGCGCGCCGGTCAGCGCGCCGTCGCGCGGCCGAGGGCGAAGCCGCCCAGGAGGGCGCCGAGGATCACCGCCCAGACGTCGCCGAGCACCGCGGCGGCGATGGGCAGGAGGACGAGGACCGCGAGGACGAGGAGGGCGACGGCGAGCCAGGAGGGGCCGCCCCCCCAGGCCCGCCGGGCCAGGCTCTGGCCGAGCGCGCCCTTCCCGCGGGGGGCGCGCGCCGGGCGGGCGGGCGCCTTGCCGCGGGGCCGGGCGGCGGGGCGGGGCTCGGGCTTGGCGGGCGTCCGGGCCATGGACGGGGCGTCAGGCCTCGCGGCCGAGCATGGCCATCAGCTCCCGCCACTCCCGCTTCGACAGCCCGCTGCCCTCCTGCCGCGGGTCGGCGCCGGCGGCGATGCCGCGGACGACCGCGAGCATCTGGGCGGACAGGGTGACGGCGCCCTGGCGGTAGTCGCGGAAGGCCTCGTGGACGAGGGGGACCCAGGCCTTGACGGTGTCCAGCATGGCGTCGGCGTAGACGCGGATCTCGTACTGCGCGTGGGAATCGGCGCGGAGCGCGAGGAAGTTCAGGAGGTTGTGCAGGTCCGCCTTCCAGTACCACTGGGTATAGGCGTTGAGCGTGAGGTTCATGCGGGCGAGCTCGCGGGCGAGGCCGGTGCGGCCCTCCTCGATGACGCGGCCCTCGGCGTCCTCGTTCAGCATCTCGAGGTAGTGGTCGTAGTTGCGGGTCGCGTCCTCGCGCAGGAGGTCCAGCACATGGGCGGCCTGGTCGCCCTCCAGCACGGCGCCGCGGCCCTGGCGGTTGACGGCGGACTGGGCGGCCAGCTGCTCCGGCGCGGGAAGGTAGAACTCGCGGTCGAGGATGGAGTAGCGGGCCGAGTACTCGTTGATGTTCGCCATGCGGTGGCGGATCCACTGCCGCGCCACGAAGATGGGCAGCTTCACGTGGTACTTGATCTCGCACATCTCGAAGGGCGTGGAGTGGCGGTGGCGCATGAGGTAGCGGATGAGGCCGCGGTCCTCGTTGGCGGCCCGCGTGCCGCGGCCGTAGGAGACGCGGGCGGCCTGCACCACCGCGCTGTCGTCGCCCATATAGTCCACCACGCGGACGAAGCCGTGGTCGAGGACGGGGAGCGGGCGGAAGAGCATCGCCTCCAGCCCCGGGGAGACGGGGCGGCGGGTCTCGTGGCGCTGCGCCTCGGCCTCGGCCAGCTCCTGCCGCTGGGTTTCCGTCAGTTCCATCGCGCGATCCCCCGGCGGCCGCCACCGTGGCCGGCGGCACGAGCGGCGGTTTAGCGGCGGCGGGGTGGCGGCGAAAGGTCCGGCGGAGCCTTCCAGGCTCGACGCGCGGAAGGCGCGGCGGGCATGTTGCCGCGGTGCATGAGCCCCGCGGGTCCACCGCCGGGCCGGAAAGAGGGAGGGGCTGCCGTGGCCGATGCCGAGGGGGGCGCGCCCGCGCCGCGGGGTGGAGGGCGCCGGGCCCTGGTGGCGGGCGTCGCGCTCGCGGCGGCCGGGCCGGTGGCGGGGCCGGTAGCCGCGCAGTCCCCGCCGCCCTACGCGCCGCCGATGGCCGGGGCGGTGCCGCTGGTGCTGCCGCGGACGGAGTTCGTCTACGAGGCCGTCTGCGACCTCGCGCCGACGATGATGCTGGGAGACTCGCCGCTCGGCGAGCGGCGGATGGTGCCGATCACCGGCGGCACCTTCGAGGGACCGCGGATCCGGGGGACCGTCCTGCCCGGGGGCGCCGACCGGCAGCTCGTCCGGCACGACGGGGTGCGGCAGCTCGACGCGCTCTACGAGCTGCGGGCGGAGGACGGGGCGGTGATCACGGTGCGCAACCGCGTGCTGGTGGACGACCCCCAAGGGGGGCCGCGCTACGCCTTCTCGACGCTGGAGATCACGGCGCCGGAGGGGCCGCACGCCTGGCTGAACCGGGGGGTCTATGTCGGCACCCTCGACAGCCTGCGCCCGGCGCGGGCGGCGGTCTGCATCCGGGTCTACAAGGTCGTTTGAGGGGCGGGCCTGCCCCCTCGCAATCGGGGGGCGACCGCGCTATATGGGTCGGGCCTCCTTCGGGCGGCTATGGCGATAAACGGCTCGTGGAATAAGCGTTGCGGACCCGGGGGCAGTACCCGGCGCCTCCACCATTCCTTCCCCGCCTTATCAGCGGGTTCGGCGAAGCCTCCGGGCTTTTCCGAGGGAAGCATGGGGGCGAAACAGGCTCGACGCGCGCGGTAAAGACGTGTCTTTTGCCCGGCATTGTACCGCCGTTATCGGGCTAAATCACAAGTGCCAACGATAATGGTCGCGAGACCATGGCGCTCGCTGCCTAGAGATAGGTAAGCGCCGTCCGGGGGGAACGGGGCAACAGAATCCCCCCACCTGACGCCCTTCGCCCCCCTCGCTCGCCGCGCTGCTATGCCGCGTTGGGGGGATGTCCTATGAAGGGGGAAATCCCCCCCGGACCTGACTTGGACACGACCCGCGCATGAGCGAGCAAGCGCCGCCCCCCGAGAGTTTGCTGCCCTACGACCGCTGGACCGAGGAGGCCATGCGGAACGTGGCCCTCCGCGCGCTCGAGTTCGCGGCGAGGAACGGCCTGCCGGGGGAGCACCACTTCTACCTCACCTTCCGCACCGACCACCCCGACACGAAGGTGCCGGGACACCTGAAGGCCCGCTACCCGCAGGAGATGACGATCGTCCTGCAGCACCAGTTCTGGGACCTGAAGGTGGACCGAGCGGAGGCCAAGATTTCGGTCGGCCTCTCCTTCGGCGGCGTCGCCTCGACGCTCGTGATCCCCTTCGCGGCCCTCGTCGCCTTCTGGGACCCGCATGTGCGGGTGGGGCTGCGCTTCGGCGAGACGAGCGCGGCCGAGGGCGACGCCGAGGCCATGGCGGACCAGGTGGAGGAGGAGGAGGCCCCCCCTTCCCTGCCCGAGGCCCCCGCGCCGAAGCCCGAGACCCCCGCCCAGGTCGTGAGCCTGGACGCCTTCCGCCGCCGCCCGACCCGCGAGTAGGGCGGGCCCCGGCCCCTCCCTCCCCCGCTGGCGCGGGGGCCGGGGGCGCGCTAAGGGGCACCGTTTCCAAGCAAGGCCCGGCCGCGGCACGCGTGCGGCCGGCCGCGCCGCCCGGACGCGCCGGGCTTCCAGCCGGAGAGCCGCCCCGTGAGCTCCAACACCCTCGACGCCGGCCAGCCGCCGGTCCCCCCTGGCGCGAGCGAGACCGCCACCCCCGTCGCGACCCATGCCGGGGCCGAGGCCGACGCGGGGATGCCCGTCTCCCAGCGGAGCGAGGGCTTCCTGTTCAGCCCGATGTTCCCGCTGGCCGAGGACACCACCCCCTACCGCAAGCTCGACATCGGGGGCGTCTCCACCCTCGAGGTGGAAGGCAAGACGATCCTCCGCATCAAGCCGGAGGCGCTGGAGGGGCTCGCCTTCCAGGCCTGCCGCGACGTGTCGCACCTGCTGCGCCCGGGGCACCTGCAGCAGCTCGCGAACATCCTCAAGGACCCGGAGGCGAGCGCGAACGACCGGTTCGTGGCGCTCGACCTGCTGAAGAACGCGAACATCGCGGCCGGCGGCAAGCTGCCGATGTGCCAGGACACGGGCACGGCGATCGTCTTCGGCAAGAAGGGCCAGCGCGTCTGGGTGGAGGGCGACGAGGAGGAGGCGCTCTCCTACGGGGTGCACCGCACCTACACCGAGACGAACCTGCGCTACTCCCAGATGGCGCCGCTGACGATGTTCGAGGAGGTGAACACCGGCAACAACCTGCCGGTGCAGTTCGACATCTACGCCTCGCCCGGCGACTACCACGCGGACGAGTTCTTCCTGCAGTTCATCCTCAAGGGCGGCGGTTCCGCCAACAAGACCTTCCTGTACCAGCAAACGCGCGCCGTGCTGAACAAGCCGAAGCTGCTCGCCTTCCTGGAGGAGAAGATCCGGACGCTCGGGACCAGCGCCTGCCCGCCCTATCACCTGGCGATCGTCATCGGCGGCACCTCGGCCGAGGCGAACCTCAAGACGGTGAAGATGGCCTCCACCCGCTACTACGACACGCTGCCCGAGGCCGGCAGCCGCGCGGGCCATGCCTTTCGCGACCGCGCGCTGGAGGCGGAGGTCCACAAGCTGACGCAGAACCTCGGCATCGGCGCGCAGTTCGGCGGCAAGTACTTCTGCCACGACGTGCGGATCATCCGCCTGCCGCGGCACGGGGCGAGCCTGCCGATCGGCATCGGCGTGTCCTGCTCGGCCGACCGGCAGATCAAGGCGAAGATCACGGCCGAGGGCGTGTTCCTCGAGGACCTCGAGCACGACCCCGCGCGCTTCCTGCCCGACCAGACCGAGGGCGTGCCCGAGGCGGGCGAGGTGGTGCGGATCGACCTCAACCGCCCGATGGCGGAGATCCGGGCGGAGCTGTCCAAGCACCCGGTCTCCACCCGCGTCTCGCTGAACGGCACCATCGTGGTGGCCCGCGACATCGCCCACGCGAAGCTCAAGGAGCGGCTGGACAGCGGCGCGGGGCTGCCGGACTACATCAAGGACCACCCCGTCTATTACGCCGGGCCCGCCAAGACGCCGGAGGGCATGGCGACCGGCTCCTTCGGGCCGACGACGGCCGGGCGGATGGACTCCTATGTCGGTGAGTTCCAGGCGGCCGGCGGGTCGCTGGTGATGCTCGCCAAGGGCAACCGCTCCAAGGCCGTGACGGAGAGCTGCCAGAGGAACGGCGGCTTCTATCTCGGCTCCGTCGGCGGTCCCGCGGCGCGGCTGGCGCAGGACTGCATCCGCAAGGTCGAGGTGCTGGAATACCCGGAGCTCGGCATGGAGGCGGTGTGGCGGATCGAGGTGGAGGACTTCCCGGCCTTCATCGTGGTCGACGACAAGGGCCACGACTTCTACGACGGGCTCGAGTGAGGCAGGGCCGGTGCGCCGCCTGATCTCCTCCGGCTCCCGCTTCGAGCGGGAGATCGGCTACTCGCGCGCGGTGGTGGACGGGGACACGGTCTTCGTCTCCGGCACCACCGGCTACGACTACGCGAGCATGACCATCGCCGACGGCGTCGAGGCGCAGTGCGAGCAGGCGCTGCGCAACATCGAGGCCGCGCTGGCCGAGGCCGGCGCGACGCTGCCCGACATCGTGCGGCTGCTCTTCATCGTGCCGAACCGGGCGGACTGGGAGCCCTGCTGGCCCATCCTGCGGCGGCACTTTGGCGAGAGCCGCCCGGCCTCCACCCTCATCCACGCGGGGCTGCAGACCGACGCCATGCGGATCGAGATCGAGGCCACCGCGCGCCTGTCCCACGCGACCCCCTGATCCCCTTCTGAGGAAACGACCGATGCGCTTCGCCGTGGACCGCCTGGACCACCTCGTCATCACCTGCAGCGACGTGGAGACCAGCGCGAACTGGTACCAGCGCGTCCTCGGCATGGAGATGGACAGCTTCGGGCCGCAGAACCGCACGGCGCTGCGCTTCGGCGGCCAGAAGATCAACCTCCGCCCGCAGGAGGCGACGCAGGAGGACTGGTTCACGGGGGTGTCGGCCGCGCCCGGCGGCAACGACCTCTGCTTCATCGTGACCATGCCGGCCGAGGACGTGGTCTCGCACCTCCGGGAGTGCGGCATCACGATCGAGCTCGGCCCCGTGGAGAAGGCGGGCGCGCTCGGCACGCTCAACTCCGTCTACTGCCGCGACCCCGACGGGAACCTCATCGAGATCTCCTCCTACGGGGACGCGTCCCTCTGATGGAGGCGGCCGACACGCCGCGGCTGCGGCTCGACCGCGCGCGGCTGGAGGCCAACGCGGCGCGGCTGCGGGCGCGGGCGGCGGCGCTGGGCGTCGCCTTCCGGCCGCACTTCAAGACCGCGAAGTCCGTGGAGGTGGCGCGGCTCTCGCACGGGGGCGCGCCGGGGCCGGCGACGGTCTCCACCATGAAGGAGGCGGAGGCGCTGGCCGCGTCCGAGGCGGCCGCCGACATTCTCCTCGCGGCCACGGCCATCCCCGCGCGCCTGCCGCGGGCCGAGGCGCTGGCGCGCGCGCACGGCACGCGGCTGCTGCTGGTGGTGGACAGCCCGGAGATGGCGCGGCAGCTCGACGAGGCCGCGACGGCGGCGCACGAGGTGCTGGTCGAGGTCGATTGCGGCGAGCACCGCGCGGGGGTCCCGCCGGAGGGGGCGCTGGCCGTCGCGCGGGCGATCCACGGGGCGCGCCGCCTGCGGCTCGCGGGCGTGATGACGCACGGGGGCCATTCCTACGCGACCGACGATCCCGCGCGCCTGGCCGCGGTGGCGGAGGAGGAGCGGGCGGCGGCGGTCGCGGCGGCGGAGGCCATCCGGGGCGCGGGGATGCCGGCGCCGGTGGTCTCGGTGGGGTCCACGCCCACGCTGCTGCACGCAAGGCACCTCGAGGGCGTCACCGAGGTGCGGGCGGGGGTCTCGCTCTTCTGGGACCTCGCGCAGATGTCGCGGGGCCTCTGCGGCTGGGAGGAGCTGGCGCTCTCGGTCGTCTCGACCGTCATCGGGCACAACCGGGCGGCCGGGGCGCTGATCCTGGATGCCGGGGCGCTGGCGCTGTCGAAGGACGTCACGGCCAACGCCTTCGCGCCCGAGACCGCCTACGGGCGCCTGGCCGACGCGGAGACCGGCGCGGCGCTGCCGCTGCACGTGACCATCGTCCACCAGGAGCACGGCACGGTGCCGGTGCCGGACCCCTCCTGGTTCGGGCGGCTGCCGGTGGGCAGCCGGGTGCGGGTCTACCCGAACCACGCCTGCCTGACCGCCGCCGGGGGCTACGGCGCCTACGACGTGGTGGACGGCGCGGGGCGGCCGGCCGGGCGCTGGGCGCGGGTGGACGGCTGGCACTGATCACGCGCTGATCATCGGGCGCCCGCCCCTCACGGGTTGGATGGGCGGGGGCGGTGCCCCAACTGGGCCGCATGTCAGACAGCCAGGCCACCCGCACCGAAACCGACTCCCTCGGCACGATCGAGATCGCGGCCGACCGTCTCTGGGGCCCGCAGACGGAGCGGGCGCGCCGCCTGTTCCGCATCGGCTCCGAGGTCTTCCCGCCGCCCCTCATCCGCGCGGTGGGCCTGCAGAAGAGGGCGGCGGCGGAGGCGAACAAGGCGCTGGGCGAGCTGCCCGCCGAGATCGCGGACCCCATCATCGCCGCGGCGGGCGAGGTGGCCGCGAACGAGCGCGACGCCGACTTCCCGCTGCCGGTCTGGCAGACCGGCTCCGGCACGCAGACGAACATGAACGCGAACGAGGTGATCTCGAACCGCGCGAACCAGTCGCTCGGCCAGCCGCTGGGCAGCCGCAAGCCGGTGCACCCCAACGACCACGTCAACCGCGGCCAGTCCTCCAACGACAGCTTCCCGGCGGTCATGCACGTCGCCGCCGCCGAGGCCGTGACGCGCCGCCTGGTGCCGGGGCTGGAGGCGCTGCACGCCAGCCTGGCGCGCCGGGCGGAGGAGTGGTCGGGGATCGTCAAGCTCGGCCGCACGCACCTCATGGACGCGGTGCCGGTCACGCTCGGCCAGGAATTCGCGGCCTGGGCGATGCAGGTGGAGCTCGGCATCATCAGGGTGAAGGCGGCGCTGCCGGACCTGATGCGCCTGCCCCAGGGCGGCACGGCCGCGGGGACGGGGCTGAACACCCACCCGGACTTCGCCCGCGCCTTCGCGGAGCGGATGGCGGACCTCACCGGCCTGCCCTTCGTGGCCCACCCGAACCCCTTCGAGGGGATGATGGCGCATGACGCGTTCGTGGCGCTCCAGGGCGCGATGAGCACGGTGGCGGTGTCGCTGACCAAGGTCGCGAACGACGTCCGGCTGCTCGGCTCCGGGCCGCGGGCGGGTTTTTCCGAGCTGGTGATCCCGGCGGACGGGCTCTCCTCCTCCATCATGCCCGGCAAGACGAACCCGACGCAGTCGGAGGCGCTGACGATGGTCTGCGCGCAGGTGATGGGGAACACGACGACGGTGACCGTCGCGGGGATGCAGGGCCACCTCGAGCTGAACGTCTTCAAGCCCGTGATCATCCAGGCCGTGCTGCAGTCCGCGACGCTGCTGGGGGACGCGGCCGAGAGCTTCGCCCGCAACATGGTGGACAAGCTCGAGCCCAACCGGGACCGCATCGCCGAGAACCTCGCCAAGTCCCTCATGCTGGTGACGGCGCTGAACCCGCGCATCGGCTACGACAAGGCCGTGCAGATCGGGAAGAAGGCGCTCGCCGAGAACCTGACGCTGCGCGACGCCGCGGAGAGGCTCGGCCACGTGAAGGGCGAGGACTTCGACCGCTGGGTGCGGCCCGAGGAGATGACGCGCCCGGGGGCGACGCTGGCCGGCGGCTGAGGCGCGCGTGGCCGGGCACCTCGTGAAGCGGTCCTTCACGCTCGCCGGCCACCGCACCTCGGTGGCGCTGGAGCCGGAGTTCTGGTCGGTGCTGGAGGCGGAGGCGGCGCGGCGCGGGGAGCCGCTGCTGCGGCTGGTGGCGGCGGCGGACGCGGCGCGGGACGATCCGTCGCTTCCGCTCGCCTCGGCGCTGCGGGTGCTGGCGCTGCGGGTGGCGCGCTAGCGCTCAGCCCGCCAACGGAGCCAGGCGGCGAGGTCGGCGATGCGACGGGGCTGGGCGACGGACCCGGTGAGCCGGACGCCCACGGGCGGCACCCCCTCCCCCGGCGCCTCGACCGCCAGGAGGTCGAGGGCGGCGCGGGGCAGGTCCAGGTCCCCGCGCAGGGTCAGGGCCACCCCCTCCCCCGTCGCCGTGCCCTCCGCGAGGGTGGCGCGGCCGGCCGAGACGGCGGCGCGGAGGGCGAGGCTGTCGAAGCCGGTGGCGCCGCCGGCGAGCGCGGCGCGGAGCCCGGCCTCGTCGCCCGCCGCGGCGGCGCGCCCGGCCGCGGCGGCGTCGAGGCCGGCGAGCACGCCGCGGGTGGCGGCGAGCGAGGCCTCGCCCGAGAGGGTCGCGAGGAGGGTGGCGGGGCTGCTGCCCTCCGCCGCCAGCCGGGCCTCGGCATCGGCCTCGCCGGCCACGAGGTCGAGCGGCAGGCCGAGGACGGGACCGCTGATCGGGGCGCCGCGGAGCGTCGCGGCGAGGGTGGCGCGCGGGACGTCGCCGGCGGCGTCGAGCGTCGCGGTGCCGCGGAGCGTCCCCGGCTCCAGCGAGGCCTCGGCCTCCTCCAGCGAGAGGACGCCGGCGAGGAGGCGCAGCCGGCCGCGGAGGTCGCGCAGCGGCGGCAGCCCCGCGGGCTCGAGGCGGGCGACGGAGACGGCCAGCTCCGCGTCGGCGGCGCGCAGCGCGAGCAGCGGCAGCGGCGCGCGGCTGGCCCAGGGGACGGCGGGCAGCAGCAGGTTCTCGGCCGCCACGCGCCCGGACAGGCGCGGCCGCGGGCCGTCCAGGGCGAGGGAGAGGGCGCCGCTCGCGCGGAAGCCGCCGGCGACGAGGTCGAAGCGCTCCGCCGAGACGCCCTGCGGCCCCGCGGCGAGGCCGGCGACAAGGGAGAGCGAGCCCTGCCCCACCCACTCGCCGGGGTCGAGGCCGAGGGCGTCGGCGAGGAAGCGGGGCGCCCCGGGGTGGCGGAGCGTGAGGTTCCCGGCGCCCTTGCGGCCCGGGAGGTCGAGCGTGCCGCCCGCCTCCAGCCGCGCCTCGCCGAGATCGATGCCGAGCTGGGCGGCGAGGGCCTCGGGCGCGCCGTTGAGGGTGGCGCGGAGCGCCAGCGCCTCCTCCGCCAGGCCGCTACCGGGCGCCCAGCCCGCGGGCAGGAGGGCCGCGAGGGCGCGGCCGTTCGGCGCGGCCAGCTCGACCGTCACGTCGGAGAGGCGGGGGCTCGCGCCGAGGGTCGCGGTGCCGGAGGCCGCGAGGTCGCCCCCCGCCACCCGCCCGGCGAGGCGGCGGAGCGTGAGGCGGCCGTTCTCCAGCGCGCCGTCGAGCGAGGCGCGCTCCAGCGTCACGCCGCCGCCCCGCACGCGCTCGGCGGCGAGGCGGAGGTTGGCGTCGATGCCGCCGAGCATGCGGCTGGCGGTCGGCCAGTCGAGGCCGGGGCGGAGCCAGCCCTCGAGGTCGAGCGTGTCGAGGTTAAGGCCGAGGCCGAGCGCCGGCCGCGGCCCCTGGCGCAGCACGCCGGCGCCGGAGACGCGGGCGTTGTCGATCGTGGCCGTCAGCTCCGGCACGGCGACCGAGCCCGGCTCCACCACGAGGCGCGCCCGCCCCTCGCCCCCGCGGAGGCGGGCGGGCGCGATCCAGTCCGTGCCGAGGCCGAGCGCCGCGCCGAGGGAGTCGATCGTGGCGCGGAGGTCGGTGCCGGCGAAGCGCGCCGTCGCCTCCAGCCGCTCCCCGGTGACGGCGCCGCGGAGATCCACCGCGGTGTTGCCGGGCAGGAGGGCCGAGACGTCCGAGAGGGCGATCCGGCTCGCCGCCCCCTCCGCCGCCGCGCCGTCCCGCGAGACGGCCGCGCGGAGGCGGCGCAGCGGGATGCCGCGGAAGGTCGCCGCCTCCGCCGAGAGGTCGAGGCCGAGGGGGATCGTGCCCGGCCGCTGGCGGAGCGCGCCGAGCCAGGCGTCGAGGTCGATCCGCCCCGCCTGCAGCGCCGCGTCCAGCCGCGCCTCGGGCAGGAGGCGCAGCGTGAGCGCGCCGCGGGCCGGGCTGCCCGCGATGTCGATCGCGAGGTCATCGGCCGCGAGGAGCTCCGCCGCGACCGTCAGCCGCCCACGGGCGCGGAAGGGGCCGGGCGGGCCGGGCACGAAGAGGGAGAGGTCCGGCCCCGCGGTCTCGATGGTCCCCTCCAGCGTGCCGTCGGGCGTGAGGACGCCGCGGGCGGAAAGGGCGGCGTCGCCCATGGCGAGGTTCAGCTCGACGGGGGTGATGCCGTCGAAGCCGGGGCGGCCGAGCACCGCGTCGAAGCGCCAGGCGAGGCCGTTCCAGGCGAAGCGGCCCTCGGCGCGCAGGCCGCGCGCGGCGTCGCCCGCGGTCAGCCGGGCCTGGACGGCGTCAAGGCGCAGGCTGCCGAGGATGAGGCGGCTGTCCACGAGCTCCGCCGAGAGGGCGGAGAGGCCGCCCGGCAGGCCGGCGGCGTCGCTGGGCGGCCAGGGCAGGCGGAGCTCCGCGCCGACCAGCGCGACCTCCCTCGGCGCGATCCGCCCGAGCAGGAGGGCGCCGCCGTCCACCCGCAGCCGCAGCGCCCCGGCCGAGAAGGCGAGGTTATCGCCGCCGGGATCGTTCGAGGCCCCGAGGGTGACGCCCTCGGCCTCGACGACGGGGTGGGGCAGCAGGCGGAGGCGGACGGGGCCGTGGAGGGTGACGGGGCGGCCGAGGCGGGCGGAGGCGAGTTCGGCGAGCTGGTCCCGCCGCGCCGTCCAGTCCGTGAAGAGGGGGGCCGCCCAGAGCGCGCCGAGAAGGACGGCGGGAAGGAGGAGGGCGGCGGCGAGGAGGCGGAACGGGCGCCGGCGCATCTCAGGCGCGACCCCGGCGTCGTGGGCCCGGCCCGGCGGCGGGGCCGCGACGGCCGCGCGCGCGCCGGTGATCGCGGCGCGGATGGCCGCGCAGCCCGCGCCCGCTGGTCCCGTTACCTGACAACGCACCTCCGCCCGGCTGGAACGTGCCGAATCCGTGGCGTGGAACATGCTTGAGGCGGGGCCGGGCGGCAAGGAAGCGGCGGGGCGCGGCCGCGCTTCCGGCGCGGCGGGTTTCGGGGCATAGGCTTGGGGGCCGGGCGCGTGCCGGGCCGGTGACGGAGAACGGATGGGCTTCTGGGGCAAGATCATCGGCGGCGCGGTCGGCTTCGCCATGGGCGGGCCCGCGGGCGCCGTGCTGGGCAGCGCGCTCGGCCACGCGGCGGACGAGGGCACGATCGGCCGCGGCTTCCCCGGCCTGCCGGGCCTCGACGGCGCGCGGATCGCGGCGATGCTCGGCTCGCGCGAGAGCCTTTTCGCGGTCTCCGTCGTCGTGCTCTCCGCCAAGCTCGCCAAGTGCGACGGGCCGGTGAAGCGGGAGGAGATCGACGCCTTCAAGCGCGCCTTCCGCATCCCGCCCGAGAACATGCGCGAGGTGGCGCAGCTGTTCGACCGCGCGCGGGACCAGGCGGAGGGTGCGGAGCCCTACGCCGAGCGCCTGGGCGCCGCCTTCGCCGAGGAGCGCCACGTGCTGGAGGACGTGCTCGGCGCGCTGTTCCGCATCGCCGAGGCCGACGGGCCGGTGAACCGGGCGGAGCTGGCCTTCCTCGGCGGGATGCACGCGCGGATGGGCCTCGACGCCGCCGCCTGGGAGCGCGCGCGGCTCGGCCGGCCGAGCCCGGGCGCGCGGCTGGAGCAGGAGGGGCCGGACCCCTACGCCGTGCTCGGCCTGCCGCGGAACGCGACCGACCAGCAGGTGCGCGACACCTGGAAGGGCCTCATGCGCGAGAACCACCCGGACAGCATGACCGCCCGCGGCCTGCCCGCCGAGGCCGTCCGCCGCGCCGCCGGCAAGGTGGCCGACATCAACGCGGCCTGGGACCGCATCAAGCGGGAGCGCAAGCTGTGAGCGGGCGCGCGGTCCTGGGGCGCGCGGCGTGACCGCGCGGCGCGGCCCCCTCCGCGGCCCGCCGGGCGCGCGGGCGCGGGGCGGCGCCGTGCTGCCGCTGGTGCCGAGCGAGGGCGTGCCGGCCATCCGGGACGTGCCCAGCCCCAACCAGGACGACCGGCCCGAGGGCGTGCCGGTCGACACCCTCATCCTCCACTACACGGACATGGAGAGCGGGGCCGCGGCGATCGAGCGGCTGCGCGACCCCACCGCCAAGGTCTCCGCCCACTACGTCGTGGAGGAGGACGGGGAGGTCTTCCGCCTGGTGCCGGAGGCGCGGCGGGCCTTCCACGCGGGCGTCTCCCACTGGCGCGGGCACGACCGGCTGAACGGGCGCAGCATCGGCATCGAGGTGGTGAACCCCGGCCATTCCTGCGGCTACCGCGACTTCCCGGCGCTGCAGATGGCGGCGGTGGCCGATCTCTGCCTCGGGATCCTGGCCCGCCACCCCATTCCCGCGCGCAACGTCGTCGCCCACAGCGACGTGGCGCCCGACCGCAAGCGCGACCCGGGGGAGCTGTTCGACTGGCAAGGGCTGGCCTCGCTCGGCGTCGGGCTCTGGCCCGAGGGGGTGGAGGGGGGCGACCTCTCCGCCGTGCCGGGGGGGATAGAGCGGGCGGCCGGGCTGCTGCGGCAGATCGGCTATCCCGTGGACCCCGCGCGGCCCGAGGTCGCGCTCGTCGCCTTCCAGCGCCACTGGCGGCAGGAGGAGTGCGGCGGGCGCGCCGACGCGGGGACGCTCGCGCGGCTGGAGGCCGTGCTGGCGCTCGCCGAGGCGGGCTGAGGCGAGCGGGAGGGCGGCCGTTCCACGCGCCCTTACGCGCGGAGGACAAGGCCGCTGTTTCCGGGAAATCTTCGCCTTCTCCCCGCTCTTTCGCGGCAGATGCAGGGCGGGAAGGATGCGCGCATGCGCAAGAACCCCTCCCGACGCTCCCTCCTCCTCGCCTCCCTGCTCGCCCCGGCCGGGCTGCCGGCGGCCCCGGCCGTGCTGCGCGCCGCGCCGGCCGCGCTGCGGGTCGGCAACCAGAAGGGGGGACTGCGCTCCCTGCTGGAGGCCTCCGGGGCCGGGGCGGGGCTCGACTTCCCGATCGCGTGGAGCGAGTTCCCGGCGGCCGCCCCGCTGCTGGAGGCGCTCTCGGCGGACGCGCTCGACGTGGGCAACATGGGGGACCTCGCCTTCCTGACCGTCTTCGCCTCGGGCGCGCCGCTCCGCGCCTACGCCGCGACGCGGGCCGACCCGCGGTCCCAGGCGATCGTGGTGCGGGCTGATTCCGGCTTCCGCACCCTCGCGGACCTGCGCGGCCGGCGCGTGGCCGGGAACCGCGGCGGCTGGGGGCAGTTCCTGGTGCGCGCGGCGCTCAAGCGGGAGGGGCTGGAGCCGGGGGCGGTGGAGCACGTCTTCCTCGGCCCGGCCGAGGCGGCGCTCGCCTTCCGCTCCGGCGCCGTGGACGCCTGGGCGATCTGGGAGCCCTACGTCTCCCTCGAGGTGGAGCGCTTCGGCGCGCGGGTGCTGCTCGACGGCATCGGCCTCACGCCCACCATCAGCTTCCTGGCCGCCCACGAGAACGCGCTGCGCGCCCGGCGACCGCAGCTCGCGGCGCTGATGGCGCGGCAGGGCCAGGGCTGGGCCTGGGCGGAGGGGCACCTTCCTGACTACGCCGCGAGCAACGCCCGGCTGACGCGTCTGCCCGAAGAGGCCGTGCGCCGCGCCTTCGGGGTGCAACGGACGCGCGCGATCCCGCTCGACGACGCCGTCGTCGCCGAGCTTCAGGACGCGGCCGACCGCGCGGTGGAGTTCGGGCTGCTGCGCCGGCCGCTGGACGTGGCGGGGGCGCTGGACACGGGGTTCCCCCTTCGGCTGCCGGCCTGAGGGGGCGTCGCGTCCCTCTAACTGCCGGTTGCGGCCGGGGATGCCGTTGCACCGGGGTGAGGCGAGGCTCCCCGGGAAGGTCAGGGACGCCGCGGCCGGGCCGAAGGCCTTGTTCCGGCTCGCGCCGGCCGGCGGGGTGGGGGAGAGCAAGACCGGCGCTTCGACGGTGCCATGACGGGAGCGGGGCGGGAGAACGGCGCCCGAGTCGCACAACCCCCGGTTAGTTGCGGCCTCGACTCCATCCGCTGCTTGACCCGTCCCCCTCCGAGTCGCATACCCGGCGCGCCAGACGGCCGGGCGACCGCTGCCAGCCCCCATGGGTCATTCCTGGGGGCGGTGGAGGAAAGTCCGGGCTCCACGAGAAGACGGTGCCGGTTAACGACCGGCGGGGGCGACCCCAGGGACAGTGCCACAGAGAAAAGACCGCCCGCGTCGCCGAAAGGCCCGCGGGTAAGGGTGAAACGGTGGGGTAAGAGCCCACCGCGCCCCTGGCGACAGGGGCGGCACGGTAAACCCCACCGGGAGCAAGGCCGAATAGGGATGGCCGGAGGGAGCCCGGAAGGGCTCGCCGCCAGGGGCCTTCCCGCCCCGCCATCCGGGTTGGCCGCGAGAAGTTCCTGGCGACAGGGACTCCAGAGGAATGGTCGCCCGGTCCGCAAGGACCGACAGAACCCGGCTTACAGGCCGTCTGGCATTTTCCTGCCGCGAGCCGGCAAGGACACCGTATAACCGATTGAATTGCTCAGGAATGCAAAGCGTTGCTCCATGGCAACACTTGGTCACGCGGGTGCAATCACGCTTGTTTGCCCATGCCGGCCCATGTTATCCCACGGCATCCCGCAAGGGCCCGGACCTGAGGGGGGCGAGGGGCTGGCGGGATGGTCGGGTGAGCCGGCGGGGTCGGGGGGCCTCGCCGGCCACTTGATGAAGGGGAACACCTAGATCGCCCGGTGCGACCGCGAGGGGGCGGACGTCCAGCGGATGACCCAGTTCATGGGCAGCTTCACGGGCAAGCTGGATCGCAAGGGACGGGTTTCCGTCCCGGCGTCCTTCCGCGCTGCGCTGGAGCGCATGGGCTGCCCGGACCTGGTGCTTCGCCTGTCCCACACCGATCCCTGCATCGAGGCCTGGCCGCTGACGACCTTCACGACCATGGCCAGCGGGCTGAACCAGCTTGAGGTCTTCTCGGAGGCCCATGACGACCTCTCGCTCAGCCTCTTCGCCGACTCCTACCCGATGCGCCCTGACGGCGACGGCCGCGTGATGCTGGCCGAGGACGCCGTCGCCCATGCGGCGCTCGGCGAGGCCGTGACCTTCATGGGGCGGGGCACCTCCTTCCAGATCTGGGAGCCCGCCGCGGCCGCCAAGCGCGTCGCCGAGGCCCGCCAGCGCGCCCGCGAGCGCGGCCTGACCGTGCCCGCGCCCCGCGCGGCGACCGACGGGCGCGCGGCATGAGCGAGGCCCACTCCCCCCGGGTCGCGCCCGACCCCACGGGCGGCGGCCACGTGCCGGTGATGCTGGCGGAGGTGCTGGCGACGCTCGCGCCCCGCGACGGCGCGACCTACCTCGACGGCACCTTCGGCGGCGGCGGCTACGCGAACGCCATCCTCTCGGCCGCCGGCTGCACCCTCTACGCCGTGGACCGCGACCCCGAGGCGATCGCGCGCGGGGCGGCCCTCGTCGCGCGCTTCCCGGGGCGGCTGCACCTGGTCGAGGGGCGCTTCGGCGAGATGCTGTCGCTGATGGCCGCGCGCGGGGTCGAGGCGCTGGACGGCGTCGTGCTCGACCTCGGCGTCTCCTCCTACCAGATCGACGAGGCGGAGCGCGGCTTCTCGCTCCGCGCCGACGGGCCGCTCGACATGCGGATGGAGAAGTCCGGCCCGACGGCGGCCGAGCTGGTGAACACGCTGCCAGAGCGCGAGCTGGCTGACCTGCTCTGGGAGCTCGGCGAGGAGCGGTACTCCCGCCGCATCGCGCGCAAGATCGTGGCCGCCCGCGGCGACGCGCCCTTCGAGACGACGATGCAGCTCGCGGCCGCCATCCACCAAGTGATGCCGCGCGACCCCTCGGGCATGGACAGCGCGACGCGCTCCTTCCAGGCGCTGCGGCTGCGCGTGAACGACGAGCTGGGCGAGGTGGAGCGGGGACTCGACGCCGCGATCCGCCTGCTCGCGCCCGGCGGAAGGCTCGTCGTCGTGTCTTTTCACTCGCTCGAGGATCGCATCGTGAAGCGCTTCATGCGAGACGCGGCGGGACGGACTCCGGGCGCGTCGCGATTCGATCCCTCCTCCTTGCTAAGAAACAAAAATAAGGCGGATTTTCGCCTTCTGACCAGCACCGCTCTGCGGCCTTCCGTGGCAGAGTCCAAGTCGAATCCACGCGCGCGGTCGGCACGGCTGCGCGCTATCGAGAGGCGCGCCGCCGCATGATTCGCCCGCTCACCTTCCTCTCGCTCATGGCCGCCGCGGGGGCCGGGCTTCACCTCTACGGCGTGAAGCACGAGGTCTCGCAGCTCGAGCGCACGCTGCGCGACACGGTGAAGCAGACCGAGCTTGCCCGCGAGCGCACGGCGGTGCTGCGCGCGGAGTGGGCGCTGCTGAACGAGCCCGAGCGCCTGCGCGCCGCCGCCACGCGCAACCTTCCGCTCGACGTCATGCGGACCGAGCAGTTCGTGCGCCCCGCCGACCTCGAGCGCCGCCTTCCCGCCCCCGTCGCCTTCGCGGGCGCGCCGAGCCTCTTCGGGCCGGGCAGCGCGCAGGCGGCGGTGGCCTCGGCGGCCGACGCGGCGACGACCGCGACGCCCGCGTCCGCGGCGAGCACGGCGCCGATCGCGGCCGCGCTGGTGGCGGCGGCCAACGCCGCGGCGCGCGTCGCCCAGTCCGCGGTGACGCCGCCGGCCCAGGCCGCCCCCTCCGTCTCCGTCGTGCCCCTGCCCGCGCCGCCGCGCGCGCTGCAGATGGCCGTGGCGCGCCCGGCGGCCGAGCGCCCCGCGGAGAAGGCGCCCGAGCGGACGGCGGAGCGCGCCCCCGATCGCGCGCCGGCCCCGTCCCGCCCGGCGCTGCCCGAGCGCGGCGCGGCCGCGGAGCGCATGGCGGCGCCCGCGCTGCCGGCGCCGCCCCCGGCGCAGCCGGCCGAGGCGCGCCTGCCCGAGCCCCGTGGCCCCGAGACCCGGGCGCCGGAGGCGCGGCCGGCCGAGGCGAAGGCGCCGCGCGCGCTCGTCGCCCCCATCCGCCCGCTCGACCGCTCGACCGACATCCGCATGACCGAGCGCGAGGTGGACCGCATGAACCTCAGCGCGCCCCCGCAGCCGCCGGCGCTGCTGCGCACCGCCCTGCATATGCGCGCACCGGCCGCGGGCCCGGCGGGAGCCCCGGCGCCGGGCGTTGCCCAGACCCAAACCTCGGCCCGCTCCGGCGAGGCGGCCTCGGCGCTCGGGTCCGTCTTCGCGGGCCGCGCGGCGCTCGCGCCGCCGGTGCCGGTCGCCAGCGCCAACGCGGCGACGCCGGACCGCCGGCGGTGACCATGCCGGCCCCCGACCCCCACGCGGCGCCCGCCTACCAGCTCCGCGAGCCGGTGCGGGCGGCGCGCGTGACGGATTCGCGCCGCAGCGCCCGCGCGGGCCAGCCCGACCTCGCCCGCCGCGCGATCCTCGAGCGCAGCCGCGGCCGCCTCGTTCTCGCCGCCGCCGGCTTCGGGCTGCTCTTCGGCGCCGTCGGGCTGAAGCTCTCCATCGCGACGGTGCTCGACCCGCGCGAGCCGCGCCGCATGGCCGCGCGCGAGATGGCGACGGTGCCGCTGCCCGACCCCGTGACGGGGCGCGCCTCCATTACCGACCGCAACGGGGAGATCCTGGCGGTCTCGCTTCCGGTGACCGCGCTCTACGCCAACCCGCGCCAGATCGAGAACCCGGCGGAGGTCGCGGCCCGGCTCGCGCGCGTGCTGCCGCAGCTCGACCGCGACCGGCTGGTCGGGCGGCTCTCGGGCGAGCGGCAGTTCTCCTACCTCGCGCGCGCGCTGACGCCGCGCGAGAAGCAGGCGGTGAACGACCTCGGCATCGCCGGGCTGCACTTCGAGGAGGGCGAGCGCCGCTACTACCCGCAGGGGCGGGCCGCGGTGCACGTGCTCGGCAACGTCGACGTGGACGGCGCGGGCCTGTCGGGCATGGAGCGCTACCACGACGAGCGCCTGCGCGCGCGGCCGCACGACCCGCTGCGGATCTCGGTCGACATCCGCGTGCAGCTCGCGCTGCGCGACGCCGTCGCGAAGGCGATCGACGAGTACACGGGCATCGGCGGCGCGGGGGTGGTGCTCGACATCAACACCGGCGAGGTCATCGCCATGGTGTCCCTGCCCGACTACGACGCGGGCGACATCGGCGCCGCCACGACCGAGCAGCGCTTCAACCGCGTGACCGTCGGCACCTACGAGCCCGGCTCCACCTTCAAGCTTCTGACGGCCGCGGCGGCCCTCGAATACGGCACGGCCAACGTGGCCACGAGCAGCTTCAACGCCTCCGCCCCGATCCGCTACGGGCGCTTCACGATCAGCGACTACAAGGGCAAGGGGCGCTGGCTGAGCTTCCCCGAGGTGCTCGCCTACTCCTCCAACCTCGGCGCCGCGCACATGGCGCAGGGCTTCGGGCCCCAGCGGCAGCGCGAGTTCATGCAGCGCATGGGCATGCTCTCCCGCCAGGGGATCGAGATCACCGAGACGGCGCTGCCGCTGGTGCCGCCGGCGAACGGCTGGCGCGACATCAACATGATGACGATCTCCTTTGGCCACGGCATCTCGGTGACGCCGCTGCACGTCGTGACCGGCATCTCGGCCGTCGCCAACGGCGGCATCCTCCGCCAGCCGACGCTGCTCGCGCAGCCGCCCGGCACCGTCCGCGAGGGCACGCGCGTCATCAGCGAGCGCACGTCGGAGACCATGCGCCGCCTCATGCGGCTGGTGGTGACGGACGGCTCGGGCAAGGGCGCGGATGTCGCCGGCTACTTCGTCGGCGGCAAGACCGGCACGGCGCAGAAGACCGGCCCGCGCGGCGGCTACCTGCCGAACAAGCGCATCGCGGCCTTCGTCGGCGCCTTCCCGATGAACGCGCCGCGCTACGCCATCTACGTGATGGTGGACGAGCCGAACCCGAACGCGCGCTCCCACGGCTACGCGACGGCGGGCTGGGTCGCGGCGCCGGCCGCAGGCGCGGTGATCGCGCGGATCGCGCCCGTGCTCGGCCTCGTGCCCGAGAACCCGCAGGAGCCCTCCATCCTCCAGGCCGTGAGCATCGGCCTGCAGCCGGGCCGCGCGCCGGCGCGCCCGCCCGGCGCCACCGCCTCCCCGGCCCCGCGCCCGGGCGCGCCCGCCGCCGCCCCGGTCGGCTCGCCGCCCG
>NZ_RCZP01000034.1 GCF_006438825.1 Muricoccus nepalensis
GGTCCGACACCGCTTTCCGCAGCCGCGCGTTCTCCCGCTCCAACTCCCTCAGCCGCCTGACCTGGTCCAGCTTCAGACCCCCGAACTCGGCACGCCAGCGGTAGTAGGTCTGGTCTGTTACCCCGATCGCCCGCACCGCCTCCGACACCGGCTTGCCCTGCGCTGTCAGCACCTCAACCTGCCGCAGCTTGGCAACGATCTCTTCCGGCGTGTGCGTCCTCTTCCGACCCATCCTAGCCTCCTCAAAACAGCCGCCAGTTCACATAACCGGCGGACTGCTTCTACGGGGGCACGTCAACCTCGGGCGAGCCAAGGCGACCCACGGTGCGGATATGCGCGCGAAGGCCAAGCCGGATGCCAAGTTCTTTCGTCCATTCGTCGCGAAGGCCCTTCTGGCTGGTGAAGCGAGCAGAACCGGAGAGGTCCACTGCCTCCCCACCCAACATCGGCAGCCAAGCCGTCGCGATCACCAAATCGACGTCGCTGCTGGGACGGTATGTGCCAACTGCTCGGCTACCCGTAAGCCAGACGGCGCGGATCGCTGGCCAAGTTGCTGCCCAGGCTGAAACGGCTTTTTGAAGCTGTGTGAGATCCATCTTAGATGCGTCCCTAAAACAGGATCAACGCCTAGGACAAGTCTGGGCGCCCGCCAGTAGGTCCACACCCGCTTCCACTTTCGGGTGCCAGACCGCCTATGCGGCGACGATGCTCCGGAGGAGGCCGAGGTCCACAGGGGCGGGCTCAGGTAGTCAGATCGGTTGGGTGCGATGGAATGCCGCCCACCGGCTCAGCCATGCGACACCTCGACGAGCAAGACACAGAGGCGAGAACGGGTGAATCGAGAGGGGCAGGGCATCACCGAGAGGTGCAGCGCCAAACGAAACGCATCAAGAACTAGACTGCACTTAGCAGCTGCCGTGACCTCCCGGCGCCCTTGTGGCAGCCGCTCAGGTGGCCACGCGGAGGTTAAGCTGCCTTGAGATTGGTTGTCGTGCTTTCATCAAACAGGCTTGCTCACAGACTGCGTCACTATTCCTTCATCGTCCCATCATCAAGCCATCCGCGAAGGCCCTCTAAGCCGCGCCCCATGTTGATCATCGAGGGACTGACCCGCCGCTTCGGCGACCGGGTCGCTGTGGACGACGTCTGCCTGGAGGTGCCGCGCGGCGCCTTCGTCGGCATCATCGGCCGTTCCGGCGCGGGCAAGTCCACCCTGCTCCGCCTCGTCAACCGCCTGGCCGAGCCCAGCGCCGGCCGCATCCTCTGGGACGGCGCCGAGGTGACGGGTCTGCGCGGCCGGGCGCTGCGGGACTGGCGCGCGCGCTGCGCGATGGTGTTCCAGGGCTTCAACCTCTCCGGCCGGCTGGACGTGCTCACCAACGTCCTCGTCGGCCGCCTCAACAAGGTGCCCGCGCACCGCTCGCTGCTGTGCCTCTGGTCCGACGCCGACCGCGCCGTCGCCCTCGCCGCTCTCGAGCGCTTCGACATCGCCGAGCTCGCGGCGCAGCGGGCCGAGCATCTCTCGGGCGGCCAGCAGCAGCGCGTGGCCATCGCCCGCGCCCTGGTGCAGGAGCCGGAGATCATCCTCGCCGACGAGCCGATCGCCTCGCTCGACCCGCGCAACACGCGGGTGGTCATGGAGGCCCTGGCGCGGATCAACCGCGACTACGGCATCACCGTCCTCTGCAATCTGCACTCGCTCGACATCGCCCGCAGCTACTGCGACCGCCTCGTCGGCCTCTCCGCCGGCCGGCTCGTCTTCGACGGGGCGCCGGACGCGCTCGACGCCGACGCGGCGCGCCGGCTCTACGGACTGGAGGCCGCGGATGTGATGGACGCGGCGCGACCAGGTTTGGCTTCGCCCGCCCCCTCCCCGTTCCTGGCCCACACCTGACGGGCCCCACGCGCCCACCGACACGAGAGAGGTTTTCATGATCATACATCGACGCGCCCTTCTAGGCGCCACGGCCGGCCTGCTGGCCGCACCCTCCGTCCTTCGTGCCCAGGGGAACGCTGCTTGGGCAGCGCGCTACCAGGAGCTGGTCTTCGCGATCATTCCCTCTGAGAACGCTTCGGGCGTGACGGAGCGCTACGGCCCCTTCATCGACTACCTGTCGCGCCGTCTCGGCACGAAGGTGACGCTGCGCATCGCCAACGACTACGCGGCCGTGATCGAGGGCCAGCGGTCGGGCAACGTGCACATCGCCTCTTACGGCCCCTCCTCCTTCGCGCGCGCGCTGATGACGGGCGCGCAGATCACCGCCTTCGCGATCGAGACGAACCTTGACGGAACGAAGGGCTACTACTCCGTCTTCTATGTGAAGAAGGACAGCCCCTACCAGCGCGTCGAGGACCTCCGGGGCAAAAACCTAGGCCTCGTGGACCCCAACTCCACCTCCGGCAACAACGTGCCGCGCTTTGCGCTGAACAAGATGAACATCAAGCCAGAGGACTTCTTCGGCCGCGTCGTCTACACCGGCAGCCACGAGAACGCGGTGATCGCGCTTAACCAGGGCACCGTCGAGATGTGCGCGAATTGGTGGAACGACGAGCAGGAGAGCAATCTCCTGCGCATGGCGCGCAAGGGCATGGTGAAGGCGGAGGACTTCCGCATCATCTTCAAGTCCGAGCAGATCGTGAACTCGCCCATGGCCTATCTCAACGCCCTTCCGGACGATCTGAAAACCGCCATCCGTAGCGCCGTGCTCGAGCTTGCAACGACCGACAAGCGGGCCTTCGAGGCGATCTACGAGGGCAAGCAGGGCCCCCTCGTGGCCGTCGACAATGCCGCCTACGACCCGATCATCGAGCTGAACCGCTTCGTCGACAACCTGCGCCGCCGCGGCTGACCGCCCTGGCCGCCCCGGCATCCCACCGGGGCGGCCATCTCGTCCTGAAAGAGCCGGTCCCCTGGCAACGACCCTCCCTCTCCTTCCCGACGCGCGCCTGGCCGAGCTGCTGGACGGCTACCGCGCCGCCGGTCGCGCGCCGCGGCGCCGCGCGCTGGCTCTCGCCGTCACGATCGCCGTGCTCGCCCTGCTGGCCGGCCACGTGGCCGAGGTCGACCTCTCCCGGCTCGGGCGGCATCTCGGCGATTTCTTCGGGTATTTCGACCGTCTCACGGCGCTGGAAGCCGGCGGCGGGCGGGTCTGGACCGATCCGGCGGAGTGGTTCTGGGGCTGGCGGAAATGGGGCCTGCTGCTCGCCGACACCCTGCTCATTGCCTATGCCGGCACGGCACTCGGCGCCCTCGGCGGCTTCCTTCTCTCCTTCGTCGCGGCCGCGAACCTCGTGGCCAATCCCTGGACGCGCGGCATGGCACGGCGCTTCCTCGAGTTCTGCCGCACGGTGCCGGACATCGTATTCGCCCTCATCTTCGTCATCGCCTTCGGTCTCGGCCCGGTGCCGGGCGTACTGGCGATCGCGATCCACAGTATCGGCGCGCTCGGCAAGCTCTTCTCCGAGGTGATCGAGAACATCGATTCGAAGCCCGTTGAAGGCGCTGCCGCCGCCGGCGCGTCCTGGGTGGCCATGCTCCGCTTCGCGGTGCTCCCACAGGTGCTGCCGAACTTCGCGAGCTACGCGCTGCTCCGCTTCGAGGTGAATGTCCGGCAGGCTTCCGTGCTCGGCTTCGTCGGGGCAGGCGGGATCGGGCAGGATCTAATCGAGGCCATCCGCAAGTTCTACTACAACGACGTCGCCGCCATCCTCGTGCTGATCATCGTCACGGTCATGCTGATCGATCTCGGCACGGAGCGGCTGCGCCACCGCCTGATCGGCGCGATGGAGCGCAGCCCATGAGCCCGGCCCGGGTCCTCACCCTCCACGAGGCGGCGCTCGCCGACCGCGCTGGCCTCATAGCCCGCCATCCCGCGGTCTTCCGCCGCGTCACGGCCGCGCGCCTCGGGACCTCGCTCACCGCCGCCGCGGCTCTCGGGCTTCTCGCCTTCGGCCTGTGGCGGCTGGAGTTCTCGCCCGGGCGCATCGCGGGCGGCTTGGCCCAGTTGCTGCACTTCCTCGGGATGATGCTGCCGCCCGACCCTGGCAGCGCCTCGCGCGCCTTCCTGATCCTGCGCGGCCTAGCCGAAACCCTCGCGATCGCCCTTCTCGGCACGCTGCTCGCCGCCGCCGTCGCGCTCCCGCTCGGCTTCCTTGCGGCGCGGAACACCTCGGCCGGGCGGCTGGTGCACTTCCTCTCCCGCCGCGCGCTCGACAGCATCCGCGGGGTGGACGCGCTGATCTGGGCCCTAATCTGGGTGAGCGTCGTCGGCCTCGGCCCCTTCGCCGGCGTGCTGGCCATCATGACCAGCGACATCGGCACCTTCGGCAAGCTCTTCTCCGAGGCGATCGAGGCCACCGACCGCCGGGCCGTGGAAGGTGTCACGTCCGCCGGCGGCGGCAGGCTCGCGAGGATCCGCTTCGGCGTGTTGCCGGCCGTCCTGCCGGTCATGGCGGGCCAGGTGCTCTACATGTTCGAGAGCAACACGCGCTCCTCCACGATCATCGGCATCGTCGGAGCCGGCGGCATCGGGCTGATGCTGTCGGAGATGATCCGCACGCTCGAATGGGGCGTCGTCTCCTTCATTGTGCTGCTGGTGCTCGTGGCCGTCGCGGTGATCGACACGATCTCCGGTCGGCTGCGCGCGGGCCTGGCCGGCTAGGCCGGGCCGTCAGCCGGGGCGGCCGCGCAACGCCCGCACCACCTGTTCCGCGCCTGCCGCGACGCTGCCGTCGTTCACCACCGTCTTGACGGGAAGCCCGGCCGGCAGGGGCGCCCGGCGGGAAAGCCGGCGGGCGACGTCCGCCGCGCTCTCCCGCCCCCTCGCGGCAAGCCGCGCTGCCAGGATGGCGGGCGGAGCGGTGATCTCCAGCACCCGCAGCGGGTGGCGTGCGGCCGCCTCCGGCAAAACCCGCCGGGAGAGGTTCGCGACGGCGACCCGCCCCGACGCGAGCGCCGCCTCCAGAGCGGCGCGGGGGAGGCCGTAGAGCAGCCCGTGGGCCTCCCACCAGAGGGCGAAGCCACCCGCGTCGCGCTCGGCCAGGAAGGCCTCGCGCGAGAGCGGACGATGATCCTCCCCGCCGGCCTCCGCCGGGCGGGTGACGGTGCGCTGGAGGAAGGTGACACGGTCGTCCCGCGCCAGGGCGGCGCGGGCGGCCTCCATCAAGGTGTCCTTGCCCGCGCCGGAGGGCCCGACGACGGCCACGAGCACGCCGCTCACGCGGCATCCCTCAGCGGCGCCACCTCCAGGACGCGGTCGGCCACGCGATCGCGCACCTCCCGGTCGTGGAAGATGCCAACGAGGGCCGCGCCGCGGGCCTTGGCCTCGCCGATCAGGGCGATCACCACCTCGCGGTTTGCCGCGTCGAGGCTCGCCGTCGGCTCGTCGAGCAGCATCAGCGGGAACGCCGCGACGAACCCCCGCGCGAGGTTCACGCGCTGCTGCTCCCCGCCCGAGAAGGTGGCGGGCGGAAGCGCGTGCAGGCGCCTTGGCAGGCTCAGCCGATGCAGAAGGGCCTTGGCTCGGGCTAGCGCCTCCTCCCGCGGCACGCCGCGCGCGGCGAGCGGCTCGGCCACAATCTCCACCGCGGGAACGCGGGGAATGACCCGCAGGAACTGCGAGACATGGCCGATTGTGTCCCGCCGCAGCGCGATCACCTCGCGGGGCGAGGCGATCGCCAGGTCAGCCACGCTCCCGTCGGGGCGCCGCACGAGGATGCACCCCGCATCCGCGCCGTAGTTCCCCTGCAGCAGCCGCATCAGGGTGGACTTGCCGGCGCCGGAGGGGCCGGAGAGTGCCACGCACTCGCCGGGCCCCACCTCGATCGCCACGTCGCGCAGCACGGGGATGCCGACGCCGTCCTGCAGGTGCAGGGTGAAGTCCTTGGCCAGCCCCTCGGCCTTCAGCGTCCAGCTCATGCCGCGAGCACCGAGGAGACGAGAAGCTGGGTGTAGGGGTGGCGCGGGTCGTCCAGCACGCGGTCGGTTAGCCCTTCCTCCACCACTCGGCCATGCCGCATGACGATGAGCCGATGCGCCAGCAGCCGCGCCGCGGCGATGTCGTGCGTGACCAGGATCACTGCGATGCCGAGATCGGCTACCAGCGCGCGGATCATGTCGAGCAGCCGGGCCTGGACCGAGACGTCGAGCCCGCCCGTCGGCTCGTCCATGAAGACAAGGCGCGGACGGGTGACGAGGGTGCGCGCGATCTGCAGCCGCTGCCGCATGCCACCCGAGAACAGCCGGGGCGCGTCGTCGATCCGCGCGGCTGGGATCTCCACCCGCTCCAGCCAGCGCGCGGCCTCTGCGCGGATGTCGCCGTAATGGCGCGCGCCGCTCGCCATCAGCCGCTCCCCCACGTTGCCGCCCGCCGAGACCGCCATGCGGAGGCCGTCTCGCGCGTCCTGGTGGACGAAGCCCCATTCGGTACGCGCCAAGCGGCGCCGTGCGGGCTCCCCCATGCCGTGGACGTCCTGGGCCGCACCCGAGGGGTCGCGGTAGAGCACTGTCCCCGCGTCGGGCCGGACGTCCCCCGCCAGCAGCCGCAGCAGGGTGGACTTGCCCGAGCCGGACTCGCCGACGATGGCGAGGACCTCGCCCGGCCAGAGCTCGAGCGAGACGCCGCCGACCGCCCGCACGGCTCCGAAGGCGAGCGACAGGTCGCTGGCCGAGAGAATGGGCCCGTCGCTCATTCCGCCGCCTCGCGCATCGCCTGCCGCTCCCCGCAGAAATCCGTGTCCGAGCAGACGAAGAGCCGCCCGCCCCTGTCGTCCGTCACCACCTCGTCGAGATAGCTGTCTCCCGCCCCGCAGAGGCTGCAACGTCCTCTGGCCCGCAGCGGCACGAAGGGATGGTCCTCGAAGTCGAGGCTTCGCACCTCGGTGTAGGGCGGCACGGCGTAGAGCCGCCGCTCCCGCCCGGCACCGAAGAGCTGAAGGGCGGGGGAGCGGTGCATCTTCGGGTTGTCGAAGGAGGGGATAGGCGAGGGCGACATCAGGTAGCGCCCGTTCACCATGACCGGGTGGTCGTAGGAGGAGCCGACGCGGCCGTGCCGCGCGATGTCCTCGTAGAGCTTCACCTGCATAAGCCCGTAATCGGCTAGCGCGTGCAGGCGCCGCGTCTCGGACCGCCGCGGCTCCAGGCGAAAGAGCGGCTCGGGCTGCGGCACCTGATAGACCAGAACCTGCCCCTCCCGCAGCGGCGTCTCCGGGATGCGGTGGCGCGTCTGGATCACCGTCGCTTCGGCGGTCCGCTCGGTGGTGGCGAGCCCCGGCGCCACGCGGGCAAAGAAGCGGCGGATGGAGACGGCGTTGGTGGTGTCGTCGGCGCCCTGGTCGATGACTTTCAGTGTGTCCTCCGCGCCGATCACGCTCGCGGTCACCTGGATGCCGCCGGTGCCCCAGCCATAGGGCAGCGGCATTTCGCGCGAGCCGAAGGGCACTTGGTGCCCGGGCACCGCCACCGCCTTCAGCAGGGCACGACGGATCATCCGCTTCGTCGCCTCGTCGAGATAGGCGAAGTTGTAGCCGCTCATCCCTCAGGCCCCTCCATCTCGGGCTGCGTCGCGGCGCGGCGCGAGCGCTCCGCCTCCACCGCCGCCCGCATGGCGCGCACGGCCTCGAGCTCGCTCTGGAAATCGACGTAGTGGGGCAGCTTCAAGTGCTCGAGGAAGCCCGTCGCCTCGACGTTGTCCGAGTGCGAGAGGACGAACTCCTCGTCCTGCGCGGGCGCCTCCGCCGTCTCGCCCAGCTCCGCGCCGCGCAGCGCCCGGTCCATCAGCGCCATGGCCATGGCCCGGCGCTCCGTCCGGCCGAAGACGAGGCCGTAGCCCCGGGTGAACTGCGGGGGTTCCGTGCGCGAGCCGTGGAACTGGTTCACCATCTGGCACTCGGTGACCATGAGGTCGCCGATCTCGATCTCAAAGCCGAGCTCCGGCGGCGTGAGGGACACGGCGACCTCGCCCTGGCGCAGCTCGCCCACGAAGGGATGGTTGTTGCCGTAGCCGCGCTGGGTGGAATAGGCCATGGAGAGGAGGAAGCCCTCGTCGCCGCGTGCCAGGTTCTGCAGCCGCAGCGCCCTTCCGGCGGGGAAGGCGACCGGCGTGCGGGTGAGGTCGCCGGGCTCGGCGTCGGAGGCGTCCTCGGCGGCCATCAGCCCCTCAGCCGCCAGCAGTCCTGTGACCCGCGGCGGGGCCGCGTCCTCGCCCGGATCGGCTTCGGCCGTCGCCGGCGGCGCCAAGCCCTCGGCCGCGAGGGCGAAATCGAGCAGGCGGTGGGTGTAGTCGAAGGTCGGCCCCAGCACCTGCCCGCCCGGCAGGTCCTTGTAGGCGGCGGAGACACGCCGCCGCACGGTCATCGCGCCCGTGTCCAGCGGGGTGGAGGCACCCAAGCGCGGCAGCGTGGTGCGGTAGGCGCGGAGGAGGAAGATCGCCTCGATGAGGTCGCCGCGCGCCTGCTTGATCGCCAGCGCGGCGAGGCCAGGGTCGTAGAGGGAGCCCTCCGCCATCACGCGGTCCACGGCGAGGGTGAGCTGCTCCCGGATGGCATCGGTGCCGATCTCCGGCACGCGCGCGTCGCCGCGCCGCTCCTCCGCGAGCCAGGCATGGGCGTTGGCGATGGCGGCCTCGCCGCCCTTCACCGCGACGTACATCGGCTCAGCCCTCCCGGATGGTGACGCTGCGCGGCAGGGCGGCGATGCGATCGCCCGCGCAGAGGACGACGTCCACGCCAAGCGGGAAGCGCGCGCGGCTCGCCGCCCAGGCGTCGACGAAGCCATCGGGCGCGCCCGCCACCCGCAACCGGTGCTCGCGCTCGATCCCGGGGCCGGCCAAGTGCCACCCGTGACCCTCCTCCAGCGTGGCGACCTGCAGGATGAGGGTCGCGGCGCGCTGCGGCTCCTCGTCTGTGCCCGGGTCCAGCACCGCGAGTGCGGGCGGCGCGCCGGTGGCCAGGACGAAGGCGGCGTCGCCGGGCGCCGCCACCAGGGGGCAGCCCGCGTGGAACACCGCCCATTCCGCCGCCGTCACGCCGGCGTCGAGCCAGAGCGGCGTCTCGGCATCCACCAGCGCCAGCAGCACGGCGCCGGCGGCGGGCGAGAGCGGCGCGGGCGGGGCCGGAGAGCGGGGCAGGCGCTGAACGCGACCGGGCCTCGCCACGGCCTCCAGCACGGCGCGGAAGGCTGATTGCGCGTCCGCCACCGGATCGGCAAAGCCGGGCAGAAGGCCGCTCACCGGGTCGTCTCCATGGCCAGGAAGCGCACGCGGGTGGCGGCGGCCTTTCGCGCGGTCGCGGCGCGCGCCTCCGCCTGCTCGGCCGCCAGCGGCTCGACCACCGCGGCTAGCAGCGCGGCGCGGCGGGGGGGGTGCTGCAGGGCCGCGTCCAGGGCGGCGGCCAGCTCGGCTCCGCGGTGGTCGCGGCCGGCGAGATAGGCGTGGCCAACGGTGCCGTCCCCCAGCCGCACCGCGCAGCGGGTCACCGTCATCTCGCCGAGGTTGAAGGGCGCGCCGTCCCCGCCCGCGCGGCCGCGCACCATGACGAGGCCCGTCTCCGGTCCCCGCAGGCGCGTGTGCGGCGGCAGCGGCGGGGCATCTGCCAGCCGCGCCGCGATTCCCGCGGCACCGGCACGGGCGATTACGCCCATCCAGCGGCGACGTTCGTCGTCCGCGGGGCGACGCTCCTGCTCCACGTCCACGCTCATGCGGCCTCCGCCACCGCCTCGGCCGTGCCCGTCCATCCGTCGGAATGGATCATCCGCCCGTCACGCCAAACGGCACGCACGCGCGGCGGCGGGGCGCCGGGGGCCTCGGAGACGTCCAGCAGCACGAGGTCCGCGCGACGGCCGGGCGCGATGACGCCGCGATCCCCGAGCCCCGCGGCGCGCGCCGGGTTCGCGGTCAGCAGGGCGATGGCGGCGTGCAGCGGCAGCCGTCCCTCCCGCACCCAGCCCAAGGCGGCGGGCAGCATCGCGCCCTGGTGGTAGTCGGCCGCCAGCGCGTCCAGGAGCCCGGCCTCCAGCACGGTCGCCGCCGTGATGTTGCCGGTCATGGAGCGGCCGCGCAGCGCGTTCGGCGCGCCCATCAGCGTCGCCATCCCGGCCTCGCGCGCGGCGCGCGCCGCCTCCAGCGTGACGGGGAACTCCGAGATGGTGGCGCCGAGGTCGCGCATCAGCCTGACCTTGGCCGGCGTGTCGTCGTCGTGAGAGGAGATCGGCAGGCCCTGGGCGCGGGCCAGCTCTGTGACAGCGCGCGCCACGTCCCAGGCTGCGGGCGCCGCCATGCGGGCACGGGCGCGGGCCTCCGCTTCCTCGGGCGCGTGGCCGTGCGCCCGGGCGGAGTAGGCGACATACTGCTCCACGTCGCGGTACTGCCCCTGGCCGGGCGTGTGGTCGGTCAGCGAGACCATGTCCACCATCCGGCGGGACAGGAGGTCGCGCAGCACCGGTTCGGCGCGGTCGTTGGTGATCTCGAAGCGCGCATGGACGCGGAGATCGGTGCGGGCCTGCCCGCGCATCCCCGCGATCGCCTCCACGACCGCGCGGGCCATCTCCTCGCTCCGCAACCCGCGCTTGCCCTCGGCGAAGGAGACCCCGGCGAAGGCCGTGGTGACGCCCGAGGCGGCCAGTCGCGAGTCGAGGTTGCTGACTGCGACCTCGAGCGGGAAGCCGCAATCGGGGCGCGGCTCCACCTCCTTCTCGATCATGTCGCCGTGCAGGTCGACTAGGCCGGGGATGAGTGTCAGCACCGGCCGCTTGCCGAAGCTCGGCACCTCGATCACCTCGACGATGCATCCGTCCTCAACGCGTACCGCGCCGCGGGGCAGCACGCGGTCGGGCAGGACAATCCGGAGGTCAGCGATCCACATCGGTCATCTCCTGGTGCGCGCGGCCCTTGCTTTCGGGCGGGCGCTCGTTGTCGACCAGGAGCTGCACGCGCTCCCCGGCCCAGACGGTTTCGGAACAGGTGATCGGGACGCCCGACAGGTCGGCGTCCACCTTTCGGACAACCAGCACCGGGTGCGTCGCGGGCTGGTCGAGCCACGAGGCCTCGTCGGCCGTGGGCAGCCGCGTCACGATGGTGCTTCGCAGCCGGAGGTAGTCGTCCACCCCATGGGCGGCGAGCACCTCGCTGGCGCCGCCCCCGGCCTGGCAGGCCTCCAGCAGCCCGGGGAAGCGACGCGCTGGGTACCAGGCGTTCGAGAGGTTGATCGGGACGGCATCCGCGAAGCCGAGGCGGAGGATGTTGTAGGCGCGTGCCCCCGGCGGCAGGTCCAGCACCTCCGCCACCTCGGGCGGCGCGACCAGCTCGGCCCCGCGCAGGAACCGCGCGGAGGGCTCGCGCCCCTGGTCGAGGAGGTTGCGCGAGAAGCGCGTGCGCTCGGACAGCCGGTAGCCGAGCAACTCCGTCCGGCGGACGTAAGTCCCGCTTCCCTGAAGGGTTTGAACAAGGCCCCGCGTCTGTAGGGCGGCCAAGGCACGGCGCACGCTGTGCCGGCCCACGGCGAACCGCGCCATCAGCGCGGGTTCCGGCGGCAGTTGCTCGCCCGGGCTCAGGCGTCCATTACGGATCTCTGCCGTCAGGCAGGTCTCCACCGTGCGCCAGTCGGCAGGAAGGGAGGTCTTCGTCATCGTTTCCGGAGCGCTCCTTACCACTCGTTCGAACGACTTCATGGTGACGGCTGGATGAAAAATCGGCGTCGCTTTCCACGACCGGCGGCGAGCGATTAGGTGCTCCTCGCCGGCGTCGCCAAATCTTCACCGAACCGACGCCTGCCTGTTCCGGACGGATGGGCAGAGCAGCCGCGGCATACGATGGCTCGGCGATCCATCCGGGAGGGTGGTCGCCTCGCCAGCCGTGCCCGGCACGAGCAAGAGGACGTTGACGATGATCGAGGAAGCGCAGCCACCCGCGGCCACGATGCCCCCGGATCCCGACACGGCCGGCAAGTCCCTCAACGAGCAGCCCTCGATCCACCCCACGGCCCAGGTCCGGGACACCCACTTTGGCCGCTTCTGCGAGGTGGGCGCGGGCACCCGCGTCGCCGAGAGCGTCTTCGGCGACTACAGCTACGTCGCGCGCGACAGCGACATCATCTACACGGAAATGGGCCGCTTCTGCTCCGTCGCGGCGGGGGTGCGGATCAACCCGGGCAACCACCCGCTCGAGCGCGTGGCCCTGAACCACTTCACCTACCGCTCCTCCGCCTACGGCCTGGGGGAGGACGACGCGGCCTTCTTCGACTGGCGCCGCTCCCACCGGGTGACGATGGGGCATGACGTCTGGATCGGGCACGGGGCGGTGGTCCTGCCTGGCGTGACCATCGGCACCGGCGCCGCGATCGGCGCGGGCGCGGTGGTATCGAAGGACGTGCCGGACTTCGCCATCGTCGTCGGCGTTCCCGGCCGCGTGCTGCGCCACCGCTTCCCGCCCGAGATCGTTGCGGCCCTCCAGCGCATCGGCTGGTGGAACTGGCCGCACGCGCGATTGGGCGAGGCGATGCGGGACTTCCGCCACCTGAGCGCCGAGGCCTTCTGCGCGAAGCACGACCCCGGCGCCTGACGCGCCCCCACCGGAGCCACACCTTGCCATCCATCACCGCCAGCCGCGTCCTCATCGTGCTCTTCGACGGGCTCCGCCCGGACATGGCGACGCCGGAGCGCATGCCCGCTCTTGCCGCTTTCCTGAACGGTGCGCGGCGCTTCACGGAATCCTCCTCGGTCTTTCCCTCCCTCACCCGCGTCTGCGCGACGACCATCGGCACGGGGCAGCCGCCGGCCGTCACGGGGATCGTCAACAACGCCTTCCCGGATCCGGCGGCGCGGGAGGGACGCTTCCTGGACACCTCCTCCGCCGGGGACATGCGCCGCGGCACCGCCCTGCACGGGCCGGGCTTCGTCGCGACGCCCCGCTTCGCGGATGCGCTGGCCGCCGCCGGCCGCCGCTTCGCCCTCGTCCACAGCGGCTCGGCCGGCGGCGCCTACCTGCTTGACCCGCGCGCGAAGGCGAACGGCTCCTTCGTCCTCAGCCTCTCCGGGCGGGACGCCACCGAGACGCCCGAGGCCTGGGACAAGGTCGTGGCCCGCCTCGGCCCGCCGCCCGCGGCACCGCCCGACCGGATCCCGCTCGTGGAATATGCCAGTCGCGCCATGGCCGAGGTGGTGCTGCCCGAGCTGCAACCGGACGTCGCGCTGCTCTGGCTGACCGAGCCGGACTGGTCCTTCCACTACCGCGGCATGGACGCGCCCGAGACCCGCGAGGCCATGCTGGCCGCGGACCGGGCCTTCGCCCTGGTGCTGGAAGCGGCCTCGCGCCTGCCCGTGGAGGAGCGGATGGCCGTAATCGCCATGTCCGACCACGGGCATGTCGGCACCACCGGGCGCTTCGACCTCGTGACCGAACTCGCCCTCCTCGACGTCGAGGCGTCCCTGGACCGGCCGGGCGCGGATGTCTCGGTGGCCGCGGGCACCATGTGCTGGCTCTGGCCGCGCGCGCCCGATGCGGCGCGGCTTAGCCGGCTGGCGGCCGCGCTGCAGGAACGGCCCTGGTGTGGGGCGTTGCTGGCCGCCGGCGGCGACGGGGTGGAGGGCCCCTTCCCCGGAACCTTCGACCTCGCCCTGGTGAATGCCGACCACGCGCGCGCCGCCCCGCTGCTGCTCCAGATGCGCGGCGGGCCCGAGGACGATCCCTATGGCCTTCCCGGCCGCAGCCCCATTGTTGGCAAGGACTTCCCGCCCGGCGGCGGCATGCATGGCGGGCTGCACCGGCGGGAGATGGCGAACCTCATGGCCCTCTCCGCGCCCGGCCTGCCGTCCGGCGACGACGCCTCCCCGGTCGGGCTGGTGGACGTGGCCCCGACGCTGCTGTCCCTCCTGGACGTGGCCCCCGTGGCGCCGCTGCCGGGCCGGCCGCTCTGGGCTCCAGCACGGGAGGCGCGGGTGCTGACGACTGGCCGGGGCGAGTACCGGCAATACCTGGCCGTCGCCGGCGAGGGGCGCGGCAGCATCGTGCGCGACGGGGGGCGCCTCTAGCGGCCGGCGCGGGGCTTCCGGCGGGACGCTGCCCTCCCGCCGGGGCCTCAGCGCAGCGTGGGGTCCAGCCGGTCCCGCAGCCAGTCGCCGACGAGGCTCACCGAGAGCGTCGTCAGCACGATCACCGAGGAGGGCGCGAGCAGGATCCAGGGCGCCCGCGTCAGGTACTCCCGCCCGTAGCCGACCATGTTGCCCAGCGACGTCATCGGCGGCTGCACGCCGAGGCCGAGGAAGGAGAGGCCGCTCTCCAGCAGGATGATCTCGGGAAAGGCGAGGGTCATCGAGACGATGAGCGTGGAGGCGATGTTCGGCAGCACGTGGCGGCCGTAGACGCGCCACGGCGAGGCGCCGAGCCCCTTCACCGCCGCCGCATAGCCCTGCGAGCCCGCGCTGACCGCGAGCCCCCGCGCGATGCGCGCGTACCGCTCCCAACCGTTCAGCCCGAGCAGGCAGATGAAGAGCGGCAGAGAGTTGCCGAAGAAGGCGAGCACGGCCAGCGCGAGGATGAGGAAGGGCATGGCGGCCTGGAAGTCCACCAGCGCCAGCACCGCCTGCTCCACAAGCCCGCGGAAATGCGCGGCGAGGAAGCCCAGCGTCACGCCGAGCACGGCCGAGATGGCGGTGGCGCCGAAGGCGATCAGCAGGCTCATCCGGATGGAGGTGATCAGGCGCGAGAGGACGTCGCGCCCCAGCTCGTCCGTTCCCAGCGCGTGCAGCCAGGCACCACCCATGCCCACCGGCGGCGAGAGGCGGTTGCGCAGGTCCAGCGCCGTGTAGGGAAAGGGGCTGAGAAGGTCCGCCGCGACGGCGACCAGCAGCATCAGCGCCAGCCAGCCGAGGGCGAGGACCACCGGCACGGGGAGACGCGCCCGCCGCCGCGTGCGCGGCGCCGAGACCGCGGCCGCGGCGTCGAAGGAGACGTCGGACATCAGGCGGTCGCCTCCCGGGGGGCGGCGCGGAGGCGCGGGTCGAGCACGCCGTAGAGAAGGTCCACCACCAGGTTCGCGCTCACCATGGTCGTCGCGACGAGGAGGAGGATGCACTGCACCACCGCCAGGTCGCGGTTCGCCACCGCCACCACCAACAGGCGCCCCACGCCCGGCCAGGAGAAGACGCTCTCCACCACCACCGCGCCGGCGAGAAGGCTGCCCACCATGAAGCCGACGATGGTGACGGTCGGGATGGCCGCGTTGGGCAGGCCGTGGCGCCGCACCGCCCGCGCCCAGGGCACGCCCTTGGCAAGGGCGGTGCGCATGTAGGGCTGTCCCAGCACCTCCAGCATGGCGGAACGGGTGAAGCGCGCGAGCACCGCCGCGCCGCCGATGCCCAGGGTGAGGACGGGCAGCACCGCGTGCCGCCAGTTCTCCTGCCCGCCGGACGGCAGCCAGCCGAGCTGCACCGCGAAGACGAGCACGAGCACGAGGCCCAGCACGAAGGAGGGCACGGTGAAGCCCGCCACCGCCAGCAGCATCACCGCGCGGTCCGCGAACGAGTTGCGGTGCAGGGCGGCGTAGATCCCGGCGGGGATGCCGATGCCGAGCTTCATCAAGAGCGCCGGCAGGGTGAGCGCGAGGGTGGCGGGGATGCGCTCCGCCACCAGCTCGACCGCGGGCCGGCCGTCCCGCATGGATTGGCCGAGATCGCCCCGGAAGATCGCCGCGAAGTAGCGGAGATACTGCTGCCAGATCGGGTCGTTCAGCCCCCAAGCCTGGCGAAAGGCCGCGACGGCCTCCGGCGGGGCGTCGGCGGACAGGATCAGCAGCGCGGGATCGCCCGACAGCCGCAGCACGACGAAGGCGAAGGTGACCACCAGCACGAGCGTCAGCAGCGCGCGGGCGAGGCGAAGGCCGAGGAAGCGAAGCATCAGGCGGCCTCCATCGCCGGCTGCGGCAGGCCGGCGCCCGGCGCGACCTCTCCCTGCGCCACGTGGCAGGCCACCAGTCGCCGGTCGGAAGCCCGCGGCTTCAGCACCGGCACCTCCCGCGCGCAGAGCGCGGCGGCGAGGGCGCAGCGGGGGTGGAAGGCGCAGCCCGGGGGGCGCGCGGCGGGGTTTGGCGGGTCACCCTTCAGCACGATGCGCCCGCCGCGCCGCCCCGGATGGGGGATCGCCGAGACGAGCGCCTGCGCGTAGGGGTGCGCGGGGGCGTGCAGCACGTCGTCGGGCTCGCCCTCCTCCACCACGCGGCCGAGATACATGACGGCCACGCGGTGGCTCATCTGCCGCACCGCGCGCAGGTCGTGGCTGATGAAGAGCATCGCGACCCCCGTGCGCGCCTGCACCTCCGCGAGAAGGTTCATCACCTGCGCCTGGATTGAGACGTCGAGCGCGCTGATCGGCTCGTCGCAGACGAGCAGGTCTGGCGAGGTGGCCAGGGCGCGCGCGAGGACGGCGCGCTGGCGCTGGCCGCCGGAAAGCTCGTGTGGGAAGCTCCGCGCGTGGTCCGGTCGCAGGCCGACGCTGCGCAGCAGCGCCGTCACCCGCACCGGGCGGTCCGCGCGGGTGCCGATGCCGTGGATCTCCAGCGGCTCCGCCACCTGCGTCCCGATGTCGAGCCGGCGGTCCAGCGCTCCCAGCGGGTCCTGGTAGACCATCGCCATGCGCGCCCGGAGGCGGCGCCACGCCGGCGTGCCGGGGGCCGGCATGCGCTCGTTGGCGAAGGCGACGCCGCCGGAGTCCGGCACCTCGAGGCCCAGCACCATGCGCCCGGTCGTGGACTTGCCGCAGCCGGATTCGCCGACCAGCCCCAGCGTCTGCCCGCGGCGCAGCGTGAGGGAGACGCCGTCCACCGCCCGCACCTCCGCGGGGCGCCCGAACATCCCGCGGCGCATCGCGTAGCGGCGCACGAGGTCCTGCGCGTGCAGGAGGGGTTCGTCGTTCACGCTCATGCGCTCATCAGCTCCCGCGCGGCGCCCTGGGGCAGCGGCCGGATGCAGGCGGCCCGATGGGCCGGGGCGACGGTGGAGAGCCGCGGCACCGCCTCCTCACAGGCCGCCACGCGGCGCGGGCAGCGCGGCGCGTAGGCGCAGCCCGGCGGCATGGCCCAGGGCTCGGGCACGCCGCCGGGAATGGCGGCCAGCGGCCGGCGCGCCCCGTCGATCGGCGGCAGCGCGGCCAGCAGCCCGGCGGCGTAGGGATGGGCGGGCGCGGCGAAGAGGTCGGCCGCCGCCGTCTCCTCCACGATCCGCCCGGCATACATCACGCAGACCCGCTCGCAGGTCTCCGCGACGACGCCGAGGTCGTGGGAGATGAGGACCAGCGCCATGCCCGTGTCCCGCCGGATCTCCGCCAGCAACTCCAGGATCTGCGCCTGGATCGTTACGTCGAGCGCCGTGGTGGGCTCGTCGGCCACCAGCAGCTCCGGCGCGCCGGCCAGCGCCATGGCGATCATCACGCGCTGGTTCTGCCCGCCCGAGAGCTCGTGCGGGTAGGCGTCCAGCCGCCGCCGCGCGTCAGGCATGCCCACGCGGTCCAGCAGGCGCCGCGCCTCCTCCCGAGCCGCGGCGCCGGTGGTCCCGCGATGCAGGGCCAGCGCCTCGGTGATCTGTCGCCCGATCCGGTGGACGGGGTTGAGACTGCTGGCGGGGTCCTGGAAGATCATGGCCACGCGCCCGCCGCGCACGGCATCCAGCGTGGCCGGCGGCGCGCCGAGGATTTCTTGCCCGTCCAGCCGCACGCTGCCGCCGACCCGCGCCTTGCCCGGCAGCAGGCCGAGGGCCGCAAGCCAGGTGACGGACTTGCCGCAGCCGGATTCCCCCACGAGCGCGACCGCTTCGCCGCGCCCGACGGAAAGGTCCACGCTGCGCAGCGCGGGCACCCCGTCGAAGGCGGCGGTGAGTCCGGTGATCTCGACCAGCGGCGGCATCAGGCGCCCCAGTTCCGCGCCGAGAAGTCCATGAAGAAGGACCCGCCCGGCTTCCAGGGCAGGTCCCGGCGCTTGGCCGTAAAGTTCAGGGTCTGGTGCAGCACGGTGTAGCCGGGGTCCTCGCGCTCGATGATCTCGAGCATCCGGCGGAAGGCGCGGCGGCGCTCGTCGAGGTTCATCGAGCCCTCCAGCAGGGCGGAGAGCCGCCCGAACTCCTCGTTGCGCCACTCGTTGATCTGCCACTGCTGCCCCTCGGGACCGTGCGCGGCGGTGAGGGAGGAGACGGGATCGTTGAAGCTCGCGGAATTCGACCAGTCACGCACCCCGCGGCCCGCCGCCGTGCCCGCGCCCTGGCTCGAGAGGAGTTGGGGGAAGTTCTCCTTCATCTCGATCACCACGTTCAGCCCGACCTCGCGCCAGCCCTCGACGAGGATCTGCGCGGTGGCAACCTGGGCCGTGTAGTAGTTGCTTAGCAACCGGTAGGGGATCGGCTCGCCCTTGTAGCCGGCCTCGCGCAGCAGCCGGCGGGCTTCGGCCGGGTCGTGCCGAGGGGCTTCCCAGTCCGTCAGCAGCATGGGGCCGTAGAAGTCGAACTGCTCCCCGCGCGGAATGGCCGCCTGCCCGGCCCAGAGCGCGTCCACGATCGCCCGGCGGTCGATCGCGTGGGTGAAGGCACGGCGAACGCGGGCGTCGCGCAACGACGGGTGGTTCTTGTCGAACACCGTGATGCGGTGGTTCATGATGGGGCCACCCACCACCTCGTGGCGCGCGGAGCGGTCGAAGGCGCCGATCTGGTCGGGCGGGATGTCGCAGGCGAAGTCCGCCTCGCCCGAGAGGATCATGTTGATGCGGCTCGCGACCTCCGGCACCTCGACGAAGCGAAGCTGGCGCAGCGGCGGGCGGCCCCGCCAGTGGTCATCATGCGCAAGGAGCGTGAGGGACTGGTCCGGCCGGAACTCGGCCACCTTGTAGGGCCCGGTGCCGACCGGCCGCCGCGCCCAGTCGAGCCAGGAGGAGGCCTGTTCGAACCCCGCGCCCGAGAGCACCATTCCCGTCATGCGAGAGAGCCGGCCCTCCAGCGCGGGATCCGCCACCTTGTTGACGAAGCGCACGGTGCGCGCGTCCACCACCTCGATCCGCTCGAAGCCCGGGTAGGTGCGGCGGGCGATGGCGGCGGCCTCCGCCGGCGGGACCTTGCCCTGGGCACGGCCGGGAACGTTGCCGAAGAGGTTCCGGGAGGCCGGTGAGTCCGCCCCCCACATCCGCTCCGGCCCGAAGGAGAAGACCACGTCCTCCACCGTCATCTCGCGCCCGTCGTGGAAGCGCACGCCGGGGCGCAGGTCCATCTCCAGCGTGCGGTCGTCCAGGCGCCGCCAGGCGGTGGCAAGCCCCGGCCGGAGGCGGAGGTCGCCCAGCCAGTCCTGCTCGATCAATGCCTCGCCGTAAGAGCCGCCGTGGCGGCTGCCCACGTTGGACTGCTCGCGCAGGGTCTCCAGCGTGTTGCTGTTAGCGATCTTCTGCACGGCGACGGTGATCGAGGGGCGCTGGTCCGCCTGCGCGATCGCGAAGCGCGGCAGGACGAGCGACGCGCCGGTGGAGGCGAGTGCCGCGCGACGGGAAAGGCGCGTCATCACCCGCCCCAGTTGCCCTGGCGGAAGTCCATGGCGAAGGCCGGCGCCGCCCGCCAGCGGATGTCCCGCCGCTTGGCCGTGAAGGTCGCGTTCTGGTGCAGCACGGTGTAGGCGGGGTCCTCGCGCTCGGCGATCTCCAGCATGCGGCGGAAGACGGCCTTGCGGCGCGCGCGATCCGTCCCGGTCTCCAGCTCGACAGAGAGGCGGTTCAGCTCGTCATTGCTGTATTCCCCCACCTGCTGCTGCTGGCCGTTCGGCCCGTGCTGCGCGACGAGCGATGACACGGGGTCGTTGAAGGGCGCGGAGTTGGACCAGTCCCGCACCGCGCGCGTGTCGCCGCGCTCGAGGATCTGGGACCAGTTCTCCTTCATGTCGATGGAGACGTTCAGCCCCACCTGCCGCCACATCTCCACGAGGACCTGCGCGGTGGGCGTCTGGTTCGTGTAGTAGTTGTTGAGCAGCCGGTAGGGGATCGGCGCCCCGCGGTAGCCCGCCTCGCGCAGCAGGCGGCGCGCCTCCGCCGGGTCGTAGCGCGGCACCTCCCAGTCGGAGACGAGCATATCGCCGTAGTAATCGAACTGCAGGCCGCGCGGCACGATGGTGCGGCCGCCCCAGAGGCTGTCCACGATCGCCTGGCGGTCGATAGCGTGGGTGAAGGCCCGGCGCACGCGGGCGTCGCGCAGCTGCGGGTGGCTCTTGTCGAAGCAGGTCAGTCGGTGGTTCAGGATCGTGCCGCCCTGCACCTCGTAGGCGCGGTCGTGCTCGATGCCGCCGATCTGGTCGGGCGGGATGTCGCAGGCGAACCCCACCTCGCCTGTGCGAAGCATGTTGATGCGCGCCGCCACCTCCGGCACTTCGAGGAAGCGGATCCCGCGCAGCGGCGGGCGGCCGCCCCAGTACTCGTCATGGGACGCGAGGGTCAGGGAGTGATCGGGTCGGAACTCCACGACCTTGTAGGGACCGGTCAGGACGGGCTTGCGCGCCCAGTCGAACCAGCCCGAGGCCTCTTGGAAGGCGCGACGGGAGATCACCTCGCTGCCGAAGCGGGAGAGGCGGCCTTCCAGCGTGACATCCGGGGTCGCGTTGTGGAAGCGCACGGTGCGCGCGTCCACCACCTCCACGCGCTCCAGCGCCGGCCAGGACCGGCGGGCGACGCCGGTCACCTCCGCCGGCAGCTCCCGCTGGGCGGGCGACGGGATGACGTCGCCGCGAATGGAGATGGTGCGGCCCTGCGCGGTGGGCTGCGTGTTGCCGAACATGCGCTCCCGCCCGAAGGAGAAAGCCACGTCCTCCGCCGTCATGACGTCGCCGTTGTGGAAGCGCACGCCGTCGCGGAGCGTCAGCTCGACCACGCTGTCGGAGATGCGGCGCCAGCCGGTGGCGAGGGCCGGCACGGTCTTCAGCTCGTTGAGCCAGTCCCGGCCGATCAGCGGCTCCCAGAGGGAGGAGAAGAAGATGCGTTCGCCCACGTTGGACTGCTCACGCAGCACCTCCAGCGTGTTGCTATTCGAGATCTTCTGCACGGCGATCGAGATGAAGGGCCGCTGGTCGGCCTGCGCGATGGCGAAGCGGGGCAGCGAGGCTGCGGAGGCGGCGCCGAGAAGCAGGCTGCGGCGGGAGACGGTCATGACGGGCGTTCCTCGAGGCCTTGGGGGGTGGCACGGAAGTGGGTCAGCGTCCGCTCGGCATGGGACATGCGGTGCGACAGCGCGCGCTGCGCGTAGTCCCGGACCACCGCCGCATGGGCGGGATCGCCAGCGAGGTCGGTGAAGCAGTGCGGATCGTCCCGCAGGTCGAAGAGAAGCGGCGGGAGGGCCGCGAAATGAACGTACTTCCACCGTCCGTCCTGCACGACGCAGAGCGAGCAGTCGTCCATCGAGAGCCCGAGGTCGTCCTCGGGGCGGGAGTAGAAGACGTCGCGGAAGTCGTACTCGTAGAACAGGTGCCGGCGCCAGTTCGCCGGCGTCTCGCCGGCGACGAGCGGCAGCAGGGAACGGCCGTCGCAGGCGCGCGGCGCCTCCCCGCCTAGCCATTCGAGGATCGTCGGCATCACGTCCACGCTCTCCGTGAAGGCGCTCTCGATGCGCCCTGCCGCCTCCGGCGAATCGGGGTCCTTGATCACCAGCGGGATGCGGAAGCTCTCGTCGTGGTAGCCGACCTTGCCGAGCAGGTAGTAATCGCCGAGCTGCTCGCCGTGGTCCGAGGTGAAGATGACCAGCGTGTCCTTCCACTGCCCGGTCGCGTCGAGATGCGCGATGACCTGGCCGAGGGCTGCGTCCACTTCCGAGATCATGCCGCTGTAGGTCGCGCGCATCTGGGCGACGGAGCCAGCCTCCAGCTCCGTCGCGGCACCGCCGGCGCCGTGGAAGAAGGAACCCTGGCTGATGCCGCGAAGGTAGAAGTCGAGCAGCGGGTGCTGCGCCGCTTCCTCCTGCCAGCTGGCCGCGCGATGCAGCGGCGGCATGTCCTCGGGGCGGTACATCGCGTGGTAGGGCGCGGGCGCGATGAAAGGCGGGTGCGGGCGGTAGTATCCCAGATGCAGGAACCAGGGCTTGCCGTTGCGTCCCTTGAGGTAGGTGAGGGCGCGCTCGGTAAAGTAGGCGGTGTCGGAGCAATCGACGGGAATGCGGCTCGGCCGCGCTGTCACGCCGGGAAGATGCTCCTCGCCTTCGGGCAGCCAGATGTCCTCGCGGTTGGGGGGCAGCTCGTAGCCCTTCTGCGCCAGCCAGCCGAAATAGCCGTCCATGCTCGGCTCAAAGGCCCCGACCGCACGAAAGCCTTCCATGAGGTCGCCGAGCGTCGTGAAGCGTGGGTCCTTCGGGCCCGTGCCGCGCGGGTCCGGAGTGGTGGTGGTGTAGCCGATGAGCGCCGGGTCGTAGCCGAGGCGGCGCAGCTCCTTCGCCAGGTTGCTGTGCCGCGCGTCAAGCGGCACCGTGTTCTGCACGGCCCGGTGATTCATCAGGTAGAGGCCGGTCAGCAGGCTGGCGCGGGCCGGGCCACAGGGCACCGTGTTGGTGACGTGGTTGCGGAAGGTCACGCCTTCCCGGCAGAGCCTGTCGAGGTTCGGCGTCATCAGGAAATCCGCGCCGAGCGCGGGCACGAAGTCGGCGCGCCACTGGTCGACGACGACTAGCAGGACGTTGCGTGGGTGGCCGGACGGCATTGGCGGCGCGGTCGCTCCTTGTGGGCGAGCGCGCTCTAGCCGCTGATCCGAGACAGGGCGACGATACCTGGATGTCAGTTCCGTGTCAGCGGCGGTTCATCGGCCGTGCGGTGCGACAAGGTCCCGACGCGCGGCGAGTGCGGCTCCGGCCGGTCTCAGCGGATCGGGCGCGGGAGGTGGGCGTCCCGGAACGCGCGCCAGGCCTTGCGGAGAGCGTTGTGGGCCTCCTCCTGTCGCAGATCGGCCCAGGCACGCAGCGCCAGCGCTCCTGGGGCCAAGGCGGCGTCGTGCTCGACCAGGCGCGCGGCCAGGGCAGTGGCCACGGCCGCGTCGTTGATCACCCCCAGCGTTTCCTGCAGCCGCCTAGTCTGGTGCAGGTAAGCCGACAGCCTCTTGGGCTTGTGCAATGGAGAGAGGAACTCGACTCCGTAGCGAAGCTTCTTCAGCGCCTTGCGGAGATCGTGCAGCTCAGTCTCCGAGCGGCGCCGGATACGCCGGCCGCGCCGCCGGGCTTTCCGATCAAGCCGCGCCAGCAGGTCAGGCGCGAGGTCCAGCAAAGGTTGGCCCAAGGCGCCGCCCCCTGCCTCGCCGGCCAGTGCGGCCAGATCTTCAGTCCAGGCCGCGAGGCCGAGCACGAGGCGCGACACGGCAGGGCCGCCGAGTTCCTCCGCCACCCGGCGATGGGCCATGCGACGCTCGGCCTCAGCCAAGGGGCGCAGAAGGCTGGTTCCCGCACCATCTGCGCGCGGCAGGGTCTCGGTGACGAACACGTCCCAGTCGCGTGCCTCACCCAGCACCGCCGCGAGGTCCCGCAGGCCCGCCGTGAAAGCCGCCCCAGGCACCGCGGCCAAACAGGGGCCGAACAGCGCAAGGAGGGCCCGCAGGCGGCGGGTCGCGATGCGCATTCCGTGCACCGCCTCCATCCGGCCCACCGCGGCCGCGGGTTGATGTGCGAGGAGAGACGCAAGGAGGGATGCGACGATCCGCCGGAATGCCTCGGCCGCGACGACGTCACGCGGCAGGTCGATGTCCCGCGCCTTGCCCCCCTTGAGCGGCTCCCCCGTGAGTAGGCGCCAGCCGCGATCGGACTTGCTCTCGGCGCCGAGAACGAGGGAGAGGTCGGCCTGCAGAATTGCCGCAAGGTGGCAAAGGGCAGCCGGACTGCCCTCCTTCAGCTCCAGTTCGGCCTCGCGGACGGTTTCGATCCGGTCACCAGCGCGGATAGTTCCCTCGTCCACCACAATCTCGATCGTGGCACCCTCGTGCCGAAGGCTTCGCGTGCGGCGGACCACCTCAACCGTGAAGACGGGGATTAGTTCTTCCTCTCCTAAGCCGGCGAGGGGCGTCTCCGCCAAATGCCGCGGATCTAGCCGGGTCCCCTTCGCCGTCCATTCCCATTCGCCGCGACCGAAAGGCCCACTACCGTCACGAAGCTTGAGTGTTTGCACCCATTGGCTACCCGCACGGCGAAGGCGGAGGCTGGCACCGGCGCGTGCGAAGGCACGATCGACCGTGTCATAATAGGTCGTCGTCGTGTGCAAGGGCGACGCCGCCTCACCGCCGCGCAGCACCGAATGATCCTCGAAAGCGGCAGCACTGCCCTCCGGCAAGAGGAACTTGATCTCAATCTCGGCAGGCTCAGGAGCAATCATAGTGCGCCCGAACGCCGCGTCTGTGACTCTGTTGCCTAGAGCACTGAAGTTGTCATGAAAGCGTCATTGTCAGATCGCCAAAGCTTGCTTCGCAAGGATGGGCCGCGTCGGTGATCTTGGCCAAGCTAATATAGATGGCTTGGCGAATCGTCCAGTTATCCCGAACGGTCGGGGTGATGTCCTCCCGATTTCCTCGGCATGCATGACAAGGAGATCGTCCCCGTTCTGGAGGCCGAGGGACATCGCTCGCATTGGCAAGCAGCGGGAGTTCACACCAGCACGGTCCGGGGCATCCGCCTGCAGCAAGGCAGCTTGGCGCTGTACCCGCTGGCCTCTGGTCCCAGGCTGGGTAACGGCCGAGCATATGGCGGGCCGGCTAGACCAGATGTCCGTCTGAGGCGGGGTGGCCCGCCTCAGACGGACATCTGGTCTAATAACTTCCGGCGAGTACCGCCGTGCTTGTGACAACGTCGTCCAGGCTTGGAATCGGGAGAGGTGCGTCCAAACGACGGCGTGAGGTTGCGCCAGATTCGCCACCCACTCCAACTCACCTCGCGGCCAAACAATATGACAATGCGCCCCTGGCGCGATCCTAGGCGAGATGCCTTCCGCGTGGGCGGGCTTAGCACCCGGCGCTTCGCTTCTGGCTTCGAGTCACCGCCGTAGCCGCTTGACCGCTCTCGACACGGCGTCAAGCTATCTTGAATCCGCCGCGGAGACGACGATGATGCTGAAATCTCTCGCCAAGCTGCCTGGGCTGCTTCCGAGCTTCGCCCTTATGGGGGCTCTGTCGGCCACATCCGCCTTCGCCCAGCCGACGGCCGCGCCGCCCGTCCCGCCAGGCCCGCGGGTGAACATCGTCGCCATCACCCAGCCTGTGCCGACCAACACGCAGTTCACCCTGGTGGACGTGCCCTATCTGCGCGACATGGCCGCTCGGACCGGCGGGCGCCTCAACGTGACCCTCGCCTCACATGCGGAGCGTAATCTTGGCGGCGCGGAAATCGTACGCCTTGTGCGCTCCGGACAGGCGGAGATCGGCGCCGGAACCCTCTCTACCCTATCGGGCGATGTACCCATCCTCGATGGCGTGGACCTCTCCGGTATGGCGCCCCGCATCGCCGACGCGCGCCGCATCACCGAGGGGCTGATGCCCGTAGCCAACCGTGATCTTGAGCGCTTCGGGGTACGACTGGTGATCATGTATCCCTTCCCTGCCCAGGTGCTATTCTGCCGCTCCGCCTTCCGCTCACTGGAGGAGCTGCGCGGCCGCAAGATCCGCACGTTCGGCGCCTCGTTGGTCGATCTCGTCGGCTCGCTCGGCGCGCAGCCCGTCTCCATCGGCTTCCCAGAGGTGTACTCTGCCCTCGAACGCGGCGTGGTGGATTGCGCCATCACCGGCACGGGCAGCGGCGCCGCGGCGCGCTGGCCGGAGGTCTCCTCCCACATTTCCGACCTGCCGCTCTCCTGGGCGGTGGCAGGCTACATGGTGAACCTCGCCTGGTGGAATCGGCTGGACCCCGCCGTGCGCGCCCATCTCGAGGCCACGTTCCATGAGATGTCGGACAAGCTCTGGCAACTCGGTGATGAAGGCACGCGCGACGGCATCGACTGCAACACTGGCAACCGCGAGGGCTGCCGCCTGAACCAGCTTGCCCCTCGCCCGATGACCGAGGTGAAGAGCACGCCCGAGGAAGCCGCCCGTCTACGCAGCATCTTCGAACGCACCGTCCTGCCGAACTGGGTTGGCCGCTGTGGCGCGCGCTGTGGCGAGATCTACAACCAGGTGGTCGCACCGATCAGCGGCGTCCGCTTCGGCGGATGACGCACCTCCTGCTGCGTGCTGCGCGGGGCCTCTCGGGCGGCACAGCGCGCGTCGCATCTGTCATGGCGCATGTCGCCGGCTGGAATTACGTGGCCTGCGCCGTCTTCATCACCGCCGATGTGCTTGGCCGCAGTATCCTCGGCGTTTCTTCCGCCGCCACCATCGAGATCACGGGCTATATGCTGGCCGGCGGCATCGCTTGGGGGCTGGCGCATACCCTGGCTCGCCGTGCGCACATCCGGGTGGATGCGCTGGTGAACCGTCTGCCGCCTCGGCCGCGCGCCGTGCTGCACATCCTCGCGCTCGCCCTGCTTGGCGTCTTCGCCGGCTTCTGCGCCTGGGCTGGCTGGTCGCTGCTGGATGAAAGCTTGCTGTTCGACGCGCATGACAACAGCGCGCTCCACCTGCCGCTTGCCATTCCACAGGGTATCTGGGTGTTCGGCCTCGCCGCCTTCTGCGTGATGGTCGCCGTCCTGATGCTGGAATCCATCATCGGCCTCATGCTGGAAGGCCCGGCGGCTGTGGATGCGCTGCTCGGCCCGCGCGGGTTGGAGGATGAGACAGAGGAGGCGTTAGAGGCTGTTGCCATGGCCCGCCAGGAAGACACTGCGCGATGATCGCCGTCCTCTTCCTCATCCTGCTGCTCGGCGCTGCCGTCTTCGCCGCCGCCAGCGGCGGCCAGGCCATACCGGTGGTCGAGATCCTGGCGCTGATCGGCGTCTTCCTCGTCTTCTTCGGTGCGGGCGTTTATGTGGCTGCGGTGCTGGGGCTGCTGGGCATCCTCGTCGGCCTCGCCTTCTCCGACCGGCCCTGGTGGCTGTTCGCCGGGCAGACCCTCTGGTCTCCTTCCAGCAACTTCGTCCTCGTGGCCGTGCCGCTGTTTCTGCTGATGGGTGAAATACTGCTGCGGGCGGGCCTGTCGGATCGGCTGTACAAGGCGCTGAACCTCTGGCTCGGCCGCCTACCCGGCGGACTACTGCACACCAACATCGTCGCCTGTGCGGTTTTCTCCGCTATTTCCGGTTCCTCGGTGGCGACGGCTGCCACCATGGGCTCCGTGGCCCTGCCCTGGTTCTCCGGCACGCGCTACAGCCAGCGGATGGTGCTGGGATCGCTCGCGGCGGGGGGTGCGCTCGGTAACCTCATCCCGCCCGGCATCACCTTCATCATCTACGGGCTGATCACGGAGACGTCGGTCGGCGCCCTCTACATCGCGGCGCTGATCCCCTCGCTGCTGGTCACCGGCCTCTTCCTCGGCGTCATCCTCATCCACGGGCTGCGGCACCCAATGGAGAAGGGGCCGCCCGTGTCACTGCGCGACAAGCTACGCGGGCTGGCCGATCTCGGCCCCACCATGGCGCTCATCCTCCTCGTGCTCGGCAGCATCTATGGTGGCCTCGCCACGCCCACCGAGGCGGCGGCGCTTGGCGTGGTTGGCGCGGCCGGCTTCGCGGCGCTGGACGGTAAGCTGAACTGGCGTATGCTACACGCTTCGGCCGAGGCGACGGCGCGCAACACAGCGCTGCTCGGCCTTATCCTCTTCGGCGCCTATCTGCTGAATTACGTCCTTACAGCCATTGGCGTGCCGCAGGCGATGGCTGGGATGATTGGCGGCCTGCCCCTGCCGCCCTGGGCAATCATGGCCGCGATCATGATGCTGTATTTCGCCCTTGGCACCTTCATGGAGGGCTTCTCCATGATCATTACCACCGTACCGGTGGTGTTCCCCATTGTGGTAGCGCTCGGCTACGACCCAATCTGGTTCGGCGTCATCGTCACCATGCTGGTGGAGATTGCCCAGATCAGCCCGCCCGACGGCACGGTGATGTATGTGCTACAGGGCATGCGTCGCCCGCCCGGGCCGATCGGCGATGTCTTCACCGGAGTGCTGCCCTTCCTCGCGGCCTATCTCATCGCCGTGGCGCTGATGCTCGCTTGGCCCGGCATCGCTCTGTGGCTGCCGGGCGTCGTGAATTGATCCCCCAAGAAAACCGGAATTCTGCACGTGGCTGACTCAACGCGGCCCGTCCGCATCGCCGTGGATATCGGCGGCACCTTTACTGACCTGCAGGTGCTTGATGCGCGCGACGGCTCCGTTCGCGCCTGGAAGACGCCGACCACGCCGCTCGATCCTTCCGAAGGCCTACTACTCGGCGTGCGGGAGGCCGCGTCCCGCTTCGGCTTTGCCCTGTCCGATGTCGGACTGCTGCTGCACGGTACCACCATCGCCACGAACGCGGTGCTGGAACGCAAGCTCGGCTGCGGAGCGTTGCTGACCACCGCGGGCTTTGAAGACGTGCTGGAGATCACGCGCCACTATCGCCGCGAGCTCTACGCGCTTGATCCCGATCCCTTTCCCGTGCTGGTCCCGCGCGACCGCCGCCTAGGCGTGCCCGAGCGGGTGCGCGCCGATGGCAGCGTCGAGCAGGTCCTCGACGAATCCGCCCTGCCCGCCCTGCTGCAGCGGCTGGATGCGCTGGAGGTGGACTGCGTCGCCATCAGCCTCCTGCACGCCTATGCTAACCCGGTGCACGAGCAGCGCCTACGGGACCTTCTGCTCGCCGCGCGGCCGCACCTCGCCCTCTCTCTCTCCAGCGACATCAGCCCGGAGATCCGCGAGTACGAGCGCACCTCCACCACCGTCCTCAACGCGCTCCTCGTGCCCGTGGTGCGCGCTTATCTCGAACGACTGGAGCGGCGGCTGGGTGAGGATGGCTTCGCGCCCACCGTCTTCCTCGTGCAGTCCAATGGTGGCGTCTGCGGGCTGCGGCGCGCGGCCGAGCAGCCAGCACGCCTCCTCCTCTCCGGCCCCAGCGGCGGCGCGCTGGCGGCGGAGCGGCTGGCCCAGTTGCTGGATCGGCCCGACCTCGTCGCCGTTGATATGGGCGGGACCTCCTACGACGTGTCGGTCGTGCTGGGCGGCCGCGTCTCGGTGGTCACCCAGGGTGAGGTGGACCGGCTGCCGGTGCGCCTGCCCATGGTGGAGATGCGGACCATCGGCGCCGGCGGCGGCTCCATCGCCGCGGTGGATTCCGGTGGTCGGCTCACCGTCGGCCCGCGCTCGGCCGGCGCGCGCCCGGGGCCAGTGGCCTATGGTCGCGGCGGCACGGAACCGACGGTGACGGACGCCAACCTGGCGCTCGGCCGGCTGGACCCCGACTATTTCCTCGGCGGCACCATGGCGCTCGACATGGACGCCACCCGCCGCGCCATCGCTGAGCGCATCGCCGCTCCGCTCAACCTCGGCGAGGAGGAAGCGGCCGAGGGCATTCTGCGTGTTACCGACAGCGCGCTCGGTGCCGCCGTGCGCCTCTCCCTCTTCGAGAAGGGGCTCGACCCACGCGACTTCACGTTGCTCTCCTTCGGCGGCGCCGGCGGTCTGCACGCCACGGCGGTGGCGGAGGAGGTCGGCATCCGCGAGGTCGCCTTCCCACGGGAACCCGGCACGCTCTCCGCCTATGGCATCCTCTTCGGCGACCTTGTGCAGGACATCTCCCGGACACGCGTCATTCCCGCCTCGCCGGAGGGCATCGCGCCGCTCTCGGCGCTGATCGCGGAGCTGCGGAAGCAGGCGGAGGACCGCCTAGCCGCCGATGGCGTCGCGCCGCAGGACCGCGCGATCGAGGTCTCGGCCGATATGCGCTACCGCGGCCAAGCCTTCGAGCTGCTGATCCCCTGGGGTGACATCTCCGTCCCGGACGAGGCAGAACTCGGCCAACTCCTCTCCGCCTTCCACGACATGCATCGCCGCCGCTTCTCCTACGCCGATGAGGCGGAGCCCGCCGAGATCGTCACCCTTCGCGTCTCCGCCATCGGCCGTCTGCCGCGCCGCAGCGCGGCCGAAGCGCCGATCGCCGATCGCCCGGCCCGCAAGGGCACGCGGCTGAGCTGGGAGAGCGGCGCCTGGCGCGACATCCCGGTCTGGGATCGCGAGGCGCTAACGGCCGCGGACCGCGTCCAGGGCCCGGCACTGATCGAGGAGAGCTTCGCGACTCATTGGATCGGCCGTGGCTGGGCCGCGACGCTTGGTCCCGCCGGCGCGCTCGTCGCGCGGCGCAAGGTGGAGGCCGCACCGGCGACTAGCGCGGCAGCGTTGGGACCCGTTGAGATTGAGGTGATCCGCAACGCCCTCACCGCCGCTGCGGCGGAGATGGACGTCACCGTCTGGCGCACCAGCCGCTCGACGATCGTGCGCGAGCTTCTCGACTACTCCACTGCCGTCTTCGATGCCGACGGCAACAATCTCGCCCAGTCCGCGCGCATCCCCGGACATCTGAACTCCATGAGCCACCTGCTGCGCGAGCTGCTGGACAAACATGTGGACGTGAACAGCTGGGGTCCGGACGATGTGGTCGCCACCAACGACCCCTATTGCGGCGGCCAGCACCTGCCGGACATCGTCACTTACAAGCCTGTCTTCCATGGGGATCGGCGCATCGCCTTCGTCGGAACGCTCTGCCACCATATTGATATGGGCGGCCTTGCCGCCGGCTCCTATGCGGCGACCGCGACCGAGATCTTCCAGGAAGGCCTCCGCATCCCGCCAATCAAGCTCGTCGAGAACGGAAAGCCCAATGCGGGCGTCTGGGCGATGATCCGGCAGAATGTCCGCAAGCCCGCGCTCGTCCTGGGCGACCTCGCCTCGCAGCTCGCTAGCCTCGATGTTGGCGCCGCCGCCATCCGCCGCCTTGCCACCCGCTATGGCGCCGCGGGGATGATCGAGGCCGGGCAGCGCATCCTGGATGCCAGCGAGGCGACGATGCGCGCCGCGATCGGGCGCATGCCGGATGGCCTTTACGAGTTCGAAGACTTTCTGGACGATGACGGCGTGGTCCTGGACCAGCCACTGCGTCTGCATGTGCGGCTCGAGATCGCGGGCGACACCATCACCGCCGATCTCTCGGGCTGCTCGCCACAGGCGAAGGGACCGGTGAATGCTACCCTCGCCTCCTCCGCCGCTGCGGTGCTCTTCGCCGTGATGTCAGCGAGCGACGAGCCGCTTGCGGCCAATGCTGGCTGCTACCGCCCCGTGCGCATCATCGCGCCGGAAGGCCTCTGCGTGAACGCCCGCCATCCCGCACCAGTGGCGCATCGCGTCGCTGTCAGCCACCGTCTGCTGAATGCGGTGCATGGCGCGCTTCATGGTGCCGTGCCGGATCGCATTCCTGCCGCCTATTACGGCAACTCCTATGTTTGCACCTTCCAGACGATAGCGGCGGATGGATCTCGGGAGGTGCTGGTGGAGATCGAGATTGGTGGCTCCGGCGCGCATCCCTGTAAGGACGGGGTGAATGCCTATGCGTCCGGCATGCACAACAACAGCAACATCCCCGTGGAGATGGTGGAAAGCGGCATGCCGCTGACCATCGCCGCCTATGGCTTGCTGCCCGGTTCCGGCGGGCTGGGGCAGCAACGTGGCGGGCTCGGCCTGTTCCGCGAATGGCGGGTGAATTCCGAGAGCTGCATCCTCACCACCAACATGGACCGCTTCCACCACGCCCCCTACGGGCTGGCGGGCGGCGGCCCGGCCACGGTCGGCCGCCTGCTTCTCGTCCGGAATGGGGTGGAAACGCCGATTCCGCCGAAAACCGATGGCTTGCTGCTCTGTCGCGGCGACGTGGTGCGGTTGGAGACGTCAGGCGGCGGTGGCTTCGGACCGGTGGCGGCGCGCACCCCCGAGGCGACAGCACGCGATGCCGCTTTGCGTTATGTCCAGGTGAGCACGGAAGCATCCGACACCAGCGCACCATAGGACATCGGCGGCCTAAAATCGGCCATACAAGCCAATAGAGACAAAAAAACTACGCCAGCAAAGTTAGCTGGCGTGCAGCTTGTTCCAGCTCGGCTAGGTAGGCCTGCGGGTTGCGGCGGAACCGGGTTCGGAGTGTCCGTGCGTGGCGGCGTTGTTCAAGACGGCGGCGGAGTTCGCGCCAGCGCTCGCGGCTGACGCGGCCAAGGTCGCGTGCAGCGGGTGGGTGTCGCCGCGTCGCAATGGCGGCGATCAGGCGCACCTCGCCGCGCAGCACGACGGCTGGCGAGGCCGCCTTGCGTCCCGTGGCACGCCGCTCGTGGTAGCGCTGGGATCCGAACAGCTGCTCGAGATCGTTGTTGGTTCTGGGCAGGCCGGGCACGCCGTAGCAATGCCGGCCAGAGCGGCGCCGTGCCCTCCAGGCCGCGGCCGATCAGCTGCCGGAGCCGCGCGAGCGGCGCGGGCGAGCCCCCTTTTCCAGAACCCGGTCCAAGCTGCTCGCCACCGCCTCCAGCCGCCCCTTGAGCTTCAGGCCAGGGGCGGCGAGCGGTGTGCGGCCGTCGTCCGTGATGGCGCTGCGTACCGCCGCGCAGTAGCCCAGCGCCACCTCCGCGCCGACGTCCTGGCCTCCCTCCACCGAGCGCTCGATCCGCCGCACCCCGCGCACCCCTTTCTTGAGCCCCTTCTTGGCGTGCCGGTCGGCCTCGTAGACCGGGTTGGCTGCCTCCCGCAGGAAGTGGAACTGGCAGAGCTGGTGCGGCACGCCCGGCAGAGCCCGTTCCACCGCCCGCCGGATCGAGGTCTGCCCGTCGCTGATCACCCCCTCCACCGGCACCCCGATCGCCTGCGCCACCTCGGCCAGCAAGGGCGCCAGGTCCTCGGCCGTGCCCGACAGCAGGCTACGCGCCAGCAGTACCTCGCCCGAGAGGCACTCGCGCACCACCCAGAGCACCTCATGGCCCACGTCCGGCTGCATGCCGTCCAGCGCCAGGATCGCCCGCCCTTGCCGGGCCAGCACCCGACGCAGCCGCCGGGCATCGGTCAGCGAGGTGGCCAGCAACTCGTCGTAGCGGTCCAGCAGGTTGGTGACGCTGCGCTCGGCGATCTCCACCCCGCGCCCAAGCAGGACGGCATGGATCTCCGGCACGCTGCGGTGTTCCTGGTGACGCAGCACCCCTACCAGCGCCACCACGTCCAGGCCGAACTCGTGCTGGGGCAGCGCCACCGCGCCCTCCGCCTCGGGGCGGTACGGCACACGATGACGCGCACAGCCCTCGCGCTCGCAGCGGCGGATCTTCAGCCGCAGCCTTACCGGCCCCGACAGCGTCACCAGGGTCCGGCGGTTCTCGTAGCGCAGTCGCATGTGCCCGCCACAGCCCGGGCAGTCCTGCCGGAGGGGAACCAGCACCCGCTCCCGTGCGGGCTGCGCTCGCGCTAACAGCCTGGCCATCCCGCGCCTCCAGAGCTCATCAAAGGAACTCTCCAGCAACGCCTCACACCAGCTAACTTTGCTGGCCTAGAAAAAAAGACTGCTGGACCGCGACTCTCGCCCGCATTGCGCAACGAGGCAATCTCACGCCGAAATTTGGTGCAGACTTTCTTTAGTTGGTGCGGGATTTCTTTGGTTGGTAACGGGTTTTTTCGCAGGGACCATCCTGGCAGGCCACCTGCTGGGCCGGGTGCAGGAAAGTCTGCTCCATCAGCCATTTCCGGTGCGGCCAGGTCCAACGCTTGGGGTCGTAACTCCGTCTATGCCGGAGCAGGAACCTTATAAGCCGCTGCCGTGCCTTGCTGAGCGCCTCCACCATGTCGGCTCGCGCCCTGACCAGGTCTCGCATGGCTTCATGGCTCAGGGTCCCGCATCCAGACCGGCGTCAACTCGCCGGTGCAGTGCAGGCGGGCAAATGCTGTCGCGTCCCGCCGTTCCATCTTGATCCGCTCGCCCGGCTTGCGCGGGATCAGACTCGGTGCGACCACCACACAGTCGTGGCCGCAGTTACGGAGGTGCCGATTGACCCCGTAGCCGCATGGTCCGGCCTCATACGTAACGCGCAGGGTTCGACCTCCCCGGCCGAGCCGGACCACCAACTTGTCCAACGCCGCCAGCTCGTTGGGGATCTCCCCGACAAACCGCACCTCACCGTCCCGCCTGGCTTCCGCCACAAAGACGGCTATTCGACTAGCTAAAGATGTTGCAACTGAGCGAAAGGTTTAAAACGGCAAAAGCGTAATAATTGTCTCGGAATACGCCCTGAGAACCCTCGCCTGCGCCGTCATCTGCCTGCGCCAGATTAGGAGGTTTTGTCCTTACCTTTTAATTTGTGCGGTACAGCCCTGTCACATTCAAAGGAATAAAAACCGTTTCGAGTCTGAGTATAAGCCTTTTTGTTAGGTACATCGTTATTTGCTAGGTACACGCTGGATTGTTCGAATCCAGCCCGCCTGCCCGACCAGCAGCCGCCGCTCCGCCAGTTCGGCTACGACACCTTCCGTAACCTCGCCCCGAGCGGGGGCGGCCCCTCCGCGGTCGTCGGCGCCCTGCCCGACAGCTACGTGCTCGGCCGCGACGACGAGGTCGTCATCTCCATCCGGGGCCGCTCCCGCCAGTCCGTCTCGCTCCGCGTCGGGCGGGACGGCATGATCGCGCTCCCCGACCTGCCGCCCTTCGCGGCCGCCGGCCGCACGCTGCGCGACCTGCGCGCCGACATCGAGGCACGGGTCGCGCGGGAGCTCGGCGGCTCCGAGGCCTTCGTCTCCCTCGGCCAGACCCGCCAGATCGGCATCTTCGTCGCCGGCGAGGTCCTGCGCCCCGGCCTCGTGCCCCTTCCGGCGCTGGCCTCCCTCCTCGACGCCCTTGGCTCCGCGGGCGGCATCCGGCGCAGCGGCAGCCTCCGCGCCATCCGGGTGGAGGGCCCGGAGGGCACCCGCATGGTGGACCTCTACGCCGCCATCGCCGGCGCGCCCGGCAACCCCAACCTCTCGCTGCGCGAGGGCGAGCGCGTCGTGGTCCCGCCGCTCGGCGCCGTCGTCGCGATCGGCGGCGACGTCACGCGACCCGGCATCTACGAGCTGCCGGCCGGGGCCGCCAACGCCCCCCTCCCGGCCCTGCTCGCCCTCGCCGGCGGCGCCCTCCGCCCGGCGGGCAACCGCTTTCTCTCGACCGGCACCGACGCCGGCGGGCGCCGCGCCATGTCGGAGCTCTCGCCCCGCTCCACCGTGCGGCGGGGCGACGCGGTGGTCGTCCTCCCCGGCGTCGACGCCATGGCGGGCGGGCTGCGCCTTACGGGCCACGTCGTCGCCCCCGTCACGCGCGGCGTCGGCCCGCGCGGGGCCGGGCTGCGCGCCCTTCTCTCCGACCCCCGCGTGATCCGCCCGGACCCCTATGTGCGCCTGGGCGTCGCCTGGCGGATGGACGAGCGCACGCGCGTGCGCCGCTTCATCGCCTTCGACCTCGGCCGCGTCATGCAGGGCCAGGCGGAGCTGCCGCTGCAGGAGGGCGACGAGGTCATTCTCCTCTCCCAGGCCGACGTGCTCTGGCTCGCCTCCCCGCCCGTGCAGCGCGCGCTTCGCGGCGAGCTGTCGCCCGCGCCGCTGGCGCCGCCGCCGCCCGCCGGCCTCCCGGGCGCGCCCGCCACCCAGGCGGCGCTGGCCCAAGCCAACGCGCCGGCCGGGGCCACGCCCGCGGCCTCGACTCCCCCCCTGGCCCCGGCGGGCGCGGCGGCCGGCGACTGCCCGGCGCTGACCGCGCTCGCCGTCGCCGCGCGCTCCAGCCCGCTCCGCTTCGCCCATGCCCGCAGCGCCGGCTTCCCCGACCTCGGGCCCGGCGGCTGCCCGCAGCTCTTCGTCGACTACCCCACCCTCCTGCCCTTCCTGCTCGACCAGGCCGTGCTGCTGGCGGGCGAGGTGCGCCTGCCCGGCCTCTACCCCGTGCTGGAGGACACCGGCCTCGACATGGTCCTCGCCGCGGCGGGCGGCACGGCCGACACCGCCGACCTCTCGGCCGTGGAATTCGCGCGCGAGCCGCTGGAGGGCGCGGGCGCCATCCCGCTGTCGCGCGTGCAGCTCGACCTCCGCTCTCGCAACTTCGCGGCGATCCGCCTCTCCCCGCGCGACGCCGTCCGCGTCCCCCGCGGCTTCGGCGACCGCGACACCGGCCCCGTGGCCCTGGTGGGCGAGTTCCTGCGCCCCGGCACCTACGACATCCGCCGCGGCGAGCGCCTGTCGGAGCTCCTCGCCCGCGCCGGCGGCCTCACCGCCCAGGCCTACCCCTACGGCGCCGTCTTCACGCGCGAGAGCGTGCGCCAGCGCCAGCAGGAGGGCTTCCAGCGCACCGCGCGCGAACTGGAGACGAGCCTCATCCAGGTCGCGGCCGGCCAGGCGGTGGCCGGCAGCCGCGCGGGGAACCTCGACATCGGCGGCGCCATCAACGCCGGCCAGGCCCTGGCCGGATCGCTGCGCGAGGCCCGCGCGGCCGGGCGCATGGTTGTGGAGGCCAACCCCGTCGTCCTCGCCTCCCGCCCCGACCTCGACGTGCTGCTCGAGCCCGGCGACCTGCTGGTGGTGCCCAAGCGTCCGAACGAGGTGACGGTGGTCGGCGCCGTGCTGAACCCGGGCAGCCTGCAGTTCGCGAGCGGCTGGCGCGCCATCCAGTATGTGCGCGCGGCGGGCGGCGAGCAGCGCTTCGCCGACATCTCCCGCGCCTTCATCGTGCTGCCCAACGGCCAGACCGTCCCGGCCGGCCTCGGCAGCTGGCAGGCGGGCGGCCCGCCCATCCCGCCCGGCAGCCTCGTCGTCGTGCCGCAGGACCCCTCGCCCTACGAGACCTGGGGCCTCATCCGCGACCTCGCGGGCGTGCTCGGCCAGCTCTCGATCAGCTCCGCGGCGCTCGCCGTCATCGCGCGCCAGGGCCGGTAGGGCGGGCCGCGAGGAGCGGGGCGGCTACTCCGCCGCCACCGCCACGGGCGCGGCCTCCCGCGACCAGAGCTCCGGCCGCAGCTCCTCCGGCCGGTTCGGGAAGAGCAGCGCGCAGACGAGGGTGATCGCCCCGAAGGCCGCCAGCACGACCATCACCACGCCGAGGTTGCCGGAGGCGTCGTGGAGGTACCCGATGACCGGGGACGCCGCCGCGGCGCCTAGGAAGCCCACGAAGAACCGCACGGAGTAGAGCTTCGCCCGCAGCGCCGGCGCCACGTAGCGCGCCGTCATCGTCTCGTTCACCGTCACCTGGCCGAAGATCGCGGCCGCCGCCACCGCCGCCACCGGCAGCACCACCCAGCCCTGCAGGAAGGACAGCGCGAGCAGCGCCGGCACCAGCGCGATGGCCAGCGGCATGAAGACGCGCTTGAGCGTCATGCGGTCCACCATCCGCCCCACCGTGAACTGCGTGAGCCCCCCGAACAGCGTCGCCGCGAAAGCCAGCGCGCCCACCAGCGGCAGCAGCCCCGGGCTGTCCGCCATCCGCTCCTGCATGAGCTTCGGCACGAGCAGCGTGAAGGCGTTGAAGACGAAGCCGGAGGAGACCGCCATCAGCAGCAGCGACACCACGGCCTGCCGCACCACCGCGCGCGGGATCTCGGGAAAGGGCTTCGCGCCCCGCGCGTGAAGCCGCGCGTCGTAGGGCGCCTCGCGCAGCCAGAGGACGCCCAGGCCGATGGCCGCCAGCCCCGGCACGATGAAGGCCCAGCGCCACCCCCCCTGCGCCACCAGCACCGCCGTCAGGATCGGCGCGAAGGACACGCCCATGTTGCCGAAGACGCCGTTATTGCCCATCGCGCGGCCCACGCGGTCGCCGGCGGCCTCCACCAGCATCGCAGTCCCGATCGGGTGGTAGATGGCGTTGAACAGCCCGGCCATCGCCAGCGCCGCCGCCAGCCCCCAGGGCCCCGACACCGCGCCCGCCAGCACGAGCGACCCGCCGACGCCGAGGAAGAAGGCCCCCATCAGCGCGTGCCGCCCCACCTTCTCCGCCAACCACCCCATCGGCAGCGACCCCGCGCCGTAGAGCACGAACATCCCCGTGCCGAGCGCGAGCACCGGCCCGTACTCCGCGCCGAAGGTGGCGCCGTCGTGCAGCACCATGCCGAGCACGGCGGTGGCCAGGATCAGCAGCGTGTAGTGGCACACGACATGCGCGGCGTTGATGAACCAGATCTGCCGCGTGGCGGGGTCATGGGGCATTGGCGTTCTCCCTGGACTCCAGCCTATCCTGGCCGGAAGGAGACGTTCGGCCATATGCTGTCGCGAACCGGCCAAAGCCCCAGCCCCCGCCTGCCCCTGCCGCAGGACGCCGTGGACCGCCCGCTCGCCGCCTTCCGGCGCGACTACCGGGACGGCGAATCGACGGGGCGCCACAGCCACGCCCGCGCGCAGCTCCTCTTCTCGCTCCGCGGCGTCATGCGCGTCCTAACCGACGGCGCCAGCTTCGTCGTCCCGCCCGGCCGCGCCCTCTGGGTGCCCGCCGGCGAGCCGCACAGCGTCCTCATCGCGGGGCTCGTGCAGATGCGCGCGCTCTTCCTGCGGGAGGACGCGGCGCGCGCGGGCCCGGCGGAGGTCACCGTCATGGCCGCCTCGCCCCTGCTGCGGGAGCTCATCCTCGCGGCCTGCGAAGAACCGCTGGAATGGGACGAGCGCGGCCGCGGCGGCCATCTCGCGGCCCTGCTGATCGAGGAGATCCGCCGCGCCCCCGCCCTGCCCTTCGGCGTGCCCGAGCCGCGCGAGCCCCGCTTGGCCCGCCTGGCCGCGGCCCTGCGGCAGGACCCCGCCTGCCCCCTCTCGCTCGAGGACTGGGCGGCGCGCATCGGCGCCTCGCCGCGCAGCCTGTCCCGCCTGTTCCGGGCCGAGACCGGCCTCTCCTTCGGCGCCTGGCGCCAGGCGCTGCGCCTCGCGGAAGCCGCCGCCCTCCTCGCCCAGGGCGTGCCCCCGGCGCGCGCCGGCGCCGCGGTGGGCTACGCCTCCGCCCCCGCCTTCGGGGCGGCCTTCCGCGCGGCCTTCGGGGTCACGCCGGCCACCGCCGGGCGGCGCTAGGGCCGCCTCGACGGTGTCGCCTCCTCCATGCCGGGCGGCCCCGCGTGTTGCGGAACTATCGCCGGGGCGAGGATGCAGCCCCGGCCCCCTTCCGGGCCGACCGGTCTAGCGGCCGGTTGCCAGGGTATGCGCCACGAGCGCGTTGGCGTGGCCGTGCCCCATCCCGTGCTCCGCCTTCAGCATGGCCACCAGCTCCATGTGCCGGGCCGGCAGCCGCTGGCGGATCAGGTCCTGCCAGACGGAAATGGGCTTCCCGTAGGCCTTCTCGATCGACGGGAAGTAGGAGGCCGGCCCCCGGGTTCGTTCGTCGGCCATGGCGGGTGCCGGTCCCTGTTGTTCGCGTCGGCGCCAGGGTTGCCTCGTTCCCCGGGGCCCGGCAAGGACGGAGCGTGCGGGGGCCGGTCCCGAGGGGAGATCAGACCCCCTTCAGCACCGCCCGCAGGATCATCGCGACCACCCCGAGCGCGAGGATGCTCGCGGCCCAGATCCCCACGAACCAGAGCAGCCGCCGCCCCCACATCTTAGTGCCCCATCCTCTAATGGTAGCCGCTCTCGTGCGTGACCTTGCCGCGGAACAGCCAGTAGACGTAGCCCGTGTAGGCGAGGATCACCGGGATCAGCACCGCCGCGCCCACCAGCAGGAAGCCCTGCGAGGCCGGCGGCGCCGCGGCCTCCCAGATGCTGAAGGCCGGCGGCACGATCATCGGCCACATCGACACGCCGAGCCCGGCATAGGACAGGGCGAAGAGCCCGAGCGCGAGCAGGAAAGGCCGCGCGTCTACCATCCCGCCATGCCCCGTGTCCTCCGCCAGCGCGTGGAAGAAGCGCCAGATGAGGAAGGCCACCAGCACGGGCACGGGCGCCGCGAACAACAGGTTCGGGAAGGTCAGCCAACGTGCCGCGAAGGCCGGCTGCAGGAAGGGCATGATGGCGGAGACGAGCGCGATCGCCGCCACCGTCGCCAGCGCGAAGCGCCAGGCAAGCGTGGCCGCGCGCGCGTGCAGCGGCCCCTCCGTCTTCCACAGCAGCCAGCAGGCGCCGAGCAGCGCGTAGCCCGCCATGAGCGCCCCGCCCGTCAGCACCGAGAAGGGCGAGAGCCAGTCCCACCACCCCCCGGCATAGGAGCGGCCGCTCACCTCGATCCCCTGCACGAAGGCGCCGAGCGCGATCCCCTGCGTGAAGGCCGCGACCATCGACCCCCAGGAGAAGGCCCGGTCCCACCAGAGCTGCTGCGTCCCGTTCTCCGCCCGGAAGCGCATCTCGAAAGCGACGCCCCGGAACACGAGCGCGAGCAGCATGAGGATGAGCGGCATGTAGAGCGCGGGCAGCACCACGGCGTAGGCCAGCGGGAACACCGCCAGCAGCCCGCCGCCGCCCAGCACCAGCCAGGTCTCGTTGCCGTCCCAGACGGGCGCCACCGTGTTCACGGCGACGTCCCGCTCCGCCTTCTCCGGCAGGAAGGGGAACAGGATCCCGATGCCGAGGTCGAAGCCGTCCATGCAGACGTAGAGGAACACGGCCAGCGCAATCAGCACCGCCCAGATCAGCGGCAGCCAGAAGGCCCAGCCGGTGAGCAGCATCGGGTCCATCGCCCTACTCCGCCGGCTGCAGCTCGGGCGCGGCGCCCGGCTTGGAGGAGGAGATCGGCGTGATCCCCGCGGTGCGGATCGGCTGGCCCTGCGGCGGCGCGCCCTCCTGCGGGCGCGGCGTCTGCTGGAACAGCTTGAACAGGTACCAGATGCCCGCCCCGAAGACGACGAAGTAGACCACCACGAAGGCCGCAAGCGAGGTCGCGACCGCCGGCAGCGCGACCGGCGAGGCGCTGTCGGCCGTGCGCAGCATCCCGTAGATCGTGAAGGGCTGCCGCCCCGCCTCGGTGACGATCCAGCCGGCCGTCACGGCCACCAGCCCCGCGGGCCCCATCGCGATCGCGGCGCGCAGCAGCCAGGGCGTGCTGTCGAGCCGCCCGCGCCACCGCATCACGCCGCCCGCGACGCCGAGCGTGATCATCAGCAGCCCGAGCCCCACCATCACCCGGAAGGACCAGAACACCAGCGGGATGTTCGTCGGCCACTGGTCGCGCGGGATGTCGTTCAGCCCGCGCACCTCGCCGTTCCAGTCATGCGTGAGGTAGAGGCTGGCGAGGTTCGGGATCGCCACCTGCATCCGCGTCTCGCCGGCCGCCGCGTCGGGCAGGCCGAACAGGATGGCGGGCGCGCCGCGCTCGGTCGGGAAGTGCCCCTCCATCGCCGCCACCTTGGCGGGCTGGTGCTCGTGGGTGTTGCCCCCGTGCAGGTCGCCCAGCACGGCCTGGATGGGCGCGACGATGAGCAGCATCCACATCGCCATCGAGAACATCAGCCGCGCGCGCGGGTTGGGCCCCGTCTCGCTCGCCTCGGCCCCGCGCTCGGCGCCGGCGCTGCCGGGCGCGGGCCGCACCGCCGCCGCCTCGCCGTCCACCGCGTCCTCCGAGGTGAAGGCCGCGCCCCGCCGGGCGGAGGAGGCGCTCTCCATTCCCGCGTCCCGCACCGCGAGCCGCCCCTGGCGCTCCCGCAGCAGGTGCCAGGCGCCCACCGCGCCGACGATCAGCGCCGTCGTCAGGTAGGCGCCCGTGACGGTGTGCGCGAGCCGGTAGGGGAAGGAGGGGTTGAAGATCACCGCCCACCAGTCCTCGGGCACGAAGCGCCCGTCCGGCAGCAGCGCGTAGCCGGCCGGCGTGTGCAGCCAGGAATTCGCCGAGAGGATCCAGAAGGCCGAGAAGAAGGTGCCCGTCGCCACCAGCGCGGTGGCCAGCATGTGCAGCCCCTTGCCCACCCGGTCCATGCCGAACAGCATCACGCCGAGGAAGCCGGCCTCGAGGAAGAAGGCCGTCAGCACCTCGTAGCCCATCAGCGGCCCGATCACCGCCCCCGCCTTGTCCGACAGCACCGCCCAGTTCGTGCCGAACTGGTAGGACATCACGATCCCCGACACGACGCCCATGGCGAAGGCCACCGCGAAGATCTTCAGCCAGTAGCGGAAGGTGTCGAGGTAGACGGCCTTGCCCGTCCACAGCCACAGCCCCTCCAGCACGGCCAGGTAGCTGGCCAGCCCGATGGTGAAGGCGGGAAAGAGGAAGTGCCAGACGACCGTGAAGGCGAACTGGAAGCGCGCGAGGTCGAGGGCGCTGGGCAGCAGGGCGTCGATCATGGGGGTACACCTTCCATGACGGGAAATGGGCATTGCTGCGCCGCACACAAGCGGTTTTGCGCCCCGCTTGGCCCCCTCCGGCCCTCCTCAGCCCAGTGGCCGCACCCTCCCGTGCTCCACCTCCAGCCGCGTCACGCCGATGACCGAGCGCAGGTTGCCCGCGACAAGGTGCACCATGCCCTCGGGCACCGCCACCGCGATCTCCACCCGCATCGCCTCCCCCTCGCGCGCCGCGCGGAAGCGCTCGGGCGTCACGTCGCGCTTGGCGAGCGGCTGCAGCAGGCGCGGCAGCAGCCCGGGCGAGGGCTCGGCCCGCAGGAGGTAGCGGACGGCCAGCACGCGCTCCCCCGTGTCGTCGGAGGGAACGGTCGCCGCGAGAAGGGCGCCGGGAACGGCATCGAACATGGGGGTGTCTTCCGAGGGAGGGGCGGGGGCTCTGGCCCGGCCGCCCGCCCGCGACGCGGGGCAACGCCCGCGTGCCGGTCAGGCGACCGGGAGGGTAATTCGGGGCATCGGGCGCCCCCCCTGCATTCGGAAGAAGGTCATGGGAGGAACCCTATGGCAGGCGCGGCCGAACGCAAGCGCCCATCCGGGGGGCAGCCATGCGCGCGGCGCGGCCCGCCCTCACGCCGCGATCGCCGCCGCGTCCTCCTCCGGCGTCGCCTCCGGCGCCTTCCGCCAGGGCGAGTTGATCTGGATGCCCTCCGCGTCGAAGCGCGCCTGGATGCGGCGGTAGAGCTCCCGCGCCACCGGGTTGCGCTGGGAGGGATCGGTCTTCATCCGCGCCCGCATCACCACGCCGGTCTCGAGCAGCTTGTCCACGCCCATCACGTCGATGTCGTCGCGCACCACCCCGCCCCAGCGCGGCTCCGCCCGCATCTCGGCCGAGATCTCCTTCAGCACGCGCACCACCCGGTCCGTGTCCTCGCCGTAGGCGAGCGAGAGCTCGACCACCGCAAAGGCGAAGTCGCGCGTCATGTTCGTCACCGAGGTGACGGTGCTGAAGGGAATGATGTGCAGCGACCCGTCGAGCGCGCGCAGCCGGATGCTGCGGATCGAGAGCTGCTCCACCACCCCCGTCATCGTCGCGATCTGCACGGTGTCACCGACCGCGACCGCGTCCTCCAGCAGCAGGAACATGCCGGTGATGACGTCCTTCACCAGCGTCTGCGAGCCGAAGCCGATGGCGACGCCGACCACGCCGGCGCCGGCGATCAGCGGCGCCACGTTCACCCCGATCTCGCTGAGGATGTTCAGCGCCACGAAGATCATGATGACGATCAGCAGCGCGGTGCGGAGCATCGGCAGCAGCGTGCGGATGCGGGCCGAGCGCGCGGCCTGGGTGTCGCGGGAAAGCTTCGTCAGCCGCCGCTGGATGGCCGCGTTCGCCACCTCCCACACCGTCACCGCCGCCAGCACCGTCAGCCCGATGGAAACCAGGCTGCCGATCAGCCGGGCGCCGAGCTGCCCGCGCCGGAACCAGGCGAAGGCGTCGATCCCCCAGGTCTCCAGCAGGAAGAGGAAGGCCACCAGCGTCACCACGGTCGAGACGACGCCCTTCAGCACCGGCAGGTAGCGGTTCGCCCGCCCCTCCAGCCCCGGGTAGCGCTTGGCCAGGTCCGGCGTGATGCGGAAGCCCCGGTGCAGCAGCCGCCGCAGCCCCTCGTCCACCAGCTTGGCGACGCCGAGCACGGCCAGCGTCACCGCGCTCGCCTTCAGCAGGCGGGGGAAGCCGTCCCGCACCTCCAGCGCCCAGACCCCCCAGAGCGCGAGGAGGTAGAGGATGGCGAGCACGTGCCAGATCTCCGCCAGCCGGTCCCGCAGCGCCCGGAACATCCGGCGCGAGCGGTCGGGATGGTCCCCCGGCTTCAGGTCCGGCGCGCGCAGCTTGTCGGCCACCACGTGCCGGTTCTGCATGACCACGATGATGAGGAACAGCGACACGATGAGCAGCGAGAGCCGCGTGATCGCGTCGTAGACGGCCCAGGGCACGCCGAACAGCAGCCCGGCCTCCGCCACCGCCCAGCCCACCACCAGCACCGCCACGATGCGGCGCAGCCAGACCGTGATGTAGGCCGCCGTCTCGTCGTGCATCGGCACGAGCCGCAGGTGCGCGGAGTTGGGCGAGAACAGCATGCGGGACGCCAGCATCACCGCGCGGATGGCGATGTAGGCGTTGTTCGCCAGCAGCAGCACGAGCTCCGTCGTCGGCAGCGGCTGCACCGCGCGGATCAGCCCGTAGGAGATCACCGCGAAGGCGCCGACGGGCAGCAGGTCGAGCGCGAGCCGCGCGAGCACGAAGGGGAAGCGCCGCAGCCAGTTCCACACCGTCGCGCGGCCGGGCTTGGGCGCGTCCGGCGCCCGCGCGTCCAGCCGGTCCCGCCAGCGCGAGAGCCCCCGCCAGACGAGCCATTCCGCCAGCAGCCCGAGCCCGAAGAGCAGCACGAGCTTCCAGGAGGCATCCACCACCCGCGCCTGCGTCACCGGGTCCCGCGCGACGCCCGAGGCCCAGGAGACGATGTTCGGCAGGTCCGTCACCGCCTGCACGCCCGAGACGACCTGGTCCGACAGCAGCGCCAGCCGCTGCGAGGCCCCCATCATGAGCTGCGCGCCGAGCGTGTTGGGCGCGAGGATCCCGGCCTCGGCCGGCGCCTCCGCCGGGGCGGTCGGGGCGCCCGCGGCCGCCGGCGTGGGGGCCGCGGCCGTGCCGCCCCCCGCCTCCGCCGCGGCGGGCGCGGCCGCCGGGGCCCCCGCCGGCGCCGCGCGCGAGGCGGCCGAGAGGGCCTCGAGGTTCCGGATCAGCTCCCCCCGCCGGGCATCGTCCCGCAGCAGGCCGAGCAGCCGTTCCGCCTCCGCCGGGCTGGCCGCGGCCGGAGCAGGAACCGAGGCAGGCCGGGCCGGCGCCTGCGCGAGGGCCGGCCCGCCGAGGAGGAGGGCGAGCAGGATCAGGGAGGGGAAGCGCATGGGCCGGGTTTGGACCCCAGCGCAACCACCGAGGTCAAGTTCCGTGACGTTACCGCGCCCCGGACAGGGCCCGCCCCCGGCCGGGCCGCCGCGCGCAACCCTCTCCCGCGCGCATCGCCGCGTGCGCCCGGCCGCGCCCGGTGCTAGAGGGCCGCCCTCCCCGGCCGGGGAGACAGGGTGGTGGCCGCGTTCGCGCCGGTCCGAATGACGGAAGGGGCAGGTCGCGCATGACGGGCGGGGATGCGGCGAAGGACGGTGCGGGGAACGGCGGGCGCCACGGCTTCGCCCCGGGAAGCGGCGGTGATCGCGGCAAGGGCGGCGGCAAGGGCCCGAAGGGCGGCGGCCCCCGAGGGCCCAAGGGTGGCCCGCGCGGGCGCAACCGCGTCCCCAAGGGCCGCCCGCTGGACGGCTGGCTGATCATCGACAAGCCCACGGGCATGGGCTCCACCGACGTCGTCACGAAGCTCAAGCGCGCCTTCGACGCCCAGAAGGTCGGCCACGGCGGCACGCTGGACCCGCTGGCCACCGGCCTGCTGCCCATCGCCTTCGGCGCCGCCACCAAGGCCGTGCCCTACGTGATGGACAGCACGAAGATCTACCGCTTCACGCTGCGCATGGGCGACGAGCGCGATTCGGACGACGCCGACGGCCGCACCATCGCGACCTCCGCCTACCGCCCGACGAACGAGCAGATCGAGGCGGCCCTGCCCGCCTTCCGCGGCGACATCATGCAGGTCCCGCCCATCTACTCCGCCATCAAGGTCGCCGGCGAGCGCGCCTACGACCTCGCGCGGGAGGGCCAGGCGGTGGAGCTCGCCGCCCGCCCCGCGCGCGTTGATCGCTTCGAGCTGGTCGAGCGCCTGGACGACGACACCGCGGTCTTCCACGTCGAGAGCGGCAAGGGCGTCTACATGCGGAGTCTCGCCCGCGACCTCGCCCGCGCCGCCGGCACGGTGGGCCACATCGCCGCCCTCCGGCGGCTGCGGGTCGGCCCCTTCCGCGAGGAGCACGCGATTCCGCTGGACAGCCTCATCGTTACGGGGGATACCCCGCCCCCTTCCCCGGCGCTTCTGCTGCCGGTGACGACCGCGCTGGACGACATCCCGGCCCTGGCCGTCACCGACGCCGAAGCCGCCCGTCTCTCGTTCGGCCAGGAGATCTCCCTGGTGGAATTCATGGGCCGGGTTCCTCAGGCGGCCCGGCCCGATGGTGGCCTCGTTCGCGTGTTGGTGGGGGAGCGCCTGATGGGACTGTGCAGGCTCGGGGATGGATTGCTCCATCCCGAGCGTTGGCTCGCCCGCGGCGGATCCTGAAGCCCCGTACCTAGGATATCCCGATGTCGATGATCTCCCCCGAGCGCCGCACGGCGCTCATCAAGGAATACGCGACCGTCCCCGGCGACACCGGCTCGCCCGAGGTCCAGGTCGCCCTGCTCTCCGAGCGCATCACCTCGCTCACCGAGCACATGAAGGCCCACCCGAAGGACTTCCACTCGCGCCGCGGCCTCCTCGTGCTCGTCGGCCAGCGCCGCGGGCTGCTGGACTACGTCAAGCGCAAGAACCACCAGCGCTACGAGAGCCTCATCGGGCGCCTCGGCCTGCGCCGCTGAGGCCACGCGCCGAATCGGACTGAAAGGGGGAGGGCGGTGCCCTCCCTTTTTTCATGCCCGGCTTTTCACGCCCGGCCGCTGCCCTGTTCGCCGCCCGGGTGCCGCCGCCTCAGCGCTGCGCCCGCCGCTGCGCCGCGACCGCCGCGGCCGGCGCCCCCACCCGCGTCGCCTGGTCGTCCCGCGCGCCCGTGATGTTCGCGCCACAGGTTCCGTTCTCCACCATCTGCCGGTAGCCCGAGGCCGTCGGCCCGCAGGCCCGGACGAGATCGTCCCGCGCCGAGCCCCGCGCGTCGAAGACGTCGCGCACGAACTTGTCCACCTCGGTGTTCGCCTGCGCCCGGTCCGCCGGCGCCTTGGGCGAGGCGGCGATGCAGGCCCGCCAGGCCGCCACCGCGTCGTCGCAGGTCGCGTTCCCCGTGGAGGGCGGCGTCACCGCGTTGGCGATCGCGCGCGAGCGAAGCTGGGCACCGCCCGGTGTCGGGCCCGTGCCCTGCGCCAGGACGCCGGGGGCGGCCAGCACCAGGGCGGCCAGGAGGGGGAGAGAGGGACGCATCGGGGGGTTCCGTTGGCTTCGCCGGCGCGCGGGGCGGCTCGCGGGAAAGAGAGCGCATCCTAGGGCCGCGGCCCGCTCCCGTCACGCAACAATCCCCCCCGTCGAACCCCGGCCCGCAACGCCCCTGGCGCCCGTGCCCGAGGTCGCGCATACGCGGCGGATGGCCGATCCCCTTCCCACCCCCGCCCCCGCCGCGTCCCCCGGCGGGCTGGAGGCGGACCTCCTGCTCGACCGCCGGCGCCTCAAGCGCAGCCGCGGCCTCTGGCGGGCGCTCGCGGTCCTCGTGGTGCTCGCCGCCGGCGCCCTCGCCTTCGCCGGCACGCGGGACGACACCCCCCCGGCCCTGGCCGGGCTCGGCCTCGGCGGCCCCCATCTCCTGCGCCTGACGGTCTCCGGCACCATCACCGACGACCGCCCCCTGCTGGAGGCGATCGACCGGGCGGCGAAGTCCGCCTCGGTCCGCGGCATGCTGCTCGCGGTGGACAGCCCCGGCGGCACCGTGGCCGGCGGCGAATCGCTGCACGCCGCCCTCACCCGCTTCCGCGACGCCGGCAAGCCCGTGGTCGCCCTCTTCGGCGGCACCGCGGCCTCGGCCGGCTACATGATCGCCATGCCCGCCGAGCGCATCCTGGCGCGGGAGAGCAGCGTCACCGGCTCGATCGGCGTGCTGCTGCAGTCCTTCGACGCCCACGAAATCCTGGAGCGCCTCGGCGTCCGCGCCGAGACCATCGCCTCCGGCCCGCTGAAGGACCAGCCCAGCCCCTTCCGCCCGCTGAGCGAGGAGGGCCGCGCCGCCCTCACGGCCGTGGTGTCGGACCTGCACGCCATGTTCATCCGCATGGTCGCCGAGGGCCGCCGCCTGCCCGAGGACCGCGTCCGCGCCCTCGCCGACGGCCGCATCATGACCGGCCGCCAAGCCGTCGCCGCCGGCCTCGTGGACGCCATCGGCGGCGAGCCCGAGGCCCGCGCCCACCTCGCCGCCGCCCACAACATCCCGGCGGACATGCCGGTGCGCGACCTCCGCGCCCGCGACCTGCGCGAGCGGGCCTTCGGCGCGACCTTCGGGGAGGCGCTCGGCGCCAGCCTGGCCACAGCGCTCGGCCAAGTCCTGAAAAGCGTGGTTTCAGAAGGACTTGGCGTTGACGGCGCCCGGGCGGTTTGGCAGCCTTCCGGCCGCTGAGCCCCCGATCCGGGCCGGGAGAAACCGTGTGATGACCAGGCCTGGATGACGAAGTCGGAACTCATCGCGGCGCTCGCGGCCGCCAACCCGCACCTGCGCCAGCCCGACGTGGAGCTGATCGTGGCGACGATCTTCGAGGAGATCACCGCCGCCCTCTCCCGCGGCGACCGCGTGGAGCTGCGCGGCTTCGGCGCCTTCTCCGCCAAGAAGCGCGACCCCCGCACCGGCCGCAACCCCCGCACCGGCGAGTCCGTTGCGGTCTCCGGCAAGGCCGTTCCCTACTTCAAGCCCGGCAAGGAGCTGCGCGAGCGGGTCAACGGCGGCCCCCTCCAGCAATCCCGCCGCACCGCCGCGGCGCGCGACTGACACCCGCCGACCGCGGCGGCCACCACCCGCCGCCAGCGGCGGCCCTCACCTTGGGAGAGACCCCATGCTGCGCTGGCTGCTGATCCTGCCGCTCCTCGTCGTGCTGATCCTCTTCGCGCTGTCCAACCAGCAGCCGGCCGGGGTCTCCCTCTGGCCCTTCGACCTCACCTGGCAGGCGCCGCTCGCCACCGTGGTGCTTCTCTTCGCGGCCCTCGCCTTCCTCCTCGGCGCCCTCGTTTCCTGGGCGGCCGGCGGGCGGGGTCGCGCCCGGGCGCGGGCCCGCATCCGGGAGGGCGAGATCGCCCAGGCCGAGCTCAACACCCTCCGCGCCCGCGAGGCGCGCCGCGTGGAGGCCGAGACCGTCGCCCGCGACGAGGCCATGTATTCCGGCACCGGCAGCCGCGCCGTCCGCGTCGCCGGCTAGGGGCCGCCCCATGCCCGCCGTCCGGCTCGATCCCGCCCGCGTCCTTCCCGCCGACCACGCCCGCGCCGCCCTCGTCGGCCGCGCCTGGCGCCCCGAGCACGAGGGCCCCGCCGTCGTGGCCCTTCGCGGCGAGGACGTCATCGACGTCACCCCCCGCTTCCTCACCGTCTCCGCCCTCTGCGAGGAGGCCGACCCTGCCGCCGCCCTCGCCGCGGCGGATGGCGAGCGCGTCGGCACCCTCGCCGACCTCCTCGCCAACACGCCGCCCGACGCGCGTGACCCCGCCCGCCCCTGGCTGCTCGCCCCCCTGGACCTGCAGGCGATCAAGGCCGCCGGCGTCACCTTCGCCGTCTCCATGCTCGAGCGCGTCATCGAGGAGCGCGCCCGCGGCAACCCCGCCGCCGCCGCGGCCATCCGCGAGGAGGTGGTGCGCCTCGTTGGCGACGACCTCTCCCGCCTCCGCCCCGGATCGCCCGAGGCGATGCGGCTGAAGGAGGTCCTCGTCGCCCAGGGCGCCTGGAGCCAGTACCTGGAGGTCGGCATCGGCCCGGACGCCGAGATCTTCACCAAGGCGCCCCCCATGTCCGCCGTCGGCACCGGCATGGACGCGGGCCTGCACCCCGCCTCCTCCTGGAACAACCCGGAGCCGGAGGTGGCGCTCGCCGTCTCCTCGCGCGGCGCCATCGTCGGCGCGACGCTGGGCAACGACGTGAACCTTCGCGACGTGGAGGGGCGCTCCGCCCTGCTGCTGGGCAAGGCGAAGGACAACAACGCCGCCTGCGTCCTCGGCCCCTTCCTCCGCCTCTTCGACGGCGCCTTCACGCTCGACACCATCCGCCAGACGACCGTCACGCTGGTGGTGGAGGGCGACGACGGCTTCCGGATGGAGGGCTCCTCCTCCATCGCGCGGATCAGCCGCGACCCCGCCGACCTCGTCGGCCAGATGATCGGGCCGCACCATCAGTATCCGGACGGCGCCGTGCTCTTCCTCGGCACCATGTTCGCCCCCGTCGAGGACCGCGGCGCCCCCGGCAAGGGCTTCACCCACGCCCATGGCGACCGCGTGACCATCGCCGCGCCCGAGCTCGGCGCCCTGATCAACCGCATGCGCGCGACGAACGAGTGCGAGCCCTGGACCTTCGGCGCGGGCCAGCTCATGCGCGCCCTCGCCCGCCGCGGCCTGCTCGGCGCCGCGCGCTAGCGACTACCGGTAGGGTCCCCGCTCCGGGGACCCGCCGGCGTGCCGCCCGCCTTGCACCAGCCGGTCCGCGACGGCGCCGGCCGCGAAGGCGTAGACCCCCTTGTGGAGGAGGTCGACGACCTGCTCCCCCACCGGCCAGGTCCAGGGCGGCGCCCCCACGCCCGTCGCGTTCTCGAGCGACTGGTCGTTCAGCAGCCGCAGGTTGAGGAACAGGAAGGACCCCATCGGCCCCCGCAGCCCGCCCCTGGCCATCACCGCCCGCGCGACGCCGAGCGCAATTCCCTGCCCCCAGTGCATCGCCCAGTTCAGCCCGAGCCGCTCCCGGTCGGGACGGTGCGGCAGGCCCAGCACCCGCTCCAACGTGTGCGCGGGCACGTAGGAGTTCGGACGCCCGGTGAGGGCCTGCTCGATCTTCTCCGCCGCCGTCATGGCGGCGACGCCGGCCAGCCCCGCGAGCAACCCCCGCAGCACCAGCCCGGCCGCGCCCTCGTCCTGTTCACCCGCCATGCCGCTTCCCTCGCGTTCTGTTCGTCGCAACGGACGTCCCGCGTTCCAAACACGCCCGGCGCGGCCGGGGTTTCGGCCGCGCCGCGCTCAGGCCATCACGGGAAAGCAGACCCCGGCGAACTCCGCGCTCGCCAGGTTCTTGTCCTTCGCCTCCACCTCGATGTCCCCCCAGGCGAGGTGCCGCGCGGCCCAGGCGGCGTGCGCGCGGTTCCACAGCCGTGTCGCGTGCGCGCGCAGGTCCCGCGCGGTGCAGCCCGCCGCGATCAGCGCGTCCCGGTCCGGCAGCACGTCGGGGTCCTGCCCCGGCGTCAGCTCCGGCCGCGGGGCGCTGACGTGCAGCACCGGCCGCGTGCCGCGCCAGGATTCGATCACGCGCGCGACGCGCGGGTCCTCCGGCTGGATGTACTCCCCCGTCACCACCCAGTGGTGGTGCAGGTCGAGGACGATTGGCAGCGCGTCCGCCAGCGGCAGGAGGTCCTCCAGCCCGTAGGCGGTCTCCTCGTTCTCCACCGTCAGCAGCCCGCGCGCCTCGGCCGAGAGAAGCTTCAGCCCCTCCCGGAAGGCCTCGATCCCCGCCGCCCGCGCGCCCGCGTGGACGTTGATGTGCGCGCCATGGGGGTGCCATCCCCCGGCGTGGCCGAGCAGGCGCATCACCTCCGTGTGGTACTCGAGGTCCGCCACCGCCGCCCGTTGCGTTCCCTCGCGCTCCGTCGCCAGCACCGTGTACTGCCCGGGGTGGAGCGAGAGCCGCACGCCGCCGCGCCGCGCGGCCTCCCCGGCCGGCGCCAGGCTCGTCTCCACCAGCCGCCGCAGCACGGGCTCGTCGTAGAGGGGGCGGATGGCCGGGTGGCTGTAGGCGGGCAGCACGTTGCTCGCCATCCGCATGGCCCGCTGCCCCGGCGGAAGCTGCGCGGTGCGCGAGACCTGCCCTAGCAGCGTCTCCCCGTTCACCCGCACGAGGCCGATGAGCTTGTCGATCGCGGCGGTCGGCTCCAGCCGCTGCAGCGCGGTCACGGTCGTGTCGCGCAGGTTCAGCGCGGCCTGCTCCTTCACGGGCAGGGAGGGGTCGAGCCAGTTGCAGACCCAGGCGATGCGAGGCGTGTCCATGACCACCCCAACGGGGGACGAGAGGGGAAGGTTTGCCCCCCGCCGGTCAGCTCCCCTCCGCCGGCAGCGGCCGCGGCCGCCCGTCGGTGTCGAGCGCCACGAAGGTGAAGGCCGCCTCCGTCACGCGCTCGCGCAGATCAGAATGCCGCTCCCGCCGCCAGGCCTCCACCTGCACGCGCAGCGAGGTCCGCCCCACCGAGAGGATGCGCGCGTAGAGGCTCACCTCGTCGCCCACATGCACCGGCCGGTGGAAGGTCATCCCCTCCACCGCGACCGTCGCGCAGCGCCCGCGCGCCCGGCGGGAGGCCGCGTTGCCGGCGGCGAGGTCCATCTGCGCCATCAGCCAGCCGCCGAAGATGTCGCCCGCCGGGTTCGTGTCGGCGGGCATGGCGATGGTGCGGATCATCGGCGCCATCTCGGGCGGCTGGTGCGGCTCGTTCACGGCGCGGCGTCGTCCGGCCCGGCCTCAGCCTCGGCTTCCGGCGCGCGCGGGCCGAGGTCGCGCGCGACCTCCGGGCGGCGCATCAGCGCGTCGATGTGCATCGCGTGGTCGAGCGCCGTGTCCGCCTGGAAGTGCAGCTCGGGCGCGAACTTCAGCCGCACGGAGCGCGCCACCTGCTTGCGCAGGTCCGGCTGGTTCCGCCGCAGCAGGTCGAGCAGCGCCTTGTCCGCGGTCTGCCCGAGGCGGGAGACGAAGACGGTCATGTGCTTGAGGTCGGGCGAGGCCCGCACCTCGGTCACCGTCACCCGCGTGTCCGCCAGCTCGGGGTCGCGCAGGTCGCCGCGGGCGAGGACGCCGGAGAGGGCGTGCCGCACCTCCTCGGCCACGCGGAGCATCCGCTGGGAGGGCGCCGCGGTCTTGCTGATGTGCTTCGGCATGGAGGGAGCCTCGAAAAGGGTCCGCCGCGCCCGGCGTTCACCGGGCGCGGCGGGGTGGTCGTCCCGAAGGGACGCGGCGAGATGATCACCCCGAAGGGATGGCGCGGATCAGACCGCCGCCACCGTCTCCGTCTCGTAGCACTCGATCTGGTCGTCGACGCGGATGTCGTTGTAGTTCGCGAAGGACATGCCGCACTCGTAGCCGTTCGCGACCTCCTTCACGTCATCCTTGAAGCGACGCAGCGTGGAGAGCGTGCCCTGGTGGATGACCACGCCGTTGCGGAGCAGGCGGACGCCCGCGCCGCGCTTGACCACGCCCTCGGTCACGCGGCAGCCCGCGATGTTGCCGAGCTTCTTGACCTCGAAGACCTGCAGGATCTGCGCGTAGCCGAGGAACTTCTCGCGCTGGATCGGGGCGAGCTTGCCGCGGACCAGCTTCTCGATGTCGTCGGCCACCTCGTAGATGATCGAGTAGTAGCGGATCTCGACGCCGTCCCGCACCGCCAGCTCCCGCGCCTGCACCGTGGCGCGGACGTTGAAGGCGACGACCACCGCGTTGGAGGCCTTGGCGAGCTGGATGTCGCTCTCGGTGATCTGGCCGACCGCCGAGTGCAGCACCCGCACCTTGACCTCGTCGCGCGACAGCTTGCCGAGCGTGACGCCGAGCGCCTCGGAGGAGCCCTGCACGTCCGCCTTGACGACGACGGCCACCTCCTTCTGCTCGCCCGCCTGGATGCGCGCCAGCATGTCGTTCAGCGTGCCGCGCGCGGCGCCGGCCGCGGCCGTCACCTTCTCCCGCGCCTTGCGCTGGCGGAACTCGGTGATCTCGCGCGCCCGCGTCTCGTCCTCGACGGCGACGAAGGTCTCGCCCGCGCCCGGCACGCCGGACAGGCCGAGGATCTCCACCGGCTCCGAGGGCTCCGCGCCGGTCAGCGGGATGCCCATGTCGTCGATGATCGCGCGCACCCGGCCCCACTCGGCGCCGGCCACGACGATGTCGCCCTGGTTGAGCGTGCCCTTCTGCACGAGAACCGTGGCCACCGGGCCGCGCCCCTTGTCGAGCTTGCTTTCCAGCACCGTGCCCTCGGCGGCGCGGTTCGGGTTCGCCTTCAGGTCGAGGATCTCGGCCTGAAGGATGATCGCCTCGAGCAGCTTGTCGAGGTTGGTGCCCTTCGTCGCCGAGACCTGGATCTCCTGGACGTCGCCGCCCAGGGACTCCACGACCACCTCGTGCTGCAGCAGCTCCTGCCGCACGCGGTCGAGGTTCACGCCCTGCTTGTCGATCTTGTTGACCGCCACGATCATCGGCACCGCCGCCGCGCGGGCGTGGCGGATGGCCTCGATCGTCTGCGGCATCACGCCGTCGTCGGCGGCCACCACCAGCACCACCATGTCCGTCACCGACGCGCCGCGGGCGCGCATGGAGGTGAAGGCCTCGTGGCCCGGCGTGTCGATGAAGGTGACCCGGTCCCCGCTGGGGATCTGGATCATGTAGGCGCCGATGTGCTGGGTGATGCCACCCGCCTCCCGGCCCGCCACGTCGGTCTTCCGCAGCGCGTCCAGCAGGCTGGTCTTGCCGTGGTCGACGTGGCCCATGATCGTGACGACCGGCGGGCGCGGCTCCAGCGCCTCCTCGGTGTCGGCCTCGCCCTCGAGCCCCTGCTCCACGTCGCTCTCGGAGATGCGGCGCACGCGGTGGCCGAACTCGGTCGCGACCAGCTCCGCCGTGTCGGCGTCGATGGACTGGGTGATGGTCGCCATCACGCCCATGCGGAACAGGGCCTTCACCACCTCGCCGGCGCGGGCGGCCATGCGGTTCGCCAGCTCCTGCACGGTGATGACGTCGGGGATGATCACGTCGCGGACGACGCGCTCCTGGCCCGAGCGCAGCCGGGCAAGCTCCGCCTGGCGCCGCTCGCGCTCGCGGGCGCGGCGGACGGAGGCGAGGCTGCGGCCGCGGTCGTCATCGCCCTCGATCGCCGCCTGGACGTCGATCCGCCCCTCGCGCTTCCGGTCAGAGGGGTTCATGCCCTTCTTCGCGGGGGCGGGAACGGGCTTGCGGGCCGCGAGCGGGCTGGGCCCGCCGAGGCGCCGCGGCGGCGGACGACGGTTCTCGTCCTCCATGCTCCCGGGCTGCGGGCCCTCGCTGGGGCCGCGCGGGCGCAGCGTCAGCTTGGGGCCGCCGGCGGGCAGGCTGCTCGGCACGGGGCCGGGGCGGCGGGCCGCCAGCGGCGCGCCGGCACCGGGGCCGAAGCCGCCGGGGCCGCCGGCCCGCGGCGGGTAGCCGCCGGCACCACCGGCCGGGCGCGGCGCGTAGCCGCGGTCCCCGCCCGGGCCACCGGCCGGACGCGGGGCGTAGCCGCGATCACCGCCGGGACCACCGGCCGGGCGCGGCGCATAGCCGCGGTCGCCACCCGGGCCACCGGCCGGGCGCGGCGCGTAGCCACGGTCGCCGGACGGACCGGCCGCCGGGCGCTGCACGTAGCCGCGGTCGCCGGACGGGCCGGCGGGCGGGCGCGGCTGCACGTAGCCGCGGTCACCGCTCGGGGCGGCCGGGCGCTGCACGTAGGAGCGGTCGCCGGACGGGGCCGCGGGCGGGCGCGGCTGCACGTAGCCGCGGTCGCCGCTCGGGGCCGCCGGACGCTGCACGTAGGAGCGGTCGCCGCCTGCACCGAGGGCATGTGGGCGGACCTCTACGAGGGCGAGTGCCCGGACGGCTTCGGCTACATCGTCCGCGGCAAGGTGAACGAGATCGGCCACCGCGCGGTGACCACGCCCGGCATCCTCCGCGTGCTCGGCATGGCGCACGCGCGCTT
>NZ_RCZP01000035.1 GCF_006438825.1 Muricoccus nepalensis
TGGAAGCTTGGTAACAAGCGCAGCCGAGCGGTCCTAATCGCCCGATCGAACTCCTCAACACACGCCGCGTGAGGGCCCAAACCCTCGCCGCACGCAGCACCAACGCGCTACCCCCTCACACCTCGCCATCCTCCCCCTCACCAGGGGAACACCATCAGACGTTCCGGCCCGGTGGCCTGGTGCCTACAGCGAGTGTGCCACACCCGATCCCATCCCGAACTCGGCCGTGAAACCACCCTGCGCCTATGGTACTGTGTCCTAAGACACGGGAGAGTCGGTCGGCGCCAGACCACCCGACCGGAACGTCAATCCTACCATCACCTCACGCGGGGTGGAGCAGCCCGGTAGCTCGTCAGGCTCATAACCTGAAGGTCACAGGTTCAAATCCTGTCCCCGCATCCAAAACACACGGCACCACACCACGCGACGCCAACGCACACCTCACCAACCAAGCACCACACCAACGCCCCGACGCCCCAAGCGCCGGGGCGTTGGTGCATTCGCACCACCACGCCCTAGGATGCCGGCGCCGCCTCCAGCAGCACCGCCACCCGTTCCGCCAGCCGCCGCCCGTCCACTGGCTTGTTGAGCAGCGAGAAGCCCCCGCTCAGCGCCCCGCCGATGGCAATCTCCGCCGCGTTGGTCACGAACCCTGTCAGCAGGATCGCCGGCAGCCCCGGCCGCCGTCGCTGGATCTCGCGGATCAGCGCGAGACCGTCCATGCCCGGCATGGAAAGGTCCGACACCACCAGCTCCGGCTCCCATCCGCCGTCGATCAGCTCCAGCGCCGCTGGCCCGGACGGAGCCGCGCGAACCGCGTAGCCCTGCGCCTCGAGCTGCTCCGCCGTCACCTCCCGCACGGCCGCGTCGTCGTCAACCAGCAGCAACCTCGCGCGCTGCCGAGCGGCGGGCGGCTCCGGCTCGCGGACGCCGCCTCTCTCCCGCGCGCCGGCCTCGGCCCTCGGCAGCAGGAGGTGGATCGTGGTGCCGCGTCCCGGCGCGCTCTCGATGAGGATCCCGCCGCCGCTCTGCTCCGCGAAGCCCCGCGCCATGGAAAGCCCCAACCCCGTGCCCTTGCCCACCGGCTTGGTCGTGAAGAAGGGCTCGGAGGCGCGGGCGAGGGTAGCCGCGTCCATGCCCTCCCCGGTGTCGGCCACGGAGATCCGCACATAGGTGCCGCGGCCCACCCCCGCCGGATGCACCTCGTCGCCGACCGTCTCCACCGCCGCCGCCAGCCGGAGCGACCCCACCCCGCCCATCGCGTCCCGCGCGTTGGTGCCGAGGTTGATCAGCACCGTCTCCAGTTGCCCCTTGTCCACGAACAGGGTCGGCAGGTCCGGGGCGGCCTCGAGCTCTACGCCGACGCCGCTGCCGAGGGTGTGCAGCAGGATCTCCCGCATGTCCGCGAGCAACCCCGCCGCGTCCACCGCCTCCGCCCGCAGCGCGCTCCGCCGCGCGAAGGTCAGGAGCCGTCGCGTGATGACGGCGCCCCGCTCCGCCGCCTCCACGATCATCCGGCTGAGCCGCCCCACCCGCGCCGCGTCCCCGGGCCGCCGCTCGATCAGCGCGGCCCCGCCCTGGACGGCCTGCAGCACGTTGTTGAAGTCGTGCGCGATTCCCCCGGCGAGCTGCCCCAGCGCCTGCATCCGCTGCGCCTGGGCCAGCCGCGCCTGCGTCGCCTCCAGGTCCTGCGTCCGCTCGTGGACGAGCCGCTCCAGCTGGGCGCGGTCCCGCGCCACCACCTCCCGCGCTTCCACGATCTCCTGGATGTCCGTCGAGGCGCCGAACCACCGGAGAACCCGCCCCTCCGCGTCGCGCACCGGCAGCGCGCGCGAGAGCGTCCAGCGATACGCCCCGTCGTGACGCCGCAGCCGCGCCTCCATCTCGTAGGGCTCGCCCGTGCGCAGGCTCCGCGACCAGCGCCCCGCCACCACGGCCATGTCCTCGGGGTGGATCAGCTCCAGCCAGTCCGCCCCCGCGCCCGCCGCGTCCCCGCCATGGCCGGTGAAGGCGAGCCAGCGCGCGTTGACGTAGTCGTGCCGCCCATCCGGCCGCGCCGACCACACCATGGGCGGCATGGCGTCGGCGAGCGTGCGGAACCGCGCCTCGCTGTCCCGCAGCGCGGCCTCGGCCCGCAGCCGGTCCGCCAGCGTCCCGGCGAGCGTGACCGCGAGCTCGTCCGCCTCCCGCAGCCCCGTGGCCGCCCCGCCCGGCGCGGCGCCATCGCCCCGCGCCAGCGCCAGCGCCGGAACGCGGCGGAAGGCGGCGACCACGCGCCGCGCTAGCAGCAGCGAGACCAGCAGCCCGCCCGCGAGCACCAGGGCGCCCGGAAGGAGGGAGCGGAGCAGCCCCGACTGCAAGGGCTCGAGGAAAAGCCCCTCCGGCACGTCGAGCCGCACGAGGAACCGGCTCTCCGGCGACCGCGCGTAGGCCGTGGTGAAGGCGCCGCCCGTCTTCGGCTTGCGGCGGGGCACCAGCCCGGCCTCCCCCGCCATCTCCCCCGCGCCGCCCAGCGGATCGCCCACCCGCACCCCGCTCCGGGTGGTCGCCACCGCGCTGCCCTGGCGGTCCAGCACCCAGGCCGTCCCGCCGGCCGGCAGGCCCGCGGCGGCCAGCAGGGCCGCGAAGCGCTGCACGGGCACGCCGATGCCGATCGTGGCTTCGCCTGCGTAGCGCCCCTCCGCCAGCACCGGCGCCGCGACCGCGACAAGGGGGATGTTCTGCCGCCGCGCGATGAACACGTCCGAGGTCGCGACGCGCCCCCGCGCCAGGGCCTCGGCGAGGTGCGGGAGCATCCCCGCCGCCTCCTCGCGTCGCTCCCCCACGGCCCATCCCGTGTCCAGCAGCCGAACCCCGTCGGCCCGCACCAGGCGCAGCATCACCTGCCCCGCGCCCGGCGGCAGCTCGGCCGAAAGCATGCCGGCGGCCGCGCGCATCTCGCGCTCGAAGGCCGCGAGGTCGCCGCGCGCCAGCACGGTGGAGCCCGCGAGCATCTCCGCGACCGTGCCGGCCCGCTCGAACTCCCGGTCCACGAGGCGCGCCATGGTCCGCGCCTGCGCGACGAGCTGCGCCTCCGCGCCCTGCCGCGCCGCCCCGTACTGAACCCAGAGGGACCCGACGCCGAACAGGGTCAACGGGACCGAAACGGCGGCGACGAGAAGCATGAGGTGGCGGGAGAGCGGCGCCGCCCTCGGCCCGCCGGGGGGCGCCGCGCCGTCCGGGGCCGGGGAGGGCGCTCCCGCGGCCACCGGCAATCCATCCTGCATCGCCGCGGCACCTCATCCCCGGGCGGGGGATTTTCCCCTCCCGGACGACCTCACCCTAGCCGGAACGAACGCCCCGCGCCACGCCCCGTCGTGGGGGAGCCCGCGCTCCCGGGGTGCCTCAGGCCGTCACCCGCGCCCGGCGCCGGAAGGGGTTGCGGATCTTGATCTTGCGCGTCTTCAGCACCCGCGCCGGCGTCCGCATCGCCAGCCGCGCGCCCTCGGGCCCGCGCTGGAGGTGCAGCGTGCGCTCGTGGAAGGCCTCCAGCCCCGGCCGGTGCCCGATCGAGATGAGGGCGCTCTCGGGCAGCTCGTCGAGCACGAGCTGCATCATCGCGTCCTGGTTCTCCTCGTCGAGCGCCGCCGTCGCCTCGTCCATGAAGATCCAGCGCGGCTTCTGGATGATCAGCCGCGCAAAGCCGAGCCGCTGCTGCTCGCCGAGCGACAGCATCTGGTCCCAGCGCCCCTCCTCGTCGAGCTTCTCCTCGAGGTGCGACAGGCCGACGCGGGCCAGCGCCGGCCCCGCCACCGCGTTCTTCACCGTGTCCGGCGAGTGTGGGTAGGAGAGGGCGCCGCGCAGCGTGCCCAGCGGCAGGTAGGGCCGCTGCGGCATGAACATCGTGGCGTACCGCGGCGGCATGAAGATCTCGCCGCTCCCCCAGGGCCAGATCCCCGCGAAGGCGCGGAAGAGGGTGCTCTTGCCGGTGCCGGACTCGCCCTTCACCAGCACGCGCTCCCCCGCCCGGATCTCGGCCGTGGCCTCGGCGATGACGACCGAGCCGTTGGAGAAGGCCACCTGCACGTCGCGGAAGGCGACCCGCTCCTCCTCGCCCGGCGGCTCCTCCACCCGCACGATCGTGGGCTGGTCGGGCTCGGACACCATCTCCTCGATCACGCGGAGGGATTCCCGGAAGCTCAGCAGCCGCTCGACGCTCGAGCGCCACTCGGCCAAGCGCGGGAAGTTGTCGACGAACCAGTTCAGCGAGGCCTGCACCGAGCCGAAGGCCGAGCCGATCTGCATCAGCCCGCCGAGCGTGATCGCGCCGGAGAAGTAGGAGGGCGCCGCCACCACCGTCGGGAAGACGGAGGTCAGCATCCCGTAGGCGCTCGTCAGCCACATGAGGTTGCGCTGGCTGCGCATGAGGTCGCGCACCGAGGTCGCGACGTGCACGAAGGTGCCCACCAGCCCCCGCCGCTCGTCCGCCTCGCCGCCGATCAGCGCGATGCCCTCGCTGCTCTCGCGCGCGCGGACGAGGGAGAAGCGGAAATCCGCCTCCTTGGCCATCCGCTCCGTGTTCAGCCGCACCATCGGCCGCCCGACGAAGTAGGTGAGGGTCGAGCCGATGACCGCGTAGACCAGCGCCGCCCAGACCATGTAGCCGGGAATGGTGATCGCGTGCCCCGCGATGGTCAGGTTCAGCGCGCCCGAGATCGTCCAGAGGATGCCGATGAAGGCGCAGAGCATGATCGCCGAGTTGAACAGGCCCGTCGCGAAGTCCACCGCCAGGTCCACGCTCAGCCGCGCGTCCTCGGCGATGCGCTGGTCGGGGTTGTTGCTCTCCCCCGCGCGCTCGAGCTGGTAGTGGCGCGCGTTCGTCATCCAGAGGTCGAGCAGCCGCTTCGTCAGCCACTCGCGCCAGCGGAGCTGGACGAGCTGCTTCACGTAGAGTTGGTAAACGGCCGTCACCATCGACGCCCCGGCCAGGCCGAGGAAGAGCACCATCTGCCAGAGGAAGGCGTTGCGGTCCCGGTTCTCGAGCGCGTTGAAGAAGTCGCGGTTCCAGAGGTTGAACCGGATCTGGATGAGGATCTGCAGCAGGGTCAGCAGCATCAGCCCAGCCCCGAGCCAGCGGGCCTTCTTCTCCCGGAAGAAGCCGCCGGCCAGCCGCAGGAAGGCCATCACCGCGCCGGTCTGGATCTGGGTCGCGGCCGCCTGCTCGCCCGCCGGCCTGGTCTCGTTGGAACCCGCTTCGCTCACGCTCGCTCCCGCCCGAATCCGGCCGTTTCGTTACACGGGCCCATCATAGGGCGTCGCCGCGTCATTGGGGGCGCCCCGCCGGCAGCGGCTCGAGCTTTTCCGGCGCCTCGCCGATCCGCTCGGCGTCGAGCGCCTTGCCCCGCTCCGGCAGCGAGGCGCCGCGGCCGGTGGCGGCCACGGTCTTGCCGACCGCCAGCCGGTCGCCCAGCGCCGTCGCCGCCGCCAGAGGCACGCGGATGACCACGCCCCCGTCCAGGATGACCCCGATCTGGTCGCCCTGCGCCGTGAGCAGCGGCGCGCGCACCGTGCCCGAGGCCTCCAGCGCCTCGTCGGCCGCGTGGAAGACGGGGAAGGTCCAGGTCGGGCGCTCGACGAAATGCGCGGGCGCGGAGCCGTCCACCGCCCAGGCCAGCATCGTGATCACCGGCGCCCGCCGCGCGCGGATGCCGTAGACGACGATGGAGCGCCCCACCGGCACCGCCGACATCATCTCGGCCGCCATGTTGTCGGGGAAGATGACCTGCGGCCCCTCCCGGAACAGCAGCCGGTCGGTCTTGCCGTCGGGGTTCAGCAAGTAGCGGTCCACCACCCCCGTGAAGGAGGGAAGCTGCGTCGGATCGAACCAGAGCCGACCGGCCGGGCTCGAGGCGCCTCCCGGCGGCGATGTTCCCGAGGGCGTTCCCTGGGCCAGAACCTGCCCCGAAAAAGAGGCCGGCCCCGCGACGATCGTCGCGAGGCCGGCCAGGCATGCCGAACGGCGGCGCATGGGGCCCTCGTCAGATCCAGCCGCGGCCCGCGACGAGCGACACGAGGAACAGGATGATGAAGATGACGAAGAGGATCTTCGCGATCCCGCTGGCCGCCGAGGCCACGCCGCCGAAGCCGAGCACCCCCGCCACGAGCGCGATGATCAGGAAAATGACGGTCCAGTAGAGCATGGTGGGTTCCTTGAAGGGCAATCCGTTGCAGGAACGTGGAAGACCGGGGGCGGTTGCCCCCCGGCCACGTCGCGTTGCCGCCGCGCTACACCCCGCCGTTCTGCCCCTTAGCCGCGCCGCCCGCGCCCGCGCCCGCACCGCCCGCCCCCGTGTCGCCTGGGTTCATGTCGCTCGGGCCCGTGCCCCCCGCGCTGACGTCACGCGGGCTCCGGTCGCCCGCGCCCTGGTCCCCCGCGCCCGCGTCCCTGGCGCCCGCGTTCCCAGTGCTCCGGTCCGTGGAGATCGACTGGCCCGAGTTGCCCCCGTCCTGGGACGCCCCCCACTCCTCGAGCTGCCGCTTCGCCTCGTCGGGGCCGATGCCGTAGCGCTCGCGGATCCGCTCCATCAGCAGGTCGCGCTTCCCGCCGGCCTGGCTGATGTCCTCCTCCGTCAGCTTTCCCCATTGCTGGCGGACCTTGTCGGTCATGCCCGACCAATCGCCGGCAAACCGGTCCCAGTCCATCGCTGCTCTCCTCCGCTCGCCCCGCGGGGCGCGGGGATCGGCAGGGGAACGGGACCGGGGGGCGGCCAGTTGCCGGGCGCGGGCCGGCCGGGGAGGGACGGGGCCTCGGCGGCCTCAGTCCAGCGGGATGCCGCCCGAGACCGCCTGGTAGGTCGCGATGGCCAGCGCCATCGGCTCGAAGGGCTTGCTGATGATGAAGGCCGGCTCCAGCCGGTCCGCCGTCAGCAGCCGCTCGGGATAGGCGGTCACGAAGATCACCGGCGTGTCCTGCTCCTGCAGGATGCGCTGCACGGCGGAGATGCCGTCGCCGCCCGGGCCGAGGTTCACGTCGGCCAGGATGAGGCCCGGCTTCAGCGCGCGCGCCATCGCCACCGCCTCGGCCTCGCCGGTCGCGATGCCCACCACGTTGTGCCCGCAGGCCTCGACGAGCTGGCGCAGGTCCATCGCGATGATGGGCTCGTCCTCGATCACCATGATGTCCGTCGCCGCCACCGCCCGCAGCGCGTCCCGCGCCGCCTCGAGCATCTGCCGCGCCTGGGGCAGGGGGGTGCCGATCGCGCGCGCGGCGTCGGTGAGCGAGAGGTCCTCCAGCGCGGTCAGCAGGAGAAGCTGGCGCTGCTTCGCGCTGATGTGCTCGCCGCTGCTGTCCGGCACCAGCCGGCTCACTCCGGCGAAGAGCGCCAGCTCGACCGGCACGTCCGAGGGAAGCCCGGCGCGCAGCGCCTGCGCCACCAGGGCATCGCCGCGCGCCTGCCCGCCCGTCAGGGCGCGGGCATAGCGCCGCGCGAAGGGCAGGGTACGAAGCAACTCCCCCTGCGTGACCGCATTCATCCGTGATAGTCCTCCGCTGGCACACCGAGCCGTCTTTACGACGCGCCCGCCCGCCTACATGGGTTCACTGGGCGCCACGTCCATGCGCGGCGCCCCTTTCCTGCTCAGGCCTGCCCAGACCAACCGGGATCATGACGAAACCAGACGATCCCGGGGGCGAGGACTTCCGCCCCGCCCTCATCCGCCTGCTTCCCGATCTTCGGGCCTTCGCGCGGTTCCTGGCGCGCGATCCGGCCGCAGCGGACGACCTCGTGCAAGACACATTGCTGCGTGCGCTCCGCTCGGAGTCGCAGTGGCAGCCCGGCACGAGCCTCCGCGCCTGGACCTTCTCCATCCTCCGCAACGCCTGGTTCGAGAACCGGCGCCGCGCCGCCGCCCAGAAGCGCGCCCTCGACCGCGTCCCGGTCGAGGAGGGCACACCCGCCGGCCAGGAGCACCGCATGGAGGTGATGGGCCTCGCCCGCGCCATGGCCCACCTGCCGCGCGACCAGCAGGAGGCGCTCGTCCTCGTCGGCGCCCTCGGCTTCTCCGGCGAGGACGCGGCGCGGGTGGCGGGGGTGCAGGTCGGCACCCTCAAAACCCGCCTGTCCCGCGCCCGGAAGGCCCTCGCCCTGCAGTACGGCCACCAGAATACCCCTCTCGAGGAGGGGCAGGACCCCCCAACCGCCTGAAAACGCTCCTGGCGTTCCTGTGATAAGGAAAGGCGTAACCTATTCAGGGGGGGGCGCATTGGTCCGGCGAAGATAGCCGAAGGGGAAGCCACCATGACCCAGACCATCGCCGCCGAGACCGCCGCCACCGAAACCGTCGCCGTCCGCGCCACCCACACCGTCGCCGACTTCCACAAGCTGCTCGTCACGACCCTCCCCCGGCTCCGCGTCCAGGCCCTGGCCCTCACCCGCAACCGCTCGGACGCCGACGACCTCGTCCAGGCCGCCGTCACCTCGGCGTTGGCCGCCAAGGACAGCTTCACCCCCGGCACGAACTTCGGCGCCTGGATGTTCCGCATCCTCCGCAACCGCTTCATCTCCGACGTCCGCCGCAAGCGCGAGACGACCGACATCGACGACGTGCCCAGCAGCGCCTTCGCCCGCCCCGGCGCGCAGGAGGACAGCCTTGTGATGCGCGAGCTCCGCGGCCATCTCGGGCGCCTGCCGGCCGAGCAGCGCACCGCGCTGGTGATGGTGACCGTGCAGGGCCTCTCCTACGAGGAGGTCGCGGCCGCTATGGATTGCGCCGTCGGCACCGCCAAGTGCCGCGTCTTCCGCGCCCGCCAGACCCTCCAGCGCTGGCTGACCGGCGAGGAGCGCGGCGTCGAGACCCCCGTCGCGGCCCGCAAGGTTTCCTCTTCCCCTCGCGCCACGCGCCGTCATACTGCGCGCCGTGAGGACGGAGCGGGGCGCGCGTCCCCAGTCTGAGGATGGACGAGAGTAATCCAGAGCCAAAGGCGGGGGGCGCTGTGCCGAAGCCCGTGAAGGCCGATGCGAACGGGCGTGGCCAGGCCACGCCCGAGGCCGCCTTTGACATCTGGCTGCAGCGCGGGCTGCACCACATGTTCGACGACGTGATGCAGGAACCGATCCCCGAGGAGCTTCTGCGCCTGATCGAGCAGGATCGCGAGCAGAGCTGAGCCCGGTGCCGGACGATAGCTCGACGGCCGGCCCCGCCGCGCCCGCCGCGGGCCGCGCGGGAGACCCGCCCCCGAATTCGCCTTCGAATCCGCCCCCGCCCGGCCGCCCCCTCGCCGGCGCCCCGCGGCCCGGCCCGGCGCCCCGCCGTGGCCTCGTCAACACGGCCCTCCTGAACAACGGGCTCGCCGCCGTCCTCGGCGGCATCCGCGGCCGCATGATCGTGCTGCTGATGGTCGCCGGCATCCCCGTCGCCTCGATCGCCATCACCAACGCCCTGCAGGACCACCGCGCCGCCCTCGCCGAGGGGCGCCGGGGGGTCGAGAGCTTCCGCACCCTGATGGCCGTCCGCTACGGCGCGGCCCTCGGCGCCGCCGAGTCGCTCCTCACCGCCCTCGCCCGGGAGGACCCTCGCGCGACCGAGGAGCCCGCGGCCTGCAACCCCGCCCTCCGCCGCGTCATCGACCTCCACCCCGGCGACATCGCCGAGATCGCGGTGCTCGTCCCGGACGGTCCCCCGCTCTGCGGCAACCTTCCCACCGGCTTCGACCCCGGCCCCCTCCTCCGGGAGGCGCTGAACGAGGGATCGGCCGCCTTCGGCGGCTTCCTGCCGGGCACGAGCGCCCGCGTGCCGGTGCTGCCCGTCATCGTGCCCGGCTCGGGCGTGGTCGGCACCCGGGCTGCCGGCGCGGAGGATCGCCGCGCCCCCGCCCGGCCGCCCGGCGCCTCCCCCTGGGCCGTCCTCGGCACGGTCGTCCTCCACGACTACGTCTCCCTCGCCGGCGGGCGCGAGAACGGCAGCCTCGTCTGGCTGGTGGACCGCGACGGCCGCGTCCTCTCCCCGGGCGGCGGGGCCGCGACGCCCCTCGACCCCGGCGTGCTCGAGCGGATCGACGACGACGGCCAGGTGCTCGAGGGGCCGCGCGGCCACTTCGCCTACGCGGGCGCGCGCCTCGGCCCCGGCCTCCGCCTCGTCGTCGGCCAGCCCGTCGGCCTCGTGCGCGAGGCCGCGCGCACCGTCCTCATCCAGCGGATCATGGAGCTGGCAACCTTCCTCGTCGCCTGCCTCGCGGCCATCGTCATCGGGGCGGACCTCGCGATGGTCCGGCCGTTGCGCCTCCTCTCCGCCCGCGTCCGCGGCTGGCGCCCGGGAGCCGCCTTCCGCGTCAGCCCCGCCGGCACGGAGCCGCGCGAGGTCCGGGCCGTGGAGCAGGCCTTCAGCGAGGCCGCCGCCGCCCTCGCCCGCCGCGAGGGCGACCTGCGCGCCGCCCTCGAGCAGCGCGACGCGCTGATGGGCGAAATCCACCACCGCGTGAAGAACAACCTCCAGATCGTCTCCTCGCTGCTGAACCTGCAGGCCGGGCGGATCGGCGACCCCGCGGCGACGGCGGAGTTCCTCGCCGCCCGCAACCGCGTCCGCGCGCTCGCGACCCTGCACCGCCACCTCTACATGCAGCACTCCTTCGAGACGGTCTCGCTCGTCCCCTTCCTGACGGAGCTGACGAACCAGCAGTTCTCCTCGCACAACGAGTCCCCCGGCGAGCGCCTCGCGCTGCGCCTCGAGGTCGCGGACATCGCCATCTCCACCGACCAGGCCGTCTCCCTCTCCCTCCTCGTCACCGAGGCCGTCGGCAACGCGGTCGAGCACGCCTTCCCGGACGACACCCGCGGCACCATCCGCCTCAGCCTCGCCGAGGAGGGCGGCGAGGTCACGCTCGTCATCGCCGACGACGGCATCGGCATCCCCGACCGGAAAGAGCGCCCGCGCGGCCTCGGCCTTCAACTCATGGAGGGCTTCGCCAAGCAGCTCGGCGGCCCCCTCACGGGCGGGCGCCGCGAGGCGGGGGAGGGCGGGGGCACCCTCTGGAGCGTCCACTTCCCGGTGCGCGAGAACCCCGCCCCCCGACCCATGTCGGGCTGACCCGCGGTCTCCCCCGCCCCCGTCCGTTCCGGCGCGCAACCGGGCCCGTGGGGCCGCGTTGCCCCCCCGACCCGATCGTGTCCGCAGGAGAGACCCATGACCGCCAACACCGAGGCCGGAAAAGCCGTCGATGACGCCGCGATGGCCGTGAACGACACCGCCAGCAGCGTGGGGGACCAGCTCGCCGCCCTCCGCAAGCAGGTCGAGGACCTGCTCGCCGACCGCCAGAAGTACATGTCCCAGGCGATGGACGCCGCCGAGGGCTACGCCGCCCGGGCGACCGACGCGACCCGCGTGCAGTACGAGGCCGTGACCGACCGCGTGCGCGAGCGCCCGGCGCAGTCGCTGCTGATCGCCGCCGGCGTCGGCTACATCCTCGCCCGTATCCTCGGCCGCTGAGGGGCGCCGCGCGATGCGGACCTTCAGCCTGGTCGGCATGGCGGCGCAGGCGGAAGGGCGCCGCCTGAAGGCGAAGGCCACCGCCACCGCCACCCGCATGGCCTTCTACGCCGCGGCGGGGGTGATGGGGCTGGCCGCCTTCGCCATGCTCCACGTCCTCCTCTTCCACGTCGCCCTGCTCTACTTCGGGCCGATCGTTTCCGCCCTCGTGGTGCTCGTGCTGGACCTGGTGGTGGCGGGCATCCTCGCCCTGCTCGCCTCCCGCGACACCGCGCCGCGCGCGGCGATGGAGGCCCAGGCCGTGCGCAACGTGGCGCTACAGGGGGCGGCGCAGTCGGCCGTCGCCGGCTTCACGACCCAGGCGGCGCCCCTCATGGCGCTCGCCGGCATCGCCGTCGCGGCCCTCTGGCCGAAGCTCTGGGGCCGCCGGACCTAGCGCCGCGACGCCCGGCGCCCGCGACAGGGGCACCCTCCGCAAGGGGGGTGCCCTTTTTCTTGGAATCCCTCCGAGGGCGGGCGGGTGTCATCGATCCGTCATGAAACCGCAACACGGCCGTCTCCCGCCGCGCCTAGAAGGCCCCCGCCGGCCCCCGGGCCGCCTCGAACCTTCGGAGATCACCCCGTGATCCAGCGCCGCACCGCCCTTGCCGGCCTCGCCGCCTTCGCCGCCGCCCCCCTCCGGCCCGCCGCCGCCCAGACGATGCGGGTGACCGGCGCCGGCGCCTCCTTCCCCAACCCTGTCTACCAGCGCTGGGGCGAGGGCGCGAAGGCCGCGGGAATCGAGCTCAACTACCAGTCCGTCGGCTCCGGCGCCGGCATCAACCAGATCCGCAACCGCACCGTCGACTTCGGCGCCTCCGACGCCCCGCTCAGCGCGCAGCAGCTCGCCGAGGGGAACCTCATCCAGTTCCCGACCGTCATGGGCGCGGTGGTCCCCATCGTGAACGTCCCCGGCGTCGCCGACGACGGGCTCCGCCTGACGGGCGAGCTGCTGGCGGAGATCTACATGGGCAAGGTCGCCAAGTGGAACGACGCCCGGATCGCCGAGCTGAACCCCGGCGTCGCCCTGCCCAACCTCGCCATCGCCCCCGTCTACCGGGCGGACTCCTCGGGCACGAGCTTCGTCTTCACCTCCTACCTCTCGGCCGTCTCGGCGGAGTGGAAGTCCCGCGTCGGTGCCGGCACCTCGGTCCGCTGGGGCACGGGCGCGGGCGCGCGCGGCAACGAGGGGGTCGCCGGCACGGTGCGCAACACCCGCGGCGGCATCGGCTACGTCGAGAACGCTTACGCCACCCAGAACAAGCTCTCCACCGCCCAGCTCCGCAACAAGGCCGGGCACTATGTGAAGGCGAGCATGGAGAGCTTCGGCGCGGCCGCCGCCAGCGCCGACTGGTCCGTCCCCGGCTTCGCCGCCAGCCTCGTGGACCAGGGCGGCGACGCCTCCTGGCCGATCGTCTCCCCCACCTTCATCCTCCTGCCCACCAACCCCACGGACATGGCCCGCACCCGCGCCGTGCTCCGCTTCTTCGACTGGGCCTACGCGAACGGCGGCGACGCGGCCCGCCAGCTCGAGTACATCCCGCTCCCCGAGGCCGTGCAGAACGCCGTGCGCGCCGCCTGGTCGAAGCTCGAGGTGAACGGCCAGGCCGCCTGGCCCGCGGGCTGAGCCGCCGGGACGCCCGAGAGGAACCCCACGTGGCCCAGGTCGCCGTCGACGTCCTCCCCGCCGCCCCCGCGCGCCCCGCCACCCGGCGCGGGGCGGGCCGCGGCGACGCCATCTTCGCCGGCCTCTGCCGGGCCGCCGCGGTCCTCGTGCTGGTGCTGCTCGGCGCCATCATCGTCGAGCTCTTCCTCGGCGGCCTCCCCGCCTTCCGCGCCTTCGGGGCGGCCTTCCTCGCCTCCACCGAATGGGACCCGGTGGGCGACCTCTACGGCGCCGGCGTGCCCATCTACGGCACGCTCGTCACCGCGGTGCTCGCCCTCCTCCTGGCCGTGCCGGTCGCCTTCGGCATCGCCTTCTTCCTGACGGAGCTGGCGCCGGCCTGGATGCGCGGCCCCGTCGGCACCGCGATCGAGCTGCTGGCCGCCGTGCCCTCCATCATCTTCGGCATGTGGGGCTTCTTCGTGATCGTGCCGCTGATGGCCGGCACCGTGCAGCCCGCCATCATCGACACGCTCGGCGAGGCCCCGCTGATCGGCGACTTCTTCGCCGGCCCGCCCTTCGGCACGGGCCTCTTCACCGCCGCCCTCATCCTCGCGATCATGGTGCTGCCCTTCATCGCCGCCACCATGCGCGACGTCTTCCTCCAGGTCCCCGGCGTCTTCAAGGAGAGCGCCTACGGCCTCGGCGCCACGCGGTGGGAGGTGATGCGGCGCGTCGTGCTGCCCTACACCCGGGTCTCCGTGGTCGGCGGCATCATGCTCGGCCTCGGCCGCGCGCTGGGGGAGACGATGGCGGTCACCTTCGTCATCGGCAACGCCAACCGCATCGCCACCTCCCTCTTCGGGCCCGGCAACACCATCGCCTCCCTCGTCGCCCTCGAGTTCGGGGAGAGCGCCTCCGGCAGCCTCAAGCTCGCCTCCCTCCTCGCCCTCGGCTTCATCCTTTTCGTCATCTCCTTCGCGGTGCTGGCCCTCTCGCGCTGGCTGCTCCGCGCCCGGACCGGGGCCTGACGCGCATGCCCGCCACCACCATCCCCTCGGTGCCCGGCCGCGCGAAGGACCCGCGCGCCGCCGCCGCCCTCGGCCGCCGCCGCGCCCGGGTGGACACGGCCATCCGCCTCCTCTGCACCGCCGCCACGCTGCTCGGCCTGCTCTTCCTCGTCTCCATCCTTGCCACCCTCGTCTGGAAGGGCGCGGGCGGCCTCTCGCTGCGCGTCTTCACCGACGTGACCAAGCCCCCCGGCTCCGGCGGCGGCCTGCTGAACCCGATCGTCGGCAGCCTCATCCAGGTGGTCCTCGCCACCCTGCTCGGCACGCCCATCGGCCTGCTGGTGGGCACCTACCTCGCGGAATACGCGGGCAACTCCCGCTTCGGGACCACGGTGCGCTTCGTGTCCGACGTGCTGCTCTCCGCGCCCTCCATCCTCATCGGCCTCTTCGTCTACCAGTTCCTGGTCCTGCCCTTCGGCGGCTTCTCCGGCTGGGCGGGGGTGGTGGCGCTGGCGATCATCGTCGTCCCCGTCGTGGTGCGCACGACCGAGGACATGCTCCGCCTCCTGCCCAACACCCTGCGGGAGGCCGTGATCGGCCTCGGCGCGCCGAAGTGGAAGATGATCGTCCTCGTCTGCTGGCGGGCCGCCACCTCGGGCATCCTCACGGGCGTGCTGCTCGCCGTCGCCCGCATCGCCGGCGAGACGGCGCCGCTCCTCTTCACCTCGCTGGGCAACCTCAACTGGTCGGTGAACCTCGCGCAGCCCATGTCGAGCCTGCCGATCACCATCTACGCCTACGCGGGCTCGCCCTACGAGGACTGGATCACCCTCGCCTGGACCGGCGCGTTGGTGATCACCCTCGGCGTGCTCGGCCTGAACATCGTCGCCCGCGCCGTGCTGCGGGCCCGCGGATAGGATCGCCCCATGCACCAGGCCACCACCGGCAGCGCCCCCGCGGGCACCACCCAGAACGCCTCCCCGGCCGCCGTCGCCGCCCCGAAGGCGGGTGCCGCCTCGCCGGCGCGCCAGGGCGGCACCGGCTCCTTCGGCGGCATGGCCGCGCGCTCCACCGCCGGCATGAACGCCCCCCGCATCGCCATCCGCGGGCTCGACTTCTTCTACGGCGACAACAAGGCGCTGAAGGGCATCACCCTCGACCTGCCGGACCGCCAGGTCACCGGCATGATCGGCCCCTCCGGCTGCGGCAAGTCGACGCTTCTGCGCGTGCTCAACCGCATGTACAGCCTCTACCCCGGCCAGCGCGCCGAGGGAGAGGTGATGATGGACGGGGAGAACATCATCGACCCCGCCCTCGACCTCAACGCGCTCCGCGCCCGCATCGGCATGGTCTTCCAGAAGCCCACCCCCTTCCCGATGACCATCGCCGAGAACATCGCCTTCGGCATCCGCCTCCACGAGAGCCTCAACCGCGCCGAGATGGCCGAGCGCGTGGAATGGGCGCTCACCCGCGCCGCCCTCTGGCCGGAGGTGAAGGACCGGCTGAACAGCTCCGCCATGGGCCTCTCGGGCGGCCAGCAGCAGCGCCTCTGCATCGCCCGCACCATCGCGGTGCGGCCGGAGGTCATCCTCTTCGACGAGCCCACCAGCGCCCTCGACCCCATCAGCACCCTCCGGATCGAGGAGCTGATCGACGAGCTGAAGCGGGACTTCACCATCGCCATCGTCACCCACAACATGCAGCAGGCCGCCCGCTGCGCCGACCAGGTGGCCTTCTTCTACCTCGGCGAGCTGGTCGAGGTGGCCCCCGCCGCCGACCTCTTCACCGCGCCGCGCCAGAAGCGGACCCAGGAATACATCACCGGCCGCTTCGGCTGAGCCGGGGAGGGGAGGGCACCATGGACCAGCAGGCAGAACATCGGGCGGACCGCATCGTGAAGTCCTACGAGGAAGAGCTTCGCCGCCTCCGCGAGCTGATCGCCCGCATGGGCGGCCTCGCCGAGCGCCAGGTGGCCGACAGCGCCTACGCGCTCGTCCGCCGCGACTCCGAGCTCGCCGGCGAGGTCGTCGGCCGCGACGCCCCGATCGACGCCCTCGAGCGCGAGGTGGACGCCTTCTGCGTCCGCCTCCTGGCGCTCCGACAGCCCATGGCCGGCGACCTCCGCTTCATCATCGCGGCGCTGAAGATCAGCCAGGACATCGAGCGCATCGGCGACTACGCCCGCAACGTCGCCAAGCGCGCCATCATCATCGCCGGCCAGCCCTTCCTCGGCGGCGTGAACGGCTTCCAGTGGATGGCCCAGCTCGTCCAGCGCAACCTCAAGGACAGCATCGACGCCTTCCTGCGCGAGGACGCGGAGCTCGCCGAGCGCGTCTGGGCCGCCGACGCCCCGGTGGACGACATCTACACCGGCATCTTCCGGGAGATGCTGACCCACATGATGGAGGACCCCCGCAACATCACGGCGGCCACCCACATGCTCTTCATCGCGAAGAACTTCGAGCGGATCGGCGACCACGCGACCAACATCGCCGAGACCGTCCACTACGCCGTCCGCGGCGCCATCCTCCCCGAGGACCGCCCCAAGGCCGACATCTCCGCCGACCTCCCGCCGTCCCCCCCGGCCTGACCGATGGGCACGCGATCGGCGTCCCTTCCCGAGAGCCAGCGCCCGACCATCCTCGTGGTCGAGGACGAGGCGCCGCTCCTCACCTTGCTGCGCTACAACCTCGAGAAGCAGGGCTTCCGGGTGGAGGAGGCGACGGACGGGCCGGAGGCCCTCATCCGGGTGGCCGAGGCGAAGCCCGACCTCCTGCTGCTCGACTGGATGCTGCCGGCCATGTCCGGCCTCGAGGTCTGCCGCCAGCTCCGCCGCCGCCCCGAGACCCGCGACCTGCCGATCATCATGGTCACCGCCCGGACCGAAGAGGCCGACGCCGTCCGGGCGCTCGACACCGGCGCCGACGACCACATCGGCAAGCCCTTCACCATCGAGGCCCTCCTCGCCCGCATCCGGGCCGTCATGCGCCGCGCCGCCGGCCCGGCCAGCAAGGGCGCCCTCGCCTGGCAGGACATCGCCATGGACCAGGACGCCCACCGCGTGACCCGGGGCGGCCGGAGCCTCCATCTCGGCCCCACCGAGTACCGCCTGCTGGAATTCTTCCTCCAGCACCCCGGCCGCGTCTTCTCCCGCGAGCAGCTCCTCGACGCCGTCTGGGGGCGGGACATCCACGTCGAGCTCCGCACCGTCGACGTCCATATCCGCCGCCTCCGCAAGGCCGTGAACGGGGAGGGGGACGCCGACGTCATCCGCACCGTCCGCAGCGCCGGCTACGCGCTGGACGTGGAGTAGCGCCCGCCGCGCCGGGGAAAAGGGCGGGGGAAGGGCTGGGGGCAAGGCCGCGCCGCCCCCGGGTGGAGGGACGCGTTCCCCTGCCGCGACCATTGCATTTTCGACACGCCCACACCCCACCGGTTGCATTTTTTGAAAAGTGAATCCCTTTGCTCGCGAATCTGTGATCTAGTATGTGCAGATTTCATCCGAGGGCAGCTTCACGATGTCCGGCCGTTCCCCCCTCCTCGCCTGGCGCATGCCGGTCGCGGTGCACGCCAACGACAATGCCGGCACGACCGCGATCCTGTCGGCGGACGGGCGGCTTACCATCTCCTGCGCCGTCGCGCCCGAGCCCCTGTGGGAGGGACCCGGCGCCGTCATCGCCATGGGGGTGCGGGACGGGCGCCACGGCCTCGGCCTGGTCCGGGCCGCGGGGGGCGACCCGCAGGAGGTCGACTCCGCCCTCGACCCCTCGGTCCTCCGACGTCTGCTCATCCACTACGGCCTCTGGCTCGGCTTCGACGGCGAGGCCGAGACGGTGGCGGCCGGCGAGCTGCGCCGCCTGCCCGTGCCCGTCGGCCGCCCCGGCCGGGTGGAGTATCGCCTCGACCTCCGCCGCATCGGCCGCCGCGCCCAGGCCCTGACCGCCGACGGCACCATCCTCCTCGACGGCCGCCCGGCCGCGACGGTGGAGGGCCTCTCGATCGCCTTCCGCTCGCCCCAGAGCCAGGCCCGCCGCGCCGCCCGCCCCGCCCTCTCCCCGGCCTGAACCCGCCCGCCGCGGCCCGTTCCGCCCCCGGCTTCCCCGCCCCCCGCGATTGCCCTCCCGGCCCGGCGCGGCGATGCTGCGCCCCCCAAGGGCCGCCCGAGGCGCCCCGGGGAGGAACCGGAGACGCCGATGCCCGAATACCCCTTCACCGCCGCCGACCTCGAGGCGCTGCGGGCCTGGGACACGCCCACCATCTGCAACGCGCTCGAGATGGTGGCCCCCCACCGGCGCGGCCACGGCTTCACCCTTCGCATGCTCGTCCCCGCCTCCACCAGCCTGCCGCCGATCTGCGGCCTGGCCCGCACGGGCACCATCCGCGCCGCCGCCCCCTCCGGCCGCGCCGCCGAGGTGGACCGCGCCGCCCGCATCGGCTGGTACGAGTACGTGGCCGAGGCCGCCATGCCGAGCGTGGTGGTCCTGCAGGACCTCGACGACACCCCCGGCACCGGCGCCTTCTGGGGGGAGGTGAACACCAACATCCACAAGGCCATCGGCGCCCAGGGCTGCGTCACCAACGGCTCCATCCGCGACCTCGACATGATCGCCCAGGGCTTCCAGCTCATCGCGGGGTCGGTGAACCCCTCCCACGCCTACGTCCACATCGTGCAGTACGGCCAGGAGGTGACGGTCCACGGCATGGCCTGCCACCACGACGCGGTGGTCCACGCCGACCGCCACGGCGCCGTGGTCATCCCGCACGACGCCGTCACGAAGATCCCGGCCGCCATCGAGCTTCTCTCGCGGCGCGAGCGGGTGATCCTCGACCTCTGCGCCTCCCGCGACTTCACCGTCGCCGCCCTGCGCGACGCCCTCTCCCGCGCGGACGAGATCCATTGAGCGAGGCCGCCCCCCGGGCCGCCCCCGCCCTGACCCCCGCCGCGGCCGAGGTGATGGCGGCCATCCACGGCACGGACGTCTACGCCGGCTTCCAGCCCTCCCGCGCCCTCGACCTCCAGGGCTGGAACGGCGTCCACCCCGCCCTCGCCCGGGTGGTGGCGGAGGCGACGCCGCGCATCGCGCTCGACATCGGCGTCTGGAAGGGCCAGTCCACCGCCTTCCTCGCGGAGGCGATGCGCAAGGCGCGGCCGGACTCCGCCCTCATCTCGATCGACACCTTCCTCGGCAGCCACGAGCACTGGAACCGCGACCGGCCGGACCGGATCATGGACAGCATCGGCCTCGTCCACGGCTGGCCCTCGCTCTACTGGCAGTTCCTCTCGAACATGGTCCACAGCGGCCACGCCGAGCGCGTGGTGCCGCTGGCCCAGACGAGCGACAACGCCGCCGTCATCCTCGGCCGCCTCCGGATCCGCCCGGACCTCGTGCACATCGACGCGGCCCACGAGTACGACCCCGTGCGGCGCGACATCGAGAACTACTGGGCCCTCCTCCGCCCCGGCGGCATCCTCATCGGCGACGACTACCCCTGGCCCGGCGTGAAGCAGGCCGCCGACGAGTTCGCGGGCAAGCACGGGCTGGAGATGGTCGTCGAGAACCCGAAATGGATCATCCGCAAGCCGGCGTGACGCGCCCCGTGACCGATCGTCCGGTCCTGGCGCGGGTCCGCCCGGAATGGGTGGACCACTACGGCCACATGAACCTCGCCTTCTACGTCGCCGTCTTCGACCTGGCGACCGACGCGCTCTGGCCCGCGCTCCGCCTCGGCGAGCCCTTCCGCGCGAAGGGCCTCGGCACCTTCGCCGCCGAGAACTGGGTCGCCTACGCGCGCGAGGTCCGCCTGGACGACCCTCTCTCGGCGACGAGCGAGGTCCTCGCCCATGACGAGAAGCGCCTCCTCGTCCGCCACCGCCTCTTCCACGCCGAGGCTGGCTTCGAGAGCGCGCGCTGCGAGCTCCTCTTCCTCTGCGTGGACCTCGCCCTCCGCCGCGTCCGCCCCTGGCCCGCCGAGAACCGCGCCGCCTTCGCGGCCTCGCCTCCCGGGCCCCCGCCCGAGCGCCTGGCGCTGCGACGCGCCTGAGGCGCCGGCCCGGAAGGCACCGGCCCGGCGATCCCCGCCCAAAGCGGCGGCACCCTGCGCCCCCCGGCGGCAGCCGCCGTCCGGAGGGCGCGGCGCCCCCGTCCCGGTATCCAATATCCGGGTTGACGCCCCCGGGTAGGGGGGGGAACCTCCCGGCCCGCACGGAGGACCCCCGATGAACGTTGCGATCCGCGCCGAGAGCGAGGCGCCCGCCGGCATGCCGCCCGAGGAATGGGCGATCCGCTGCGACCTCGCCGCCCTCTACCGCCTGGTGGCCCACCACCGGATGACGGACCTCATCTACACCCACATCTCCGCCCGCATCCCCGGCCCGGACCACCACTTCCTCATCAACCGCTACGGCGTGCTCTTCCACGAGATGCGCGCGAGCGACCTCGTGAAGATCGACCTCGACGGCAACGTGCTGGAGGACGAGCCGCAGTCGCGCCGCGTGAACGCCGCCGGCTTCACCATCCACTCCGCGATCCACCGGGCGCGGGAGGACCTCACCTGCGTGGTGCACACCCACACCGCGGCCGGCATCGCCGTCTCCTGCCAGAAGCACGGCCTGCTGCCGATCAGCCAGCACGCGCTGAAGTTCTACGGCGGGATCTCGACGCACGGCTACGAAGGGGTGGCGCTGGATCTCGACGAGCGCGACCGCCTCGTCGCCGACCTCGGCCCGACCAACAAGGCGATGATCCTGCTCAACCACGGCCTGCTCGTCGGCGGCCGCACCATCCCCGAGGCCTGGAACGGGATCTACTACCTCGAGCGCGCCTGCCAGGCCCAGATCGCGGCCCTCTCGGGCGGCGCCGAGCTCGTCTTCCCGCCCGAGGAGGTGCGCCTGAAGACCGCCGCCCAGTTCAACGGCCCGCACACCCTGACCCACGCGCAGTTCGCCTGGGAATCCGCCCTTCCCCTCATCGAGGGCCAGGGCCGGGACTGGCGCTCTTGAGCACCGACCTCCTCCTCCACGGCGGCCGCGTCTTCCGCGGCCTCGCCGGCGGCTTCGCGGAGGCCCTGCTGGTCCGCGACGGCCGCGTCGCCGCCGTCGGCACGGCGGAGGAGGTGGAGGCCGCCGCCCCGCCCGGCACGCGGCGCCTCGACCTCGAGGGCCGGGTCGCCATCCCGGCCTTCAACGAGGCCCACATGCACCTGCTGCCCTACGGCCTCGGCCTCAGCCAGGTGAACCTCCGGGCGGAACAGGTCCGCACCCTCGACGAGGTCCTGCGCCGCATCGGCGAGGCCGTGAAGGGCGCCCCCAAGGGCGCCTGGATCCTCGGCCGCGGCTACGACCACGGCGCGCTCGACATCGGCCGCCACCCGACGGCCACCGAGCTCGACCGCGTCTCCCCCGACAACCCCGTCTACATCGTCCGCACCTGCGGCCACATGGGCGTCGCCAACACCGCCGCCATGAAGGCGGCCGGCGTCGGCCACAACACGCCCGACCCCGAGGGCGGCGCCATCGAGCGCAAGGGCGGCGCGCTGACCGGCCTCTTCCTCGAGCGCGCCAAGCGCCTCGTCATCGACGCCATCCCGCTTCCCTCCGAGGACCACATGGTCGCGGCCATCGAGGCCGCCGGCCACGACCTCGCCTCCCGCGGCTTCGCGACCGCCTCCGACATGAACGTCGGCATGACCGCCGGCCTGCACGAGATCGCCGCCTACCGCCGCGCCCTCGCCGAGGACCGCCTGATCCAGCGCATGTGGCAGGTGCTCGCCGGCAACCCCGAGGGCATCGCGGAGAGCGCCTGGAACGAGGGCCTGCGCCCCGACCACACCGACGACCGGCTCGCCTGGGGCGCGGTGAAGGTCTTCGGCGACGGCTCGGCCGGCGGCCTGACCGCCGCCTTCTTCGACCCCTACCTCGAGAGCGCGGGCGGTGGGACGGGCATGTTCATGTTCCCCGACGAGACGATGCACCGCCTCCTCGCCCTCTATCACCGCCAGGGCTGGCAGCTCGACATCCACGCCATCGGCGACGCCGCGATCGAGCAGGTGCTGGTCGGCATGGAGAGGGCCGGGGAGGGCGACGCCCCCCTCGCCGGGCGCCGCCACCGCATCGAGCACTGCGGCTTCCTCAACGCGGGCCAGCGCGCCCGTATGAAGGCCCACGGCATCATCCCGGTGCCCCAGCCGGTCTTCCTATACGAGTTCGGCGACCTCTACGTGAGGAACCTCGGCCCGGAGCGGAGCGAGAACGCCTACCCCATGCGCACCTGGCTGGAGGAGGGCCACCACCCTGCCGCCTCCTCCGACAGCCCGGTCTGCACGGTCGACCCCTTCATCAACCTCTTCACCATGCTCACCCGCAAGACGAACCGCGGCACCGTCCTCGGCGCCGCCGAGGCGCTGACCGCCGAGCAGGCCGTGCACTGCTACACCTGGTGCGGCGCCCACTCGCAGTTCGCCGAGACCCGCCGCGGCACGCTGGAGCCGGGCATGCTCGCCGACATCGCCGTGCTCTCGCGCGACATCTTCGCGATCGACCCCGAGGAGGTCCTCACCACCGAGGCCGACCTCACGCTCCGCGGCGGGGTGCCGATCTTCGACCGCCACGGGGCGCTTCGCTCCCTGGCCATGGCCTGACGCATGGGGCGCCACGCCGTCCAGCGGCTGCTGATGGCCATCCCCTTGCTCTTCGGGGTGATGCTGGTGGGCTTCCTGCTCATGCAGGTCGTGCCCAACGACCCCGCCCTCGTCCGCGCCGGCCCCTCGGCCACGCCCGACGTGGTCGCGGCGCTGCGGGCCGACATGGGCCTCGACAAGCCGCTCTATGTCCAGTTCGGCCTCTACCTCTGGCGCCTGCTGCACGGCGACCTCGGCGTCTCCATCATCAACAACGTCCCGGTCATCCAGGAGCTCGGCAACACCGTGGGCCCGACGCTGGAGCTCATGTTCGCGAGCCTCATCTGGTCCATCCCCATCGGCATCGCGCTCGGCACGATCGGCGCCTACCGCCGCGGCCGGCTGGTGGACCGCCTCATCACCGCCTTCGCGGTGGCCGGCGGCTCCATCCCCGTCTTCTTCCTCGGCCTCGTCCTCATCTGGTACGTCGGCTTCCGCCTCCAGCTCCTGCCCTTCACCGGCCGCGGCGGCCCGCTCTGGACCGCGGACGGGCTGACCGCGATCATCCTCCCGGCGCTCACCCTCGGCGGCACCTTCATCGGTCCCGTGGCGCGCATGACCCGGACCGCGGTGCTCGACGTGCTCGGCGTGGAGCACGTCCGCACCGCCCGCTCGAAGGGCCTCGGCGAGTTCCGCGTCGTGACCCGCCACGCGCTCCGCAACGCCATGATCCCCGTCGTCACCCTCATCGGCCTGCAGATCGGCTTCCTCCTCGGCGGCGCGGTGGTGACGGAGACGGTCTTCTCCTGGCCCGGCGTCGGCCGCCTCGCGGTGGGCGCCATCCTCTCCGCCGACTTCCCGATGGCGCAAGGCACGATCATCGTCCTCTCCCTCGGCTTCATCCTCATCAACCTCGTGGTGGACGTGCTCTACGCCGCCCTCGACCCGCGGATGCGCACGGCATGAGCGCGACGGCCGAACCCCTGGTCCAGCCGGAGGCCGCGCCGCCGCGGCGCCCCGGCACCCTCGCGCGCCTGCTGCGCGAGCCCGCGGCCGCCTTCGCCCTCGTCCTCGTCCTGCTGGTGATCGGCGCGGCGCTGCTCGCCCCCGTCCTCTCGCCCACCGACCCCTTCGACAACGACCTCTCTCTCGCCATGCAGCCGCCCGGCTCCCCCGGCCTCCCGCTCGGCGCGGACAGCCAGGGCCGCGACATGGTCACCCGCGTCCTCTACGGGCTGCGGATCACGCTCCTCATGGGCCTCGCCTCCGTCGCCCTCGGCGGCGGGATCGGCGCGCTGATCGGCTTCGCGGCCGCCTTCTACCGCCGCCTCGACGGGCTGCTGATGCGCCTGATGGACATCATGCTCTCCTTCCCCGCCATCCTCTTCGGCCTGGCGCTGGCGGCCATCTTCGGCCCGGGCATCCAGGCCGTGGTGCTGGCGCTGTCGGTCGCGACCATCCCGCTGATGGCCCGCATCGTCCGCGGCTCAGCGCTCGCCGTCATGGGGCTCGACTACATCGAGGCCGCGCGCGCCACGGGCATGTCGGATCAGCGCATCATCCTCCGCCACGTGGCGCCGAACTGCCTCTCCTCCATCTTCGTCTTCGCGACGCTGCGCTTCGGCCAGGTGATCCTGCTCGGCTCCGCCCTCTCCTTCCTGGGCCTCGGCGCGCAGCCGCCGATTGCGGAACTCGGCGCCATGGCGAGCGACGGCCGCAATTTCCTGTTCTTCGCGCCGCACATCGCGGTCATCCCCTGCATCGCCATCTTCGCGGTGGTGCTCGCCTTCAACGTGCTGGGGGACGCGCTGCGCGACGCGCTCGACCCCCGGCTCCGCACCTAGCAACAGAGGAGGCACTAGCGATGAAAAGGTGGCTTTACGCGGGGCTCATGGCGCTCGGCGCCGCGGCGCCCGCCGCCGACGCCCTGGCCCAGGCCGCGCCCCGCAACACGCTCGTCGTGCTGCGCGAGATCGACGCCGACAACTACGACCCGCCGCGCTCCACCGCCCGCGGCGCCGGCGAGGTCGTCTACATGATGAGCGACACGCTCGTCTCCCTCGACTGGGACCAGCGCACCGTGCGCCCCGGCCTCGCCGAATCCTGGACCGTCTCCGAGGACGGCAAGACCTACACCTTCAAGCTCCGTCGCGACGTGACCTTCTGCGACGGCAAGCCTTTCACCGCGCGCGACGTGGTCTACACCATCAAGCGCTGGGTCGACCCCTCCACCCGCTCGCCCATCCGCTGGCGCGCCGGCCCCGTGGACGAAGTGGTGGCGATCGACGACTACACCGTCGAGTACAAGCTGAAGGAGCCCTACGGCGAGCTTCTCTACCAGCTCACCCTCTTCTTCGCCGCCATCGTCGACCAGCAGACGGTCGAGAAGCTCGGCGCGAACTTCGGCGTGCAGGGCTTCAACGGCACCGGCCCCTACTGCTGGGGCTCCTGGTCGCCGCGCCAGGACTTCGTGCTGACGCGCCACCCGAACTACCGCTGGGGCCCGCCGATCTACAACAACCCGGCCCCGCAGATCGACCGCGTGATCTGGCGCATCATCCCCGAGGCCAACACCCGCCTCGCGGCGCTCCAGTCCGGCCAGGGCGACGTCACGCAGTACATCCCGCAATTCGCCATCGCGGGCCTGCGCAACGTCCCCACCGTGAAGCTGACGCGCCAGGAGAATTACTTCTGGGACTTCTTCATGGGCTTCAAGGTCGACAAGCCCGTCGTCAGCGACCCCGCCATCCGCCGCGCGGTCAACCTCGGCGTGAACCGCAACGCGGTGGTCCAGGCCACCTTCTTCGGCGCCGCCGACCCGGCCGACGCCTACCTCAACCCGCGCACCATCGGCTACGACGCCGAGGCCGCGAAGATGGTGCCGAGCTTCAACGCCGACGAGGCCCGCCGCGTCCTCGACGAGGCCGGTTGGGCGCCCGGTCCCGACGGCATCCGCGTGAAGAACGGCGAGCGCGCCTCCTTCCTCCTCTACGGCCTGCAGACGAACGAGTGGCGCCGCATGTCGGAGGCGATGCAGGCGGACCTCCGCCGCGTCGGCATCGAGATGCGCGTCCAGCTCTGGGACGCGACGGTGGGCTGGGGCAAGCTGGCGACGCAGGAGTTCGACGCCTTCATGATGTCCTACCCCTACATCTCCGCGACCGACGGCTTCTCCCTCTACTTCGACAGCACCAACCGCCCGACGCCGAACCGGATGAACTGGAACGACCCGGAGACGGACCGCCTGCTGCGCATCGCCAAGACCGGCCTCGCCGAGGGCGACCGCATGAGGGCGATCGGCGAGGCGCAGCGCCGCATCACCGCCGCCAACGTCTGGCTGCCCATCGCGCGGGAGCAGCTCTGGATCGCTGCCTCCGCCCGCACCGAGGGCGTGCGCCCGCACGGCATCTACGGGGTGGGCCTCTACAAGGGCCTCGACATCCGCCTCACGCGCTGACGCCTCCCACGGGTGGCCGCCGGTCGCGGCCACCCCACTTTCTGCACCGGGGAAGAACCATGACCACCGTCATCCGCAACGCCGACGTCGTCGTCGCCTGGGACGCCTCCGCGGGCCGCCATGTCTACATGCAGGACAGCGACGTCGCCTTCGACGGCGGCACCATCACCTTCGTCGGCCGCGGCTACACGGGCCCGGCTGAGGAGGAGATCCAGGGCGCCGGCCTCATGGTCATGCCCGGCCTGGTCAACATCCATTCCCACCCCTCCAGCGAGCCCATGAACAAGGGCCTGCTGGACGAGATCGGCTCGCCGGGCCTCTACAACTCCTCCCTCTACGAGTTCATGCCGATCTTCCGCGCCGACGCCGAGGCCGTGCCCTCCTGCGTGCGCGTGGCGCTCAGCGAGCTCCTCCTTTCCGGCGTCACCACCGTCGCCGACCTCTCCATGGCCCATCCCGGCTGGCTGGACCTCCTCGCCGAATCCGGCATGCGCGTCTGCGTCGCCCCCATGTTCAAGTCCGCGCGCTGGTTCACGAAGAACGGCCACGTCGTGGAGTACGAGTGGGACGAGGCCGCCGGCGAGAAGGCGATGGCGGAGGCCCTCCAGCTCATCGACCGCGCCGAGCAGCACGAGAGCGGCCGCCTCTTCGGCATGGTCGTCCCTGCCCAGATCGACACCTGCGCCCCCGGCCTGCTGCGGGAAAGCAGCCAGGAGGCCCGCGCCCGCGGCCTGTCCTGGCAGATCCACGCCGCGCAGTCCGTCGTGGAGTTCCACGAGATCACCCGCCGCCACGGCATGACGCCGATCGGCTGGCTCGACAGCATGGGCCTGCTCAACGACCGCGCCATCATCGGCCACGGCATCTTCCTCGACGAGCACCCCTCGACGCGCTGGCACACCGACACCGACCTCGGGCGCCTGGCCGAGACCGGCACCACCGTCGCGCATTGCCCGACCGTCTTCGCGCGGCGCGGCATCACCATGAAGAACTTCGGCCGCTACAAGCGCCGCGGCGTGAACATGGGGCTAGGCACCGACACCTACCCGCACAACATGCTCGATGAGATGCGCCTCGTCGGCTACCTCGCCCGCACCCAGGCGACCGACCCCCGTGCCGTCACCACCACCGAGATCTTCGACGCCGCCACCATCGGCGGCGCCAAGGCGCTCGGCCGCGAGGACATCGGCCGCCTCGCCACCGGTTGCCGCGCGGACATCGTGCTGGTGAACGCCGCGCACCCGCAGATGCGCCCGGGCCGCGACCCGCTGCGCAGCCTCGTCTACGCGGCCGGCGACCGCGCGCTGCGCGACGTCTACGTGGACGGCCAGCTCGTCGTGAAGGACGGCATGGTGCTGACGATGGACTACGAGGCGGCCGCCGCCCACCTGCACGACGCCCAGAAGCGCATCCTCGACCGCGCGCCCTCCCAGGACTGGGCGCACCGCCCGGTCGAGGCCATCAGCCCGCCGAGCTTCAACTGGGTATGACGGGCGACACCCTCCTCCGCGTCGAGGACCTCCGCACCACCTTCCCCAGCGGCTCCGGCGAGATCGCGGCGGTGGACGGCGTGACGCTCGAGGTCCCCCGCGGCCGGACGCTCGGCATCGTCGGCGAGAGCGGCTGCGGCAAGTCCATGCTCTCCCTCTCCATCATGCGCCTCGTCCCCAGCCCGGGCCGCCTCGCCCAGGGGCGGGTCGTGCTGGAGGATCGCGACCTCGCCGCCCTCTCGCCCTCCCAGATGCGCGCCGTCCGCGGCAGCGAGATCGCGATGATCTTCCAGGAGCCCATGACCTCGCTGAACCCGGTGCACAGCATCGGCGACCAGATCACCGAGGCCATGCGCGCCCACGACGCAAAGGCGAGCGACGACGAGCTGAGGACCCGCGCAATCGAGGCGCTCCGCCGCGTCCGCATCCCCTCCCCGGAACGCCGCTTCGCCGAGTACCCGCACCAGCTCTCGGGCGGCATGCGCCAGCGCGTGATGATCGCGATGGCGCTGTCCTGCCGCCCCCGCCTCCTGATCGCCGACGAGCCCACCACCGCCCTCGACGTCACCGTCCAGGCCCAGATCCTCGACCTCCTGCGCGACCTGCAGCAGGAAACCGGCATGTCCGTCATCCTCATCACCCACGACCTCGGCGTCGTGGCCGAGATGGCCGACGAGGTTGCCGTGATGTACGCCGGCCGCGTGGTCGAGCGCGGCACCGCCGCCGACATCTTCAACGACCCGCAGCACCCCTACACGATCGGCCTTCTCGGCAGCATCCCGCGCATCGAGGAGGACCGCGAGCGCCTCCTCTCCATCGACGGCAGCGTGCCCCCGCCCTTCGCCTTCCCGAAAGGCTGCCGCTTCCACCCGCGCTGCCCCTTCGCCACCCGCGCCTGCACGGAGGCCGACCCGCCCTTGCGCGAATTGTCGCCCGGCCACCGCGCCGCCTGCATCCGCGCGCCCGTCGAGAACATCCTGGACATCGCGGCATGAGCGAGGCCCCCCTGCTCCGGGCGGACGGCATCGCCAAGCACTACCCCGTCAAGAAGGGCCTCGTCATCGCCCGCCAGGTCGGCGCCGTGCGCGCGGTCGACGGCGTGTCCTTCTCCCTCCACCGCGGCGAGACGCTCGCCCTCGTCGGCGAGAGCGGCTGCGGCAAGTCCACCACCGCCCGCCTCGTGATGCGCCTCATCGAGCCCTCCGCCGGCCGCGTCCACTTCAAGGGCGAGGACGTCACCGCGGTCACCGGCGCGAAGCTCCGCGCGCTCCGCCGCCGCCTGCAGATCGTCTTCCAGGACCCCTACGCGAGCCTCAACCCGCGCCTGACCGTCGCCGACGCCATCTCGGAGCCCATGGCCGTCCACGGCCTCGGCGACGCCGCCTCCCGCCGCGCGCGCGTCGAGGAACTGCTGCGCCTGACGGGCCTGCGCCCCTTCCACGCCAACCGCTTCCCGCACGAGTTCTCCGGCGGCCAGCGCCAGCGCATCGGCATCGCCCGCGCCCTGTCGGTGGAGCCCGAGGTCGTCGTCTGCGACGAGCCCGTCTCCGCGCTCGACGTCTCCATCCAGGCGCAGGTCGTGAACCTGCTGCGCGACCTGCAGCAACGCCTCGGCCTCTCCTACCTCTTCATCGCGCACGACCTCGCGGTGGTGAAGCACGTCGCCGACCGCGTGGCGGTGATGTATCTCGGCCGCATCGTGGAGGTCGCGCCCAAGCACGCGCTCTTCGCCGACCCGCGCCACCCCTACACGCGCGCCCTCCTCGCCGCGATCCCGCGCCCCGATCCCGCGCGCCGCGGCGGCGTGCGCCCGCTCGCCGGCGACCTGCCCAGCCCCATGGCCATCCCGCCCGGCTGCCGCTTCCACACGCGCTGCCCCCACGCGCAGCCCGTCTGCCGCGAGAGTGACCCGCCGCTCCGCGAGATCGCCCCCGGCCACACCAGCGCCTGCCACTTCGCGGAAGACCTCCCGCGCTTCAACGCCGAGGCCGGCGCGGGCGTGCCGCCCATGGCCGCGCGCCGGCTCGCGGCCTACGCGGCGGCGCGCGCGTCCCGGGCCTCCGCCTGACCACGGCGGCCTGACGAGAGAAAGCGCCCCGGGCCTCCGCGCTTGCGGCCCTGCCGCCCCGCGCCCATGCTCCCCGCCATTAATGCCGGAGACCGGGCGATGCGGGAACGGGAAGCGGGCAGGGGCTGGTTCGCCCAGAAGCGCCGGGCGCTGGTCTCCAGCGCGCTCGCCAGCCTCGGCCTCACCTTCCTCCCCGGCGAGGGCCGCGCAGCCGACCCGATCGTCCCCGCCGAGGTCATCCTCCGCAACGCCCGCGTGCTCACGGTCAACGCGGCCGGCGACACCGCCCAGGCCGTCGCCGTCGCGGGCAACCGCATCCTCGCGGTCGGCGCCGACGCCGCCGTGATGGCGCTCGCCAACGCCCGCACGCGCGTCATCGACCTGCGCGGCGCGACCGTCATCCCCGGCCTGCGCGACAGCCACCTCCACACGATCGGCGCCGCGCGCGACATCTTCAACGTCGCCCTCGAGGACGCGCGCGACCTCGACGCCATCCTCAAGGCCCTCGCCGCCCGCGTGGCCACCACGCCGCCCGGCGAATGGGTCATCGCCTCCTCCGGCTGGCACGAGGGCCAGATCGCCGAGGGCCGGATGCCCACGCGCGGCGAGCTCGACCGCATCTCGCCCGACCATCCCGTCTTCATCCCGCGCGGCGGCCACGTCGCCGTCGTCAACTCCGCCGCCCTCCGCCTCGCCGGCATCACGCGCGACACGCCGGACCCGCGCGGCGGCGTCATCGTGCGCGACGGCGGCGAGCCCACGGGCTTCCTCATCGAGGGGCCGGCGATGAACCTCGTCCGCCGCCTCCTGCCCCTCATGTCGCGGGAGAGGCTGACGGAGGGCTTGGCGCGCTTCAGCACGGTGCTCGCCGGCCTCGGCGTCACCGCCTCCACCGAGCCGGGCGCGACGCCGGAGGAGATCGGCGCCTACATGGACCTCTGGCGCATGGGCGGCATGCGGCACCGCGTCCGCATCATGCAGCGCGCCACGGGCCTCGCCGACGTGCGCGCCCGCTCCGCCGTCATGGCGCCCAACTTCGGCGACGACTGGCTCCGCGTCGGCGGCTTCAAGTACCTCTACGACGGCGGGGTGGAGGGCGCCTGGACCTACGACCCCTACCAGATCGTCGAGGGCGAGCAGACCGACCCCGCCTTCCGCGGCAAGCTCCTCGGCCCCGCCGGCGGCGACGCCGAGGCGCTCGAGATGTTCCGCCTCGCCGCCAGCCGCGGCTGGCAGTTCCAGGTCCACATGGTCGGCGACGCCACGACCGACCACGTCCTTGACCTCTGGGAGAAGGTCGCGCAGGACCACCCCATCGCCGACCTCCGCTGGGCCGCCATGCACGTCATGCTGTCCCGGCCGGCCTCGCTGGACCGCATGAAGACGCTCGGCATCCGCGTCACCGTGCAGGACCAGTCCGTGCGCCTAGCCAACAACATGCTGCGCTACTGGGGCCCGGAGCGCGCCGCCTGGTGCACGCCGACGAAAGCGGTGCTCGACCGCGGCATCCCCGCCGGCGCCGGGACCGACGCGCCCGTCGCGCACTGGAACCCCTACGTCGCCCTCTGGTGGCTCGTCACCCGCAAGGTCGAGATCCGCGGCCGCGTCACCGAGCCGCTGGGGCCGGACATGGCCGTCTCCCGCCAGCAGGCGCTCCGCCTCTACACCATGGGCAGCGCGGACGTGGACTTCATGGACGACCGCGCAGGCTCCATCGAGCCCGGCAAGCTCGCCGACCTCGTGGTCCTGTCCGACGACTACCTCACCGTCCCCGAGGATCGCATCCGCGACCTCCGCAGCACGCTGACCATGGTGGACGGCCGCATCCTGCACGAGGCCTGAGCGCGGCCATGGACTTCCGCCTCGCCCGCGCCCCGCGCCCGCCGCTCCGCGCCCACGGCGTCCTCGGCGCGGCCCCCGCCGCCGACTGGGCCGCCGCCGCCGCCGAGCCCGTCGAATGGGAGGACCTCTTCGCCCTCACCGGCCTGCTGGGCGTCGAGATCGGCCCCGCCGCGGCGCGCGCCGGGGAGGTGGTGGAGATGCGCGGCCACATGACGCCTCCCATGGTGGCGGAGGCCGCCTACTTCGTCCTCTCCCGCGACCCGATGCCCGAATGCCCCTTCTGCGCGCCCTCGCTGAGCTGGCCCGACGACATCGTGGTGGTCCATCTCCGCGCGCCCGGCGTCGACATCGACCACCCGCTCCGCCCGGTCCTCGTCCGGGGCGTGCTTCTCCTCGGGGAGGAACCCGGCCCCGTGCCCGGCCTCTCCAGCCACGCCCGGCTGGACGCGGCGCTCTGGCAGCCGCTCTAGGCCCGGCCCCGCCGTTTACGCCGCGCCCGCCCGCCCGCATGATGCGCCCCAACAGAGGGGAACGCCCGCCCATGCACGTCACGCTCGTCGCCCCCCGCCTGATCCTCTCGGGCGGCGGCTCCGTCTCCAAGGTGGCCGAGGTCCTGGCCCAGCTCGGCCTGTCGCGCCCGCTGGTCGTCACCGACCCCTGGATGGCCTCCTCCGGCACGGTCGAGCGCTGCCTCGCCCCCCTCCGCGCCGCCGGCATCGCCGCCGCCGTCTTCAGCGACACCGTGCCCGACCCCACCGATACCGTGGTGGAAGCCGGCGTCCAGGCCTTCAGGTCCGGCGACTACGACTGCCTCATCGGCTTCGGCGGCGGCAGCCCCATGGACACCGCCAAGGCCATCGCCATCCTCGCCGCGGCGCCGGAGGGCACGCATATCCGCGCCTTCAAGGCCCCGGCCCAGGCCAACACCGGCGCCGTGCCCGTCCTCTGCATCCCCACCACCGCCGGCACGGGCAGCGAGGCCACGCGCTTCACCGTCATCACCGACACCGCGCGCGACGAGAAGATGCTCATCGCGGGCCTCGGCGCCCTCCCGCTCGCCGCCATCGTGGACCACGAGCTGACCTGGACCGTCCCGGCCCGCACGGTCGCGGACACCGGCGTGGACAGCCTCACCCACGCGCTCGAGGCCTTCGTCAGCAAGCGCGCCAACCCCTTCAGCGACGACTACGCGCGCCTCGCCATGCGCCTCATCGCCCCCAACCTCCGCCGCGCCTATGCCGACGCGAGCAGCGCGGGCCGCGCGCGGGACGAGGCGGCCCGGGAGGCCATGATGCGCGGCGCCATGCTCGCCGGCCTCGCCTTCTCCAACGCCTCCGTCGCCCTCGTCCACGGCATGTCGCGCCCGATCGGCGCGCATTTCCACGTGCCCCACGGCCTGTCGAACGCCATGCTGCTGCCGGCCGTCACCCGCTTCGGCCTGCAGTCCGCGCTGCCCCGCTACGCCGAGGCCGCGCGCATCATGGGGGTCGCGAAGGAAGGGGAGGGGGACCAGTCCGCCGCCGTCCGCCTCGTCGAGGAGCTGGAGGCGCTCAACCGCGACCTCGCCGTCCCCACCCCCGCCGCCCACGGCATCGCGGCCGAGCGCTGGGACGGGCTGCTCGACACCATGGCCGCCCAGGCCCTCGCCTCCGGCAGCCCCGCCAACAACCCCCGCGTCCCCGACGCCGCCGAGATCGTCGCCCTGTACCGGGAGGCCTATGCCTGACACGGGCTTGACCGCTGACGCCGCGGCGATGATCCGCGGCGTCGCCGAGGGCGAGGCCGGCGCGCTCCGCCGCCTCTACGACGCCCAGGCGTCGCGCCTCTTCGGGGTCGCGATGGCGATCCTGCGCGACCGCGACGCCGCCGCCGACGCCCTGCACGACGCCGTCGTGAAGATCGCCGCCCGCGCGCGCCAGTTCGACCCCGCCCGCGGCGAGGCCGGCGCCTGGCTCGCCGCCATCGTCCGCCACGCCGCCCTCGACCTCGCCCGCGCCCGCGGCCGCGAGACGCCGACCGACGACCCCACGCTCGGCGACGGCGCCGTCGCGCCGGAGGCCTTGGACCGCCTCTGCGAGACCCAGGAGGCCGGGCGGCTGCGCGACTGCCTCGCCGCCCTCGAGGCCCGCAACCGCGAGGGCATCCTCCTGGCCTTCGTCCACGGCCTCTCCCACGCCCAGATCGCGGCCCGGCTCGACCTGCCGCTCGGCACCGTGAAGGCCTGGATCCGCCGCGGCCTCGCCCGCCTCAGGGGCTGCCTCGCATGATCCCTTCCGATCCCGAGGCGCTGGACGCCCTGGCCGCGGAGCACGTCCTCGGCACCCTCGACGCGCGCCAGGCCGCCGAGGTCGCCCGCGCCCTGCCGGTGGACGCCGCCCTCCGCGAGACCGTCGCCCGCTGGGAGGCCCGCCTCGCCCCGCTCGCCGGCCTCGCGCCGCCCGAGACGCCGCCCGACGGCCTCTGGGACCGCATCGAGGCCTCCGTCGCGACGCGCGCGCCCGCGCCCGTCGTCCCCCTCCGCGCCATCCCCGGCCGCGCTGCCCCGCCGCCCCGGCCGGACCGCTTCTGGAAGACCTGGGCCGCCGGCTCCACCGCCGTCGCCGCCGGCCTCGCCGCGGTCCTCTTCCTCCGCCCCGCCGATCCCCCGCGGATGATGACCGTGCTGCTCACCAGCCGCGACCAGCCGGCCTGGCTCGTGGAGACCGAGGGCGCGGGCCTCCGCCTGGCCAGCCTCAACCCCCGGCCCGTCGAGCCCGGCCGCGTGCAGCAGCTCTGGGCCCTGCCGCCCGGCGCCACGGCCCCCACCTCGCTCGGCCTGGTGCCGGAGGGCGGGCAGGCCCGGATCGCCCCCGGCCTCGTCCGGCCCGAGCCCGGCATGCTCATCGAGATCACCCTCGAGCCCCCCGGCGGCTCCCCCACCGGCCGCCCGACCGGCCCCATCCTCTTCATCGGCCGCCTCGCCCCGGCCGCCGGCACCTGAGGCGCCCTCACCACCCTGTGACCGTTCCGCCTGCGTCCAGGAACGCCGCCGCCCCGTAGCGCAGGCAGCGGGGCGATCCCTTCGCCCCTGTCCCGCAAGGAGCGACCCATGACGCACAGCCTCCGCCGCCTGGCTCTCGCCGGCGCCGCCCTCCTCGGCCTCGCCGCCGCCCCGGCCGGCGCCGCCACCCTCGTCGGCCTCACCGCCGAGGGCAGCCTCGTGCGCATCGACACCGAGGGCCGTCGCGCCTCCGCCCCCGTCCGCGTCCGCGGCGCCGACGGCGCGCTGCTCGGCATCGACGTGCGCCCCGCCGACGGCAAGCTCTACGGCGTCACCGCCAGCGGCCAGATCGTCACCATCGACCCCATGACCGGCATGGCCACCAAGGTCAGCCAGCTCTCCGAGGCCTTCGACGCCGGCGGCCGCGCGGTGGTGGATTTCAACCCCGTCGCCGACCGGCTGCGCCTGATGGGCGCCAGCGGCGTGAACTTCCGCGTCAACGTCGAGACCGGCGCCGTGGTCCGCGACGGCCAGCTGAAGTACCAGGCCGGCACGCCGCTCGCCGAGACCATGCCGCGCGTCACCGCCGGCGCCTACACGAACAGCATGGCCGGGGCCACCGCCACCATGCTGCTGACGATCGACAGCGTGCTCGGCCAGCTCAACCTCCAGGCGCCCCCGAACGACGGCGTGCAGCAGGTGCGCGGCCGCGTCGGCGGCGGCGTTCCCGCCACGGCGGCCATGGACATCCTCGCGGAGGGCAGCACCAACACCGCCTACCTTCTCGCGGGCGGCGTGCTGCACACGGTGAACCTCGAGAACGGCACCCCCACCGTTCTCGGCCCGGTGGCCGGCGCAAGCGAGGTGATCGACATCGCGGCGATGCGCTGAGCCGAAGGGCGCGGCCCGCCGGGAAGGGCGGGCCGGCCCGCGCCGGGCGCGCTACTCCGCCCGCCCCCGCGGCGGGCCGGAGGCGCGCCAAGCCGAGGCCCAGGCCGGCAGCCCCGTCGCGGGCAGCGGCCGCCCCACCGCGAAGCCCTGGGCGTGGTCCACCCCCCGGGCCTGCAGCGCCCGCCACAGCGCCCCGTCCGTCACGCCCTCCGCGGTCACGAGCATCCCGCGCCGCCGCGCCATCGCCACCAGCCGCTCCACCTCCGCCCGCGCGCGCCGGCTCGCCGGCATCGCGCCCACCAGGTGCCGGTCGAGCTTCACCCCGGAGAAGGGGAGGTCCATCAGCGCGTCGCGCCGGTCGAGCGTCATGTCGTCGATCCAGACCGCGTGCCCGGCGCCCCGCAGCCGCTCCACGGCCCGCCGCAGCACCGCGCGGTCGCGCACCGGCGTCGTCTCCGTCAGTTCGATGCTCAGCGCCTCCGGCCGCATCCGGGCGCCGCGCAGCAGCCGGGCCAGCCAGGGCACGGTATCGGCCCGCAGCAGCACCTCGAGCGGCAGGTTGATCGAGACGGGCAGCTCGAGCCCGGGGCGGAGGGCGTTCATCTCCTCCGCCGCCATCCGCCCGACCGCCCGCGCGACGGGCACCGACAGCCCGCCGCGCTCGGCCATGGGAAGGAAGGAATCCGGCCCGAGCGGCGTCGCGCCCTGCCGCCCGTCAGGGCGGAGCCAGCGCACCAGCCCCTCCACCCCCACCGGCGCGCAGTCGGCAATCCGCACGATCGGCTGGTAGCGCATGGCCACCTCGCCGCGGCTGAGGCCGAGCCGCAGCGCCGCCACCTCCGCCGCCTCGCCCCCCTCCGGCCGCCCGGTCAGGCGGCGCAGCGCGGCGAGGATGCCCGGCGCGTCCTCCAGCCCGTCAATGCCCCCGAGCATGAGCACCGTCACCTCGCCGAAGGGGTCCTCCGACACTGCCCGCAGCGCCCCCCAGCCGCGCCGCCCCGGCTGCTCCTCCAGCAGGACCGCGAGCGGCGGGCGGCCCGGCGCCACGATCCGCACCAGCGCCTCCTCGGGCGCGAGGACGAGCGCGGGCGGCGCGCCGATCCGGCACAGCCCGTCCTGCACGAGGCGAAGCAGCCGCGGGCTGCGCAGCACCGCGAGGAGCTCCGCGCCCGGCGCCGCCGCCGCGCCGTCCCCCCCGCTCACGGGATCCCTCCGCGCGCTCTCATCCCCGGACCGCTCCTTCCCGCCCGGCCGCTCAGCCGCCCACGACCTGCCAGGGCGAGGTCTCCCAGCGCAGGCGCAGCTCCGCCAGGTCCCGCGCAACGATCGCCCCCCACTCCGCCTCGTCCCGGAAGCGCGGCAGCACCGCGCGCCACTCCGCCTGGGCGAGGAACTCCGGGTCGGCGGCCGCGGCGCGCAGCGCGCGGGCGATGTGCCCCGCCGGCCGCGCCTCGATCCCCGCCGGCACCGCGAGGCCGCGCCGCAGCGCCCCGTCCAGCGGGACGCCCTCCTCGCGCAGCGTCGGCACCTCCGGCATCTGCGGGTGCCGCGCCCCGGCCGCGAGGCCGAGCACCGCGAGACGCCCCTCCCGCACCGCCACGAGCGCCTCCGGCACCGTCAGCAGCGCGGCCGCGACGTTCCCCGAGGCCGCCGCCTGCCGCGCCGCCGCGGCGGAGGGGAAGTGGAGCTGCTCGAGCTTCAGGAAGGGCGCGAGGTCCACCGCCAGGATGGAGGCGGCGCTGACCGGCGGCGGCAGGCCCAGTGGCCGGTCGCTCCCCTGGTCCCGCAGGGCCGACAACTCCGTGCCGGGCGCCGCCACCAGCGCCACCGGCTCCTCCGTCACGGCGCCGAGCAGCCGCAGCCGCTCCATCAGCCCGGTCGCCCGCCGCTCCACCATCCGCGCCACCAGGAAGGGGGTCGGCGCGTAGGCCAGCACCGAGCCGTCGGGCGGCCCGGCCGCCAGCTCCCGCAGCGCCGCCAGCCCCCCTTCGCCCGGGCGGTTCACCACCCGGACCTGCACCTCCTTCATGTGGCGCTCGAGGAAGGGCGCGAAGCCGCGGACCCAGAGGTCCGCCCCGCTGCCGCCCTCGGCCCCCACCAGCAGGGTCAGGTCGCGCGCGCGCTCGGGCGGCGCGTAGGGCGCGGCGCGCTGCGCGCCGGCCGTCCCTGCCGCACCCAGGGCCGAGAGGCCCGCCGCCCCGAGGATCGCGCGCCGTGTCCTCACCCCCGCGGCTCCGCCACCGTCCCAGCCGCTTCCCGCGCCGGCCGCTTCGCGCCGGCCGGCGCCGGGGCCTTGACCACCGCCTCCACCCCGCGCCGGAGGCTCTTCTCGCCGAGGAAGAGAAGGATCGGCGCCGCGATGAAGATCGAGGAGGAGGCCGAGATGATGATCCCGAACAGCATCACCCAGGCGAAGCCCGCCAGCGTCTCGCCCCCGAACAGCGCGAGCGGCAGCGCCGAGAGGAAGAGCGTCATGGAGGTGCCGAGGGTGCGGTTCAGCGTCTCGTTGATCGAGCGGTCGATCAGCTCGCGCAGCGGCATCGTCTTGTACTTGCGGAGGTTCTCCCGCATCCGGTCGTAGACCACGACCTTGTCGTTCGCCGAGAAGCCGATGATCGTCAGGATCGCCGCGATGGTCGTCAGGTTGAACTCCAGCCGGGTCACGGCCAGGAAGCCCACCACCTTCGTCGTGTCGAGCACGAGGGTCGCGATGGCCCCGATGGCGAACTGCCACTCGAAGCGGAACCAGATGTAGACGAGCATCGCGCCGAGCGAGATGGCCAGCGCGATCAGCCCGCCCTGGAACAGCTCGTCGGAGACGCGGTTGCCGACTGCCTCCGTCCGCAGGATCCGCGTGCCGGGCGCGGCCCCTTCCAGCGCGCTGCGCACGCGCGACACCGCCTGCTGCGTCGCCGCCTCCTCCCCCTGCACGGGCAGGCGGATGAGGACCGTGGAGGCGTCGCCGAACTCCTGCATCCCGACGTCGCCGAGGCCGAGGCCGGACACCACGCCGCGAAGCTGCCCGAGATTCGCGGGCCCGGGCGTGCGGGCCTCCATGACGATCCCGCCCTTGAAGTCGATCCCCTTCTCGAGCCCCGGGTAAAAGGCGAGGACGACGGAAGCGGTGGAGAGCACCGCGGAGACCACGAGCCCCGCGATCCGCCCGCGCATGAAGGGGATCCGGGTGTCGTCGGGCACCAGGCGGAAGAGGGGGCGGCGAAGGAAGCCGAGCATGGTTCGAACCCCTCTCAGACCGGCAGCGCGCGCGGGCGCGTGGCCCGGAACCACCAGGAAACGATCAGCCGCACCAGGGTGGTGGCCGTCCACATCTGCACGACCGTGCCGATCGCCACCGTGACCGCGAATCCCTTAACCGGCCCCGAACCGAAGGCGTAGAGGCAGGCCATGGCGATCAGGTTGGTCAGGTTGCTGTCCATGATGGTGCCGGACGCCTTGGTGAACCCGGCCTCCAGCGCCTGAACCGGCGTCCGCCCCGCCCGCGTCTCCTCGCGGATGCGCTCGTTGATGAGGATGTTGGCGTCGAGCGCCGTGCCCAGCGTCAGCACGATGCCCGCGATCCCCGGCAGCGTCAGCGTCGCCTGCAGGAGCGACAGCGCCGCCAGCATGAGCATGATGTTCACGACGAGCGCGATGTTGGCGAACCAGCCGAGCAGCCCGTAGGCGAAGCCCATGTAGAGGAAGACGAAGAGCGCCCCGGCCGCGAGCGCGAGCATGCCCGCCCGGATCGCGTCCGCCCCCAGCTCCGGCCCGACCGTCCGCTCCTCCACCACCGTCAGCGGCGCCGGCAGCGCGCCGGCCCGCAGCAGCACCGCCACGTCGTTGGCCGTGCGCGCGTTGAAGCTGCCGCTGATCTGCCCGCGCCCGCCCGTGATGGGCTCGCGGATGACCGGCGCGGTGATCACCTTGTCGTCGAGCACGATGGCGAAGGGCCGGCCCACGTTCTGCCGCGTCACCTCCGCGAAGCGGCGGGTGCCGACGGAGTCGAAGGTGAAGTTCACCACCCACTCGTTGTTCCGGCTGTCCTGCCCCGCGCGGGCGTCGGACAGGTTGGCCCCGTCCACCTCCACGCGCCGGCGCACGGCGTAGCGGCTTGGCGCCTGCCCGCCGCGCTCCTCGCCCTGGAGGAACTGCACCCCCGGCGGCGGCGCGCCGGCCGCGGGGTTCGCGTTCTCGTCCAGCAGGTGGAAGGTCATGCGCGCCGTGCGGCCCAGCAGGTCCTTGATCCGGTTGGGATCCTCCACGCCCGGAAGCTGGACCAGGATCCGGTTCTGCCCCTGGCGCGCGATCAGCGCCTCGGAGACGCCGGTCTCGTCGATGCGCCGCCGCACGATCTCGAGCGACTGCTCCACGGCCCCGCTCCCCCGCGCCACCAGCGCCGCGTCCGACAGCGTCGCCGTCACCGTGCCGTCGGGCGCCGCCGTGACGGCGATGTCGGGCTCGGTCGCGGTGGTGGAGCCCCGCACGGGCACGGGGTTCGCCAGCTCCCGGATCGCCGCCGCCGCCGCCTCGGCTTGGGCCGGGTCGCGCACGCGAAGGCTCATCCGCCGGTTGTTCGGGTCGCCCGCCAGGTTGGCGTAGCCAATATTGGCCGTGCGCAGCCGCGTCCGCGCCGCGTCCACCAGGCTCTCCACCCGCTCCTTGACCACCGCGTTCATGTCCACCTCCAGCAGGAGGTAGGACCCGCCGCGCAGGTCGAGTCCGAGCGAGATCTGCCGCGCCGCCCAGGCCGGCAGCACCGACCGCGGAACGATGTTCGGGACGCAAAGGATCAGCCCCAGGGCGATGACGCCCAGGATCGCGGCGACTTTCCACCGCGCGAAATACAACATGGCCTTTGCGGCCCCCCGTCGAACCGTGTGTGAGAACCCGAGTATGCCACAAAAAGGGCGGCGGAAGATGCGTCCCGGCCGCCCCCGATGCAACCCTCGGCCAAGCCTGCTACAGCCCGCGGCATTCCGTGGGATTTTGAGACATGCGCCTTCGTCTGGGCATCCTAGGGGCCGGGCATTTCGGCCGCTTCCACGCGCTCAAGGCCGCCGGCGGCCCGCGCATCGACCTCGTGGGCCTGCACGACACCGACCCCGCTCGCGCCGCCAGCGTCGCCGCCGAGGCCGGCTGCCCGGCCCTTTCCGCGGAGGCGGTGATCGAGGCCGCGGAGGCCGTGATCGTCGCCGCCCCCACCGCCTTCCACCACGGCCTGGCCCGCGCCGCCCTCCTCGCCGGCCGCCACGTCCTCGTGGAGAAGCCCATCGCCGCCACCCTCGAGCAGGCCGACGACCTCATCGCCCTGGCGAAGGAGAGGGGCGTGGTCCTGCAGGTCGGCCAGCTCGAGCGCTTCTCGGGCGGCATGCGGGCGCTGCGGGCCGAGGGGGGACTCGCCGCCCGCGTCGGCCGCCCCCTCTACCTGGAGGCGGTCCGCATCGCCCCCTTCCGCCCCCGCAGCCTCGACGTCTCCGTCGTGCTCGACCTCATGATCCACGACCTCGACCTGGCGCTCGCCCTCGCCGGCAGCCCGCTGGTCGGGGTGGACGCGGTTGGCACCCGGGTCCTCTCCCCCACCATCGACATCGCCAACGCCCGCCTCCGCTTCGGCAATGGCGCCGCCGCCACCATCACCGCCAGCCGCGTCTCGCTCCACATGGAGCGCCGCCTCCGCCTCTTCGGGGACGCCGGCTACCTCAACCTCGACCACCTCAAGCGCGAGATGGCCTGGGTGCGGAAGGGGGAGGGGGCGCCGCTGGAGCAGATCCCCGGCCACGGCCTCCTCACGGCCACCTGGGCCGAGAGCGACAGCCTGGAGGCCGAGCACGCCTCCTTCGCCGCCGCCTGCCTCGACCGCGCGCCCGTCGAGGCCGACGGCGCCGCCGGCCGCGCGGCGCTGGACGCCGCGCTCCGGGTGGAGGAGGCGGTCCGCGCCTCCATCGAAGCGGCGGGCGCGTGACGCTCCGGCGCTACCTCGACCAGCGCCTGAAGCTCCACCACCTCCGGGCGGTGGAGGCCATCGCCGCGCAGCGCAGCCTGCTCCGCGCCGCCGCCACCCTCGGCATCAGCCAGCCCGCCCTAACCCGCACCCTGCAGGACCTGGAGGAGATCACGGGACAGCGCCTCTTCGACCGCCTGCCCCGCGGGGTGCGCGCCACCGAGGCCGGCACCCTCCTCGCCGCCGCCGCCCGCCGCATCCTCGCCGAGCTCCACCGCCTCGACGAGGAGCTGGACCGCCTCTCCGAGCCCGGCGGCGGCACGGTCGCCATCGGCACTCTCCCCGTCGCCGCTACCGGCGTCCTCCCCGGCGCCCTGACCCGCCTCACCACCGAATACCCGGGCATCCGCGTCCGCCTCGAGCAGGGCCGCACCGAGGAGCTCCTCCCTAAGCTCGCCGCCGGCGAGATCGACCTCATCGTCGGCCGCCTCTACGAGCCCGCCGTGCCCGACGGCTTCCCGCGCGAGCCGCTCTGGGAGGAGCCCATCTCCGTCCTCGCCCGCGACGGCCACCCGATCCTCGCCCTCCCCGAGGTCACCCCCGGGGCGCTGCGCCGCTACGAGCTGATCCTGCCGACCGTCAGCCAGCGCGTCGGCCAGGAGATCGAGGGCCTGCTCGCCCTCCTCGACCTGGCCCCCGCCGCCTCGCTCCGCTCCAGCTCCTACGGCTTCATCCGGGAGATGCTGCACGCGACCGACCTCATCGCCGTCATGCCCCGCCTGATGATGGCCGGGGACCTGCTGCGCGGCACGCTGCGCGTGGTGCCGCTGCCCGTCCCCGCGCCCCCGCGCCCCGCCGGCCTCATCCTGCCGCAGGACCGCGCCATCCCCCCGGGCGGCGCGGCCTTCGTCGGCTGCCTGCGCGCCCATCTCGCCGAGATCGGCCAGCGCGGCCTCACCGCTATAATCCCACCTTATAGTTCCGGCGCGGAAAGCGATAGGACAAGGGGAAGGGCAGGGGGTTAGGGTATAGATCACCCGGCCCGGACAGAGGCCTTCGGCCAGGAGGAACCCGCCGTGACGCCCCCCGCCCCCCCGCCGGCCCCCGCCACGCTGCGCGCCGCCATCGGCACCTATCCCCGCACCCGCGCCCTGAAGGAGGGCGCCGTCGCCTCGGACCTCCTCCGCCTCGACCTCGCGGACATCCCCGTCATCAGCCGCGCCTTCGCGCCCATGGTGCGGGAGGGGCGCTTCGACGTCTCCGAGATGGCCATCGCCACCTTCCTCCAGGCCCGCGCCATGGGGCGGCCCCTCGTGCTGCTGCCCGTCGTCCTCGCCGCCCGCTTCCAGGAATCCGCGCTGCTCTGCCGCGCGGGCAGCGACATCGCCGGCCCCGCCGACCTCGCCGGCCGCCGCGTCGGGGTGCGCGCCTACAGCCAGACCACGGGCATGTGGCTGCGCGGCATCGTCGCCGAGCACGGCGGCCCGCCCCCCTCGGCCAGCCGCTGGGTCACCTTCGAGAGCGCCCATGTCGAGGGCATCGCCGATCCCCCCTGGGCCGAGCGCGCGCCGCCCGGCGCCGATCTGCTGGCCATGCTGCGCGCCGGCGAGATCGACGCGGCCATCGTCGGGAACGACGTGCCGGACGACCCGGGCCTCCGCACCGTCTTCCCCGACCCCGCGGCCGCCGCCGAGACCTTCTGGGCCCGCCACGGCTTCGTCCCCGTGAACCACCTCCTGACCGTGAGCGCCGAAATCGCGGAGAGGCGCCCCGAGCTCGTGCTCGAACTCCTCCGGATGGTCCGCGCCTCGGCCGCCTCCGTCCCGCCCGGCGAGCGCGGCCCCCCGCCCGCCACCCGCGCGGCGCTGCGCCCCGCGATCGAGCTCGCCCTCCGCTACATGGCCGACCAGGGCATGCTCCCCCGCCCCCTGACCGTGGACGAGGCCTGGGCCGGCCTGCCCCCCGGCATCGAGTAAGGATCCCCCCATGACCCGCTTCGCGATCATCGGCTTCGGCGAGGTCGGCGGCCTCTTCGCCCGCGACCTCCGCGCCGGCGGCGCCGACGCCATCCACGCCTTCGACGTGCAGGAGGCCGCCCGCGAGCGCGCCCGCGCGTCCGGCGCCACCCTCCACGCGAGCGCCGCCGAGGCCGCCGCCGCGGCCGAGGTCGTCTTCGTCGCGGTCACCGCCGGCTCCGCCCTCGCCGCCGCCGGGTCCCTCGCCGGCGGCCTGGCCGGGGCGCCGCTGGTGGTGGACGTGAACTCCGTCTCCCCCTCCACCAAGATCGCCAACGGGCGCGCGGTGGAGGAGGCGGGCGGCCGCTACGTGGAGGCCGCCGTCATGGCCAGCGTGCCCCCCAAGGGCCTGCGCACCCCCATCCTCCTCGGCGGCCCGCACGCCGCGGCCTTCATGGAGGCCATGGCCCCCTTCGGGATGGACCTGAAGCCCTATTCCGAGGAGATCGGCCGCGCCTCCTCGGTGAAGATGTGCCGCAGCGTCATGGTGAAGGGCCTGGAGGCGCTGACCACCGAGTGCCTGCTCGCCGCCCGCCACTACGGCGTGGAGGCGGACGTCCTCCGCTCCCTCTCGGACACGCTGCCGCACGAGGACTGGCGCGGCCTCGCCCGCTACGTCATCAGCCGCGCCCTCCTCCACGGCAAGCGCCGCGCGGAGGAGATGCGCGAGGTCGCCCGCACCGTGGAGGAGGCCGGCGTCGCCCCCCTCCTCAGCGCCCCCATCGCCGAGCGCCAGGACTGGGCCGCCGCCCGCGGGCGCGAGATGGGCCCGGCCCTCCTCGCCACCACCGACCTCGACGCCCTCCTCGACGGCCTCGCCGAGGCGATGCACCGCAAGCAGGCGGCCGAGTAGCCGCCCCGGGCACGAACCCGCCCGCAACGAGCCGGCCCGGCAAGGGCCCGACACGAGAAGGAACGCGCATGCCCGTCACCCGCCGCGACACCCTGCGCCTGGGGGCCGCCCTGGCCCTCGCCGCGCCCGCCGCCGCCCGCGCCCAGGCCCTGCCCGACAAGCCCGTCCGCCTGATCGTCCCGAACGGCGCGGGGGGCGTCGCCGACCTCACCGCCCGCACGGTCGGCGCCGCCCTGTCCGAGCGCATCAAGCAGCCCGTCGTCATCGAAAACCGCCCCGGCGCCGGCGGCATCGTCGCCGGCCAGACCCTGCTGACCGCCCCCGCCGACGGCGCGACGCTGATGGTGGCCACCAACGCCAACGCCATCAGCAAGTCCCTCTTCCGCAGCCTGCCCTTCGACCCCGTCCGCGACTTCGCGCCGATCGGCCTGATGGGCACCTTCGCCATCGCCATCCTCGTCGCGCCGAACTCCCCGATCCGCACCGCGGGGGACCTCCTCGCGGCGCTCAAGCGGGACCCGCAGAACACCAACATCGGCACCATCAGCGTCGGCAGCACGCAGAACCTGGCGGCCGAGCTGTTCAAGACCACGGCGAACGTCGACGCCACCACCGTGCCCTTCTCCGGCACGCCCGCCCTGCTCACCAGCCTGCTGCGCAACGACGTGACGGCGGCCTTCGAGATCGTGGCGCCGCTGATGGGACAGATCCGGGACGGCTCGCTCCGCGCCATCGCCGTCACCTCCGCCACCCGCGCCGCCAACCTGCCGGAGGTGCCCACCCTGCAGGAGGCCGGGCTCGCCGGCTTCGACGTCACCTCCTGGAACGCCGTCGTCGCCCCCGCCCGCACCCCGGCCCCCGTCATCGAGCGCCTGAACCGCGAGCTGAACGCGGCGCTGGCCGACCCCGCCGTGCGCTCGAAGCTGCTGGAGGCCGGCGTCGAGGCCAAGGGCAACAGCCCCGCCCAGCTCGCCCAGCTGATGGCGAGCGAGACCGAGAAGTGGCGCGCGGTAATCGAGCGCGCCGGAATTGAAAAGCAGTGAGCCCGGCCATGAAGACCTGCCAGCCCCCCGACCCGAACACGAAGACGCCCACGCTGGCGCTGCCCGAGGGCGCCTGCGACGCCCACTGCCACGTCTTCGGCCCCGCGGATAAGTTCCCCTACGCCCCCGACCGCTCCTACACCCCGCCCGACGCGCCCGTGGAGGACCTCCGCCGCGTCCACAAGATCCTCGGCATCGACCGCGCGGTGATCGTGCAGGCGAGCTGCCACGGCACCGACAACAGCGCGATGATCGACGCCATCGCGAGCAGCAACGGCGCCTACCGCGGCGTCGCCATCGTAGACGGCACCGTGACCGACCGCGCGCTGGAGGAACTGAACGAGGGCGGCGTGCGCGGCGTGCGCTTCAACTTCGTCAAGCACCTCGGCGGCACGCCCGACCTCGACGTCTTCGACCGCGTGCTCGACCGCATCCAGCCGCTGGGCTGGCACGTCGTGCTGCACCTCGACGCCGGCGACATCGTGGAGCACGCGCCCCGCATCTCCCGCATCAAGGTGCCCTTCGTCATCGACCACATGGGCCGCGTGCAGGCGAGGAACGGGCTTGAGCAGGAGCCCTTCCGCCGCCTGCTCGACCTCATGCGCAACCCGCTCGCCTGGGTGAAGGTCTGCGGGCCGGAGCGCGTGACCTCGCAGGGCGCCCCCTTCCACGACGCCGTGCCCTTCGCCCAGAAGCTGATCGAGGCGGCGCCCGACCGCACCCTCTGGGGCACCGACTTCCCGCACCCCAACATCGCCGGCGACATGCCCAACGACGGCGACCTCGTCGACCTCCTCGGCCTCGCCGCCCCCGACGAGGCGCAGCGCCGCCGCATCCTGGTCGACAACCCGAACACCCTCTACTGGGCGAGCTGAGGAGCCCCGCGATGTCCGGAACCCAGAAAAGCGGCCTCGTCGTCACGGCGCATCCCGGCGACTTCGTCTGGCGCGCCGGCGGCGCCATCGCGCTGCACGCGAGGATGGGCTACCGCGTGAAGATCGTCTGCCTCTCCTACGGCGAGCGCGGCGAGAGCCAGGGCGCCTGGAAGCAGCCGGGCATGACGCTGGAGGCCTGCAAGGCGGGCCGCCGCGCCGAGGCCGAGGCCGCGGCGGAAATCCTCGGCGCCGAGATCGAGTTCTTCGACGCCGGCGACTACCCGCTCCACGTCACCCCCGCGATGATGGACCGCCTGATCGACGTCTACCGCGAGGTGAACCCCTCCTTCGTCCTCACCCACGCGATCCGCGACCCCTACAACGTCGACCACCCCGAGGCCTCGCGCATCGCGCAGGAGGCGCGGATCGTGGCCCAGGCCGCCGGCCACAAGCCCGGCCCCGGGGGCGTCACCTATTCCGCGCCCCAGGTCTTCCAGTTCGAGCCGCACCAGCCCGAGCAGTGCGACTTCAAGCCCAACCGCATCCTCAACATCACCGAGGTATGGGACCAGAAGTGGAAGGCCTTCGAGCAGCTTCCCGCCCAGCGCCACCTCTGGGACTACTACGAGCGCGTCGCGCTGAACCGCGGCATGCAGGGCGGCCGCAACTCCGGGAAGTCCATGAAGTACGGCGAGGCCTACCAGACGATCTTCCCCGACGCCGTCGAGGTGCTGGCATGACGCCGGTCGTCGTCCGCCACAACCCGCGCGCCGACCTCGCCACCATCGACCGCTTCGCGCCGCTCGGCGTCTCCACCACGCACGAGGCGTCCGGCCGCGCGCCCCACCTGATGAAGCCTTACATGCGCCCGGCCTGGCCGGGCGCAGCGGCCGCCGGCAGCGCCGTCACGGTGCTGGCGCAGCCCGGCGACAACTGGATGATCCACGTGGCCGTCGAGCAGTGCCGGCCCGGCGACATCCTCGTCGTCGCCTGCACCACCGACAACACCGACGGCATGTTCGGCGACCTCCTCGCCACCTCGCTCAAGGCCCGCGGCGTGCGCGGCCTCGTCATCGACGCCGGCGTGCGCGACGTGGCCGCGCTGCGCGCGATGGACTTCCCCGTCTGGTCGCGCGCCGTCTCCGCCCGCGGCACGGTGAAGGCGACGCTCGGCGCGGTGAACGTCCCCGTGGTCTGCGCGGGCGTCGCCGTGCGGCCCGGCGACGTGGTGGTGGCCGACGACGACGGCGTGGTGGTGGTCCCCGCCGCCGACATCGCCGCGACGCTCGCCGCCGCCGAGGGTCGCCAGGCGAACGAGGAGGCGAAGCGCGCGAAACTCGCCTCGGGCGTGCTCGGCCTCGACCTCTACGACATGCGCCCTGCGCTGGAGAAGGCGGGCCTGCGCTACGTCGATCGCCTCGAGGACCTCTGACGCCCGCGCGACGAAAAAAGGGCGGGGACCCGCGGCCCCCGCCCTCGTCGCGATCTTCAGCGGGCGGCGCCCGCCCGGGCGCGCCCTAGCGGCGCTGGTCCGTGCTCGTCGGCAGCGAGCCGCCGCGCATCGGCTCGGTGCCGATCCCGACCGGGCTGCCCGCGGCGTTCGGCCGCGCGGTGCCGGTCGGCAGCGGCGCGCCGCGCATCGGCTCGGTCGTGATGGCCGTGTTGCCGGTGCCCGCGCTCGCGGGGCCGACGGGCAGCGCGCCGCCGCGCATCGGCTCCGTCGTCGGCGTGGGCGGCGGCGTGGTCTGCCCGCAGGCCGAGAGCAGCCCGAGCGCGACCGCGGCGACGCCCATCATCGAATGCAGCCTGATCATCTGGTCCTCATCCCCCGTTCGGAAGGCGCGGAATCGCCCCCCGTTACACGGAGCATTCCTGAACGGTTCCGGCATGCCTACGCTCGTCACCATCACGTTACCGGGAAGCGCCGCCCGCCGTTCCGCCCCGTCGCCTCACGCGCCCGGCGCGTGCCCCGCGAGGTCCTCGAGGATCGGGCAGTCCGGCCGCGCGTCGCCGTGGTAACTCGCCGCCAGCCGCCGCAGCGTGTCCGCCATCGCCGAGAGGTCCCGCGCCTTCCGCTCGAGATCCGCGACGTGCCGGAGCGCGAGCCGCTTCACCTCCGCGCTCGCCCGCCCGCGATCCGCCCAGAGCGCGAGCAGCCCCGCGATCTCCGCGAGCGAGAAGCCGAGGTCGCGCGCGCGGCGGATGAAGCGCAGCGCGTGCACCTCCGCCTCGCCGTAGTCGCGGTAGCCGGATTCCCGGCGCGACGCGGCCGGCAGCAGCCCCACCGCTTCATAGTGCCGGATCATCTTCGCCGAGACGCCCGACGCCCGCGCCGCCTCGCCGATCCTCATGCGCCGCGCCCCGTCCCGCGCCTCACGACGCGCGCCGCAGCCGCAGCGCGTTGCCGACGACGAAGACGCTCGACAACCCCATCGCCGCCGCCGCCAGCACGGGCGAGAGCAGCCCGGCCACCGCGACGGGGATCAGCACCACGTTGTAGGCGAAGGCCCAGAACAGGTTCCCCCGGATGTTGGCCATCGTCGCGCGGCTGAGCGAGACCGCCGTCGCGATGCCCCGCGGGTCGCCGGACATGAGCACCACCTCCGCGCTCTCGATCGCGACCTCCGTGCCCGTGCCGATCGCGATGCCGACGTCCGCCGCGGCCAGCGCCGGCGCGTCGTTCACGCCGTCGCCGACGAAGGCGATCCGCCCCGCGCCCCGCAGCCGGCGCACCGCCTCCACCTTGCCCTCGGGCCGCACCTCCGCCTCCACGGCGTCGAGGCCGAGTGGCCGCGCCACCGCCTCCGCCGTGCGGCGGTTGTCGCCCGTCACCATCGCGAGGCGTAGCCCCATGCCGCGCAGCGCGGCCAGCGCCGCCGGCGTCGTCGCGCGCAGCGGGTCCGCCATCGCGAGCACCCCGGCCAGCCGCCCGTCCACCGCCGCAAAGACGGGCGAGCGGCCCGCCTCCGCCAGCCGCGACGCCGCCGCCGCGAAGGGCGCGACGTCGAGGCCGAGCGAGGCCATGAACCGGTCCGCGCCGACCTCCACCCGCCGCCCCTCGACCTCGGCCCGCAGCCCCATGCCCGGCACGGCCTCGACCTTCGCGGCGCGCGGCAGCTCCATCCCCTTCGCCGCCTCCCGCAGCGCCCCGGCCAGCGGGTGCTCGCTCGAAGCCTCCGCCGCGGCGACGAGCCGCAGCAGCGCGTCCCGCTCGAAGCCCGGCGCGGGAACCAGGTCGGTCAGCACCGGCCGCCCCTCGGTCAGCGTGCCCGTCTTGTCCATCGCGACGACCGAGACCTCGCGCAGCGCCTGCAGCGCGGCGCCCCGCCGGAACAGCACGCCGAGCGCGGCCGCCCGCCCCGTGCCCACCATGACCGCGACCGGCGTCGCGAGCCCCATCGCGCAGGGGCAGGCGATGATCAGCACCGCGACCGCCGGCACCAGCGCCCCCGCCGGGCCGGCGCCCGCCGCCAGCCAGCCGAGGAAGGTCAGCGCCGCGACAAGGATCACCGCCGGCACGAAGACCCGCGTCACCCGGTCCGCCAGCGCCTGGACCGGCAGCTTGCCCCCCTGCGCCTCCTCCACCAGCCGCGTGATGCGGGCGAGGACAGTGCCCGCGCCCACCGCCGTCGCGCGCAGCCGCAGCGCGCCCCGGCCGTTCACCGTGCCGCCGACCACGGCGTCGCCGGGGCCGCGGCGGACGGGCACGGATTCGCCGGTCACCATGGACTCGTCGACATGGCTCTCGCCCTCGAGCACCACCGCGTCCGTCGGCACCCGCTCCCCCGGCCGCAGCCGCATCACGTCGCCGACGCGCAGCGCCGAGGCCGGCACCTCCTCCTCCGCCCCGCCGCGCTCCACCCGCGCGGTCGCCGGCCGCAGATCCAGCAGCCGCCGGATGGCCGAGGAGGCCCGCCCGCGCGACCGCGCCTCCAGCCAGCGCCCGAGCAGCACCAGCGCGACGATGACCGCCGAGGCCTCGAAATAGACGTGCCGCTGCCCCTCCGGCACCAGCCCGGGCGCCAGCGTCACCACGACCGAATAGGCCCAGGCCGCGAGCGTGCCGAGGGCGACGAGGCTGTTCATCTCCGGCCCGCCGCGGAACAGCGCGGGCCAGCCCGTCCGGTGGAAGCGCCAGCCCGGCCCGAACATCACCGCCGTCGCCAGGGCAAGTCCCAGCCAGCGCCAGGCCGTCCCGTCCACGGCATGGTGCAGCGCCGGCAGCAGGTGCCCCCCCATCTCCACGAGGAAGAGCGGCGCGGCGAGCGCGATGGCCCGGAGCGCGTCCCGCCGCAGCCCCGCCTCCTCCCCCGCGCCCGGCGGGGGCGCCTCCTCCGCCGCGGCCGCGTCGGGCGCCGGCTCGGGCACGGGGCGGTAGCCGGCCCCGGCCACGGCGGCCTCCAGCGCGTCCCGCCCCACCGCGCCCGGTGCGTGGCGAACGGTGGCGCGGTGGGTCGCGAGGTTCACCGAGACGCCGTCCACGCCCGGCACCGCCGCCAGCGTCCGCTCCACCCGCCCGGTGCAGGAGGCGCAGCTCATCCCCTCGACGTCGAGTTCCGTGACCGCCTCGGGCGAGGCGTAGCCGGCGCGCGCCACGGCCTCCCGCAGCGCCGCCCGGTCCAGCGCCGCGCCCTCCACCGTCGCCCGGTGGGTCGCGAGGTTGACGGAGACGCCCTCCACCCCCGGCACGGCGGCCAGCGCCCGCTCCACGCGCCCGGCGCAGGAGGCGCAGCTCATCCCCTCCACGGGCAGGCTCAGGCGCGTCGCTTCGATGGTGCTCATCGGGGGGATCCTTCCTCGAGGGGAAGATGGGGCTTCCCATCATGGGAAGGTCAAGCCGCGGCCGGCCCGGCCTTCGGCGGCAGCGGGAAGAGGGTGACGAACCAGCGCGCGAGCACCCGGTCCCCCTCGACCCGCAGCGCGCCCGCCTCCTCCAGCGCCTCCAGCGCCTGGCCGCCGTAGAGGGCCGCGGCGAGGGCCGGGGGCTCGCCCGAGATCACCGCGTCCGCCGCCGGGTCCTCGCCCGCCGCCACCCCCAGATGCCCCTCCCGCAGGTGGAGCGCGAAGGCCTCCCGCCCCAGCCGCAGCCCGATCCGCGCCTCGATCCCTTCCGCCCGGTCGGGATCGAGCATCGTCCGCAGGGAGAGCAGGAGCGAGGCCGCGCTGAGGGGCCGGGTCGGGTCGTGCAGCGGCGACCGCGCGGCCCAGCGGCCCAGCGCCACGAAGATGGGCTCGCTCTCCCGCCCCCAGGGCGTTAGCTCGTAGACCTGGGCCGCGGCGGGGGGCGGCAGGCGGCGCCGCGCGACCACCCCCGCGGCCTCCAGCCCTTCCAGCCGCTGGGTGAGGACGTTGGCGCTGATCCCCGGCAGCGAGGCCCGCAGGTCGCTGAACCGGCGGGGGCCGAAGACCAGCTCGCGCATGACGAGCAGCGCCCAGCGCTCCCCGACGAGGTCGAGCGCGTGGGCGGCCGCGCAGGCGTCGTCGTACCAGCGGCGCCGCTCAGTGGAGGTTACTTTTTCTAACTTCATGGTTGCGGAAAGTGACCCTGCGTGCCAGCCTCGTCAAGCACAAGGGGAGGGGAGGCCGCCATGGCCCGGATGATCTTCGTGAACCTGCCGGTCGCCGACCTGCCGCGCTCCGTCGCCTTCTACGAGGCGATCGGCGGCGCGCGGAACGCCCGGTTCTCGGACGACACGGCGGCCTGCATGGTCTTCTCCGACACCGTCCACGTCATGCTCCTCACCCACGCCAAGTTCCGGGGCTTCACGCCGCGCCCCGTGGCCGACGCGCGCGCCGCGAGCGAGGTTCTGCTCTGCCTCTCCTGCGACAGCCGCGCCGAGGTGGACGCGATGGTCGAGGCCGCCGCGGCGCGGGGCGGCGCCGCCGATCCCGGGCCGAAGCAGGACCATGGCTTCATGTACGGCCGCAGCTTCGAGGACCCCGACGGGCATATCTGGGAGCCCATGTGGATGGACCTCGCGGCCCTCCCCGCGGCGGCGGGCTGAGGCGGGGATGGGCGGCATCGCCACCTGCCTCTGGCTGGACGGAAGGGCGGAGGAGGCGGCCGCCTTCTACGTCGCCGCCTTCCGCCGCGCCGGCCGCGCGGCCGAGGCCGGTCCCCCGCTTCGCCAGGGAGCGGAGGGGCCCGGGCCGGAGGGCGCCGTCCTCGTCGCGACCGTCACGCTCGACGGGCACGAGGTCGTCCTGCTCAACGGCGGCCCCGCCTTCCCGTTCTCCCCCGCCGTGTCCCTCACCGTGACCTGCGAGGAGCAGGCGGCGGTGGACCGCTTCTGGGAGGCCCTCTCGGAGGGCGGGGAGACCGGCCGCTGCGGCTGGCTCACCGACCGCTTCGGCCTCTCCTGGCAGGTCGTGCCCCGCGTCCTGCCGGAGCTCCTGCGCCACCCCGACCGGGCGCGGGCGGACCGGGTCATGCGCGCGATGATGGGGATGACGCGGCTCGACATCGCCGCGCTGGAGGCCGCCTGAGGGCTCAGGCGGCGAGCGGCGGCCCGGCGATGCGCTCCAGCATCCGGTCGGCCAGGCCCATGCTGGTCGTGTCCTGGCGGAAGGCGATCGCGACCGCGCCGTTGCCGCTGCGGACCACGCGGGCGGGGAGGGTGCCGTCGAGGCCGGGCACCGCCATCTCGAGCGGCGTGCCGGGCGCGGGCTCCCAGGCAGAGGCGAGGGCGGCGCCGCCGCGGCTGGCGTCGCGGATCTCCACCTCCTCCCCGCCCTCGGGCAGCCCCGGGGCGACGAGGCGGGCGCGGGCGCCGCGGCCCGGGACGCGCCCCCGCGCATGGAGCGGGTCGCCTCGTCGGTGGTCTGCGAGACGTTCCCCACGCTGGAGGCGATCTCGCGCGTTGCCGCGCCCTGCTGCTCCACCGCGGCGGCGATGGCGGTTGCGATCGTCTCCACCTCGTCAATCGCCTCGCTTACCTCGCGCACGGCGGCCACGGCCTCGCCGGTGGCGGACTGGATGCTGCGGATCTGCTCGCCGATGCGGTCCGTCGCGCCCGCGGTCTGGGCCGCGAGCTGCTTCACCTCCGAGGCGACCACCGCGAAGCCCCGCCCGGCTTCCCCGGCGCGCGCAGCCTCGATGGTGGCGTTCAGGGCGAGGAGGTTCGTCTGCCCGGCGATCTCCGTGATGAGGCTCACCACCTCCCCGATCTGCCCGGCGGCGTCGCTCAGCCCGCGCACCGCGGCGTCCGTCGCCTCCACCCGGCGGACCGCGGCGCGGGCGGCTTCGGTGCTGCGCGCCATCTGGCGGGCGATCTCGGCCACCGTCGCGCTCAGCTCCTCGGTCGCGGCCGCGACGGTCGCGAGGTTGCGCGAGGAGTCCTCCGCCCCCGCGGCCGTGCTGGTCGCGCCGCTCCGCGTGCGCTCCACCACCGCGGCCATCTCGCCGGCCGCGCCGCGCATCTCGTCGGCCGAGCGCGCGAGCATGGCGAGGACGCCCGAGACCGAGGCGCCGAAGTCCTGGGTGTGGCGCTCGATCGCGGCCTGGCGGCTGTCCCGCGCGGCGCGCTCGGCCCGCGCCTGTGCCTCCAGGCGCCGCGTGCGCAGCCCGCCCTCGCGGAAGGTCTCCAGCGCGCGGGCGAGCAGGCCCAGCTCGTCCCCGCGGTCGGTGCCCGGCACGGGGCGGTCGAGGTCGCCGTCGGCCATGGCGGCGGTCGCGGCCGTGGTGACGGCGAGGGGCCGCGTGATGCTGCGGGCGACGAGGGAGATGAGGAGCGCGACGACCAGGGCCGCGAGGCCGGCCGCCAGCGCGCCCTGGAGCATCAGCGCGCGCTGCGCGGCGCGCAGGTCGTCGACGTAGACGCCCGTGCCGATCACCCAGTTCCAGGGGGCGAAGCCCGCGACGAGGGAGAGCTTCTCGACCGGCGCCTCCGCGCCCGGCCGCGGCCAGAGATAGCCGACGACGCCGCCGCCCGACGTCCGCACGCGCTCGGCGAAGGCGCTGAAGAGGGCGAAGCCGGTGGGGTCGCGCAGATCGGCGACGTCCTTGCCCTCGAGGTCGGGGCGGAAGGGGTGCATGACGAGGCGCGGGCGCACCTCGGCGTCGTTGATCCAGAGGTACTCCTGGCCGCTGTAGCGGATGGCGCGGATGGCGGCGGCGGCGGCCTCCTGGGCGGCGTCGCGGTCCATCCGGCCCGCCTTCTCCTCCGCCTCGAAGCGCTTCGCGGTGGCGAGCGCGGTGTCCACCACGGCGCGCAGCAGGCCGATCCGGTTCCGCTCCAGCTCCTCCGAGCGGCCCCTCACCTCGTAGGCGGCAAGGCCGACCAGCCCGAGCACGGCAACGAGCGTGCAGAGGTGGAGGCGAAGCGCGATGGGCCAGGAGGCNGCGGGCGCACCTCGGCGTCGTTGATCCAGAGGTACTCCTGGCCGCTGTAGCGGATGGCGCGGATGGCGGCGGCGGCGGCCTCCTGGGCGGCGTCGCGGTCCATCCGGCCCGCCTTCTCCTCCGCCTCGAAGCGCTTCGCGGTGGCGAGCGCGGTGTCCACCACGGCGCGCAGCAGGCCGATCCGGTTCCGCTCCAGCTCCTCCGAGCGGCCCCTCACCTCGTAGGCGGCAAGGCCGACCAGCCCGAGCACGGCAACGAGCGTGCAGAGGTGGAGGCGAAGCGCGATGGGCCAGGAGGCAAGCCAGCGTGTCATAGGTCGTGGGGCTTTCGGATGAACGTCGTGATCCAACCTGCCGTAATTTCTTGAAGAACCCGTTTAGGCAGCGCGCTACGCGCGGATCCTGTGCGACCCCCCGGCTGCTGCCCTTCACAGGCGCTGCAGAGCCTCGAGCCGGACCATCGCTTGAAGGATGATGTGTTGGCACAACGCTGTACACCCAGCGAGCAAGCAATCCTTTCTTAAAGCGCGAAACGCTAAGCTGCCCGATCCGCCATCCGAGAACTGTTGCATGTCGCCACTGGCATCCCTCCTGCCACGTTCCGAGGCAGCTCGAACTCTCGACGCGTTCGCCCGGTCGCACGCTATTGCCAAGTTCTCCGTCGACGGCACCATCCAATCGGCGAACCGGATCTTCCTTGAGCTGCTTGGCTACGAAGGATTGGACATCCGAGGCCAGCACCATCGCATGTTTGTCCACCCGGCCGAGGCCACATCCGAGGCTTACCTGCAGTTCTGGGCGGCGCTGAACCGGGGTGAACCCCAGACGCGCGAGTTCCGCCGCCGAACTAAGGCTGGTCAGGATATCTGGATCCAGGCTTCCTACGATCCCGTTCTTTCGCGCACGGGCAAGGTCGCGGCGGTCGTGAAGATTGCCACCGACATAACGGCGGAGAAGCTGCGCCTAGCCGACATCGAGGCACAGGCAACTGCTATCTCTGCTACCCAGGCCATCATCGAGTTCGCGCTCGACGGAACCGTGCTGACCGCCAACTCCTTGTTGCTGCGGACCATGGGCTACACCCTCGATGAGATCCGAGGACAGCACCATCGTATCTTTCTCGATCCCGCTGACGCGAGCGCCTCGTCCTACAAGGCCTTCTGGGCGGATCTCAGGGAGGGCAAGGCCGCGTCTGGCGAGTTCCGGCGCTTTGGGAAAGAGGGCCGAGAGGTCTGGATCCGGGCCACCTACACGCCAATCCACGATCCCGCTGGTCAGGTCGTCAAAGTCGTCAAGTACGCCACCGACGTGACCGCTGACCGGCTCCGCCAAGCCGATTACGAAGGACAGATCACGGCGATCAACGCCTCGCAACTGGTGATCCACTTCACGCTCGACGGCACCATCCTCGAGGCAAATCGCGTCTTCCTGAATGCCATGGGCTACAGCCTCGACGAGGTGCGCGGCAAGCACCACCGGATCTTCGTGGATCCAGAGGAGGCCGAGACACCTGCCTATCGCCAGTTCTGGCAGCGCTTGGCAGAGGGAGAGTCGCTCGCCGCGGAGTACCGCCGCCTCGGCAAGGGCGGCCGTGAGGTCTGGATCCGCGCAACGTATACCTGCATCCATGACATGGCAGGGCGTCCTTTCAAGGTGGTCAAGTACGCCGCCGACGTGACGGGGCAAATGACGGCCCGCCGGGTGGCCACCCTTGCCGCGGAGGAAACCCTCGGCAAGGTGGAGGCGGTTGCGGCGGCGGCCGAGGAGATGTCGGTGTCCGTGGCCGGCATTTCCGGCAACGTCGCTCGGTCCCGCGGGATGATTGACCAGATCCGCAATCGCGCTGCAGTCGCCGACGAAGCAACGACCAACCTCCGCGAGGCGGCCCAGTCCATGGGAGCCGTGGTTCAGTTCATCCAGCGCATCGCCAATCAGGTATCTCTTCTGTCGCTGAACGCCACTATTGAGTCCGCGAGGGCCGGCGAAGCGGGACGGGGCTTCGCTGTTGTTGCGGGAGAGGTGAAGAGTCTTGCTTCGCAAACGGCGGAGGCGACCAGCAAGATCTCAGCCGAGATCGGTGCGATGCAGCAGGTGTCCCGGCAGGTGGTTGAGGCACTGGCAGCGATCAACGCCTCGGTGGGTTCGATTGGTGAGATGGTGACCAACGTCGCGGATGCCGTGGAGCAGCAGAGTGCCGTGACGCGCGACATTTCCGTCAACATGCAGCACGCCGCCCAGGGCGTCGCTGGTGTGACGCAGAGCCTGAGCGATATCACAGGGCTCAACACGCTCGCGGCCTGATCCTGCCTGGCGGGGGCATCGAGGAGCATGCGCGGATAGCGCGGAGCGCGCTCGACGCCGTTGACGCCAAGAGCCGCCGCAGAACGGCTCGGTGCTATCTTGACCGTGGGGCACCCAGAAGGGCTGCCACGCGGTCGGTGAGCTGTGCTTCGCTGACCGGCTTGCGCAACAGACTGAAGGATCCGCGCACCGCGCCGTCCAGGGCCAGCGCCGCCGCGTCGCCGGCGTAGCCCGTCAGCAGGATGGCCGGCAGCCCGGGGCGGCGTCGCTGCGCCTCGCGGATCAGCGCCACCCCGTCGAGGCCCGGCATGGAGAGGTCGGAGACGAGCAGGTCCACCGCCTCGCCGGCCTCGAGCAGCGCGAGCGCGGTCGCGCCGCCCTCGGCCTGCACAACCCCGTAGCCATCGTCCGCCAGCTCCTCGGCGAGCACCTCGCGCACGAGATCCTCGTCATCGACCAGCAGGATGCGCCCGGCGACCGGGTCCCTCACGCTCGCTGCCGTGACGCGCGCGCTCCCGTCCGCGGTCGGGTCCGTGACCGGCAGCCAGAGCGCGACCTCGGTTCCGCGCCCGGGCTCGCTCGAGACGGTCAGCGCGCCGCCCGACTGCTCGGCGAAGCCGCGCGCCATCGCCAGGCCGAGGCCGGTGCCTTTGCCCACCCCCTTGGTCGTGAAGAACGGCTCCATGGCCCGGGCGAGGGTCGCGGCGTCCATGCCGGTGCCGGTGTCCTCAACGAGGAGGCGGAGGTAGGCGCCCGGTGGCAGGCGCTCGGCGGGACCGTCCGGGATCCTCCGCTCGCTCGCCGAGAAGGTGAGGCGGCCGCCACCCGGCATCGCGTCGCGCGCGTTGGTGGCGAGGTTGACCAGCACCGTTTCGAGCTGCCCGCGGTCCGCCAGCAGCGGCGGGAGACCCGCCGTGACCGCAACCACGGTCTCGACGCCGGCGCCCAGCGTGTGTGCCAGCACCTCGCGCAGCCCGGTCAGCAGGGCCGACACCTCGACGGCCTCGGCCCGCAGCTCGCCCGGCGCGAGAAGGTGAGCAGCCGCTGCGTGATGGAGGCGCCGCGGCGGGTCGCGTCCTCGATCATGCGAGCGAGGCGCTCGACACCGGCCGCGTTCCCGGGCCGCCGACG